>JAUEPE010000058.1 GCA_030403585.1 Frankia sp. RB7
TGCGCAAGGTCGCCGACGACTATCTCGCCGACGTCAACCGCGACCGCCCCGAGCATCTCGAAGTGATCCTCGCGCCGAGCATCGCGCCGGCGGAATAGGCTCCGCTCTCTCCTTTCGTCATTGCGAGTTGGGACCGGCCTTGAGGCGCCGACGCGCGCTGAATGAAACGACGTTTAGCGACACAAATGGAATCAATGGGTTAGCTCGACGTTTCTTCCTAGCGCGCAATGACGGAGTTTGTGAGCGCAGCTTGAACTACGCCGCGATCAGATCGTCATACACCGGATCGATCGTGTCTTCCGCGACGAGCTCGTCGCAGAACAACCTCGCCTCTTCGCGCGCGGATTCGGTGGCGAAGCGGCGCAGCAGGACCATCAGCGGCTCGGTGGCGCCGCGGTCGGTCTCGCAATGGGTCAGCACGCGCTCGACCATGCGCCGGCGCAGCCGCGCCGCGGTGTCGTCGGTATCGGCAAAGCCATGCTCGTGGCAGGCATCGAGCGCGACCTGGAATGCCGCGAAGGTCGCCTCGGGCAACCCGGCGCGGCGGAGCAGCGCGTGCAGGCTGTTGCCGCCGCGATCGTGCAGCAGCGCGGAGACACGCGCGAGCGGCAGATCGGCCAATTCGGCCAGTGCCGCGTCAAAGAGTTCGAGGTTGCTCGACAGCAGCGCGCGCAGGATCAGGCCGGCGGTGAGCTGGCCGGTGATCCGTAGATGCTTCACCAGGCCCTGCATGTCGTCGCCGCGGGAGCGCGCCGCGATATTCATGGTGGAGCGATCACGTGCCTCGATCGTCATGCGCTCGGCACGGTCGGCGCTCAGCCAGTTCCGCGCCACGACGAACTGCGCCAGCGTCTCGGAGAGCTTTGCCACCAGCGCGGCGCGCGTTGCGGCCGGAATGTCGTCCAGCACCAGCATCGCCTCGCGGATCGCGGCGAGATGGCCGTGACGCTCAACGATGCGATTCCAGGAGAACGGCGCCAGCTCGGCGTGGGGATTTTCGATCAACTCGAGCGCGGCGGCCGCGCAGCCAACCTCGGCAATGGCGGCGCAGACCGAGACCGGGAGCGCGATGCGGCGGGCGACCGCACATTGCACCTCGTCATTGCCGGTCGCGACGATGTCGACGAGATCGGCATCGACCAGCAGCGGCGAATGTTCGAGCACGGGCAGCGCCACGGTCGGCTGGTCCGCCGACAGCGCCCGCACGATCGAGGCCGGCGCATCCGTGCTGCGCGCAAATGCCTCGGCCATCGCCTGCCGTACCAGCGGCGAGGGATCGTCGAGCAGCATCAGCAGCGCGCCTTCGGCGGCGACACGGTCGTCGTGAGAAAGGTCCGAGATCAGCCAGGCCCGGGCCAATGCCCGCGTCGCCTCCGCCCGCTCACCGGCGGGCGCGGTCCTGATCCAATTGATGAACTGCCGAACAATCATGGTGCTTCCGGCTTACGCAACGAAAAAACGAAACGATGACGGCTTGTCATCTGCAATACAAAATAAACCACGACGCTTAACAAAGCGTTCACCATAACTGGCTGGTTTTATTGATGATTTGTTAAGGGCTAGGAGACGCGCAGAAGCGCGCTAGCTCGAGAACGCGCCGCTGCGATCGCTGAACAGATCAAGCGGTTGCGGCGGCCGAACGTCGGGCGTCGTCGAGGCAGCCGAGGTCGCGGGGGCGACCGAGGTGAGCGAGGCGTTGTTACCCCACAATTTCTGCACCGTCGTCGAGACCGGCTGCGTCGCATCGCCGGGCTGATAGATCGAACGGAATGCCGGCATGACCGGCGTGTTGTCTGCGACCGTCGTCGACGATGTCGCGCTCACCGGCGTCACGCCGCGTGCGTCCGGGAAGGTCTGGAGATAGGCGGCGCCATTGACCATCGGCGCGGCGGGCTGCACGCCGTTAGCCGCGGCGACCTGCGTGGTCGAGGGCGTGTCGCCATACATCGCCATCGCGCTGCGCGTGGATTTCGCATTGGAGGCGCTGGCGTAGCGGGCGTTCAACACCGAATAGACTTCGGAGACGCTGCGCGCGCGGCCATCCTTGGCGTAGAAGATCGAACGGTTGGCGGAGGCAGCGTTGGGAAACAGCCGCGCACCGACCGCTTGCGGATTGTCCTCGGCATTGGCGATCAGTTTCGCCGCGCCGCCGACGCCCATGAAGTGCGCCATATAGAGCTCGCTATCGGATGGCCTGCGGCCGAGCAGACCGGTGAGCTTGAAACTGTTGGACTGCGTCAGCGCCGCAGCCATGCTCGAAGCGGCGTCGGGGTCGTCGCGCAGCTTCATGATCGACCGCTTCATGAAGGGATCATCGACGGTATAGGTGCCTGACGACGTCTTGCTGATGGCGTCGGAATAGTTGCCATAGCCGAGCTGGGTGCCCGCCTCCTTCACCGTGCCGAGCCAGGTCTGGTCGATGAACTGGTAGAGGCCGTGGGCGGACGAAGTGGTGGCGCCGGCCGAGGGATCGAAATCCGATTCCATCTTGGCGGTGGTCAGCATGTATTCGAAGCTGACGCCGGTCTGGCTCGAGGCCTGCTTGATCGCGCCCGCAACGCGCCGCGATGAGTCGGTTGCGGCCGTCTGCGAGGCATTTGAATTGTCGACCGACATGATGGCGTGACCGGCCCGCGCGGCGTTTGAGTGGCGCCGGCAATTCGGACGCCCGATCATCCCACCGTGGGACAGTTATGGTTAACGCGGGGTTAATTTGGCGGTCACCGTCATCCCGGTGCGTATCCGCAGGGGCAAGCCCTATTTCTTGTAGACCGCGTTCGGATCGAACAGCCTGTCAGCATCGACGAAGACGAGCCTCGCACCGCCGCCCTCGGCCTCGACTTTACGATAGAAGCAGGACCGGCGGCCGGTGTGGCAGGCGGCGCCGACCTGCTCGACGCGGAGCCAGACCGCGTCCTGGTCGCAATCGGTGCGGATCTCGACCACGCGCTGGGTCTGACCTGACGTCTCACCTTTTCGCCACAAGGCATTGCGCGAGCGGCTGAAGTACCAGGCTTCGCCGGTAGCAATGGTCTTGCGCAACGCCTCGTCATTCATATGCGCGACCATCAGCACGTCACCGCTGGCAACGTCCGTCGCCACGCAGGTCACGAGGCCGGCTGCATCGAACTTGGGGAGGAAGGCCAGGCCTTCCTCGATCTCGTGGGAGTGAGCGGACACGACAAATCTCGCCAGTTGTTCGCGAGGTCAGCGCGTCATGCCTCGCACCATGGACAGGAAGCGGGCCTGCTCCGCCGGGTTGTCGCGGAACATGCCGGTGTAGCGGCTGGTGAAGGTGGAGGCGCCATGCTTGGCGACGCCGCGCACCGACATGCAGGTATGCTCGGCCTCGATCAGGACGGCAACGCCACGCGGCTTCAGGATCTCATCGATCGCGGCTGCGATCTGCGCCGTCAGATGCTCCTGGGTCTGGAGCCGGCGGGCGAAGATGTCGGTCAGGCGCGCAAGCTTCGACAGGCCGACGACGCGTTCCACCGGCGTATAGGCGATGTGTGCCTTGCCGTAGAACGGCATCATGTGATGCTCGCATTGCGAAGTGAATTCGATGTCCCGCACCAGGACGAAGTCGTCATAGCCGGCGGTCTCGCCGAAGGTGCGGTCGAGCACCTCGGCCGGGCACTGATGGTAGCCCTGATAGAGCTCGTCGAAGGCCTCGACCACGCGGCGCGGCGTGTCGAGCAGGCCCTCGCGCTCGGTGTTCTCGCCGATATAGGCGAGCAGCGTCTTCACCGCAGCTTCCGCCTCGGCGCGCGCCGGGCGCGGCTGGTCGGCGCGGACGGCGGCCGCGAGGAATTCGGCAGGATCAAGCTCCGCCGGGCGGCTCTCGAGTTGCTTGTCAGAGGGCTTGCTGGGGCGGATGGATTTGATTGCAGCGTCCATATCGACTCCGTTCGACGGCCTTGCGGCCGGAGTGTCACCGGCAGACGGGGCGGACAAGCCGCCGGACGCCTGAAGAAAACAGTATTTGGCGAAAGAGGTCTCTTGGCAATAACGCCGGCAATCCAGATCTGGATCATCGCCGACGCACCGCAGGACTGTTTTTCCGCCAGTTCCAGCCCTATATAAGACCGTGGAACGCGCCCGCCAAGGCCGATCCGGCAGGGAAGTGTTGGACTCCATCACATGCTGAACGACATCTATAACAAGCGGATCATCGAGCTGGCCGGGAATATTCCGCGCCTCGGGCGGTTGTCGTCCCCCCATGCCACCGCCACCGCCCATTCCAAGCTGTGCGGCTCGACCGTGAAGGTCGACCTCAAGATGGAGGGCGACACCGTCACCGACTTCGCCCATGACGTGAAGGCCTGTGCACTGGGCCAGGCCTCTTCATCCATCATGGCAAGTCACGTGGTCGGCTCGACTGCGAGCGAACTCCGTGAGTTACGCGAAAGCGTTCGCAAGATGCTGAAAGAGAATGGTTCGCCTCCCGAAGGCAAGTGGGAGGAAATCAAGTTCCTCGAGCCGGTCCGCGACTACAAGGCGCGTCACGCTTCGACGCTGCTGACCTTCGATGCCGTGGTGGACGCGATCGGCCAGATCGAGGCCAAGGCGAAGCAGCCGGCCACCGCGCAAGGCTGAGACGAGGCTGAATTCTTTACTTCTGCGCCGCCGGTGCGGGCGTCGCGGCGCCCCCGGTGGGCACCATCGCTTCCGCCGTCTTGGTCGACTTGGCAGGCTGCGCCTGCTCCTCGCCGAACCTTGCCTGCGTCTTCGGCCCAAGCTCCGCCATCGCGGGTGCCGTCACGTCCACATGCGGCAGCACATCGGCCACCAGATCGGTGGTCACGAGATTGGTCAACTTCAGCTCAGCGGCGTCGAGCTCGTGCAGGTCTTCCCATGGCGGCACATTGAGCGCGAGCGACAGCAGGTCCCCGGCCCCGCCCATGTCGAAGGTGTATTTGGCAAGCCGGCCGATGTCGCGTTCCACGATCATCAAATCCTGTGCGCTGTAGCTCGCCGCCTTGGCGTCATCGGCGCGGTCGCCCATCCAGATCTGATGGACGCGGACATGGGCCGCTTCCGGCACGTAGCGCTTCTTGCCGGCCAGCAGCAGGAACACGCACATGGATTCGCAATAGGCTTCCGAGGCGACCGCCGGACGGGCGCCCTGCCCGCCGCCGTTCTGCTGCGTGATGCCGACAGTGGTCAGAAGGCCGAGATTGCGGAAGCGCCGACCAAGCGTGATGGCGTCGTTGACGGAACCGCCGCTGGAATCGAGCACGACGGTCGCGCCGCCGAGCTGGCGTCCGCGGACGAATTCGTCGAAATCTTTCGGAGTATCAGCAGTGATGATGCCGACCGCGCTGACCCAGCCGCGGCAATTGGGCTCGCAGGCGACCCAGCCGAACTTCATCGGCAGCTTGCGCTCTTCAAGGGTAGCACCGGCACGAGCCGACGATCCGAAGGTCGCGAAGGCGCCGGCCAACACGACCCCACAAGCGGCGGTTCCCACCAGCAACCAGCCGCGTAGATTGAGCGACTTCACAACTTTCAAACTGGTCCCTTCCCCAAGCCCTAAGGCGATTCAGGCAAGCCCCGTTTCGACGTTCCCTGAGTCTCACATGAACGTCACAAAAATGGTATCCGGGGGAATACAGATCGTCCATAGGTACTTGCTGCACTGCTCCCTGAAAGCAGGCAAAGTATGGCTTGCGCACCACAGCTCGCTGTTCCCTGCAGTGGAACTGCACATCGGGGGCGCACAGGATGTCGGCACAGCGCACATGAAGCACACAACCTGCGAGCACTGTTCCACTCCAGTCACTGAAGCGCTGCGGCTGCCCCGTAGATTCGGTCGCGCACTGATCTGGCTCTACCGACACACCCTGTCACCGCTGGTCGGCTACAACTGTCGGCATCTGCCGACCTGCTCCGTGTACGGCGACGAGGCGATCGAGCGGTTCGGACTCTGGGCCGGCGGCTGGATGACGCTCGCACGCCTGTTGCGTTGCAACCCATTCGGCACCTCAGGCATCGACAACGTACCTCCTTCCGCGCCGAAGGGGGCGCGCTGGTACATGCCCTGGCGGTACGGCCGCTGGCGCGGCGTCAACGCTTCGTAAGCATGCTGCGGTGCTTTGCGCATCGCTGCTCTGAGCGGAACCGGAACTTTTTCCTCGCGTTGTTGTGTTGCTCCCCAGGGAGGAAACAACATGCGCTGGAAAATCAGCCCTCATCTTCACTTCAGGCCCGGTCCACATCCTGGCTTTCATCCGCGGGATCACGATCCCCGCACCATCGATATGCTTGCGATCCTCGCCCTGCTGGTGCTCGTCGTCGGATCCGGCTGGTATCTGGCGACAAGCCTTGCAACGCCGCCAAGCACGACGGCGTTCATTGTTCCGAGCCAGAGTGTGCACTGGTAGGCAAGTTAGAGATCCAGCACCAGCCGCTCTGCGTCTGAACCGGCGACGCAGACCATGAGATAGCGCTCGCGCTCATAGGGCAACAGAATACGGTCGCGATGCACGGGCTTGCCCTCGATCCAGCCGACCTTGCAGGCGCCGCAAATGCCGCCGCAACAGGACGTCGCAACGTCAACGCCGCCTTCCTGCAATGCGGCCAGCATGGTCTGGCCGGCGCGCACCTGGATCTCCGCGCCTGAACGCGCCAGGAACAATGTGAACGGCTTCGCGTCCGGATCGATAACCGGCGGCGGAGCGACGAAGCGCTCGACATGTACGTTGGCCGCGGGCCAAGCGGCGGTCGCCCGCTCGAAATCATCCGTCATGCCTTCCGGACCGCAGCAGGCGACCATGGTGTCCGGCCCGGCCGCTCCGATCAGTGGCGCGAGGTCGGGACGCCCGGTTCGGGAGGTGCGATGGACGACGACGCGTCCCTCCTTCATGAGTGAGGTGAGGTGCGCGGAGAGCGGCACCTCCTCGCGCACAATCAAATGCAGCGTGAAGTCGGCCTCTCCCGTTCGCGCGAGATGCCGCGCCATCGACAGGAACGGCGTCACGCCGATGCCGCCTGCGATAAAGACATGCCGTGAGATGCCTGCACCAGGGTCCAAACCACCGCGCGGCAGCGACACGCCGATGACGTCGCCGACCCTGATATCGTCGTGCAGCGCGCGCGAGCCGCCGCGCCCGTCCGCCTCGCGCTTGACCGCGATGACATAGCGTGTGTTGTCAGCGGGCTCGTTGCACAGCGAATAGGTCCGTACGAGCCCGTTCGGTAGATGCAGGTCGATATGCGCGCCAGGCTTGAACGGCGGCAGCTCCCATCGGTCCGGGTCGGTCAGCGTGAACAGCTTGATGCCTGTGCCAGCCGCCTCGATGCCGGCGACGACCGTCTTGACCGTCGTGATCGGGCGCGCCTTCATGCCGCGTTCCGTACGGCGTCGCCGACCCTGACGGTGCCGCCTTGCAGGATCTTGCAGTTGAGGCCGGAGCGGTTGATCAGGGGATCGAAGATCGCCTTGCCGGTGATCTCCTCGATGTGCCGGCATGGTATCGACAGCCGGGTTGCTTCCAGCAGGGTCTCGCCCAGCCAAAAGCGGCGGCCGACCAGATGGTTCAACGGCACACCCTCGACGGTGACGTTGCGCCGGTGCTCCTCAGGGCCGAGCGCGATACCGGCGTCGCGCTTGAGCGCGACCAGCGTCTCGAGCTCGAACAGGGTGACCTGCCGGCCCTCTTCGGGCTTGTGCGAGTAAAACCCGCCTTCGCTGCCGATCATGTAGCGGTCACCCTCAATCCCGCGGCCGGCGACGAGAGTGATCGATTCCGCGGCGCGCATCGGTAGAAAGGCACGCGGGGTGAGATGAAGAAAGCGCACCACGCCGGTCCAGCCGAGGCGTGCCGCGCTCTGCGCCGAATCGGCGCTGATGGTATCGAGCATGGCAAAATCCTTGTGAGAAGCGATGGCGCGCCGCAAGCAGCGGCGCGCCGCGGGATCAGGTCAGTTCCTTGTTCGCCATTTCCGGCGCAAACGAGGTTGCGGTCGCCGTGATGGCGGCGCAGGCGATCAGCAGCAGCGACACCGGCCAGGTGGCGCCGCCGCTCCAGGCCATCAACGAGGCTGCAATGAGCGGTGTCAACCCGCCACTGATTGCCGCACCGACTTGAAACCCGAGCGAGGCGCCGCTGTACCGCAGGCGCGCGGAGAACAACTCGGAGTACCAGGGCGCGCCAATGCCGAACATTACCATCTGGCCGAAGGTGATCGCGACCACGATGGTGCAGATGACGATGGTGGGATCGCGGGTGTTGAGCAGCCAGAACAGCGGAAAGGCAAACAACGCCGAGAAGGCGCAGCTCGCATAGAACATCTTCTTGCGGCCGACGATGTCGGACAGCCAGCCGAACAAGGGAATCGCGAGCAGCGCGACCAGTGATGCCGCGAACGCGCCGTTCAGCACCACCGCGCGCGACAGGCCGAGGTTGGCTGTGGCGTAGGACATCACGAACACGCCGCCGATGCTGGCATAAGCGATCTCCGAGATCTTCAGCCCGACCGCAGTGAAGAACGGCTTGCGATGATGCCTGAATATCTCGACCAGCGGCAGGCTTGCGACCTCCTTCTTGGCCTGAACCTGACGGAAGGCGGCGGTCTCCTCCATGTTGAGGCGGATGTAGAGGCCGACGCCGACCAACAGGACCGACAGCAGGAAGGGAATGCGCCAGCCATAGCTCATGAAGTCGCTTTCGGGCAGGCTCGCCACCAGCGCAAACATGCCGATCGCGGCGAGATTCCCGATGGGATTGCCGACCTGCACGATGCTGCCGAGCAGGCCGCGGCGATGCGTCGGGCAGTTCTCGACGACCATCAGCACCGCGCCGCCCCATTCGCCGCCGAGGCCGATGCCCTGGAGGAAGCGCAAACCGATCAGCAGCAGCGGCGCGGCGATGCCGATCTGCTGGTAGGTCGGAAGCAGGCCGATCATGAAGGTGCCGATGCCCATCACCATGATCGTGATCGTGAGCATCGCCTTGCGCCCGACCCGGTCGCCGTAATGGCCGAAGATCGCGGCTCCCAGTGGTCGCGCCAGGAAGCCGACCGCGTAGGTGCCAAAGGCGGCGATGGTAGCAAGTGTGGGGTTGCCGGCGGCGAAGAACACCTTGTTGAAGACCAGCGCGGTCGCCGTGCCATAGATGAGGAAGTCGTACCATTCGACCGCGGTGCCGATCACGCTCGACCACACGATCCGTCGCAAGCTCGCCGTCTCGTCCGGCGCTACGTTCAGGGCTATGTCGTCTGCTACGGTCATCGATCTCTCCAAAAGGTACCGGCGCCAGGGAAAAGCAGTTGGTTCAATCCACGGAGCCCATCGGCAACCGGGACTGTCAAAATCGATCATGTTTACTGATGGAAATCAACATCGCAAAACGCAGCAATTGCCACCGATCGCGGCAAAACGCGTCATTTGCACCATTTTTTAGCGCTTTAGCGCGATATACCAGCGTATCTGCTCACAATATTCGCGCTCTTGCTTGAAATTTCTGCGCATGAGTTTTCTTTAGGAATACATTTGCTAGCCACCCCGGACGGGCCACCCGCGCCGCCGGGCTGGCAGTCGGACGGCATCTGTTGCAAAAGAAGCATCAGCAGTTCGGGAGACTCATGCGTGCTTGACGTCAGCAAAGCGACAGCGGTCGGGGCCAATATCCGCCAGGCGCGGATCGCCAAGGGCCTGACGTTGGACCAGCTTGCCAAGCAGAGCGACCTAACGCGCGGCTACATCTCGCTGGTCGAGCGCAACCTCAAGATCCCCTCGCTCGCTGCGCTGCTGCGGATGGCAGCGGCACTCGAGGTCAACGTCGCAACCTTCTTTGACCCGAATGCAGAGCCTGCGCCGCGTTACACGCTGTTCCGCCGCGAGGACGGCAATGTGCCGCTGTTTCAGAACACCTTTGGCGTTGTCCCGCTGGCAACCGGCCGCACCCGCAAGATGATGGAACCGTTTCTGCTCAGTCCGCCGCACAAGGCTGCGACTCGCGCCTCACACGCGGGCGAGGAGTTGCTGTTCGTCATCAACGGCAGGATCGCGATCAAGCTCGACGGCGAAGAGCTCGTCCTCGGCAAGGGCGATTGCCTTTATTTTTCAGGCGAGACGCCGCACGAAGTCAGGAGCCTCGGCCGGCAGAAGGCCGAGGTGCTGGTCGTCGTGGCCCAGAGCCCTGCGGGCTAACGGAACCAGAAGAAACGCCCCGGCGGCGGGACCGGCTCGGCCGGACGCTGCCGCTTCGGCCGCGGCTTCGGCGGCGGCTCGGCGGACGATGTCGTCTCCGCAGCCGGCGCGGCCTCGCTCCCGGGGATCTTCACTGACAGCAGCAAGTTCGACTCATGCATCCGCCAGCGATAGCCGACGCCGAAATCGATCGGCTGGGCGCGCGTGAACAGCTCGGCGTAACGCTCCTGATAGCGACCGGGGAATTCGCCGATCGGCCCGAGATAGCGGCCGAACGGAAAGAAGCGCCATTGCCGCGAATTGTAGTTGGCGAGCGGAATACCGGAATCATCCTGGATGATGGTCGCGCTGTTGGCGAGCAGCCAGTCGCGGGCGACGGTGAAGTTTCCCCCGTGCAAGAGATACGACGCGCTCTTGAGCAGACTGTTGCCGGGCCCGAGCGTCTCGCAGAATTTCAGGAAGCCTGCCGCGCGCGCACCGGAATTGGAAAGATCGGTCGAGAAATAATACAGCGTGCGCGCCTCGCCGTCGGCGCCTGCGAAGGTGATGCGGACGCCACGCGTGGCGTTCGGCCCCGGATTGTCATTGCCCGTGTGCACCCCGCCCTTGTCGTCGAGCGCGACCGTCTCGACGTTGCGGATCGTCTTGCCGGACCGCGCCAGGAAGACGTAGAGGATCGGCAAGGTGCCGTTGACCTGGTTGGCGTGCAGATCGACCTTCATCTGCTTGGTGATGAAGAAAGAGAAGCTCAGGATCGAGCCGAGCGAGCGCTCGACATTGTAGAGCGCGGCGCTGACCGATCCGCGCGGCAGCCTGGTCAGATCTGGCACAGCACCAGCCGGCTCCAGCGCGCCCAGCACGTAGGTGCTGGCCTTGGAATAAAAGGCGTTGGCGTAGAGGAAATCGGGGCCGCTGAACAAATAGAACATGGTCGGCCGCGGCGCGGCGAGATTGACGTCCGACCAGCTCCGGATCTTCGACAATTGCCGCTGCTCGAGCTGGGCGAAGGCGCCGTCGAAGAATTTTGCGTGATGCTGCCAGGACGGGTCCCTGGTGAGCGCCGCCAGCGGCGAGTCCGCTGACGGCTGCATGCCCGCGAGGAAGCGCGCAGTGTCGTCGAAGGTGACCTCGGCTGCGCGCGCGGACGAGATGGCCGCAGCCATAAGGGCAAGAGCGACGGCCGCAATTCTCATGGGTCGAAACATGTCTATTCGCGATTGTGTGACGTGGCAGCGGCGACCGGCCGCCTGCGGAAAACTGCATAAATCAACAGGCCCGAGAGCATGACGAGCAACCCCGACAGCGACTGCACCGGCCGCTCGGTCAAGAGGTAGTACATCATGGACGCGGTCACGAGCAGGAAAATGAGCGGCGTAAACGGGTATCCCCAGGCGCGATAGGGCCGCGGCAGGTCGGGATCGGTGATCCGCAGCTTGATGACGCCGGCAACGGTGAAGAACGAGCAGAACAGCAGCGAGAACTGGATGAAGTCGAGCACCGCCTCGAAGCTGCGCGTGAACAGCAGCAGATTGGCGGCCGCGAGCTGAAACAGGATGGCGTAGGCCGGCGCGCCTCTCACCGATCGCTTCGAGAATACGCGGAGCGCCGGAATGTCCTCCCCCATCGTCATCATCACGCGCGGACCGATCCACATCATCGCGCTGATCGAGGAGATCAGGCCGAAGCAGATCATGGCACCAACGATCCGGCCGCCGAGACTGCCGAAAATGGCGTTGCCGGCCACGCTTGCGACGTCGAGCTGGCCGGCCAGCGCACTGATGGGCGTCGAGTAGAGGAACACCGCGTTGAGCGCGACATACAGCACCAGCACGATCAGCGTACCCCCGAGCAGCGCGCGCGGCAGGTTTCGCTGCGGCATGCTCATCTCGCCGATGATGTAGGTCGCGGCATTCCACCCCGAGAACGAGTACATCACGAAGACGAGCCCGATCGCGAAGGGCGCGCTCACGATGCGGGGAAGATCGCCGGCGTGCGGTGCAAAGGAGATTGGCTGCGGCGTGCCGACGACGAAGCCCGCGACCAGGAAAGCGACGATCAGAACAACCTTGAGGATGGTCGAGATCAGCTGGAAGGTCGAGGAGTGTCTGACGCCGGTCAATTGCACGATCGAGACCAGCCACACCACGCCGATCGCGAGCGGGATCGGCGGCACCTCAGGCACGACTGACTTGGCGTATTCGCCGAAAGCCATCGCCGCGAGCGCCACCGGCGCCGCAAAACCCACCGTCGCCGAAACCCAGCCGGCGAGAAAGCCGAAGGCCGGATGATAGGCGCGGCCGAGGAAATTGTACTCGCCGCTCGAACGCGGAAACATCGCGCCCAACTCGCTGTAGGAGAACACGCCGCACAGCGCGACGATGCCGCCGACGGTCCACAGCGCGAGGATCGAAAAGCCCGAGGGGATGTCCTTGACCTGGAAGCCGAGGCTGGTGAAGACGCCGACCCCGATCATGTCGGCAACGACGATCGCGGTTGCGACCAGAACGGAAACGCCGGAGCCACCTCCGGTCAGCCGCCCGGTCCAGGGCGCGGTTCCCGCATCTGATGCCGTCATCTGGGTCCTTTGCCTCAGGCGTCGCGCCTCATGAGAAGCATCGTGCAGATTGGTCCAGTCAATTCAAGCAGGGTTAACAAGGGTTAAATGAGGCGGTCAAAATAGGTAATTAGCCACCTTTAATGCACGCCCTTGAGCAATAAACCCGTAGCAGGCCGCGGAAATACCCGCACCGCTCCCACAATCGCGACACGATTGCGTGGTCTTTTTTGATCGTTCCGGATGTGGGGAAGTTTCTCCGGACACTTAACGTCGCCTAAACGCCAGTCGGCTCACTTGTCTCAAGACTGCCGATGGACGTGTGACTTGGGTCGTGACTTTGGGGTCATGGGTGGATGGTCGGGGCCGTTCCGAGATTGAAAGCAGACGTGCGCGCTGACCGGACCAAGTCGTCCGGCGCGCGCGGTCGTGCGCTTCGGATCGCCCTGATCTCAGGATTGGTGCCGTTGTCGCTGATGCTGGTTCAATGCGGCAAGGCGCCAAATCCGGCGGCGCTCGCGGCGAACTCGCAGGCCAATGTCCAGGTCGTCAATCAGACCGTCGCCAAGACCAATACTCGTGTCGCAAGCGGCGACACGTTCGAGGATCGCTTCCCCGCCCCGCAGTTCAGGGAACGCTTCCCCTCGGCGAGCGAAAGTTTGCTGCAACGGCAGATGTCGGACTTCTCGCCCAAACGCGCCGTGCAGCAGCAGCCGGAGCAGGCGCCCTACAAGGTCGCCTCGCTCGCGCCGCAGGTGCCCTATCAACGTCCGCCGCGCGACGACCTCACGACCCTCGTCAGCATGAAGTCCTCGGCCTTCCCTTATTTCGGCAACAACCCTGCGTCCGACGCGCCCTTCCTCAACATCTCCAAGGGCGACCGCCGCGGCCACCGCAGCTACTCGGGGCGCGTGTTCTGGCAGGACGAGACCTACAATGACAGCCGCGTGCTGATGCACGTTCCCGAGCATTTCGATGTGCGCAAGCCTGGCGTGATCGTGGTGTTCTTCCACGGCAACGGCGCAACGCTCGAGCGCGATGTGCGCGACCGCCAGCTGGTGCCGCAGCAGATCACCGATTCCGGCGCCAATGCCGTCCTGCTCGCGCCGCAGATGGCCGTCGATGCCGCAGACTCCAGCGCCGGAAAATTCTGGCAGGCCGGTGGCCTCAAGCGCTTCATGGAAGAGTCAGCCAGCCACCTCGCGCAGCTGACCGGCGATCCCAACAGCGCGCGTGCCTTTGCCAACATGCCGATCGTGATCGTCGGCTATAGCGGCGGCTTCCTGCCGACCGCCTGGAGCCTCGAGGTCGGCGGCATCAGCGATCGCGTCCGTGGCGTCGTGCTGCTCGATGCGGTCTACGGCGAGATGGACAAGTTCGCGTCCTGGATCGAGAGCCATCGCTCGGGCTTCTTCGTCAGCTCCTATACCCACTACACAGCGCGGCGCGACCGCGAGTTGATGAGCATGTTGCGACAGAAGGGCATCGGTGTTTCCGAGGACATGGATGGACCCTTGCGTCCCGGTAGCGTCGTGTTCGTCGAAACCGGCGACGGCATCACCCACCGCGACTACGTCAACCGCGCGTGGACGCAATACCCGCTCAAGGATGTGCTGGTGAAGATGTCGGCAACGCCAGCGCTGGCACTGACGCGCATCGCGGCCACCAGCTCTTCCGGTCGTTAGTCCGGATATTGCGCGTGCCGGCATTTCGCCGCGCTCACTGCAATTCCGTCAGGCCATGATCAAAATGTGATGTTGATGGCTGACAATCCCCGGCAGCAACCGGATTGCTTCTGCTGGCCACGACCATATTTTGCCGGCCAAGCTGCACTCAAACCGGTGCACTTGGAATACCGCGGGGACAGGCAGTGCGTCAGGGATTGTACAAGGTCGACTTCCACACCGTTCATGGAACTGGCTCCGGAGTCGTCTATGTGACGGATGGCAAGATGCGCGGCGGCAATTCGGCCTTCGCCTTCATTGGCACCTACACGGGCGAAGGCGACAGCATCAAGGTCAAGATCTCGACCGAGCGCTACAACGACGATCCGTCGTTCAAGGCGCTGTTCGGCATCGACCGGATCACGCTGACGCTTGCCGGCCGGGAAGACGGCGACACGGCCGAGTTCGAAGGCACCGCGCTGCAAGTGCCGGGGGTTGCCTTCAGAGCGGTGCTGAGCCGGATCGCCGACTAGGCGCCCGGCCCTCGAACCCGAGCTCTTGATCTCTAGGTTTTCGGCAGCTTCGGAATGCTCTCGGCAAAGCCGTTGAAGCAGGCCAGCCGCTCGTCCTCTTCCTTGAAGAACCGGCAATCGGCGTAGCCCTTGGCCTTCGCCGGCTTCGGCTTGGGCGTCGGCGGGATAATGGCGTCGTAGCAGTTGAGCCGGTCCTTGGTGCCGTCGTCGGTTTCGAGACAGGCCTGAAGCCGCGCCGCGATCGATTGCGGCTTGCCCTTCGGTGCTGCAGCAGGCTTGGCGGCGGCCTCTTTGGTACCGGCCTTGGTCCCCTTGGGCTTCACCTGCACCAGCGGCTTGTCCCCCACCATCGGTGGCTTGTCGGTCTGCGCAAACGCGGAGGCTGAATACAGCACCGCGGCAACCGCCAGAATCATCCTCATTTCAGTCAAACCTCTTTGGTCCCCATGACGGGCCTTCTAGCGCTCTCCCGCGCGGTTTGCCAAGCGCCTTGCACACAGGAAATGCCGCTTCAGCTCCGGGCGGCAGCAGCCGGCCGGGGACGGCTCACAAGCACCAGGACCAGCGCCAGCACGACAAAGCCGACCGCCACGAAACCTGTGCTGTGCAGCAGGTCGCGGGCAAACAGCAGCCCTCCGACGGCCGAGCCAATGGCCTGGCCGATATAGAGGACGGACGTATTGAGCGCGACGGTGGCGGACGCAAGCGGCGGCGCCGCCGCGACCAGCCGCACCTGCTGCATCGAATTGGTCGAGGCAAAGCCAAGTCCCCAGATCGCCACGGCGATCGCCATCAACACGAGGGTACCCGCGCTCAGCGCCCAGCCGGCGATGCCCGCGAGTAACAGGCACGTGAACAGCAGCGAGGTTCGGTACGGCCCCCATGTGTCGACGATACGGGTCGCCACCACAACGCCGAGAAAACCGCACACCCCATAGATGCCGAACACCAGGCCAATCGCGTCCGGGCTCGCCTCGGTCAGCTTCTTGAGCAGCGGGCCCATGAAGGTAAACACCGCGAACTGTCCGGACATCTGCAGCATCGTGATCGCTAGCAGCAGCAGGATTGTTTTGTTGCGCCCGACCTCGCTCCAGGTTTTCAGGTCGACCGGCGTGCCCTTCAAGCCAGCCGGCAGGCGCACCAGCAGCAACAGGAAGCTGACGCAGCCGAGCGCGCCAATCGCGCCATAGGCGGCGCGCCAGCCATAGCGGCTGGCGATGAAGGTGATCAGCGGCAGGCCGACCGCGGCGGCCAACGACCAGCCGAGGAAGATGTAGGCAATCGTGCTGCCGCGCCGCTCCGCCGGCACGATCAGTGCCGCCGTGCCCGCAGCCTGCGGTGTGTAGAGTGCGCCGACGGCAAGCATCGCCAAGCGGATAACAAGGAGGCTTGCATAGTCGGGCGCAAAGGCCGAGGCGAGATTGCCAAGGGCGAGCACCGCAAGCGTGGTCGTGAGCAAGACCCGCCGTTCGATGCGGCTGGTCAGCCACGCCGTCAACGGCGAGCCGATGCACAATGTGATCGCGCCGAAGGTGATGAGCAGCCCGGCCGCGTGGATGCTGATTCCGAGCCCCGCGGACAATTCCGGCAGCATCCCCGCCGGCGCCAGCACCGAGCAACCGGTGACGAGATTGCCAAGCATCAAGGCGGTTGCCGTGAAACGGCGGGCACGGGGATTTTCCATGCAAGTGCATGTAGAACAGACCCGCAGCCAGTGAAAGGGCGCCGTTCGAAATAGTTGGAGCATCGCCCCGGCTTTGGCGCGCCACTTTCTTGGAATTGCCGGATTGCGCAGGCCGAATCGCCTGATATATCGCTCGTTCCCGCTTACCTGCGCTCGTTCGCAGGAGTGAGCCTCAGGAGAAAAGCAATGTCCGACCAGCCCAAATCTGATCAACCCAACTCTGATCAATCCAAGTTTGATCCCAAGTCTGATCAAGCGAAGTCCGAATCCGGCTTCCAATATTCCCTCAGCAACCTGAAGCCCGTGACCCCCGCAGCCAAAGTCACCCTCACCTTCCCCGACGGCGCGCAGCGCCAATATGACAAGAGCATTACCGGCCTCGAGATCGCCAAGGGCATATCGCCCTCGCTCGCCAAGCGCACGGTCGCCATGGCACTCGACGGCGAGCTCGCTGACCTCAACGATCCCATCGAAGCCGATGCGAAGATCGAACTCGTCAACCGCGACGATCCGCGCGCGCTCGAATTGATCCGCCACGACTGCGCACACGTGCTGGCGGAAGCCGTGCAGTCGCTGTGGCCTGGCACGCAAGTGACCATCGGCCCCGTGATAGAGAACGGTTTCTATTACGACTTCTTCCGCAACGAGCCGTTCACTCCGGAAGACTTTGCCGCGATCGAGAAGAAGATGCGCGAGCTCATCGCGCGCGACAAGCCCTTCACGAAGGAAGTCTGGGACCGCGAGAAGACAAAACAGGTGTTCCGCGACAAGGGCGAGGCCTTCAAGGTCGAGCTGGTCGACGCCATTCCCGGCACCGAGCCGATCAAGATCTATTACCAGGGCGACTGGTTCGATCTCTGCCGCGGCCCGCACATGACCTCGACCGGCAAGGTCGGCAACGCCTTCAAGTTGATGAAGGTGGCCGGCGCCTATTGGCGCGGCGACAGCAACAACCCGATGCTGACCCGCATCTACGGCACGGCCTTCGCCAAGCAGGAGGACCTCGACGCTTACCTCAAGCAGATCGAGGAAGCCGAGAAGCGCGACCATCGCAAGCTCGGACGCGAGCTCGACCTCTTCCACTTCCAGGAGGAAGGTCCGGGCGTCGTATTCTGGCACCCAAAGGGCTGGACCATCTTCCAGCAGCTGATCGCCTATATGCGGCGACGCCTGACCGGCGACTATAACGAGGTCAACGCGCCGCAGATCCTCGACAAGTCGTTGTGGGAGACCTCGGGCCATTGGGGCTGGTACCGCGAGAACATGTTCGCGGCGCAGTCGGCCGGCGACGAGGCCGAGGACAAGCGCTGGTTTGCGCTCAAGCCGATGAACTGCCCCGGCCACGTCCAGATCTTCAAGCACGGCCTGAAAAGCTACCGCGACCTGCCGCTGCGCCTCGCCGAGTTCGGCGTGGTGCATCGTTACGAGCCCTCCGGCGCCATGCACGGCCTGATGCGCGTGCGCGGCTTCACCCAGGACGACGCGCACATCTTCTGCACCGAAGATCAGCTCGCCGAAGAGTGCCTGAAGATCAACGATCTGATCCTGTCGACCTATGCCGATTTCGGCTTCACCGGCGACCTCACGGTCAAGCTCTCGACCCGGCCGGAGAAGCGCGTCGGCACCGATGCGATGTGGGATCACGCCGAGCGCGTGATGGCGACCGTGCTGCGCGAGATCCAGGCGCAGAACAATCACATCAAGACCGAGATCAACCCGGGCGAAGGCGCCTTCTACGGGCCGAAGTTCGAGTACGTGCTGCGCGACGCCATCGGCCGCGACTGGCAGTGCGGCACCACGCAGGTCGACTTCAACCTGCCGGAGCGGTTCGGTGCGTTCTACATCGACCATGACGGCGGCAAGAAACCGCCGGTGATGGTGCACCGCGCGATCTGCGGCTCGATGGAACGCTACATCGGCATCCTGATCGAGCATTATGCCGGCAACTTCCCGCTCTGGCTCTCGCCGGTGCAGGCGGTGGTCACGACCATCACCTCGGAAGGCGACGAATACGCCAAGCAGGTGCTGGAGCAGGCGCGGCGCGCCGGGCTTCGGGTCGAGATCGACCTGCGCAACGAGAAAATCAACTACAAGGTCCGCGAACACTCGCTGGCCAAGATCCCGGCATTGCTCGTGGTCGGCAAGAAAGAGGCCGAAACACATTCGGTCTCCGTCCGCCGGCTCGGCAGCGACGGTCAGAAGGTGTTGACGACGGCGGAGGCGATCGCTGCCCTGGTCGACGAGGCGACCCCGCCTGATGTCCGGCGGATGCGCGAGACGGTCTGATCCCTGAAATCGATCTAAACTCGCTTTTGGTTGCGGGCGTGCGTTCCTATGTGGGGACTGCACGCCCGACGACCAGCCGAAGAGGTAAATGCAGTGCCCGACGCCATCGAACTCCTGAAAACCCGCCGCTCGGTCAAGCCGCGCGAGATGACCGGACCGGGTCCCTCCCCAGCCGAACTCGAGACCATTTTGACCATCGGCGCGCGGGTGCCCGATCACGGCAAGCTCGCGCCCTGGCGCTTCATCATATTCGAAGGCGATGCACGCCAGCGCGCCGGCGAGGTGATCGCCAAGGTCTTTGCCCGCAAGAATCCCGGAGCCCCCGCGGCCGATATCGAGACCGAGCGCAAGCGCCTCACCGATGCGCCGCTGGTGATCGGCATCGTCAGCTTCACTAGGCCGCACCCCAAGGTGCCGGCGTGGGAGCAGGAATTGTCGGCGGGCGCGAGCGTCATGAACATCGTCACGGCCGCGACCGCGCTCGGCTACGGCGCCTGCTGGCTGAGCGGCTGGTTCTCCTTCGATCGCGACGTGCTGGACGGGATTGGCCTCAAGGCGGACGAAAAGCTCGCCGGGCTCGTTCACATCGGAACGCCGACCAAGCCGAGCGAGGATCGTCCGCGACCGGTCCTTTCTGAAATCGTGACGCGTTTTTAATCGAAGTCTTGTTGACGCATCGGACGTCTTGCGGCTTTGTTCCCGGCGAGGGAGGAAGCCCGGATGAAGCGTCGTGAATTTCTGGTCGGGGCCGCGATGCTAGCCGGCACGATGGCGCGGAGCCACGCCGCCGATATCCCGGCCCCTTCCGCCGACGGGTTGCGACGCATCACTGCGTTCTTCGAAAACGAGGTCACCACCGGCCGCTTGCCGGGCGCGATCGTCCTGATACAGCAGCACGGCAAGCCGGTCTATTCCAAGCTGTTCGGCGTGCGCGACGTCAGGACCCGGCTCTCCATGACGCCGGACACGATCTTCGCCATCCATTCCATGACCAAGCCGATCACCAGCGTGCTTGCGATGATGCTGATCGACGAGGGCAAGCTTGCGCTTACCGATCCCGTGTCGAAATACAATCCCCTCTTTGCCGGCACCAGGGTGGGAATGGAGGTCACCAAGCCCGACGGCTCGATGGCGCTCGACCTGGTCCCCCCGATCCATCCGGTGACGATCCGGGATCTGATGCGGCACACGTCGGGCATCACCTACGACTATATCGGCGGCAAATGGGTCGAGCTCGCCTACAAGGCGGCCAACATCTTCGAAGGTCCCTTCAACAACAGGGAATTCGCCGAGCGCATCGCCAAGCTGCCGCTGGCGCGCCAACCGGGCACTCTGTGGCGCTACGGTCATTCCACCGACGTGCTCGGCAGCGCCATCGAAATCATCACAGGGCAGACGCTGTACGACGCCTTGAAGCAACGCATCTTCGATCCGCTCGGCATGACCAGCACCAAATTCGTGCTGACGACGCCCGACGAGCTCGAACGCATGGCACGGCCGTTGCCGAGCGACCAGATCCTGCTCGATGCCGAGCGCGAGCGTCTCGACCATCCGGAATGGCAATCCGGCGGCGGCGGCCTGCTCTCGACCATCACCGACTATCAGCGCTTCTCGCAGATGCTGCTTAACGGCGGCGAGTTCGACGGCAAGCGCTATCTCAGCCCAGCGGCCTTCAAGGACATGACCACGGACCAGATTGGCCCAGGCTCCGGCGTCGAGCGTGATTATTTCTATTTCCCCGGTGACGGCTTCGGCTATGGCTACGGCCTTGCGGTGCGCACCGATCCCGGCAACGCAAAGCCGCCGCCGCCGGGCTCGCTCGGCGAATTGAAATGGGACAGTGGCAGCGGCACCTATTTCGGCGTCGACCCCAAGCTGGACATGGTCTACGTCCTGATGGAGCAGACCCAGAACGAGCGTGGCCGCATTACACCGGCGTTCAAGGCGCTGGTGTATGACTGCTACCCCGAGGAACTACGCCGCCCGTGAGGCGCGCTGGCCGAAATCGGCCAATAGTTTGGCGATCTCGGCGGCGGGCCGCGCCGCGCTGAACAGAAAGCCCTGCACCTCGTTGCAGCCTTCGGCGCGGAGCCATTTGAGCTGATCCTCGGTCTCGACACCCTCCGCGGTCGTGGTGATGTTGAGGCTGCGTCCAAGCCCGGAGATCGCCCGCACGATCGCGACGCAATCGGGCCGCTGCGCCAGATCTTTCACGAAGGAGCGGTCGATCTTGATCTTGTCGAACGGGAAGCTGCGGAGATAGCTGAGGCTGGAATAGCCGGTGCCGAAATCATCCATGGAGATGCTGACGCCGAGCTCGCGCAATTGATGCAGGATTGCGAGATTGGCGTCGGTCTCGGCCAGGAAGATCGACTCGGTGATCTCCAGCTCGAGCCGCTTTGGCGACAGGCCGGATTGCGCCAGAGCCGAAATCACCACCTGAACCAGATTGCGGCTGCGGAATTGCGCCGGCGACAGATTGACCGCGACCTTGACGTCAACAGGCCACTTCATCGCTTCAGCGCAGGCCTCGCGCAGCACCCACTCACCGAGCTGGGTGATCAGGCCGATGTCCTCCGCGACCGGAATGAATTCCGCAGGCGAGACCATGCCCTTGTCGGGATGACGCCAGCGCAACAGCGACTCGAAGCCGGAGATGCGATCCGACGCAATCGACACCAGCGGCTGGTAGTGCAGCTCGAACTCGCCATTGGCAAAGGCGCGGCGCAGATCGAGCTCCATGTCGCGGCGCTTCTGCGCCTGGAGGTCCATCTCGCGCTCGAAGAAATGATGCACGCCGCCGCCGTCGGATTTCGCCCGGTACAGCGCCATGTCGGCGTTACGCATCAACTCCTCCGACGTCATGCCGTCGCCCGGCGACAGCGCGATTCCGATGCTGGCGCCGATCACCATCTCCTGGCCGTCGATGTCGTAAGGCGCCTTCAGCATGTCGATCAGCAGGGCCGCACAAGCGCTGGCCTCGTTCGGCGAAACGTCGGCCGCCAAAATCACGGCGAACTCGTCGCCGCCGAGCCTTGCTGCAAGATTGGCGCCGCGGACCGCGATGGTCAGGCGTTCGGCCACCTCCTTGAGCAGACGGTCGCCCGCCGGATGCCCGAAGGAGTCGTTGATGTTCTTGAACAGGTCGAGGTCGACATAGAGCACGCCGACGCGCTTGCCGGCGGCCTTGTCGAGGGCCTGCTTCAAGCGTTCCTGGAAATACTCGCGGTTCGGCAGATCGGTAAGCCCGTCATGGTGGGCCATGTGCGCGATCCGTGCCTCGGCCTTGCGCCGCTCGGTGATGTCGACCACCGCGACCAGATAGCCGTCGCGATCGTCGAAAGCAACGCGGCGGCCGAAGGTCAGCACCTCGATCTCGCTGCCGTCGGCGCGCAGATGCCGCCAGTTGCGCGAGGAATGATAGGTGTCGCCGACGCGCTCAAGCGCCTCGGCATGGCTGTCCCATTCGTCCTGCGGCCAGATCTCGGGCAATGTCATGCGCAGGAACACAGCGCGGCTGTAACCGTAATGCCGGACCGCGGCGTCATTGACGCCAAGGAATTGCTTGGTGTCGGCGTCGAACACCCACATCGGCATCGGATTGTTGTCGAACAGCAGACGGAACGAGGCGTCGCGGCGCTTCAGGGCCGTGACATCCGAGATCGTCAGCGAGACGACGTCGGCGAAGGCGGTGGCGCTGAGCCGAAGATAACGGCCCTCGTGTTCGATCTCGAGCTGCTCGCCGCGATCGCCGGAGACCGCCTTGAGCAAAAACTCCATGATCTCGGGCGAAGCCAGCAGCGTGTTGCCCTCCCCGATCCGCCGCCACAGCAGGTTTCCGCTCGCGATCTTCAGCAGCAGCCCGGCGCTCCTGTTGTGGTGCACGATTTGTAGATCGAACGGCGCGCCGTTGGCGTCGCGCAGGGTCGCCAGCGACACTACCGCGTCATCGGTCGAGGCGAAGATCGCGTCGAGCAGATTATATTGCGCGCCGCGCTCGTTGACGTAGGCGCCGACCAGCGTCGCGCCCCAGCGCGAGGCAGTCGGCAATGCCAGCACATCGTAGGTCCGGACCATGCCGTCGCGTACGCAATGAGCGCTGGCCTGGTGCGGCCGTCCGTTCCTGAGCGCGCTTGCCGCCGCTTCCGACAGCGCGATGGCGCAATCCGGCGACAGCTCGGCGACCGGAATCTCCCAGCGTTCCTCGCCGAGCCATTTCTGAACGTAGCGTCCGCTGCGCGAAAGTTCGAACGCGCCGTCACCCTTGAGCAGCGCGATATGGTCGGCAAGGCGTCCAAGGCTGCCGAGCATCACGTCCTCATAGCGCGGCAGCCGATCACCCGGCTTCAACGCGGCACGCCATTTGCGCTGAAGCACCGGGATGTCGTCGAACATTTCGGTGGCCGGTTTGCCCGGCATCTTCTTCGCGGCACTCATTGCAGTCCCCAACGCACTTTCCCCGCGCATCCAAATGCCGGCCCGATTAATGGCGTGTAAAAGCAGCGCAGTCGCCGGTTCCACTTTAGTGATTATGACAGTTTAAAGTCGCGTGTTGGTTAGTGCGTGTTAGCGACTATGACGGTCGTTTGAAATGCGATGCGTCGCTCCGTCGCCATTGCGAGCGCAGCGGCGCAGCGAAACAATCCAGAGTCTTTCCGCGGATGCATTTTCCGGACGCGCTGCAGCGTTCTTACGCTGCTGCGCAGAGCCGGGACCCGAAAGCCGCACGGTTCGCTGACGCATGGGCCCCGGCTCTGCAGCGCACCGCTGCGCGCTGCGCAGCGTCCGGGGCACGAGACCATTGTCGAATGACTGGCACGACTTCGCATCCCCGCGGCTCGTCTCGCCCGAGTCTCGCATCGGGCAACGCGACATCTTGTAGCCCGGATGGAACGAAACCTAATCCGAGAGTCCATCCGTACGGATACGGCGGCCCCGGATTTCGCTGCGCTCCATCCGGGCTACGGAGTCGTGTCCGCCAGCCGCTCGATCACCAGATCCAGCAACGCTCGCAGCCGGGCCAGCCTCCTGAGATCGCGATGATAGCCGACAAAAGTGTCGCGACCGGGCGGGCTCGCGCCGATGTCGAACGCCACCAGTCGGCGATCGCGGTCGCCGATAGGACGTGGCAGCACCGCGAGCCCACCACCACCGGCGCAGAGCTCGGCCTGCGCCTGGCGATTGTTGCTGCGTGAGGCGATCTCCGCCTTCGGCAGCGTGCGCTTCAGCCAGAGCGCGTCGGGCATGTCGGAAAATTCCGCGTTCATGGTGACGATTCGGGCGCCGCTGCCGTCACCGGCACGCGGCGGCTTGCTGCCCTTCTTGCCGTAGAGCGCATAGGGAATGTGGAGCAGTTTTCTGGAAATGACTTCGGGCTCATCGAACGGCTTGATGCGAAACACGAGATCGGCCTCGCGCCGCGGCAGGCTGTAGAGCCGCGCGTCGGTCAGGAGTTCGACGATCACCTTGGGATGGCGCTTGCCGAAAGCCGCGATCACCGGCGACAGCATCACCGTGCCGAACCAGTCCGACGAGGAGAGGCGCAAGGTCCCGTCGAGTTGCGTCTCCGTGCCCGTCGCCTGCCGCTGAAGCGCGATCGCCTCCTCCTCGATCCGCTCGGCATGCGCCAGCACGGCCGTGCCTTCGTCGGTGAGCACAAAACCATCCGCGGTACGCTGGAACAGCGTCTGTCCGAGCGCCTGTTCGAGCGCGCGCAGCCGCCGCCCCATCGTCGGCTGGGTCTGGCCGATTTTTCGCGCGGCGGCGCCAAGAGTCCCTCCCCGCGCGATCGCCAGGAAGATGCGCAGATCGCCCCACTCCATCGGAATCCCGTTCATTCAAAAATGCACGATCATCGTACATCCTTGTTCCTTCCCATGCAAAAAATCATGGGCATATTGGAGGGCGACAACGGAGCAAAACGTTCATGACGAGACAGTCGACGATGCGCGCAGGCCTCCTGGAGACCCACAGCGCGCCCTTGCGTATCTCCACCATCTCCACACCCGAGATCGGCCCGCGCGAGGTGCTGGTGCGGGTCCGTGCAAGCGGGGTCAATCCGCTCGACACCAAGATCCATGCGGGCGCCGCGGCGCATGCCCACCATCCGCGGCCCGCGATCCCCGGCATCGATCTCGCCGGTATCGTCGAGCAGACCGGGCGCGAGGTCTCGCGGTTCAAGCCCGGCGACGAAGTCTACGGCATGATCGGCGGCGTCGGCGGCGTGCAGGGATCGCTGGCGGAATTTGCAGCCGTCGATGCCGACCTGCTGGCGCTGAAGCCTGCCAACCTCAGCACGCGGGAAGCCGCCGCCCTGCCCCTCATCTTCATCACAGCCTGGGAAGGCCTGATCGATCGCGCCGCCTTGAAGGCCGGACAGAAGGTGTTGATCCATGGCGGCGCGGGCGGCGTCGGCCACGTCGCGATCCAGATCGCGCGTGCGTTCGGCGCGGAGGTGTTCGCGACCGGCTCGGCGTCGCAGCGCACGACGATCGAAGGCTTTGGCGCTGTATTCATCGATCGCGACACTGCGGTTGAGGCTTACGTCGCCGAGCACACCGGAGGCCGCGGCTTCGACATCGTCTACGACACCGTCGGCGGCAAGGTGCTCGATGCCTCCTTTGCGGCGGTGCGCCGCTTCGGCCATGTCGTGAGCGCGCTCGGCTGGGGTACGCATGCATTGGCGCCGCTGTCGTTCCGCGCCGCTACCTATTCCGGCGTGTTCACACTGCTGCCGCTGCTCTCAGGCGAAGGCCGCGCGCACCACGGGGAGATCATGGCGGAGGCGACGCGGCTCGCCGAAGCCGGCAAGCTGGTGCCGCTGCTCGATAACAGGCGCTTCACGATGGAGAGTGTCGGCGAGGCCTACGCGCTGATCAGGGATCACGCCGCCAAGGGCAAGCTAGTGGTCGATATCTGAGGGCGCTCGCGCCCTAATCCTCGCTCGCGGCCGCGGAACGATTGCGCAAATAGGCCTGCGACAACAGGAAGAACAGCGCGCGCTCGCCAAAATATTTGGCGGACGGCCGCGTGCGCTCGAAACCATCGGCAAATATCTTGCCGGACTGGTCACAGACCTGCCACCGCCAACCGAACCGTTTGCGCCTGGTGAGGATCACTTCGAACATGCCGACGCGCTTGGTCCCCTGCTCCTTAGCCGGTCGCGCAGCACCAAGGCTGCGCCGGCCTCCCCCGTTGGACGGATGCCCGACATATAACCCAGCAGGACGGAAAGCGAATTAAATTGATTATCGGAAATACGTATCTTGCACCGGTTCTGACGAAGTCGCACCACACCTGGAATAAGCCGATGTCGCCGGTGTTTTTCAACCCCTCCGCGGCGTAGCTTGGTAGCGCTTACAGCGATACACAGGACAGAAATGTCCGGTAAGCGAACACTCACCGGAAATTCACAACACATGTTAGCGGCCGACCCGCGCCTGGAGATGTGCAGGATAGCGATCGCCTTGCACCGCCACGCTGGCCAGCAGCCCCTGAATCGCGGCGAGATCCGCAGCCGACAGGGTCACCGCAGCCGCGCCGAGATTTTCCTCGAGGCGGTGCAGCTTGGTGGTGCCGGGTATCGGCACGATCCACGGCTTCTGTGCGAGCAGCCAGGCCAGCGCGATCTGCGCAGGCGTCACGTTCCGCGTTGCAGCGATCGCGCCGAGCAGATCGATCAGCGCCTGATTGGCCTTGCGTGCGCTCGATGAGAAGCGCGGTACGATGTTGCGGAAATCGCTGCTGTCGAACGTCGTGCTCTCGTTGATCGCCCCGGTCAGAAAGCCCTTGCCGAGCGGGCTGAAGGGCACGAAGCCGATGCCGAGCTCTTCCAGAGTCTGCAGGATCTCCTGCTCCGGCTCACGCCACCACAACGAATATTCGCTTTGCAGCGCGGTGACGGGCTGCACCGAATGAGCACGGCGGATGCTCGCGGCGCCCGCCTCGGACAGGCCGAAATGCAGAACCTTGCCCTCGCAGATCAAATCCTTCACCGCGCCCGCGGCGTCCTCGATCGGCACCGCGGAATCGACGCGATGTTGATAGAACAGATCGATGCGGTCGGTCTTCAGCCGCTTCAGCGCGGCCTCCGCCACCGCCTTGATGTTGGCGGGCGAGCTGTCGAGCCCGGCGTCGACCTTTCCCCCCTTGAAGCCGAACTTGGTGGCAATCACCACTCTGTCGCGGAACGGTGCCAGCGCCTCGCCCAAAAGCTCCTCGTTGGCGAAGGGGCCATAGGCCTCGGCGGTGTCGAAGAACGTGACGCCCCGTTCGAATGCCGTCCTGATCAGCGCGATCGCCTGCGATGTCTCGGTCGCGGGGCCGTAGCCGTAGCTCAATCCCATGCAACCGAGGCCGAGGGCTGAGACCTCAAGACCAGTTTTGCCCAGTTTGCGCGTCTGCATTGCAGCTCTCCTTTGAAGATCATGTTCGGCCGCCAACTTAAGTCGCGCGCGGGTCTGCGATTAGGTGATAAAACCGGCATGTACTCATGATCTGGATTCATGAATTGGCTCGCACCAACGCCAACGACCTGCTCGCCTTTCTCGCCGTCGCGCGCGAGCGCAGCTTCACCCGCGCCGCTGCGCAGCTCGGCGTGTCGCAATCGGCGCTCAGCCACACGGTGCGCGGGCTGGAGGAGCGGCTGGGCTTGAGGCTCCTCACCCGCACCACCCGCAGCGTCGCGCCGACGGAGGCCGGAGAGCGGCTGCTGCGCAATATCGGGCCGCGCTTCGACGAGATCGACGCCGAGCTATCAGCGCTGACGGAGCTGCGCGCAACACCGGCCGGCACCGTCCGCATCACCGCCGGCGATCATGCGGCGGAGACCATCCTTTGGCCGGCGCTCGCAAAGCTGTTGCCGCGCTATTCCGACATCAAGGTCGAACTCGTCGTCGACTATGGCCTCACCGACATCGTCGCCGAGCGCTACGACGCCGGCGTGCGTCTCGGCGAGCAGGTCGCCAGGGACATGATCGCGGTGCGGATCGGGCCGGAGATGCGGATGGCTGTGGTCGGCGCACCCGCCTATTTCGCTGCGCGCGGCAAGCCGAAACAGCCGCAGGACCTCACCGGGCACAATTGCATCAATTTGCGCCTGCCGACCTATGGCGGGATCTATGCCTGGGAGTTCGAGAAGCGCGGCCGCGTCATGAAGGTGCGCGTCGACGGCCAGCTCGTGTTCAACACCGGCCTGCTCAGGATGAACGCCGTGCTGGCCGGCCTTGGCCTGGCCTACATCCCCGAAGATCTCGTGAAGCGCGAGATCGCCGACGGCCGGCTGATCCGCGTGCTCGCCGATTAGTGCGCGCCGTTTGCGGGCTATCACCTGTATTATCCGAGCCGACGGCAGCCAACGCCAGCGTTTGCCGTGCTGGTGGATGCGCTCAGGTATCGGAAGTGAGGATCAGCGCGCGACGACTTCGACTTCGCCGTCGACACCGTTCACGACGTTAAAACCGCGCTCGTAGACCTTGCCCTCGTTCTTGGCGATGGCGCGGTATTCGCCTTCGGAGAGCACGACGCGGGGGAAGGCGCCGATCGATTCCTTGATCACGTCGCCGCCGGGTGTCAGCACCGACCAGGCGGTGTTGGCGAGCGCCTCGCCGCCCTTGTCGCTGACGAGTTTGAGCGTGATCACGGCGGCCCGGTGGGTGATGGTGACGTCAGTGAGCTTGCCGGCCTGGACGCGGATGTCCGAGCGCACCACCGAGTTGGCGTCGCCATAGTTGGAGATGATGTAGTAGGTGCCCTCCGGCAGCAGCACGACGTCGCCGGCGGCGACGTTCGGCACCAGCGAGGCGCGCTCGCCGGATTCGAACTGGCTGCCCTTGTAGATCGCAAACGAGATCTGGTTCAGCGGAATCCGGCTGGTGCCGACGCGACCTTCGATGCGTAAGCCGCCGGCCGGCAGCACGAAGGATTCGCGGTCAGTCTCGGCCTTCAGGCTGACGGTGCGCACGGCGCTGACCAGGCCGAAGGCGACGTGCACGACGTAATTGCCCGGCGGCAGCACGATGTTGGGCGTCGCACTGCGGTCCTCGCGGATCAGCTTGAACGTGCCGTTCTCGTCGGGACGATCGGCAAACACCCGCCACACCAGGCCGCTGCTGATCGCAGGCGTGTCCTTGCCGTATTTGGCGCTCAGCGACAGCACGGCCTGACCGGGCGCGGCCGCATTGAGAGGTGCTGCCGGCGGCACGCTCGTCACCGCGGGCGGCGGCATGCTCGGCGTATTCGGCTGCGTCAGGGTCGGCGGGAGGCTCGGAGGACCGGCGCCCGGACCGGAGGGCGGCGCCAGGCTGACGGCGCCGCCGGGATCGGGCACCGAAGCCGGGGGCACCGGCGGCGGCCGATCCGAGAAAAGCTGCGCTTGAGCGGCATTCTGGCCGAGGACAAGGCACGCGACAATGACAAGCGCCGACGGGAGCCTGCCGCCGCGCCGCCATCCGATGATGCCGTCACCCCCGAGAGTCATGCGCTCTGCTTTTCACCGAAAACGCGGCAAATTCAAGCCTCTGAAACCCCAAGAAATACGGCCCGGGGCAGTTCTATGGAACCCGATTGACGCCTGCGTGATTACATCAAAGGCAACCGGCCCCCGCCACACTCCTGCCCCCTGCGTCCCGACGCTGTAAACCAAGCTTTGCCGTCTTTCTGGCGGAGCGGAAGCGTGGCGCCTACTCTGGAGTGAGGACGGCCCGGAGTAGGAGAGTTTCGGTGCTGGATATCTTGAGAGGTCGCGGCGTGAACGGCGCGAACGGAGAAAAAGTAGGCCTCGGCAGCATTCGCCGGCCCGTGATCGGCCTGGCGCTCGGCGGCGGCGCGGCGCGCGGCTTTGCCCATATCGGTATCATGAGGACGCTGCTGGCCAACGGTATTGTGCCCGATGTCGTGGTCGGCACCTCGATCGGCGCCGTGGTCGGCGGCCTCCATGCGGCCGGCCGGCTCGATACGCTCGAAGAGTGGGGACGCAGCCTGCAAGGCATGCGCAACATCCTCAGCTATCTCGACATCCGCCTCGACGGCTCCGGCCTGCTCGGCGGCGAGAAGCTGGCAACCCGTCTCGAAGAGGCGATCGGGGACATTCTGATCGAGGACCTGCCGATCAAGTTCGCGACGGTGGCGACCGAGGTCCGCACCGGCCACGAGATCTGGCTGACGCGCGGCCGCGTGGTCGACGCGATGCGTGCCTCCTACGCGCTGCCCGGCATCTTTTCCCCCGTCCTGATCGGCGACCGTTGGCTGGTCGACGGCGCGCTGGTGAATCCGGTGCCAGTCTCGGCTGCGCGCGCGCTCGGCGCCGAAATCGTCATCGCCGCAAATCTTTCCAGCGACATCTTCACCCATTCCACGACGATCTACTCACACGGCGCAACGCCCGCTCCGGTCAGGGCCGTGCCCGAGGAGACGACGACCGCCAAGCGGCGCTTTCCGCGCCTGTTCTCGGCGGAGAAGACCATGAAGCGCGAGTTCTTCGGCAGCGCCGGACGTCCCGGCATCTCCTCGGTGATGGTCGATGCCTTCAACATCATGCAGGACCGCATCACACGCGCCCGTCTCGCTGGCGATCCGCCCGACCTGTTGATCTCGCCGCGGGTCGGCCATTTCGGCTGGTTCGACTTCCACCGCGGCGAGGATCTGATCGCACACGGCACCCGCGCCGCCGAACGCGCGCTGGAATCGATCCAGGAGGCCATCGAGGTGCTGGCGCCGACGCCCGCGGGCACCGCGCCCAAAGCGGTGGAGTAAGCTCGGCGCGTAAGCCGGCTCAGGCCGTCTTGATGTAGTCGCGCAGGGCTTCCTGCTCGTTCTCGTATTCCTGCACGCGACGCTTGACGATGTCGCCGATCGAGATCAGCCCGACGACCTTGCCGTTGTCGACGACTGGCAGATGGCGGAACTTGCCGGTGGTCATCATTTCCATGAGCTCGGCGACGGTGTCGGCCTCCTTGCAAGTCACGACCTTGCGGGTCATGACGCCGGAGACGGGCTCCTCCAACGCGCCAGCGCCGCGCTCACCGAGCACGCGCACGATGTCGCGCTCCGACAGGATGCCCTCGAGCCGGCTCTGGTTCATCACCAGCACTGCCCCGATCTTCTTTTCGGCGAGCAGCTTGACTGCGGCAGCCAGCTTCGCGTCGGGCTCGACGCTCATGATCTGGTGGCCCTTGGTATTGAGGATGGAACGTACCGTCATTGTCGCCTCCCTGAATCGGAGCCGTCCGCTTTGCGCGGTCCGGACTTGTTCGCGAGTCTTCAACTAACAGTTTCAGCGCCGGTTTCACGTTCAGGCGCTTTGCGAAGCGCAGCTTCTATGAGCTTGCTGCTTCGGAACATTCTTTCAGGGGAATGATGGATGAATTCGGGCCGCGCCGCAAGCGCCGCTTCAAATACCGTTTGAAATGTCCTGTGATGACGCATCCGCAGCATCATCGTCTCGCACGCGCGGCACGGGATCGAACAGCGCGAACAGCAACAGCCCTGCGACGAAGCCGCCGATATGCGCCTCCCAGGCGACGCCCGCGCTGTCACTTTCGACGCCGATGGCACCGACGCCGAAGATGATGTTGAGGGCGAACCAAACGCCCAGGAAGCCGACGATGCGCCGGTCGCGCAGTGCCTGCAACAGCGGCAGCGCTGGAACCTTTGCGGCGGTATCGGCGTCCAAACGGCTGAACGACAGGAAGCTGCCGCGCACGAAAGCAAACCGGATCGCGGCTGCCATCGCGCCCGACACAGAGGCCGAGGCGCCGATCATCGGCACCACCGCATGCTCATGGGTGACGAGATGGGCGAGCGCGCCGGCGGCGGCCGTCACCGCCAGGAACACGAAGAAGCGCACCGTGCCAAAGCGCCGCGCCAGCGCGCTGCCGAACGGCAGCAGCCACAGCACGTTGAAGGCAAGATGGGTGAGATTGGCGTGCAGCAGCGAATAGGTGACGAAGGTCCAGACCTTGGCACCGGCGCCGCCCTCGAATTGCAAATTGACCAGCGAAGAATCGTAGCGCTTCGGGATGAAGCCGAAGACGTCGATGGTCCAGTTCTCCAGCTCCGGCGGCAGCAGCACCCGCAGATGGATCACCGCCAGCAGGACGACATAGGCCGTCAGCGGCAACGGCAGCGTCAGGATCGGCTCGCGCGGGGCCTCTTCGACGACGACCGGTTGATCTGACGGTGGTTGTGGCGGGGAATCCAAGGCGGTTTCGCTTTCAGGCGCGATCGAAGCAACAGCTTGGAGATAGTCGCCTTTACCGGCCTTGCGCAAGTGCACAAAAGGAAGAGGCAGGGCCCTGGGAAAGCCCTGCCTGTCCGTGTCGATCTTGCCGGCACTGCGAAGGAACAAGGAGTATCCCCACCCCTCCCCGCGGCCAGTGACCAAACTGTTTGACGCCCGTGTACAGGCCTCGCCGAGAACCTGGAAGAAAGCGGCGAGGCTTGCGACCGCGATCACCATAGCAGCCGCGACGCGGAGCGAAAGCGCATAGTTAATTTAACGTTAACGCAGCAAAGGCTGACCGCGCGAGGCCAAAAACGCCCCCGCGGCATGGACGCTGCAATTCCCCTCCTGCACAACAACACAGGGATCTCAGGTGCACTGAAGCGGGACAGCTTTGTCCCACATGGTGCGGCCCCGGGGTAAGCGTTCAGTCATGAAACATCCGTCGAGCCGCGCGTTCTTCGCGTATTGGGACAACAAGCGCGGCAGCGCGCGGGCGCCTGATCGGGCCGATATCGATCCGGCCGACGTGCGCGAGCTGCTCGGCGACATCTTCGTCCTGTCTTGCGAGCCCAAGCTCGGCTTTCCCTTCCGCGTCGCAGGCACTCGCGTCTGTGCACTCGTAGGCTTAGATCTCAAGGACCAAAGCTTTACGGCACTGTTCACCGAGACTGGCCGTGGTGAAATCGAGGAGATCACCACCATCGTCGCCGACGAGACGCTCGGCGCTATCGCCGGCGTCACCGCCACGCGCGAGGACGGTAGCAGGGCCCATCTCGAGCTGCTGCTGCTGCCCTTCAACGCTCGCCCGCACACGCCGGTTAGTGTAACCGGCGTGCTTGCGCCGTTCGGCGACGAATGCGGCGCGCTTTCCGCCTTCACCGTCACCTCATGGCGCTATCTGCACCAGCCGGAGAAGCTGCTGCCGCGCGCCATCCGAAAATTGCAGATCGCACGCGGGCTGATGGTGTATGAGGGGCTGCGGTAATTTTCGTTTCGATTTGAGCGAGCGCCGCACCCTCGATGCAGCCCCCTCACCTGGACGAAACAACCATGTCCGACATCATCGATTTCGGCGCGCTTGCGCTCCGCTTCCTGCACAGCAAGGATGACACCGGTGGCAGCGTCGACATCTTCGAAATGACGCTGCAGCCGAATGCGCGGATGCCGATCCCGCACTATCACGACAGCTGGGACGAAACGATCTACGGGCTGTCCGGCATCTCGACCTGGACGATCGACGGCAAGCAGAACGACCTTGCCCCCGGAGAATCGGTCTTCATCAAGCGCGGCATCGTGCACGGCTTCACCAATCGCTCGGCTGGGCCCGCGACATGCCTGTGCATCTTGAGCCCCGGGGTCCTGGGCCCGCAATATTTCATGGAGATGGCTGTACTGCTGTCCGCCGGCGCGCCACCCGATCCCGCCAAGATGAAAGCGACGATGCTACGCCATGGCCTGATACCGGCCCCGCCTGCGTAAAGCGCGCGATGCGAGGACAGGCTGGCATGGCGCCGCCCGCCCCGCGCATCTTCGAGATCGCTTACGGCATCGCCAGATGCCAGGCGCCATTCAGAAAACCGTCGCCGGTGACGTCGCCGGGCTTGGTGTCCTTGGCGAAAGTATAGAGCGGCTTGCCCTTGTGCGCCCACTGCTTGGAGCCGTCGTCGCGGGCAATGATGGTGTAGCCGTCGCCGGCGGCATCGCTGGCCTCGGCTTTCAGCGCCGGCCAGTTTGTCGCACACGGGCCGTTGCAGGCCGACTTGCCGTCCATGTCCTTGTCGAAGGTGTAGAGCGACATGCCCTTGGCGTCGGTGAGCACGTTGCCCTTGTCGGTCTTGCCGGTCTTGGTCGGCGGCGCCGCGAAGGCAGCCGAAGTGATCGCGAGCGACGCAACGAGCGCGAGCGCGAGGCGGATCGAGGATGTCGTCATGGTGTCTCCTGTCATGCAATTGGCTTGCACGAGGTAGGACGCCGCACCGCGCGCACTATTCCTCAGAATGGCGCAAAGATATTTTTGGCTGCGCACATCGGCGCGATGGAATAAATTGCGATGGTTGATACGGAACAGTCGAGATGAACAAGCCGCATTGGCGTCGCGCGCACGCTGGAGACCTCGCTGAGATCAGCGCGATCGCGGCACGGATTCATCCTGATCTCCCCGAGCGCCCGCAAGTATTCGCAGAAAAGATGCGGCTTTATCCGGACGGCTGTTGCGTGCTCGCTGCAGGCAACGAGATCGCAGGCTACGCCCTCGCCCATCCCTGGATGCAGCAACAGATTCCGCCGCTCGACGGATTCCTCGATCGATTGCCCGATGCTGCCGATTGTCTCTATGTGCACGATGTCGCCGTGATGCCCGACTTCCGCGGCGGCTTGGCTCGCGCTTATGTCGCAGAAATCGAACAGCTCGCGCGATCGTCAGGAATCACAACGCTTGCGCTGGTCTCGGTCTACGGCACGCGACCGCTGTGGGAGCATCTCGGCTTCCGAGGCGTCGCACCCGATGCGGCGCTGCGCGACAAACTTTTGTCCTACGGCGCGAGCGCGACCTACATGCTGCGCGAACTCGGCAAATAGCAGGCCTTCCCTGCGCGCAGCCTCACGCGGGTGTGAGACCAGGCCTCGAACCGGCCTCGATCAGCTTCCGTCGAAGAAATGCGCGGGCCGTTCCGGTCTCGCCGAACCGAGGCTGGAGAATTTCCATGAGACTCACATTGCCTAGAGCGGCTCTGATTGCATTGGTTGCAACGACCGCGTTCACCGCAACCAGCGCCAATGCGGTGCAATTCCGTTCCTATCGCTGCGACATCGATTTCTTTGGAAGCTGCGGCGTAATCAACCTCCAGGAGCCGGCACCTGCACGGCGCCCCATCACTCGCATCGACCGCGATACGTCACCGACCTACATGAAGCAGATCGACCCGCGCTACAGTTCCGCCATGCGTGATGTCGGCGGCGGAGGCGGCGGCGGCGGAGGAGGAGGTGGTGGTGGTGGTGGCCGCTAAGCTCGCAGCTGACTTTTCAGATGATGTCGCCGGTGCAACCCGGCGGCATCATCGCGGTCTGCGCCGACGGGCGCGGCAGTTCAGCTGCGGTGCTTCTTCTTGCTCTTCTTCGCGGAAGCACCCGGCCACTCGCCGATAGACGGCGCATATTTGCCGTCACCGGATTTGTCGCCGAATTTCTTGTCTTTCTTCCCAAACGCCGGCTTGCCGAATTTGCCGCCGTCGTGGGGATTAACGTGAGGTTTGGCGTACGGTTTGCTTTGGTGCTTGGCTTCCGGCTTTCCTCGCGGCCTGTCGTGCTGCTTCGCCTCGTTCGGGTTCCATGGAACGTCGCGGCGACGGGCAGCATGATCGTCGTCACCTTCATCGCGTTGCGGAGCACGTGAGCGCTTCTCGGCCGGCGCCTGCGCTTGCGGCGCACCCGTCATCGCCTCCAGGCGGATATTGTCTTCCTTGTCCGGACGCTTGATCTTGGCAGCGAAAGATTCCGCAACCCGCTCGGAAATCTCGAACTCGGTCGTGGTGTCCATGATCTTGATGGCGCCGATGTCGCCCTTGTCGATGCCGCCACGACGGCAAATCATCGGCAACAGCCAGCGCGCTTCCGCATTCTTTCTTCGTCCGATGTTGGCCCGGAACCATACGGTGGCCTCCGTCATGCCATGCTTCGGTGACGATTTCCCCGATTTGGGTCGAGGCCGCTCGGAGCGGTCATCGTCGCGCGGCTTTCGATCGTCGCGCGGCGTGCGATCGCCGCGCGATGTCCGATCGTCGCGGTGACGATCGTCACGCGGCCGACTGCTTCGCTCGCCGGGATCGAGAATGTCTTCAGGCGACGGCAGCCGCGCGCGATAGAGCCGCGCGAGTGCTGCGGCGATGTCCTCGGCCGACCGCTCGGCCAGCAAGGCCTTCGCCAGCTCGAGATCGTCGGCGGACGTCTCCTCGGTGAACAACACGTCCTTCATGCGCTCATGATCGAGCTTGCGAATCTCATCCGCCTGAGGCGCGGTTCCCCAGACGGCGTCGATGCCGGACAGATTCAGCAGCACCTCCGCACGCCGCCGTCGTATCGGCGGCACCAGCAGAACGCTGACGCCCTTTCGGCCTGCACGTCCGGTGCGGCCCGAGCGATGTTGCATGACCTCCGCGTCATTGGGCAGATCCGCGTGAATGACGAGGTCGAGGCTCGGCAGGTCGATGCCGCGGGCGGCAACGTCGGTCGCGACACAAATGCGGGCGCGGCCATCCCGGAGCGACTGGAGCGCCTGGGTGCGTTCGTTCTGCGTCAATTCGCCCGAGAGCGCGACCACCGAGAAACCGCGCTCCAGCAACGCGGACTGCAAATGCCTGACGGCATCGCGCGTGTTGCAAAACACCAGTGCGCTCGGCGATTCAAAGAAGCGCAGCACGTTGACGACCGCATGCTCGACGTCACCGGGAGCGACCCGGATGGCGCGGTATTCGATATCGGCGTGACCGCCCTCGTCGCCCGCAACCTCGATCCGAAACGCCTGCTGCTGATACTGCTTCGCCAGCGCCACGATGCCGCGCGGAAACGTCGCCGAGAACAACAAGGTGCGGCGCGTGGCCGGCGTGGTCTTGAGGATGAACTCCATGTCCTCGCGAAAACCGAGATTGAGCATCTCGTCGGCCTCGTCGAGGACGACGACTTTCAATTCCGAGATGTCGAGGCGGTTGCGCCGCAAATGATCGCACAGGCGGCCGGGCGTGCCGACGACGATATGGGCGCCGGCGGCCAGCTCGCGCTGCTCGCGGCGCGGGTCCATGCCGCCGACGCAGGAGACGACACGCGCGCGCGCTTGCGCATAGAGCCATGTCAGCTCGCGCTGGACCTGCAAGGCGAGTTCGCGGGTCGGCGCGACGATCAAAGCCAGAGGCGCGGCTGCCTGCTCGAACTGCTCGGCACCATCGAGCAAATCCTTGGCCATGGCCAAACCGTAAGCGACGGTCTTGCCCGAGCCGGTCTGGGCCGACACCAGAAGGTCGCGGTCGACCGCATCCTCACCGAGCACGGCGAGCTGAACGGGGGTCGGTGAATCGTAATTGCGCTCAGCCAAGGCACGGGCGAGCGGCGGGGTCAGGGCCGGAAAGGACACGGAATGGAAAACCTTGGTTGGTCCGGGGGCGCGGAACGGAAAGCCGAGGGGCCCGACGCTGCAGTCACTGCAGAAGGCCCGGTCACACCCATGATGATTTTGATTTGGACGCTCTTTACGCCAGAAGCAGCCAAATCACCATGGCTTTGATGCATGGCATTGACGACAGGGTGAACAAGCCCGGGATGCTCCGCCCGGCACTTTTGACGCGCTTTGACGCCTCTTTTGGGCCTGAACGGCGGACTTTTGCGGTCATCTCGCCTAAATTGTGCGCGATCGGAGGTTTCAGGGGTGCATGTATGACCTCGTCAGGCGAACGTCAGTGCGGCGACTGCACGCTTTGCTGCAAGGTGATGGCCATCGAGGCGCTCGCCAAGCCGGCCGGCAGCTGGTGCTCGCATTGCAAGCCCGGCCGCGGTTGCGCGATCTACGCCAACCGGCCTGCTGAATGCGAGAGCTTCAGCTGCCTCTGGCTCGTCAACGACCTCCTGGACGCGCACTGGAAACCGAGCCGCTCCAAGCTGGTTCTGACCACGTCCGAGGACGGCGTCGAGATCCGCTGCGACCCCGGCTCTCCCAACGCATGGCGCAAGGAGCCTTACGCCAGCGAGATCCGCGCCTGGGCTGTGGAAGGCGAGCGTAACGACATGACGGTCGTCGTGATCGTCGGCCAGCGCATGATCCTCGTCACGCCGGAGCGCGAGTTCGATCTCGGAGTCGTGGGGCCAGATGAACGCATCGTGCGCGAACTGGAGGGCACGAAGGTGGTGGGCGTGAAGGTGACGGCAAACGATTTGGCAAATGGACACGGTTCGATCGACACCGAACCATCGGATCGGCAAATTGCGTCAGGCTCCGGGCCCGATCGAGGCGACCCACGGGCTTGACGAGCAGACAACAGGAGAACAACAAATGTCCGGCGACAAGATGTCAGAGGCCGCTTTGGCGGATCTCAATCGCAACTATGTCCGCGCCGTTGACGAGGCCGACGTAGCCTGGTTCGACGCCAATCTCGCGTCGGACTTTCGCAACACCAATCCGGACGGCACATTGATCGACCGGTCGACATTCCTCGTGCAGATCGGCCGCGGCTCGACGGTACGCGACATTCGTGAGCACGACGTGATTATCCGTGTTCTTGGGGACTTCGCCATCATTCATGCACGCACCAGCTATCGTCAGCCTGACGGCAGCGAAGGTGCAGGCCGGTACACGGACGATTGGCAATTCCGGGACGGACGTTGGCAGTGCGTCTCTGCTCACGTGTCTCGTGCATAAGCGAGACGGCCGCAGGCCCCAGGCCTCACGTCGGGGGCCCCTGAGGATCAACCTCCCCCGGAGATTACTGGCGGAACAACGAGACAGGCAAGCGCGATCAAGCGCCCCTCACGAGATAGCAAGATACGGGTGAAACATGGCCGACAGCATATCGCTTGCCGACAAGCTCGCGACCTTTCAGGAGTTCTGGTCGCCGCGCACGGTCACGACCTTCAACGATTGCGACGTGATGGTGGTGAAGGTGAAGGGAGAATTCACCTGGCACAAGCACGACGACACCGACGATTTCTTTCTCGTCCTGAAGGGCCAGCTGGACATCGAGTTGCGCGACCGCACCGTGACGCTCGGACCGGGCGAGCTCTACGTCGTGCCCAAAGGTGTCGAGCATCGCCCGGTGGCACGCGAGGAGGTTCACCTGATGCTCATTGAGCCGACGGGCACGCCGAACACCGGCGAAAAGGCCACGGCCGCAACGCGCAAGCTAAGCTGAACTCGGGTTCAATCCCGAAACGTCGCCAGCCTGCTGAAGCCGCCGGAGAGACCTGCTCTCGACTGTTCAAGCAAGTCGCAAGCCCCGCGCATCAAGGCCCGCATGCCACGCCAGGCTTCGGTTGCCTGCAGCCAAGCCCTTGCTTCGGTGAACCTGGTGTGAGCCCAGGCGAATGCCGGTATAGTCATCAGCTTGTCGCGCGTGAGACTGAAAAGGCGCTCGATCAGGATCAGCTTCAAGAGCTCCCCGACGATGAGCACCACCGCGGCGCTCAGCACATGCCCCGTTGCGGCAAGATAAGCCGCTAGCGGCTTGATGGGCTCTAGCAGTATGGCGGGGACCGAAAACAGGCAAAGTGAAGGATACGGCGGGAGCGACCGAATCCAACCCCGCAACTGCCTGAACTCCAGATTCACCGCCATCCAGCGCGATATCGGCGCGGCCACGGCGGCAAAAATCGCATCCACCAGGAAGTAGATTGCAGCGAGCAGATACGTGACCGGTTTCAGGATTCGCTTCATAGCCATTCTCCCGCACAGAGAAAGCGGGAACCCCGGCTTAAGTTTCACCCCAGGTCGAGAATTCCTCGAGGGAACGGAATTCCTCGAGGGAACTTTTTCAGATCTCTGCATAGATCTCCAGCAGATTGCCGTCGGGATCCCTGAAGAACAGCGTCCGATGCCCGAACGGCTGGTTCGTCGGTGGCGACAGCAGCGCCACGCCCTGCCGCACGAGTTCGTCGGCGCACGCGTCGACCTCGGCTGCGGACACCCTAAAGGCCAGTTGCAGCGAGGCACTCCCCGCCGGCGTCGGCGCATCAGCCGCGGTCCGGCTTGGTCGCGCCAATGCGAGCGTGTTGCTGCCGAGGCCGTACTCGATCCAGTTCGGCGACAGCTCGCGCAGCAGGGATAGAGCGAGCACGTCCTCGTAGAAGCCGCGCATCGCCGCCATGTCGCGCACGAAGATGACGGTGTAGTCGATCGCGCGGATGGCGTTGAAGGGCGAGCGGGTGCGGCCTGGTTCGTTGGCTTGTTCGTTTGTCATCTCGTGCTTCATTCCAAATGCCTCTCGTAGCCCGCCTGAAGCGAAGCGTAATCCGGGACCGGCGGCCCCGGATTTCGCTTCGCTCCATCCGGGCTTCCGAGCGTTTCACTCCACCAATTCCGGCCACGGCACGATGGTCGACTTCACCGTCTTCATCGCCGTGGCGTCCTTCACCGCCTGCGCGACGCCCGCTTCGGTGAACGGATAGATCGTCTGCATCTTCAGCCAGGGATATTTGTCGCGGGTGCGGTAGAGCATATCGACGCCGAGCGGGAGGTCATTGCCTGTAAAACCCCAGGATCCCAGCACGTTGAGGTCCTTGGTGCATATGCGGTGCCAGGAGGTTTCGATCGAGCCGGCATCGGTGAACTGACCCATCTCGACATAGGTGCCGCCGTCGCGCAACATCTCGATGCCTTCGGGGCCCGCGGTCGGATGGCCCGAGCAATCCATCACCAGATCAGCGCCGAAGCCGCCGACGATCTCGCGGACGCGCGCGATACGATCTTGCGGCGATGTGATCTCCTCGATGTTCACAGTGGCTTCCGCGCCGAACTCACGCGCGAGCTTGAGGCGCGGCTCCTCCGGCGCGCCGACGCAGATGACGCGGCCTGCCCCCATCTCCTTGGCGGCCGCAACCGCCAAAATGCCGATCGGGCCCGAGCCCTGGATCACCACCGTGTCGGCCCAGGTGAAACCGCCGGCGCGGCTCGCGCGATTGAACGCGCGGATGCAGGAGGTCAGCGGCTCCGACAGCGCGCCAAGGCGTAGCGACATGTCGTCGGGCAGCCTATAGATCTTGGTACCCGGCAGCATGTCGAGATCGACATAGACATATTCGGCCCAGCCGCCCCACATGTGCGGCGCCTTGTCGAAGCCGAGATAGCGGCCGTAATAGACCGGCGTCAGGCATTTGTTGGCGGTCTGCGGATAATGGATGCAGTAGTAGCATTTCCCGCAGGGCATCAGCGGCGGGATCATCACCTTCGATCCTACCTTAAGCGGCTTGCTCATGAAGTCCTCGGTGAACTCGTCGCCGCATTCGACGATGATGCCGCCGATCTCATGGCCGAGTGTGAACGGCCAGGGCAGCGGCTTCGGCCAATGGCCTTTCAGGATGTGCAGATCGGTGCCGCAAACGCCGCACGCGCCGATCTTGATCAGCGCCCCCTTGCGGCCGACCTTCGGCCACGGCACGGAGCGGATGACGGGCTCGCTGCCCGGTCCTGCGTGGGTGCAGACGCGGATCTGTTGCATGGCTGTTTCCTCGGCGCCCGTCTGTTGTGTTTGATTGGTGCGGGCGTGAGCGAAGCGTATGTGAGATGCGCGGGCGTGCCAAGGTGCGGGCTACGGCGCCTGGCCGCCACAAGCTCAACCGTCATCCTGAGGTGCGAGACGCGCGGCGCAGAGCGCCGCGCGGTGAGCCTCGAAGGATGGGTCACAGGCGCTCGCGGCCCATCCTTCGAGGCGCGCAAGGGGAGCACCTCAGGATGACGGCGGAGTGTGTGGCAGCAGCGCATGGCAGATGCCCAAGCACACCCGAGTGTCTTGAGCACTCGCCAGCAAGCGTGTAAGGCCGCAACAGTCCTGTCCAGGTGATCGCTTGAACCCCCTCCCCCAAAATCCCGTGGCCGCGTCCGGCTCGTTCGCGGCGATGAAGTCCGTACCCTATCGGCTGCAGTTCATCGCCTATGTGCTGGCGATGATGGCCGACAATATCGAGCATGTGATCAGCTATTGGGTGGTGTTCCAGAAATTCCATTCGCCGACGCTGGGCGGTTTTGCCGTGCTGTCGCACTGGCTGCCGTTCCTGCTGTTCTCGGTTGCGGTCGGCGGGCTCGCCGACCGGTTTGATCCGCGCCGCATCATCCAGTGCGGCATGCTGCTGTTCATCGTGGCCTCGGCCGGATGGGGCTTATTCTTCATCACCGACACGATCCAGATGTGGCACGCGATGCTGCTGCTGGTGATCCACGGCTGCGCCGGCGTCCTTTGGCAGACACCAAACCAGCTGCTGCTCTACGATCTCGTCGGGCCTGCCGATCTTCCGAGCGCGGTGCGGCTGAATGCGATGGCGCGCTATCTCGGCATTCTGGTCGGGCCCGCTGTCGGCGGAATCATCATGCTGACGCTCGGCACCTCGCACGGCATCATCTTCAACACGCTGTTCTATCTGCCGATGCTGCTGTGGCTGTTCTGGGCGCCGGTGCGCGACAAAAGCGTGGCGGTGCGGCGCTTCGCCGTGCGCGGCTTTGCGGACATCATCGACACCATGCGCGCGATCGGCACGCAGCCGGTGCTGACCGCCATGACCTGGCTTGCCGGTCTCACCTCCTTCATGATCGGCAACGCCTATCATGCGCAGATGCCGGGCTTTGCCGGCGACCTCGGCCACGGCGATCCCGGCGTGTCCTACAGCGTACTGCTCGCGGCAGACGCCGCCGGCGCGCTGCTCGCCGGCATCGCGCTGGAATCGTGGGGACGATTGAAAGGCACGCCGCACACGGCGATCCTGCTCGCAACGCTCTGGAGCGTGGCGCTGCTCGGCTTCGCCGCGGTACGGATCTATCCGGTCGCGATCGTGCTGCTGTTCTTTGCGGGCTTCTTCGAACTGTCGTTCAACACCATGGCGCAGGCGCTGGTGCAGTTGAATGCGCCGGCCGACGTCCGCGGCCGCGTCGTCGGTCTCTATAATATGGCGGGACTTGGCATGAGGGCGTTCAGCGGCATCACCGTCGGCGTCTTGGGTGCTGCGATCGGCATTCACTGGTCGCTGGGACTATCGGCCGCCGTGCTGCTGGCGCTGCTGTGTCTGCTCTATCAGTGCGCGACGCGGAAGACAGAAAGTTGACTCTCGTCCCTCCCCACCGCACCCTCGATAAGCGGGTTGGGGAGTTGAGGCATTGCGCAATCGCTGGGCTATTCTCGCGATCCTGTTTGTCGTCCGCCTCACCATCGCGTTCCAGTTCCAGAGCGTGGCTGCGGTCGCGCCGCTGCTTGAGAAGACATTTGGCGTTGGGCTCGCCGATATCGGCATCCTGATCGGGCTCTATTTCACCCCTGGCATCGTGCTGGCGCTGCCGGGCGGCGCGATCGGGCGAACCCTTGGCGACAAGCCGACCACGATTGCGGCGCTGCTGCTGATGACGGCGGGCAGCCTCGTGATGGCGACCACCGATATCTGGGGACTGCAGATGGCAGGCCGGCTCACCTCCGGCGCCGGCGGCGTGCTGCTGACGGTGCAGCTCACCAAGATGGGAACCGACTGGTTCGCGGGTAAGGAGATCGCAACCGCGATGGCGATCTTCGTCAATTCCTGGCCGGCGGGCGTTGCGATCTCGCTGCTGGTGCTGCCGGCGATCGGCACCGCCCATGGCGCAGGCGCCGTGTTCATGGCGACTGGTGCGCTGAGCGCGATCGGCATTGCGCTCATCATGCTCTACCAGCCGCCGCCGGACGTGACAGT
>JAUEPE010000059.1 GCA_030403585.1 Frankia sp. RB7
TCCGCACCCTCATAGGCACCGCTCGAAAGCGTGGATGGAAAATACTCGAAACACTCGTCCGATGCCCAACTCAACTCATTCATGAGCTCAGCCCTCCCTAGCCGGACAAGCCGACCTGGGTAGTTACGCGAAGCGAAGCAATCCAGAATCTTTCCGCGGAGGCAGTCTGGATTGCTTCGTCGCTTCGCTCCTCGCAATGACGAGCTACTCGATCACCCTTGCACGCAAATCGGCATCCGGCACGAAGCACGCGTCGTACTTGCCAAAAATGCGATAGCGGTTGTGTGCGATGAGGCTGTAGATCGCGTTCCGCAGCGGTCTTGGCACGGCAAACAGCGCGCGCGTCCAGGCCCAGCCTGGAAGATGCGAGAGCACCGTCAGCGCGGCATCAGACTTCAGAAACGCCTCGCCGCCATGAACCACGGCGTTGGTATCGGGATCATCCGGATCGATGCGGAACGTCCGCGCGAGCCTCGCCCCATACTCCGATTGAATCGGCGTGAACCGAAACCGCTTCGCCGTGTCGCGCTGCGCGACAAACCGCACCCAGCGTGAGCAGAAGATGCAAACGCCGTCGAACAGGATCACGTCGTCGTCGGGCCACTTGCTCATCAGCGATTATCCAGCATCAGAAGTGCGACCAGCATTAGCACAATGGCCGGTCCAGTCTTCACCAGCGCGCCTAGCGGCTCGATCCAGAGATCGGGCGTCAGGATCGTCGCACCGAACATATAGCCGAGCGAGGCGACGATGCCTGCGATCAGCCCGATCGCTGCCGTGCGACGGAAGGCGATCAGCACACCGATGCTCATGTCCATCAGGCTGGTGCCGATGGTGACGGGATCGACCAGCGCGGCTGGGAAATTGTGCGCGGACAAGATGCCGGCGGCCGCGCGATAGGACACGAACAGCGCGATGAAACCGGAGACCAGCCAGAACGCGACCAGGCTCGCAAAGATCAGCGCCTTGATCAGGAACAGCCGCGCGAACCATTTGTCCTGGATGGTGGCGGGATGACGCCCGATCGTCTCGGTCAGCGTCTTCGGCACAATGCCGGTAGCCGCGATCCACGCCGACGGGTCGCCGGTCACGCCGCGGCGCAGCTCTGCGATCGCGGTGGAGCGCATCGGGGGCATCCAGCCGAGATAATTGGCGAGGTCGCCGATTTTCGCACCGAGATCGAGCATGAAGGACGGCATCGCGACATGCGGCCAGCCGGACGTCCCGAACGCGTGTCGGAATTGCTCGATGACGCCAGCCATCATGATCGACTCGGATTGCATCAGGTCCCAGCTCACCGCCTTCACCGACGCATCGTCGATGTCGCGCGCGGCAAGCCAGGCGATGGTCGCGGAGATATCCTCGACGGCGACGGATTGGAATTGCGTTGCCATCTCCTTCTCGGGCAGGTCGAGCGGGAAGGCGGCGAGTGCGCGCAGCATGGCGCTGCCGCCATAGGCTGACGGCGCGACCACAAAGCCGGGCCGCAGGATGGCGTGGGGAATGTCGGATGCCGCGATCAGACGTTCGGCCTCGCGCTTGGTCGTGGCGAATGCGGTACGATCGGCCTCGGGGAACCCGGGGATCGAGATGTGCACCAGCCGGATCGCACGACCGCTGCCGACGATCGCCTGAAGCAGGCGCGCGACAAAATCGCGATGCACGGCGTTGGTGTCGCTGCCGGGGCCATCCTGGAGCACGCCGAGGCAATTGACGACGACATCCACTTCATGCTCGCTCAGCAAGCATGTCAGCGCGGCCGCGTCGAGGATGAGGATCGGCAGCTCGATATCGAGCGCGCTCATTGTCTGCGCGGGTGACAGGCTGCGCGCCAGACCGACCACGCGAAATCCGTGAGTGCGCAAATCGTCGGTCACAAAGCGGCCGATCAGGCCGGAGGCGCCGAGCACCAAAATGGTTCGCTGGTTCATCGCGTCCTTCAAAACGGTTTTGCGATCATCAGCCAGAGGATCGCCATCGTGGCGCCGAAGCCGGGAAAACCGAACGCGAACCAGCGGCGAAACAGGGTGAAGTAGCGCTCCGGCAGCGCGACGCGCTGCAAGGCCGCCTTGCGCGCGAGATCGCGCATCTCGATCTGCATGAAGACGACGGGGACCCAGAACAGGCCTGCAAAGACGTACAGCACGAGCGAGGCCAGCAGCCACCGTTCTGTGATTGGCGTCGCCGACAGCATCATCAGCAGGCCGCCGGTGACCGGCTGGAGGATCACGGCCGACAGCGTGAAGATCGCGTCCGCAATCACCACCACCGACGCCGTGCGCGCGATGAACGCCGCGTCGCTGGTGCGATGTGCCATCAGCATGAAGAAGGCGATGCCGGTTCCGGTGCCGAGGATGACGATGGCGCCGAGCACATGCAGATATTTGACCAGGAAATACAGCGTCATGGCTTCCTGGTCGCCACAGGTTTGGGCAGGTTCAGCGCACGCGCAAGCTCGTTGCTTGCGGCCTGGACGCCGGCCTCGGTCTCGATCATCCAGTGACCCTCGCTGCCCACGGCCGGCAACATGCGAAAATCGTCCTTGCCGCCGCCGTGGCGAAACGCATCCGCCAATTCTTTCGAAAATGCCGGCACAAAATAGCTGTCATTGGCCGCGACCAGAGACGTGACGGGAATGCGCGCCGCCTTGCCGAATTCGGCCGCAGCCGCGAGAAGCGTAGGTGGCGCGCAGACCTTGTTCGGTTCGTCATTGGCGTGACCGCCGCGTCCGGGCGCAAATACCGTGATCGCGGAGATCTGTTTCGGATCGGCGTTCGCAAGCGCCAGTGCACCCCAGCCGCCTGCGGAGTGTCCGATCACGACCGCAGCATCCTTGCGAATGAAATCCTGCTTTTGCAGATAGTCCAGCGCGAGTGAAATTTCCTCCGCGGTGGCGCGACCCGCGCGTGCGTAGTCCGCTTCGTCGCAACCGCCCTGGTCCTCGACATAACGGCCACCGGTCGCACCATGGCCGAGCCGCTCCGGCACCAGCACGGCAAAGCCGCGCGCGACGAGAAACGCTGCGAGTGCGCGGTATTCCGGCTGCGGCATTTGCGCGCGACGCAACACGTTCTGCGTCGAGGCATGTGCGATCACCGCAAGCCGGAACGGACCGGCACCGGCGGGACGAAACAGCAGTGCGCGCGCGGCAATGTCGGTATCCGGCGACGGCACCCGCCATTCCTGCCGCCTGAACGGCTCGCTCTCTGCGCCCGATGCCCCGAACGTGACCTGGGCGCACAGAGGCTGCGCCGTCAGCAGGGACAGCAGAAGTAGAGCAAGGGTGGCGAGGAGCCGCATGAATGGCCGAGGGCGAACACGGATAACGCACGCCAGACTAATCGGAACGAATCACTCTGGGCGGACTTTCTGCGTTGCCATAGGCGTTCATTCGTTGAGACCGCGGAGTTTTGCACCGGCGCATGGCAGACCATTGCCGCGCGAAATGGCGTCTTGTCTTTTTTCGGTACAACATGGTTAAGATACTGATGCAGAAAGTCCACAGGTTAACCGATAATTAACGATAGGTCTTGCCGCCAGCGCGGCGACTTGGTTTGATTGCCTCCATGAGCACAACCCTGATCGAGGTCCGGCCGGCCAAAGCTGCAGATGCAACTGCGGTGGCGTCCACCCATGACGAAGCCTGGCGTTCCGCCTATCAGGGCATCATTCCCGGCGCCGAGCTGGAGAAGCTGATTAACCGTCGCGGCCCGCAGTGGTGGGACAGCGCGATCCGCAAGGGCAGCCGCGTCAGCGTGCTGGTGTTCGGCGACAAGATCGCAGGCTACGCCAACTACGGCCGCAACCGTGCCCGCAGCCTGCATTTCGACGGCGAGATCTACGAGCTGTACCTGCGCCCCGAGTTTCAGGGCCTCGGCTTCGGCCGCCGCCTGTTCACTGCCGCCCGCCGCGACCTCATGCAGAGCAATCTGAAGAGCATGGTGGTGTGGGCGCTCTCGGACAACGATCCCGCGACCGAGTTCTACCGTGCCCTGGGCGGTCGCATGGTGGCGCGCTCCTCGGAACGCTTCGGGCCGAAGGCGCTGGACAAGGTTGCCTTCGCCTGGACCAATTGAGCTGGTGAAACCTTAACCGGCGGCGTCTACTTCCGTCGATACCGTTGCCTGTTGAGCCGGTGATCGCTGGATTCATTATTTCATAAGAACACGATGGATCGGGGGGCAAAGCCCGCGTATGACAGCGCCAAAATCGCTGCCGGGCGCGATTGACCCTCGGCAATAACGGAGCCTTTTTAATGCGTATCGATGCGGTCTCGATCGGGAAAAACGTACCCCACGACGTCAACGTCATCATCGAAGTCCCCGTGGGCGGCGAACCGATCAAATACGAGATGGACAAGGAAGCCGGCACGCTGGTGGTCGACCGCTTCCTCTACACGCCGATGCGTTACCCCGGTAATTACGGCTTCATCCCGCACACGCTGTCGGACGACGGCGACCCCTGCGACGTCCTGATCATCAACACCCGCGCCATCATTCCCGGCGCCGTCATGAGCGTGCGCCCGGTCGGCGTGCTGTTCATGGAAGACGAAGCCGGCGGCGACGAGAAGATTCTGGCGGTGCCGTCCTCGAAGCTGACGCAGCGCTACGACAAGGTGAAGTCGTATTCCGACCTGCCCGACATCACGCTGCAGCAAATCCAGCACTTCTTCGAGCACTACAAGGATCTCGAACCCGGCAAGTGGGTGAAGATCCTGCGCTGGGGCGGCCCCGAGGACGCGCAGAAGCTGATCCTCGAAGGCATCGAGCGCGAAAAGAAAAAGAAGGCGTAAGCTTTGGTCCCTCGCCCCGCTTGCGGAGCGAGGTGAACTACACCGCTGGCTTCGGCAAACCCGCGATCGCACACGCTGCGCGCAGCGTGTTTACAAGCAGGCAGGCCACCGTCATCTGGCCGACACCGCCTGGCACCGGCGTCACCGCACCGGCAGCGCCAAGCGCTTCCTGATAGGCGACATCGCCGACGAGGCGGGTCTTGCCGTCGTCCTTCGGAATGCGATTGATGCCGACATCGATCACGGTCGCACCCGGCTTCAGCCAGTCGCCACGCACCATCTCCGGCCTGCCGACCGCGGCATAGACGAGATCGGCCTGCTTCACGAGCCCGGGCAGGTCGCGCGAGCGCGAATGGGCGATCGTCACCGTGGCGTTCTCGTTCAGCAGCAATTGCACCAGCGGCCGGCCGACCAGATTGGAGCGGCCGATCACGATGGCGTTCATGCCCGCGAGGGAAGGGTGCACGCTCTTGGTCAGGATGATGCAGCCGAGCGGTGTGCAGGGCGACAGCGCCTCGAAGCCGCCCGCAAGCCGGCCGGCATTGTTCGGATGCAGGCCGTCGACATCCTTGGCAGGATCGATGGCATTGATCACGGCCTCGGTGTTCAGGCCCTTGGGCAACGGCAATTGCACGAGAATGCCGTGCACGGCGGGATCGCGATTGAGCCTTGCGACCACCGCCAGCAGATCGGCTTGCGAGACGTCCACTGGCAGCTTGTGCTCGAACGAGGCCATGCCGGCTGCCTGGGTCTGCGTGTGCTTGGAGCGGACATAGACTTCGCTGGCGGGATCGCTGCCGACCAGAACCACTGCGAGCCCCGGCACCAGATTGTGCTCGCGCTTGACGCGGGCCACCTCCTCAGTGACGCGGCCACGGAGTTCCGTAGCAATGACTTTTCCGTCGATGATACTGGCCGTCATGTCAGTTCCTTATGCCTGTCGATTCGACTGAAGCGAGCTCGCGCAACGCCTCGGTCAACCGTGCCGGATCACCCGCGATGGCGACCTGCTTCAGCCGCGACGTCGCCCCCGACAAGAGACTGACGCTGGCCTTGGGCACGCCGAGCGATTTCGCCAGCAGCGCCAGCACCGCGCGATTGGCCTCGCCGCCGTCGGCGATGGCACGCACGCGCACCTTCAATACGCTGCGGCCGTCGGAGAGCTGCTCGAACCCGTCGACGCCGTCACGTCCGCCACGCGGCGTCACGCGCAACGCGATGCTGACGCCCGTGGTGGAGATGCGCCAAGGGACCATCGAGGCTCCATCACGGTTCCGCTCGGCCTACGGCACGTTGGGATAGACGTACTCGGCGAGATAAAGCTGGATCAGCCAAAGTACGAAGAAGGCGACGATCGGAGACAGATCGAGCCCGCCCATCGCGGGCAGCCTGCGCCTGATAGGGCCGAGGACCGGTTCGGTAATCCGATAAAGAAACTCCGCCACCGCTGCGATGAACTGGTTGCGGGTATTCACGACGTTGAACGCGATCAACCAGGACAGAATTGCCGATGCGATCAGCAGGTAGATGTACAGATTGATGATCTGGATCAGAATGAAGACTATCGGGCGCATCAGCGAAACACTCTCTAGGCCAGTGTCATTGGGGCAGTGTTTGGGACGGTCATGGCTAGATATCGGTTCCCCCCGGTCCAAACAAGGGAAGTCGGTGCCCGGATGGCTAAAACCGCCCTTACACCCGTCCTTGACTTGACCTTGGCGGGGACTTAAATGGCGCCCGGTTGTCGGTCGCGTTTACCAGAGCGGCCAGCAAAGGGGCCATAGCTCAGCTGGGAGAGCGCGTCGTTCGCAATGACGAGGTCGGCGGTTCGATCCCGCCTGGCTCCACCACGCTTCGCCCTTCGGGCTACGCGTGGCGCAGCCACGAGGAGCCCGAAGGGTGAAGCGTGGTGTTCGGCGAAGCCCAAAGGGCGAAGACGGACCCTCCCCGGAAAATCCCCCTACTTCCCCGTAAACCTTGGCGGCCGCTTCTCCATGAAGCTCGCGACCCCTTCCCGAAAATCGCTCCCGTTCAGCGCCACCATCATCTCCCGGTTGGCCTCGATGGTTGCCTCGCTGAGCGTCTGGAACGGCACCTCGTAGAGCTGGCGCTTGATCACGGCCATCGCGCTCGGCGAGACGAAATCGGCGAGATCGCGGGCGTAGGCGTAAGTTTCCCCGCGCAACTTTTCGGGCGACCAGAGCCGGTTGACCAGCCCGATTCGCAACGCCTCCTCGCTTGGAACACGACGAGCCGAGAGCAGCAGATCCATCGCGTTGGCATGACCGACGATGCGCGGCAGCATCCAGCTGATGCCGTGCTCGGCAATCAGGCCGCGCCGCGCGAAGGCCGTCGTGAACACGGTGTTGTCGGCGGCAAAGCGCAGATCGCAATAGAGTGCGTGCACGAGACCGATGCCGGCCGTCGCACCGTTGAGCATGGCGATGACCGGCTTGCCGATCGACGGATAGAAGCCGTAGCGCGTCTGCCAGTCCGGCCGGCGGTTCATGTCGAAGGGCGGCAGATTCGAGGCACGCCTGACGTCGTTGGGATCGAGCCCCTTCAGAGCATCCATGTCGGCGCCGGCGCAGAAGGCCCGGCCCGCGCCTGTCAGCACGATGACGCGGACATCGTCATCGGCGTTTGAGGTTTCCATCGCATGGCGCACGTCGCGCTCCATGACCGGTGTCCACGCATTCATACGGTCGGGGCGATTGAGCGTGATGGTCGCGATCTTGTCGCTCACCTCATAGAGAATGTGCTCGTAGGCCATGACGCTCTCCCTTTGCCGGCACGCGTTCGCGCGCGCTCGTTGGCGGCGAGCCTAGCATATTCAGGGATGAGACAAGGACTTGCGTGAAGGCGCGATCACTCGGCGGCTTGTGCCAGCACCGGCCGGCGCGCCAGCCAGCCATCGATGAAATGATCTAGCCAGGCGCGTTCCGCGGCATCGTGGACCGCACGGTCCGCAAAATGATGATGCCGCTCGCGGGCGCCGGGCGCGCTGAGCCCGTCATAGCCACGCGTGGTCCAGCAATGCATCATCGCGTAGGTCACGTCGGGATGAAACTGCACGCCGAAGGCATTGCCGGTGCGGAACGCCTGGATCGGGAAATCATCGCCCTCCGCAAGCAGTTCGGCGCCGGCAGGCAACTGGAATCCTTCGCGATGCCAGTGATAGACCTGCGCCGGCCAGTCCGGACAGAGCGCGTGGCCGGCCGCGGTCGGGCGGATCGGGTAGTAGCCGATCTGGGTCCGTGCCTGCGCATGCGGCGCGACGCGTGCACCGAGCTGCATCGCCAGCATCTGCGCGCCCAGGCAGATGCCGAGAAACGGCCGCTGTTCGCGAAGCGGAATTTCGATCCAGTCGATCTCGCGGCGAATGTAATCGTCCGGATCGTTGGCGCTCATCGGGCCGCCGAACACCACGGCGCCGGCATGCCGGTCGAGCGTGTCGGGCAGGGGATCGCCGAAGCGCGGCCTGCGAATGTCGAGACGATGCCCGAGCGCACGCAGCGCATTACCAACGCGGCCGGGTGTCGAGGATTCCTGGTGCAGGACGATCAGAACCGGCAGCCGGGATTCGGATGCGGCCGCGCTCGGCGTCCTTCCGGGGAAGGGCACCAATTCTGCGCCACCAAACCTGTCCGTCCGAAACGACATGGCCTCTGCGAGTGCTATCGGTTCAAGCCGCCAGCATAGCTAAGCGACGGTTAACATCGTGTGAGTTTGCACACACACGCCCCGATATTGAAGCAAGCTCCGGGCCACTACGGGTGCTTCGGGTGGTCGCTAATGTCTCTGCCGCTGGAACCGGCTGGTGGCGGACAGGATGAAGCCGCGCGGGAAGAAGCGCAGTGCGAACGGTACGATCTTGATGCCAAGCCCCGGCAGCACTGCCCGTTTGTTCGCCATCAGGCCGCGATAGGCCTGCCGTGCGACATCGGCAGCCGGGACATTGAGAATCGCCGTATCGTGCCCGGAGCCAACGCCGGCGCGCCCCTGGAATTCGGTCTGCACCGGTCCCGGGCACAGCACGGTGACGCGAACGCCGCGCGGCGCGAGCTCCGCCCGCAAGGCCTCGGTGAGCGAAATTACATAGGCCTTGGACGCGTAATAGACCGCCATGCCGGGCCCCGGCAGAAAGCCCGCGACGGAGCCGACATTGAGCAGGCCGCCCTTATTCCTGATCAGCTGATCGGCAAAGCGCAGCGACAGATCGGTCAGAGCGCGAACGTTGACGTCGACAATGCCGACCTGCTCGTCGCGGTCGCGCTCGATGGCATCGCCGAACACGCCGAAGCCGGCATTGTTGACGAGATTGTCGAGCTCGACCTCTTCGGCAGCGAGCGCGGCGGCGATCCTTTCGCCGGCATCGGCTTGCTGCAGATCGCAGGCGATCACGATCGGCTTCTTGCCGCACTTGGAGGTGAGCTCGTTTGCGAGCGCCTCGAGCCGGTCGGCACGTCGCGCCGTCAGCGCCAGCCGATGTCCGTTCGCGGCAAACACTCGCGCCAGCTCCGTGCCAATGCCCGCCGAGGCACCGGTGATCAACGTTACCCGCTCAGTCACGATCACAGTCTCTTGAATTGAAGTTTTTTGGCCCCGTAATGGCCGGACTGGAGCATAAGCCGCGCGCGACAGGCAAGCGGCGCTGGCAGCATGGCGGCCTGAGCGAGCCACAGGGAGCAGGAAAAACAGCGGATTTACAGGGGAATCCGGAGCCGCGAGGTCCGGCGACTACATTAAAGTTTCGTCATGTGGTCGATACAACCGAGAATCATGCCGCGTTCGCGATAGCTCAGCCGCCGACAGCGCTGTCCTTGACCTGACCGCCGACGCGGTTCGCGACGGCGTGCTTGAGATCGATCCGGTCGCGCTGGGCAATCCCGAGCAGGTCGGAGGCACGCCAGACCACGTTGTCCTCGAACTCGGTGACCTGGCCGTCGGCATAGACCAGCTCCCACATCATCTGGACGATGCGCCTGCGGCCCTCTTCGTCGAGCGAGCGCATAATGACGCTGGTGAAATGATAGAGATCGACCGCCTCGCCCTCGACCTGGGTCGCGTCCGCAATTAATCGGTCGGCCGTGCCGCGATCGAGCTTGAAATGGCTTTCGATCAGATTGTGCAGCTTGCTCTGTTCGGCCGGCGTCGGCTGGCCGTCGAGCGAAACCACGTGGACCAGCAGCGCGGTGGCCGCCAGCCGATAATCGCTGTCGCCGAAGGCGCGGTCCTGGGCATGAGGAGCAACAATGTCGGCGATGAATTGGCGCAGGCCGTCGAGCATAAGATCCTACCGAAATCGATGACGCGGCAAGGCCGCTACCAGCATTATATGAGCGGGAAACTCAACCGCCGCAACGTGCGTCAGTTCCGCGCGCTGCATTACGTTTCGGCAATCTGGGAGTGCCGGGCGGGCTTATCCGGCCAGGGCGGCGCAGGTTTGGTGCGCATCCGCCTCCACAACGTCATTGCGAGGAGCTCTTGCGACGAAGCAATCCAGAATCTTTCCGCGGAACAGTTTCATTCAGCGCGCGTCGGCCCCTCAAGGCCGGTCCCAACTCGCAATGACGGAGAGTGTGGTGGTCGCCCTCACGGTATCTCGTACACCACCATCTTGTCGGCGATGCCGCGCAGCGCTGCCTGCTTCTGGATCGGCTTGATCGCACGCTGCTGCAAGATCTCGGCGACGGCGGGGGCGTCCAGCACCGGGCCGGTGATGTGGATCTCCTGCGCGGTCGACAGGCTCTGCACGCGCGCGGCGATGTTGACGGTCTGGCCGAAATAATCCTGCCGCTCGTTGAGCATCACCGCGAGGCACGGGCCTTCATGGATGCCGATCTTGACGATGAGATCATCCGTGCCGCGCTGCTTGTTGAGCTCCTCCATCGCCGCGCGCATCCGCAGGCCCGCGACGATGGCATGCTCGGGACGGACGAAGGTCGCCATCACGGCATCGCCGATCGTCTTCACCACCGCGCCCTTCTCGGACGAAATGATCTCCAGCAACGCGTGGAAATGCGCGCGCACGAGATCGAAAGCGGCGAGATCTCCGACGCGTTCGTAGAGCGCGGTCGAGCCCTTCAGATCGGTGAACAGGAAGGTCAGCGAGGTGATTTGGAGTCGCTGGTCGAGACTGAGATTGTCCGCCTTGAAGACATCGCGAAACGTCTGGTTCGACAGCATGCGCTTGGCGGTGAGGAACGGCTTGCGCTGGCCGATCAGATGATGGAGCGCCTCGGCTGCGATGAACACCGACGGCAATACCCGCACGCCGGCCTGGTTCTCCAGCGACAGCCGCAGCGGACCCGGCCGCATCGTCGTGGTCCCGGTCGGCGCCTGCACCTTGTTGTACATGATGGCGAGCTGCTGACGGTCCTTGGTCGGCTCGCCCTGGACGTCGATGAAATGAGCGGCGTGCGTCACCGGCTCGAAGATGATGATGAAATCGTTCGGCAGCTGCAGCGACATCGTCGCCTTCTCGCCGGCAGGCAACTCGAACGTATCCAACGTCACCTCGTTGGCCAGCGTTGCAAACGATTCCTTGTTGAAGTCGACGCCGGAACTCCAGAACACCTGCTTGAAATACTCCCACACCGGAAGCGAGTTGGGGTCGTGCGCCGCGATACGCCGCACGCGCGGGTTCACGGTGAAGGAGACCTCGACCTGATCGTCGACCGAGGCCTTGTAGCCGCAGGCGCAGAGCGCGCAGTGATAATCGTCCGGCTTGAGCGCCTTCAGCGTCGTGTGGGCGCCAAGCACGCCGCCGCAGCCGGGGCACAGCACGTTCCAACCGAGATCGAACAACCCGAGCCGCGCCGAATGCAGGAAAGCGGAGATCGCATGCTCTTCATCGACGCCGTGCTGCGTGGCAAAGTCGAGGACGTTGACGCGGTTGAGCTCGTGATCCTCACCGTCTTCAATGAGACGCGCGATCGCATCGACCACCTTGGCGTCGGCGGTCTGCTTCAGAACGGAAAACTGGGCCTGGATGTCGCTCATGGCGCAACTCTATCTCTGCTGGATCACGCCAACGGCCGGGCGATCGCCTGTCACCGACGCGTGATGCTGAATAAGGGTGAACGGTCCGGCTGGGTCGTGACGACACCCTGCGGGATCACGGGAATTCTGTCGGCCAGCTCGATGCGGAACGCGCCGATCAGCCGGGCCAGCGCCAGCACCGACTCGGCTTGCGCGAACGGTGCGCCGATGCAGACGCGCGGGCCCGCGCCGAACGGCAGATAGGCGAAGCGATCGGGAGCCTCTTTCGACATGAAGCGCTTGGGTATGAACGCGTTCGGCTGATCCCACAGCTTCTCGTGCCGGTGCAGCAGCCATGGCGCGATCATGATGACATCGCCCTTGCTGACCTCGGCTCCGCCCACATTGTCCTTGTCGCGCGCGGCCCGCGCGATCAGGAAGGCCGGCGGATAGAGCCGCATGGTCTCGTCGATCACGGCGCGGGTGAATTTTTGCCGATCGATGTCGGCCATGCTGTCGAGGTGCTCGCCGCTTGTCTCGGACGCAACCTCCTCCTGGGTATCAGGATCGAGTGCAAGCAGATACAGCGCCCAGAACAGCGCGGTCGCGGTCGTCTCATGACCCGCCAGGATCATGGTCGCGACCTCGTCGACGAGCTGCTCGTCCGAAAAGCCCTTGCCCGTTTCGGGATCACGCGCCTCGTCCATGAGATCGAACAGATCGCGCGGCGGCGCGCCGTCCTTCTTGCCCGCCGCACGCCGCTCGGCAATCAGCATCGCCACGAACTCGACCCAGCGCGTGCGGAAGCGGGCGCGAGCCCGATCCATCGGCGTCGGCCACGAGACCGGCAGCACCATGTCGAGGAAGTAGGCGCGTCCGAGCCGCTCGCCATATTCCATGACGAAGTTGCGCAAGGTCGGACCGTGCCGGTCCATGCCGAACGAGAACATCGTGCGCCCGGCGATCTCCAGCGTCATGCGCTGCATGACCTCGCGCAGATCAACCGGCTCGTTCGGGCGTGCATTCAGCTTCGCAATGGTCTCGTCGAGCACCGCCGTCATGTGCGGGACAAGGTTGGCGGTGGCGCGCGGCGTGAAGGCGGGTGCGAGCGTCCGGCGCTGATGCGTCCAGGCATGCCCCTCGGCAAGCAAGAGACCCTCTCCGAGCACGGGACGCAGCATGCGGATGCCCGCCGGCGTCCGCGAGTAGTTCTCGTAGTTGCTGAGCAGCACGTGCCGGATTGCGTCCGGCTGGTTCAGGATGAAGCTCTTGTGCAGGAAGAAGCGGCCCTGGATGATCTCTTCCTCATAGGCGCGCTGCCCCCAGGTGGCGATCATGTTCTGCCTGATCACCGCAAGCCGGCCAAAGAACGACAAATTGTCCGGCGCGCGCGGCGGGGTCGGAGGGATGATGGGCCGACGCACGCTGGCGATGTTCATGGCTCTCTCCCGCAGATCTCGTCGCAGTCAAAGGCTTGCGCAGGCAAATAGCTAATAAGTCATCTCGGCAACCGCAATCCTGTTCTCGGAGGCCGGCCAGGCGCGTGCCACAATTCGTTCTTCGTTGAACTCAGCCACGACGTTACGCCCGACCTCGCTGGCCGGAAGGCGCAAGGTCGCTGCCGCATCCGTGGGCACGCCCGGATGGACGTCGGCGGGCTCCTGACCGTCGAACAGGACGATGTCGCGCGGCAAGCCGAAATAGCCGCGCGGGCGCGACATGATCACGACCGCACCTGCATCCTTGTCCGCGGGAATGAACGGGCGCGCGGCGCGCAAATGCACGACATCGGAGGAACGCGGGAAGGGCGAGCGGTAGAAGTGCGTGATCGGGGCGTCCGGCGCGGTCAGGACGATCTCGAGCGGCGAGGTGGAATCGACCGTGGCCGGCCCCCAGCGGCCGTCGGCGCCCGTTGTCGAACGATACACCACATCGCCCCTGCGCTCCCCGCTCTCGCGGTCGACATAGTTGATCTCCACCACCGCCCCGGCCACCGGGCGGTTGGTCGGTACGCCGTCCGCCGCGCCCGTGACCAATCCGCCGAGGCGGACGGTGCGCTCCGGCGTGATCGCGATGCGCTCGGGCTCGCGGCCGGCGATGAACTTGTAGATCTCGCGGAAGGCGCGCGGGTGATACGCCGTCTCGCGATGGTCGATCGCGCCGAGCACGAGATTGGTCGCGCCCTTCAGCTCCGGCCCCTCGAAGGTGACATTGGTCGGTACGCCCGGCTTGCCCATGAAGCGGCCATCGGGTTGCGCATATTTGTCCATGCCGTCGCTGCGCAGCGTAAGGAAAGCTGTGCCCGGCGTCACCTCGCTGTCGCCGCCGTTCAAGCCGCGCAGGAAGGGGCCGCGTCCGTTGAACTCGCTGCCGAGGAGATCATCCAGTGCGAACACGCCGTGATTGGGCGTGCCGCACAGAACCGCGTGGCTGACATCGGCGGCACCGCCGTTCTTGATGACATTACGAATGGAGTTACCGCCGCGCGAATTGCCGACCAGCGCCACGCGCGACGCACCGGTGCGGCGTTTCAGCTCGGCGATCGCGGTGGCGAGTTCGCGACGCTGATCCTCGGTCGATGAGCGGTTGGCCTGTTCGACAGCATCGTCGGTGCGCGCGATGGGATTGGTGAAATTGATCGCCATCATGCGGTCACGCGCGATGCCGTTGGATTCCATCCGCCACAGCGTCGTCATCCAGAGCGCGTCGTAATCGCCATTGCCATGGACGAACAGGATCGGCGGCACCTCGGGGTTTGCGGCAGCAGATGGAGTTTGCGCCAGCGCATCTTTACGGAAGCTCGCAACCGCGAAAGCCAGGCCACCCGCACCCTGCAGGATCGTCCGTCGTGACAGCTTCATTTGCTCCTCCCCCGTAAAACCATGTCTTTGCACCGCTTATAGCGGCCTAACCACTGGACAGCGAAGGACTTTCGCGGGCATCACTGAAGATGCCGGAATCATTGAAGCCATTTCTGCCAGACGACTTGGAAGAGGATATGACCGAGCAGACCAACCGCCAGAGACGTTCCGCCGACGGCATTACGGCACCCCTGCAGTATACCGTGTTCCGGCGCATCTGGCTCGCGAGCCTGCTTTCCAATCTCGGTCTCTTGATCCAGGGCGTGGGCGCGGCCTGGGCGATGACGCAGATGGCGGCCTCCGCCGACAAGGTGGCGCTGGTGCAGACTGCCCTGATGCTGCCGATCATGCTGATCTCGATGCCGGCCGGCGCCATCGCCGACATGTATGACCGGCGCATCGTGACGCTGGTCGCACTCTCGATCGCACTGACCGGGGCGACGGCGCTCACGATCCTGGCCGGCCTCAAGCTCATCGCCCCGGAATCGCTGCTGGCCTTCTGCTTCGTCGTTGGTAGCGGCAACGCGCTGTTCGGGCCGGCTTGGCAATCCTCGGTCAGCGAGCAGGTGCCGCCCGAAGCCCTGCCATCGGCCGTCGCGCTGAACGGCATCAGCTACAATATCGCACGCAGCTTCGGTCCCGCGGTTGGCGGCGTCATCGTGGCCTCGCTCGGGGCGGTGGCCGCGTTTGCCTGCAACGCCATCCTCTATCTGCCGCTGCTGGTGGTGCTGCTGCTCTGGCGGCGCAACACCGAGCCGTCGCGCCTGCCGCGGGAAAAGCTCAACCGCGCGATGGTCTCCGGTTTCCGCTACATCACCAATTCGCCGCCGATCAAGATCGTGCTGTTGCGTACGCTGGTGATGGGCCTGTGCGGCGGCGCCGTGATGGCGTTGATGCCGCTGGTCGCGCGCGACCTCTTGCATGGCGGCGCGCAAACCTACGGCATCATGCTCGGCGCATTCGGCATGGGCGCCGTCGTCGGCGCGCTCAACATCCACGAATTGCGCAAGCGCATGAGCGGCGAATCCGCGATCCGCGCCTGCACGATCTCGATGGCGTTTGCGATGGCGGCGCTCGCGCTCTCCAGCGAACCGGTGCTGACCGCGGCTGCGCTGGTGCTGGCCGGCGCGGTCTGGATGGCGGCTGTCGCGCTGTTCAATATCGGCGTCCAACTCTCGGCGCCGCGCTGGGTCGCCGGGCGATCGCTCGCAGCGTTCCAGGCCTCGATTTCCGGGGGCATCGCGATCGGCGCCTGGGGCTGGGGCCACCTCACCGACTATGCCGGCGTCGAGGTCGCACTGCTGACGGCCGCCGGCCTGATGCTGATCTCGCCCCTTCTCGGCATCTGGCTCGCAATGCCGCGCGTCGGCGCGCGCAACGAGGACGCCGAGGTGCTGGCCGATCCGGAGGTGAAGCTGTCGCTGACCGGGCGCAGCGGACCGCTGGTGGTCGAGATCGAATATCGCGTCGCCCAGGAGAACGCGCGTCCCTTCCACAATGTGATGCAGGACGTGCAGCTCTCCCGGCAGCGCAACGGCGCCTATGGCTGGTCGATCGCGCGCGACATCGCCGACCCCGAATTGTGGACCGAGCGCTATCACTGCCCGACCTGGTTCGATTATCTGCGCCAGCGCAACCGTGCGACCCAGTCCGAACGCGCGCTGCATCAGCAAGCGATCGATTTCCACATCGGCCCCGATCCGGTGCGGATCCGCCGCATGCTGGAGCGGCCGTTCGGCTCGGTGCGCTGGAAGGAAGAGACGCCGGACCGCGCCAACGCCGAGGTGCTGCCGGTTGTCGCGACCGCGGCGGGAAGCAGCACGTAGGTCCTTACTGCCCGTGATCCGTCAGCACCTTGTCGCAGGCCTTGCTCAGCTTGGTGCGGTTCTGCTTCAGGCAGGCGAGCACGGCGCTATCGCCATTATTCATCACGGCGCGGCAATGACGCGTGACGTCGCGCGCGCAGGCGTCCTGGCCGGGCTGCTGCTGCGCTGACGCGCCGGATGCGCACAGAACCAAAGAAACAATGAAAAGAAATCTGGTCATCACGTAATGCCTCGTACCCGGAAGATGTGCGGGCGAAGCTAGAGGGACGATGCCGAAGCCGCAACGGCTTTATTGACAGGTGCATTGCAGGCGCCGCGTGGCCTCGGCATGACGCCGAGGCACATCGCGAAGGGAGCTCAGAGGGAATGCAACGTTCGACACGTTGCACGCACTCTTACTGGCTGTCCCGGGCGTCAGCGACCTTGCCTGAAGCGCCCTTGGCGAGCTCCTTGTCCACCATCGCGCGGCAACCGGAGCTCAGCTCGGTACGATGCTTCACGATGCACGCCGTGGTCTTCGGGACGTTGGGAATCTCCGACGAGCAAAGGCGGAAGGCGTCGCTATAGCACGCCTGCTTCACCTCCTCGGAGAAGGCGAAGCTCGAGCCGGTCGAGGCGATCGAGACGATGGCGGCAAAGCCCAGAGCCAGGCCGGTGTCGCGGATCTTTGCAGTCAAGGACTTGGCGGTAAGCGACTTCGTCATTTGCAGCTCCCATTGGCGCCGCGTCAGCGGGGCCCGTTGTTGATGGGAACGACGATGCACCAGCGGAACCGTTTCTACTGTGATGATGGTCACAGGCCGGACCCCAACCGTGATACCGATCACTTTCGCGCACCCGCCTGAAATTCCTCCGCAACCGCTGTCGTGTTGGTGTCACGTTAACTCTTCCTTCGCATTAATGGCCGGGCGCGCGGGACATTCCGCTGGTTTGGTTGCGTATTTGGAAAGAGTAGCGATGCGTAATGCGTTGGGCCTGATGCTGGCCAGTGTCCTTGCGGCGGTCGTGATCGCCGGAGGTTGGTACTTTTATTCCTCGCGCGCCGACCAGGGGGCCCCCAAGACAACAGCCGCCCGTGCGGCCGATCCTCTGCCGGCGAAACTCGCCGCCAAGGACGACGTCGAGACCACTGCGGCGATCGCGGGCAAGCCCGCTGCCGTTGCCGCCGCACCCGCGCCTGCGCCCGCACCGGCAGCGCCTCCGGTCCAGCAGACGTCGACCTGCACCAATCCGAACGCACTGGGCGTCTCGCGCGTGGTCGAGATCGACACGACCGGCGGTCCGGGCTTCGGCTTCGAGCAGTTCAAGCAGTTTGATTTCCTCGCCGACAAGGAGGTCGTGCTGACCTTCGACGACAGCCCGTGGCCGCACAACACACCGGCCGTGCTGAAGGCACTGGCCGACGAATGCACCAAGGGCCTGTTCTTCTCGGTCGGCAAGCACGCCACCTGGCATCCGGAAATCCTGCGCCAGGTTCTGGCCCAGGGCCATACGGTGGGCACGCACACCTGGTCGCACCTCAATCTCAACGGCAAGAAGATGACGGAGCAGCAGGCCAAGGACGAAATCGAGAAGGGCTTCAGTGCGGTGAAATGGGCGCTCGGCACCAATCCGTCGCCGTTCTTCCGCTTCCCGCAGCTTCAGCAGAATCCGGCGCTCGTGAGCTATCTCGGCCGCCGCAACGTCGCGATCTTCTCGACCGACCTCGACTCCTTCGATTTCCGCAAGGAGAGCACGCCGGACAAGATCATCAGCAACGTGATGACCAAGCTCGACAAGCTCGGCAAGGGCATCGTCCTGATGCACGACTTCCAGAAGCGTACCGGCGAAGCGCTGCCGACGCTGCTCGCGCGCCTCAAGGCCGGCGGCTACAAGATCGTGCAGATCAAGGCGAAGACGACGTTCGACTCGCTGCCCGAGTATGACGAAGCGGTGCTCAAGGAGCTGAAAGTGCCGGCATCCAGTGCGACGAACGCGCGCCCGGTCTCGAGCGTGGTGCAGACGGTCTCGCAGCGCTGAGGCGTCAGGTTTCGACAGACTATGATGGCCGGGCTCACGCCCGGCCATTTTGCTTTCAAGACGAACGACGGCTTACCAATAGATGCCGTAGCGATGCAGCTGGGCGACGATGCGGCGTTCGCTCCAGTACGGCTTGTGCTTCGGTTTGCTGGCCCTTGCTGTCCTGGCGGGCTTGGCGGCCTTTATCGTCGACACTGGCGCCGCCGTTGTGGTCGCAGGGGCCGTCGCCACAACAGGCGCGGGAGTCGAGACTGCCGGCGGACGGTCGACATATTTCGGAGCTTCGGTGGCCGGAGCGACTTCGCTGGTATGCGTCGCGGGAGCGGCGGTCGTGGTGGCTTGCGGAGCGGAGGACTGCTCGGTCACCGGCGACACCGACAGGCTGCGGTCGCCCGCATGAGCCGACGCGGAAGCCAGGACCATGGCGGCAACCAGAATGACCTTGCGCATGTGAAATCTCCCCGTGTTTGCGTGACCGGGACACTACGGGAGAGCCGCGCGAGGTTATGTGATAAAAATCACGTAGATGAACGGCTGCCATTTCAGCAGTGCATCGCAGTGACACAAGCGTCGAGCGCAATCACGCAATGGGCAGAAAGCCGGCTTGTGACAATCGGATGAATGGAGCGCTGGTGCCGCAAGAGGGACTCGAACCCCCGACCCCGTCATTACGAATGACGTGCTCTACCAGCTGAGCTATTGCGGCAAGCCACTGTAAGGCTTGGAGTTTTTGGCTTGGCGGCTTAGGGGCCGTTTCGCCGGGGACACCTGAGGGACACAAGCGCCGGCCCCACGTGAACGGCGCCCTTATATCCAGCATGACCGGCGAAGTCGAGCCCTCAAGGGAGCCCCGTACAGAGCGCCGCTCGGCGGCCGGTGCCAGAGGGCGGGCGGGGCCGGCCGGCTCACAGGCGGGGCGCGCTGCGGGCCCGGCGGCACGAAAAAGCCCGCCGGATAGGGCGGGCCTTCGCTTCGTTAAAGTAGTGCCTTAATAATTGCGGCGAGCCCGAAAAGGCAGGCTGCAACATTGATGCGGATGACGATCGTGACCGATCGTCGATTGAGCTTCATAGGTCACTCTCAATCCACACCCCGCGGCTAGAGCCGTTCCAGTATGACCGAGTCGGGCGCCACACGCATCTGCTCATCCATTGAAAGCGGGAGGCCGCCCGCGTTATTCTAAAGACGGACGGGGCACGCGGCGAGGCGGTGGTATCCTTCGAGTGACGTTAGTGAGTCGCCGCCCCATGCTCAAGCTGCAAGACCACCCGAACGCCATTGACGCCGAAGACCTGAACGGCGCTCCACACGCCGCCGACGAATCCAACATCGCCCCGCGACAAGAGCCGGGCTCTCCGATCTTCGTCCGCTGGCGCGCCGTCGATGACAAAGGCCAACCGGTGCAAGTGCTGGTCGGATTTCGCTCGATGAACTCGGCGCGCATCAACCCCATTCTATCCAACTCGCGCGACGCGATCGAAGCCGCGGCCAACGCCGAATATAAGCCGGGCGATTCCGAAGTGGTCTTGGTCGCGACCGCGTTCCTATCGGCGGCATAATGCAAGGCTGAAGGGGCCCGCCCGTCCCATCGGGCGACTAGTTTTCCTTTCAATTGCACGATCTCCCTCTTACATTTTCAACGGGCGGTCGAACTGACACTGCTCCGCAGCCGAAAAGCATGCGAAGAAATCCTAACCGCGCAGAGAGCTATGTCGTTCACCGTAAATGCTATCCGAGTCCTGATCGCATCCCCGTCCGATTTGCCGGAGGAAAGAAGGGCCGCGATTGACGCCGTCCACGAATGGAACGCACAACACTCGCCGGCAGAGTCAGTCGTGCTGTTGCCTGTCGCGTGGGAAACGCATTCGGTGCCCCGCTCCGGTGTTCGGCCGCAGGCCGCGATTAATGAACAGCTCGTCAGTTCGGCTGATATTCTGATCGGGATGTTTTGGACGAAGCTCGGCACTTCTACCGGCGTAGCCGAATCGGGCACCGTCGAAGAGATCGATCAATTTGTAGCGCAAGGGAAACCCGCGCTTCTATATTTTTCGCACAGGCCAATTGACCCAAACAAAATCGATCTGAAGCAGCACAAGCGGCTGAAGGTGTTTCAAGCCGCCACTTACAGCAATGCATTGGTCGGTTCGTTCACGTCCCCGGAAGAATTAAAAGCCACCCTAAGCCGCAATTTGCTGGCGCAAGTCCGACAGATGAGTCTTGCAAAGCCTCCTAGACGACGAATGCCGAAAATCGACGAAGCGCTGAAGCTCACAGAGTTGATAGTCGCGCACAAGACACACAACATCACACCAGAAACTTACAACGATTTCCGCGAAGCGCTATTCGGCAAATCGAGGTCGAAGGGGACACCGTCTGTTCCCGCGGTTGCGACTGACGAGGTTGGACCTAACGGTCATCGAGTCGGGTTTACTAAGGAGGGCGATAAGGTCGAATGGCTTCCTGATGACGAAAATCCGGGCGAGGAATGGCCGATGATCCTTCGCCGCAATGACAACGCTATCGCTGATGCGGCAAGCGAGTTCGCCGACGTAATTTGGTATGACCGGAAGTTGGTCTTGCTAGCGAACCTGAAAGAGGGCTCGGAGACCATCGACTCCGGCATCTACGAAGGAATGATAAAGGCGATGAAGAGCACGGAAAAGAAGTATGGGAAAAAGAAGCTGCGAAACTACTACCATAACGACTTTGAATGGGGCATGTTGAACGGCAAGCTCTCAGCGCTTCGATGGGTTCTCGGCGACGATTGGGACATGCTCGATACCTAGTCGCCATCTCATTTACCATTATATGATAGTGGTCCGGCCAAAGGCAGACCAATGGCACCACGCGTAAAAGCCCTGATTTCTCCAGCCCTCATTACGTGGGCACGGGATACGGCTGGCTTCTCAATCGCTGAAGCCGCCGGCAAACTCGATGTTGACCCAGCGACGCTGTCCGATTGGGAGAATCCTGAGCACGAAGACTCCCCATCTATTCCCCAACTGCGCAAGCTCGCCGTGCTCTTCAAGCGACCGCTGGCCGTGTTCTATCTGCCCGAACCTCCGACCAAATTTCAGGTCATGCGAGACCTTCGCAGACTCCCCGGCACCGGTCTGCGACACTACTCGCCTGCGTTGCAGATGGAGATTCGCGCGGCAGCCGAACGTCGAGAACTCGCGCTTGATCTGGCTGCCGACTTGGACGAGGACATTCCTAAGTTCAGCCTGATGGCCGACTTGAACGAGGACCCCGAAGTGGTCGGACAGCGAATCCGCGCCGCGATCGGCGTAACCGATGATTTGCAAAGAAATTGGCGCGATGCTGATGGCCGAACCGGTTTCAATGCATGGCGAAGCAGGATCGAAGCCACCGGGACGCTTGTGTTTCAATCGGCCGCGATCGATAGCGAAGAAGCATCAGGCTTTGCGCTATACAACGAAACGTCGCCTGTCATCTCTGTAAATCGAAAGGACGCATTGACGCGCCGAACGTTCAGCTTGTTGCACGAATTTGCGCATCTGATGATTCACGTCAGTGGCGTGTCTGACCTTGAGACCGACGCAAAGCGGCCACCGGAAGATCAAGCCATCGAGGTCTTTTGCAATCAAGTTGCCGCGGCTGCGCTAATGCCGAGGGCTTCTTTGATCGCCGAGCCCACAGTTGCGCAGCACGGAGTGCGCTCCGAAGCGTGGTCCGATGCGGAGATCGGTGATTTATCACGCCGCTACGGCGTCAGCCGCGAGGCGGTCTTGCGGAGGTTGTTGACGTTCAATCTAACAACAGACGCTTTCTATACGCGGAAGCGTGGCCAATATATCGCCGAGTTTCACGCGCAGCGAGCTCGCCAGCGCGAGCAAGCGAAAGATATCAAGCGCAACATGCCGCTAGAGACCGTGAGCCACTTTGGCAAGCCGCTTGTTCGGATGCTCTTGAACAATTATTGGCAAGACCGAATGACGCTGAGCGCCGTTTCCGGCTATCTCGGATTGAAGGTCAAGCATATCCCGAAGTTGGCGAAGGCCGCAGGGCTCAGGTAGCGCATGGCTGGGTTGGTCTACAGCATCGATAGCAGTGCGCTAATCCACGCTTGGCACCGGATATATCGCCCGAAGAATTTTGGATTCGTGTGGGATGGCTTAGACAAGCTGCTCGAAGAAGATCGTCTCAAGTCATCGATCGAAGTCTACAACGAACTTCAGAAGAAGGACGATGAACTCTTCGCGTGGTGCAAGGAACGCAAGGAAGCACTGTTCGTCGAGATCGACGACCCGACCCAGGCAATCGTCGCGAAGATCATGGCTGCGCATCCCAAGCTAGTCGATACGACCAAGGGTAGGTCTGGCGCGGACCCCTTCGTGATGGCACTGGCCGCCAGCACCAATCCACAAATGTGGGTCGTGACCGAAGAATACCCCGGCAAAGAGCGAATCCCCGACGTTTGCGACGCGCAGAACATCGATTATTGCGGAGTCGCTGATCTGATCGAAAAGGAAGGCTGGACTAGCTAAGCGGGCTTGCCACACTTTCGAGCGAATCGTGAAGCATCTTACATTCTGCGCCTTTTCGGCGCGAACTGACATTTATTGGCAAGCAATATTATGTTTTACGTCTTTAGCCACAAAGCGCGTGCACGCGACATGCTCATCACACCACTGTCTGACGGCGCGAACCTTCCAGACGTTGCTGAGCGCCGTTTGAGATTTGCGACTCCTCTACCGCACAAGCCCAACGAGTTCCAACCCGACGTGCGTCGCGTCCTGCGCGAAATTGCGGGTGATGGGTTCGCAAGAATAGGCGTTCTTCCCGGCTAACAATTCAGCGCCCCGCGCGCGGCGGGCTCAGCCACGTCGGACGCAGCGGCCCCTTGTAGAATGTCGCGGGGTCCAGGCGCATTGCGAGCGCCAGCCGCCGGGGCGACACTTCCAATTCATTCACGATAATAGCGCCGTCAGCATCCACCCGTGGTTCATCCGCTGGGATAACGCGTCGAGTCGCGGCGGCCACCTTTCGACACCGCACACTGCAATGCTTTCGCTTGACCGTTGGTGCGTCAAAGAATGATCGACACACTACGCACTGATTTTGCCCCAGTCTCGCCGGTACAGGCTCGCAGTGATCGGAGCAAAATACCTGCCGCGTGCTCTGAGTCTTGAAAATTGAGCGACAGCGCGGGCAATCCCGATCAAAGGCACTTCGTAACTTCTCACGACGACGCTTCTCCGCGGCGCGGTCGCCGCAAGCGGTTGAGCAGAAAACTTGCTGCGGATGGTGACGCACAAACTGCACGCCGCAATGCGGGCAGGTGCACGGCGAGTCGAGTGAACCACCGCCTCGCCGCGCGCGGCGCTGCGCGCTACTGCACGTCTGCGAGCAATAAATCCGATGGCTTGCTGCCGACGTGAACGGCGCGTCGCAGTGCGCGCAGTTTCGCGTCACTGCCGTGTTGCCTTTAGGCCGGCGTCAATCAGCCGCCGAACGACTTCGGACTCGCTCGGATTCCACGGTGGCGGCCCGGACAGTTTACGAATGGCGCGCGCCTGATCGGCGCGCAGACGAACGCTGATGCGCTCGGGGTTCCTACCGAGCGCAGTGGGGTCAAGCGGCTTCCGTGACATGTTCGACTCCCTCGGTGCTGATCGCGTGCAGCGCGTCGTTGACGCAGTCAGCGACAACCAATTGTACAATTGACGGGTTCGCGCGCTCCTGGGGCTTCAAGGCCTCAAGCGCCTTCAAAACGGCGTCGGGCACGGCGCGAATGTGCTTCCGGATGACTGCCGCTTCGTCACGATAGACGGTCACGGCTTCGTCGATGGTCACAAGCTGACCGCGCATTGCGGTGTTCTTCATCTCCACCTTCTCACACTGCTCTAGAATCAGTTTGATTTGGTTCTGGCGCAGGGGCGACAAGTCCGGGTCGGCGGCGGTCTTTGCCTTATCCTGAATCATCCATCGGAGCATGTCGCCAGCGGGAATCTGCCACGGCTCAAAGCGGCTTCCACGGTGGAGCACGGGACCGCCATTCGCTAAGGCGCGTTCAAGGTCATAGCGCGCCACGCCGAACGTTTGACAGAACTTTTGCTTCGTCATCATTGCGCCGGGGCCGATGCGATCGGGATGCGGCACCGGCTCATAGGGCAACGTGTCCATGGATTCGAACTCCGGAAACTTTGTCTTTACTTTCGCCATGGGGAGGCTCCTCAAAGCTTGGTGATGGCGTCGCGATCAAAGCCATAGTTGATCGGCGCCGTGCGCCGCTGCGTGCGATCGTCGGGCGGTCGATACGCTGGAATCCTGTCGACTCCGGCGGTTACATCGGAGAAGGCGCGTGCGAGCGCTGCATAGTTGGCGGGATGGACGCTGTTGAGACTTGCGCTGCCGGTCATGGCGCGCCAACGGACGACTCTGCGTGCCATCTCGACGCCGTGACGTTCGGCGAAGTCGCGATAGATCGAATCCAATTGTGGGCGGTTCATGGGCCTGTCCTCATTTGTCGGACAGGATAACAGGCCGCGCGGTTTATCTCAAAGGAACACAAACGGACGATGCGCATTGCGCGGCGCGCGCTCGACTTCATCGGCATCGTCGCGTGTCGCTCTTACGTCGGCGACGCCGACGCTACATGCGAAAGAACGATTTTGCGAATCGCATCAGCGATGCTCCGTCGATGGTGCAGAAAAATATTTCTCTGCACATCCATGGCCTTCGTGCGCTCCGATTTTTCCCTCATAGCATTTATCGGTCCGGGAGAACCTAGAAAAATTTCTTAACCGTGATTGGCGCATCGAACAGAGAAAAATATTTCTTATGAGAGAATCTTCTTCGTGCGCGTGTGCAGGCTGATGGCCGTGTCGTCGAACACATCGCATACAATCAAGCGTGAGGTTGAGCGAGCCAATGATGCGCTACTCAATCGTTAGCAACCCTTTGGTTTTAGAAAATAAAACGGCCAATCGCTAATGACAGGCGATCAGCGCTAATCAACCACGGCGGGCTACACCGTACGCTTATGCACTATCTCGCGCGTGCCGGGCTCGACGGCGTGTCCATGCATGGAGCGAATGCAGATGCAGTTAGTGACGATGGCGGGGTCGAGCCACTTGCGGGTAATGCGGGGATGAGCGGGGTTATTTCCAGCCATGCGGGTATATAATACAAAACCTTCTTAAGTCTGAGATTGAGAAATATTCCCTCTAAAAATGGTGATGTATCTTATACCCGGATGGCTGGAAATAACCCCGCTCATCCCCGCATTACCCGCAGACACGTTCAGGCGTCGCGCACTGTGTATTTCCACATCTTACCGTGGGAGTCGTACCTCCCGACTAGGCGCATGCCGCCGAGAATCTTGCCGTTGCGGGCGTGCAGATAATGGCCCAAATTCTTTGCGTTCGCACGACCGGGCACAGCGCTCTCGATAGCCTCTGTCAACAATCCGTCCGAACACTCTTCCCCCATCTTGACCAACTCACCCGCCGACCATGGCGCATCGCCCGCGTTGTCCTTGATCGCGGCGAACAACTGTTCAAGGTCGTTGCGCTCGGGGTCATCGGTCGCGATGAAGTCGCGCGTCTTGCACGGGTCGGGTTCACCCAGCCATACCAACGCGCCGCGCACAAGGTTCGACCAATCCTCGAAGCGACCGAATGGCGTTAGCTCATTTAGTCCTGGACGGCTGGCGACCACGAAGGCGCGTAGCACCGTCAATCCTGCGACGACCAATTCGACGCGATGCTTGGGCACCCATGTCTTGAGGTCGATATCGAATCGCCGCGTCTCGGGGTTTTCCATCCGTGCGTCGAGACGGCACAAAAGCGAACGGGTGGTCATGTCGCCTTTATAGGTCAGGTTATTGCCGCTCGCCATCATCAGGACATTGGTAGGCACTTCGACGCGGCGGCTTTCACCGAGAATGCGAGATTGCCACGTCGATTGAGTCAAAACGGTGCAGAGCGCGTCACCCTCGATTGGTCGCTTCACATTGTCGATCAACAGAATCAAATCGTTCTGAAGCAGGACGCTGAAGAGTCTCTTTTCGTCTTCTTCTTCATTGGCGCCCTGGCTCATTGCCGTAGTGAGCCTGCCGGTTGCGATCATAGAGACGACGTCGATAGCCAGCGTCTTGCCCGTCCCCATTGTCGGGGCGCTGGTGCCGTGCATGGGGGCCGAGTGAAGCGTTCGGCGGACTAGGGAGGTCAAGGCGGCAGACAGCATCACCGACCGGCTGGGGCTGCGCCCCTTGGCATTGGCAACGAAGGGGAAGCCGGCGAATGGCTTCTTCAGCAATGCAAGCGAAGCAAGCGCGTCGGTCCGTGTCGGCTTTTCCGGCACATCCGGAAATTCGACGCCGCCCATGTCGAGCAGCAAGCCCGACTTCGAGTCGTATCCATCAGAGTCGATGATGGAGCCGTCGCGCCGCAACGTCGGCGCTTCAATCACGCCGTTGATGACGGGGAGCTTCCACTTATCGCCGCGCGCGAGGTAATGCGTAGCGAAGCCGAGCGGCGCAGCAAATTTGGTCGCCTTGCCTTTCTTGTCCATCTTATGGAACGGCACATTTTGAATGACGTACTCGCGTAGCCGGTGCTGATTGACTTCGCCGATAGTCAGCGACCCGGCCTTGCGGCGAATGCCGTCGTCGTCCCCCGAGTCCTTATCGACGCGAACCGGGTGCACAAGACGGCCGCCCATCTGATAGAGCGGGGTGCCCTGATCGATCATGCAGCGCTCGGCGAAGTCGAGAAGCGCAGGCAACTTAGTTTCGCTGTACGGCCGCGATTTCGGCTCTTCCTTCGTTTCACCTTCGAGCCAATCGTCGTCGGGCGTATCGAAGTCGAGATCGTCCGGAAAGTCGTCCTCAGTCACAGAGCCCACGACTCCGAATTGGCTCGCGCCGGCATCACGCAAGAATTTGTTGAGCGTGCGGAACGTAACGCCGTCGTTTTTCTCGGCGTGGAGCGAGTCCCATCGCTTGCCGATGATGTACGCGTCCTTGGCATAGGTCGGATCAGATGTAGACCAATCAACGAACTCGGCGCGCGCTTCGCCAGCGCTAGTGTGGTGACAGGCCTGCATCAGTTGAAGCCATTTCGAATGATCGTTGAAATCGTCCGCTGTGAGATTCGCGAGCGCTGCGGCGATTTGATCGGGCGTCATCTGGCCGCCATCGGTCACACCGCTGCGTGCTGGTCTCTCAATCGCTTTGAGCAGACGGCGCGGCGCCATGGGCAGGCCGGCGGAAATGGGCGGGTGCGAATCGTCCCACTTATAGAAATTGCCGTTCGGGTGTTTCGATCCTGCGGCCACGACTTGGCGGTTTTTCGATTTGAACTCAACGCCATTATAGTCCTCGCTGTCGAGCGTGTCGCGCACCAACAAATCGGCGGGCTTTGACATGTAGAGATGCGCGCCGCCGCTGCCTGTGATGACCTTCGGATATTTGGAGTCGTCGATTCCAAGATCAGCGCAAAGTTGAATCCATCCCATGTCGCCGCCGTTGCGTGGATCGATATCGACGACCAATTGCGTGTCTTGGAGTCGGATACCGCCGTTGCGTTCTTCGTCAATGCAGCGTTTGCGGACACTGGCCGAGTCGTACTTCTTCGTGGTCCACTTGGCGTCGAGTGGCGCTTTGCCTACCTCTTTGGTCTTGCCATTGGGGTAGGTCTTGCGTGCCTTGGGCTTGTGCAGTGGGATGAAGTCGAATTCACGAACGTTGTACCCAATGAAGGGGGTCGGCTTTGTTCCTTTGATCTTCCGGCTGTTTTCGGGCATGCTCATCGTCTTCACTCCACAGTGCCTTATTAGCCCCGACCGCGTTGCATCCGCGGCCGGGGTTTCCTTTTTCGCTGGGGAGCGCCTTAACTATCTCGACTTGGTCGCCGCGGTCCGTCTCCGCTTCAAAGTTTCAAGGTCGGCTCGCTGATAGAAATTCGCATGCCCGATCTTCACCGGCCGCGGTGCCTTCGGGTCGCGATTCATGTGCATGCGAAAAGCATCAACGGTTTTGAAGCCGGCAACGCCGAATGCTTGGTGGGTCGGAACAAGCGTTTCGAATTTCACGTTCATGGTCGTCGTCCTTGTTCATTTAAATAATCATGGGATCAGTGCAGGAGTCAAAGGAACACAATCACTGCAATTCGCCGCGCTGCGCCAACACCGTGTTGAAAATGGCGGCGAGTGACAGCCTCTCATTCGCGGAAACCTCGTAAGGCCAGTTCGTGACTTGCTCGGCTAAAAACATTCCGGGCGTGATGAAGCGCCACGTCGCACGCTGCGTGGGCGTTGCTCGATAGTAGAGCGCCTCCATTCGCAGCAACATCCTGTCTATAAATTCGTGGGTCATCGTCGCACTTATCCGAACCCGAAGGGGCGAGCGTCCTCCGCCGCCTGCTCTGCGGCTGCTGCGGCATCTTCGGCCGCGCGCCGACGCTCTTCCGCCTCACGCTCGGCGCGCTCTTTGGCCGCCATCTCTTCGGCCGCAATCACGTAAAGGTCGTGCTCGAATCGAGCCTTCATTTCCTGCCGGGCCTGCCAACGTCGCCAGTAGCAAGCTGCGGCGGCGTGATTGGCTACAGGAATATCAGTGGGCTTGCCGCTCTCGCTGCCGTATTGGCGACAGATCTTTTCGAGCGACTCATCATAAGCCTGTTGCTGATACTCCATTTCGGCGGCAAACCACGGCTTCCAGTCTTCCAGGACATTCTCCGGCGTCTCGTCCGACGACCACGCGCGGTAGCATAGGTGTCGGATGCGCGATTCCGACACGCACGCACGCATGGCTGTGACGGGAGATTCGTGGGCTGATCCGACCGTGCAATAGTCATCCATCGGCATTCGTGCGTTCTGCCCGAAAGGCTCGATAAGGTTCTTCATCAATCCGGCGTGCAGCAACGCCGGGCGCTTCAAGGCCTTCAGGTGCCACGCTTCCAATACGCAAACGCTTTGGTGCGATCTCTCCTTTGCTTCTTCCAAATCGGCAGCAGTCTCGCAGAAGCGAAGCTCGTCGGACTCCCACAACTCGCTGTGTGCAGTTTCCAATGCGAAACGAGCACGAAGGCGTCTGCGGTCCCACTTGCTCGCGACACCCCGCACTTTGCCGTCGGTCGAACCGAAGCATCGTGCGAGATACATCCGTCGGTACTTTCCCGGCGCCTTCGCGAACGTGGAGTCGGTCATGGTCGTGGTCCTTTCAAGGAAGGGGGAGCGGGGAGCGTCTGCCCTTTGGCTATTTGTCGCCGCGCTCGACCGGAGGCGGATTGTTCCAGCGGTCGAAGATCGCGACCGGGTCAAGTTCGCGCGCCGGCTTGGATCGTTCGTCGCGGCCGTACGCAGCATTCGCCATCCGCTGCAATCGCGACTCAATCTTCGCGGCGCCGTCGTCGCCCTTGAACGTCAGTTCTTCGAGCGCAGAGATTGCCTTTGCAACATCGTTCTCGGCGACTTTGCGCCAAGCGTGCCCACCTCGCGCACCGGCGGTGTACGGTTGAAGGGCCTTGTCAGCCGCTTCGCGCCCGCGTGCAGCAAGCGCAGCAAGATAGGCGCGTTTCAGTGGGTGCATTCCTTCGTGAGAGTCAGTCATGACCTATTCCTTTTCATCGGTTGGACGTTTGTAGAAAGCATCGAGTCCGCCGATCATCGTTCCATACCTGCCCGACGAGTCGGGCTCGATGACGAGCGGACTCTTTGCCATTTGCTGCGGCTGGCTAAGGACCGCAACTTCCGCAACGCCCGACGACACAACGAAAGGATTGTTTTCAATCACGCCGCCGCGCGCTGGGAATCTCGTCATTCGACCACGTCCAAGATGGCCCACGGGTTCGCGCTGGGGTACGGCACGCGAGTGCCCTCATCAGCGAGCTTGCGGTGCCAAAAATGAGCGCGGCGGTCAGCGAGCAGTTTGGCCGTTTTGGCCGCTTCAATGGCATCTGCGCGCTGTCGCGGCGTATACGCGGACTCATCTGAGTAATCGGCGCGCGCCAATGTCAGCAAATGGTCCACGACTTGCTTCTGAATCGCGGGGACGCTGAGCAACAGCCCGGCCGCGTCGATGTAATCGCGCATATCGATGCGGATTTTGGCGAACTCGACATGACCCTGAGCCGTGCGGCCTGTGAGGCCGACTTGCTTGAAGCGCTTGGCTCCCCACACGTTCGGGCTCTTCGCAAGCTTTCGGACGTCGCGGGCGACCTGCTCCTCGATTTCCGACCACGTGCAATCCGACGTCGCGAGTCCTTCGATTTGGTATTGCTCCCGAACCGCTTCATCGCGGCGGTATTCCAGCATCTCCAACGCTGAACGCCCGTCGATTGCGGTGTCAGTGGTGCCCGCATCTTTAAGGGGCACTTGCTGCCGAAGAATAAAGTCGTTGATGGCGTTGGATGGCGTCCCACCGGATCTCTTCCGATCGTCTTCGTACTTCTGCGTCGTCGCGGCGATCTGCGCTTTGACGCGTGCAATCTTGCGCTCACAGTCTTCGATGAGATTTTCATGGCGCTGCGGGGCATTTTCGAGTTCGCGCTCTAGTCGCAACAGCGGAGCAAGGTCTTCATTCTTTAGCGAGTGGACCTTTTCCGTCATCGACACGTAGGCGTCGCCGTCGGCGTCGGCCTGCGTGCGAATGTTGAACGCGATCACGTGCGCCTTCGACGCCTGAGCGAGAATTCGTTCCTCGCCCGTCAACTGTTCAAGTCCGGACGGGCGACGATACTCTTCGACTGGAAGCGGGGCGGTGGTCATTTTAAATCTCCGGGGTCAATCGTTGTTCGATGACCAAGACCTAGCGCCGAACAGCGAACGACGGAGACTCGAAAGTTGTCCGAGTCAGACTCGAATCCTTTTTGAGTCTGCTACATCAATGCTTTGATGCGTGCGCGCATTGCATCGACCGCCCGCCGATCATCCATCGCCGCCTTAACGCCGCCGTTCTGGCCGGCCGCGATGCGCTGCGACGTCGTGTTGTCCACGTGTAGGATGTGCCGAACAATGAAGGCGCGTCGCGCCGCAACGTCCCACTTGTGGTCTTCGCGCAGGATCGTACTCGCACGCGTCGCATCGACGACCGGATCATCATCAGGCTTCACGGGAATCGATAGCAGCCAAGCGCGTGTGTCTTCATCTGGCGCGAGCGCTGCGAGCGGTTCAAACGAATTTTGGTCGCGACAGATGCGGAGCACGTCTAGAGGCGTGTGGTCGGTCATGGCCGCACCACAGAGAAAGTAGCGCGGCGACGTTCCGCTTCCATCTGCCGGCGCAACGCGGCTTGCTCGGCGCGGGTATCGCGTCGCAGAACCTCATCAACGAAGGCTGCGCGTGCGTCTTCCAGTGTGTGGGACGGGCTCATGACCGCACCGCCTTTCTAGGCGGCGGAACGGGCGTCGGCTCGGCGCCGCGTTCAATCATAGCGCGGTCCCAAGACTCAAGGTCTTCAAGCCGCCAAAAGCGGTCGCGACCGCCGAGATGCACCGGCGCTGGAAATGCGGCTTCGCGCGTTTTGCGCGTGATCCACATATCGCTGCAATCGCCATAGCGTTGGCGAACCTGCGACACGCGCAAATAGACTGTTGTTGATTTAGAATCGTCGGACGGGGACATTTGGGGATTCCCGGACAAGACGCCACGGCCCGCAAAAATGCAGATACCGATAGCGCGTTTGATCCGGGGAGAACCCGAGAACGCTCGTTAACCGTGAGTGACCTTGCGGCCCGGCACAGCGCGAACGATTACCGAATACCACGGCTTGGCTAGGCGCCGCTCTCGAAGTCGGCGACAGCGCCGCTTAGTTGCCACATGTGGGGACGTTTGTCCAAGTAACACTTGTCAGACACCCGGCCTATTCAACTGCACCACGTTGGAATCAGTTTGGCCGCTGACGATACGATCAATCTCGCGTGCTAGGGCCTCGAAAGCCTTCACCTTCTCGCGCTGGAATTCATATCGTTGGTACACAGCGGCGACGCCCTGAATCTTATGGTTGAGACATGCATCAATCACTTCCTTAGAGAATCCGAGTCGCTGCAACAACGTCGCGCCCGTGCGCCGAAGGTCGTGAATCGTCCAATGCTGCATGCCCTCGCCGATCAGTTCGTCTAGGCGATCTTTCATTTTGCTAAATCCGCTGACGGCGGCTTCGCCGTTCGTCGTGAAGACGAAGTCGCAGTCATCGACAGATGGCAGAGAATTCAGCACGGCAAGGGCTGCGTCGGTCAGATGAACCGAGTGAGCTTCCGAATTCTTGGAACGCTCGCGGGGCAGTTGCCATTGGCGATCGTCGCGATTCAGTTCGGCCTTCGCCATCGCCGCCACTTCAGTCCGGCGGCCCATTGTTAGAATCAACAGCTTGACCATGGGGCCGAACGGATAGCCCGCGCCGTCGCTGGCGCGCCATATCCTGCGCAGTTCATTGTCGCTCAGCACTCGGTCGCGGCTGACAACCTCGCCGCGCGCCTTGATGTTCGCTGATGGCGACGCGTTGATAATCTCGCGCTCGACGGCCCAAGAAAAGAAGCCGGACATGACGGCCTGCCCGCGATTCTGAGCGGCCGGGTAGTCGGCCAGCGAGTCCAGAATGTCGAGAATGTCGCGGCGCTTCACGTCGGCGATTCCGTCGTCACCAATCGCGGGGAACACGTGCGCCTTGAAGAAACTCCGAGCCCGCGCCGCGGTCACGGGCCTGACTTCCTTTTGCAGATAGAGCCGGTCATAGCGGTCGAATACGTCCCGGACGGTCGTCCCGGTGCGGCGCGCCTCCCGCTTGTCGTTGGACGGGTCCGCGCCCTTGACCACGCCAAGCTTTAGGTCGGCCGCGATCTTGCGAGCTTCGTCGAGCCCTAGGGCTTCCGTGAGTTCCCCGATGACGTAGCGACGGGCCTCGCCTTCCGCGGTCCGGTAGCGCAGGCCCCATGATTTTTGCCCGGACGGATAGATGACCAAGCGCAGGCCCTTCACCTTGCCGTCTCGAAGCTCGAAGCGCTCGGTTTCCGGTTGCGCATCGCGGGCAGTTCGCTTTGTCAGGGCGGGGCGGGTCATGGCGGGTGGCCTGTTTTAGGGACACACAGGGGACACTAAACGCCGAAAATGCAGCGTTGGCGTATGTTAGACACCAACGGCCACAAATGCGCAAAACCCCTGTATTTTCAGGGTTAATCCGCATTCAATCGTTAGGGTATGTTTGAAAGCGTTGGGTGGCCGAGCGTCTTTACGAATGACGTGCTCTACCAGCTGAGCTATTGCGGCGAACCCTGCCGGGCCCGGGCGATGCCGGCCCCGATACGCGCGCTCCTGATATCGGGCATGGCCCGAATTGGCAAGGACAAGCGGCAGGCGAAATGCGGCTCACGCGCCCCAGCGGGACCAGAATCCACGCCAACCGCCGGCCTGGGCCTTCGCATGGTCCCTGGGCGTGCCGATTTGTTCCGTAAATTCATCGCTCGGAGCATCGTCATCGATGCCGGGATCATCCGGCGCGCGGACGATCGGGATGACGGCCTGGATCGGCGCCTGTGCGGGCTTGCCGAGGTCGGCACGGGTCCGGAACACCGGGGTTGCCGCCACCGGCGATGATTCGGCGGCCTCAGGGGCCGGCTTGACCGGCTCGGCAGGCGTCACCACCGGTTCTTCCTTGGCCGCCTGGGGCGCGTTGTCCTGCGCGGCCGGAGCAGGGGCCGGGGTCTCGACCGGCGCGCTCACGGCCGGTTCCGCCGGCGCCTTGCTGGCCGCGGTCACTCGCTTCGGCGGCGGGGCCGCGAGCATGGCTTCCTCGAAGGCGGAGGACTCGATCGTCGTGCCCTTGTCCGAAGGCAGGCTCGCCACCGGCGTCTGCCACTGGAAGGCGTCGAGCCGGCCGGTGACCGGGGAGACCGGACGCCAGCGGTCGCTGACATAGCCGTCCGCGGTCCAGGCCGGGTCGTGACGGGCGCGCACCGCACGCAAGGTCCAGGCGCGGGCACGGCCGCCGTCGCCATGCTCGGTGCGTTCGAGCTCGGCCATCAAAAGGGCGACGCGCTGGGTCGGATCGTTGACGTAAGGCGTCAGCACCGCGCGCGCACGGGCGAATTCGGAGGCATCGATCGCGGCACGCGCGATCGCAAGCTGTCCCTCGACATGGCCGGCCTTGTCGGCGGGCGTCTTCGCCGCGAGCGTCTCGACCCGCTGCAGGCGCTGCCGCGCGGCATCGCCGAGTTTGACGTGGGCGTAAGCATCGGCAAGGTCGGGATGCGGATTGGCAAGCCAGGCAGCCTCGACCAGCTTCATCGCGCGGCGCACCTGGTGGGCCTCGCTCTCGAATTTCGCGGCGAGCACCGCCGCCGGCACCAGGGTCGGCGCGAGCTTGACGGCTTCCATCACGCTCTCGCGCGCGACATCGCGGTCCATCGTCTCCAATTCCAGCGCGCGCGCCGTCAGCAGCACGCCGCGCTGCCGACGATAGCCCTGCTTGTCGATCAGGCCCGCGGACAGATTCGAATCCAGGATCGCGAGCGCGCCGCTCCAGTCGCCGCGCGCACAGCGGAAGCCGAGCACCGCATGCGAGGCCCAGGTCGAGGACGGCGACAGCTTGATCGCTTCCTCCGCGATCATCACGGCGCCGATCGCATCGTCGGCGCGCTGCGCCTCGATGAACAGGCCGCGCAGGCCGAGCAGCCGCGTATCCTCGCGCTCCGCCATGGCGCGGAAGGCGCGCTGCGCTTCGGCGCGATTGCCGTCGAGCTGAGCCGATTGCGCGTGCAGGAGAAGCGCGAGCGGATCATTCGGCGCATGTCGCCGCGCCGCTTCGGCGTGACGGCGGGCAAGCCCCGTGTCGCCATGGCCGATCGCGAGCAGGCCGTGGGTGATGGCGTGGCGGCCGCGGGCATGACGCTTTTCATGGCGGCGGCGGCGCACCCGTCCGGGCATGCGCCAGAGCACGGTCAGGATGCTCCAGAAGAAGACGATCAGGACTGCGAATATGCCGAGGCAGAGCACGAACACCGGAATGCTCGGTGAGGCCCGAAAACCGCCCCAGGTCAGCACGACATCGCCGGGCTGATCGGCAACCCAGGCCGCGCCGGCGCCTGCGAGCGCAATCAGAACAAGGAAGAGGACGATGCGAAGCATGACTATCCCTATACGCGCGGATTGTTGCGCGAATCTTATTGACCAGGCTTATTGACCGGGCTTGGCGAGACCAGCCAGGGCGTCGTCGGCGAATTTGCGGGAGGCCGCGAGCGCGGCATCGCGCGCGTCGGCCTTGTCGAGCCAGGCTTGTGCCGGCACGCGATCGGCCTCGGGCAGCGTCTTCAGCTCGCGGCGCGCCTCGACGAAATCGTTGCGCAGCGCCGCGGCCGTGACCCGCGTGACGATGGCGCCACGGTCATTGCCGACGCCGTCGGTGCGCTCGATGCGGACGAGCTTTGACGCTCCCGCCTGAAGGCGCTCGACGATGCCGGCACTGCTGCTCGGCGTCTCCGATGGTGGCGACAGCTTCGACACGATGTTGAGGAGCTCGCGGGTCAGCGCGACCGGCGTCGGAATGCCTGACGCGGCAAACGCATCGAGCGGCTTCAGCAATTCAGGCTTGGCCGCGAACGACCGCGCAGCAATGAGCTGCGCCTCATAGGGATCATTGTGGCGAACGGCAACGTCGAGCAGGGTGGCGGCGACCACGGAGCGCAACGGCTTGTCGTCCGTCACCTTGGCATCGGCGATCTTTTCGCCCTGTTGCGCGAGCTCGGCGCGTGCGGTGGTGCTGGCGCGCTCGAGCTGGGAGATGCGCTCGTCGAGGGCGGCGAGGCCGGACGAGGCCACCGCGTCGCGCGGCGCGGATTTCGCATCGCTCACAGCACTCGCAGTCTTGTCGGATTGCGCGCGCAAATTGGCGATGTCGCCGCGCAGGGTGCCGACGGATTTCTCCAGCGCATCGAGCCGTGCGGCGATGGCCGGATCGGCGGCGGGCTTGCCCGCCTTGGCTTCGACTGCGGCGACACGTCCGCTCAGCGCATCGATGGTGGCACTCGTCGCTTGCGGCGCGGCCGGCGGCGCCTGCACCGCGGGCCAGCCCAGCGCCCAGCCGACCGCGATCACGACCGCCGCTGCAGCAGCACCGGAAAATGGCGCGATGACCCAGGGAGAAATGGCGCCCGATGCAGCGGCGGCCTGCGCTTCGCGATGCTCCGGCTCGGTCTTCGTTGTCTCGGTCTTGGCTGTCTCGACCTTGGCATCTTCGGCACCGGCCTGCTCGGCGTTGACCTGCTCGGCCGAAGGCTGCGCCTCCGGTTCACCCGCCACATCTTGCGGCTGGGTGGAGACTTCGGTCGCCTCGAGGTCGATGGTGGGCGGGGCGCGCCTGGCACGGCCGGACTCGGGGGCCAATCCTGCGTCTTCAGGCTTGTCGTCGGCCATCGTGACAGTTCCTCACACTTTCATACCAGAGACGAGCCCGATTGCCTCGGATTCGGCCCGTCCTCTTACGCCAAACGGGTCCGCAAAGCACGCTCCAAGGCGTCAAACAGGGCATTTTCGTCCGGGGTCGCGGCCACCAGGACCTGCGATGCCCCGGCATCGCGCAGCACGCTGGCGACCGTCTCGGACAGGCAGCATTGCGGGATCGCCAGTGCCGAGATTTCGACGCCTTCGTCCCGGGCCGCATCCAGGAAGGCCCGCGCACTGCGCCGGGAGTAATGCAGCACCGCCTCGATGCCATGCGCGGCAAAGCCGTCGCAGACGTCGCGCGGCAGAAGCTTGACCGGAGCCATCCGGTAGGTCGTCTGCGTGACCACGCTAAACCCTTCCGCGCCGAGCTCGCCACCGAGATCCCGCGACAGATCGGCGCCCGCGAGATAAAGCAGCGTACTCTTTTTCTTTAGCACCTTGTTGCGCGCGCTCTGCATCACCTTGTCACGCAAGGAAGCCGCATCGCCGCCGGCGACGATCACATCCGCGAAGCCCACGTCACGCGCCACGGAAGCGGTGTGCTCGCCGACCGCGAACAGCGGCAGCTCCAGCAGGCCGAGGTCCCGCAATTGCGGCACGACGGCGCGGATCGCATTGGCCGATGTCACGATGATGGCGCTGTAGCCCGCCTCACTCTCATCATGGAAAGCGACCGGCTCGAACTTGAGCAAAGGCGCGAGCAGCACCACATGTCCCCGCGCGCGCAGATTTTCCGCCGTCGCCTCATTGTCGGGATGCGGCCGTGTGACAAGAATGGACATCGCTTGTGTTCCCGGACCACGTTGCGGTGGCGCATTCAAGGGATGGCGGCGCGTGACGATTGCGCAAGCCGACCCCGGAATGCTACCGCGTTACCAGAACTCTGCTTTCCGGATGAGCGCAAGGGCGCAAATTGGATAACAATTCGCCAATGCTGGTACTGGGCATCGAGACCACTTGCGACGAGACCGCGGCGGCCGTGATCGAACGCGCGCCCGACGGGAGCGGCACGATCCTGTCCAATATCGTGCGGTCGCAGGTCAATGAGCACGCCCGCTTCGGCGGCGTCGTGCCCGAGATCGCCGCGCGGGCTCATGTCGACGTGCTCGACGGCATCATCGACCGCGCCATGCACGAGGCCGGCATCGACTACGCCCAGCTCGACGGCGTCGCGGCCGCCGCGGGACCGGGATTGATCGGCGGCGTCATCGTCGGGCTCACCACCGCGAAGGCGATCGCGATGGTGCACGACACACCGCTGGTCGCGGTCAACCATCTCGAGGCGCATGCGCTGACGCCGCGTCTGACCGACGGCGTGGAATTCCCCTACTGCCTGTTCCTCGCCTCCGGCGGCCACACCCAGATCGTCGCGGTCACCGGCGTCGGCCAATATGTGCGACTTGGCACCACCGTCGACGACGCAATCGGCGAGGCCTTCGACAAGGTCGCGAAGATGCTGGGACTGCCCTATCCAGGCGGCCCGCAGGTCGAGCGCGCCGCCGTGAACGGCGATGCGGCGCGCTTCGCTTTCCCGCGGCCGATGCAGGGACGTCCCGATGCCAACTTCTCCCTGTCGGGACTGAAGACGGCAGTCCGCACCGAAGCGAGCAGGCTTACTGAGATCACGTCGCAGGACGTCAACGATCTCTGCGCGAGCTTCCAGGCCGCGGTGCTGGATTCCACGGCCGACCGGCTGCGGGTCGGCCTCAGACTTTTCCGCGACCAATTCGGCGCGCCGCGCGCGCTGGTCGCGGCCGGCGGCGTCGCCGCCAATCAGGCGATTCGCGGCGCACTGGATGACGTCGCACAGCAAGCCGGGACGCAGCTGATCATGCCGCCGCCCGCGCTCTGCACCGACAATGGCGCGATGATCGCCTGGGCCGGCGCCGAGCGTCTCGCGCTCGGCATCACCGATACGATGGAGGCGCAGCCGCGCGCGCGCTGGCTGCTCGACGTCAACGCAACCGCGCCCGCAGGCTACGGCAAGACGCGGGCGGGATACTGAATGCTGTGGTGTCGCGACGAGCTCCACTTCACCTCGCCCCGCTTGCGGGGAGAGGTCGGATTGCATCGTAGATGCAATCCGGGTGAGGGGGGCTCTCCGCGAATCCAGCTCTCGCCGTCTTTGTGGATAGAGGCCCCTCACCCCAACCCTCTCCCCGCAAGAGCGGGGAGAGGGAGTGGAGGGAGCGCGCCATGACTGCGTTCCAGTCCGTCGCGGTGATCGGCGCGGGTGCCTGGGGTACGGCGCTGGCAACGGTGGCTGCACGCGCCGGACGGAATGTGACGCTGTGGGCGCGCAACGCCGAACATGCAGCACGGATCGCATCGACCCGTGACAATCCGCGGCTACCGGGCGTGAAGCTCACGCCGGAGATCGTGGTGACGAGCGATCTTCGGCTCGCCGCGCGTGCCGACATGCTGCTGATCGCAACACCGGCGCAGCATCTGCGCGGCGCGGTCAACATGCTGGCCTCACACGTCACGAAGCCTGTGCCGATCATCGCCTGTGCCAAGGGCATCGAGCACGGCACCCACAAATTCATGACCGACGTGATCGCGGAAGCCGCCCCCCACGCGCAGCCCGCAATCCTGTCGGGCCCCAGTTTTGCCGACGACGTCGCGCGCGGCCTGCCGACGGCGGTGACACTGGCGGCAAAGGATGAGGCGCTTGCGAGCCAAATGGTGCAGGCGCTGGGCTCGGCGACCTTCCGGCCCTATCACACCAAGGATGTCCGCGGCGTCGAGATCGGCGGCGCCGCCAAGAACGTGCTCGCGATCGCCGCCGGCATCGTGGTCGGCCGCAACCTCGGCGCCTCCGCGCTCGCTGCCTTGACCACGCGCGGCTTCAGCGAGCTGGCGCGGCTCGGTCGCGCCTGCGGCGCGCGCGCAGAAACCCTCTCGGGCCTCTCCGGCCTCGGTGACCTCCTGTTGAGTTGCTCAACCGCGCAATCGCGCAATTTTGCGCTCGGTATCGCGCTCGGTCGTGGAGAGGCCGCACCCGCGGGCAAGCTTGCGGAAGGTGCATTCACCGCGCCGGTGCTGGTCGAGCTCGCAACCGCCCAGAAGGTCGACATGCCGGTCTCGCAAGCGGTCGCCGCCATCCTGGACGGCCGATTGACGATCGACGCCGCGATCGAAGGGTTGCTGACACGCCCGTTCAAGGCCGAGGAATAGCGGCAATCCCTCGCGTCGCAGGCAGCACTTCATGGCCTGCATGCTGGCCTAGTTAGCCGCCCGCGCTTGTCGCAAGCGTCCGCGTGGCTGTATGGTCGCGGCACGCAAGACGCGCGTATCCGGGAATGGGGCAAGTTGCGATGAATTACTGGCTGGTGAAATCCGAACCATCGGTGTGGTCCTGGGACCAGCAGGTCGCGAAGGGCGCCAAGGGCGAGGCCTGGACCGGCGTGCGCAATTACACGGCGCGCATCAATCTCGTGAACATGAAGAAAGGCGACAAGGCGTTCTTCTATCATTCCAACGAAGGCAAGGAGATCGTCGGCATCGCCGAAGTCATCAAGGAGGCCTATCCGGATCCGACCGACAAGACCGAAAAGTTCGTCTGCGTCGACATCAAGGCCGACAAGCCCCTGAAGAAACCGGTGACGATGGCTGCGATCAAGGCCGAGAAAAAACTCGCCGAGATGGCGCTGGTGAAATATTCGCGCCTGTCGGTGCAACCGGTGACGGCCGAGGAATGGAAGCTGGTTTGCAAGATGAGCGGGATGTAATCGCCGCTCTCGTAGTTCGCTGAACCTGTGGTGGGCAAAGCGTAGCGTGCCCCCGTTCAACATTGAATTCTGAATTTAAATCGTGGGCACGGCGCAAGGGCGCCTTTGCCCACCCGGCATCTCCGTTACACCGCCGCGGTCGCCACCACCTGCTGCAACAACTGTTCGCGCCTGGCCTGCGAGCGCTGGCCCTTCATGGTCGCGGCGAAGCGCTCCAAAATGCCGTCCTCGAAAGCGGTGACGATGGTGTCGTGGACATAGCTCTTGCGGCAGATCGCCGGCGTGTTGGAGAGCTTGTCGGCGGCGGCGCGGATCGCGTCCAGCACCTGCCTCTTGCGGCCGCGCTGGCTGGTCGCCGGCGTGATCCGCGACAACGATTCCACGACGACGGCCGAGGCCATCAGCGTGCGAAAGTCCTTCAGCGAAATCTTGATGCCGGCGATCTCGCGCAGGAACGCGTTCACTTGCGTGGTGCTGACCGCGCGCACGATGCCGTAGGCATCGCGATACTGGAACATGCGCTTGCCGGGAACGCCGTTGAGTATGCCGATGGCGCGCACCAGCTTGGCCGCGTCGCACTCCTTGCGCACGGCCTTGCCGCCCTTCGCCTTGAAGGTCAGCACGAAGCAATCGTCCTCCAGCGCGACGTTCGACTTCAGCATCGTGGTCGCGCCGCGGGTGCCGTTGAGGCGGGCGTAGGATTCATTGCCGGGACGGATCGCGGTGCGCGCGATCAGCTCGATCACCGCCGAGAGTGCGAATTCACGCGTCGGCTCGTCGCCCGACAGGAACGCCGAGACCTTGCGCCGGATTTTGGGCAGCGCGCCTACGAGTTTTTCCAGGCGATGCGCCTTGCGGTGCTCGCGGACCTTCTCCCAATCGGCGTGATAGCGATATTGCAGCCGGCCCGCGGCATCGCGACCCACCGCCTGAAGATGCGTGCTCGGATCGGCCGAGTAGCGCACCTCGCGATAGGCCGGTGGCACCGCCATGGCGTGCAGCCGCCGGATGGTGCGGGCGTCGCGGATATGCGCGCCGTTGCCACGCACGAAGGAATAACCCTTGCCGCGCTTGATGCGGCGAATGGTGAGTTCGTTCTGGTCGCCGAGCCGCAGGCCCAGCTCCTTGGCGATCGCCTCCACGGAGGTCGGGGAAGCCGAATTGAACACCTTTTTCGGGCTTGGACGTCCCGAACCGGCCGGTTTCGGCCATTGTCCGAGGGCTTTGGCCAGCGCAATAGCGGCAGGATCGGCCGAAACGGGCCGTATCGTCCCGAGATTCTGCTGATCCATCATAGTCTTACGCCTTAGCCCTGCCTGTTGTCCGTCAATGCCGCTGTTCTGATTTTTGTTCCAAGGGTCGCTCGGAAGGTCTCTTGGGACCCGGGTTAGCCACTTAGGGTGTTCCGAACGGCATTGCGAGTCCCGAATCGGTGAAAAGCGGTTCCTAAATACCGCCTGCGACGCATGGGCGCCCTGCGCGGGCCTATTCCGGAGATCTGGGTAAAGAGCCGAAACCCCTGCCCGGCCTGTTTCAGATTTGCGACAGCCCGCCTTTGCCGCTTGATTTTCCGCATGGGCGGCCGCTCACCGAAGGTCCCGCTTGTGGTCCTTGTCGGGTCCGGTTAGCCCGACGCATAATCGGTTCAACGATCAAGTCGGCTTGCGCGTCGCCAGCGTTTGGCTTGCCGTATGTGGAGGGAAACATGTCCGAGAAGATTTACGACGTCCCCGCGGAATGGGCCAAGCGCGCCTGGGTCGATCAGGCCAAGTACAAGGACATGTACGCCCGCTCGATCGCGGAC
>JAUEPE010000060.1 GCA_030403585.1 Frankia sp. RB7
CCGCAAACCGTGCCTCGCTGCCTTCACCCTGATTGAGATCCATCTGGCCCTCCACGTGCCAATCTGTGAATCTCTTCAAATATTTGATTCTCCACCCCCGCGGGCGCGACCGAATGACTCAGTAGTATTACGCTGCGCTAACCCACCCTACGAGAGCCTCACTTGTACTCGCGCTCGCTCCACCACGGAAAATAATCCGGCATGTCGCTCGACACCTTGTTCTTGAACTGCGCGGGACGCTTCTCCAGGAACGACACCACGCCTTCCTTCACATCCTCCGAGCGGCCGCGGGCGTAGATGCCGCGGCTGTCGACCTTGTGGGCTTCCATCGGATCGTCGGCACCCATCATGCGCCACATCATCTGGCGGATCAGCGCCACCGAGACCGGCGCGGTCTTGGCGGCGAACTCTTTTGCCAATGCGCGTGCGGCGGGGAGCAAATCATCCGGCGGCACGACCTTGCTGACGAGACGGCCCGCGAGCGCTTCCTGCGCCGGAAAGACGCGGCCGGAATAGCACCATTCCAGCGCTTGCGAGATGCCGACGATGCGGGGCAGGAACCAGCTCGATGCCGCCTCCGGCACGATGCCGCGCTGAGAGAACACGAAGCCGAACCGCGCTGCGTCCGAGGCAATGCGGATGTCCATCGCGAGCTGCATAGTGACGCCGATGCCGACCGCAGGGCCGTTCACGGCGGCGATCACGGGCTTGAGGCACTTGAAGATGCGCAAGGTGACCTGGCCGCCGCCGTCGCGGACCTGCGGATCGCTGTAATCGACCTTGCCGTCGGCAAAACGCTTCACCGGCCCGCGCCGCGCGTCGCGGTCGAAGGTGTCCGCACCGGACGAAAGATCCGCGCCCGCGCAAAAACCGCGGCCGGCGCCGGTGACGATGATGGCGCGGACGTTGTCGTCCTTGTCGGCGGCGTCGAACGCGTCGATCAGCTCAGCCTGCATCTGCGCGTTGAAGGCGTTGAGCTTGTCGGGCCGGTTCAGCGTGATGGTGAGGATCTGCTCGGCGACCTCGTATTTGATCGTCTCATACGCCATGGGTGGTTTCCTTCCCTTGTCTCTTTGTCGTTCTCTCTAGCACGTCATTCCGGGGCGCGCGAAGCGCGAACTCCGGCGCGCAATTGCGCACCAGAGAATCCATTTCTCCACACCACTTGTGCGGATGAATGGATTCCGGGCTTGCGCCAAGAGGGCGCAACCCGGAATGACGAGAGTGTGTTTACTTCGCCGGCGGCTTGGGCCAGGGCTTCTGCGGACCGCGCAGGCCTTCAAACGCCTTGGCCATGCCGAGCACGCCGATATCGTCGAAGCGGCGGCCGACGATCTGCACGCCGATGGGAAAGCCTTTGGCGTCGAAGCCGCCATTGATGGACACGGCCGGGTTCTCCGACATATTCCACGGCACGGTATAGCAGATGTGTTCGAACGGCCTCATCGGATCGTTGGTGGGCGAGGCCCATTCCGCCGCATAGTTCACGTTCGGCGCAGTCGGCGAGATCACATAGTCGAGCTCGCAGAACAGCTTTGACGCCGCAGCCCGGATCGCCATGGTCTGGTTGAAGCCGCGGATCACGTCGACGCCCGACAGCTTTGCGCCGGACGCGCCCCAACTGAAGATATAGGGCAGCACCTTTGCCTGTTCGGCCGGCGTGAGCTTGGACAGATCGTCCCACATCCGCGCGCGCCAAAAATTGTCGAGGCCGTCGAGCATCTCGCGCGTGAAGATGCCGTCGACTTCGGTGACGACTGCGCCCGCAGACTCGAATGCCTTGGCCGCCTTCACCGCGACCTCGCGAACCGCCCTTTCTGCCGGCAGGCCGACGCCGGCATCGAGCATCAGGCCGATCCGCAATTTGCGCGGAGATTTTTCCAGCCCTTTCCAGTTCAGCGGCTCGGCGGGCAGGCTCATGCCGTCGCGCCGGTCCGGCTTTGCGATCACGCTCATCATCAGCGCGCAATCGTCGACCGTACGAGTCATGGGGCCGGCGACGCGGCCGACATAGGTGGGATCGATCGGCACGCGGCCGAAGCTGGGCTTCAGGCCGACGAGACCGCACCAGCCTGCGGGCAGGCGCACCGAGCCGCCGATATCGGTGCCGATATGCAGTGGACCATAGCCGGCCGCAGCAGCAGCACCTGCGCCCGCGCTGGAACCACCGGGATTCTTGCTGAGGTCCCACGGATTGCGCGCGAGCGCATGGAACGAGGAGAGCCCCGAGGACAGCATGCCGTAATCGGGCATGGTGGTTTTCGCGAAGATGACCGCGCCAGCCTCACGCAGCCGCGCGGCGGGCGGGGCATCCTTCTCGGCGGGGACGAGCTTGACGCTCGCAGCGCCCAGCGGCACCGGCACGCCCTTGGTCGCGATGTTGTCCTTCACCGTAACAGGCACGCCGTCGAGCGCGCCGGACGGCTCACCGCCGTTCCAGCGCGCGGTCGAGGCTTTCGCCGTCTCGCGCGCGCTGTCGGGATCGAATGCATAGAGCGCCTTGAGGTGCGGTTCCCACGCAGCGACATGCGCGAGCACGTCCTCCAGCACCTCGCTCGGCGAGAACTGTTTTGCGCGATAGCCCGCGATCAGATCGACCGCGGACAGATCGTGCAGCGGCGTGACCGTCTCTTCGACGCTCTTTTTCTGCATTGCTAACCCACCGGCATGCGCGTTTCGATGATCCGGGCGAACATGCTGGCGCCGATCGGCAGGATCTTGTCGTCGAGCACGAAGCCGGGATTGTGCACGGGCACCGAGCCGTCGTGGCCGACCCAGAAATAGGCGCCGGGAATGGTCTGCAGCATGTCGGCAAAGTCCTCGCTGCCCATCTTCGGCTGGCTGCGGGTGATCACGTTGGCGGGGTTGACGATGGTGCGGGCGACGTCCTCGACCACCTTGGACTGCTCGACCTGGTTGACCAGCACGCCGAAGGTGTCGCGGATGTCGACGTCGATCTCGCACTGATAGGCGCTCGCGACGCCCGCGCAGATCGTGCGGATGCGTTGGCTGATCAGGGCGCGGATTTCATCCGAGAAGGTGCGGATGGTGCCGCAGAGATGCGCTTCGCCGGGAATGACGTTGTAGGCGGAGCCCGCATGGATCTGGGTGATCGACACCACTGCAGCCTGGAGCGGGTCGACGTTGCGGCTGACGACCGTCTGGATCGCCTGCGCCAGCGTGGTCGCGATGATCACTGCGTCCTTGGAGCGCTCGGGCATCGCGCCGTGCGCGCCATAGCCGGTGATGCGGAGGTCGAAGAAGTCGGCGCCGGCCATCGCCGGCCCGGGCAGGATCGCGATCTCGCCGAGATTGAGGTCGGGCGCGTTGTGCAGGCCGTAGAGCTCGTCGCAGGGGAATTTCTCGAACAGGCCGTCCTTGATCATCGCGCGCGCACCGCCGAGGCCTTCCTCGGCCGGCTGGAAGATCAGGTGCACGGTGCCGTCGAAGTTCTTGGTTTCCGCGAGGTAGCGCGCGGTGCCGAGCAGCATGGTGGTGTGGCCGTCATGGCCGCAGCCGTGGAAACGGCCGGGAATCTTCGAGCTCCATTTCAGATTGGTGTTCTCCTCCATCGGCAGCGCGTCCATGTCGGCGCGCAGGCCGATGCGCTTGCCGCTGGAGCCCTTGCCCTTGATGACACCGATCACGCCGGTGCCGCCAAGGCCGCGATGCACCTCGATGCCCCAGCCCTTCAGCTTGTCGGCGACGATGCCGGAGGTGCGGACCTCCTCGAAGCCGATCTCGGGATGGGCGTGGATGTCGCGGCGGATGGCGGTGAGTTCGTCGGCGTAGCCGTCGATGCGATCAATGGTGGGCATGTGTCCTGTCCGGTTGGCGTGACTTGGCTAGCGGGATTTGGGCGTGAAAACGGGGCCGTTCGGCTTGATGCGGATGCCCGGACGCAGACGCGTCCATGGCAGCGAGGCGGTATCGGCCGGCATCGCGCCGGGCGCGGCGCAGATCATCAGCTTTTCCGCGATCGGCTCGAAATCGGCGCGGAAATGCACCGAGCTCTTGTTGACCAGAATCTTCTCTGCCGTCGGCTCGATGCCGACATAGCGATACATCGCCTGGTCGGCGAGCTGCGCCTTGTGCGAGGAGACGACGACGCGGACGTTACCGATGCGCAAGGCCGCGGACGGGCCCATCTCCATCTCACGGCCGCCATAATACGGGCCGGGCGCGATGAAGCGGCCGTCGGAGAGCTTTTCGACGACGAAGGTCTCGGTATAGGGCTCGTCGCCGGGAATGCCGGACTTGCCGCCAAGCGAGAGCGTGACGGTGGCGCCGACGCCGGCCGCATGCGCGGCTTTGGCCGAAGCCGGATCGTAGATCGCGCCGGTCGCGGCACTCGCCTTGTTGCGCACCAGCGCGCGCAGCATGCCTGTGGTGTCGGAATCGCCGCCGGCGCCGGGATTGTCCTGGGTGTCGGCGATGATGATCGGCTTGCTCGCGCTCTTCGCAAGGTCCATGGCGTGGCGGACGCCGTCATCGGGCGACCAGATCTTGCCGTCGAAATCGTCCTCGTGGCTTTCGATCAACTTGACGATCGCATCTGCGACGCGGTCGGCATCGGCCTGCGTCTTGCCATAGGCAAACACGCTCGGCCCGCAATCGCGGAAATCAGCGGCCGGGAAGCCCGGCGCGAAAGAGAGTGTCGGAACCGAATCGCTCTCCAGCGCGGCGAGCTTTTCGTAGATTCCCTTGGTTGGAAAGTCGCTGGTGCATTGCCAGCTGATCGCGATCAGGAAGGGCAATTGGCGGAACGACTTTGCGAAGCGCTGCTTGGTCTTCAGCAGCAATGCGAGGTGCTTTGCCGAGGCGCGGCCGGTCTCGGCCATGTCGACATGCGGATAGGTGCGGTAGGCAATCAGCGCATCCGCATGTTCCATCATCGCAGGCGTGACGTTGGCGTGGAGGTCAAGGCTCGCGACCAGCGGAACATCCTTGCCGATGACTCGGCGCACGCGCGCCAAAATCTCGCCTTCGCCGTCATCGAGATGCTCGGTGACCATCGCGCCGTGCAAATCAAGATAAACCGCGTCGAGCGGGCCGGCGGCCGCGATGCCGTCGACCATGACCTTCACGATGCGCTCGAAGGCGTCCTTGGTGACGTGGGCGGACGGGCTCGCGCCGCACGCAATCGTCGGGATGAGTTCCCAGCCATTGGCTTCGGCACTGTCGACAAAGCCGGCGAGGCCGACATTGATGCGCCGCATCACCTTCAGCACGTCAGGACCTTGCGTCATCGCCGGCCAGCCACCGCCATGCTGGAAGTCCGCAAACGTTGCCTTCGTCGGAGCGAAGGTGTTGGTCTCGTGCAGGAAGCCGCCGACGGCGATACGTGTCATCAATGCAAATCCAGCGATTGAAAGTGCGCGAAATTAGCCATGGCGCCGCGGCGAGAGCAAGCGAGGAGCCCATGTCGCCGCGCATGGCTTTAAGTCATTTTCGAATGCTGGTGATCGCCACGGCGTATGCGGCTCAAGCCGTCGCCGCGACACCCTCCGACACCGGCCGGAAATTCGCAAAGTCCCAGCCGCGGCCCGGTGCTGCTTCGAGCAAGGCCCGCGTGTAGGCCTCCTGCGGATGCGTCAGCACTTCGGCGGCCGGGCCTTGTTCGACGACGCGGCCGTGCTGCATCACCACCACCTCGTCGCAGATTTGCGCTGCGACGCGCAGATCGTGGGTGATGAACAGGATGGCGATGCCAAGCCGCTTCTGGATTTCGTCGAGGAGTTCCAGCACCTGCGCCTGCACGGAGACGTCGAGTGCGGAGACGGCTTCGTCGGCGACCAGTACATCCGGATCGAGCGCGAGCGCGCGCGCAATGGCGATGCGCTGGCGCTGGCCGCCGGAGAACTGGTGCGGATAGCGCGACACAGCGTCAGCCGGCAGGCCGACCAGCTCGAGCAGCTCACGTGCGCGTTTCATCGCATCGGCATGCGAGGTGCCATAATTGATCGGGCCTTCCGCGATGCTCTCGCCGACGGTGACGCGCGGGTTGAGCGAGCGGTAGGGATCCTGGAACACGATCTGGATCTTTTGTCGGTGCGGCTGCAGCAGGCGGCGCGAGATGTCGGAGATCTCGCGGCCGGCCAGCCGCACGCCGCCCGAGGTCGGATCGATCAGGCGGACGATGCAGCGCGCCACCGTCGACTTGCCCGAGCCGCTTTCACCGACGATGCCGAGCGTGCGGCCCTTGCGCAGCGTCAGCGTGACCTTGTCGGCGGCGACGACCTCGCGGCCTTTGCCGAAGAACGCGCGTTCCTTGTAGACCTTGCTGAGATCGTTGGCTTCCAGCACCACCGGCTCCTTGGTCTCGGGCCGCGCCGCGCGCGGCACCAGGCTCGGCACCGCTGAGAGCAGGTTGCGTGTGTACTCCATGGTCGGATTGCGCAGGATGGAATCCAGCGCGCCGGTCTCGACGAGGCGACCCTGCCGCATCACCGCGACGCGGTCCGCGATCTCGGCGACCACGCCCATGTCGTGCGTGATGAACAGCACGGCGGTGCCGTGATCGCGCTGGAGGTCGCGGATCAGGGTCAAGATCTGCTTCTGCGTGGTGACGTCGAGCGCGGTGGTCGGCTCGTCGGCAATCAGCAGCTTCGGCTCCAGCACCAGCGCCATCGCGATCATGATGCGCTGACGCTGACCGCCGGAGAGGCGGTGCGGGTAGGAGGCGAAGATGCGCTCGACCTGGGGCAGGCGCACATGCTCCATCATGTCGAGGATGCGCTTCTTGCGGGCCCTCGCGTCGAGATCGGTGTGGGCGCGCAAGACTTCGTCGATCTGGCGACCGACGTGCACGACCGGGTTGAGCGCGGTCATCGGCTCCTGGAAAATCATCGCCATCTGTGTCGCGCGCAACTGGCGCAGGCGGCGGTCGGTCGCGGTGAGGATCTCCTCGCCGACGAGCTTCACGCTGCCGCTGGTCGGTACCAGCGTGCCCTTCGGCAGCAGTCCCATGGTGGTGAGCGAGGTCACCGACTTGCCCGAACCGCTTTCGCCGACCAGGCACAGCGTCTCGCCCTGGTGGACCTGGATCGAGATGCCGTCGATGATTTTTGGGCCGCCCGGCTTCTTGCCGACGGAGACGACGAGGTTGTTGATGTCGAGAACCGGGTTGGTCATCACTTGGTCGGTCATCACTTGCCCTCCCGCTGCTTCATGCGGGGATCAAGCGCGTCGCGGGCGGCGTCGCCGATCAGATTGATGCTGAGGATGGCGATCGAGAGCAGCAGGCCCGGCCAGAAGATCAGCGACGGCTTGAGCTGAAAATACTGGCGGCCCTCAGCCATGATGTTGCCCCAGGTCGGGGTCTCCGGCGAAATGCCGGCGCCGAGGAAGGAGAGGATGGCCTCGGTGAGGATCGCGGAGGCGCAGACATAGGTACCCTGGACGATCAGCGGCGCGATCGTGTTCGGCATCAGATGTCGCCACATGATTTTTGGCAGCGACGAGCCGACCGAGATCGCGGCTTCCACGTAAGGCTCTTCACGGGCGGACAGCACGACCGAGCGCACCAGGCGCGCCACGCGCGGGATTTCGGGGATGGTGATCGCGATCATCACGGTCCAGATGCTGGCGCCGGACAGTGAGACCACGGCGATGGCGAGCAAAATGCTCGGCATCGCCATTAGGCCGTCCATGACGCGCATCAGGACGGAATCGATCAGCTTGAAGAAGCCGGAGACAAGACCGATCGCAAGGCCAATGACGATCGAGAGGATGGCCGAGCCGATGCCGATCAGGAGCGAGATGCGGCCGCCATAGATGACGCGCGACAACAGGTCACGGCCATAGGCATCAGTGCCGAGCAGGAATTGCGCCGAGGAGGGCTTGAGCCGTAGCGATGGTGCGAGCTGGATCGGATCATGCGGCGCAATCAGTGGCGCCAGCATCGAGATCAGCACGATCAGTGCGAGTAGTACCGTCGCCGTGGCGATGATCGGTGTCGAGGTGAGGAAGCCGAAACGTGGCCGCAGCGGCGACGTGATCGGAATGGACGACTGGGGAAGGGTATCGACTGACATTTTTATTTTCGTCCTTGCCTCAGTACCGGATCCGGGGATCGAGCAGCGTGTAGGCGACGTCGATCAGGAGATTGACGACGACGTAGATCAGCGAGGTCAGCAGGATCATCGCCTGGATCACCGGATAGTCGCGCGCCAGCACCGCATCGACGGTGAGGCGGCCGATGCCGGGGATGTTGAACACGCTTTCGGTGACGACGACACCGGAGATCAGCAGCGCAAAGCCGGTGCCGATCACGGTGATGACGGGCACGGCGGCGTTGCGCAGCGCGTGCCGCATCATCACCGCGACCTCGTTGATACCCTTGGCGCGCGCTGTGCGTACGTAATCTTCGCCGAGCACGTCGAGCATCGCCGCGCGCGTCATGCGCGCGATCAGCGCGACGTAGATGAAGGAGAGCGCGCAGGTCGGCAGGATGATGCGCTCGAAGAACGGGCCGAAGCCGGTCGAAATGCTCTTGAAGCCCTGCACCGGCACCCAGCGCAGGTCGATCGCGAAGATCTGGATCAGGACGTAGCCGATCACGAACACCGGCACCGAGAAGCCGAGCACGGAGAGGCCCATCACGAAACGGTCGATCCAGGTGCCGTGCTTCCAGGCGGCGATGACGCCGAGAGGCACGGCGACGATGACGGCGAGGATGATGGTCGACAACGCGATCGAGATCGACGGCTCGACGCGCTGGCCGATCATCTTCATGACCGGCAAATTGGAGATCAGCGAGGTGCCGAGATCGCCGTGCAGGAGCTTGCCGACCCAGGTGATGAACTGCACGATCAAGGGCTCGTTGAGGCCGAGCGAGTCGCGGATGCGCTCGAGCCGCTCCGGCGTCGCGTTGTCGCCGGCGAGGATCGCGGCCGGGTCGCCCGGCGTCAGCCGCAGCAGCAGGAACACGAACAGCGCCACGACGCCCATCACGGGCACCGCAGCCAGAACGCGGCGAACGAGATAACCTAGCATGCACCTATCTCCGGCTGCGGAACTTGCGACGCCCTGGGGCGCCGGTGGATTCGATCGTGTCTATCATGCGCGCCTGTCACTCGGGCTGGAAGAGCCGGCCGGAGACCGTCCTCTTGCGGCAAATTGTGTGCCAAGGGCAGGGCGGTCGCAAGGGGCTGCGCCCCGCATCGATTTGCGACCACTCAAGATGCACGGCGCATCCCGCGCTCAACCGCAGGTTCTGCCCGAAATGTGGGGACGGTTGGCGGTGCGTTGAGCCCGCGCCAGCCGTCGATGGTTCCGGCAATCATCTGCGCGGTCGCGGCCGACAAGGTCCAGCCGAGATGGCCGTGGCCGGTGTTGAAGAACACGCCGGGCATCCGGCCCGCGCGGACCACCGGCATCATGTTCGGCATCATCGGCCGCAGTCCGGCCCATGGAATAACGCGAGACGTCTCGACCGCAGGAAAATTGCTGCGCACCCAGTCGACCAATGGCTGCACGCGGTCGGCGCGGATGTCGCGGTTGAAGTCGTTGAACTCGGCCGTGCCGGCAACACGAAAACGATCGGCGCCGAGCCGGCTGGTGACGATCTTGGCGGCTTCGTCGAGCAGGCTGACGGTCGGCGTCGCGTTGCGGCTTTCGTCGGTGTCGAGCTGCACGGTGATCGAATAGCCCTTCACCGGATAGACGTTGACGCGCTCGTCGAGCAGGGCGGCGAAGTGACGGCTGGCAACGCCGGCGCAAACCACGACGCCGTCGACCTTCAGCATGCCGCGCGCGGGCGGGACGGCGTCGCTCGCGGAGAGATCATCCCAGCCGATGACGAAGCCTGCGCCGGCAGGCGCGATCGAATCGATATTTGCTTCGTGCACGAACGTCGCGCCGCGCCGCTTGCACGCTTCAGCCAGCCCGCGTGTGAACTTGTGGATGTCGCCGGTCGCATCCGATGGCGTGAAGAAGCCGCCGTAATAATCCTTGCGCAGCGTCGGCTCGATCGTGCGGATTTCCTCCGGCGTCACCGGGCGCCGATCGAGCCCGCCTTCCTGCAGCAGTGCGTTGACGCGCAGGCCGGACTCAAAACCCTTCTTGTCGTGATAGATGTGGAGGATGCCGCGGCGTTCGAGATCGAAGTCGATGCCTTCGCGCGTCGCGATCTCGAACAGGTGCTTGCGAGCTTCGATCGCGAGCCGTGTGGTCTCGATCGTGTTGGCGCGGTAGTTGCCGATATTGGCGACGAACTCGCTCATCCACGAATATTTGTGCCAGTTCGGCCGCGGGTTCATCAGCAGCGGCGCATCGCGCCTGAACATCCAGCGCAGGCCTTTCAGGATCGTCGCGGTGCTGTTCCACACCTCGGCATTGCTGGCGGAGAGCTGTCCGCCGTTCGCAAACGAGGTCTCCATCGCGGCGTAGCGATGCTTGTCGAGCACCGTCACTTCAAAGCCGCGTTCGAGCAGGGCATTGGCGGTCGTTACGCCGGTGATGCCGGCGCCGATGATGGCGATATGAGTCATGATGAAGTCGGGGCTCCCGTGAGTTAGAGTCGGCTAACCGCCGGCCCGAAAGCCGTTGGCGGCGCCCCATCTGTCACGGTTACCTGAGAGCTTGATCCGACAGAGACCTCGCAAGGTCTTCGTGGACTATCCCCTTCGGTGGACGTCACGATTTTCAGATCGTGCCGTCTCTCTCCAGATTGTCCGGACGATACAGTCCTTTTGCCTGAGAGTTTCCGGGGCGGTTGCTCCGTCGGCGCCGCAACGAAAGCTGGTGGCTCTCGCTGTGATCTCTCCCGCATCGTCGCGTGGACCATCGAGCAGTACGATGCGCCTTATTTTTAGACAAGGCTAAATTTCGACCGTGCCTGCCAACGTATTGTGCAGTGCGAAGTTGATTCAATTTAGTCCAGTGTTGCCAGCAGTCCGGCCATCAGGCGGCCGCGCTCGACGAGGCTATCGACCTCGATGAACTCCTCCAGCGTGTGGCCGTTGCCGCCGCGCACGCCGAGGCCATCGAGCGTCGGGATGCCCATCGCGCCGGTAAAGTTGCCGTCGGATCCACCGCCGGAGCTCGCATGCGGCAGTTTTGCGCCAAGCGACTCGGCGATGCCGCGCGCTTTCTCGTAGAGCGCCATGGTGCCGGTATCGGGCTCCCACACCGGCCGCGTAACACCGCGCGTCACCTTGAAGCTCACGTCGTTCGCGGTGCCCGACAGCGCCAGCATCCGCTCGACACCGCGGTCGAGATCGGCCTGGCGCTTGGCCATCGAGAGCGCTTCGCCGGTGGCGGTCGTCGCGACGCAATTGACCCATTGGCCGCCATGTACGACGCCGACCGAGAAGGTGCAGTCCTCCGTCGTCATCGCGTCGATCGCGAGAATCTGCCGCGCCATCTCGCGGATCGCCGAGCGTCCCGCCGACAAAGTCGCGCCCGCATGGCTCGGCCGCCCTGTCGCTTCCAGATTGAATCGCGCGATGGCGTAACGTCCGGTGGTGACGCCGTTGTCGGCACGGCCGGGCTCGGGCACCAGCACATATTTGTTGCGCGCGGCCTCCGCCTCGATGATGTCGCGCGTCGAGGGCGTGCCGACTTCCTCGTCCGGCGTGAACAGAATGGTGATCGGCAAGGGCGTGGTGAAGGACGCGCGCGCCAGCTGCCGGATCGCTTCCAGCGAGAGATAGTTGCCGCCCTTCATGTCGTAGATGCCCGGGCCGTAGCACTTGTTGCCCTCGCGCCGCCATGTCAGCTTCTCGATGGTTCCGACCGGGTGGACGGTATCCATGTGTCCGGCGATCAGAATGCCCGCCTCGCCCTGCTTCGGATGCGGGAAGCGCGCGCGGATGACGCCGCCAAAGCCCTGACGGCCGCCGATGCGCTCGATGGTCGCACCCATGATCGCCATATCCCGCGCTGCGATATCGAGCATGCGGTTGACCGCGCCCGCGTCCCAGGTCGGACTCTCGCATTCCACCCAGGTGCGCAGGCCCTCGAGCATCGCCTCGGAATCGAAGGGAAGATTGGCTGGATTCATCTCAATGTCTCTCAAGCTTCGAAAGATGGAATGCGCATTGCATCTGCGCGGAAGGACAAGCGGAGAGAGTTGTAGAGCCAAACCGATCTTTGTGGAGCCCGTGCATGCGCCGCAAGGGCTTGCACCGAAACCGGATTGACGCGCTCAAGACTGTCTGCAAGTCTCGAAAGATAAAGGCATTGCATGAGGTTAGTTCGCCTAAAGAACGAACCGAGTGCTCAACCAATGGCCTGCCTTTGAACAGTTTCACGTCAGGAGAAACTCTTTATGTTCCACTTCATGCGCCGGGGGCGTCGCGCGCTCGCCTCCAAACTTGCGCTGTCGGTCGTCGCGCTTTCGACCGCACTGGCCTCGCCAGTGCTTGCGGCCGGCAAGACCATCACCGCGGTGATGCATTCGGATCTCCGCATCATCGATCCGATCTTCACCACCGCCTACATCGCGCGCGACCATGGCTACATGGTTTACGACACGCTGATCGCGACGGATGCGAACTTCAAGATCCAGCCGCAGATGGCGGACTGGAAGATCTCCGACGACAAGCTCACCTACACCTTCACGCTGCGCGACGGCCTGAAGTGGCATGACGGCGCGCCGGTGACGGCGGAAGACTGCGTTGCGTCGCTGAAGCGTTGGGCCGCCGTCGACGGCATGGGCCAGCAGATGATGACCTTCACGGCCAGCATCGAGGCGACCGACGCCAAGACCATCACATTGAAGCTGAAGGAGCCCTATGCGCTCGTGCTGGAGTCAATCGGCAAGCCCTCTTCGCGCGTCGCCTTCATGATGCCGAAGCGTCTCGCCGAGACGCCGCCGGACAAGCAGATCCCCGAGCAGATCGGCTCCGGTCCGTTCAAGTTCGTGCAGGGCGAATTCCAGCCCGGCGTGAAGGCGGTCTACGTCAAGAACACCGACTACGTGCCGCGCAAGGAGCCGGCGAGCTGGACCGCCGGCGGCAAGGTGGTGAAGGTCGACCGCGTCGAGTGGATCACCATGCCGGACTCGCAGACCGCGGTGAACGCGCTGCAGTCGGGCGACATCGACTTCATGGAAGTGCCGCCGTGGGATCTGTTGCCGGTGCTTGAAGCCAATCCCGATCTCAAGGTCGATACGCTGAACAAGTTCGGCTACCAGACGCTCGGACGCATGAACTTCCTCTATCCGCCCTTCGACAATCCGAAGATCCGCCGTGCCGCACTTCTGGCGATGAACCAGAAGGACGTGCTCGACGCGCTCGTCGGCAACCCGAAGTACTACAAGATCTGCGGCGCCTTCTTCATCTGCGACACACCGTTCGCGACCGATGTCGGTTCCGAATCGCTGGTCAAGGGCAACGGCATGGCGGAAGCCAAGAAGCTGCTCGCCGAGTCCGGCTATGATGGCACGCCCGTCGTGGTCATGGTGCCCGGCGATGTCGTGACGCTAAAGGCGCAGCCGACGGTTGCGGTGCAGGCGCTCCGCGAGGCCGGCTTCAAGGTCGACGCGCAGGCAACTGACTGGCAGACGGTGGTGAGCCGTCGCGCCAGCCAGAAGCCTCCGAAAGAGGGCGGCTGGAATATGTTCTTCACCAACTGGGTCAGCGCCGACGTCTCCAACCCGATCTCCAATCTCTCGATTGGCGGTCAGGGCAAGAAGGGCTGGTTCGGTTGGGCGGAAGACGCCAAGATCGAGAAGCTCAAGGACGACTTCGTCCGCGCCGGCTCGCTCGACGATCAGAAGAAGATCGCGACCGAGATCCAGAAGGAAGCTTATGACCAGGTGATCTACATACCGCTCGGCCAGTATCTGGCGCCGAGCGCCTGGCGCAAGTCGCTCTCCGGCGTGCTCGACGGCCCGGCGACCCCGGTGTTCTGGAACATCGACAAGTCCGAGTAGGGCAAGTCCAATTAAGCGAAGGTGTGTTCGCGCGCCTTCTTTCCGACCATCACGCGGCGCCGCTGTCATCAGCGGCGCCGCTCGCCAAGATAACGCGTCAGGTGAACCCGTCAGGAGAACTTCAATGTTCCAACTCATGCGCCGGGGGCGTCGGGCGTTCGCTTCCACACTTGCGATATCAGTCGTGGCGCTTTCGGCACTGGCCTCGCCAGCTCTTGCCGCAGGCAAAACCATTTCCGCCGTGATGCATTCGGATCTGCGCATCCTCGATCCGATCTTCACCAGCGCCTATATCGCGCGCGATCATGGCTACATGGTCTACGACACGCTGATCGCGACCGATTCGAACTTCAAGATCCAGCCGCAGATGGCGGACTGGAAGATCTCCGACGACAAGCTCACCTACACCTTCACGCTGCGCGACGGCCTGAAGTGGCATGACGGTGCGCCGGTCACGGCGGAAGATTGCGTCGCGTCCCTGAAGCGCTGGGCCGCTGTCGACGGCATGGGGCAGCAGATGATGCTGTTCACCGCGAGCATCGAGGCGACCGACCCGAAGACCATCACGCTGAAACTGAAGGAGCCATACGCGCTCGTGCTGGAATCGATCGGCAAGCCGTCCTCGCGGGTCGCTTTCATGATGCCGAAGCGCTTGGCCGAGACGCCGCCGGAGAAGCAGATCTCCGAGCAGATCGGCTCCGGGCCCTTCAAATTCGTGCAGTCTGAATTCCAGCCAGGCGTGAAGTCGGTCTACGTCAAGAACACCGACTATGTGCCGCGCAAGGAGCCGGCGAGCTGGACCGCCGGCGGCAAGGTGGTGAAGGTCGACCGCGTCGAATGGATCACGATGCCGGACGCGCAGACAGCGTTGAACGCGCTGCAGTCGGGCGACATCGATTTCATGGAAAATCCTGCCTTCGAAATGTTGCCCACCATCGAAGCCGACAAGGAGCTCAAACTCGAGACCCTGAACAAGTTCGGATTCCAGACGGGCGCGCGAATGAACTTCCTCCATCCGCCATTCGATAACGTCAAGGTCCGCCGCGCAGCACTCATGGCGGTAAACCAGAAGGACGTGCTGGATGCGCTGATCGGCAATCCAAAATACTACAAGACTTGCGCCGCGGTCTTCATCTGCGACACTCCGTTCGCGACCGAGGTCGGCGGTGAGACCCTCGCGAAGGGCGGCGACGTTGCTGCGGCCAGGAAGGCGCTCGCCGAGTCCGGTTACGACGGGACACCCGTCGTACTCATGGCGCCGGGCGACGTGCTCACGCTGAAGGCTCAACCGATCGTGGTGGCCCAGCAACTGCGCGAAGCCGGCTTCAAGGTCGACCTGCAGGCGACCGATTGGCAGACGGTGGTTAGCCGGCGCGCCAGCCAGAAGCCCCCGAAAGAGGGCGGCTGGAACATGTTCATCACGAATTGGGTCAGCGCCGACGTGGTCAATCCGATCTCCAACATCGCGGTCGGCGGGCAGGGCAAGAAGGGCGGCTGGTTCGGCTGGGCCGAGGATGCCAAGGTCGAGCAGCTCAAGGATGCCTTCGTGCGCGCCGCCTCGGCGGAGGATCAGAAGAAGATCGCGACCGAGATCCAGAAGGAGACCTATGACCAGGTGCTCTACGTCCCGCTCGGCCAGTATCAGGCGCCGAGCGCATGGCGGAAGTCGCTCTCCGGCGTGCTCGACGGCCCGGCGACCCCGCTGTTCTGGAATATCGACAAGTCCGAGTAGGACGAGGGCGCGTCCAGGGTAGCGCACCGTCCGAAAGTGCTTCGCAGGATTTCACTCGGCCGGCGCAATCCCGAATAGCGTTTTTCAGCAGTGGCTGTCGCGCACCCGTTCAAGGCCTTCGCTTGCGAAGGGCGGCGTAAATGCGGGCTGCTTTGCGCCGGCAAGCTTTCGCTGCGCCTCAGTCAGTTCCGACGCGTGATCGGTTTCGTTGCGTTTCGGTTCCATGAGGCGACCTCTCGAAAATGCTGCAGGACAACATCGAGGCCGCTGCGAAGTTCCTCACACGATGGGGCTATGATGCGGCTTGAACAGCCGTCCCTTCTCCACCACCAGAACAATCGCGAGCGCTGCAAGCGTCGACAGAAAGAATCCGATCGAGAACGGCAGCAGCGTGCCGTCAAAACTCTGGCCGATCACTGTTCCGACCGCGATGCCAATCAGCGTCGTGATCGAGCCGTAGAGCGAGGAGGCGGTGCCGGCGATGTGGCCCTGCGGCTCCATCGCGAGCGCGGTGAAATTGGCGACCATCATGCCGAACGAGAACATCATCAGCGCCGACAGCACCATGAACAGCGGAAGCGGCAGCACACCGAGAATCTCGGTCAGCAGCATCACGCCGGCAACCGCGGTGTAGAGCGTCAGCGCGCCGTGCGAGATCACGCGCATGCCGAGCGTGCCGACAAACCTGGCGTTGAGAAAGCCGGCGACGGCTGTGCCGGCCGCGATCGCCGCAAAGGCGAGCGGGAAATAATGGCCGAGGTGATAGATGCCGGTGAACACCTGCTGCGCGGAGAACACGTAGGCGAACAGCGCGCCCATGACGGCGCCGGCGGCCGTCGCATAACCAATGGTCTGGCGGTTGGTGACGGTCTGGCGGAAGGCCGAGAGCACGTCGGCGGGTGCCAGCGATCTGCGTTCGGATTCGGGAAGGGTTTCAGGCAGCCGCAACACGCTCCATGCCAGCGCGAGCACGCCGTAGAGCATCAGCACGACGAAGATGCCGCGCCATTGCGTGACCAGCAGCACCGCCTGTCCGAACGAGGGCGCGATCACCGGGACGGCGATGAAGATCATCATCGCGAGCGACATCACGCTCGCCATGCGGCGGCCGGCATAGCAGTCGCGCACGATCGAGGTTGCGATCACGCGCGTCGCGGATGTGCCGAGGCCCTGAAGGGCGCGCGCAAGCAGCAGCGTTTCGAACGAAGGTGCGGCAACTGCCAGCACGCTCGCTACCGCATAGACCGCCATGCCGCCAAGCAGCACCGGCCGCCGCCCGAACCGGTCCGACAATGGGCCCATGACGAACTGGCCGGCGCCGAAGCCGATCAGGAATGTCGACAGCACGAGCTGAAGATGGTTGGCGTTGGGAATGCCGAAGGCCGCCCCGATATTGGGCAGCGCCGGCAGCATCATGTCCATCGCGAGCGGATTCAGCGCCATGATGGACGCGATCACGATAACGAATTCGGGAAAACCCATCGGACGGTGTCCGGAGGACACCCAGTCGTCGGCATTGACGTCGGACAAGCAGTTCACCTCTGATTCCAGAGGTCATATCTAATGCCCATGCTGCATCGCACAACCCATGTTTTGGGATGGCTGTCAGGCGGGGCAGGGGACGGAAACCAAGGATTCACCATAATAGCGCGGACGGCCCGTCGGGGAGATGAATCCGCAACCCATCCTGTCCAATGTGGCCTCGTCGGACGCCGGATCAGGCGCCGAGGGAACCTGGGAACAGGCAAGGTAAGGTATCAGACGTGTCCGACATCACCGGAACAGCACGATGGTCGGGACCGTCGGCCGACACGGCCGGCAAGCGCAACGTCTGGCTTGCCTGCCTGATCGCGTTGGTGGCGGTGCTGGTGTTCGGCAATCTCGCCAACGATACCGCGCTCGATACGAATTACGGCTGGGACGTTCGCGTCAACTGCGCCGCCGTCGATGCGCATGTCGACGGGCTCGATCCGTACTACGTGAAGAATCTGAAGGGCACCAAGCTCTCTTATCCCTATCTGCCGGCGACGCTGGACGCCTTTCGTCCGCTGTGCGCGGGCGGCTTTCTCGTCGGCCATCACCGCGGCGTCTTTCTCCTCATCGCCGTGCTCTGTGGCCTGGTGCTGCCCGGGATCGGCCGGACACGCAGCTTGCGTGACGTGGCGCTGCGGGGACTCTACGTGCTCGGCGCGTTCGTTGGCTTCGAATGGGTGTTGGCCTCGGGCAATTTCGCGATCCTGGGCGGCGGACTGACGGCCGTAGCACTTGCGCTTCTGCTTCGCCCTGCGAAGCCAGATGATCGCGATGACGTCCTTCGTATGGCTGGGGCGGCGCTGCTCGGACTCGTGATGTCGTTCAAGCTGGTCTTCTTCCCGCTGCTGGCCGCGCTCTATTTCCTGCCGCTGCCGCGGCGGCGGAAGCTTGTCCTGATGGCGGTGGCGGGCCTCGGCTTCGCGCTGCCGATCCTGGCCTCGCTCGTGTTCTATCCCGGCCTGTTCTCGAGCTGGTTGCTTGCGATCACCGGCGGGATCCCCGGTCAGCATTCTGTCCAAATCGAGGAAACCAATCCGTCGCTGCTGCTGCTGGCGCAGACCATCGTGGACCGCGTTGGACTTGCCGACAGCAAGCCGCTGGTGTTCGCCATTTACGCACTGTCGGCGACCGCGTTCGTGCTCGCGCCGCTCGGCTGGCCGCTGCTGCGCGCGATCCGCAACAATGAGGGATCGTTACTGGGACGCCTCGACCGCTGGCTGATCGATCATCCGCAGGCCGCGATGCGGATCACGGTGCTTGCGATGTACGGCCTCTATCTCTGCTCGCCGCGCCTGAAGGAATATGCCTTCTTCGAGCTCGCGGTCTACGCCGCTATCCTGATCGTCGATCTTCCGGCCGCAGCCCTCGCAGCCGTCCTGACCATCGGCGTTGCCGTTCCGACGCTGGTCTCGATCACGGGGATGTCGATCGAAGGCAGTTTCGTCCAGATAGTTGTCGCACTCGCGTGCTTCTGGATCATGCTGTTGTCGCGGCCTGCGACATCAGCTCTCGTGGTGCGGGCAGCCGGGGTCGAACCGGCACAGCGCTTGCGCACCGAGGGATTTTAAGTCCCTTGCGTCTACCAATTCCGCCATGCCCGCTTGATCCAACGAGATCAAATACTTAAGTCCTGTCCAGCGGTCTGGAATTGGCGCTTGTTGCGCTGGACAGGCGGTTCTTCCTTAAGCGAGCCGGCGGCACAAGGCAAAGCCTCAATCCGGACATCCGGCCCTGCTTTAGGCATTCTCAATTCACGGGGACTATTTTTCCTTCCATGCCAGCTTCGCTTTCCTTCCCCTTGCGCGCCTGCTGCGCGGTCGCCGCGCTGGTCGCGGCCGGCTTCGCGCTGTCCGGCTGCGCCGGTATGAGCGAGACGGTCGCTCCGGCCTTCGCCGATCCCGCCAAATACGAACTGTACGACTGCAAGCAGCTCGAGGGGGAGCGCAAGGCGCTCGCCGCCCGCACCGCCGAATTGCAGAAGCTGATGGACAAGGCGGAGACCGGGACCGGCGGCGCGGTCGTGTCCGAGTTGGCCTATCGCAACGATTACGTCGCGGTGCGTGGCTCGGCGCAGTTGGCCGAAGACGCCTGGCGCCGCAACAAGTGCCGGGAAACGCCGCTCGGTGCGCCGCCAGCGTCCTCCGTGCCGCAGCGTCCGGACATCAAGCCCGCTCCGAAACGTTAAGCGCTTCAGGGACGCCAGCCGTAGATCCAGTCCTGCCGCGCCAGCATGCGGTCCGGCCCGAGCGCGCGGATCGCGAGATCGCGCGCGAGCGCGAAGGGGCCGCCGAGATGATAGATCCGGCCTTGCTGCCGCGCGGTGCGCTGGACCTTCCTGACACGGGTCTGACGTATCAGGCCATATTGCTTCAGCGCCGCCGCGACGCTGCCCGCGTCCCCGGCGGTCTCGACGCTCAGATGCCGGGCCAGCACGGCTGCATCCTCGATCGCCATGCCGGCGCCTTGGGCTGCGAACGGCAGCATCGCATGCACGGCATCGCCGAGCAGCGCGACCGGGCCCTCGCTCCAGGGGCATCCGTCCGGCACGCCGAACAGCGCCCATTTGCGCCAGCTGTCGACGGCGGCGAGCATCATCCGCGCCGTCGGCGGCCAGCGTGGTGCGGCGAAGGCGTCCATCACCTCGAAGGGATCGCCGGGCGTGCTCCAGCCCGGCCTGTTCCAGGTGCCCGGCAGCACCGCCACCACGTTGAGCTGGCGGCCGCCCGCGATCGGGTAGGCGACGAGATGGGCGTTTGCGCCCATCCAGAGCTGCACCCGCCGCGCGGTGTACTCCTTGGGCAGCTGCGTGGCATCCAGCGTCCCGCGCCAGGCGATCAGCCCGGAAAAGCGCGGCTGCACCTCGGGAAACAGATGCTGGCGGACCGTCGACCAGATGCCGTCGGCGCCGATCAGGGCGCTGGCGAGATCGCTGCGGCGGATGGTTCCGCTGCGATGGACGACCGTCAGCCCCTTGGCATGCGGTGCGACATCCTCGAATGTCGCGCCCAGCTTCAAGTCGATATCGGGATGGTCCGCGACCGCGCCGGCAAGCGCGGACTGCAAATCGGCGCGATGCACCACCCAATAGGGGGCGCCGGCGCGATGAGCGGCGGCCTCGCCGAGCGGCATCCGCAAAACTTCGCCGCCGGCCCGCGCGCTCATGATCGAGACCGCGTCGGGGACGACAGCGCGCAGCTTCAGCCGTTCCGTCAGACCGAGCTCGACCAGCACGCGGCTGGCATTGGGGGAGAGTTGCAGGCCGGCGCCGACGTCCTCGAGCCGCTCGGCCTTTTCCAGCACGACGATGCGAAAACCGCGCTCGGCAAGCGCAAGCGCGGCCGTCAGTCCTCCGATCCCGGCACCGGCTATGACGATCGTTCGCGGGAGCGCCACCCCTGACCGAGGGCGGCGGTCAGGCCACCTTGTCCTTCAGCACGCATTCCGGCGGACGGGCTTCGCCCGCCTTCAGGTCGGCGGCGAAGCGGTACAGCGTCGAGCAGTACGGGCAGATGATCTCGTTGTCGTTGCCGAGGTCGAGGAAGACGTGCGGATGATCGAACGGAGGGTTGGCGCCGACGCACATGAACTCTTGCGAGCCGATCTCGATGACGGGGACACCGGCATCGTTATGGAAGTGCGGGACGACATGGTCGGACATCGTAGTTCATCCTGGAGTGGCAATGGCGGCAGACACAATCAGCAGTGAAGCGGCACAATTTCAACGCCGCGGACCATACTGATGGGTTCAGGTGATTGCTAGCCCGGCGGAACCGAAAGGTTCGCAATTGCCCCATGCTCATTTGCTCATGCAAATTCGACACAATCTTGCGGCCTGAGAGAAGCCCTTCTTTCGTCGGGGACGTTGTGTCGCAATTTTGGCATACTATCTCTGAGGACGCTTACAATTGCGGCAAAACACGAAACATCGGGCGCAGATGATCTTGGGAATGATCTTGGGACCGTCCAGGCTTTCAACATGAAGTGGCTGCGAATCGGCTCAGCGTTGACCGGGATTGCTGCATGCAGCCTTGTGCTCGCGCAGGTAGCGCCGCATGCCCGGCAGGCCGGCGCGATTCTCGCCGCGCAGGACGATCCGGCGGCGCTGTCCGAACTCAAGCTCGAGGCGGCTCTCGCGCACAACGACCGCCTGGTTCAGGACAATATCGAGGCAGCGCTTGGCGCCGGCGACGCCGATCTCGCCGACAGTTTCGTTGCGCTCGCGCGTGACCGCAACATCGCGCTGCCCGATGATCTCCTGAGCCGGGTCAACGATGCCGTCAAAACCGAAAATTCCACCTCGCATTTCGCCAAGCGCTTTGCCACCGGGCTCGTCACCGGCAATGCCGATGATGTCGCGAGCCTGTCCGGCACGGTGGCGGGCGATCTCTTCGTGATCGGCGATATCAGGGACGTCGTCCGCGAGAGCAAGCATCTCGCGATGGGCGAGGACACCGATCGCCTCGTGCTCGGCCTTGCGACCGCGGGTCTCGCGGTGACGGCCGTGACCTATGTGTCGGCCGGCGGTGCCGCGCCGGTGCGCGCCGGGCTGACGCTGGTGAAGGATGCCCGAAAAGTGGGGCGGCTCGGCGAAGGTCTCGCCGCATGGGCCGGCCGGTCGGCGCGCGAAGTCGTCGACACGCCGATGCTTCAGAACGCGGTCGCCTCCGGCTCGGTGCTGCGTCCGGGCGAGACAATGAGCGCGATCAAGGCCGCGTTCCGCGTCGAGAAGGCCGGCGCGCTGGTCCGGCTCGGCAAGGACGTCACGCGCGTGGCCGAGAAGACCGGCACGCGCGGCGCCATGGATACGCTGCGCATCGCCGAAGGCCCGAAGGATGTCGCGCGCGCGGCGCGGCTTGCGGAAGCGCAAGGCGGGAAGACACGCGCGATCATGAAGCTGTTCGGCCGTGGCGCGTTGCTGCTCCTCGGCGGCGCGTTCGATCTCACGCTGTGGCTGCTCGGCGCGGCGCTGACGCTGTTCGGCCTGCTGTCCTCGATCAAGGCGATGACCGAGCGCCTGACGCAAGCCTGGTGCGATCGCAGGCGCCGGCGCCGGCTCCGCCGGGCGCAGTTGGCAGCCGACGCCGCTCTGGCAAACACGGCCGTCACGGCTTAAGATCAATCTCTCCCAAAACATTGCGGAACTGATGATGCCGAGCTTTCACAACGGCGCCGTTGAAATTGCCTATCTCGACGAAGGCGAGGGCGATCCGATCATCCTGGTGCACGGCTTTGCCTCCAGCAAGAACGTGAACTGGGTCTATCCGACCTGGGTCTCGGAGCTGCGCAAGAACGGCCGCCGCGTCATTGCGCTGGACAATCGCGGCCATGGCGACAGCGCAAAGCTCTACGAGCCCGCGCAGTACTCGATCCCCACCATGGCCGGCGACGTGCTTGCGCTGATGGACCATCTCGCCATCCCGCAGGCCGACATCATGGGCTATTCGATGGGCGGGCGGATGACGGCCTGGCTCGGCCTGAATGAGCCGCAGCGCCTGCGCTCGGCGATCCTCGGCGGCATCGGCATCGGCGGACTGATCGAGGGCACCGGGCCCGGCGAGAACGTGGCCAAGGCGCTGGAAGCGGCCTCGCTCGACGACGTCACCGATCCCATCGGCCGCACGTTTCGTGCGTTTGCAGACCAAACCCGTTCCGACCGCCGCGCGCTCGCCGCCTGCCTGCGCGGCACGCGCGATCTCATGACCAGGGACGAGGCCGCGCGCATCGACGTGCCCGTGCTGATCGCGGTCGGTAGCACCGATGACGTCGCGGGCTCGGCCAGCGCGCTCGGTGCGATCATCCCAGGCTCGGAGGTGCTCGATATTCCCGGCCGCGATCATATGCGCGCGGTCGGCGACAAGGTCTACAAGACCGGTGTGCTGGACTTTTTGTCACGCCGCGGCTGAGGCTTCGTCCGCGGGCTCGTTGTCTCCAAACGATCGAAACAGCGCCATCAGCACCACGAAGGTCGCAACCCACACCATGCGCGCGCCGTAGCGGTCGTGTGGCCCCGAGATGATGCCGCAGATGAAGGCGTTGCCGAGCAGCGCCAGCGTCACCGTCGCCGCCAGCAGCGTCAGATCGTCCAGCCGCCGCTTTGCCAACGCATGCGCGAGCAGGCCAAGCAGCGCCAGCATCGAGATCAGCGCGACCGGGACGTGCAGCCAGTTGATGGTGCTGAAGTCGAGTTCCCAGTGCTGCTGGCGTGCGGCGCGCATTGGCGCGACTTGCGAAGGGATGTAGTGCTCGATGATGCCGTAGGTGTGCGGAATCCAGACGGTGGTGCCTTCACCGGTCGCGACATGCAGCAACTGTTGCCCCATCGCGCGCAAGGCCGTCTCGACCTGCAGGACTGGATAGTCCGCGAGCGAATGCACGACGATAAAGCCCATCTCGTCGTTCAGGCCGTCGAACCGGCCCAGCTTGTTGAACATGCTGTTGCCCCACAGGAAGTCGTCGGCAGTCGGAGGCAGTTCATTTCGATAAGGGCAGAGCTTGAAGTTTTCATGCGAACAGCGGTCGTTGAGGAAGCGCGCGACGATGCCGTCCTGCATCATGCGGCCGAAGGCGACGCCGTAGCCGCCGGGTGTCCAGGCCCATTTGCCCGACAGCGCGTGGTTGGCCGAGATCAGCATCAGGCCGCCCGCGACGATCGTCAGGCTCGCCTGCGCCAGTCCGGCAATCGGGAGACGACGCCCGATCAACGGCCGCATCGTCCAGCCGGCGACGCAGAGCCCAAGCGGCACGCCGAGCGTGGCGCTGTGGGTCGCGGCGGCAAAGGCGGTGAAGGCGAACAACGAGACCTTTTCGAGCACCGAAATCCGGCCTGCACCGACGATCAGCAGGAACAGCGACAGGATCGACAGCCCTGCAAAGATATCGGTGAGCAGCATGCTGGCGAGCCAGGGCAGCGCCGTCGACAGGATCAGCAGCAGGCTGATCGCGACGAAGCGGAATGTCTGCATCAACCCGAGCACGCGCAGCGTCAGTTGCAGCAGCCACAGCGTCGCCAGCGACTGCACCGCGAGATTGATCCAGAAGCCGAAATTCTCGCCATAATGCAGATAGAGGCCGAACACGGTGGAGCGGCTGGGGACGAGATAACCTTCGTACCAGCGCGCCAGATAGCCGCCGGTATCCCATTGCAACAGCGGGTAGCCGTTCCAGAATGCCGGCGCGATCATGAGGAGGGGCAAAGCCACCGCCGCCAGCCGCAGCCAAAACGTACCCGCGGCGCGCGCGCGCAATTGATCGGTGGTGATGCTCAAATCTGCTCCGTCCTCGTCCGGACCATGCCCGCAATAATGGTTGGGACGAAATTCACCAATAGTTTGACGCCGACCGGCTTGATTTTGGCGCGACTCTGACCATTTTGAGCCGACCTTGCCGCTTGGGGCGTTCCGGGAAACTGTTGTGTTTCAACGCGTTGGTACGCTTTCGCGGGGCAAGGCGCTGTTCACTCTCAGGCAAGCCCGTCAGGACTTTGTCGTCTAGACTGTGTTATAGAGCCAACAAAACCAGCCAATTCGAAAGAGCAGATCCCATGGCAGTGCATCAGGTCAATCCGGGAGGAAAGCTCGCATCGCTCGATCCGATCTGGGACCGGGTTCGCGGCGAGGCCGAGGACATCGTCCATCGCGAGCCCGAGCTTGCGACCTTCATCTATTCGACGGTGCTGCATCACAGCCGCCTGGAAGATTCAGTGATCCACCGTGTCGCCGACCGGCTCGATCACGCCGCGCTGTCGGGCGATCTGGTGCGCCAGACCTTCGACGAAGCGCTGCGCGACGATCCTGATTTGGGCAACGCCTTCCGCGCCGATCTCGTCGCCGTCTACGACCGCGATCCCGCGACCTCGCGCTTCATCGATCCCTTGCTCTACTTCAAGGGCTTTCACGCGATCCAGACCCATCGCCTCGCGCACTGGCTCTATCTGAAGGGCCGCAAGGATTTTGCTTATTACCTCCAGAGCCGTGCGTCTGCGGTGTTCCAGACCGACATCAATCCCGCCGCGCGCATCGGCCGCGGCATCTTCCTCGACCACGCCACCGGCTTCGTCTGCGGCGAGACCGCGGTCATCGAGGACGACGTCTCGATCCTGCACGGTGTCACGCTCGGCGGCACCGGCAAGGAGAACGAGGACCGTCATCCCAAGATTCGCCACGGCGTGCTGATCGGCGCCGGCGCAAAGATCCTCGGCAACATCGAGATCGGCCATTGCGCGCGCATCGCCGCCGGCTCGGTCGTGGTGAAGCCTGTGCCGCACAACGTCACGGTTGCGGGCGTGCCGGCCAAGATCGTGGGCGAAGCCGGCTGCGCCGAGCCGTCGCGCACCATGGACCAGATGATCAACGCGATGGGGCTTTAGGCTCGCGCGCCAAGGGCCGGATTTACCGGCCCTTTTCGTCCCCAAATTGTTTGGCAATTCATGCTGGCGGTTGGCCGCGTCTCGTCCTAAAACCCGCCGACCAATTTTGATCGGAGACTTGCCGTGGACGTCAAAGAAGTCAGAAAGCTCGATGCGTATCTGAAGCGCGTATTCGGCAATCCCAAGATCCGCGTCGTGCCGCGGCCGAAGAAAGACGACTCCGCCGAGGTCTACATCGGCGAGGAGTTCATCGGCGTGCTCTTCGTCGACGACGAGGACGATGACCGCTCGTTCCAGTTCCAGATGGCGATCCTCGAGGACGATCTGGTCGATCAGGAATAGTTCTCCACGCCGTCATCGTGAGCGCAGCGTCCAGAATCTGCTGACGCTGCGCTGAGTCTGCTCGACACATTTGAAAATCGAGACGCGCTGTCTCCACGTCGTCATTGCGAGCGAAGCGAAGCAATCCAGAATCCCTCCGCGGAAAGATTTCTGGATTGCTTCGCTTCGCTCGCAATGACGCCGGCTCTCGCCGCGCGTCAGTCGCGCGATATGGACAGGCCCGCGAGAAGCGGAGCGTACGCGGCGAGCCTGCGGGATACGAACTCCGTGAAGAGCCGCACGCGCTTCGTCTTGCGTGTCTCACCCTGCGTGAGGAGCCACACCGTTCCGTACATGTGCAGCTCGGTGCCCGGCACCCTCTCCAGCAGGGGGTCGGCATCTCCGACGAAGCACGGCAGTGTCGTGATCCCGAGCCCTTGCCGTACCGCAGCGATCTGCGCGTCGGCGTCGGTGGTCCTGAATGGAACCCCCGTGATGCGAACCTCACCCGCGCTGGCCCAGTCCGGGATTCCATGAATGCTGATGACGATCCACCTGATAGGATCAGGCGCGCCCGCGCGCCACGCGGCCAGTCGGTCGCGAGACATGTAGACGCCGCCGAACAGCTCCGGTCCCTTCAGGCCGTGAAGGTTCAGCGGCAGGGTTTTGCGGTCGTAGACGACGCGGATCGCGACGTCGGCCTCCCGGTTGGTCAGATTTGCCAACTCGCCGGACGACAGGATTTCCATCTCGATGTCCGGATGCAGGCGCGCGAAATCGGCGAAGTCCGGCATGAGCAGGTGAGTCGCCAGCGGCGGCGCCAGCGTCACCCGCAGAAGCCCGCGCACGCTCTGGTCGCGCCCGAAGACGCGCGTCTCCAGTTGGTGCGACGACGCTTCCATCTGGTCCGCGAACTCGAGGACCTCCTCGCCCGCAGCGGTCAGGCGGTAACCCGTAGGCAGTTTTTCGAACATGTGGCCCCCGAGGTGTTCCTCGAGCTGGGCGATGCGTCGCAGCACGGTCGCGTGGTTCACGCCGAGACGCTCGGCGGCAGCCCGCACCGAGCCTCCGCGCGCGACGGCAAGAAAGTAGCGAACGTCATCCCAGTCGATCATGGTGCAATCCCGCACCGCGCGGTGCGCCTTCCAAAGCCCGTATCTAACACGTCGATGAGCAGAAGGGAGGGCATCGTCGCTTAATCGGACGAGATCGGCCCAATTTTGAACGGCAGGCACCGATCAGCGGCGGTGGCAGTCGTCCGCCCGGATCGATTTCGCACCACCGATGTGCGCGCTTCCACACTCAACGCCAGACGTCGGCAGACCCATCTCGAGGTTCTCGGGGGCAGATGCTGTCCCGATCACGACAGGAGAAGTCATGGGAAAGCTAGACGGCAAGGTTGCAGTCATCACGGGTGGTGCGACCGGCATCGGCCGCGCCGCGGCAAAGCGCTTCATCGATGAGGGCGCCTTTGTCTTCATCTTCGGCCGCCGGCAGGAAGCGCTCGACGCTGCCGTGGCTGCCCTCGGACCCAATGCCCGCGCGGTGAAGGGCTCGGTCTCGGATGAGACCGACCTCGACCGTCTCTACGCGGCGGTGAAGGCCGAGCGCCGAACCCTCGACATCGTGTTCGCCAATGCCGGGGCGGGAAGCCAGATTCGGCTCGGCAAGATCACCGCCGAGCACATTGACGAGACCTTCGACACCAACGTGAAGGGTACGATCTTCACGGTCCAGAAGGCGCTGCCGCTGATGCGCGAGGGCGGTTCGATCATCCTGACCGGATCGAGCGCCGGCACAACGGGCGCCCCGGCAATGAGCGCCTACAGCGCGAGCAAGGCGGCAGTGCGCAACCTCGCGCGGACCTGGGCAGAGGACCTGAAGGGCAGCGGCATCCGGGTCAACGTGCTGTCGCCCGGGGCGACTGCGACCGAGCTCGCGAAGGAAGCGCTGGGCGAGGAGGGCCAGAAGGTCTTCGCCGCGATGACACCGCTCCAGCGCATGGCCGATCCGGCCGAGATCGCGGCCGTGGCGGCCTTTCTCGCGTCGTCGGACAGCAGCTTCATGACCGCCAGCGAAGTCGCCGTCGACGGCGGCCTGGCGCAACTCTGACCCCGGCACGGTCTCGTGCCCCGGCACGGTCCCGTGCCTCTCCCACACACAACGGAAAGATAAAAGATCATGAAAAAACTAGAAGGCAAGATCGCAGTCATCACGGGCGGAAGCAGCGGCATTGGCTTGGCCACAGCCAAGCGCTTCGTGGAAGAAGGTGCGCACGTCGTGATCACCGGGCGGCGAGAGAAAGAGCTGAAAGAGGCCGCAGCCCTCATCGAGAGAAACGTTACGACGGTCGTGGGCGACGTCTCGCGCCTGGAAGATCTGGACCGGCTCTATGCCGTCGTGAAAGAGAAATATGGTCACATCGACATTCTATTCGCGAACGCGGGCGCGGGAACGATCGCACCGCTCGCGATGGCTACCGAAGCCCATTTTGACCAGACCTTCGATGTGAACGTGAAGGGGCTGTTCTTTACGGTGCAGAAGGCCCTTCCCCTCTTCAAGGACGGCGGTTCGATTATCCTGACCTCCTCGGTCTCGAACGTGTTGGGGCTGCCAGGCTTTAGCGCCTACGCCGCAAGTAAGGCGGCTGTGCGCAACTTCGCGCGTGCTTGGACCATGGAGCTGAAAGACCGCAAGATCCGCGTGAATTGTGTGAGCCCCGGACCGATCGATACTCCGGCCTTAGCGACAACGACGGGCCTTACCGCCGAACAGGCCAAGCAAGCGGCCGCCCAGTTCGCCTCGCAGATCCCGATGGGTCGGAGTGGCAAGCCAGAGGAAATCGCGGCTGCCGTCACGTTCCTCGCCTCCGATGAAAGTTCTTTCATCACCGGCGTTGATCTCGCCGTCGATGGTGGCATGGCGCAGGTCTGACCCCGGCATCGGGTCCGATCGAAATCGAAATGGAGAAATTCCCATGAGTATCGAGAAGAACATCCAGACCGTGAAGGATTTCTTCGGCGCGATGGGCCGCGGCGACAGCGCGGGTCTGCTGGCGCTGGTCGCCGAAGACGTCGAGTGGATCGTCCCTGGCGACGACTGGCCGCTGGCCGGCACGTACCGCGGGTGCGCGGGGCTGGCGGATTTGCTCAAGATGGCGTCCAGGTCGATGGAGACGTCCACGGAGCCACGGGAGTTCGTAGCGCAAGGAGACCGGGTCATGGTCGTCGGCTTCGCGAAGGGAAAGATCAAAGCGACGAACAAGACGTTCGAGGACGACTGGGTGTTCGCCATCACCGTTCAAAACGGCAAACTGACGAACATCAGGGAGTACATCGACACGCAAGCACTGGCGCGGGCCGCGCGCTCTTCGAATACCCAAACCTGAAGGAGATCTCCGATGTACGACCAATCAAAGCAGTCCGAGTTGATCCGGTTCGCGCGAATAGATGCGGGCTCCACCGTTATCGACGTTTACCCGGGCGAGGGCGACTGGACCCGTCGCTTCTCCGGCATCGTGGGACCCGAAGGACGGGTCTACAGCTTCGTGCCGGCCGAAGTCGCTCACTTCAAGAACGATCCGGTCGGCCGCATGCGGACGCTTGCGAAGGAGCCGGGCCGCGAGAACGTCGAAGCCGTCTCGGCGGACCTCGTGGCGATGCCGGAGGCCACGCAGCCAGCGGACGTCCTGTGGCTGCACCTGTTCTATCACGATCTCCACACCGCGCTGATCCAGGCCAGGGGCGCGACGGCGGCCCGCTTCAATCGAGCCGTCTACGAGCGGCTGAAGCCCGGTGGCTCCTACGTCATCGTCGACCACGCCGCCGCCGTTGGAACGGGTACGAGCGACGCCCAGTCGCTGCATCGGATCGAGCCTGCATCCGTTCGCAAGGAGGTGGAGGCAGCCGGCTTCGTACTGGACGCGGAAAGCACCATGCTGGCGAACAAGGACGACCCGCACGCGATCAAGGTGTTCGATCCCTCGATCAAGGGCGAGACCGATCGCTTCGCCTATCGGTTCGTGAAGCCCTGACAGGTCCCGGCGCCGACAGGCTTCAGGATCGTCCGATGCCTGTCGGTGGCCGTATCGTTCGGGCGATCGCGCCATGATGTCATGATGCGCCTGTTTTGCCCAAGTCGAAATTCGAAAAATACGAATTTGTAAAAATACGAAGTCATGACAGGCGCTTGGCTACTGTGCATGGGGTTGTTTTCGACTTCTTGTTACGCGCTCAGCTCCGAGGTCCGCGCAACTGCACCGTCAGCTTCTCCATCGCGTCCGCGACGTCGCGCCATTGCGACAGCCAACTGCGCGGAAAGCGGAAGGTGAGGTCGGCGCCGTCGACGCGGCGCTCGGACAGGCACATGCCGGGCGTGGCCCCATCGCGCGTGCAGCGCGCCGTCAGCGTGGGGCTCGTCGCGGAATAGAAATCCTCGCTGCCATAGGGTGTGTCGGTGCGGAATGTCCGCATCGTCAGCCCGTCTTCCGCGGTCGCCGCGGCCTGGTCGAAATAGCGCGGATAGATCGTCGCGGTGCGCTGCTCGGGCGACAGCGCATCGTGATGCGCTGATATCGACAGGAAGATGCGGTCGATCGGCTGCATCGCCGTGTCCACCGTATCAGCCGTCACGTGCCGCGGCCCGTTGGGGGCTTCCAGCGAGGGATAGAGGAAATCGAGATCGATGCGCTCCTGCGGTCCGGAGTGCCGCTGGATCTTCATCCGGATCGCCGGGATCGGCAGGTTGAACAGCGTTCCGCCGACGCTGACCGGCAGCTTGTCCGGGGCGTCCGAACCGCCCGTGTTCCAGGTCGGCCACAGCAGATAGGCAACCAGCGCGATCGCGCTCGCCACGAATACGCCGGTGAGCGCAAACGGGACGAGATGCGCCCGGGTGCGCGTCTTTGCACTTGTCCTGGTGGAACGAGGGGAGGTTACCGAAAACACCGTCATGACGTCGCGCAAATGAGCCCGGGGGTCGGCCGATGGCCGACGAATCACCGCCGAATATGCCACGCGGCGGCGATATCGCGGAAGGTTCCCGGCTACCGGGAACGGGAGGGGGCCCTGCGTGGGGCGGGTGGCCCCGTTAACCCTCGCTTAAGGATAATGTAGCGTTAACCGGCACGATTTGTCACAGGAAGGCTCCTCGCGTTGCGTATGGGCGGACTATTCCGATGACACCTGAAGCTCTCAATACCTTGTTCGCGATCTGCATCGGCTTCGCGCTCGCGGGCGCGCTCGCAAATGGATACCAGGCGATGTCGCAGAGGCAAGCAGGCTTCGGGCTGTTGCAGGAGGGCGTGGCTCCGAAGACATTTGCGGCGGTGCCGTTCCTGGTGTTCGCGGCGCCCTTCATCATCATGCGCAACACCTTCCGCGGCATGCGGCTGGAGAGCCGCCGCTTCGAGTTCGTGATGATGGCGACCGTCATTGCCGGCTTCTGGAGCATGATGAGCGGCACCTTTTTCCTGATGACGCTGCGCGCCACCGGCGTGCTGGGCTGACGCGCTTTGCAGGGCTGCCTGCGGCGGCGGCCCTTTGCCTGTTCGTCGTCGTTTCGCTATGGCTTGGATTGACGCGACAGGAGACCTCCATGGCGATCTACGAGCTCGACGGGCAGGCGCCCGATCTTCCCTCCGACGGCAATTACTTCATCGCGGAGACCGCAACCGTGATCGGCCGCGTGCGCCTGAAGCCGGGCGCGAGCGTCTGGTTTGGCGCGGTGCTGCGCGGCGACAATGAGTGGATCGAGATCGGCGAGGGCGCCAACGTGCAGGACGGCTCGACCTGCCATACCGATCTCGGCTTTCCCATGGTGATCGGCAAGAACTGCACCGTCGGCCACAACGTCATCCTGCACGGCTGTACCATCGAAGAGGGCGCGCTGATCGGCATGGGCTCGATCGTGATGAACGGCGCGAAGATCGGCCGCAACAGCATCGTCGGCGCCGGCTCCGTCATCACTGAGGGCAAGGAGTTTCCCGAACGCTCGCTGATCATCGGCTCGCCCGCGCGCGTGATCCGCACGCTCGACGACGCCCAGGTCCAGAAGATGGGAAGTGCGGCGCGGTTCTACGTCGCCAACGGTCCGCGCTTCAAGAAGGGCCTGAAGCGGATCGGCTGAGCTCAGCTGCCTTCGGACTCGCGCGCTTCGATTGCGCCTGCGACCTTCTCGTGGCCGGCAGCCGACCCTCGCGCGGAAGTGAGCCGCTCCGCCTATCATCAATGATCGCGTGACATTAGCTTGGCCTCTCTTTGGAGTGTGGAGCGCTTCCACGCGGAGGATGAGTTGATGTCACGCAGGATGATCCTGGCCGTACTGGCCATCGCGGTGGTCGGTCTCGCAGCGCCCCAGGCGGCGCAAGCGAAGGGCGGTTTTGGCGGAGGCGGCCATTGGGGCGGCGGCGGTGGCTGGGGTCACGGTTGGCACGGCGGCGGCTTCTGGCCCGGTGTGGCAATCGGCGCCGGCGTCGCGGGCGCCGGCTACTATGGTGCCTATGGCTACCCCTATTACGGCGATCCCTATTATTACGGCGCCGGCTACGACGATGGCGGCTATGGCGCGCAGTGCTATCTCGTGCGGAAGCGGGTCATGACGCAATCGGGCTGGCGCGTCCGCCGCGTTCAGGTCTGCGAATAGGGGCTGCGACTAGCGTAGGTGCCTGGCCCGAGGCACCCAAATACCGCGGCATTAAAAAACAAGGCCGTTGACGCAGTATACCGTCAACGACCTTGCCAGCCCCGGATATTAAAATCGGCTCACGCCATCCGGTATGGGTGAGCATCGCCCGGAATCATACGGACGAGTGTGATCCATTTCACAAGTGGCAAAAATAAAAGTCAGGCCGCGTCGCCGCCGGTCAGCCGCGTGAACGCTTGCGTCCGCTGCTGGCATGGACGCGGTGGCGCACCGGTTTCCTTGGGGTAACCGAGGGCGTATCCGCCTCGGTGGGGCGGACGCTGGCAAAGGATTGCCGCAGACCGTCGATGGATTCGTTCAAACTGGCGACCTGGTCCGACAGGCGCTTGGTGTCGGCCTGCTGCGAGGCGAGCAGCTTCTTCATGGTCAAAAGCTGGTCCTGCACGACCTGGAGCTGGTCGATCGATTCCTGCTGGGTCGCTTCCAGCCCCTTGGTCTTCTCGACGAGTTGCTCGGAGGCCTGTGCCGTGCGCGCCTGAAGCTGCCGCGACGCGACCACCCGGTCGGTCTCGGGTGCGGCGCCCGTATAGGCACGCCAGATCGCGATCGAGGTGACGCCCGCGATCAGCAGCAGCAGCGCCGCGGCCGTCAACGCGATCGGCTGGGCACCGAGACGGAGGAGGGGATTGGACGGTGTGTTCTCTGCGAGATCGATCATCGCTGACAAAATCCAAATTGAAACTTGGTGAGTGGCGAAGAGCGGCAGCACAACAACGCAGAACAAGGCGGCCGGGGCGTCCCGAAAGCGTTACAGTTCAGCAATAAATGGGACGAAAAGGTGGCCGCCGGTAGAAAAAGCGCAATTGACCCAAGGCGACGGCTCCGGCGGGCGAGGGCGGCGCGCCCAAAAGAAGTCCCTGTCCTGGCCAAGTTCGGGTTGAGCGGAGAGTATCAGGGTACAGGAGACTTACGGCTGAAACGGCGCAAACGGGCCTGAATAGGTCTTCGAACGCGGTGCCGCGTAGGGGCCGAGCCGGGAGGTCGTCAGTCCGAGCCGCACCAATCCCTCGGCCAGTGTCACCGCAGCCGCAACGCCGTCGACCACCGGCAGGCCGTGTGTAGCGGAGAGCTCGGCTGCAAGATCGGCCATGCCGGCGCACCCGAGCACGATGGCCTCGGCGCGGTCGTCGCGGATTGCGGCGGTGATTTCCGCGGAGATTTTGCCAAGCGCGTCGGCATTGCGCTCCTCGAGCGCGAGCACAGGGACCTCGGCGGCGCGCACGCGGGCGCAGCGCTCGGCGAGGCCGTACTTCCGCAAATTATGCTCGATCGGCACGATGGAGACACCGAGCGTCGTCACCACCGCAAAGCGTGCCGCGATCAGGCTGGCGACGTGAAAGCCGGCTTCGCCGATACCGATCACCGGCGACTTCGCCACCGCACGCGCGGCGTCGAGGCCAGTGTCGTCGAAGCAGGCGATGATATGTGCGTCCGCGCCGTCGCGGTCGGCCTCGCGGATGCAGCCGAGCATGCCGGGGACGGCGAAGGCTTCGTCGTAAAATCCCTCGATCGAGACCGGCCCCATCGTGGGCTGGCGTGCATCGATCACGGTGTCGGGCAGCGCGATCGCGCGCGCCGCCGCGGCGATCTTCGCCGTCATCGTGGCCGTGGTGTTCGGATTGACGACGTGCAGTCGCATCGCGATCAGACGAGCCCTTTGCCGGCGTCCGAGCCCTTGGCCGCCTGCCGCTTGTTGAGCATGTGGATGGTGCCGAGCGCAAGCGTGATCACCGCGAAGGACACCGCGGAGATGATGGTGCCGAGCGCGTAGATGTCCGGGTTCGTCACGGTCGTGGTGAGGCCCTGGAGATCGAGCGGCAAGGTATTTACCGCGCCGATCGCCTGGCTGGAGCGCGCGAGCTCGTCCCAGGACAGCGTGAAGCCGAACAGGCCGATGCCGATCACCGAGGGCAGGATGATCGGCAGCACGACATGACGAAAGGCCTGCCACGGCGTCGCACCGAGATCGCGCGCGGCTTCCTCGAGTCTGGGATCAAAGCGGTTGAAGATCGCAAACATGATCAGAAGGCCGAACGGCAGCGTCCAGGTCAGGTGCGCGCCGAGCCCGGAGGTGAGCAGGCCCATCGAGGTCTCGAAATTCTCGTTCCAGTGTGCCTTGATCAGATCGTCGATGATGCGGAATTCGAGCGAGATCCCGAGCGAGGTGATGATCGAGGGAACGATGAGGCTCGCGATCGCCGAGTAGAACAGGATGCTTTGCGCTTTGAACTTCCGGCGGAAGGCCATGCCCGCGGCGACCGACAGCACGACGGTGACCACCATCACGATGACGCCGAGCAGCAGCGAGCGGCGGAAGGCCGCGCCGAGATCGACGATGCCGGTGCCCTGGAATAGTTTTTGGAGCCAGAAGGTCGACACGCCGTTCATCGGGAAGGTGAGACCGCCCTGCGGTCCCTGGAACGATAGGACGTAGATCGCGATCATCGGGCCGTAGAGGAACAGTGTGTAGGCCGCGAAGAAGATCGCAAGCACGTAGAACGAACGCGGGCGTCCTTCCTTCATCGCCTACAGCTCCTTCTTGATGTCGACGATGCGCGACATCATGGTGATGATCAGGAACGTAATGATGAGCAGGATCACGGCATTCGCAGCTGCGGCCGGGAATTGCAGCGCGTTCACCCGTGTCTCGATGATCTTGCCGGCAGAGGCAATCTGCTGGCCGCCCATCACGCCAATGGTGATGAAGTCGCCCATCACGATGGTAATGACGAAGATCGAGCCGATCACGATGCCGGGCTTGGCCAGGGGAATGATGACGTTGACAAGCGTCTGGAAGCCGGTGGCACCGGCGTCATAGGCCGCCTCGATCAGCGACTTGTCGATGCGCACCATCGAATTGAAGATCGGCACCACCATGAAGAAGGTGAAAAGGTGCACCAGCGCCAGCACCACGGAGAATTCGGAGAACAGCAGCCATTCCAGCGGCTGGTTGATCAGTCCGCTCTTGACCAGGCCGGAGTTCACCAGGCCGTTGCGACCGAGCAGCGGGATCCAGGCGATCATGCGGATCACGTTGGAGGTCCAGAACGGGATCGTGCAAAGCAGCGACAGTCCCATCTGCCAGGTCTTGGACTTGACATGGAAGGCGAGGAAGTAGGCGACCCAGAAGCCGATGAAGAGCGTGATCGCCCAGACCATGATGCAGAGCTTCAGGGTCTTCACATAAGTTCGCCCGATCGTGCAGAGATCGGGGAGCTGCGCGATGCAGCCTTCGAACGTGTCGGTGTAGCCGCGGCCCGAGAAGGTCGGCAGCAATTGATATTCGTTGTAATCCCAGAACGAGACGATGACGACGAAGACGAGCGGGATCAGGAAGAAGGCGAGAAACACCAGCATCATCGGCCCGGCCTGAAGCCAGGAGATGAAGGAGGGCGACAGGCGCGCCGCTTTTACAGGGCGCGCCGTCTCCGATCCCCGGACGAGGTCCGGGGATGGCTGTTGCACGATGTCTTCCGACGTATCCATCACGCGGCGATGAACTCGTTCCACTTGCGGACCATGTAGTCGTTCTCGTCCATCACGGCATTCCAGCACGCGACGCCGCCCATCCGGTCCTCGTAGGAGCCGCCGTCACGCACGGCACCTGCCTTCTCCAGCAGCGAGCCATCGGGCGCCTTGATGTCCTTTTCGGCCGGTTTGCCTTCCATCCAGTAGGCCCACTCGTAGGGCTCCATGTTCGCTTTTGCGGTCGAGAGCACGGCCGAGTAATAGCCTTGGCGGTTGAGGTAAGCGCCGGCATAGCCGGACAGGAACCAGTTCACGAACTCGTAGGCCCAATCGAGCTTCGGGCCCGACACGCCCTTGGAGACGCAGAAGCCCGAGGCCCAGGAGCGATAGCCTTCCTTGAGCGGCTGGAAGGTGCAGGCGATGCCCATCGAGCGCACCTTCGTCACCGCCGGCGACCACATCGACTGGATGACGGTCTCACCTGAAGCCATCAGGTTGACGCTCTCGTTAAAGTCCTTCCAGAATGCGCGGAACTGGCCGGCCTTCTTGGCCTCGATCATCACCTTCATGGTGAGATCGATCTCTTCCTTGGTCATGTTGCCCTTGTCGGCATATTTGTACTTGCCGGTGGCTTCGACGACCATCGCCGCATCCATGATGCCGATCGAGGGGATGTTGAGGATCGAGGCCTTGCCCTTGAACTCGGGGTTGAGCAGTTCAGCCCACGAGCTGATCGGGCGCTTGATGATGTCGGGGCGGATGCCGAGCGTGTCGGCGTTGTAGACGGTCGGGATCAGCGTGACGAATTCGGTCGCCGTCTTGGAGAAGGTCTTGGAATCCTTCCCTTCGAGATAGAGCACCTTCCAGGGTGCGGTGCCTTGGCCGCCGATCTTTTTGCCGCCTGGGGTCTCGCCCTTGGTGAAGACCGGCGTGATGTTGTCGAATTCCTTGATTTTCTTGGAGTCGAGGGCAAGGATGTTGCCCGACGGTACCAGCTTCTTCAGCGAGAAATATTCGGTGTCCAGCACGTCGAAGGAGTTCGGCTGGGTCATCACGCGCTTGGTGACGTCGTCGGTGGTCGCGGTGATGTATTCGATCTTGATGCCGGTGTCTTTCAGGCACTGCTTCGAGATGTCGTCGCCCTCGTTCACGGCGGTGCCGAGATAGCGCAGCACCTTCGGCTCGGCTGACATCACGTAGGGGAAGCCGGTGATGGCGCCGGAGCCGGCGGCAAGGCCGGCGAGGCCTGCGGTACCCTTGAGTAGCGTGCGGCGGCTGACGCCGGTCTTCTTGGTGGTCTCGGTCATTCCAGTCACTCCTCTGTGTTGCGCATTTTCTATGATGACGGCGCTATTGCAGACGTTGCGCCTTGGCGGGATCCCAGGTGACCAGCACGCGATCGCCCGGACGGAACGGGTGGACGTCGAAGGTGGTTTCGGGAACGTGGGCGAAAAGGGCGGTGCCGTCGTCGAGCGTGAGCGAGACGGCGACGTAGGAGCCCTGGTACTCGGTCTGGGTCAGCAGCGCCGATGCGCCGAATGCGCCGTCAGTGGCCGGCTTGATGCCGAGCTGATCGGCGCGCACGGCGATGAGTTTGCCGGCGTCGCTGAGGACGTTGTGGCCGCCGATGAAGCGCGCCACGAATTCGGTGCGGGGATGATGGAAGATGTCGCGGGCCGTGCCCTGCTGCTCGATCTTGCCCTGGTTCATTACCACGATGTGGTCGGCGAGCGCCATCGCCTCTTCCTGGCCGTGGGTGACCTGGATGAAGCTGATGCCGAGCTCGCGCTGCAGGCGCTTCAGCTCGCCGCGCATCTTGACCCGCAGGAACGGATCGAGCGCCGACAGCGGCTCGTCGAGCAGGAGGATCTGCGGCTCGGTGATCAGGGCGCGGGCGAGCGCGACGCGCTGCTGCTGGCCGCCGGAGAGCTGGGCCGGCAGCCGCGCCGCATAGGGCGTCATGGCCACGAGCTCAAGCAGTTCGCCGGCGCGCTTGTGCCGAGTCGCACGGTCGACGCCGCGCATTTTCAGAGCAAACGCAACATTGTCGAGCACGCTCAGGTGCGGAAACAGCGCATAGGACTGGAACATCATCGCCGTGCCGCGCTTGGCAGGCTCGAGGTCGGTGACGTTCTGTGGCCCCAGGATGATGTCGCCCTCGCTGACCGCCTCGTGGCCCGCAATCATGCGCAGGGTCGAGGTTTTGCCGCAGCCGGACGGGCCGAGCAGGCAGCAATAAGTGCCGGCCGGGATCTTCAGATTGACGGTGTCGACCGCCAGCGTCGTGTCGTAGCGCTTGGTGACGGCGACCAGTTCGAGAGCGGCAGGAGTGGCCATGGTGTGTCCGAAGGAGGGGCGGTACTCCGCGTCTCTCCGCAAGGTCCGTGCCAACCGCCCTTGGCCGACCGAATTTTAGAACTGTGCAGTGGAGTCAAATCGTTAGATCGAATCCAGCAGAGCCGCGCGGCCCGTCGCGTGGTCTGTAGTATGCACACAAAATGGGCGAAGATTGTATAAAGTTTCGCCTGTGATTGGATACAGCTCGTCGACTACCATTCGAGATCGAACGTCGTCGACCGAGCCCTCAAACCCAGCGCCTCGAACTAATGGCCGCCAAATCCCGCCCGAAATCCGATGCGCCCGACGTGAGCGATCGCGTCAGCCGGATCAGGGAGGGCGTGACTGCGGCGATCCTCGAGCATCGCCTGCTGCCGGGTACCAAGCTCGGCGAAGACGAGATCGGCGAGATCTATGGCGCAAGCCGCACGCTGGTCCGCACCGCGCTGCAGCAGCTCGCGCATGAGGGCATCGTCAACATCGAGAAGAACCGCGGCGCCTTCGTAGCCCGCCCGACGCCGGCGGATGCCCGCGAGGTGTTCGAAGCCCGCCGGCTGATCGAGCCCACCATCGTCGATCACGCTGTCGACGCCGTCTCGCCGGCGTGGATCAATCGCCTTCAGCAGCATCTTGCCGAAGAGCGCGAGGCCGAGCTGCGTGGCGACGCGCGCGCCTCTGTCCGGCTCTCCGGCGAATTTCACCGTCTCATCGCCGAGATGAGCGGCCACAGCATCTATCTCGGCTTCCTGAAAGAGCTGATCGCGCGCTCCTCGCTGATCATCCTGCTCTACCGCCGTCACGACACGCCCGCCTGCGGCACCGATCATCACGCCGAGATCGTCACCGCGATCCGCAAGCGCGACAAGCAGGCCGCGCGCGCGCAGATGCTGTCGCATCTGAACGAGATCGAGGCCGAGCTGTTCCTGAAGGATCCCGCCGCCGACGAGCTGCGGCTCGCGGACGTGCTGGGCGCGTAAGCGCGTGCGGTTTGTTGAGCTTTACGGAAGTCTGTCAGTCGCACTTACCCATCTGACGGCAGAACTTGGCTCCGACGCATCTCATCGGGCCGTATAGCTGACTTGCAAAATCTTCCTGTGGTTGCAAATTGACTCGATGCGGTTTGCAAGCATCAATCCACAAGGCCGGCACGGCGACGGCTGGCTGGATCTTGGCCGGCAAGTTGCGGCTGGAGTTGTGCAGCGTATCTGCGTGGAGATTTGACATGCGGGCTTTGGTTACGCCGGCCGGATTGTTCAGAGCGGCTCCACTGCTTGTCTCGATTGGAGCGAGCCTTTGTCTTGCGTCGCCTGCGCTGGCCCAGCAGGACACCGCCGTCCTGTTCCGCAACGTCAAAATCTTCGACGGCAAGAACGCGACGCTCTCGGCCGCATCCAACGTCCTCGTCAAGGATGGCAAGATCGAGAAGATCTCGACCGCCGACATCGCGGCGACCGGCCAGGTCATCGCGGGCGGCGGTCGCGTGCTGATGCCGGGACTGATCGATGCGCATTGGCACGCCATGCTGGTGCGCCCGACGCCGATGGCGTCGCTTGCAAACGATGTCGGCTACAACAATCTGCTCGCGGCGAGTGAAGCAACCGCGACACTGATGCGCGGTTTCACCACAATACGCGACATGGGTGGTCCGACCTTTGGTCTCAAGCAGGCCATCGACGAGGGCCTCGTCACCGGTCCGCGCATCTATCCATCCGGCGCCATCATCACCATCACCGGTGGTCACGGCGACTTCCGCCAGCTCTCCGACCTGCCGCGCACCATCGGCGGCATGCTCAGCCGCATGGAGCGGATCGGGGGCAGCATGGTCGCCGACAGTCCCGACGAGGTGCGCGTGCGCGCGCGCGAGCAGCTGATGCAGGGAGCTTCCCAGGTGAAGCTCACCGCGGGCGGTGGCGTGGCCTCGCCGTTCAGTCCATTGGACGTCTCGACCTTCACCGAGCCCGAGCTGCGTGCCGCCGTCGAGGCCGCCGACAATTGGGGCACCTACGTCGCCACGCACGCCTATACGCCGGTCGCGATCCAGCGCTCGATCGCAGCCGGCGTCAGATGCATCGAGCACGGCCATCTCATGGACGAAGCGAGCGCGAAGCTGATGGCGGAGAAGGGGATCTGGCTGAGCACGCAGCCGTTCCTGGATATGTCCATGGGGGCCGGGCTCGGGCCGGCGGAGCAGGACAAGCTGCGGCAGGTGGTCGCCGGCACCGACCGTGTCTATGAGCTGGCAAAGAAATATCACCTCAAGACCGCGTTCGGGACCGATGTCCTGTTCTCGCAGGCACTGGCGGAGAAGCAGGGCTCGATGCTGGCCGCGCTGACGCGCTGGTACACGCCGGCCGAAGCGCTGGCCATGGCGACATCGACCAACGCGGAACTGCTGAGCCTGTCCGGCCTGCGCAATCCCTATCCCGGCAAGCTCGGCGTGGTCGAAGAGGGCGCGTTCGCAGATCTCCTGCTGGTCGACGGCAATCCGCTCGACAACTTAAGTCTCGTCGAGGATCCCGCGAAGAATTTCGTGGTGATCATGAAGGGCGGCAAGGTCTACAAGAACATCCTGCCGCGCTGAAAGCCGTCCCCGACAAAGTTGCGGCCAGCCATTGGGGGATGGCTGGCCGCGCGCGAACCGGTCTGGGACGGGGAGGGGTGGGGACGTGACCGGGTCGCGTAACTCGTTCGTTTGCCTCTACTGATCTCTTGCGCTGGCGGTGGAGACCGCCGGCTTGGTATCGCCGAGCGACACCCAGACGTTGGGATCGGCCTGCGACTGGCGCTTGACGAAGCGGTAGCCGGTCTCCGTCCAGGCAACGACGCTCTCGTTCTGATTGTCGAGAACGAACTCGCCTTTGTCGGTCTTCACCGTCAGCACCGCGTGTCCTTCGCCCTTCTTGTCGCGCACGACGGTGATGAGCAGGGCCTCGCGCGGCCAACCGGCATCAATCAGCATCTTGCGCTTCAACAGCACGTAGTCTTCACAGTCGCCGTAGCCGTCGGTCGGCAGCGACCACTTCTCGATCACGCCCCAGTGCTCCTGGTCGGTCAAAGGCTTGATGGTCTCGTTGACCCAGCGATTGACCTTGGTCAGGTCGCGCCACGCGGTCTGCGACATCACGATGTCGCGCGGCTGCGTCGGCCCGCCCTGACACTGAGCGGCATTCTCCGTACAAAACTCGACCCAGCCGATCGGCGCACGCGTGGTGTCACCGAGGCTCGCGTAGAGCAGACGGCTTTCACTGGCCTGCACTGTCGCGCTGATCCCGAAGAGCATGGCGGCGATCGCCAGTCTCTTCCCCTGTCCCCTGAAGTCCAACATTGCGGCCCCCGTTTCTTGTTGGGACCACATTTCGCACGGAGCTTTTGAGTTGCCGCTAAATCAGCCAAGTCAAGTCGAGACGAATACAAGTAAAAGGCGCATCGAATTCGATCTATACTTGAAGAAAATTCGAG
>JAUEPE010000061.1 GCA_030403585.1 Frankia sp. RB7
CTTCAATGAAAAACGTCGCGCGAGACCCATTCTATTCTCGCCGATCGCTCCGCGAAGGTCCTGGAAAATAACAATCTTCCTTTGGTGGGCGCACCAGGGCTCGAACCTGGGACCCGCTGATTAAGAGCTACTTGTTTTCACCTGATTTCAAGGACTTATCGATGAAGCGCTGTGGGTGAACAGGGCAAGAACCGTGGGCCTACTGGGCGCCCGTGTCGCACGCGTCAGCCGCTCGGATATTCCCGATCGACCGAGCGATGCATCGGCGCCTGGATCCAGCCGTCGCCGCGCCGCAATGCCTCGACCGTGGCATCGAGACGGCCAACCGATTTCGACAGATTTTCGAGCAGAACATCCTGCACGGCCTGGTGCGATTTGACGGTCATCAGGAAGGCGAAGCCCCCGAAAACCGTGACGCCCAGGTTCACCAGGGCACAGATCGCGGCAAAATTCTCACCAAGCATGTCAGCTAACCCTTCGCGAACCGCTCGCGCTGACGCGCCTGGCACGTCCGCGTCGCATCGAGATTGTTGTCGGCATTGATCAGCGCCGCCCGATGCTGGGCCAGCGCCGATTTCGAGTTCTGCCCCTTCTTCAGATCCGGCAACGGAACCTGCTCAGCGAGATCTTCGCAGTCCCGGGGAATAGCGACTGTCGGGCTGCTTGGCGCGTCTACGGAGTGCGCGCAGCCCATCAAGATCGCCGTCATCGAGACCGCAATCGCCGACCGGCTGAGCCGCCAAGCGCTGTTCGTATTCATCGACCTTCCCCTTCAGCTCCTCGGCTTCCGCCGCCTTCTCGTTGGCGAGGCGCTCCTTGTCCTCGGCCGTGGCCTTCTGCTGCTCGAGCTCGTTCTCGCGCCAGGCGAGATCGACCTTGAGCTGGCGCATCGCCGCGCGCTCGTCGCTGAGGCGATAGCCGACGCACAGCGACAGGCCGGCCAGCGCCAGGTAGGTGACGAACCCGGCGAGCACGACGTAAGGCGCAATCGCCGGGATCATGCTGACAAAGGGAATGCGCGACACGATGAACGATGCGACCAGGATGGCCGCCACGATCGCCAGCGCCACATCGGACGTCGCGATGTCCCAGAACAGGCCGCTCATGCCACGTGCTTTCGCACCCAGACCCGCACGGGCTCGGCGCCGAAGAAGCAGATGATGAACGTCACCAGGCAGACGGCGGACAGGAAGATGAAGGCGAACAGCGCCGCGGCGATCTGCCAATCCGTCAAGGCGCCGAGGCCGCCAAAACCAATGCTGGAGCCGGCCGCGACGGCCCAGTTGCGGGCGCGGCTGAAGAAGCCGCTCGATGACGGCGCCGGCCCCGGAGGGCTGCCGGGCGGACCCTGATCCTCCTGGGGCTCCTCGGGCGCGTCGCTGTCGCCGTCGGCCTGCACGTCACCGACGAGCGCCATAGGCCGCACCACGGGCTCGCGCGAGCAGAACTCGAAATGCATGGGATCGGTGCGGCCGTGATAGTCGCCGCCCCACAGCGCGCCCTGGCGCTTGAACGCGTCGATCACGGCCTGCGGCATGGTGCCGTGGCCGGTGTTGAAGCCGTTGTGCTCGGCGTCGAAGTCGATCGCAGCGCCATAGGCGTGGTTCGACCAGCGATCGGCCGAGCCGCGGATCAGGCGATGATTGTAGGCGCCGGAATAGTGCGAGATCCGCAGGGCATCGATCCTGGCCTGGTCGCGGCCGCAGGAGTTCCAGATGTCGTCGAGCGCAGCCCGCAGCGCAGCGGCGGCCTTGCGGTGGAACAGGATCTGCTTCACCGGCTTGCCGTCGTAATACATCTGGAACGGCGGAATGACCGGCACCAGCTGCTTGCCTGGCTCATCCCTGGCCGGGTCGCCGTAGAACGCGGCCAGCGAAGCGGGATCGTCGTGAGGCCACCGCGACATCAGTCAGTCCTTTCGATGGTGACGCGGCCGACGCCGGCATCGGCCATGCCGATCGCCCGCGCAGCGCCCAGGGAGAGATCGACGCTGCGGCCGGTCCATTTGGCCGGGCCGCGATCGTTGACGCGGCAGACGACGCTGCGGCCGCGATAGGAGACCTGCAGGCGCGTGCCGAACGGCAGCGAGCGATGCGCGCAGGTCAGGCCATGCGGATTGAAGCGCTCGCCGTTGGCGGTCCGCGATCCGCTCTCGAAGCCGTACCAGGACGCCAAAACGGTTTCCCCGGCGTGGGCACACACCGGGGAAGCCATGGAGGTCAAAGCCAGGAGAACAAGCAGGATCAGGATGCGCATCATGCCGCGAACATGCGGCAGCAGCGCTTACGTCAACCGCTCGTTGTGGAGCCCGACGAGCCGGTCGACGCCTCGGTAGGGCTGTTGGTGATCTGCCCCAGCGCTGCCTCGATATCATCCGCAACTTTACGGATGTCGGCGCCGTGCTGCCGAAACTTCGCGATCGCGCTCTGCGCGCGGTCATGGGCGGACTGGATCTCGTCGGCGACCTGGTCGGCCTCCGCATCCATGTTCTTGACGAGATCCTGCGTCAGGAAGGCGAGACGTTTCATGCCGCGCATGGGCGTTTCCTTTGGTGGTGCGAGCTCGGCGATCGCCGCCGTCAGATGCTGCTGGAGCTGGGCGGCCGCAGTCGGCAACGACGTCGATCGTGCGATCTCGGCACCGATCTCGGCATCGCTCGGCCTGCGCTCGTGGATGTCGAGCCATTGCAGGCTCGACAGATCGTCACCCGACAGCGACCAGCTCGCGCCTGGACGCAATTGCGCAAGCGCAGCTGTGATCTCGCCCGCGGTCATCCCATGATCTCCGAGACTTCCATCGATCCATAGGTTTGGGGAAAGCCCACGGTCACGGTATTGATGCCTGCTTTGATACGCATCTTCCATGTGGTCGACAGCGCCGTGTAGCAAGCGTCTAAAAATCGCTGCGCGACCGGAAAGTACGAAACGCTGGCTCCGGTTACGCCGGGGTAGAACGCCTGCTGCGGACCGAGCAAAGTCGCGCCGCGATGCAGGGCAATCAGGCTGGCACCGTTGCCGTTGGAAAGGCTGACGTCGCCCTCCGACCGAACACGAACCTGGTTGATCGGACTTGTCGGCGTGATTGTCACCGACAGGTTGGTGTCGAGATATGACGTCGAACTGGTCGTCACCGGCGTCGACGTGTTGGCTTGCTTGCTCTGGACGACATCTCCGGGCCGCTTGCCACCCGCCGCGAGCGGGATGATGCGCGTCGGGCTCGCGTTCCATGTGCCCGCCGTCGCAAGCCCGCTGTCGTAATCTGCGTGCGCCAGCAGGCGAAAATAGCCGGAGGTCACGGCCACCGTTGTGTAGACCGCACCGGCGCTGTCGGCCGCACCCGCGCCACCCTCGGCCGTGGTGCCGATGGCAGTGCTTTCATTGACCGGGAAGATCTGGCCGGCGATCGAGCAATTGACAACGCCGAGCCGCACGGTGCCGGCATCATCGATCGCGCCGATCCAGACACGCAAGGGCGTGGCATTCGAGGCGCCGAGCGAGGAGCCGGAAGACACCACCACCGATAGCGCCGCGGTCACGGTCCGGACGACGTGACCGCCAGAGCCATCCGGGAAAACGAAATACGCCGGATCCGTTGCCGACGGATCGGTGCCGGCAAGCGTCTTGAGGGCGAAGGTCACCGCGTTGCCGGCATGGCTTTCGGCGAACTTCGCGTTGATCGTCAGCATCTGGCCGCCGAGCGCCGACGTCGCCAGTTTGCGCGCGCTGATCGAGGCGTCGGCGACACCCTGGCCGGCTGTCGAGGTGACGACCTCCCAGCGGTTGAGCGATCCTTGCGTGCGGTAGCGCAGCGTCAGCGATTGCTTGGGCCCGAGCGTGACGTCGGCGCCGCCGAGGTCGAAACGGTTGGCGGCCGAGGACGAGGCGTTCTGGTCCTGCAGCACGAGATTGTTGCTGCCTGCGTTGTAGATCGTGACCTCGCGGCCGTCCGTGCCGTCGGTGGCCGACGCCGCCACGAGGCCTGTGACGTTGCGCGAGGCATCGGTGGTCAGAACGAGGGCTGCGGCATGCTTCAGCCCGGTCGGGCTGTAGTCGTTCTGGTTTACGGTGATCTGCGCCGGCGTCAGGATCTCGCGGATGTTCTTCTTCTGCAGGCGCACGCCGCCGGCGGTCGCGCCGTCGCCGATCAGCGCTTCCTTCTTGGTGGCGTCGTAGCCGAGCTCGGCCACCGCGGGGGTGACGGCTTCGATATTGGTGTTGGTGTCGCGCCGGTGCTGAACCTGAACGCTCATGTCGGATTGCTCCTACCAGCTGCTTCCGTAGTCGCGCGTCACGCTCGGCGCATCGACAAAAAATCCATAGTCCGGGCTGCCCAGCAGGGCCGCATTTGCGGCCGCCGACGACGCCGAGCCCGCGGCCGCCGTGGCGGAGCCTGCGGCTGCTGTGGCCGAGCCGGCAGCCGCTGCCGCCGAGGCCGCCGCCTGGCCGGCCGCACTGGATCCGGAGACGAGGTCGGCATAGGCCTTGGTGGCGAGATCCTCGGCCGCGGTCGGATCTGCGGCCTTGACCCTAAGCGGCCGAAAATCCACGGCATCATCCGACGTCGTGAACGGCTGCTGGTTGCGATCGAACTGAGAGCGGAGTTCGGCATCGCGCATGGCCGCCGCATCCGCCAGGCGCTCGTGCACGGCGGGATCGAAGCGGCCGAGATTTTCAAAATCAGTGCCTTGCGTCGCCGGCGTCTGCCGGAAAAACCACAGCGTCACCGGCGCCGATGGCGAGGCCGAGGGGAAGGCGATCCTGGTGACGGTGACGGCTGCGCTGTCATCGAGCGCGACCGAGAAGTGCAGGCCGGCCGTCAGCTCGACCGAGACGCCGGTACTGTCGAAATAGCCGGCCCGGACATAGGCCGGGTCCAAAGCCGAAAAACCGGGGGAGAAAATCGTCTCCACCCCGGTATAGCTGCGCTCGGCGTAACAGGCTTCGGTTGCGACCGTCATGGCCGGCAAGGTAGGCCGTTAACCGCGCCGTCAACCGCCCGGCCCTTGGGACGGGAAAGTTCGGCATCACTGCTTGCGCTCGCGCGCCGGTTGCGCTTGGATGTCTCCTCTAGGGTCTGGGGAGGCCACCAAATGCGTATTTTATTGATTGCCGCCGCGGCTGCGGCGCTCGCGGGCTGCGCGTCATCGTCTCAGGATATTTCCGCGACCTACGTTTCGCCGGTCACGTATCAGAACTACACCTGCCAACAACTCGGCATGGAGGCCCAGGCCGTCTCTGCACGCGCTGCTGCGCTCTCAGGAGCACAGGATAGCCAGCGCACCAAGGACGCGGTTGCCACCACGGCTGCCGTCATCATCTTCTGGCCTGCGGCGTTCTTGGTCGGAGGGGACAAGGCGACAGCGGCCGAGCTCGGCCAGATGAAGGGCCAGATGGTCGCGATCGAACAGGCCTCGATCATGAAGAAGTGTGGCATCCAGTTTCAGAACAAGCCACCAGGCGAAGCGCCGAAGTGATCCACTCCCCCTGAAGGAGTGGACCAGTTACCCCCGTAGAGTAGACACCCAGTCTTCCTTCCCGTTAAGTTGGAGAGGGGAGTTCGAATGGGCCAAAAAAGCGACCACAAGCAGGCTTGGCAGACAGCGCAAAAGGCGCTTCAAGCCGCGCGAAATGCCGAAGCGAAGGCCGAAGCAGCATTCGCAGCTGGACGAGATGCGCAACCGACCACCTTGGTCGGAAAGATTGAGAGTATCGCGTCCAATTCACTGACAGCTTTCGTTGTCGCGTTGCTTGCGATCGCGACCGGCATCAGCGGCGCGCCCAATCGTTTAATTTCACTTTTGTGCTTCGGCGTTGCTTGGCTGGCATCGCTATTACCGCTGCGAAAGCTCCAGCCGCTGTACTTTGCGGTGAGCGCGACGGCAACGCTGCTGCTAGTAATTGTTCTCGCGATGCTGTTCCGGCCCGAGATTGCTGAAACAGACACACACGGCCGGATAGCATTTGCGAATGAACCAATGTCAACCGAATCCGGTTGTGGCGCCACTCTGCAGAATTCCACGGAATTCGGGAACGGCATGCTCTTCACTCTTGGAAAGCCCGCTATGTGGTTCTCTAAAAAAGCCGGAGGGCGGAGGCCGTTGCTGACGGTTGGCTCATGCACCTTGATGTATGCTGAGTTCATCGACGACGAGTTTATGTTTAGTGCTGATATTTACGATAGCGATCGGGAACTCGTTGCTCGGATTGAGCGAAACGAATTCGACCTAATTCCCGGCAAATACGCGTATAGAAAGCGTCCCGATCGAAGCACATTGAATGTCTTCGACAAGCGAGGAAAACTCCTGCTATCCGTTCGCAGACCCAATCGAGATATGGTCTCGGTCACCGGTGATTTCATCTGCGCCGACGGCAAAGAAGCAAAAGTTGGAAGTGACGGCCAGCTTACAATGTCAGGACCAAAGGGCTCTTTGACATGGGATAAACCAACCTACTGCCTAATAAACACCGGCGGATTCTTGGTTACAGAGTTCGGCTGGGGGATTGGGCAGACACCGTGCTGGGCATGCGAGCCCGGCCATCCATCATGTCCGCTGATCTGCGCTGCGGAGCGCGACAGCGAGAAAGCAAAGCCAAACTGATCTCGTCGGGACCGTAGAACGGCCCACAAGCGAAAGAAATGTGAATGACGCTGGGGATAGGTCTAATCACTCGCGACTTTTGCTGCGTCGTTTCCGATCGCCGAACTACAGGCCGCGGGGTCGCACCTTTCGACGAATTCGATCGTCCCAAACGGCAAGAGCCCTCGTGGCCCCTAACTCGGCCCCCAAGCCGCAGCCACTGTCGAATATACGCCAGACACCGAATTCGCACCATTGAATTGGTGCGGCCCGCCGGCAGGCGGCGCAGCATCTGCTCCAGAGTGCATGTAGGTCGCCTGGACCGCGAGATCGAAACGCTTGGTGATCGTCGTGGTCGACGGCGCCTGAGATGTCCACGTCCAGCCGCCCCCGCCGGTCGCGCCCGAGTAACAGATCGCGACCCCGCCCGGGGGGATGAAGACGCTGAGGCCTGCGAGAGCACCATTCTGCGCGGCCGCCGTGTCGGTGGTCGGAGCGCTCGCACCGATGCCATAGACAGCCCAGATGCCGACGCCGCAGCGCGTGACGGACACCGGCCAATTGACGACGACTGTGCCGGTCGTGCCCGTCGGCACGCTCGCGCTGTACAGCCCGGTAAACTGGCCGTCCGTGGTTGGCGATTGAAGCGTGACGACGGGCGTCGCGGTGACGCCGCCAATGGTGACGCTGCTCGGCGCGATGGCCGTCCCCGACTGCCTGGCCGTGACGCCGACCACGATGGTGCGATTGGCCGCGGCCGTGCTGAAGCTCTTGCCCGAGAAGGTGAAGGTCGCACCGGCGGTCGCACCCTCGCCGTGATCGGCATAGGTGATTGTCGTCTGCAACGCCGTCGCCATCTGACCGTTGAGCCAGGCGATCGACTTCGCCCAATTGTTGCCGACATACCGCTGACCCACGTCATTGTAGTGGATCGGGTTCGCGAGCGTCTGGAGCTTGATCCCTGGTACGAATACGCATTTTGTGTTGCGGTTCGGCGTGTCGCGATGCGCAGCATCGATCGCGGTCATATTGGATGCCGACACACTGATGTAATCGGGCGTCATACTCAACACGGAAAACCAAGCGTTCGATGCGCCGGTAATCCTGGAGCGAAACCCCGCGATCAGGGCATCCATTGCCGCAGCGTATGTCGCCTGCGCAATACTGACCTCGCTCTCGCCTTGCAGCCAACCGATGCCGACCACGGCACTGGCCGGCGCCAGCGCAATCGCGGCCGCAACCGCTTCGTTGGCGCGGGCGATCGCGTTCTCATAGAGATCGTCACCGGGCGTGCCAGAAGCCCACCTATGCGTCACCGTGCAAAGCGTCGTGCCACCGAACGCGACCGGGACAAGCAACACCTTGCGCCCCGGATTGGCTGCAGCATAGCCGTTCGAGAAAGCCGGCACCGGGCCGATCAGGCCGGTCTCGACGGCCTCCGGCATTTCGAGCGGATAACTGGTGTTGAGGACCGTCTTGTAATTTGCCGACGTGCCGGCCTGGCCTGACAGGATGGAGGTGCTGGGCGTGCAAGCGTACTGATAGACACTTGCGGCCTGCGGATCCAAGCCGGCATTATATGTACCGCGCCCAGCCATGTTGGATTGGCCTGCGAGGATGATGATATCGAAGCCAGGCACGGGCGGGGCAGCATTGGCCACTCTCCCAAGGGGATCGAACGTTGGGCCGACAAGGCTAGGCCCGAACATCTCAGCGCAACGCGACGATGGAGGTCGCCGTCGTTCCCGTCTTGTAGATCTTCTTGACCCGATGTCCATGGCTGACGCCCGCGGCTAGCGCGGGCAAGGTCACCGTCGACCCGTCGACATAATCGACCTTCACATCACCGGAGACGCCGACCACGAAACCCCGAATGCCCGACGTCGGCACATAGTCGGCCGACGAAAGATCTACAGCCTCGCCGCCGGTCGCCGAGGCCAGTGAAGCAATTTCCCGTTCGACGCCCATGGCGGCCCCCTGTTGAGGATGCCGACCCTACGGGCGCCAGACGGCCGTCAACCGCCCCCGAACGCCGCCCCGAGGTTCGGTGCCCGCTCCGGCGCCGTCCCGCCCTGGTGCCACCAGTAGCCTTGCCCGTACTCCTTCTGAGCCCGCTGCTCGCGCCGGGCGAACGACTGCGAATAGGTCGGGTCGATCGCGCGATGCAGCTGATCGAAGATCAGCCGATCTGTCGCAAGCCGGGAGAACCACAGGTTGGAACCGGGCGTGATGTGCTTGACGAGCTCGATGCCCTGCCCGATCGAGCCAGGCTGGCCCTTGACGGCGGCCGCGCCAAACCGGCCGGCATCGTCGATGAAGCCGCCGATGGGACCTGAGAACTTGCCGATGATGCTGCGATCGGCCGCCTGCGACACGCCACCGACCAGGTCGCCGAAATAGCCGGCGCCGCCGCCCTGGATCGCCGCCTGCCCCCAGAATTTCGGGTGGTGCATGTCGATGGGGTCGCGGCCCGACAGGATCTGCCGGGCCTGGATGATCGAGGCACCCGCGAGCAGATGCAGGCCGTAGAACAGCGCGTTGTTCATGGCGCGGTTGCCGGCGACGCCGTCCTTGATGGCGAGCGCCGTCATGTGGGTGGCGATCATCGTCATCGAGAACGACTGGAACATGGTGGCCGTGCGCGCGACTTCGCCCATGAAGGTGCCGGCCTGGGCGCCTTGGGTGGTGACGTTGCGGATCCGCGCGTCCGGCTCGAGCACGGCCAGCGCCCGCTCCTGCAGCACGCCCTCATAGAGCTTGCGCACCGTGTCGTCCGAGGCCGCCAGCGAGCTGTCGAAGAACTTGGCGCCCTTGAAGTCAAACTGCGGCAGCGCGCGCAACTTGTCCCACTCGGCCGCTGTGATGCCGTAGCGCTTCAAAAAGCCCTGCAGCGGCGCCTCGAGGTCGCCGAGCGCGGAACCGGAGTTGCGGGCGATGTAGCCCAGCATCTCCATCGTAAAAGCCTTCTTGATGCCTTCGGTCCACGCATTGAGGCCGGAAGCGCGGATCACAAAATCCGACGTCTTCTTTATCAGCTCCGGCGTGAACATCTGGTCGGCATAGCGGAAGGTGGAGACCGCGTGGTCGCTCATTGCGTGGCCGGTCACGAGCAGCCGCGCTGCGTCCTCCTGCATCTTCGGGTTCTCGGCGAAGATGGTCTCGATCGCCCGCGACAGCACCTTGCCGCCGTCCATGCCGTTGTAGCGCGCGGCCAACAGCGCCGTGACGCTGTCGCCGATTGAGGCCGAGACCGTGGCCGAGCCCAGGGATGACGCCGCCATCAGCGAGCGCGCCGAGCCGAGCACGCCGCCCCACATCGCGTTATCGACGCCATTGGCGCGGCCGGACAGCACCGAATAGGTGCGGTCGATCGCGTTGCCGCTCTCCAGCCCCAGCGTGCGGGCGGGGCGGATCCGGGCTGAGCCGGGCCGGCCCTGCTTCTCCCAGGCGCGCGCATTCTTCGCCAGCATCGCCGCGGTCACCGCGTGCTGCGGCCCGAGCACGTCGACGAGGGCGCCCTCGCGCGCCATGCCGCCGAGATGGCCGATCAGCGTCGAGAAGACGTCCGAGCCCGAGCCGTATTTTTCCTGCAGCGTCGTGAACGCATTGAGCCCGTCGCGGCCGTCCTCGAACAGGAAAGTCCGCATCTCCTTGGAGAACACCGGCGCAGCACCCGCCTCCGTGATGATGTCGCGCGCGGCCTTGTCGATCAGCGCCGAGATCCGCGCAGGGTTGGTCGCAACGATGCCGTTCTCCTTGTCGAACACTTTTAAGCCACCCGACTGCACCGCATTGGCGATGTCGCGGCGGAACTCGTCGCCCATGCCGAACCGGCGCACGCGATCGGCCGACCAGAACTGCGGCAGGCGCCAGTTTTCGTTCTCCTCGAAGATCTTGCCGGCGGACTGGACGAATTTGACGCCATATTCGGTCGCGTCCTTCCAGCCGGCGGCGGCGGCCTTGGCGACCGCATCGCCGCTGTCGACGTTGAAGAGCTCGGCGACCAGGTTGCGGGCGCCGGCCGTGTTTTGCTTCAGGCCGGCGAGCTGCGACTTGTAGGCCTCGAAGCCGGCATTGAATTTTGAAAACAATATCTCGCGCAGCGTCTGCGCGCGGGTGTCGACGTTCTGGGTGCCGGTCCGGTAGATGTCGCGCGTCAGCACCGCCATCCCGCCGGCGGCCGGCCCCCACGGATGCGACTGGGCGAGCTGCTCGGCCGAGGTCTGCCGCTGCACCTGCAGCGCGACCGAATTCTTTTTCTGCCGCGACGTCGCCAGCATCTCGCGCGCCGCCTGCAGCGCGGCCGCGGCGTCGGCTTTGGCGGCGGGCATATCGAGCGAGAACTTGTTCTGGTACCGCCGCCACAGCGCATCGGCCGCATCGGCCTGCGCGCGCGTAATCTTGCCCTGCTTCTGCAGCTTGGCGAGGCAATCCTTGACGCTCATGTTTTGCCTTTCAGCGCGGGATCATGATCCCAGACGATCGAGCAGCCGCGGTTCTCGATCGCCTGCACCAGGCCCTCGGCCCTCGCGACACAGTTGCGACCGCTGTTGCGCGCACATCGCACCTCGCCGGACATCATGCCGGTGATGTAAATCGGGCTGCAGAAGCCGGTCGTCATGTCCGTCGCGCAGAGATGGTCGGCCAGGGCGCCGATCGCGCGACGACGATGCTTGTCTTTCAGCGCCTCGTTCATTCCGCCGCCTCGAGGCCGATCACGCAGGCCTCAAGCTCCTTGCCGGCCCGCTCGAATTCGTCGAGCTCCTTGAGGACGTCGGAGAGCTTTTGCGTGGTGAACTGATACGAGCCGTCGGGCATGCGCACCTGCGTCGAGAACTCTGCGTCTGGATTGGCGGCGAGGACGTGATCGAGATCGTGCGCGGCGGCGTCGAGCGTCTTGGGATCGGCATCGAGGGCGGCCATCTCGGTCGGCGACAGGTCGCGGGCAACGGGGCGGAGATTGACGGAGACTTCCGTCGGGTCGGCGAGCAGATCGTAACCGCCTTCCATCCGCGCGCCGCTGACGCGCTTGCCGGTCAGCGTCTTGATCTCCGGGTTGGCCTCCTGAAACTGCCGCAGCACCGAGCGCAGATCGGCTGCGCCGAGCGCGTTGCGGCCTTCTTCGCGCGGTTTTCCTGGCACGAGGATGTCCTCGATCCGAGCCGTGTCGCCTTTGACCCGCACGAGGATCTCGGCCGCGACGTCATCGTCGGAATTGTAGACCTTGAAGTAACGCTCGCCCCTGCCTGTCTTGATCTGGTCGGGCGTATAGATCCCGCCCTCCGGCGCCTCGACAAGCCGCAGACCACGTTCGGCGCCGCCGGCATCCGTCGCACCGAGCGCCGCACGCTCGTCGGCCGACGCGCCCTCGAGGCGCTTGTCCCAATAACTGGCGACGTCGTCGGCCTCGGTCGGCATCCGATCGAACCGCTCGACCTCCGGTTCGAGCCCATAGGTTTCGGGCCGTAGATGCTTCTCGCCGGCAATGGCGAGCTCCTCCGGCGTTTTGGCCTCGGCAGCTAACGCATAATCAGCCACATGGGCCGGCGCAAAGTCGTCGCCAACCCGCACCGGCTCGCCACGCACGGCCGACCTGGTCGCCTCGATCGTGGCATCGCGCGCGGCCGCCTCGCCGGCGGCGGTTGGAAACGGGTTGGTGAGGTTCAGCTGCGCCTCGGAGGTTGCCGCATGCACCTCATCGCGCACGGTCACCGGCAGCGTCCTGGCGCCGGTCCCGGCCAGCTTCTGCAGGCCGCCGATGCCGGCACCGAAGATGCCGCCGAACAGCGCGGCCGAGGCGATCTCGCCGGGCATCTCACGCAGCGAACCGGGCACAGCCGCCTCGCGCGAGCTCGCACCAGCGCCTGCGATCGCAGCCTCAGTGCCAGCGCCGATCAGCGCGAATTCGAGGGCGCGAAAGGCAATGCCCGCCTGACCGGCACCGCCGAGCGGCAGGGTGGCCAGCGCAACGGGATCGGAGACGCCCGCGGCCAGCGTGCCGGTGATGCTGCCGAGCGTGCCGCCCCAGCTGGTCTCGCGGCGCGAGAAGGCGGCGGCGTCGTCATGGGCGGCCCGCATGCGCGTCAGCGCCATGGTGTCGATGTCGTTCTCCGACAGCGGCCGGTAGCTCTGTTCCGGCTGCTTCGGATCCTGCGGCAGCTTGACGATGGCCTCGTTGAGCTCGTCGAGCGAGACGTTGCCGCCCATGCCGTAAAGCGGCAGCTGCACGCCGGTCCTGGCCTTGACGTCGTCATAGAAGGTCGCGAGTGCCCGATCGCGCGCGTTGCCGTAATTGACCGAGGAATTCCACTCGGTCATGGCGCGGGTCGAGACGTCGAACGCCTCGGAGAAATCCGCCGGCAGATCGCTCGCCAGATGGTTTTGCGCGTTCTGCAGCGCCGGCGTCGGGTCGAACAGGTCGAGGCTCACGGCAACGCCCCCGACAATGCGAACGGATCCGCCGCGACAATCGGCGCCGGCTTGTGCCCCCGCAGATCCAGCACGAAGGGCTTGCCGTCGACGCCCGCGGCATATTGCGGATTGCCGTCGTCGCGGTTGACCTGCACGATGTAGCGGCCGTCGGCGACGGACTGCAGCCTGGTGCTGCCGCGCAAAAAATCCGCTGTGATCGCCTTGCCAGACGTCGTCTGCGCGCCAGCAAGATCGGCATCGGTCACGCCGAGCAGCACGCCGTCGAACGCCGCTTGCGTCATGCCGCGCGCTGGCGCGATCACACCCGCACCGTTGTGCTGCAACACGCCGCCGGTCACATCCGTCACCGCCTGCTGCAGGCGCGAGCTGTTGAGATTGCCGCTGCTGTCCTTGGCCTGCGCCGACAGGAACGCATAGCGCGCGTCGATCGCATCCTGCATCGAGGCATAGGAGCCGCGCGGATCCGTGCGCGAGGCCACGTTGAAGGCCGCGGCCGGCAGGTACGTCGCCCGCGAGGTGTCATAGGTCTGGCGGTTGATGCCGGTCGGCACGTATTTCTCTTCGGTCTTTTGCGCGTCGATCCCCTGCAGGATCGAGCCCGCCACTTCCGGCGCCTGAGAATAGAGCCCGGCTGCCATGGTGATACCGGGCCGATCGCTCTTGGCGTTGGTACCGGAGACCACCTGCGGCAGCGCCGCGGCAAAGGTCTGCGGCGACAGCCCCTTGGACAACTGGCCGATGATGGCCGCGCGATCCTGCGGCGTCGCGTCGGCATAGCGCTGATGAAAGCCCTCCGCTTCCTGCGCCGTGAACGGCGAGCCCGAGCCGCCATAGACCTGGTGGGCGACCTTGGCCTGCGCATCGCGGTTCTTCAGCGCGCCGATGAAGTCGTCGCCCATCGCGCCGCCGGGGTCGATCGGCTGCAGCGCGTAATAGCGGCCGCCGTCCTGGCCGCCGAGCGTGACCGGCTCGGCATCGCGGCGCTTGACCTGGTCGTCGCGCACGGCCTTGAAGGCCTTGAGCATGTTGATGCCGCTTTGCGTGGCATTGGCACCAGGCGTCGAGAGCTGCGCCTCCATCTGCTTGATGCCGGCGTCGAGCAGCGCCGGCGGCGTCGACCACGCCTGTTGCACAAAGGGCTGCGTCTTCTCGGCGTAGTCGAGATCCCGCAACCGGCCGGCAGCTGCGGCGTCACCCTTCATCGCCGAAGCGGTTTGCTCGGCGCGGTAGTTGGCGATACGCTGCGGATCGACGCCGTAGCCGGCCTTGACAATATCGGCGACAGGATCCGACGCGTTCGACGCTGCGGCCTGCACTGAGAGCAAATGCCGCTCACGTGCATCCTGCTGCTGCAGCACCGCGCCGACGGCGGCGGTTGCCTGCATCGTGGCAGCGGGCGACGAAAACTGCACGTCCATCGGCGCATTGAAGCGTCCATAGAGCTTGCCGATGTAGTCCTTGGTCTCCTTGATGTCGACGATCGAGGCCAGCTGCCCGGGCGAAAAGCCGGCGCCGAATTTTTCTTCGGCCTGCGTCTTCCATTTGTCGGCACGGCCAGGCCCGGCATTATAGGCCGCCGCGGCGAGCGCGACGTTGCCGTCATAGCGCGTCACCATCTGCTGCCAATAGGCACGGCCGAGCTGCAGGTTGAGCGCCTGGTCCGTCGTCAGCCGCTGCTTGAGATCGGCATCCGGCAGCGCCGCAATGTCCTTGCGGCCAAGCGCCGTCGCAACCTCGCGCGCCGTGCCCGGCATGATCTGCGAGGCGCCGAGCGCGCCCTTGGGCGACACCGCCGAATTGTCGCCGCCGCTCTCGATCGAGACGATGCCGTTGTCGAAGATCTTCTGAGCGTGGTCCGGTTGAACGACCCGCCCGATCGAGAGCGACGCCGCTTCCGGATGGAACGCCGCAGCATTCACCACCGCGGCCTGCGAATTGCCGTCGAGCCGCCCTTGCGCTGCGATCTTGAGGCTTTCGCGGCGCACCGAATCCAGCGAGGCGAACACCTGCGGATCGTTCAGCGCCTTTAGCGCCTGCCCCGGGTTGCTCTGCACCAGCGCCATGGCGTCGGCCTGGTCGAGCTGCCCCGAGAACGATTTGAACCGCGCAACCGCCGTCTGCCCGTCGATCCAGCCGGCGCCGTGGAGCCGCTCAAGATCTGCCTGCACCCGGTCGATCGCCGCCTGGCGCTCCTGCGGGGATTTGGCCGTGACCGCGTCATTCAGCGAAGTTTGCGTCAGCGTGTCATTGCCGGCGATATTGACGTCGCGCTGTCGGCCGAGCTGCGCGGTGCGCACGTCGTTCTGCGACGACAGCGCCACCCGCGTCATCTGCAGCGAGGTTGCCGCGCGCAGTTTCGGATCCGAGATGTTGGCGAGCGCATCGCGTTGGGCATCGGCGACCTGGTCGCTGTAGTCCTTTTCGGCGTTCTGGAAGTCCTGGCTGTCGACATGCTCCTGACGGAGCTTGTTGTTCTGCGTCAGGAACTGTTCCATGCCCTGAGAGGCCAGCGTGTGCTGCTCGCCCTCCTGCAGCTTGGTCACGACCTGCTGCATCTCCTGGCCGAGGCCACTGACAGCCTTGCCGACACCTGAGACGTCCGGCGTCGCCGGCATCGAAGCCTGCTGGAACGCGCGCAGCGGCGAGGCTGAGGCCCCGACAGCTTCTTGCGGACGATATTCGGGAAGACCGTTTGCCATCACGCCCCCGTCGCGCCCTTGATCGGATTGAAACCAAAACTCGTCAGATTGAGCTTTGGAAAGCTGCCGCCGCCACCCGCCATCGCGACGCCAGACAGGAGCGCGCTGCCGGCGCCGAGCACGCCAGCTGTCATATCCGCATCACCCTTGTATCGGGCGAGCGACGCGCTCAAGAGATCGGATGCGCCCTGCGACTGGTAGCCCGCCTTGCTGGTGAGCGCGTTGGCTTTGTCGATCGCAAACGAGGCCTCGGCAATGTTGATATCAGTCTGGATGCGACCCGCCGTCTGCCCCTGCACCAGCAGCGGCGAGCCGAAGGACGGGTCGAGATTGCTGCCCGCGAAATATGACCGCTGGCTCGCGAGCGCGGTGCGACCGGCCTCGGCGATCTTGCCGAGTTCGGTCTTTTCTTTGGAGGCGGCAAAATCGACACCCATGCCGGCGATCTCGGCATTGGTGTCGTCGAGCGCGGCGCGCGCGTCGTAGTTCTTTGCCTGCAGCGCATCCATCGCCGAGGAGGACACGCCGCTCATTAACTTGCCGACGGCATTGACGCCGGCGGAGGCCGCCAGCAGCCAGGGAAACATGTCAGTCCTCCGCCACTTCGATTTTGGGTGACAGCGCCAGCACCGTGCAGGGCAGCGCGTCGTCGCACTCGAATTCCAGCTGGGCTTCCTCGGCCCATGCACCCTCGACGGTGAGCTTCAGCTTCTTCGAGACCAGCGGTGGCATCGCCGAATAATCATAGGCGCCGGTCTCGATCGCCGGCTCCCAGAGCTCCGGATTGTCCTCTTCCGAATTGTAGACGCGCAAGCTGCCGCCGCCGGCATAGAGCAGCTGCACCAGCGCCTCATGCACCGTCTTCTGCTCGCCGGCCGTGCCGCCGGTTTGCGTGTTGAAATTGCGCGGGAGGTCGCGGATGTAGCCCCGTACCGGCAGCCCGACCAGGACATCATCGGACGGGCGATCGAGCGCGATCGTGCCGCCGGACACGGTCTTGCGCTTCTGCATCGCGCCTTCGGCAAATACCGCCACCTCCTGGCCCTCGAGATGGGCCAGCTGGGTGATCTGCGTCAGGCCCGAGCCGGTGATATGAAGCGCACAGTCGAGGAACCATGCGCCGGCCGCCGTCGGCGCCTTGACGTCCTGCGGCTGGAAGTAGTCGGCCATCTGCTCGACATAGCGCTTGGTCTGACCGTTGATGGTGCGACGGACGATCAGATAGACCTCATCGGTCCCGGACGAGACCGAGGGAATGCAGCACATGTCCTCGACGAAGGCATTGGTGCGCGGATGCCGGCAAAAGGCCGCGACCTGCTGCTCCGGCATGAATGTCAGCGAGGCGATCGAGCCATCGGCGAACCACATCCACAGCACGCGGTTCGGATCGCGCTGCCAGCACGCGCCGACAACACCGGGCGAGAAAATGTGCTCGGCCGTGACCGAGAGTTCCTGGCTCGCGAGCTGCTGCGACTGGCTGGCGGGATCCACCTTGGTGTAGTGCAGCCGCTTCTGCGTCCGCCCGAGGAACATGACGCCGCCATCGATCGCATTGGCGATCTGAGGCGCCGAGCCATCCGAGCCCATCGCAAAAGGCCTTGCCGTCTTCGGCGTCAGCGCGTCAAACGCACCCGGACCACGCAACACCCATTCGATATCGGAGGTGCCGAGCATCAGGATGCCCGACGACGGCAGAGCCCATTTGATCTCGACCAGGGAGCCGTCCGGCGCGATTACGCGGAAGGCGATCGCATCGGTGTCGTCGGCCTTGGCAAGATCAAAGTTCTGGACGTCGTCTTCGCCCGTCAGCCATCCGATGTTGCCGCGGTACCAGCCGAGCCGCGGATAGTTGTAGGCGACGACCTCCGGATAGCCCTTGCCGGAGGTCCACGCCGGTGCATACCAGCGGTAGGTTGCGCCGGTGGTGAGGTTTGACGGCAGCCGCGTCAGCACGGTTGCGAGTACCTGGTTGGCGTTCACAAACGAGGTGATACGCACAAAGCCGTAGCCCGGGTGCAGGAAGCGCCAGGTCTGCTTACTCGCTCCCGCCGAGACGTCGCCCTCCGTGTGCACGGGCGCATTGGGCCCGGCGTCGACGTTGTTGACCTGCGCCTGGTAGACATTGCCGTTCCAGCGCCGCTCGGCGAGCAGCGCGATCGCCGTCTCCACAGCCGACCATTCCGGCGTGGTCGACAGGTCCCGATCGTCCAGCCGCATGACGCCGCCGACCATGTCGGCCGTGAACGGGCTATTCGTTCCGCTCAGCGTAATCGTCGAGGTGACGCCGTTCGCCTGTACCGTGATCGAGGTGTCGAAGTTTTGCGTGTCGACCGGGCCGCTAGCCGGCGCGTAATCCGCGCAGGTCCAGTTCAGCGTGGCGACCCGCGTGATCGTCTGTGGCACCCTGGTGCCGGACGCGACAAAGATCTGATTGCCCGCCTGCGCCGCGCGCAGGGTCGCGAGATCTGCCTCTGCCCAGGGCACGGACGCCTCATACGGCGAGGTATCCGGGTTTTGCAGAAAACCGCCCTGACGGACGAAGCGGCTGACACCGGCGTTGATCACCAGCGCGTAATAGTCGCTCGATGTGCGCCGGAACGGGATCAGCTTGCCGCGCTGGGACTGATCCTTGAGTTCGAGCACGAAGCGCGTGCCGGGCGCACGCGTGGCGCCGCCGCCTTTGAGCACGATGAAGTTTTCCATCGCCTCGACGGCAATCTGGTATTTCGCGAGATCCGCGCGCGCCGCCAGCTGCGGCCCGATCTCGCCGCCGGCAAACGTGACGCGGTCAATGGAGGAGCGGACGGTCATGCCGCCTCACCGCAGCCAGCGGCCGGAGAAACCGTAGCCGCGCCGCGCCGTCTCCCAGGAGGTTTCCGGACGATGGCGCTGCCGCCGCTCCTTGGCGTCGACTGTGGCCGCGCCGGAGACGGCATCCTCGCCGCGCTTGCGCATCTCGGCGCCGAGCTCGCGCGAACGGCCAAGGCTTTCGGCGAGGTAGCCGGCGAGCATCAGGCCGAAAGCCTCGAGGAACAGACTGTCCCACAGCCGCGGCACCGTGACGTCCTTGGTGTAGCAAACGGTCGGATCCGCGACGTTGGTGACGAGGATAATCACCTCGACGGCCACGCCGCCGACGGTCGCCGAGCCGCTCTCGATGTCCCATTCCCGCCGGTTGTCGCCCTTGATGTAGCGCACGCGCAGGCAGTCGGCCGGCATCGGAAACCGAAGCTTGAGATGGCCGAGCGACTGCACCGGATCCTGCGCCGGCTGGATCCAGCTTGTCGCAAAATTCCAGTGCTTGAGCCGAAGCACAGCCTGGCGGGCAACGGGAAAGAATTGCCGCACCTTGCGAGCACGCGTCGTCGTGTCAGACATGGAGGCGATCTCAGGCTGGCCGAGATGGCCGAGCGCGAGATTGGCCGCGAATTCTTCAGTGCCGACGGTTGCGGTCATTGTCGCCCCACAACGGAAAGGACCGCCGCGCGGTCACCCGCGCGGCGAAGATGTGTCAGGCGCCCTTGCTGTAGGAAAGGTTGCTCCAGACGGTGCCATTGGCGCCGGCGGCCGCATTGATCGTCAACCACAGCGCCAGATTGCCGCCGGGATTGGCGGACAAGCCGGCGAGCTCCCAGACGCGCTTCTTCATATTGGCCGGCGTCGCAACGCCGGAGCCGGTCGCCGCAGCCAGCGAGATGGTTGCCGCCGACGCCAAAGTCTGGCCGTTGACGATACAGTCAGCCACGATCATCGCGCCGCCATTGGGATAGGCGATGCCGATATCGTTGTCCGTTGCGCTCGTGATTGCCGTCGTCACGATGCTCGACAGCGCATCGAGAATAGCATCGGCCGGCACCTCGCCGATCATGTACTTCGAGCCGATGCTGTCGCCGTTGGTGATGGTGATCAGCGAATTGATGCGCCGGACTTCGGCCGCTGCGTTGATGCCATCGATCGCCTTGAGCGAAGCGGGATCACGCGCGCCCGTTCCGTAAAGAGTAACCTGCGTCATGGAAGTCTTGCTCCGTTGACTGTTTCAAAGGGTGAAGGCGCCGGCCTCGGCGCGACCGCTTGGTCGTCGCCCGGCCGACGCCAGCGCGCGTTACTTCTTGGTCAGGATCTTCACGACCTTGATGTCTTCGGAACGGGCGGCGCCGAGCCACTGCTCCATCTGCGGATGCGGGCGCATCATCTTGTCCGCCCGCAGCGGCACGTTGACCGTCAGCGGATCGAACTCGCCCCAGTACATGCCGCTCTTGCAGAACAGCGCGGCCGTAAAGGTCGATCCGTCATAGTCGGCGAAGGCGGCCGAGCCATCGTTCGGCGGCATGATGGTGATGTTGAGGATCCGCTGCGGCTCGTCCGGACTGTCGAGCGGCTTGCCGTTGCGATAGTCGTGGCTGACGAAGGTGAGGTCGCGGAACAGCTCTTCGGTCTGCTGCGCATTGCCGGAGAAGTACAGCTCCTCATCGCCGGTGATGACCTGGCCCGACTGCATCAGGCGGCGGCCACGCAGCAGCTTGCGCACATTCATGCCGGTCGCGGTGGTGTCATCGGTCGACGACGCGCCGACGCCGACGGTCACGGTCTGGCCGGCCCACGCCGACACCGTCGTGCCGTCCGCGCCGATCTTCCGCGAGCCGAACATGGCCTGCGACAGGATCGTGTCCTTGCCGCGCACCATCGCAGCGGCGCCGGCCTGGGTGAACGGGCCCTGGTAGTCGGTCAACGCCTTGATGGCGTCTTCCTTTTCGATCAGCTTACCCCAGGCGAGCTGGCGCGGCGTGATCCAGACCGGCTCGATCGAGTTGTCGATGTCGGGGGTGTCAGCCTTGCGGCCGAGGTCGACCACGGCCGAGGCCGAGCCGATCAGTTCGACCATCGTCGACTGCCGGCCGGACAGGCCGGCCTGATACGAAAAGCCCATGTCCAGCCGCGAGCGCTTCTGCTGAACGGCCAACATGACGTTGTTCTGATACGTCAGTTTATGTGCGTCGGTAATCGGTCCCATTGGGATCTCCGGACGAAGCGTTGAAGGGATCGGTTGCTTCGGCCGGGGTGCGGCTCATGCTCACGCACGAACGGGCCCGCCTATCGTTTAACGCCTGCATTCGGCGGAGCGGCTTTCGCTCAGGTCAGGCGGGCCCGGCATAGCCCAGGGGCGACGACGGGGTGCGGCCAGAACCTGAAAGGCGATGGCCCGAGGGCCACCGCAAGTCAGGGAGGAAACGCCCGCCGCGCGGCGGGTTTAGCCGCTTCGCGGAAGAGACTGGTCGGGCAGCGACAGCGCGAACGCCGCCGCACGAACGCAAACTAGGTGACGGCCGACGCCGTCAACCGCACCGTGCCGACGCGGAGGCGTCGGTCACGAACGCGACCGCGCAGAGCGCGGCGCGGCTCACTCGACGGATTTGACGCCCTTGCCGCCGTAATCGTTGCCGGCGGTCGCACGCGTGACGCTCACCAGGCGCTTCTTCTTGAATTCGTAGACGTGGTCCGAGCCGGCGGGCCGATATTTGCCATCCGGCACGGGATGCTCTCCACCAAAGCGCTCATCGTCCTCGCCGGGCTCGAAGCTGCCGGCGCGGCCTTCCTGCGGGATGTCGCGGCTATATTCTGCGTGAACGCGACGCACCGCGCGCGAGGCCTCGGTGCGCTTGTCATCGGAAGTGGCAACCATCGCGGCCTCCTCCTCATCCATAGCGCGGATCTTGCGCACGCCTTCCGTGGCATCGGCCTCGGCCTTGAGCAGGATCGCCGCCTCGAGATCCTTGCGCTCCGGGTACTTCTCAATCGGCACATCGATCCGCTGCGCCAGCGCCTTGACGCCGGCATCGTCCATCTTCTTCATCTCGGCCTCGAGGCCGTCGACATTCTGCTTGATCTGGGCCTTCTCGGCCGCCGTCAGCTCAGCTTCCATCGTTCGCTCCTGTTGCTCCTGCCACACTCAGTTGAGGCCCGCTACTTGCGCGCCTCGATCTCCATCAGATCGGCACGCTGCTTGACGAAGGCCGCATTCTGCGGATGCCGCGGATTGTTGAAGACCGCGAACCATTCCTTGTCGTTTTCGAGCGCGATCCTCTCGGAGCGCGCCTGCGCCGGCGTCTTTGCGCCAAAACTGCCGCCGGCCTGGCCGACGAGCTTGTCCTCACCCATCGCGGCGCCGATCCGCTCAAACAGTTCGACCATCGCCGGCGAACCCATGGCCTGATCCATCTGGGCGCCGGTGACGCTGTCGGGCTTGAAGAACGCGAAGGCGCGCTTGGCAACGGTCACGCGCTCGTCGTACTTGTCTCCCCAGTTGGTGCGCAGCTTGTTGTCGAGCTCGCGGTTGGCGACGGCGCCGGCATCGCGGAGTGACTTCAGCTGCGCGTTCTCATGCGCATGCATGCCGTCATAGACGGCCTTGGCCTGCCACGGCGCAAGACGCGCATCATGGGCGAGATCCGCAAACTTTCCGAACGCCTTCTCGTCATGCACCTCGCCGTCAGCGACCTTGGGCGCCTCGATCTTGTATTGCTGCCGATCGGCGACCCAGCCGAGTTCGCTGTAGCCGCCCCAGCCCTTGAGATTGTTCGGATCCGGCTTGCCCACGACATTGCGGTTACGCGCCATCTCGTCAGCCTGGCGCGCCGACGACAACGCCGTCTTCAGGTCGGGGAAGTTTTTCCCATCGAGATATTTGACTGTGTCGGCGTCGAAGCCATGCTCCGCGGCCCGCCACCAGCCTTGATCGCTCGAGCCTGCGCCTGCTCCGGCGCCTGCACCGGCACCGGCACCTGCACCCGCACCAGCGCCAGCACCCGCACCAGCGCCAGCACCGGCTCCAGCGCCAGCACCGGCTCCAGCGCCAGCGCCAGCGCCAGCGCCGGCACCTGCACCACCACCGGCGCCGCCAGTGCCGCTCGCGTTTTCATCGAACAGATACGGCCGACGACAGAAATCAAAAACTCTCACTTGTTGCCTCCTTGCGTGCGGTCAATTTTGGTCATCTCGAACAGTGCGACATGGTCGACGTTGGCGAGCTTGAAGATCTCAAGCGCACACTGACGGCGCCCTTCGGCGATCGCAGCCAGATGCGGGTTGGGCTCGTTGATCGGTGCGAACACGTTGTTGCGCACGGCGATGTCAGCCATCGTCGCCTTGAACTGGCCGCCGAATGCGATGTAGCCGCGCAGCACTTCCATGCGGCGCTGATCGTTGCCCCAGACCGTGCGAAACCAGTGCGGCCAGTTCTCGAATTTGATCTTTCTCATTTGCCGGCCCGACCCTTCGCAAGCGTCTTGGCCTGGTCGGCGTGCGACACGTCGGCGTAGATCGCGGCCTGCTGCTCTTGCTGCGCAAGCTGGACCTGGGCAGCCTGCGCCTGGGCCCGGGCCTGCCGCTTCTGCTCGACCAGACGCGGATCCAGCTTGATCGAGGGAACGCCGGACAACGCATCGTGCAGCAGCGCGGAATAGCCGTCGACGTCGATGTCATCCATCCATGTCGGATCCTGCGTCTCCGCTGCAATCTTGAGCTTGGTCGAGACCCAGCTGGTGGCGCCGTTGGCCGTGTCCGCCTTCTGCGCCTTGACAAAGGGCGAGACGAAGGTCGGCGTCACAGCCGCGCGCAACAGCTCCGGCGGCGGCGGCCCGATCGTGCGCGCCACCACGCCGAGGCGATCGAGCAGCTGGGCGCGGCGACGGATGAAGCCGGCGAGCCCCCGCTGCACGCGGATCAGGTTCGGCGCGAGCGATTTTAATTCGTCCTGGCTGAAGGCCTGCACTTCCTCCGCCGTCATCTGCGGCCGCGCGCCGAGCGTCGAGGCGAGCGCGAAGCGGAACGCGCGCCGCACCTGGTTGCGCAAATCGTTCTGCAGCTGCAGCGGCAGCGACATCTGCTTCGAGCGCTCGAGGATCTGCGCCGGCGCCTTGCCTTGCACGCTCTCACCGAACAGCACGTTGCCCGGCACGATATCGGCCGTGGTCATCACGTCCTCGTCGGCCGCCCACCACATCGGTTCGGCATCGAACTGGATGCCGACCATGGTTGAGCGCGCGACCTCGTCGAGCGACAACATGTCCGGCAGCGCGTTATGGGCAGGCCCGCGTGCCCAGACACGCCCCGATCGCATCGACCATTCGATCTGATGCACCGGCAGGTCGAGATAACCGCTCTCGGTGTAAAAGTTCGTCTTGTCCGGCGAGGCGTAGCAGGACTTGAACGGCATGTGCTTCGCGAACGGGCTGCCCGGCCGAAACTCCGGATTGGGCGATATCGCGTGCACAAAGACGATTTCTTCGTCGTCGCGCGCGGTGGGGGCTCGATCGCCGAACTTGCCCTTGGCCTGGCGCCCGGTCAGCCGGATTTCGCGGTGGAAGGTGTCGAGATCTCCGTTGGCGTCGACGTCCTTGTAGCAGCCGGAGACCGCGAGGTTCGGCGTGACGATGCGCCCTTGGCCAACCATCTCCTCCTGCCACATGAAGCCGGAGCCGAACATGCCCATGTCGCCGAACCAGCCGGGCACGTTGAGATAGAAATTGTCGATGGTCGGGTCGATCGAGGCGAGGATCAGCGTGGTGTAGTTCCACAGATAGTCCTTGGCCGGCTTCCACTTCGCAAGCTCGGGATCGGCAGGCACGCCCCAGGAGAACCAGCGCTCGGCCGGGTTGGTCGCCTTGGAGAACATGCCGCCGACATAGTCATCATTGGCATAGAGCGGCGTGCTGTCGAAGGGATCATCGCCATTTGGCTGGCGCTGGTCGTTACGATTGCCGCCGGAGAGATCTTCGTCGCTCTGCATCAGCCGCGCGATGTCGCGCCAACGCGGTTCCTCGAGCGCGCGTTTCTTCTTCACCTCGGCATGACGCGGTTCGATCTCAGACCAGGCACTCATGCTTGCGCCTCGCTCCGCTCACCGCGCTGCATCACTGCCCCGACAGCAAGCGAAAGCCGACCGGCGGCGCGCCGAGTTGTGACTGCAGTCCGATCCCGAACGACGAGCCCTGTTGCAGCTTGCGCTTCTGGGCCTCGGAGGCGACGACGGCGCTTTCGCTGTCGCTCGCCGGCTGCGCGGCCGCGGCCGCCAGCGTGTTGGCGTCCTGCTGCGCCTTGAGTGCCTGCTGCTGTGTCGCGAGCGCAGCAGCATTCGCTGCATCGGCCTTGCTGGTGTCGGGCGGATCCATGCCGAACCAGTTGTCGAGGATGTTGCTGAACCAACCCATGGCAGGCCTTCGTTCGGTTGAGGGTGCCGACCCTACGGGCCAGCCCCGCCCGTCAACCGCCCCGTGCCGGCCAGAAATGGCCGGTCACGTCAGCCCCGTTTCCGCTTCATCGGGTTGTAGCGGCCGGCGTTCCGAGCTTCTTCCTTGCGCTGCGCTCGCTGTGCCGCCGCCGCTCCGACCCGGCGCTTGGCTTCCGAGCTGCCGCAGGCCAGGGCGCCGTACTCGGCGGCCTCGCAGGTATGGCCGTCTTTGGTCTTGGCGACCGAGCCGAGATCGTCGGTGCCGGCGATGTGCTTGAAATGGTACGTCTGCGCTGCGCCGCGGCGGATTGTTTTGCAGCTGGGATCGACGATCAGGCCCGGCTCGCCAGCCTCGCAGGTGTGACGCAGCTTGGATTTAACCGCCTCGTGCCGCGTGGTCGGATTGTTGGTCGGCGCCGGATAAACCTTTCTCCCCAGAAATTTCGCCAGGTTCTGCCGGTCCGATCCCGCCTCGAGATCCTCACCCGCACACATCGCCGGGTCGCACAGCGACAGAAACTCGCAGCCCTCGAAACGTGTCGCCTCGAGCTGCAGCATCGCGGTGGCGAGCTCGCTCATGCCGCCGCGGTCGAGCGGGCACTCCGCCAGAAACCGGAGCTGGCCGTTCGACTTCTCCTGCATATAGACCGTCGACGGCGTCAGGCCGCCGTCGGTCCCGGTGAGCACAGGCAATTCCTTGATGACCGGTATGGTGTGCTTCGCCATGTTCCGATCTTCGTCCCATTCGGGCCAGACCGGGTTGTTTGCGCGCGTGAAGCCCGGCCGCGCGTGGATCATGCGCTTGATCCACCACGGCCGATGCGAGTTCATCATCGCCGAGTTTTCATAGTAGCCGCGGCCCATCGCCTCGATGTTCTCAGCGTTGTCGGCCAGGCCCGACGGCTGCGCGTGCAGCACGTGCCCCGGCTTCTTGTTCTCATAGAAATCGCGGTAGATGAAATGCAGCACGTCGGGCGCGTTGCCGTCGCCGAAGAAGCGGCCCGCGCGCTTGATGATCTCGCGCGGCGGCTCGCGGCCGACGCGGTCGACCAGCGCCGAGCACAGCTCTTCCGGCAGCGTCGGCCATTCGTTGAAATAGCAATCGGTGAACTCGTTGCCGAGGATGTCGTCAGGATCCATCGTCTCGCCGAAGGCGCGGAAGCGGTTCGTCAGGCTGATGCGTCCGAACTCGTCTTCAAACGACAGCGTGTGCTCGGCCTCGCGCGGGCTGGCGCCCGTCCACTTCGACCCCGGCATGTCCTTGGGGAAAAGTTTCCACCAGGAGGGTATTGTCGCCTTCCAGATATTGACGTACTTCTGTCGCCACGTGCCGAGCACATATCGGCGCACCCCGTCCGCACCGGGAAAAATCCTTTGGGCCTCGACCAGCGCTTTCTTGCCACTCGCGATCGTCTTGCCGGAGCCGCCAGGCCCGATGATGAGATCGGCCGGGTTGTGCGAGAGGATGTAGCGATCGCTGATCGGCCCAGCGCTCCGCATCAAATTCACCGTCCCCGTCTTGTCCTGCTTGTGCAGCTCGTCGACGACGTCCGGAAACTGTTTTCGGAATTCGTCGTCGGCCTCGACGTGGCTCATCTGGTTTCGATACGGGTCCGCCGATCCCAGCACATCGGCGAGCGACGTCTGCTCGAGCAGCACCTGCGGGCTTAAGCCTACGTCGATCGTCACGCGATTTCCCCCCGCCCCGGTTGGCCGTTCCAAAGATCGCGATTTGTCGACGGACCTGAGGCAAACAGGGCAGAGCCCGTTCGGAAAAAAACTCCCGCGCGCGGGGGGCACGACGGGTCGAGGTTGAGTTTTGGGGGTACCCCGCCCTGGCCGGGCCGGGGGGGTACCCCTCTGAAAACTCGGCCGCAGGCCTCCGCATTGCTGCGGCGCCTGCGGCCAGGTCGACGGCAGATCCGCACGATCGCCGTCGACGTCACCGGCCTTGAAGGCCTCGCGGCCGGTGATTTGGGAGTAGCTGCCCTACAGCCACAAGCCCTTGAGATCGCTTCACTTGTCATCACCGTGCGACACGTCGCTGTGCGACACGTCATCGGCCGGCGCGCTAAGCGCTTGATTTTCCTCACGTTGCTCAATGTACAACCATGGTGCCCTGGTCGAGCCGTCAGGCCCGATCGCCGGCGCACTCTGCCCCGGGAACACCATCGTCAACCGAGGCGCCACGCTGTTGCCGCCGGCATCGACCTGCGCCATCTGCGCGTAGAAGTACCTGCCGAGCTCGCTCCACATGCGATCGAGCCGGTCGAACGCCTCCAGCTTGGTGCAGCCGAGCTCGATCGCCAGCGTCTCCGGCGTATGCATCGCATAGCGAAAACGCCGCTCCAGCGGATCTCCGCAGAGTTTCCGCACGAATTCGAGCATCTCGCGCGTCGCTTTGTTCTGCGCGCCAGGCGGTCGGCCGCGCCGATCGGCCTTGATCGCGGTCTCGACCCGCTCGACCTGGCTGTCAGTGAGGCTCGGCCGCATCGCCGGCATCAGCTCGAGCTGCTCGACGGCCGCGGCCGCCGGCGCGGCCGCCGCAATCACTTCCGCGATCGCGGCCTTCTGGTCCTTCTTTGCCATCGCTGACGCTACCTCGCTGAATTTCCGTGATTATTTAATCTAACGCGCGCAGCGACAACCGGCGCCGGATCGGCGCAGGTGTCTAAGGTGTCTAAATCACTGGATATTGGAAGTCGTTGCTCCATCTATTCTATTTCCATTTTTAGACAGTGTAGACACTTAGACACCCACCTACCCTCGTGCGCGCGCGCGTGCGCGCGCACACGTGAGAGATCGTGGTGTCTAAGTGTCTAAGGTGTCTAGATTTGCGATTTGCTATTTGGGATCAACGCCTTGCGTTATCCACTTGGTTAGACACCCAGCTGAGAGGGTGTCTAAACCCCGCACCCGATCGCCTCCGGACCGAACGCATCGGCCACCATGGCTCACAGCAAGGCACGTCAACCGTTGTTCGTTTGGAAATAGAGGCGCGCGGCGCGCGATGGCGCGTGCGTGAGGTGGTTGAGGTGAAAGGCGGTGATGCGTAGCGCCGTCGCGAGGCAAGCCGCGCGACTATTTTAAAGCGTCAAGCGGGCGTGGGCGCGGGCGCGGGAATGGAGCAAGATAAATGAAAAGCCCTCGCTCGGACTGCCGGGCGAGGGCTTACAAGGGCTGCGCTGGAGCGTTGTTAGGCTGGGTCTCCAGGCTGCGGGCCCCCATCATAAGCTATGGTGACCTCCTCGCCGCCCAGGATTTTGCCCGGAGGCTGATTGACAGTAAGCTTGTTGCCGCCATCACCAAAGCTGACGGTGCAGCGACCGTCGTCGAGCTTCACGATGTAATCGACCCGATCGAGATTGATGCAATAACGGCGGTTGTCGTCAGATACCCATTTCCAAGCCATCGGTCATTTCTCCGGAGCGTCATGGTACCGCTCTAGCACGATCAGGGTGCACCTGGTCTGCGTGCCGTCGATTGTCACCTTGTTTATGTCGGCGTTCGTGATCATGACGCCGGCAACGGGGCACTGGCGCAGCGCGTCCTTCCATGCCCCGTGCTGCCAGTCGCTGCCCTCGAGGTGCTCTGCGACCTTGCTGGATGTGTTGGGAACAGCCAGGACGAACTGGTCCTTGGTGAGCCCGCACTTCATCAGCGCCGCCTCGAGGCTGATCTTCTGGCTGCGCATCATCGGCGCGGCGATTTCCGCCCCTGTAAATAGCCCAAAGCCTGCCATTCCGAGATCTCGCTTCGCTTTCACACGGGTATAGACCTCGTGATCTGCCGGATCCCACATTGCAGCCTCAGCGATGCGCATGTCCTCGAGCGCCTGGCCGATCGTATTGCGCGACGAATTGCGCCAGACCTTGACGTGTGAGGTGAGGATGCGGTCGACGCACTGCCGATAGTTCGGTTTCGCATCCTCTACCTCCGGCAGGGTCTCGGCGCCGAGCAGCGTGCTCCATTCGCGCTCCTCGTCAGGCCCCAGTGGCACGCCCATCTCCGCAGCGAGCTCGTCACCGAGCAGCGTGGCCGCACAGGCGAGCAGCACGCCATAGGTGTCCTGACCGCGGCCACCGTGGCCGCCCTGCTCGAGCGCGCTCTTGAACCTCTGCAGCGTGGCGGCAAAGTCGCCCCAGCCCTGCATCATCAGCGAGAGCATCATCGATCCCGTCGTCTCGACGTCGACCGGCTCCGGCTTGGCCTGGTTGAGGTTGAGTGGCATCAGCCGCAGCACCGCGACGCGGCTCATGTCCTGGGCGGAACGCAGCGGGTTGTTGATGGCCGAGAACAGGAAGGCCGAGCGCATCTGGAATTCGCTCGCCTCGCCCTTGGTCGGGCCGCCGCGCCGGCCAATGTCACCGGATGCCGAGGTGCGCATCAGGTGCACGACGTTGTCGAGCTTGCGCGGATCGCTGTCGGGCTCGAGCTCGTCGAGCGCCACGGGCCGCGCGTCATGCGCCATGGCCTGGTAGATGCCGGCGGCCGTGGTGTCTGCCGAGCGGAACAGCGTGTCGCCAAAGATGTTGCGCAGCGCCTGCTGCAGTGTCGATTTGCCGGTCGCGCGATCGCCGATCAGCAGCACCGCCGGCCGCCAGTCGAGCGCGCCGCCGATCAGCGCGCAGCCGATCCAGCCGAGCAACAGTACCGGGTCGACGTCAGGCCGCGTCCAATTCCACTTGCGGAAGGTCTCCAACAGCTTCTTCGCCGGGTTCTTGTCAGGCGTGATCGCCTCGGTCCACGGTTCCGACAGCGCCGACAGGCGTGGATAGAGCATGTTCTCGTGCACGCCGGTCGCCAGCGTCTTGAAGCGGCCCTTGTCGCAGGTCCAGAGCGCATCGCCGGAGTGATAGACCAGATTGCCGGAGCGGAACGTCCATGCGCCGCGGCCGCGCATCTTGTCGTTGGGCGAGAAGAAGCCCTTGCGCGCGCAGGCGCGGAAGAAATCTTCCTTGATCTGATCGGCCTCGAAGCTTTTGATCTGCGGCTTGTGCGGCTTGCCGGTGTGCTCGTCGACGCCCTTTGGCACGAACCAGCGCGGGCGCATCCATTTGGGGTAATTGGGCGTGGCCGAAAACAGATCCTGAATGCCGACCTGGTTGAAGTCGGCCGCCTTCATCGCCCGGAACTGGCCGGAGCTGTCGATCACGTATTTGTAGGCGCCCTCGAAGCCGATGCATTCGACCGGGCACGCACAGCCGGGATCCGACGGCATGCCAAAGATGTCCGGGCTCCATTGCCCGGCCAGGACATTGTTCGGCCCGCGCGCCTCCATCGGCGGCGTGTCCTCGCGCGATCGGCGCTGCCGCTCGAGCTGACGCTGCGCCTTGCCCATCTGAACGACGTTGGCCTCGTTGTCCTTGCTCACGCCGCGCCTCTCAACGTGTCATTCAGGTCTTTGCCATGGGTGGCGCGCACCTCGGCCACCGCACGGCCGCTCGCCTCCAGCGCTTTCAGGCCGCGATCGAACGCGGCGACCGCACTCAGCTTGTCCCAGTCGTTCTGCCGATGCACGATCACGCTGTCGACGCAGGCTGGCAGGCGGGCCGCGACATTGACCATGTTGGACAGCGAGATCATCGCCCAGACGCGATGCTGAGGCGCTGCGAGGATGGCGGAGAGCCCGTCTTCGACGCCTTCGGTCAGGATCAGCGTCTGCAGCAGGCCGTGCTTCTCGGCATCCTTCACAGAGAAATGCCCCTCGCCGCGCCAGAGCGGGATGACGAGGCCTGCGAATTCACCCAGCACCTTGCGCGCCGGCTGCGTCGTGCCATCGGGCGCGGGCGCGATCGCGGCCTTGTCGCTGCCGTCGGGCTGGATCCACGTCTGGTGAATGGCCCGGATCTGCCCGGCCGCGTCCGTGCAGCAGGCGATCATGCAGGGCCCGGCATATTCGCCGACCACGTTGTTCTGCCGATCGCGCCGCAGATAGCGCTGCGACGGCGCAAAACGCAGCGAGCCAGGCGCAATGTTGCCATTGCGCGGTCCGACAAAGGGCGCAGCGCTGAGATCGATGCCGCGCGCGTCGCGCAGATACAGATCCGCCGGCGTCCCGATGATCGGCTTGGCGCCGGCAAAGGCCGCGAAGGCTGCGGCGGCCTTCCTGTCGCGGCGCTGATGGTTGTCGCGCTCGGCCTGAGCGCGCTTCTCCTTGGCGGACGCGCGATCGCGCGCGAGCTGCTCCTCGGAGACACGGCCGAGGCCGAGGCGCTCCATCACGAAACGCGCGGCTGGATCGGCGCCGCGCTTGTCCATGTCGTACCAGCCGTAGCAATAGGCGACGAGCTCGAGCGCCCTGCCCTTTTCCGTGCCGTTGAACTTCTTCCACGCCAGGCCGTCGGCACGCAGACACAGCCCGAAACATTTGCTGCCGGCGCCGCGTGGATCGTCGACCAGCGTCCAGCCGTTGCGCCTGGGCATGTCGAGATTGCACAGCGAGAGCACCTCGCTGATGCGATCGTCGAGGATCCGCTTGAGATCCTCCCAGCCCTGGCGCGTGCGAAGGTCGATCAATGGGGTAGCTTTCCTTCGCGCAAGTCGAAGTTTTTGTGGATCTTTTTCTCGACCTCCGCCGCGATCTCTTTAGCGTAGACAATGGCGCTCGCGCGCCCGGCGAAAAGACTGCCGAGATCGCAACACCACTCGCTGAGGGCAGTCATCAACGCCGGTATCGCTGCCTCGTCGAGATTGTCGCGCAGGATCTTCCTGAATTTTTCCGCAGCAATGCGCTCGTCTTTTTTAAGATCAATCACCGGCCTTTTCTTCATATGCGCTCCCCTCTGGCTTTGAGCATCATGTCGCCCAGCAATTTGTCGAGTTCCGTGTCCTGTTGGCGCTTGCGTTCGATCGCGGTGACTGTCTTGTGCGCCGCCTGCCGGGAGAACCCCGCGACGCGCGCGACTGCCGCCTTGGGAAAGCGCATGCCTTCGACCATCAGGTAAATCGCACAACGACGCACGTTGCAGTTCCGCATGTATTCGTCGTCGTTTGTTTTCTCGCTGGAATAGTCCTGCGCCAGCACCGTCTCCGGATCGAGGCCGAGATACACTGCGATCTCGACCATCAGGTCGCGCATGCATTTCTCACCGATCGTCAGTCGCTCCGCCGGGCGATAACCGATCGCAAAACGGTCCAGCGCCTGTTCCAGCCGGCGCACGGTGGACAGTCGCACCTTCGATCGTCCTGCCCGCGCGTCTTCGTACGTATCGCCGTGAATGCCGGCAGCGGAGCACAGGCTGGCGACGGTGACACTCAGCTCTCTTCGCCTGCGGTCGATGTGGGCCATCGTGGTTGACAACTCACCCGGAGTTTTGGATTTCTGGCTGGTTGACAACTCACCCGGAGTTTCGGTCTTGGGTTTGGTTGACAACTCACCCGGAGTTTTACTCGCCGCGCGAAGCGCGGTGTCGTTGATGATGTCGAGTTGTCGAGGCGCCAGCGCGGGCGCGAGTGACGTCGTCATGATGATGCAGGCCCCGGTCTATTCGTCGTTTAACGCGCTACTCAACACAGACAATTGGTCGTCGAGCTCGGGATCGCTCTGCGGCGTCGGCTCGATGGTCTTGAGGCCGCGTACATTGGCGCCGGCGCGCTGCAGGATCTTCGCCCAGAGGCTGTCGCGCACCCATTCGTAGTCGCTGCGGTCCTGCGCTTCAGCAGCGACCGCACATTCCTCGATCAGCGCGTTGCGTTCCTGCGGCGTCACTTCGGCTCCGGCTGGTGAGTGTCAGATAGCTGCGCGTAGGTCGCGGTCTCACTGTCATAGAGGCCCTTCGCCTCCAAGATGTTCAGCAGCGTCTGCCCGAGATCGCAGTCGTAGTCTTCGGATCCGTCGCCGGCCGTCCAGTTTTGCGCGCCGATGGTCTTCGCCAACAGGTCGACGACGTGCTGCACCCCGCGATTGAAGCGATCGTCGTCATAGGGATATTCCTCGAATTCTTCATTTGAAGAACGGAGGCCGGCTTTCCGCAGATTGTGAATTGTCGCCAGCGCGGCCTGCACAGCGACGTGATCGTTCCAGACGCCGTTTTTCAGGATCCGCTGATGCGTTACCGGATCGTCGTTGCCGTAGTCCTTAATCGCTGCAATTGCGCAAGCCTGGGCGAGTTCTACGTCTTCACCGATCCACGGTCCTGGATGTCGCTCGACTACCTTGGTCATGATCCCTCCGGCCGGTGATATGCGGTTAGCTGCTTCACTACTTGTTCCACGGCCTGAACGCGCGCAGCGCCGACACCGACGGCCATGTGCCGTCGAAGGTGATGGCGCGGTCGTCGATCGTCAGGAACGCCGCAGGCTTCTCGCTTGCGAATTCGAAGGATAGCGGCGCGTCTGTTTCGGTCTTTCCACCAGCGTCGCGCCAGACCTTGCGTTGCTCGGCGAGATAGAACTGCATCGCCGTGATCGCGTCGGGATTTTTGCTGCGCGACGAGTAGATCACCAGCCGAAACGCCTTGGCAGCCTGCTCTGCCCACTCGAAGAAGCCGGGCACAACAGGATCGGGGATTACGGTGTCGCCCTGCCAGCCGCTGCTGTAGCTATGGATCACGCCATCGAAGTCGAGGCACAAGATCGGCTTATTTTCGTTCATCGCTGGGCTCCGATTTCCAGACCGCTCCAAAGTCCGCGACGACGCCGCGGGTGACGCTCTCGCTGCCGACGAAGACCGGGAACAGCGTCCGGCCGCTCCACACGCTCAGGAATGCGCGGCGTGTACGCACGATCTCGGCGATCTCCTCGTCGGTGAATTCCCAGCAGCTGACCAGGCAGGCGCCGTTCGAGAAGACGTGCAACGTGCTGCACTGCTCCTCGGTAACGCCATGAGGAGGCCCGTAGGCGCGATTTGCGCCGACGAACTTGACGCCATTAGCCACGGTCGGATCCCTCCGGCGGCGTCGGCTTCGGCGTCAGCTCGCGAATACGCTTGTCCAGGGTCCAGACAACGTCCTCACCCATGCCGACGCTCTGCCGAGGGAGTAAGCTGAGCACGATCGCCAGATTGTCGTATGCGTCTGCCTTCGGCTTGAGCCGGTCGATCTGCGCGCGCAGGCTTATGATCTCGCTTTTGCAGCGCTGCATCATCTCGATGGCTTCTTTGTTGTCGACCGTGTCTCGCATCGAAGTCCTCCCTAGTTCAAAAGGCCCAAGCCGAAGATTTTGCGCATCTTCGGCGACAGCCGCCTGGCGGCATCCTGCCCCGATGGGCTGCGCGCCCATTCGTCGCTTTCCTCCTTCGTCGCGTCGAACTCGCCATTGGCGACGCGCGCGGCAAATTTTGTGAAGCCCGCCGCGCTCAGCTCGGTGTGTAGCTGCGTGATCGGGCAGACATAGGTGTCGGCGTAATCGTCGAACTCGCCGGTTTCGGCGCGCTTGGCGAAAGCCTCATATTTGGCCGCGTTGGCGGGCGACGCGATCGCAGCGACCTGTCGCAGTTCCGCCGCTAGCCGATCTCGCGTGCGCGTCATGACCCCTCCGGCCGTTGAGACTTGGTTAGCTGCTCGGTGGCCGCGCGTGGGTTGCGGATCCGATCAGCGACGCTCCGGTAGTGTTGAATTGCAGAGCGCCACGAAGGGTATGCCCGGGCGTGGTCCGGATACTTTTCGTTCGTTGCCTGCTGATCGTCGGCCATGGCGTCGGCGATCTTGGCGCAGTCCTCGCGGACTTCCTTCCGCCCATCGGCCAGGCCGCGGTCATAGCCTTTCTGTTCTTCGTTGCGCAGCGCGACAACGTGATCGGCACCGAGCCGATAAAATTCGCGAAAGCTCTCGTTGTCCTCGCTGCGGTAGCGCTGCAATTCCTCGGAAAGATCTGCGATGACCCTGGCGATGCCGCCGTCGACTTGAGCCAGCTGACAGAGCGGTTCGTTGCCGGGATGATCGCACCCGAAATGATTGCCTGCTGCCTTTGGATCGGTGAAGACTTCATCGCAGAAAAAGCAGCGCCATTCGCGGCCGTCGTGCGACACGGTTTCTGCCGGCGATTGTCGGTTTTCGTCGGTCATCGTCAGTTCCCGCAGCAGAAGTCACAGCACGATTGATCGGGCTTGCAATAAGGTGCGTCGGGATGCTGCTCGGTTGGGCCGCCTCGCATTGGCTTTTCGGTCCGCTGACGCAGTTGATCAGCCTGCCGCTCGCACTGGCCTTTCCACATATCGCGGTTGCGCGTTACTCGATCGCGCTCAGCTGTCAGCCTGTCGCGCGCGGCGATCAGGTGCGTGATCTCGGCGCAATGGCAGCCGTGGGTGTTGCGGCAGTGCTTTCGATCGGCCTCGTCGCATGACCATGCAAGCTTCATCGTTCGCCCTCCGGCCGCTGACAGGCAATCAGCTGCTCACGCGCGAGCTCTGCCTTGAGACCCTTGATGCGCTCGTGACGCGCGCCGACGGCGGCGCCCCAAGACGTCGCGGCTTCGTTGGCCGCCTCGAGCTGTTTCAGCTCGGCCTCGATTTCGCTGCGCGGCCTCATGGCGTCGGCCTATTGCGTTGCTGGAAGGCTTCCCAGCAATCCTTGCGGATGTCCGGCAACAGCGCCCCGACGACGCGGTAATAGATCGCGTGGTCGTCTCCACTGCGGCGCTTCGCGCTGGCGGCGCTCTGCACGGCATGCAGCGCGATCACCGTGTAGTCGTGAACGACGCGCGTTCCGTCGGTTGGACGATCGAGCCAAACTTCGAGATCGTCGAGCAGCTGCGTCGTGTCGCCGGGGTCACGCATCGCCAGCACAGCCTCGCCGGCCAGGATCAGTCGCTGCAGGACGGTTGCGACGTCTGTTGTCATGCCGCAGCCCTACCCAACTCGCGGAAATTGACGACCCACGCGTGCACCAGGCTCTCGGGCAGCTTCAGCTCGGCCGCGATCGCCGCGGTATCGAACCGGTGCTGCCACATCGTGACGACGTCGGGATATTTCTTCAGCTGGGCGCGGGTGACCTGCCCCCCCACGGATGCCATGCGCATCGGGATCATTGCTTCTGCCTCCAGTGCAGGCAGAGGATGAAGCACTTCGGCGTGCCACCGATCGCCGTGGTGATCGCCTCGATCCGGGCGCCACCGTTGCGCGTCGCGAACTGCTCGAGCTCACGCTCGAGCTTGGATTTGACGTCGTCGGGCCAGAGCTCGAACCTGTGCCCCATCTTGTCGAGGCGCCTGAGGTCGAATTCGTTCAACGCCATCACGATGGTGACGACGTTGCAGCGCTCCAGCTCGAGGCCGCATGTGCGCTCGATCTCCTTGCGTTGCATGTCGGCGACCTGGCCATAAGGCGTGTCGGTGACCGCGGTCTCGCGAACAGCGGCCTCGCTCATCGCGACACCATCAGCAGGCAGGCCCAGACATTCGCCGCGGCGCCGGCAACAAGCGCCGCGGCGAGCCATGCCAGCGCGAGGCGAAGATCCCGCGTTCCCTCCGGCGTGGTGGTGAAGTGACGTGGTTTCATCCGAAAATGCCCCTTGTTGCTGTAGCTGGACTCAGTCACGCTTGAATTTTTGGGAGATCCACGATGGCACCGAGGACCACCACGTCGATAAGGCCGACCGAATGGGGTTTGGGCGCACGACCGGAAGAGCCGGAACGCATCGTGCTGATGTTGAAATCCGGGGATCAGGTGCACTCTGTTGACCTGACGGTCGCGCAGGCTGAAGAACTCGCGAATGGCCTGCGGGACGAAGTTGCCCGACGGCGCCGAATGTCTTGAAGCCGTCGACGAGCATGATCTCGCCAAACCCGTCGGTGTAGCGCTCACTCATCGGCGGCCTCTTTCTGCAGCTGTTCGATCACGCGGCGGCTCTCCTCGAGCTGGCGGCGCGCTGCATTGACGTCGAGTTGTTTGCGGTAGCGGGTGAACCAGGCCGGCCGGGCCTCGCCCATCAGGGCGAACAGCACCTCACGGCCGAGATCAGACTGCAGAAGCGCGATCAGCGTCTCGGCGCTTTCGCCGCGCTGCCCGCTCAGGAGTTTTTCACAGGTCGAAACCGGCACATCGGTGAGAATGTGGAGGTGCTGCGCGGCTTTAACCGCAGGCAACAGGCCCTGCACCGCACGCATGACCGGCGAAATCGATTGCCGGGGTGTCTCCTTTGATTGCCGGGGTCGGCAAGACGCCCTTTTGCCGGTTCCCGACCGCGCCCCTAGGCTGCGCTGCATGACGTTTCCTCATCCCACTCGCCGTGCGCCGACAAGATCGCCTTCACCTCACGCGCAAGCGCGAGGCGGCCAGGACCGCGCGGGGGCGGACCATGTTTCTCCCAACGATGGACGGTGCTTTGGTCGACGCCGAACCTGACCCCAAATGCCGCCTGGCTTTCGCCCGTAAGTTCCCGGGCTCGGCAAATCAGTTGCGCATTCATTGCGCGACTATGCGCTACGCATAGTGTCTGTCAATGCCTTACGCATACTATTTCTATGCATAACGCATGGATGAGCCTCCCCCACGAACGCCTTGAGCGGGCGAGAACGGAAGCGGGATATCCAGATGCGACGGCCGCAGCCGACGCGATGGGTGTCCGCCGCCCAACCTACTACGGCCATGAGAACGGCAGCCGCGGCATCGGGCGCGCCGCCGAACGCTATGCCCGCTTCTTTCACGTGTCGCTGGATTGGCTGCTGACGGGCCGTGGACAGCCCCGCAAGACCCGCGCGAGCCGAGACGAGAGCACGCCTGCCAGCGTGAGTTTGGTTGGATATGTCGGGGCCGGCGCCGAGACCCACTTTTTCGCTCAGGATAGCGGGCACCTCGACGAGGTCCCGGCGGTCGAGGGCATGTCGGACGCCACTGTTGCAGTCGAGATCCGCGGCGAGAGCCTGGGCACGTTCTTCGATCGCTGGCTGGTCTACTACGACGATGTCCGCCGGCCCGTAACAGCAGATCTGATCAACAAGCTATGCGTCGTTGGCCTCACCGATGGCCGGATCCTGATCAAGAAGGTCCAGCGCAGTAAAGCGCGAGGACTGTTCCACCTGCTTTCCCAGACCGAACCGCCCATCCTCGACGTTGAGATCGACTGGGCGGCAAAGGTAAAAACTATGGTCCCGAAGTGATTTAGCACCCAAAACGCATAGATTATTCGTTACGCATTGACTTAACTATGCATAGCGCATAGTTTTTGTTTCACGTGAAATCGTTCACGGGGAGACAAGCATGCGCCGTTCCTACTGCAACCGCCTGCCAGCCCGCGGCAGCCGGATCACCCCTCAACCCACCATTCCCGCCTACATCAAGAGCTCGCTGGTGCCCGCGCGCGCCGCGATGAGCCCGATCGAGACCATCGAGCGGATGGCGTCCGACATGCGCGAGGCCGCCTATCGCGAGGGTGGGCTCACCCGCGAGGGCCTTGAGCTGCTCGGCTACTCCGCTGCGCAGATCGACACCCACGCCGCCGCCGCCCGCCAGCTGGCGAACAAGCAGGCGGTTCTGTCGTGAGCGCCGACCCGCTCGGTCGGCTGATCCTCGACGCGTTCAACAACGTGCTCGACCGCGAAGCGGCCGAACAGGAAGAGGTTCGCGGGGAGATCAAGCAGAGGGGCACTTACTGGGCGGCTCGCGAGATTTGGCAGCTGCGACGCCAGGTGCGCGCGCTTCGTAAGGCGCGGGAGCAGGATCAATGACGCCCGCGCTCAACACCCAGCACTATCGCGCCCTGGCGCTGCTGCGCCGCGGCGTTTTGGTCCGCCTCGGCGGCGAGTGGCGCTTTGGCGCCACCAGCGTCGGCGACAGCGTCGTCGACGCCCTGATCGCCACCAGCAAGGCTACTCGGATGTTCCCCGGCCAGACGGGGGACTGCGTCGTCCTGCTCGATCGCTCACGCGGAGTCGGACGATGACGACAGCCGCGCGCATAGCGACCCCAGCCCCAGCCGTGCGCGCGGCGCTCGTCATCCTGATCGACGAGCAGGGCCAGAAGATCTGCAGCGCCGGCATCGTCGTCGCCAATGACCAGTTTCCCGAGGTCGTCATGTTCAACGGCGACCCGCACATCGCGACCGAGACCGTCGGCGTCTTTCGCCGTGTCCGCCCCTACCGTCTCGACATCGGAGAATGACGCCATGATTTCTTGGTGGGTGCTCCCGGTTCTCATCGTGATCGCGCTCGGCGGATTGTTCGTCTACGCAGCGCTCACCGCCGAGGATCAGACAGACAGGCGGTACGATCGATGACGCGGCCCTACAACGCGCGCGAGATCTGCGAGGCGATCGGCATCACGCTCGACACGCTCTATCGCACCCGGGAAACTCGCCACACCCGCGATGCGCTGCCGCGCCCCATCACCGAGCACCCGCTGCGCTGGGAGCGCACCGGCTTCGATGCCTGGCTGACGCGGTACCATCCGGCGCGGCCGCCGACCCCGGCAAACGATCCTGTCAGGCCGCCGGACGCGGTCACGATCGCCGAGCACCAGGCGCTTTTCCATGCCGCCTACGCCACCCCTCCCCTTGACACGGGGCGCCAGCGCAACCGAGGCTGACGCCCTTCCCGTTTCCGCCCGCACCGGAGCCGGCCCATGACCGTAAAACTCCCCTTCATCAAATGGCGCGATGGCCGTCCGCGTGTCGTTCACGGCCCGCGCGAGCGTTCGGCCGGCTTCGAGGACCGCGATCTGCGCCACGTCGAAACCGGCGCCTGGTACACCTATGAGGACGCGAAGGCCTTCGCCGACAAGCACATCGAGGAGATCAAGCGCTCGCGCCAGGCCGCGGGCAAGAAGGTCAAGGCGCCCTCGCTCAACCGCGCCGGAACCGTCGAGGATCTGCTCGACGACTGGCTCGCCTCTCCCGAAGTCACCAACCTCAAGCCGGCATCCGTCGCCTCCTACCGCAAGGCCGCCCGCGCACTGATCTACAAGCCGGAGAGCCGCGGAGACGCCAAGACGCGGCGCGTGCGCGAGCGCGCGGCCGCGGTGCTCGGCGCCACGCTACCCGCCCGCGAAAAGGAACAGCTCGCCAGCATGATCCCGGCTGCGATCGGCGCGCCGGAGTTGCGCGCGCTGTTCAACTACCTCAAGGACCACCGCGGCCATCACATGGCACTGGCGTCGATCGCTGCACTCTCCGCCGCGTTGTCCTGGGGCAAGGAGAGCTCGAAGTGGCGGCTGAAGAACAACCCGCGCATCGACATGCGGTTTGACCGGCCCGCCGGCCGCGTCGTCATGATCGAGCTCGAGGAGTTCAACGCCCTGGTCGACGCGGCCGACGCCATGGGCCGGCCGTCGATCGGCGACGCGATCTATCTCGGCATCTTCACCGGGCAGCGCCAGGCCGACCGGCTCAAGCTGAAGGATGAGGGCCTGGTCAACGGCCGCCGCCACTTCCGACAAAGCAAGACCGGCATGCTCGTCGCCATCAAGCAGACGCCGCAACTCGCCAAGCGCCTGTTCGAGGCCCGCGTGCGCGTTGGCGAGCTCGCCAAGAAGTTCGATCTCAAGACAATACCGGACGAGATCATCATCGACGAGGTGACGGGCCGTCCGTACAACGAGCACACCTATCGGCACATCTTCGCCGAGGTGCGTGAGCTCGCGATCCGCGGCAGCGACGTGCCTCGCGTCATCGCCTGCCCGACGCTGGCGTTCATCAACGATAACACCGGCCAGCCCGACAAGAAGCACGATCAGGATCTGCGCGATACCTGCGTCATGCTGCTCGATCGTGCCGGCAATGACCTGCTGTCGATTTGCGACGTCACCGGCCACAGCTACCAGTCGGCGCAGCTGATCATGAAGCATTACCGCGCCCGCAACGCCGCGCGAGCCGACGCGGCGATCGACAAGCTGGTGGCGTTCCTGGGCAAGGAGGGGCTGACGTGAACACTTTCGATCCCGACGAGATCGTGACGCTGGACGGCGCGAAGATGACGCTGCGCAAGGCAGTAGCGAGGGCCACCTCGCTTCCGAGCAACGCGCTCGTGAGCGTGTTTCGAGAGGGCGAGCCGCCCATTCTCGACCGGCCGCAGCTTGACGCACTGGCTCGCGATCCGGCATTCCGAGTGGATGACTGACGACCTCTTCCTCCGGCGCACCGTGATCGGCGGCCAGAGAGCACGCGACGACTATCTGGTGATCTGGCACGAGCTGCCGATCGGCCGCATCCACAAGGTGCCCGGCATTGGCGGCGCGCAGGACTGGTCATGGACCTGCTTTCTTCCCAACGTGCCGCAGCGCTCGCATCACCGCGGCAACGCCCACACGCTCGACCAGGCCAAGCAGCTCTTCCGCCAAGCGTGGGACGATCTGAAGTCGCAGATCAGTCACGAGCAGATCCAGCAGGCGCGCGTGATCGAGAACGATCGCAGCCGGCCATGGCACAAGGGCGATTAGCTGGAAATGTCGCACGCCGTGCGACAAAATTTGTCGCACAACGTGTCGCACAGGCCTCAAAAGAACGAAACGAGGCCCATCTAAGCGACTGTGATGTCGGGGGATTTGATGGTGGGCGCACCAGGGCTCGAACCTGGGACCCGCTGATTAAGAGTCAGCTGCTCTACCAACTGAGCTATGCGCCCGAAAGGCGGTCAATGCCTTGCGAGGCCGGTCGTTTAGCAAAGCGATCCGGG
>JAUEPE010000010.1 GCA_030403585.1 Frankia sp. RB7
AGTGAGGGTGAATTCCCGGCCAAGCTCGCCGGCCATGTGGTGATGCCGGCCGCGACCTTCATCGATGCCCCAGCCGATGCCCCCGCCGATCTCAAGACCTCCGGCAAGTACACCACCGGCAAGCGCGTCGACGCGCTCGGCACCGTGATGGGCAAGTCGTCTGAGCGTTCGACCGGGATTTCGCTGCCGTTCAAGGGCCAGCCGCTGCAGGGCCATTCCGGCATCAAGGCGATGCCCGACGGCAGCTTCTGGGTCATCACCGACAACGGCATGGGCGCGCGCGCCAATTCGATGGACTCGATGCTGTACCTGAACCACCACAAGATGGATTGGGCGGGCGGCAAGATCGAGCGCGAGGGGACCGTCTTCCTGCACGATCCCGACAAGAAGGTGCCCTTCCGCATCGTCCACGAGGACACCGAGAGGCGCTATCTCACCGGCGCCGACTTCGACACCGAAGGCTTCCAGATCATCGGCGACACCTTCTGGATCGGCGACGAGTTCGGCCCCTACATCCTGAAGGCCGACAAGACGGGCAAGATCCTCGCCGTGTTCGAGACCATCGCCGACGGCAAGCCGGTGCGCTCGCCCGATCATTGGGCGGTGGCGACCCCCGGCGCGCCGGGCGCGACCTACACCAACGTCAACCTGCGCCGCTCCAAGGGTTTTGAAGGCTTTGCCTCGTCGAAGGACGGCAAGTTCCTCTACGGCCTGCTCGAGGGGCCGCTGTGGGATGTCGACAAGAAGGACTGGGAGCGGGTCGACGGCAAGGAAGCCTCCCGCATCCTCGAATTCGACGTCGCCGCCGAAAAGTTCACCGGCCGCTACTGGCAATACGTGTTCGAGCAGAACGGCAACGCCATCGGCGACTTCAACATGATCGATCCGGGCGCCGGCCTCGTCATCGAGCGCGACAACGGCGAAGGCTCGCCTGACAAGGCCTGCCCGGCGGGCACCCGCGGCGACAACTGCTTCCCAGATGTCGCCAAGTTCAAGCGCGTCTACAAGATCGAGCTGACCGAGGCCAATGTCGGCAAGCCCGTGCGCAAGATCGGCTATATCGACCTCTTGAAGATCCAGGACCCCGACAAGAAAGCGCGCAAGCCACTCAATGACGGCGTCTACACCTTCCCGTTCTTCACCATCGAGAACGTCGATCGCGTCGACGACACTCACATCATCGTCGGCAACGACAACAATTTGCCGTTCTCGTCCAGTCGCGATCCCAACAAGGCCGACGATAACGAGTTCGTGCTGCTCGAAGTCGCGGATTTCCTGAAGGCGAAGTAAGGGGCCGAGCTCTCGCCCTTAACCTCTCCCCGCTCTTTGCGGGGAGAGGTCGGATCGCCCTTGCGATCCGGGTGAGGGGCGAAGCGAGATACCAACCAAAGAATAAGGTCGATCCGACTCGTATTGCGAGCGTGTTTGACCTGCAATTCAAACCAAATTCACGGATACAGCCCCTCACCCCACCCACTCCCCGTAAGAACGGGGCGAGGGAGTGAGAGACCACCACTACCTCACCGTGAACTCCACCGGGATCGTAAAGCTCATCGCGCCGTTCTTGATCTCGTCCGGGATCGGCGGGAACGGGGAGGCCTGGCGGACCATCGACATGGCCTGGGCATCGAAGGCGGGGACGCCGGACGAGCCGCCGAGACGGCTGGATGTGACCTGCCCGCTGCGGCTGAGGGTGAAGCTCAGCCTGGCGACCCCGCGCGCACCGCCGGCGCTGGACGGATATTGGTGAAAGCGCATCAGATGCGCGCGGACGCGTTGATTGTAGGACGCGATCACCGAGGCCACCGCACCGGCGCTCATGGCGGATGCCATTGGCGCTTCGCGCTCGGCACGTGGCGGCGCGCTGGTGCGCGGTGCGGGCGTTGCTTCCGACGGCTTCTTCGCCTCGCGGCGAACCACCTTCGGCTTCTCCGGCACTGGCTTTTCGAGCGGCATGATCTTCGCGGGCTCGGGCCTGGCCGGCGTCGGCTCCAGCTTGTGCTCCGGAGGCGCCGTCACCTCCGGCTTCTCCTGCGGAGGCGTCGGCGCGATGGTCTCTTCGACGGCTTGCTGCTGCACCGGCTCAGGGGGCGAGGCGTCGGCGGCCTGCATCAGCTGTCCCGGTGCGACATCGTCCTGCGTCGGCTGCGGCGCCGACGTCACCGGCGACATGTCGACCATGATCGCCGGCAGGGTGACACCCTGCTCCGGTTGCGACCTGAGCCAGTTCATCGCAAGCACCGCGGCGGCAACGTGCAACGCCACGATCACCGCGGCCGAAACACCCCAGCGCGTCGTCTCGCGTTCGCCGAGCGGCTCGTACAGGGCAAAGGCGTTGGCGACCATCAGCTGCGTCCGTCGAGGCCCACCAGAGCGACCTTGAGATAGCCGGCGTTGCGCAAGGTGTTCATGACGTCCATCAGGTCGCCGTAGGAGACGGCCTTGTCGGCGCGCAGATAAATGCGCTCGTCCTTGCGGCCGTTGGTGGCGGCGGCGAGCGCAGCGGCGAGGCCGTCGCGCGCCATCGTATCCTCGCCCACGGCCACGGTGAGATCCGGCTTCACCGTCACGAAGGTCGGCTTGTCCGGCCGCGGCGCCGGCTCCGCCGCCGTCGCCGGCAGCTCGACACCGATGTCGACGGTGGCGAGCGGTGCTGCCACCATGAAGATGATGAGCAGCACCAGCATCACGTCGATGAACGGCGTGACGTTGATTTCATGGGTGACGTCGAGATCGTCAGGGACGCCGCGCCTGAGCGACGATCCCATACGTGCGCCGAGCTTCGCGGCCATGGCCTACTCCGCCGCCCGTGCCAGGCGGAAATCCCTGTGATCGCGCTGCCGGCTCACCAGCAGCATCAGCTGCGCGGAAGCGTCGCCGAGCAGTGCGCGGTAATTGGTGATGCCGCGGACCAGATGATTGTAGATCACGACCGCCGGGATCGCCGCGACGAGGCCGAACGCGGTGGCGAGCAGCGCTTCCGCGATGCCGGGCGCGACTACCGCAAGGCTCGTGGTGTGGCTCTCGGAGATGCCGATGAAGGCATTCATGATGCCCCAGACAGTGCCGAACAGGCCGACGAACGGCGCCGTGGCGCCGATGGTCGCGAGCACGCCGGTGCCGCGCGCGATCTGCCGCGACATCGCCGCCTCGACCCGCTCAAGCCGCAACGCCACGCGCTCCTGGAGACCGTCATCGACGATGCCGCCTGACAGCTCCGCCTCCTTTGCGCAGGACTGGACGAGCTGAGCCACCGCATCATGCGCCTCGCCGGCCCGTTCGACCGCCTCGGCCAGCTTCATGTTGCCTTCGAGCGCGCGCGTCCGCTGCACGGCGAGCGCGCTCTTGCGGCGCAGCTCGATGGTCTTGGCGAGCCACACCGTCCAGGTAACCAGCGAGGCGCAGGCCAGGCCAATCATCACCGTCTTCACGATGATGTCGGCGCCCATGAACATACCCCAGGGCGACAGATTGCGTGGCAACAGCGCTTCGTCGATCGCAAAGGCCGGGGCCGGCACAAGCGCCAGCGCGATTGTTAGGATCACATGCCGAAGCCGGAAATTGCCCTGCATCCTGATCTCCTGAAAGACGTTACACCGCGATCCGGTCCGCCAGCTGCCGAAACCGGGCCAGCTGGTCCCCACGCAGCGCCCGGGTCTCGTCGCGACCGACGAACACCTTGAACATGATGCCGCCGTCGGCATTGACGAAGGCGACGAAGGCGGAATTTTTGCCCATGAAGGGCCGCTCGACGAAGGCAATTCCTGCACAACGCTCGTGACGGAGATGGCCGTGCAGGCCCTTCGGCTGCATCAGGTTGAAATAGCCGCGGCCGATCTCGCCCGCCGGAATGGTGCCGGTGAACTCGAAGATCGCGTCATCGGTGTGCACGATCAGCGTGACCTCGCCCCATGCGGCGATGTCCTGCATCGCGGCGGCGAAATGCTCACCACCGCCGATGCGCAGCATCGACGACGGCAGCGCCTCGATCACGGCGCGCGGCGTGACCTTGCGCTCGCGCGCAACGTCCTCGATCACCGCGCCGGGATTGTCGGCCATATACGCCCTGAGATCGGCGAGTTCGGTGCTCAGCATGTCCGGCTCCTTAGTGTACGCCACCGCGTTCTAAGCGGCCGCAGCCTTGCGCTCGCTCTGGATCACCTCAAAGCCTTCGAACTTGGGATGGCCGAGATAGAGGCTCTCGCCGGTCTGATTGTCAGCGCGGGCATGGGCGCGGCGAAACTGGTCCGAACGCGTCCAGGCCTCGAACGCGGCCTTGTCGACCCAAAGCGTGTGCGACGAGTAGAGCGTGTGATCCTCGGCCTCCGGGCCCTTCAGCAAATGAAACTCGACGAAGCCCGGCATGCTGCCGAGATAGGATTCGCGGGTGGCCCAGACGGTTTCGAACGCGGTCTCCGCGCCCTTCTTCACCTGGAACCGGTTCATGGCGATGAACATAAGAGTCTCTCCTTCTCATTGAAACGAATACACGCCGAAGCCGCGCTGGAGCATCAGCGCGACCCGGCGGACGTTGGTGGTGTTGCGGCGCTCGCGGCTTACGCACCTCCGAAGTGGATCTTCAGGCCAGCCTTGTAGACCCGGCCCGCTCCCGGGCTCGCCCACAGCACGTCGTTCTGCGTGGTGCCGTCGACCGAGCTGCCGGGAATGGCGTAAGGCCGGTAGTACTGGTTCAGCAAATTGTCGATCGAGGCCGAGAACACGATGTCCTTGGTTGCGTTGTAAGTCAGGTACAGGTTGACCAACTCGTATCCCGTCGCAGGCAGATAGCCGGCGGGCACATCGTTGTTCGGACCGTACGAGGCCCACTGCGCGGTCAGGATCAGCGTGCGATCGAGCAGGCGGACACCGCCTGTGGTGACGACCTTGCGCGGCGTGATGGTCGCAAGCCCGACATTGGTCGCGACGTTCTTGCCCTGGATGTAGTGACCGGCGACACCGACGAACCAGTCGCCCGCATCGTACATCGTCTCCGCCTCGAACCCCTGGATCCGGGCGCTGGCGATGTTCTGGTACTGATAGAACTTGGCGAACGAGCCAAAGCCCGGGAACGCCACGAAGCCGAACGGCACGAGGTCGATGTAGTCGCTGACGTCGTTCTGGAACAGATTGATCTTGCCGCGGAACGAGTCCGACGCGGTGAAGATGTTGTCGTATTTCAGATTGAAGCCGACTTCCTTGTTCTTGCCGACCTCGGGGCGGAGGTTCGGATTGGGCAGGAAGCAGAACACGCCGGAGGAGCCGTCAGGGCAGGCAAACAGGGCCGGTCCGCCACCGGTCGCATGGGCGCCGGAGATGACCGTTTCCGTGATCGACGGGGCGCGATAGCCTTCGGCGTAGCTCACATAGGGCTGGAAGCCCGGGACCGGCGTGACGCCGATGGTGATCTTCGGCGAGAAGCGGTCACCGCCCGTATTCGTCCCGCCCGATTGCAGATTGTAGCGGTCGTATCGGACTGCGCTGACCGCCTCGAACCAGGTGCCGTAGTTCTGCTTCAGCTGGAGGAAGCCGCCCGACACGGTGCGGATGCCGCTCGGCGTGGTGACGTTGGAATTGCCGCGGCTGTCGGTCGTGATGACGTCGTCCTGAAAAGCGTCGACGCCCCAGGTCAGCGCATTGCGCCAGTCGGCGACGTCGAAACGCGTGGTGTTGTTGGCGTCGAAGCCGAACGTATCCAGCTTGTAGGCACGACTGGTACCGACGCAACCCGAAATGTTGTTTCCGAGACCGCCGTTACAGTAGGCCGTAGGCGCGCCGTAATCATAGGTCTTGGTCTGGTCGTTTTCGGTGCGGTTGGCGTAGGCCGACATGTGCCAGTCCCACAGATTGTCGCTCGGCAGCGCATAGTTCCACGTAACGGTCCCGGTGTAGTTCTTGGCGTCGGACGCGTAGACCGACGAGCCACGGTTCAACGCGATCAACGCCGCCGACGTCGTAGGACCCCGGTTGATCTGGCCGATGCTGTATTGATAGTCCTGGAACGTGGCGCCGAACTTGACCTCGTGACCGAGCGCCGGACGCACCGTCACCTTCATCAACCCGGCCTCGACCTGATTGCCGGTGTTGCCGATCTCGGTGCCGTTGCCGTCCTTGTAATTGCCCTGGGTGCGGTAGACCGCGCCGCCGAAAATATCGACGTCGGGCGTGGCGCGCACGCCGCCGAACACCGAGCCGAGCCCGCGGCTGTTGTTGGAGCCGTAGGAGCCGGAGAGATCGACACCCCAGCGCTCGCCGGGGCGCAGCACGTCGTTGATGTCCTTGGTCCGGAACGAGACCAGGCCACCGATCGCGCCGGAGCCGTAGATGTTTGCGGTCGGTCCCCGCACTACATCGACGCCGCCGATCAATTCAGGGTCGAGGAAGAAGGAGCCGTTGGCATTGTGGCCGGTGCGCTGATAGTTCTGCCGCGCGCCGTCGACGACGACGGCGACGCGGCCGAAATCCTGCAAGCCACGAACATTGATGACGGTAGCGGGATCGTCGCCGCGCTCCTGGAACGACACGCCGGGGATAGCGTAGAAAATGTCGGACAGCCGGTTCGGCTGGAGGCCCTGGATCTTGTCGAGCGAAACGGAGCTGACCGGCGCGAGCGCATCGATCGCGCGTTCGGGGGTCTTGGTTGCCGCCACCGTGATGGTGTCGAGCGTCTGCACCGGCGCGGCGCCGCCGGCCTGGGCACGGGCGTTCATGACTTCAGGCTTGGCTTGCTGCGCGACCTGCGGCTTGGCCTGCTTGCGCTTGGCCTGCTTCGGCCCAACCGTTGAATTCTGTTCGGCCTGCGGCTGCGCGGTCTGCGCAAGAGCGTTCTCCGTCGCCATTGCCGCGATTGAAATCACCGACGCACCCAAAATGAAGGCGCGCGAATACCTAGCCCCATCAGCCATAACCCCAACCCAATCATCTTGTGTCTTGTCTGGCTGGCGTGCGCTCACATGAGGCGAGCGACTGGCTGGCTATTTATGTGCAGACCCCCCGGCCCGCATCGTCCTGTTTGGTAACGTGGCAACATCCTGACGGTCAATGACGTCACGTTGCAGTTTATATCGATTGTAAGTTGCTGCGGTTGGAATGCGCCCCACCCCGCTTATACAGACAAGCAGCATCTGAAATTTCGAAAGCGCATCGCGAGACCCATGTCAGCCGCATCCGGAGACAGCATCAACGACGCCGGAGGGCACGTGGAAAACCCTTCTGCAACAACGAGAACACTGATGATACGGGGCAATCGCATCGACAGCCGCGAGCTGTTTGCCGCCGAGCGCGAGATCATCATCGCGCATGGCGAGGAGAGCTATCGCCTCCGCCTGACCTCACAAAACAAGCTGATCCTGACGAAGTAGACCGCAATGACATTTTGCCGCACCCTGACGCATCTGCTGCTGGCCGGTACCATCACACTCGCGACCGCCGCCAACGCTGCCGGCATCATTGTGCATGACGCACGCGACCGCGACATCGCGGTCAACGACATCGCACGCACGGTCGCGATCGGCGGCGCCATCACCGAGATTCTCTATGCACTCGGGCTCGAGAGCCGGCTGGTCGGCGTCGATAGCACGAGCCTCTATCCGGCGGCGGCGCTGCACGACAAGCCGAACGTCGGCTACATGCGCCAGATATCCGCGGAGGGTGTGCTCGGCCTCAACCCGACACTGATTCTCGCGATCCAGGGCTCGGGCCCGCGCGAAACCATGGATCTCCTCGACACCGCAAGGGTGCCGCTGGTGCTGGTGCCCGAGACCTTCTCCGAGGATGGCCTGATCGAAAAGATCAGGCTGGTCGGACATGCCATGGGCGTCGACGCCCGCGCCGAGTGCCTGAGCACCGCGGTCAGCGCCGATCTCGCCCAGCTCCGCGCCCTGCGTGCCAAGGTGACCAGGCCGGTGCGCGTGATGTTCGTGATGTCGCTCCAGAACGGGCGCGCCATGGTCGCCGGCCACAAGACGGCAGCCGACGAGATCATCCAGCTCGCAGGCGCAGCCAATGCGGTCGACGATTACGATGGCTACAAGGTCATCGGCGACGAGGCGATCGTGGCAGCCAAGCCGGACGTGGTGCTGTCGATCGAGCGCGGCAAGGAGTCGCTCCAGGCCGACGCGGTCTACACTCATCCCAGCTTTGCCTTGACGCCGGTCGCAGCCAACAAGAGCTTCATCACGATGGACGGGCTCTATCTGCTCGGCTTCGGGCCGCGCACGGCGGCGGCGGCACGCGATCTCTCCGTCAAGCTCTACCCGGCACTGGCTGATAGCGGCGCATTCAAATCGGCTCTGCCGGCGGCGAATTGCCGGCAATGAGCGTGGTGCTCGGGACCGAGACTAGGAGTTCACGTCGAAGCGCGGGACGACGGTCCGCATCATCGGCGATCCCTCTTCTGCTTGCCTTGCTCGTTGCCACCGCGATCGTCGCCCTGACCGTCGGTGCGGCCGGCATTCCGCTCTCTCGGTTGCCTGCCGCACTTGGCTTTGTATCGGATGGCGCCGCGACTCCAGTCACGGCGCGCGACCAGCTCGTGCTGTGGTCGATCCGCATTCCCCGGATCGCGGCGACCGCGATGGTCGGCGGCCTGCTCGCGGCGGCCGGCGCGATCATGCAGGGGCTGTTTCGCAATCCGCTCGCCGATCCTGCCCTCGTCGGCGTCTCCAGCGGCGGCGCGCTCGCGGCTGCAAGCGCGATCGTCTTCACCGATTCGCGCTTTGGTGAGACGCTGCGCTTTCTCCAGGCCGAGCTATTGCCGCTCGCGGCGTTTGCGGGATCGCTGGCCACGACCGCGATCCTCTACGGCATCTCAAGCCGCGCAGGCAGAACATCGATCGCGATCTTCCTGCTTGCGGGAGTCGCCATCACCGCCATCACCAATGCCGGCATCGGGGCGTTGGTGTTCATCGCCGATGACCGCCAGCTCCGCGACATCACGTTCTGGATGCTGGGCTCGATGAGCGGCGCGACCTGGACCAAGGCCGCCGTGCTCGCGCCGGTGCTCATGGCCGGGCTCGCCGCCTGCACCTTCATCGCGCGCGGCCTCGATCTCCTGGTGCTCGGCGAAGCCGATGCCTTTCACGGCGGGGTCGACGTCGAGCGTCTGAAGCGGATCGCGATCATTGTCGTCTCCGCCATGACCGGCGTCGCAGTGTCGATCAGCGGGGTCATCGGCTTCGTCGGCATCGTTGTGCCGCATCTGTTGCGCCTCGTCATAGGCCCCGCGCATCGCCTGCTGCTGCCGGCCTCCGTGCTGCTCGGCGCGATCCTGATGGTCGGCGCCGACACGCTGGCGCGCACCATCGTGGCACCGGCGGAGATGCCGATCGGCATCTTGACCGCCGCGGTCGGAGCGCCGGTCTTTTTGGGTATCCTGCTGCGGCAGCGCGGGCTCGCCTCGTTATGAGCGCCGTGATAGAGGCGCGAGCTTTAAGCAAGCGCGCCGGGCGCGCGACGCTGCTCGAGGACGTCAGCCTCAGCGTCGTGGCGAGTGAGATGGTCGCCATCATCGGCCCGAACGGTGCCGGCAAGTCGACGCTGCTGCGGCTGCTCTCCGGCGATCTCCGCCCAAGCGAAGGCGAGGTGCGGCTGAAGCAGCGTGACATCAGCGTCTATACGCCGCGCGATCTCGCCGCGCGCCGCGTGATGCTGTCCCAGCACATCAATGTCACCTTCCCCTTCACAGTCGAGGAGATCATGCTGATGGGTGCCGGCGATCGCAGCCCGCGCGATGCGGGCCGGCTCGTCGACGCCGCGCTCGATGAGCTCGGCCTCTCGCATTTCCGCGAACGGCAATTGCCGACGCTGTCCGGCGGCGAGCAGCAACGCGCCCATTTCGGCCGCGTGCTGGTGCAGCTCGCGTGCGGCGAGGCCGAGCACGGACCCGGGCTGCTGCTGCTGGACGAGCCGACCTCGAGCCTGGATCTGCGCCACCAGATCGATCTGGTCGAAGCCGCGCGTCGCCGCGCGGCCGGCGGCACCGCCGTGATCGCGATCCTGCACGACCTCAATCTCGCGATCCGTTTTGCCGACCGGCTGATCGTGCTGAACGGCGGCAAGCTCGCCGCCGATGGCCCGCGCGCTGAGATCGTCACGAGCGAAACCATCCGCGACGTCTTCGAGATCGACGCCGTCGTCCATCAGGCCGGCGACGGCATACCTTACGTGCTGCCGCAGTCGATGCGGGCGGCTCCGCCTGCGTCGGGGATCTAGCCCGACGGCGCGATCACCACGCTCTTGTCCTTCGGCCAGCGGACGCGCCAGGCGAAGTTGATGTCCTTGACCTCGCCGGGCTTGGCATCGAACGACCATTCCAGCACGCCGCGCTTGTCGCGGATATCTTTTGCCGTGGGCGGCGTGGTCGCGGGCAGCATCTCGACGACGATCTCGTCATTCTCGCTGACCGGCAGTTGATCTTCGATCGCGACATGAATCGGGAAATCGTGGCCGTTGCGGACGGTGGTCTTGAACGCGCGCTCGTCGGTCTTCGACGTCGTGACCAGGAGACCGGCCGAACCCTCATTGCGCTTGAGCACCGCGCGCTCGACCTTGACCTGGTCGTCGGCGCCGAAGCCGAGCCTCACGATATCGTCCTTGGCCGAGGCCGAGAGCTTGCCGCGGCCGACGAAGACGCCGTCACGGTAGATCGCGACCTTACCCGGCAGCAAATTCGTGTCATCGGTCTGCTTGAAGCTGGCTTCGAGGAAAGCCGTGGGATCCTGCACCGGCGCGGCGCGCACCGCCAGATCAGCAGGCACGCTCATCGAGGCGATGCGCAGGCTCTTGGCGCCTTCGGCGGCGCCGAGGCTGACGCGGCCGGGGATCTTGAAGGTGGCCTGGAAGTCGCCGATCTCCGCAACCGCCTGCTGCTCATCGACGCGCTCGAGCGCGTCCGCGACTTTTGCCATGGCGGGCGATTGCACCTGGCGCGTCACCGGCGCAGACCTCGCTTGTTCCTGCGCAGCACCGAGCGCCATTGGTTTCGGCGGTTGCGGATATTGCGCCACCAGCGAGCCCAGCTCCGGCGCGCTGCCGCCTCGGGCGATACGGACGGTCGAAACGCCGAGCGTGACGTTCGACCAGTCCTCGCCGGTCGATTGCGTGACCTCTGCGCGGCGAACCAGTTCGAGCTGCGGCTTGCGATCCTTGGCGCCGGTGTCGAGCCGGGCGTCATAGAGCGGCAGCCACCGCGCATTGCGTACGGTGTAAGTGACTCGCAGCATGGCCTTTGTCGCGGCAGCCGATGCGACGTCGATCCGCACCTCCAGCTTGCTCGGCGGCTTGGCCGATCGATCGGCCTCGAGCTGCGCGATCTGGCGATCGATCTCGCGCTGTTTTCGTGCGGCATCGCGGATCGCCGCCTCGGCAGCCGCGACTTCCTCGGCCACGGCAGTGAAGGCCGCGCGCCACTCGGTGATCGGGCGCGCCTCGCCCTTGTCGCCAAGGCCGGCGGGCGAGGCTTCGGCAAAGCGCTGCGCGAATTTGCGCCGGGCGGCCGCCGCATCGATCGCGCCTTGCAGGTCGGCGCGCTCGTCCTTCAGCGCCTCGATACGCTTGTCGAGCTCTGGCAGATTGACCGGCGCCGCTGCGCGTGGCGGCCGTGCATCGATGGTACCGATGGTGAGTTTTGCGCCCGCCTCACCCTCGACGCGGAGGGAGGATGGGTCGAGCGAGAGCGGAAAATCCTTGGCGACCAGCGTGCTGTCGCCGGAGGCGAGGTCGATCGCGATCACGCGGGTGACGGTGGCGCCATCAGGGTAAACGGTGACGGTATCGATCGCCGATGTGGCGTCCACATCGGCCGCCCATGAGGGCGCGGCGAACGCCGCGGTCACCAGGACCAGGCTCGTCGTCGCCAGACATTTTGCGATCGTGCGCATCAAACTTCTCCCTGCCGATATCGCCGCGCCGCCAGCCGGACGCCGCGAAAACATGCCACGCCATCGTGGTGAGACGCGGCAGGGAAGGAACCGGTTCGATTGGGGTTTCCGTTGGGCGCCGCCGCGGCAGCACAATGGCCGCGGAACGCGTCACCGCGCCGCGGCACAACCTTGTCTCAAGAGCCGATTCAGGCTTCGAGCTTTAGACTTGGCTGGGCGAACCCTGGCCGAAGATGCGGCGGAGCAAATCCGTCACATTGCGGGCGCCGGCCTTCTTCAAAATGCTGGCGCGATAGCCTTCGACCGTGCGCGCGCTCAGATGCATCCGCCGGGCGACTTCCTTGTTGGTCAGACCGGCGGCGAGATGCGCGAGCACATCGCCTTCGCGCGCCGTCAGGGGTTCGCAGCCGGGCAGCCAGCGTTGCCGGCTCGAATCGGGCTGGGCCGACTCGTCGATCGCAGCATCGATCCGGACGACGACGTCGTGGGTGCGAAACGGTTTCTCGATGAAGTCAGCCGCGCCGCTCTTGATGGCGTCGACCGCCATGGCAATGCTGCCATTCGCCGAGGTCACCAGCACCGGCGCCATGCAGTTTTCCTCGCGCAGGCGCTTGAGCACGTCGAGAGCAGAGCGATCCGGCGGCATCTCCAGCACCACGCAGGCCGGCATCCGCGCCTTGGCTTCCGACAGCAGCGATGCGCCGTCGGCGAAGCAGATCACGTCATAGGCGCTCTGCTGGAGCGCGTCGGACAATTGTTCGCGGGAGGCGGCGTCGGTTTCAATGACGAATACCTCACCCTTGGAAAGCATGTTTCCCGGCATAATCCCGATCCAGCAATGTCTTGGTCAAAGGATAAGAGACGGCCGGGGGCCCCATCGCGCCCCGCCGTCAAAAAGCACGGGCATTCGCGCCGGTGCTTCGCTTTCCCTTATGTATGTTCCACCCTGTTCCCGGATTTGACGGATCGGGACAGAAACTTTACATTTCGGGACATCTGCGGGAATGGCTGACAGGAACAGGTCGCATGACCGACCTCATTCGCAGCGCAGGCTTGAGCTGTTACCCGGAGGTCGCCCGGTCGGTCGGGCTCGACCCCAGGCAGATGATGCGCAAGGTCAGACTGCCGCTGGCCATCCTCGACAAGCCCGATACACCCATTGCGGTCCCAGCCTTACGTCGCCTGCTCGAACTATCGGCAGAGGAATCCGGTGCCGAAGATTTCGGCTTACGGCTGGCCGAGCGCGGCGGCCTGACCAATTTCGGCGCGGTCGGCTTGATCGTGCGCGAACAGGCGACCGTCGGCGGGGCCATCGAAGCTTTCTCGCGCTTCATCCATGTCCATCATGACGGCATGAAGCTCGACGTCGTCAGAGACAAGCAGACTGTGACCGTCACATTGCATCTGCGCGGGCGACAGCCGACCGCCCCGCGCCAGTCGATCGACATGGCGCTGGGCAGCGTCCATCGCATCATCCAGTCGCTGTTCGGAAGTGATTGGCGGCCGCAGGAGGTGCACCTGCGCTACCCGCCACCGCACGACCGCAAGCGCTACCGCGACTTCTACGGCTGCCGTGTGATCTTCAACGCGGAAGAGGACGCGATCCTGTTGTCGGCGCATGACATGGAGCGGCGGATCCCGAGCGCGCATCCCCTTATCGCGAATTATCTGCGCAAGCGGATCGAAGCAATCGAAAATCGGCCGGCAAGCTGGGAAGAGAAGGTCGACGAGGTCGTGCGCATCCTGCTCGCGAGCGGCGACTGCACGGTCGAACGCGTGGCGGAGCGTCTCGCCTGCACCCGTCGCACCATCCACCGGCATCTCGCGGAAGCCGGCACCAGCTTCTCGGCGATCCTCGATGCGCAGCGCGCCGATCTCGTGATCCAGCTGATCGAGGATCCCGGCCGGCCGCTGGCGGATATCGCCGCACAGCTCGGCTTCTCGGCGCAGAGCGCGATGGCCCGCTGGTTCCGCGGCCGCTTCGGCTGCACCATTACCGACTGGCGCAAGGGCGTGCGACCGCTGGGCAAGCCAGACGACGTACCGTCGGCGTCAGCTGCTTAAGCCTCAGCGCGCCGGGGCCGGCGGAATTGGAGGAGCCGCGGCCACGATGCCCGGCCATTCACGATTACTCGCGACTGTCTTACGTGTTCTTCAGCGCGACGCGGAATTCGGCTTCGGTCTTTTCCTTGACCTCGTCGAGCGTGACGCCGTCGGCGAGCTCGATCAGCGCCATGCCGCCGTCACCGTGCTTGTCGATGGTGAACACGGCCAAATCAGTGACCACCATGTCGACCACGCGCTCGCCGGTCAGTGGCAGATTGCACTGTTTGAGCAGCTTGGCGCCGTCCTTGGCCGAATGCTCCATCACCACGACGACGCGCTTGACGCCGGCGACGAGGTCCATCGCGCCGCCCATGCCCTTGACCATCTTGCCGGGGATCATCCAGTTGGCGAGATCGCCGTTCTGGGCCACCTGCATGGCGCCGAGGATCGACAGATCCATGTGGCCGCCGCGGATCATGCCGAAGGAATCCGCGCTCGAGAAATACGACGTCGTCGGCAATTCGCTCACGGTCTGCTTGCCGGCGTTGATCAGATCGGCGTCCTCTTCGCCCTCATAGGGGAACGGACCCATGCCGAGCATGCCGTTCTCGCTCTGGAGGCTGACGTCGACGCCGTCAGGGATGTAGTTCGAGACCAGCGTCGGGATGCCGATGCCGAGATTGACGTAGTAGCCGTCACGCAATTCCTTCGCGGCGCGCGCAGCCATCTGTTCACGGGTCCAGGCCATCTTAGTCTCCTGATCTCAAGCTGCGGTGCGCGGGCGGGTGTTGCGGAATTCGATGCGCTTCTGGGCCGTACCGACCTCGACGATGCGCTTCACGAAAATGCCGGGCGTGTGGATGTGGTCGGGATTAAGTTCACCGGCGGGAACCAGATGCTCGACCTCGGCCACCGTGACCTTGGCGGCGGTCGCCATCATCGGATTGAAGTTGCGCGCGGTCTTGCGGTAGATCAGGTTGCCGGCGGTGTCGCCCTTCCAGGCGTGCACGATGGCGAGGTCGGCGAACAGGCCGCGTTCCATCAGGTACTTCTCGCCGTCGAACTCCTTCACTTCCTTGCCTTCGGCGATCAGCGTGCCGACGCCGGTCTTGGTGTAGAAGGCCGGGATGCCGGCGCCGCCGGCGCGGATGCGCTCGGCCAGCGTGCCCTGCGGATTGAATTCGAGCTGCAGCTCGCCGGCGAGGAATTGCTGGGCGAACAGCTTGTTCTCGCCGACATAGGACGAGATCATCTTCTTGATCTGGCGGGTTTCCAGCAGGCGGCTGAGCCCGATGCCGTCGACGCCGGCATTGTTCGAGACAACGGTCAGACCCTTGACGCCGGAGTCGCGGATCGCGTCCGACAGCGCCTCGGCGATGCCGCAGAGGCCGAAGCCACCCGACATGATCATCATGTTGTCCTTGAGCACGCCCTCAAGAGCCGACTTGGCGTCGGGATAGACCTTGTTCATGCAAAAACCCTCGACTGAAGCTGCGGCCTGAAGGCGTCGCGCCCTTGTTGGCGGCGATTATTAGGCGAAATCGTCCGAAGCCGTCAATGATACGGGGTTCTCCGTTCCGAGAGCCGGTGGTAGAAGCTGCCCACGCCGTGGGCAGACCCGTCCGCGGCCTTGAAAGCGACAAGAAAACCCATCAAGTTGCGGGGGTTGGGCGTGGGACGCGCAGGTTTCCCGTCCCGCCCTTCTGGCTCCAGCGACCAACCCGATCAGGACATGCCATTGACCATGGCCCAAGGAATGAAGCGCCTCGGGACGCCGATCGCGGCGCTGCTCGGCGTTGTGCTGATCGCCCTGATCGCGACCTCCTGGCTCATCAACCGCGATGCGTTGCGCAAGGCCGTGGAAGCGCAGATTCGCGACGTCACCGGGCTCGAGCTCAGCGTGGCCGGCAACATCGACATTTCCGTGCTGCCGGCAAGCTACATCTCCTTCCATGACGTCGGCCTGAAGGGCGGCGGCACTGCCGACCCCGCGCTCCATGTCGACGTGCTCACCGCCAATCTCAGGCTGTTGCCGCTATTGCTGCAACGGTTCGAGATCGCCGACCTGACGCTGCTGCGGCCGCATATCCATGTCAGCCTGAAACCAGACGGCGAGAGCAACTGGACGCCCTTCATCCAGACCATCGCACGGACGATGAAGCCCGGTGCCGACAACCAGGTGTCGTTCTCCGAGATCAGGATCCAGGACGGCGTGCTCAATTACGAGGACGCCGCCACGCAAGGCACCGAGAAGTTCGAGGATATCGACCTGTCGCTGGCCTGGCCCTCGATCTCGCGCTCCTTTGCCGCGACCGGGCAGTTCGACTGGCGCGGCGAGCGTGTCGACGGCTCTATCAGCTTTGCCGATTTCGTCGCGGCCCTCTCGGGCGACCGCTCGGGCCTGAAGGCGCGGATCGCCAGCGCGCCGCTCAAGCTCGCCTTCGACGGCAGCGTCGCCAACCGTACCAGTCCGATGATGGAAGGTACGCTCACCATCGACAGCCCGTCCCTGCGCAACGCCCTGCGCTGGACCGGCCAGCCGCAGCCCGGCAGCGGCGGCTTCGGCCGCTTCGCGCTGAAGGCGCGCGCCAATGTCGTCGGCGCCTCGATCGCGCTCACCAATGTCAATGTCGAGCTCGACGGCAACACCGCCGAAGGCGTGATCACCTATGCCAATAACGGCCGGCAGACGCTGCAAGCGACGCTCGCCGCCGACGCGCTGGACCTGACGCCCTATATCTCCACCTTCCGCCTGCTCGCGAGCGGCGCGCGCGACTGGAACAGGCAGCTGTTCGACCTCAATGGCCTCTCGACCACCGACCTCGACATGCGCCTCTCGGCCGCCAAGCTGACGGTCGGCCCCTCGAAGCTCGGCCGCACCGCGATCGGCGCGAACTTGCGCAACGGCACGCTGGCGCTTTCGGTCGGCGAAGCCCAGGTCTATGGCGGCATCGCCAAGGGCTCGTTCGGCATCTCGCGCTCCGACACGGTCGCCGACATCAAGGCGCAATTCCAGTTCACCGACGTCGACCTCCAGGCCTGCGCCTCCGAACTGTTCGGCCTCAGCAAGCTGTCCGGCCGCGGCAATATCAACGTGTCCCTGCTCGCGTCCGGCTCGAGCCCGTTCGGCCTGATGCAGTCGCTCGACGGCACCGCCACCGTGACCGGGCATGACGGCGCGATCGCAGGCTTCAACGCCGAGCAATTGCTGAAGCGGCTGGAGCGCCGGCCTTTGTCGGGCGGCGGCAATTTTCGCAACGGCTCGACGCCCTTTGACAATCTCACCATCGCGGTGAAGTTCGCCGACGGGATCGCCACCGCCGAGGACATTCGCATCGAAGGGCCGGCCGCGAAGATCACACTGACCGGCACCGCATCGGTGCCGACGCGCGAATACGACATGAAGGGTGTGGCGAGCCTCAACACGACGTCCGGCTTTCAGCTGCCCTTCATGGTGCAGGGCCCCTGGGACGATCCGCTGATCTTCCCCGATCCCGAAGCCCTGATTCGCCAGTCGCCCGCGGCGTCTCCTTTCCTCGATTTGCTGAAGCAGCGCATCACCGGCGGAAAGCGACAGGCGCCGGAGGGATCGCCGACCGCCGAGAACGCCAAAGAGGGCGCGAAGTCCAACTGAGGACGGCGTCCGCCGATCACGCGAATTGATCGGGGCGAATTGATGCGGCGATCGCATCGATGCGCGCGTTAAGCATCTCCGAGAGCCCGATACCCCTCGACCTAGGTCTGACAACATGCCGCTAGATCGGATAGCGGCCATGCGCTAGTGTTTTATCCGACCGGTTAAAACACCGGCGGCTTGAGGGAGAAAAACGTGAAATCCAAGGTTATTGGCGCAGTATCATTGGCGGTCGCTGCGGCCGGGCTGTTTGCAGCCGCTGCACCCGCATTTGCACAGCAAAAGACGATTACGGTCTGGTGGGGCAAGGGCTTCTACCGCTCCGAAGACGACGCGCTGCTCGACACGATCAAGAAGTTTGAAGCCAAGACCGGCATCAAGGTCGAATTGTCGCAGTACGCGATCCAGGACATGATTCCGAAAACGGTTGCCGCACTCGACGCGGGCACCGTGCCCGATGTCGCCTATTCCGATTCCTATGATGTGCAGGCGCAGGGCAAGTGGGCCTATGAGGGCAAGCTTGAGGACCTGACCGACGTCATGGAGCCGATCAAGGGCCGGTTCGTGCAGAACACGCTGGACGCCTCGATCCTCTACAACGACGTCACCAAGAAGAAGGCCTATTACGGCTTCCCGCTGAAGCAACAGAGCATGCACGTCCAGATCTGGAACGACATGCTGGAGAAGGCTGGCTTCAAGCAGAGCGACATCCCAACCGACTGGGCCGGCTACTGGACGTTCTGGTGCGACAAGGTACAGCCGGGGATCCGCAAAGCCACCGGCCAGCGCATTTATGCTGTCGGACAGCCGATGGGCGTGGAATCCACCGACGCCTTCCAGTCTTTCTACACCTTCATGGACGCCTACCACGTCAAGCTCGTCGACGACGACGGCAAGCTGCTGGTCGATGATCCGAAGGTGCGCGACGGCCTCATCCACGCGCTCAAGGATTACACCGACACCTACATCAAGGGCTGCACCCCGCCGTCCTCGACGACATGGAAGGATCCGGACAACAACGTCGCCTTCCACAACAAGACGATCGTGATGACCCACAATTTCACGATCTCCATCGCGGCGAAGTGGTACGAGGACTCGCAGAATCAGGCGCTCACGCCTGAGCAGCGCGAAGCCGGCAAAAAGGCCTATGAGCAGGACATCATCACGGCGTCCTTCCCGAAGGCACCGGACGGTTCGACCATCCGCTACCGCTCCGACGTCAAGACCGGGCTGATCTTCACCGCGGCCAAGAACAAGGCCGAGGCCAAGCAGTTCATCAGCTTCCTGCTCCAGGAAGAGAACATCCGCCCCTATATCGAAGGCGCGCTCGGCCGCTGGTTCCCGGTGACCAAGGAAAGCCAGGCGAGCCCGTTCTGGCAGGCCGACAAGCACCGTAAGGCGGTCTACGCCCAGTTCACCGGCGGCACCGCGCCGTTCGACTTCACCAAGAACTGGAAGTTCACGATCCTCAACAACGAGAACGTCTGGGCCAAGGCGATGAACCGGGTCGTCAGCGAGAAGGTCCCGGTCGACAAGGCCGTCGACGAATTGATCGTCCGCATCAAGCAGGTCGCGGGCTAAATTCCATCCCTCCTCTCCCCGCTTTTTGCGGGGAGAGGCGAAAAGCCAACACCGGCCGCCTTGTGCGGCCGGAAGTCCCTTCAAAGAGTCCGAACGAATGGCGATCACGCTCTCTGATGATCATGCGATCCCCTCCCCGCCCTTGGCGCCGCGGCTGACCACGGCGCAGGTCTGGGGCATCGTGCTGATCGCGCCCTATCTCCTCGTCTTCCTCGCCTTCGTGGTCTATCCCGTCTGCTACGGGCTGTGGCTGGCACGCGCTCCGTCGAACTATGTCGCGCTCTACAACGACCCGATCTTCGCGCGCGCCGCGGTCAACACGCTGATCTTTCTCGTCATCGGCATCAACATCAAGATGCTGATCGCGCTGTTCCTGTCCGGCTTCTTCGCGCAGCAGCGGACCTGGATCAGATGGCTCTCGGTGATCTTCATCCTGCCCTGGGCGGTGCCGTCGATCCCGACCATCCTGTCGGTGCGCTTCATGCTCAATCCCGAATGGGGCATGGTCAATCACCTCATCTTCAACTTGACCGGCGACGACGGCCCGAACTGGCTCAATGACCCGACGGTCGCGCTGACCATGGCGATCGGCGTGCACATCTGGAAATCGTTGCCGTTCTGGACGCTGATCCTGATGACCGGCCGGCTCGCGATCGCGCAAGACCTGTTCGAGGCTGCCGAGGTCGACGGCGCGAGCTGGTGGCAGAAATTCCGCTACATCACCTGGCCGTCACTGCAGACGCTCTACATCACCTGCTCGCTGCTCTCGATGATCTGGACGCTCGGGGACTTCAACAGCGTCTATCTGCTCACCGGCGGCGGTCCGGCCGACCTCACGCACGTGCTGTCGACCCTCGGCATCCGCTATCTCCGGCTCGACCAGCTCTCGCTTGCGATGGCCTCGATCGTCTGCGCGATACCGTTCGTCCTCCCGCTGATGTACTTCATGATGAAACGGCTGTCGCGATGAAGATCCCTACCTTACGCGAAGTCGCGACCGAAACGCGGCTGCTCCTCATCGGCATTCCCGTCTTCCTGTGGACGATGATACCGATCTACCACATGTTCCTGTTCGCGATCTCGCCGAAGGAGGACGCGTTCTCGGGCAAGCTGTGGCCGGATCATCCGACGCTGCACAATTTCGAGATCGTGTTCAAGCAGCAGCATTACTTCCTGCGCGACTTCTACGTACAGTTCTGGAATTCGCTGGTGATCGCGGCGGCCGTCGGCGTGTTGACATTGTTCATCGCGACCGCGGCGGCGTTCTCGATCTCGCGGCTGCGGGTGCCGGGCGGGCGCATCGTGATGAATCTCGCCCTGTTCACATATTTCATCCCGGCGGCGTTCCTCGCCGTGCCGATGTACCGGACTATGGGCAATTACGGCCTGCTCAACAATCATTGGGCGCTGATCCTGGCGATGGTGACGATCGCCAGCCCCTACGCGATCTGGGTACTGAAGCAGGCCTCCGACAAGCTGCCGGTCGAGCTGGATGAAGCCGCGGTGATGGACGGCGCCACCACGCTGCAGATATTCCGACTGGTCTATCTGCCGCTGATGATGCCCTCGCTGGTCGCGATCGGCACCTACGCGGTGCTGCTCGCCTGGAACGAATATCTGTACGCGTTCCTGCTGCTCTCCAACGACCGCGAGATCACGCTTCCCGTCGCACTCGGCAACTTTCTCGCCGCCGACGACTCGCCGTGGGAGCTGTTGATGACCACCGGCTTCATCTACGCGCTGCCGCCGGCCGCGATCTACTACGCCTTCCGCCGCTACATGGTGGGCGGGCTGACGGCGGGGGCGGTGAAGTCCTGACGCACCAGGACTGACCGGAGCGTAGCAAGCACAGCGTTCGGGCAGGCTAGCTGACAATTGTCAGTTGTCCGCGCATGCTCTAACCTGCGGTCCGCAACGCCAGCGGGCTCCCCATGCGCAGCAACGACGCACTCCATCTCGGCCTGATGCTGCTGGCGCTCGTCGCGGCCTATCTGGTTCCGTTCGAGCTGCTGCTGCTGGCCTATGTCGTGCTCGGCCCGGCACATTATTTCACCGAAATCTCGTGGCTGCATGATCGCAGCTACTATCTGCCTCACCGCGGAATCGCGGCCGCGCTCGCGATCGTCGCCGTGGTCGCAGCGCTGATCGACAACGCCTCCTGGTTCGGTTTCGCGATGTGGGGTGCGCTGATCGTCTGCGCCATGCTGGCGGCGACCAGCTCTGCTATCGAAAGCATGCTGCTGTTCATGGTGGCGATCGCCTTGTCCGCGATCATGTATTCGAGCGGATCATCGCTCGCCGTCGTCGGCATACTGATCCCGACCCTGATCCACGTCTCGCTGTTCACGCTGATCTTCATGGTGCTCGGCGCTTACCGGTCCGGCAGCCGGGTTCAGGCCGCACTCGTGGTCATCTACCTGCTCGCGATCGCAACGATCCTGCTGCTACCGCCGACGGCCGAAATCCGCATCGCAAGCTTCGCCCGCGTCGGGCAGGACTACTTTGGCAATGTCGGCCCGGCGCTGGGCCGGCTGTTCGGCATCCCCGGTCTCGTGCTCGATACCAGGCTGACGAGCCTGCTCGCCTTCGTCTACACCTATCACTACCTCAACTGGTTCATCAAAGCCGACGTGATCCGTTGGGCGGAGGTGCCGAAGGCGCGGCTCGCAACGATGATCGCCGCCAGCGCCGCCTCCACCGCGCTGTACTTCTACGACTACGCGTTCGGCTTCACCTTCCTGCTGGCGCTGAGCCTGATCCACATTCTGCTCGAGTTTCCACTCAATGGCCTGGCGCTGCGGCAGCTTGGGGCCGCCGTTCAGGGCGCAGTGCGCGCGCGATACGCCGGACCCGTCGCGGCGCCTGCGACGAGAGCACGATCGGCAGGGACTAAGGCCTCGAAACGCGCAACCCGACCGCGCTGATTATCCCTCCGCGCTCTTGCGCCGATACGCGAGCAGCAGTGCGATCGTCGAGCCGATGAAGTAACCGGCGGTGGCGCCGGAGATGGCACGTCCGGCGATGATCGCCAGCGCGCGGTCGCTGACATCGATCGCCGAGATCACCCCGACCGCATATTGCGCCGAGAATACGATGAGGTTGCGGATCAGGGCAGACGCGCTGCCCGGACGAATAATCATTCCGCTGGTGTGATCGACCTCGAATGGACGCGGCGTCAGCACGCCAAGCGGCAACAGCACCAGCGCCGCCGCGATCCAGGCGACCAGCAGCCACGCATCATTCTGATGCCCGAATCCGATCCGCGAGATTCCCCAGACGATGAAGACGACCGGCACGATCAGCGCACGCCAGATCGGAACCGTGCGCGGCTGCATCGCCTTGATGCCCTGCCAGACCAGATAGGCGAGCAGGATCAAGACCCAGGGCGGCGTATGGATCAGGATCTGATAGACGAACATCATAACGACCTCCGGATCACAGCGGCGCCGCACTCTCGCCCTGCGAGCTGGACAGCTTTGAGGCAAGAGAGGCGATGACGATGACGATCGCGATCAGGGCGATCACCAGCGTACAGATCGCATTGATCTCGGGCTTCACGCCCAGCCGCACCTCGGAATAGATTCGGATCGGCAGCGTCGCCGAGCCGGGCCCCGTGGTGAAGCTCGCAATCACGAGGTCGTCGAGCGAGAGCGTAAAGGCGAGCATCCATCCTGCGACGATCGCGGGCGCGATCAGCGGCAGCGTCACCGACAGGAAAGCGCGGACGGGGGCGCAGCCGAGGTCCATCGCCGCCTCCTCCAGCGAGCGGTCGAGCGAGCCGAGGCGCGACTGCACGACGACGGCGACGAAGCACATCGTCAGCGTGGTGTGGGCGATCGTCACCGTCCAGAAGCCGCGCTCGGCGTTCAGCGCGACGAACAGCAGCAGCAGCGACAATCCCGTGATCACCTCCGGCATCACCAGCGGCGCATAGAGCATCCCGGAGAACAGCGTACGGCCGCGAAAGCGCTCGCCGCGCGACAGCGCTACAGCAGCCAGCGTACCGATCAGCGTGGCGATGGTCGCAGATGCAACCGCGACCCGCAGGCTCATCCAGGATGCCTCGATCATCGCCCGGTCGCCGAAGAACTCGTAATACCAGCGCAGCGACCAGCCGCCCCACACCGTCACCAGCCGCGAGGCGTTGAAGGAATAGATCACGAGAATGAGGATCGGCAGGTAGAGAAAGGCGAGTCCGACCGCGAGCGAGGCGATGTTGAAGCGGGACAGGCGAGAGACTTTGCGCATCTCACCGCTCCTCCAACTGCCGCCGCTGCAGCCGCTCATAGAGCAGAAGCGGCAGCAGCAGCACCACGAGCAGTACGATCGCCGCGCTCGAGGCAACCGGCCAATCCTTGTTGGTGAAGAATTCGAGCCACAGCGTCTGGCCAATCATCAGCGAATTGGAGCCGGCGAGAAGATCCGGAATCACGAACTCGCCGACGATCGGGATGAAGCACAAGAGCACACCGGCACCAACGCCCGGCAGCGACAACGGGAAGGTGACGAGCCAGAACACCTGCCAGGGCGGCGCGCCGAGATCGCTGGCCGCCTCCTCCAGCGCTGGCTCCATCTTGGCGAGCGTGGCGTAGAGCGGCAGGATCATGAACGGCAAATAGGAATAGACGATGCCGATATACATCGCGGTGTCGGTGGACAGCCACACCACCGGCCGGCTGACCAGATGCAGCGCCAGCAGGACCCGATTGAGCAGGCCGTCGTGCTGGAGGATGTTGATCCAGGCATAGATGCGGATCAGGAACGAGGTCCAGAACGGCACGATCACCAGCACCATCGCCACCGCCTGCCAGCGCTTCGGCAGCCGCGCCATGCCATAGGCGATGGGATAGCCGATCAGCAGCAGCAACGCGGTCGCCGTCGCCGCAACGGTAAGGCTGCGCAGATAGGCGAAAACATAAAGGTCGTCGGAGGCGATCAGCCTGAAATTGTCGATTCCCAGCGCGGCAAAGGCCGCCCGGATCGCCGTCCACCCGGCGGTCAGGTCGAACACCGGCTCGTAAGGCGGCTGCGCGATTGCCGTCTGCGACAGGCTGATCTTCAGCACGAAGCCGAACGGCACCAGGAAGAACAGCACCATCCAGACATAGGGCGCGATCGCGGCAAAGCGCGCCGGTCGCGCGAAGATCCGGCGCACACTCATGACGGCAGCACCACGCAGTCATCAGGCGAGAACCAGGCGACAATTTGCTGGTTCAGGCTATAGGCATCGACATCGAGGCGCGCGCTGTTGGCGACGGACGCCTGCACCATGCCGCCGGTATCGAGCTTCACCTTGTAGGTGGTGGTGCCGCCGAGATAGCAGATGTCGGCGATCACGCCGTCCAGCCGGTTGATCGCGGTTTCATGACCGGCCTCGCTCACGGGACCACGACGCGACAGCTTGACCTTCTCGGGGCGGATCGCGACCGAAAACCTGCTCTCGCCGACGGGCTGGCGCGGCTCGGCCACCACCAGCTTGCCCGCATCGCGCGTGCCAACGACCAGGCGATGACCGTCGCGCAGCTTGGACTCGGCGTCGAACAGATTGATGTCGCCGACGAACTCCGCGATCCAGCGCGAGCGCGGCGCCTCGTAGAGCTCGCGGGGGCCGGCGACCTGGGCGAGCTTGCCGGCGTTCATGACGCCGATTCTATCGGCCATCGTCATCGCCTCTTCCTGGTCGTGGGTGACGATAATGAAAGTCATGCCGAGCCGGCGCTGCAGCTGCATCAGCTCGCCTTGCGTGCTTTCGCGCAATTTCTTGTCGAGGGCCGCGAGCGGCTCGTCGAGCAGCAACAATTGCGGCCGGCGCGCCAGCGCGCGGGCCAACGCGACACGTTGGCGCTGGCCGCCGGAGAGCTGATCGGGCTTGCGCTTCTCCAGCCCGTCCAGCTTGACCAGCGCAACCATCTCCGCGACGCGCGCAGCGATGTCGGCGCGTGCCATGCCGGCGCGCTTGAGGCCAAAGGCGATGTTGTCGCGCACCGTGAGATGCGGAAACAGCGCGTAGTTCTGGAACATCATGTTGATCGGGCGCTCATGCGGCAGCGCCTGCGCGACATCCTTGCCGCCGAGCAGGATACGTCCCTCGTCCGGCGCCTCGAACCCCGCGAGCATGCGCAGCAGCGTGGTCTTGCCGCAACCGCTCGGACCCAGCAGTGCAAAGAACTCGCCGGCCTTGATGTCGAGCGACACGCCATCGACCGCACGGAAAGTCCCGAACGTCTTGGCCACGCCCTCGATCCGCAGCAGCGGCTCGCCCGCGGCCGGATGCGAATCACCGCCGGCCGCATGGGCCGCGGCGTTCGTTCTGGGTAACTCGTCAGTCATCGTCCCTGCCAACCCCAATGCCGCCGCACGCTAGCCGCGGATCGGCCTTTGCTCAACCGGTTCGAGGTGGGTGATCCCAAATGGCCCTTCATGCAGGGCACCAAAAGGCGTATAATCACAGACATGACAAAGTTACTGGACCAAGCCCTCGATATCGCGCGCAGCCTGCCGGCAGACGCGCAGGACGACACTGCCCGGATCGTGCTGCAGCTTGCCGGCACGGATGCAGCCTCTCCCGTCATTCTCTCGGATGATGAGAGATCGGCGATTGCTGCATCCAAAGAGGCAGCGGCGCGAGGGGAATTCGCGACCGAAGCTCAAGTCCGCGCGACTTGGGCCAAACACGGCCTGTGAATATCCGTTACACACTTCCGGCGCTCGCCAATGTCGATTCTATCCTGACCTACATTTCGACGACGTCTCCGAAAGGAGCCGCACGCGTCCAGAAGCGTATCCAGGACGTCATCGGCCTGCTGCTGACCCATCCCGAGATCGGCCTCCGGACCGACGATCCAGATGTCCGGAGGTCGACCACAACGCCGTACCCGTTTCTCGTCTTCTACGAGATTGGGAGCCAGGAGATCATTATCCACGCCATCCGCCACGGTGCCCGCGATCCTGGCGGGATGCCCGGCAAGCATGGTTCTAGTTCACACTCGCCATAAACACCGCCAGCGCGTCACGGTCCGCCTCCGGCATGGTCAGGCCGAGCTTGGAGCGGCGCCACAGGATATCCTCAGGAAAGCGCGCCCATTCGCGGGCCATGAGATAGCGCACCTCGGCGCCGGTCAGGTCGGGGCCGAAGGCCGGTCCCAGCTCTTCACGCATCTTCGCCTCGCCCAGCACAGCCGGCAGTCGCGAGCCGTAGGCCGCAACCAGGCGACGGGCCTGCGGCTCGGAGAGAAAACGCCAACGATGGCGCGCGAGGTCGACTTCGGTCTCGAAACGATCCCAGGCGAAATCTCCGCCGGGCAGCGCGGTGCCGGCGGTCCAGCGCGGCGACATCGGATAGAACGGCGTGAGCCGCGTCACGGCCCGCTCCGCGCGCAGCCGCGAGGTGGTGACGTCGCCGCCGAACATCGTGAGCAGCGGCGCCTTGCGCCGGCGTGCGTGGAACAGCGTCGTGCCGTCGCGTCGCCGCGCAGACGCAGGCGTCAAATTGACGCCGGAGACCGTGCGCACCACGTCGGTCGGGGCGACGCGCTCGCGGAAATAGCGGCTCGCGGCCTCGCAGAGATAGCTGACGTCGGCGCCCGACATCGCGACGATGGCGGGATCGCCGTTGAAATCATGCGTGACCGTGCCGACCAGCGTGAAATCACGCTCGAACGGACCGGCAAAAATCAGCCGTCCGTCGCTGTTCTGGAACACATAGACATTGTCGGACTCGAACAGTTTGGGCACGACGATCTGGCTCATCTGCATGGCCGCCATGGCCGGCTGCGGCTGTCGCAGCACGGTCTGCGCGACCATCGACGTCCAGCCGCCGGTGGCATTGGCCAGCGCACGCGCCGTGACGACGCGGCGATGGCCGCGGTCGACCAGCGCGAGCCGCCAGATGTCGGTCCTGTCGGCACGCACGCAACGCGCCCCGGTCCGGATCGCGGCGCCACGCTCGGCGGCATCCAGCGCCGTGAGCACCACCAGGCGCGAATCGTCGACGACGCAGTCAGCGTATTCGAACGCGATGCCGAACGGCCGCTTCAGCGCGTTGCCGACCGGATGATGCGTGATGTCGAGGGTGGCCGACTTGGGCAGTCCGCCGCGGTTCGTGAGGGCGTCATAAACATATAGTCCGGCGCGCAACAGCCATGGCGGGCGTTCGTCGGAATGGGCGGGGATCACGAAGCTCATCGGCCGCACCAGATGCGGCGCGATCCGAAGCCAGGTCGTGCGCTCGGCCAGCGCCCGGCGCACCCGCCAGAAGCCACGGCGCTCCAGCACGGACAAATCGCCATGGATCAGTCGCGGTGTCGCCGATGACGCAGCACCAGCCAGATCGCCTTGCTCGATCAGGATCACTTGCAGCCCGCGCCCCGCCGCATCGCGCGCGAGGCTGACACCGTTCAGGCCGCCACCGATGATCGCGAGGTCGTAATCCGCCATGAAACCGTCGAATGGGAGCGAGACGAAACGCTCTCACCACTAGCCGGTCTTGAGCGCAAGCTCCACGGCCTCGACGCGGCCGACGAGGCCGGCATATTTCCCGATCGGCAGCGGCTTGCCCAACAAATAGCCCTGCACACCGTCACAGCCTTCCCCGGCGAGGAAGGTGAGCTGGTCGATGGTCTCGACGCCCTCGGCGATGATCGACATTTCGAGGCCGTGACCGAGATCGATCACGGCGCGGACGATCGCGGCCGATTGCGGATTGCGACCGAGATTGATGATGAAGGCACGATCGATCTTGATCTTGTCGAACGGGAACGCCTGGAGATAGCTCAGCGAGGAATAGCCGCTACCGAAATCGTCCATCGAGATCCGGACACCCAGCGCCTTCAGCCGGCGCAGCAGCGCCAGGCCGCGATCGAAGTCCTCGATCAGCACGCCCTCGGTGATTTCCAGCTCGAGCCGGCCGGGCGCCAGCCCGGTCTCGATCAGGATCGAATGGACGAGCCCGACCACGTCGCCGTGCATGAACTGCGCCGGCGACAGATTGACCGCGACCTGAAGCGGCTTCGGCCACGACGCCGCCTCGCGGCAGGCTTGCCGCAGGATCCATTCGCCCATCTCGACGATCAGGCCACTTTCCTCCGCGATCGGGATGAATTCGGCCGGTGAGACCTGGCCACGCACCGGATGCTGCCAGCGCGCCAGCGCCTCGAAGCCGATGATCTCGCTCTCGGCGACGCTGTTGCGCGCGATGCCCTGCGGCTGGAAGGCCAGCGACAGCTCGCCGTTCTTGATCGCCTTCGACAGATCCTGGTGCAGCACGCGGCGGTCGCGGATCTGCTGGTCCATCTCGGGCTGGTAGAGGCTGATCGTACCGCGCGATTTCTGCTTGGCGCGGAACAGGGCGGCGCCGGCATTGGCGAGCAGCGAGGCACCGTCGGGGCCGTTGTGCGGGAAGATCGACATGCCGGTGGTGATGCCGGCGCGAACCGCGCGGCCGTCGATGTGGAATTCGGGCGCAAGCGCCTCGCCGAGCTGCTGCGCCAGCGCAAGGCCCGCATCGGGCTGCTTGCCGTCGATGATCAGGCCGAATTCGTCGCCGGAGAGGCGCGCCACCAGGCCGCCGCGCGCGGTGTCCTGCAGCCGCTGGGCCACCTCGATCAGCAGCTTGTCGCCAAGCGCATGACCGAACACGTCGTTGACTTCCTTGAGGCCGTCGAGATCGACGCAAAGAACCGCGAATTCCTCGTCGGTCCCCTCGCAGGCCTCGATCATCTGGTTCAGCGCCTGAAGGAAGGCGGCGCGGTTCGGCAAATCGGTGAGGCCGTCATGATAGGCCATGTGCGCCATCCGCGACTCGGTCTGCCGGCGGTTGGTGACGTCCTCGTGGGTCTTGATCAGATATTGCGGCTCGCCGGCATCGTTGAGCACCGTGGCGCGCCGGGTCAGGAACAGGCGCAGGCCGTCCTTGGTGGAGATCGGATGCTCCTCGGTGATCATCCCGCGCTTCTTGATCGCGGCCTCGTCGCGCGCGATGATCAGCTTGGCTTCCTTGGCATTGAAGATGTCGGAGGCGGTCAGGCCGGTGGCTTCCTCGCGCCTGCGGTTGAGGATCGTCTCGGCACTGCGGTTGGCGAGCAGATAGCGGCCATCCTTGACCTGCTCCACGATCAGCGCGACCGGAATGTTGTCGACCACGAGCTCGAGGAACTTCTTGGTGTTCTCCAGTTCCACCGACAGCGATTGCCGATCGGTGATGTCCTCGAACACCACCAGCAGGAATTCCGGCTTGTTGCTCTCGTTGCGGACCACGATGCGGATCGAGGCCACCATGCGCCGGGCCTGGTCGCGTTGGACCTCGACCTCGAATTCGTTGCGATATTGTCCTTCCGGCGCCAACAGTGCGGCCCGGTCGGTCGCCTCGATGCTCGCGGCCGATTTCGGGCCGAACAGCTCGCGCGCATTCTTGCCGACGACCTGGTCGCGCGAAAAGCCCCAGAACCGCTCATAGGCGCGGTTGGCAAAGATGTAGCGGCCGTCCTCGATATTCTTCGCGGCCACGCAGGCCGGCACGTTGTCCAGCACCGTTTCCAGGAATTGCTTGGTCGAGGCGAGCTGCCGCGACAGCGTGCGCTGCTCGCTGACGTCGAGATGGGTCGCCACCGAGCCGCCGTTCGGCAGAACGAAATATTTAACCAGGATGGCGCGGCCGTCGGGCAGTTCGGTGATCAGGCCGTTGGAGCTTGCCGCCTTCTCGTAGAAGTCGTCGTCGGAGACGGCGAGGACGCCGCGCTGGCGCCGCAACTCGAGGATGTCGTAGCCGGTCATGCCGGTCCACAGGTCCGAGCGCGTCAGGCCGTAGATATCGAGATAGCGGTCGTTGCAAAAGATGATGCGCCGCTGCGCATCCGTCATCACCACGCCCTGGTTGAGGCTGTTCATGGCGGAGGAGACGAAGGCGTTGCGCCGCAACTGCGAACGCTTGCTCCGGCGCAGCGCGGAATGGATCCACAGCGCGATGGCCGCCAGGAACGCGCAGACGACAATGCCCCCGATCAGGGCTTCCCAGATCAGATCGGGGTCGAGATTGCCAAGATAGCTCGACGGATTGAGGCTGTGGGCATAGGCACGCGCAGGCGCGACCGCGCTGGCCAGGCACACGACGGCCTGCACAGCAATCGGAAGCATGCTGCCTTCCTGCCAGTTCTTCTCAGCCATCAGCCACCCGCGATTTCAACTGCGGATTGTCTGGCTTCACGGGTTTGGATCGGGTAAACGCCTGTAAGCCCAACAGAAAAATGTGACGCGAAATACGGCAATTGCCCTGACATGATAAATGCTTCCTTAATGGACAACGGCCGCACGGCGCGTTTCCCAGGCAAACCGGCCCTCTCGGCAACTTCAACGGGACTTCTGCGCAACCATGGATAGGGTCGACTGCGTCGTCATCGGAGCCGGCGTGGTCGGGCTCGCGGTGGCCCGGAAGCTGGCCCAGGCCGGGCGCGAGGTGATCGTGCTCGAGGAAGCCGAGGCCGTGGGCACCATCACCTCCTCACGCAACAGCGAGGTGATCCATGCCGGGATCTACTATCGGGCCGGAAGCTGGATGGCGCGCATGTGCGTCAGCGGCAAGCATGCGCTGTATCGTTATTGCGGCGAGCGCGGCATCCCGCACAAGAATTGCGGCAAGCTGATCGTCGCGACCAATGCAAAGGAAACCGAGAAGCTGCAATCGATCAAGGCGCATGCCGAGGCCAACGGCGTGCTCGACATGCAGTTGCTCTCGGGCGAAGCCGCGCGCGCGCTGGAGCCGGCGCTGGCCTGCGACGCTGCGCTGCTGTCGCCATCGACCGGCATCATCGACAGCCATGCGTACATGCTCTCGCTGCGCGGCGAGGCCGAGGCAGCCGGCGCAGCCTTTGCGTTTCACACCCCGCTGATCCGCGCCAAGGCGGATGCTGGTGTGATCGAGATCGAAGCCGGCGGCGAAGCGCCGATGACGCTGCAATGCGGCCTGCTCGTCAACGCCGCCGGGCTTTCGGCGACGACCGTGGCACGCCACATCGACGGCATGCCGGTCGACCGGATTCCGCCGGCCTATCTCGCCAAGGGAAACTATTTCAGCTGCAACGCGCGCGCACCGTTCTCGCACCTGATCTATCCGGTGCCCGAGCCCGGCGGCCTCGGCGTGCATCTGACGCTGGACATGGCAGGACAGGCGCGTTTCGGCCCCGACGTCGAATGGATTGAGACGATCGACTATGAGGTCGATCCGTCGCGCGCCGAGCGCTTCTATCCGGCGATCCGCAGATACTGGCCGACGCTTCCCGACGGCGCGTTGATGCCGAGCTATTCGGGCATCCGCCCGAAGATCGTGCCGCCGGCCGTAGCAACGCAGGATTTCCTGATGCAGGGTCCGCGCGACCATGGCGTCGCGGGTCTGGTCAATCTGTTCGGCATCGAATCGCCGGGGCTGACATCGTCGCTCGCGATCGCGGACCACGTCGCGGAGCTGGCAGAGATCTAACCACTGCGCAATGATGATTGCGCGAGTTGCGCACCTTACAGCAGGGATGAGCGCAAAGGCTACCATCCCTGCCTGAAAGGATACGATCAAACTTTACGCTGTTACGGGGGTTACTAGTGAAGCGTGTCGCCGGTGTGCTTCAGCCGCTCGATCTGGTCCTTGACCATCAACTTCCGGCGCTTCAACTCAACAATTTGCAGGTCGTCTGTTGAAAGGTGCACGAGAGCGTCGTGCAATTCGTTTTCGAGAACTTTGTGCTTCCGTTCCAATTCAACCAGATGTGCCTGAACTGTCATTCGAAACCTCCTCGGTAGGGGTGAACCTTGGATTCGATCCGGACGAGGAAGTGTACATCACCGATTCGTTCTGTCGATGGGTATCCGTCGTCGCACCGTCATTTTTGAAAATTCATATGTAACGAAGCGTGAGTAAGGAACCACGCGGTGAAAAATCCGTGATATCAATGTGCTTGCGCTACACCGCTTGCGAATCGTTGAAATATCTTGCGAGAGAGCGGTAAGCGAAGGCCGCAGATCGCTTGCGATCACGCCGCGCAAGGACGATAATTTCCACAGGGCATCCACAGCCTTAATCTCAGCCTATCGGTTTTCGGCCACCGCAGACATGACCAATGAAGACGAGCGTGAGCTCGAATCCGAGCTCACCCGGTTGCAGCAGGAACACCGAGATCTCGATGCGGCGATCGATGCACTGCATCAATCGCCCGCCCCCGACCTATTGCGGTTACAGCGGTTGAAGAAACGCAAGCTGCTGTTGCGCGACCGTATCGCCTTCATCGAAGACCAGATCACGCCCGACATCATCGCCTGATCCGCGCGCGGTCATGGATGCCCGCGCATGAATCCGCTTGACTCAAAAAGAACAAAAGAGGAACATAAATCCAGCCCCGACGCCCCAGGAATCGCCCAAGGACAACCCGCAAGGACACCGCAGATGTCAGTCCCCGCCCTTCTCGACAACAGCTATTACGAGCAAGCCTGCGATCAGGCGATCGCGATGTGTGACGGCAATCTGCGCAGCACCATCAAGGCGCTGATCATGGCCAACGAATATCTGGAAGCCGAACTGGAAGAGCTGAAGGCCGCAATTTCGGCCGGCTGCATTCCCGAGACCTCGCGCAGCTGGACGCGGGGCAAGAGCGGCGCCGCCTGAGTTCATCACTGGAGCAACGCCATGTCGGACGTGACCTACTACGTTGCAATGCCCTTCCTGATCGATGCCGACGGATCGCCTGTCGCGGGCGCCGCCGAGGAATGCCAGAGCTCGACGGCCGCGTTGCGGCGCGCCGAGGCCTTGGCGCGCGGTGCCGGCCACATCGGCGCGGTCGCATTCAGCCGCAGTGGCGATCCCATGACCGGCGAATTCGGTGACGCCACGCTGCTGCGCAGATTCGGCAACGTGCCGGAAGACCTTGCGACACTATAGGATCAGTTGCTGACAAGCCTGATCCGCGGCTCGTGCCGCCGGTGGGCCTTGCGCACATACATGGCGGCGTCGGCCTCCTCCAGCGCGCGGACGGCATCGGACTGCGCACCGAGCAACGCGACGCCAGCAGAGGCGCCCGCCGTCACGTGCTGGCCGCGAAAGGTGAACGACAAATCGTCGATCGCCTGCTCGAAGATCACAGCCTTCGCCTTGGCATCGGTCTCGCTGAGATTCCACAACAGCAGGGCAAACTCGTCACCTCCGAGACGGCCGACCACGTCGGAGGCGCGGATCTGCCGTGTCAGCGTCGCGGCGATCGCTTTCAGCACCTCATCGCCGGCGCCATGACCGAAGGAATCGTTGATCGGCTTCAACCGATCGACGTCGAGCACGACCAGCGCGCCGCTGGCGCGGTAGCGCTTCATGTAGGCGACGGCGCGCTGGAGCTCGCGCTCGAAGCCGCGCCGGTTGGGTATGTCCAGCAGGAAATCAGTGTCGGCCGCCGCCTCCAGCTCGGCGACGCGCTGCAGTGCCTGCGTGAGCTTGGTCCGCAGGCCGCGGATGGTCGCCTTGCCGGTATCCTTGCTCGCTTCCCTGCTGGTTCCCTTGGCAGCGCGGGTTGCGGGCGCGCGGCGCGGCGCCGCAGCCTGCTTGGGTGCAGTTTTCGTTCGGCTCCCGCTGGTTTTTCGGCCTTTTTTGGCCTTCGCAGCGGTCGCCCTTCTTGGTTTCTTCATGGGCATCCTGCTCAATGAAGGCTTGCGGGGATTCACCAAGACAGGATAGTGCATTCCCTTCTCCTTGCCACCGCCTTGCGAGCAACCGGCCGGAACCGTTAATCTGGCCTATCTTTCTGTTTTCCGAGCACAATTGACGTCATGACCGCGCCGATCGCCATCATCATGGGAAGCCAGTCGGACTGGGAGACGATGCGGCACGCTGCCGACACGCTCACAGCGCTTGGTGTCACCTCCGACACCCGCATCGTTTCGGCCCACCGCACCCCCGATCGGCTCTTTAGCTTCGCCAAGGGCGCCAAGGCGGGCGGTTTCAAGGTCATCATTGCCGGTGCCGGCGGCGCCGCGCATCTGCCCGGCATGGCGGCAGCGCTGACGGAACTGCCGGTGTTCGGCGTGCCCGTCGAGTCCAGGACGCTGAAGGGCATCGATTCGCTCTATTCGATCGTTCAGATGCCTGCCGGCATTCCGGTCGGCACGCTCGCGATCGGCAAGGCCGGCGCGATCAATGCGGCGCTGCTCGCGGCAGCCGTGCTGGCGCTGTCCGATCCGGTCCTCGCCGACCGCCTGACCGCCTGGCGCAAGGCCCAGACCGAGGCGGTTGCCGAGCGCCCGGAGGACAAGGCGTGACTGACGCAAAGCAGGTGAAGCTGAAACCCGGCGACACCATCGGAATCCTCGGCGGCGGACAACTCGGACGGATGCTGGCCATGGCTGCGGCCCGGCTCGGCCTGCGCTGCCAGGTGTTCTCGCCCGATCCGGATTCGCCGGCCTTCGACGTCGTGCTGAACGCAACCTGCGCCGAATATGCCGATGTCGAGGCGCTCGAGCTGTTCGCCCACGACGTCGACGTCATCACCTACGAATTCGAGAACGTGCCGTCCGCGGCCGCCATGGTGCTGGATGCGCGCCGCCCGGTGCTGCCCAACCGCAAGATCCTCGAAACCACCCAGGACCGGCTCGCCGAGAAGGATTTTATCACCCGGCTCGGCATCGGCACCGCGGCTTACGCCGACGTTACCTCGGTCGCGTCGCTGCGCGAGGCGATCGCCAAGATCGGCCTCCCCGCCGTCCTGAAGACCCGCCGCTTCGGCTATGACGGCAAGGGCCAGGCCATCATCCGCGAGGGCGACGACATCGCGAAGGTCTGGACCAGCCTCGCCACCAAATCTGCGATCCTGGAAGCCTTCGTGCCGTTCGAGCGCGAGATCTCCGTGATCGCGGCGCGCTCGGCCGCCGGCCAGGTCGAATGCTTCGACGTCACCGAGAACGAGCATCGCGACCACATTCTGAAGATTTCCCGCGCGCCGGCGCAGATCCCGGATGTACTCGCCGAAGAGGCGCGCAGCATCGCCGGCAAGATCGCGACCGCGCTCGACTATGTCGGCGTGCTCGCGGTGGAGATGTTCGTGCTCGCCAATGGCACTGGGCCGAAGGTGCTGGTCAACGAGATCGCTCCGCGCGTGCACAATTCCGGACATTGGACGCTCGACGGCGCGTCGGTCTCCCAGTTCGAGCAGCACATCCGCGCCATCGCCGGCTGGCCGCTCGGCAAGCCGGTGCGTCACGGTGAGATCGTCACCATGACCAATCTGATCGGCGACGAGATCAACGATTACGAGACCTGGCTGAGCGTGCCCGGCGCGACCGTCCACATCTACGGCAAGGGCGCGCCGCGCCCCGGCCGCAAGATGGGCCACGTCACCGAAGTCAGGCCTTCGAAGGGCAAGTGACGGGACCGCGGCAAATACCCGCGATCCCGTTCGACGATCATGCCGTCTTCGCGCCCGCGACGACGCCCGAGGGCTCCTCGCTGAGCCAGCGATAGACCACACCGCCGAGCGCGCCACCGATCAACGGTGCGACCCAGAACAGCCAGAGCTGTGACAGCGCCCAGCCGCCGACGAACAGTGCGGGACCGGTGCTGCGCGCCGGATTCACCGACGTGTTGGTGACGGGAATGCTGACGAGATGGATCATCACCAGCGCAAGCCCGATCGCGAGCGGCGCGAAACCCGCGGGCGCGCGGCCGTGGGTCGAGCCCATGATGACGAACAGGAACATCATGGTCATCACCACCTCGGTGACGAAGCACACGACCATGCTGTACTGGCCGGGCGAATGCGCGTCATAGCCGTTGGAGGCGAAGCCCTTGGTGACGTCGAATCCGGGCGCACCGCTGGCGATCACATAGAGCAGCTCGGCGGCAACGATCGCCCCGCAGACCTGCGCGATCACATAAGGCAGTATCTGTCCTGCCGGAAAGCGTCCACCGGCGGCAAGGCCGACCGTGACGGCCGGGTTGAGATGACAACCCGAGATATGGCCGATCGCATAGGCCATGGTGACGACGCTCAAGCCGAAGGCCAGGGACACACCGACGAGACCGATGCCGACCTGCGGAAACCCGGCCGCGATGACCGCGCTGCCGCAACCTGCGAATGTAAGCCAGAACGTGCCGATCGCCTCGGCCGCATATTTCTTCATATCCATGTGGCGTCTCCCCTGATTTCAAGATCCCCGGATCAACCTCCGGAAAAACGGCCCGTCTTTTGGCGCCAAATCACCCAAATTAGGACCGCACTGGGGAGTTTTCGTCTCATTTAATGGCTGAACTAGGCCCGAAAGGCCGCCTCACAGGTGGACATGTCAGGTTTTGTCTGATACATCCGCGCCCTCAAGGTTAAGGGCCGGGCGTTTAGCCATCCCCTTAGACTTACCAGAATTCAAATCCGATCCACTGAAGAGGATGCCGCGTGCAGGTTCTCGTTCGCGATAACAATGTCGACCAAGCCCTCAAGGCGCTGAAGAAGAAGATGCAGCGCGAGGGCATTTTCCGCGAGATGAAGCTCCGCGGTCACTATGAGAAGCCCTCCGAGAAGAAGGCCCGCGAAAAGGCCGAAGCCGTGCGCCGCGCACGCAAGCTGGCCCGCAAGAAGCTGCAGCGCGAAGGCCTGCTGCCGATGAAGCCGAAGCCGGTGTTCGGCGCTGGCCCCGGTGGCGAGCGTGGCGGCCGCGGCGGCCCGGGCGCTGGTGCAGGTGCAGGTCCGCGCGGACCGCGCTGATCTTGCCGGAGTTGCAGGACTGAGTTTTGAATGACGCGGGCCTCGGGCCCGCGTTATTATTTTGTGAGCAGTGCCTTTCTGGGACGGGGCACTACAGATGCGGCACCAGCGCGAGCGAACCGTAGATGGCCTCCCCTTTCCCCGAGCCCGGCTTGGCGCGGCTGCGCCGGATCTGGCGCCAGCCGCTTGCGCTGACCTTGGTGGGGATCGCACTGTGCGGCTGCTCCTTCGATCTCGGCTCGCTGATGCCGGAGAAGGACAAGCCGCAGGAAGCGCCCAAGGCGGCTGCCGCCCCGGATAGCGCAGTCAGCGCCGGCAATGTCACCGAGGCTCAGACCCACACGGCAAAAGCCCAGGCCCTGGCGAAATCCGGCGAGACGCAGGCAGCGCTCGACGAGTTCAATCGCGCCGTCGCGCTCGATCCCTACAATGCGCAGGCGCTCTACGGCCGCGCCCTGCTCTACCAAGGCAATAACGAGCACGACTTCGCGATCGCCGATTTCAGCGCCGCAAGCGGGCTCAATCCGCAGAAGGCCGAGCCGTTACTCGGCCGCGCCGTCAGCTATCTCGCCATCGGCAAGGTCAAGGAGGCGGCGGCCGATCTCGATGAGGCCGCGGAGGCCGATCCGCACAACGCACAGGTCTGGACGACACGGGGACAGGCCTATGAGCGGCTGGGCGACAAGACCAAGGCCGCGGCGTCCTACAACAAGGCCGTCAGCCTGCGCCCACACGATGACGCCGCTCGCAGCGGCCTGGCCCGCGTCGGCGGCTGACGGTCCCGGGACGACTCACGACGCCGCCCCAATTAATCGGGGGTCGCGCTCTTCGGCAGAACCGCGTGGAACATCGACTTCATGCCCGACAACATTTCGTCGGCGACATTGGTCTTGGGCCGCGGCGCGGGCGTGCCGGCATCGGCGCGCAGATCGAGCGGCGGCGCGATCACCGGCACCGGAATGTCGGCCGGCGGCGTCAGCCGATTCGGGTCATTGCCGACCGAGGCCGTGTAGGGCGGCGGGTTGGCAGGCATCTCGACCGGTGGCGTCGACACCGTGATCGGCGGCGGCAACGGACGTAGGGCGGACGGCGGCGCCATCACGACGCGCGGGGCGTCCTGAACGCGGGGCACTTCCGGCGTGTGGGCGGCCTCCTGCGGCGCAGCCTCAGGCGATTTCTCGACCGACTTGCTCTCGGACGACTTGCTCTCGGCTGACTTGGCCTCCAGAGACTTGGCCTCCGCAGACTTGGCTTCCGGAGACTTGCGCAGGCGCTCGATCGCGGCACGCACGAGATCGTTGGCATCGGGCGTGACAGCCGCGGGCGCAGCTATCGGAGCCGAACTGGCTTCCACCACGGGAACGGTGCCAGGAGCGGCAACGGCGGGACTGGACGCTGGCGTGGATTTGGCGGCCGCCTTCTCGCGCGCCGAAGGGCGGCCGCGAGGGGTGGTTTCGGCTGGAGCTACGTCGGCAGCCTTGGTCTCGGCGGCCGGCTGCTCGACCGGCTTGTCGGCAGCCTTCTCGACCGCCGCCTTCTCCGTCACGTTCTTCTCGGAAATGCCCTTGGCCTTGACCCCAGGGGCCGGCAGGTTGGCGACATCGGCCGGCTTGCCGTTCTTGCCGGCCTGGGCAGGCGCCACCATGGCCGCCGGCGCATCCGCCGCCGGCCTGGCGTTGATGTAATGATTGACGATGTACGCCCCGATGATCGTCGCGAGCACCGAGGGGAAGATATCCATCGAAATTTTAGCGAGGTATTTCAGCATTTCTCGGCCACTCCCCGCGCGATCTGATGCGGGAACTTTGGGGCATTGTAAGGGATCAACTGCGACGGATCGATGGCAAAGGTTACGCGTGCCTTACGGCTTCAGCTCGATCTCAAGGAACACGATCTCGGTTGAGGTTTCGTTAAGTACGTCGTGTTGGACACCGGCCTTGCGGAAGTAGGATTTTCCGGCCGCGAGCTGCGCCTTGGAACGCTCCCCATTGGGCGCCACAATGGTCATTTCGCCGGCGACGACGGGGACGATCACATAGTCCATTCCGTGAGTGTGATGCCCGGTCGCGCTGCCCGGGGCAAGCTGCCATTCGGTCACCCGGACCTCGTCATTGTCGACCTGAACCTCGGACTTGGCGGCAAGCATCGGAACTCTCCTGGGGAATCGGTTCAGGGTACGAAGACCATGAACACATAGACGGCAAATACCACCATATGGACCAGCCCGAACAGGACATTGGTCCTGCCGGTGCCGAAGGTCAGCATGCTGAGCAGGAATGTCAGGAACAGCAGCGCTGAGTTCGCCGGGTTCAAGCCCAGGACGAGCGGCTGGTCGAGCACGTAGGTGGCTATCCCGACCGCCGGGATGGTCAGGCCGATGGTGGCCAGCGAGGAACCGAGCGCCAGGTTAATGCTCTTCTGGAGGTCGTTCTTGCGGGCCGCGGCGATCGCGGAGACGCCCTCCGGCATCAGGATCAGAAGCGCGACCAAAAGGCCCGCAAACGCCGGCGGAGCGCCGATCCTGTCGGCCACGGCATCGACCACCAGCGAGAATTTCTTGGCCAGGAGAACGACGGCCAGCAGCGAGATCAGCAGCAGCGCGATGCTGAGCGCCAGCATCCTACCCGACAAATGAGCGTCCCCGACCTCGCCGTCCCCCCTCTCGTGGACGAAGTAATCCTTGTGCAGGACGGTCTGGGTATAGAGAAATACGCCGTACAGCACGATCGTGACGACATCCACAAAGCCGAGCTGAAGCGCCGAATAGACCGGGCCGGGCGTCGTCAGCGTGTAATTGGGCATGATCAGTGTGATGGTCGCCAGTGCAATCAGCCCACTGAGATAGACGTTGGCGCCGGAGACCTGAAAGCCCTGCTCGCCATAGCGCAGGCCGCCGATGAAGACGCAGAGGCCGACGAGGCCGTTGCAGACGATCATCACCACCGCGAAGACAGTGTCGCGCGCAAGCTCCGGCGCCGGCTTGTCGCCCAGCATGATGGTGGTGATCAGCGCGACCTCGATGATGGTGACGGCGAGCGTGAGCAGCAGCGTGCCGAAGGGCTCGCCGATCCGCTCCGCGATCACCTCGGAATGATGCACGGCCGCGAACACGGTGCCGAACAGAATCACCAGCAGGACGACCGCGAACAGGCCGCCGCCGGCCGTCAGGGTGAAGCCGTAGCCGGTCGCGGTGACGATCAGGAACAGCAGCACCGCGAGGACGGGGAAGATCCAGGACGACCGCGGCATCGGTCCGTGTGCGCTCATGCCAACAATTCCTTCAAGCAATTGGGAGCCGAGTATGCGTGAGAAGATCGCGCGCGTCAGCCCTCAACCGCCGTTGATAAATTGCCGCGCCGTCTCCAGCGCCCGAAGTCGTCGAGATTTTCGTGTCCGCCACCTGGAAAACGCACCAGCTTCCTGGGCTCGCGGGCCAGCGCAAATAATTGCTCACCGAAGTTGATGGGAATCGCCGGATCGTTGGCGCCATGCATGATCAGAAGCGGCGTCGTGACGCGGCCGATCCGCTCGTCGGAGCGAAACTGGTCCCGCATCAAAAGACGAATCGGAACGAAGCGAAGCAGCGACGCTGCGACGTCGACCGTCGACGTGTACGGCCCTTCCAGAATCAATTTGCCGACCGGATGCTCGGATGCGACTGCGACCGCAACGCCGGTGCCCAGCGAAAAACCCCAGGCCACGATCCGCGCTGCGTCATAGCGCTCCGTCGCAAAGGCATAGACGACCGCGGCATCCCGCAACAGGCCCTGCTCGCTCGGCGCACCGGTCGAACCTGCATAACCACGATAGGACAGCGCGATGAGACCGGCGCCGTCGGCGATGATGCCCTTGAAGCGGCTGACGCGTCCGACGAGGAAATCGCCGTTGCCCGGAAAGAACAGCACCACGGGGCGGCCGGGCTTGGCCGGCACGTGCCATATGATGACCTTCTCGCCATCGGATGTGGTGAGGACATGTTCCTCTGCCTCCGGAAATCCCGCGGCCGCGGGCGCCTTGCGCTCGGTCGTCGGAATCGGAAACAGCATATCCCGCTGCTTCACATAGAGCAGGACGAGACCCGCGAGATAGCCGGCGGCAACGACGACGGCGATCCATTTCAGGAATGTCATCGCTGCGCCGGCTCTGCGGCGCTACATCGCCTTGACGATGTTCTCGGTGACCTTCTTGGCGTCGCCGAGCAGCATCATGGTGTTGTCGCGGTAGAACAGCGGATTGTCGATACCGGCATAACCCGACGCCAGTGACCGCTTGATGAACATCACCGTGCCGGCCTTCCAGACCTGAAGCACGGGCATGCCGTAGATCGGCGAGGTCTTGTCCTCTTCGGCGGCCGGGTTGGTGACGTCGTTGGCGCCGATCACGAAGGCGATGTCGGCCTGCGCGAACTCGGAGTTGATGTCCTCGAGCTCGAACACCTCGTCATAGGGCACGTTGGCTTCGGCCAGCAGCACGTTCATGTGGCCGGGCATGCGGCCCGCGACGGGATGAATGGCATACTTCACCTCGACGCCTTCCTTCTTCAGGATGTCGCCCATTTCCCGCAGCGCATGCTGGGCCTGAGCCACCGCCATGCCGTAGCCGGGCACGATGATGACCTTCTGGGCGTTCTTCATGATGAAGGCCGCGTCATCCGCCGAGCCGAGCTTGGCCGGCTTCTGCTCGCCGCCTGCTCCGCCGCCAGCCGCTGCCGTCTCGCCGCCGAAGCCGCCGAGGATGACCGAGATGAAGGACCGGTTCATCGCGTGGCACATGATGTAGGACAGGATCGCGCCTGACGAGCCGACCAGTGCGCCGGTGATGATCAGCGCCGAATTGCCGAGCGTGAAGCCGATGCCGGCCGCGGCCCAGCCCGAGTACGAGTTCAGCATCGAGATCACGACCGGCATGTCGGCGCCGCCGATCGGGATGATCATGAGCACACCGAGCGCCAGCGCCAGGATGACGATCATCCAGAAGTCGAACGCGCTGCCCGACATCACCAGCCCGACGATGAACACGACGAGCGCGATCGCGAGCGCGATGTTGATGATATGGCGGAACGGCAGGATGATCGGGGCGCCGCTCATGCGCGCCGACAGCTTCAGGAACGCGATCACCGAGCCGGTGAAGGTCAGCGCGCCGATGGCGACACCGAGCGACATTTCGACCAGGCTCTGCGCATGGATGTTGCCGGGCGTGCCGATGTCGAAGGCCTCTGGCGCGTAGAACGCACCGGCGGCGACCAGCACCGCGGCCATGCCGACCAGCGAGTGGAACGCGGCGACCAGTTCCGGCATCGAGGTCATCGGCACGCGGCGCGCGGTCACCGCACCGATGCCGCCGCCGATCGCGATCGCGAGGGTAACCAGCAGCCAGGCCACGCCGTCAGCCGGCGGATGACTGGCAAGCGTGGTCGCAACCGCGATCGCCATGCCGATCATGCCGAAGAAATTGCCCTGCCGGGATGAGGCGGGGCTGGACAGCCCGCGCAGCGACAGGATGAACAGCACACCCGCCACGAGATACAGAACTGCAGCCAGATTGGCGTTCATCTCAGGTCCCCCTTTGTCTTCGTCACCCCGAGGTGCACGCCGCTCACTTCACCTTCTTCTTGTACATCGCCAGCATGCGCTGGGTGACAAGGAAGCCGCCGAAGATATTCACGCAGGCGAAGATGAGCGCGACGAAGCCGAAGCCGCGCGCCCAGCCCGAACCGCTCGAGACATTTGCGACGCCGACTGCGAGCAGCGCGCCGACCACGATCACCGAGGAGATCGCGTTGGTCACGCTCATCAGCGGCGTGTGCAGCGCAGGCGTCACCGACCACACCACGAAATAACCGACGAAAACGGCGAGAACGAAAATCGACAACCGGAAGACGAAGGGGTCGACGAGTTGTGCAGCATGCTCCATGGCGGCTCTCCTTAAACCCGATTAAGATGATTTGGGCTGGAAGTTCGGGTGGATGACGGCGCCGTCCTTGGTCAGCGCGGTGGCTTTGACCAGTTCGTCGTCCCAGTTCACGGCGAGGGCCTTGCTGCCCTTGTCGACCATGGTCTCGATGAAATTGAACAAATTGCGCGCATAGAGACTGGAAGCGGACGCCGCGACACGGCCGGCAACGTTGGTATAACCGACGATCTTGATGCCATCGACGTCTGCGACCTCGCCCGGCCTCGCGCCTTCGACATTGCCGCCGCGCTCGACGGCGAGATCGACCAGCACCGAACCCGGCTTCATCGACTTGACCATCTCGGCCGAAACGAGCTTCGGCGCAGGGCGACCCGGAATCAGCGCCGTCGTGATGACGATGTCCTGCTTCTTGATGTGCTCGGCGGTGAGCGCGGCCTGCTTGGCCTGGTACTCTTTCGACATTTCCTTGGCGTAGCCGCCCGCCGTCTGTGCGTTCTTGAACTCCTCGTCCTCGACGGCGAGGAATTTGGCGCCGAGCGATTCCACCTGCTCCTTGGTCGCGGGCCGCACATCGGTGGCCGTGACGATGGCGCCGAGACGGCGCGCGGTGGCGATCGCCTGGAGGCCGGCGACGCCGACGCCCATCACGAACACCTTGGCGGCAGGCACGGTGCCGGCCGCGGTCATCATCATCGGGAAGGCGCGGCCGAAGGCCTCGGCGCCCTCGATCACGGCGCGGTAGCCGGCGAGGTTGGCCTGCGACGACAGCACGTCCATCACCTGCGCGCGGGTGATACGCGGCATCAATTCCATCGCGAAGGCGGAGACGCCGGCGTCGGCGATCGTCTTCAGCGCGGCCTCGTTGCCGTAGGGATCCATGATGGCGATGACGAGCGCGCCGCGCTTGTATTGCGAAAGCTCGGACGCCTCGGGACGCTTCACCTTGATGATGATGTCGGCGTCCTTCAGCGCATCGGCGCTGACAATGGCGCCCACGGCGGTGAACTCGGAATCCGGCAGGCCCGATTTGAGGCCGGCGCCCGGCTCGACGGCGATCTCGGCACCCAGCGCCTTGAACTTCTTCACCGTGTCAGGCGAAGCGGCAACGCGCGGCTCGGATGGATCGATTTCCTTGGCAACGGCGATCTTCATAGGCCCTCCGGCGACGCGGGAAAATGCGCGCGCGCAAACTTAGCGTCACTCCCGCAACGTTGCATACCGGCTTTGGAACCGGCTTGTCTGCAAATTTTCTAAGCAACCGCCACCTTTGGCGGTGCAGTCGGCGATGGATCAGGTCAGAAAGATCGCCATCAGGATCACGATGAGCGCGACCGAGGCCGTACCGTACTTCACGAGCTTGATGAAACCCTCATAGGTCTGCTCGTGGGCAACGTAGTCGTTGCCGTCGGCGGTGGTGTACGCCACTTCGCTATGGTCAGCCATGGAATGTCCCCAGTCGAAACTCGAATTCTCGGGCTGGGATACCTTAAACCTTCGGGCAGGGCAACGGCACCGAGGCGCGGTTTACCGCCAAATCAGCTCATTCGGAATTCAGATTGTCGCGGATCCAGCGGACGAGGCTTTGCTCGCTGACCTCGCCCGCTGCGAGGGAGAGGATGATCGCCGCCGCTTCCGCCTCCGGCACGACGAAGTCGATGCCGTTCACACCCAGAAACGTATACAGCGCGAGCAGAGACGTGCGTTTGTTGCCGTCGACGAACGGATGGTTGCGCGCAATGCCGAAGGTATACGCCGCCGCCAATTCAGTGAGGTCGGCGTTCTCGTACGACCATTTGTTTCTCGGCCGATCGAGCGCGGAGTCGAGCATGCCTTGATCTCGCAAGCCGCTTGCGCCGCCGTGGATCGCGAGCTGCTCGTCGTGGATCGCAATGATCATTTGACGCGTCAGCCAGAACGGCTCGCTCATTTGGCAAGCTCGGCGAGGGCGTTGTGATAACGCTTCATTCCTCGCCGCGCGACTTCCATCGCTTTTTCGAAGTCAGGATCATGGGGGGTCAGCAAGACCCCGCCGTCCGACTGCTCCACTGGAAAAAGCTTGTCGCCTTCCTTGAGATTCAGACGAGCAGCAAGCTCCTTTGGCAGGATGACGCCGATGGAATTACCAATCTTGCGGACCTGAAGCACAGTGGAGTCACTCTTCAGGTCCTTCGGGTCTGCATTCTCATTCATGGCCGCACCTCGTTATACACTCGTATAACATTAGGGCGGCCACCGTTCAACAAATGTTTAACATGGGCCCGGCGTTGGTTCCCCTCAGCCCATCGCCTCAAGCTCGTCGATCATGCCGGCGATGACCGAGAGCCCGCCGTCCCAGAACTTCGGGTCCTTGGCATCGAGCCCGAACGGCCGCAGCAGCTCGGAATAATGCTTGGTGCCGCCGGCGGCGAGCATGTCGAGATAGCGCTCGGCAAACCCTTCGGCCGCGTTCTCGTAGACGGCATAGAGCGAGTTCACGAGGCAATCGCCGAACGCATAGGCGTAGACATAGAACGGCGAGTGGATGAAGTGCGGGATGTACATCCAGTAGTTCTCGTAGCCCGCCTTGATCTCGATCGCCGGCCCCAGGCTCTCGCCCTGCACCGACAGCCAGAGCTCGCCGAGCCGCGCCGCAGTGAGTTCGCCGTTCTTGCGCTCGGTGTGGACCGCGCGCTCGAACGAATAGAACGCGATTTGCCGCACCACGGTATTGATCATGTCCTCGACCTTGCCGGCAAGCAGCGCCTGGCGCTGCTTTGCGCTCTTGGTCTGCGCCAACAACCGCCTGAACGTGAGCATCTCGCCGAACACGCTGGCGGTCTCGGCCAGCGTCAGCGGCGTCGGCGCCATCAGCGCGCCGTTCTTCGCCGCCAGCACCTGGTGCACGCCGTGGCCGAGCTCGTGGGCGAGCGTCATCACGTCGCGCGGCTTGCCCTGGTAGTTCATCAGAACGTAAGGGTGCGCCGACGGCGTGGTCGGATGCGAGAAGGCGCCCGGCGCCTTGCCCGGACGCACCGGCGCGTCGATCCAGCGGTCGGTGAAGAAGCGCTCGGCAATATCGGCCATTTTTGGCGAGAAGCCGCGATAGGCCGACAGCACCATGTTGCGCGCATCGGGCCAGCCGATGGTGTCGGTCGCGGCGAACGGCAACGGTGCGTTGCGGTCCCAATAAGCCAGCCGCTTCTTGCCGAACCACTTCGCCTTCAGCGCGTAGTAGCGATGCGACAATTTTGGATAGGCCGCGCGCACCGAAGCCACCAGCGCATCCACCACCTCGCGCTCGACGCGGTTGTTCAGATGGCGGGAATCCGCGACATCCTTGAAGCCGCGCCAGCTGTCGGAGATATCCTTGTCCTTGGCGAGCGTGTTGGTGATCAACGCAAAGGTGCGCTCATTGGCCTTGAAGGTCTTTGCCAGCGCTTCCGCTGCGGCCTTGCGCTTGGCGCCGTCGCGGTCCTGCAGAAAATTGAGTGTCGGCTCGATCGCCAATTCCTTGGCGCCAACCTTGAAACGCAGGCCGGAAATGGTCTGGTCGAACAGGCGGTTGAAGGCGGAATATCCGGTTTGCGACTTCTCCAGGAAGAGCTGCTCGAGCTTGTCGTCGAGCTGATACGGCTTCTCCTTGCGCAGATCCTCGATCCACGGACGGTAGTGCGCGAGCTCGGCTACCTGCATCGCGCGGTTCAAAATATCGTCATCGACGCGGTTGAGCTCGAGCGCGAAGAACAGAAGATGCGTCGATGCTGCCGTCAGCCGCTCGGAAACGTCGCCGTAAAACTTTGAAATCGCAGGGTCCACGCTGTCGCCGGCGTGGACGAGGCCGGCATAGGAGCCGAGACGGCCGGCGAGATCGTCGATCGCCTCATAGCGTCGCACCGCTTTCGCGAGCCATTTTCCGCCATCTTCATTTGCTGTGCCTGTTGCAAGCTTGCCCTTGTAGTCCGTCTCGAACGCGACGCAATCGGCGGCCATCGTTTCTAGATCGCGCGCCACTTCCGGCGCATCGATCCCGGAATAGAGATCGGCAAGGTTCCACTCCGGAAGCTTGCCGGTCTTGCTCGCAGGCTTCGCGACTGAAGACTTGGAGGGCTTTGCCTTGACGGCAGATTTCTTGACGGCGGATTGCTTGGTGGCTGGCCTGCGGAGCGCGGGCTTTTTAAGAGCAGGCCTTTTAAGAGCAGGCCTTTTAAGAGCAGTCTTGGAGCGCGAAGTCATTGTGTGGGAAACCTGTGTTCAACAAACGCTGCGGCGGGCGGGGGCATCAAGGTTTAAGAGTGCGTTAATCGGCTTCGGCCAGAGTGACCCGATTCGAGACAGATAGTAGTAGCGTGCGGGGAGCACCATGGCTGCCAGTATTTTGATCGCCGACGACGATGCCGTGGCCCGCCGTCTGGTCGAGAACATGGTGCAGAAATGCGGCTATGAGACGGTCGTCGTGGAGTCCGGCGACGCCGCAATCGCAGCCCTGACCGCCCCCGATGCACCGGCGATCGACGCCGTGATCCTCGATCTCGTGATGCCCGGCCTCGACGGCATGGGCGTGCTGGCGAAAATCCGCGAGGCTGGCCTCAGCGTCCCCGTTATCGTGCAGACCGCGCATGGCGGCATCGACAACGTGATCTCGGCGATGCGCGCCGGTGCAGCCGATTTCGTGGTCAAGCCGGTGGGCCTGGAGCGGCTTCAGGTCTGCTTACGCAACGCGCTCAATACCTCCGCGCTCAAGGGCGAATTGCAACGCATCCGTCACAGCCGCGAGGGCCGGCTGACCTTCTCCGACATCATCACGCGCGCCGAGGCGATGGCGCCGGTCATGCGCGCCGCGCAGAAGGCGGCGAACTCCTCGATTCCCGTGTTGATCGAAGGCGACTCCGGCGTCGGCAAGGAGATGTTCGCACGCGCCATCCACGGCAGCGGCGAGCGCAAGGCAAAGCCCTTCGTCGCCGTCAATTGCGGCGCGATCCCCGACAATCTCGTCGAGTCCATCCTGTTCGGTCACGAGAAGGGCGCGTTCACCGGCGCAACCGAGCGGCATACCGGCAAGTTCCTCGAGGCCCATGGCGGCACACTGTTTCTGGACGAGGTCAGCGAGCTGCCACTGACGGCGCAGGTCAAACTGCTCCGCGCCCTGCAGGAAGGCGCAGTCGAGGCCGTCGGCGGCCGTAAGCCCGTGAAGGTCGACGTCCGCATCATCTCCGCGACCAATCGCAGGCTTCTGGAGCGGGTGAAGCAGGGACACTTCCGGGAAGATTTGTTCTACCGCCTGCACGTGCTGCCACTGACGATCCCGTCACTCAGGGCCCGGCGCGAGGACATCCCGCATCTCCTGCGGCATTTCCTGGCGCGCTTTGCCGCCGAGGAGAACCGTCCGATCTCCGGCGTCAGCGGCGAGGCCATGGCTCATCTCGCCCAGCTCGACTGGCCCGGCAACATCCGCCAGCTCGAAAACGCCGTTTACCGCGCGGTGGTGATGAGCGAGGGCAACCAGCTCGGTCTCGACGATTTCCCGCTGGCGGCCTCTTATCCTCACACCGCGACGGAGATTCCGACCGCGCCGTTGATGATCGAACCGATCGCAGCGCCCTCGGTGGTGTCCGGTAGTGAAATACCGATCGCACCGCTGCCGATGGCAGGGTCTCTCTCGATGTTGACCCCCAACGGCGATGTCCGTCCTCTGGAAGATATTGAGAACGAGATCATCCGCTTCGCGATCTCGCACTACCGCGGACAGATGTCCGAGGTAGCGCGTCGCCTCAAAATCGGCAGGTCCACGCTCTACCGCAAACTCGACGAAGCCGGGGTTCCCGGTCATGGCGGGAAAAGCGGCGAGGAGACGCACTGAACCGCGCTGTGGACGGCGGTTTGCCGGATCGTGCGACGTCACCGTAAGCCGTTCGAAGGACGGAAGAATCCGACCCGTTCAGGAACCGTGACTTGGAAGTGACATACATCGGGAAAAGCGCGTGGCAGAGGCGCACAATCCGTTGCAAAACGGCTTTCTTGAAGTCAGTTTGTCGTGAGTTGTCCCGGGTAGCGCTGGCTGCAAATTCGGGGCCTGTATATCGTCTGCGTAGGAATCGTTGCGTGCAGGCGTGCAACTTTCGAGAGGCCGGCGCGGTTTAGCCGAAACTCAATTAGGCGATAACGAAAGCTGTTCCACGGGGGACAGTTCACCCAAGGGGTGCGACACAATGCGTGACTGTTTGAACCACCGTGCAGGCTTTGACCTTGTCTTGATGACGGTCGCGGCAACCTTCCTCACGGTATCGGCCGGCTCGGCGCTGGCACAGGATCAGGCGCGCAGCAGTGCCGCGGAGCTCGCGATCGAAGCCGCGATCCCGCGCCCCGAACCCGCAAACGTCCCGCCCCCGACCGCATCCGACATAAAGCTCGACACCACCGCCACCGTCCAGGACGCGCCGAAGGAAGCCGCCAAGGAAACTACGAAGGAGCCCGTGAAGGCTGACGCCGCACCGGCTCCCGACAAGGTCGAGACCAAGCCTGCCGACGTCGCCACCGCGCCGGCAGCCGACGCGCCGAAGAGCGAGACGGCCAAAACCGAACCTGCGAAGGACGAGCCCGCCAAAACTGAACCGGCAAAGGCTGACACCGCAGCAGCACCGGCGGCCGCCCCCGCTGCACCCGCGGCAGCAGCAGTGACCCCGGCCGCCGAGCCGGTGAAGGCCGCGAGCAACGTGCCCGCTGCCGACCAGCCGGTCGCCGACAAGCTCAAGGACGCCCTAGGCGCCAAGACCTCGCGCTATTTCGACCGCAAGAACGAGCGCGCCGCCGTCGAGAAATTCTACGGCGCGCGCGACTACGCGCCGGTCTGGACCCAGGGCGGCAGCCTCAATGCTGCGGCCAAGGGCGTGATCGCGCGGTTGAAGGATGCGGCCTCCGACGGTCTCAATCCCACCGACTATCCGGTGCCGGACTTCGCCGCCGCCACGACGCCCGACGCGCTCGCCGATGCCGAGCTGAAGCTCACCGCCAGCATGTTCGACTATGCGCGTCAGGCGCAGAGCGGTCGCATGCACTGGTCCCAGGTCAGCGCCGACATCCTCTATCCCGAGCATCCGACCGATCCGAGCGAGGTGCTGACCAAGGTATCGACCTCCGCTGACGCCTCCGCCGCGCTCGACAGCTACAACCCGCCGCAGAAGCTCTACAAGGAACTGAAGGCGAAGCTCGCGCAGCTGCGCGGCCAGGGCGACGGCCCGGTGATCGAGATCATCGACGGTCCGGCGCTGAAGTACACGCCCGCCAAGGGCAAGAAGCAGGCGGAAGTCGTGGTGCAGGATCCGCGCGTAGTGCAGCTCCGCGCGAAACTCGGCATTACCGAGAACGCCAGCGACGATCGTTATGACGCCACGGTCGCCGACGCCGTGCGAAAGTTCCAGGACGGCGCCGAGATCAAGGCGACCGGCGTACTCGACGCGCCGACCGTGAAGGCGCTGAACAGCCCGAAGCGCGACAAGCAGATCGACACCGTGCTGGTGAACATGGAGCGCTGGCGCTGGCTGCCGCGCGACCTCGGCGTGCCCTCGCTGGGCGACGCCTATGTCATCCTCAACATTCCCGACTACACGCTGAAGGTGATGCAGCGCGGCCAGCAGGTCTGGACCACGCGCGTCGTCACCGGCAAGCCGGGCCAGCACGCGACGCCGCTGCTGACCGAGACGATGAAGTACATCACGGTCAACCCGACCTGGAACGTGCCGCCGTCGATCGTCTATGGCGAATATCTGCCGGCGCTGCAGCAGGACCCGACCGTGCTTCAGCGCATGGGCCTCAAGCTCGAGCAGAACCGCGACGGCTCGGTGCACATCTCGCAGCCGCCCGGTGAAGCCAACGCGCTCGGCCGCATCCGCTTCAACTTCCCGAACAAGTTCCTGGTCTATCAGCACGACACGCCGGACAAGAATTTGTTCGCGCGGGACGAGCGCGCCTTCAGCCATGGCTGCATGCGCGTTCAATATCCGGATCAGTACGCTTCGATCCTGCTCAACATCGCCCTGCCGGGCGACAAGTACACGCCGGAGCGCGTCCGCAGCATGTACGGTTCGGGTGAGGTCGACCTGAAATTCCCGACGCCGATCCCGGTCAACATCACCTACCAGACCGCCTTCGTCGACGACGCCGGCAAGCTGCAATTCCGCAAGGACGTCTATGGCCGCGACGCGACCATGATCAACATCCTGAAGAACAGCCGCGGCAAGGATCTCGAGAACGTCGTCGCGCACTCGCAGCCGAGCTATTCGCGGCCAGCGACGACGCTGCCGGCCGGCGTGGCGGTGGCCAACAATGGCGGCTCGTCGGGCCCGAACTTCTTCGAGCGGCTGTTCGGTGCGCCGACCCCGCCGCCGGCTCCTGTCGGCCGCAAGCCCCAGCAACAGCGGGTGTTCACCCGCTGAGGCGCCTCAGCATATAAATTTCTTCAATAGAATCAGCGACCCCGTCCCATGGATGGGGTCGTTTAACGTTAACCATTCGCCACCCGAGTTCGGGCAGTGGGCGTTTTTTCGCCACACTGAGCCGGTTAGGTTCGTATTCTGACTTGGTTTTGGGGGCGGGAAGGTCAACCTCGAATTAACCTTCTCGCTTTAACAAAGCGTTCATCCTCTTTCGCGCGCCAACGGGGTTGGCGGGAGAGTCCATTTTGAACGCTCGTCGACTGGGTGGGCTCATACGTGCTGACTGGTTTCGCACGCCAATTTGCTGCGGTGTCGTTGTCCCATGCCGGAGTGAAGGTCGGATCTCGGATCGGCCTCGCTTCGCTGGTGCTGCTTGCGGCTGCCGGTTCGGTTCATAACGCCGCCGCGCTGAACGAGACCAAGACACTCTCCTTCCACCACACCCATTCCGGCGAAGATCTCACCGTCACCTTCAAGCGCGATGGCCGCTACGACGAAGCCGCGCTGAAGACGCTCAATCACTTCCTGCGCGACTGGCGTACTCAGGACGAGACGGTCATGGACCGTCACCTCTTCGACATCCTCTGGGAAGTCTATCGCGACGTCGACGGCAAACAGCCGATCCAGATCATCTCGTCCTATCGCTCCCCCGCCACCAACGCCATGCTCCGCCGCCGCTCCTCTGGCGTGGCGCGCTTCAGCCAGCACATGCTGGGCCATGCGATGGACTTCTACATCCCGAACATTCCGCTGGAGCAGATCCGCTTCGCCGGCCTGCGCCTGCAGCGCGGCGGCGTCGGCTTCTACCCGACCTCCGGCTCGCCCTTCGTGCATCTCGACACCGGCAGCATCCGGCACTGGCCGCGCATGACGCATGACCAGCTCGCCCGCGTTTTCCCGGACGGCCGCACGGTCCACGTCCCGACCGACGGCACGCCGCTCAAGGGTTACGAGCTCGCCAAGGCCGACATCGAGCGGCGCGGCGATGACACCGGGACCGCCGGCAAGCCGGGCTTCTTCGCAGCCTTGTTCAAGGGCAAACAAGCTCCCGCCAGCAGCGACGAGGATGACGAGGGCTCGGCCGAGAAGCCGACGGCGCCGACCGTGGTCGCCGCCGCCAAGCCGGCCGATCCGGTCCCGACGCCCCGCGCCAAGCCGTCAGTCGCCGCCACGTTCCAGCTTGCTTCCGCCGATGCGCAGCTCGTCGCTCCGCCCAAGCCGAAGCCCGCGCCCGTGGCTGACAAGCCGGCTGCCGGTAAATTGTCCGACGGAAAGCCCGAGACACCGGCCGACATCATCAATGCCCGCGGCTTCTGGGATGCCCCCGCCACGCCGCAGCAGGCGACGCCCGCCCAGGTCGCAGCCCTGAGGGCGCGCCAGGCGCTTGCCGCCGCCACCGACCCGCAGCCGACCGCGAGCGTCTCCAACGCAACCCTTCAGGCACTGGCTTACGCACCGGCCGCCTCCCCGGTCGACCGCGCCAACGTCGTCGCCGCCTCCGCGCCGATCCCGCGCGGCGTGCGCCCGGTGTCCGCGGCCCGCAATTCTGCGCCAGCCACCGAGATCAACACGGTCGTCGGCAAGAGCACCGACGGCATGATCGCCACCGCGACCCGGCTCTCCGCCCCCAAAGGCGAGAGCATCTGGCTCAAGATCGTGATGCTGTCGCCGAGCGCCAGCCGCGCGATGTCGGTGACGCTGATGGGCGAGCTAGATACGGTTGCGTTGCGCGGCTATTTCGTGAAGCCCAAGGCCGTGATCGCGATCGGCTTCACCGACGATCCCATGCAGGGCCTGTCCTGCGATAGTTTCTCGGGCAGCGCCACCGCCAAGCTCGAGACGACGTCGTTCGTCGTGCGCACCGCCGCACTGCGCTGAGGCTGATAGTCTAGCGCGCCTTCTTTCCTCGCCGATCCAGATGATACGTCAGCGCCAGCGACAGGCAGATCGATAGCTCCTGCTTCGGCAGCCTGCCCGTCACCGGCACCAATAACGCCCTAGTCTGCCGGTATTCGAACTGATCGGGAAAGCGCTCGCGAAACGTGTCGACCAGCGTCGTCTTGCAGTTGAACAGAACAGCGGCGTGCTCGGAGTCCTTGAGGCGGCCAAGCCGGATGGTCGAGCCGCTGCCGGTCTCATCGGTCAGGTAAGCAGGCTCGCCCCATTTCAGCGTTTCGGTGAGCCGGCCAACGTTGTCATGCGCCGCAGCTGTCGCAAAGATCAGGTCGCGCACCTGAAGCAGCCGCTTACCGATCGGCGCTGGAAGGGCGCCGAAGGCACGGTTCACGTCACGCTGTAGCGGCGGCGCAGTCACGGCGATCTCCGTTCACAAACGAAGTGCAACACGCCGGATTTGTAGCCCAAACGAAGTCCGAGGCGCAAACGCCTCAGATCATCCCCAGCGCCTGCATGTAGGTCTCGAGAATCGTCTCGGCCTCGGCGCGCTCGTTCGGGTCTTGCTTGCGCATCCGCACGATCGTGCGCAGCGCCTTGACGTCGTAGCCGTTGCCCTTGGCTTCGGCGAAGACGTCGCGGATGTCGTCGGAGATCGCCTTCTTCTCTTCCTCCAGCCGCTCGATGCGCTCGATAATGGATTTGAGCTGGTCCTTGGCAAATTTCGTCGCGGGCTCGTCGTCGCGGACGGCGGCGGAGGTGGCCATCTTGGTACTCCCAATGGAACTGGCAAAACGAGGTGACGCCGGCATCCTCACCGCGCGTGCTGCGAGAACCCTTAGGGTTGGCGCCACTCACGTTCAAGCAAGCATCGCGCTCGTCCACAGCGCGCCCACACCTTCCTGCGGGAAGGCGAAGAAAGCTGTTGTGTGGTGCGACTCAGCGGAGTCCACTCAGTGGCTGTGAGGATGGACCTTCTTCATCGCCTCGAGCTGCTCGGGGCTGGCCGTGCCCTGGTGCTTCGACTTCCAGGTCTCGTAGGGCATGCCGTAAACGGCCTCGCGGCTCTCGTCCTTGCTCAAGCTGACGCCTTGCGCGTCGGCGGCGTCCTTGAGCCAGTTCGAGAGGCAGTTACGGCAGAAGCCGGCCAGATTCATCAGGTCGATGTTCTGGACGTCAGTCCGCGTCTTCAGATGATCGACCAGGCGCCGGAAAGCGGCCGCCTCAAGCTCCGTTCTGGTTTTGTCGTCGATTGCCATAGCTGGATCCCTTGGCTGGCCCTGATGTCGTCACCCTTACGGGATCAGGTAGGGTCCCGTCACAGATTTTGCCATATCGCAGCGCAAACGGAGCTCTTAGGTGACCCCGGGGCTCGTTCCGCCCGCCCCTACGCCAAATCGTCAATGATCTGATATAGCTTCCGCGACAATGATCGCCGAATCTCCCCGCTCCCCCCTTCGCCTGCTCGCCCGGTTGGTCCCGGTGCTCGTGGTTGCCTTGCTATGCATCTGGGCCAGCCCGGCCTCGGCCGATTTCCGGCTTTGCAACAACACCTCGAGCCGGGTCGGTATCGCGCTCGGCTACAAGGACGCCGACGGCTGGACCACCGAGGGCTGGTGGAACATCTCGTCCCGCTCCTGCGAGACGCTGCTGCGGGGAACGCTGGTCGCCCGTTACTATTACATTTACGCGATTGACTATGACCGCGGCGGTGAATGGTCGGGGCAAGCCTTCATGTGCTCGCGCGACAAGGAATTCACCATCCGCGGCACGGAGGACTGCCTGGCGCGCGGCTATGACCGGACCGGCTATTTCGAGGTCGATACCGGCGAGCAGCGGGCCTGGACGGTCCAGCTCACCGATGCCAACGAGCAGCCCGGCCAGCAACGTGTCCCCGGCATGCCGGGCCCTGTCGGCCCTGGTGGCGGCGTTCCGGGTTTGCCCAATGGTCCACCCGGTGGTACGCCCCCCGCCGCGCCTGGCCTTCCGCCAGCCCCCTCGCCACCGTCTGGAAATAAGCCATGAGGCGTCTTCGCCGTATCAAGATTCTCGCGACCCTCGGACCTGCCTCCTCGGATCTCGCGATGATCCGCCGCCTGTTCGAGGCCGGCGCCGACGTGTTCCGAATCAATATGAGCCACACCCCGCATGACAAGATGCGGGAGCTGGTGGCGACGATCCGCAATGTCGAGTCGAGCTACGGCCGCCCGATCGGCATCCTGGTCGACCTGCAAGGCCCGAAGCTCCGGCTTGGCGCGTTCGCGGAAGGCTCAGTTCAGCTCCAGAATGGCCAGACCTTCACGCTCGATTCCGACAAGACCCCGGGCGACGCCACGCGCGTCAATCTTCCTCACCCGGAGATCCTCGCCGCGCTCAGACCCGGCCATGCATTGCTACTCGACGACGGCAAGGTGCGGCTGATCGCGGAGGAAACCACGAAGGAGCACGCGGTGACGCGCGTCGTGGTCGGCGGCAAGATGTCCGACCGCAAGGGCGTCAGCCTTCCGGATACGGACCTGCCGGTCTCGGCGATGACGCCGAAGGACCGCGCCGACCTCGAGGCCGCACTTGTGACCGGCGTCGACTGGATCGCGCTGTCCTTCGTGCAGCGCGCCGACGACGTGCTCGAAGCCAAGAAGATGATCCGCGGCCGCGCCGCGGTCATGGCCAAGATCGAGAAGCCGCAGGCGATCGACCGCCTCGCCGACATCATCGAGGCCTCCGACGCGCTGATGGTGGCGCGCGGCGACCTCGGCGTCGAGCTGCCGCTGGAGCGGGTGCCGAGCCTGCAAAAGCAAATGACGCGCATGGCGCGCCGCGCCGGCAAGCCGGTGGTGGTCGCAACGCAAATGCTGGAATCGATGATCCAGTCGCCGGTGCCGACCCGCGCCGAAGTCTCCGACGTCGCCACCGCCGTCTACGAGGGCGCCGACGCCATCATGCTGTCGGCGGAATCGGCCGCGGGCAAATTCCCGGTCGAGGCGGTCTCGACCATGAACCGCATCGGCGAGGAAGTGGAGCGCGACCCGATCTACCGCTCCGTGTTGACGGCACAGCGCCCCCCGCCGGAAGCCACCGCGGGCGACGCCATTGCGGATGCCGCGCGGCAGATCGCCGAGACGCTCGACCTGCCCGCTTTGATCTGCTGGACCAGCTCTGGCTCGACAGCCGTGCGCGTGGCGCGCGAGCGGCCGAAGCCGCCGATCGTGGCGATCACGCCGAACATCCAGGCCGGCCGCCGGCTCGCCGTCGTGTGGGGCGTGCATTGCGTGGTGGCGGACGATGCGCGCGACCAGGACGACATGGTGAGCCGCGCCGGCCAGATCGCGTTCCGCGACGGTTTCGTCCGCGCCGGCCAGCGCGTGATCATCGTCGCCGGCGTGCCGCTCGGCATTCCCGGCACCACCAACATGGTGCGCATCGCCTCGGTCGGCCCCGAGGGCGAAGCGGAAATCTGAACCGCGCGCGGCCCCTCCGACAAAAAAGTCGAAAACAACCCCATGCACAGTAGCCGGCCCGTCCGGATGCCGTGCGCGGATTCTGCGAAAAGACATGCTCAGGCAATGGCCTGAGCGCGATCAGGTCTCCGTCCCTGTCGCGCCGGCGTTTTTACGCCCCGACCAGCGCCTTGGTCGTCGGCAGCAGCGTCTGCTGCACCACCAGACCGCGGGCGCGGGCATCCATGACGCCGACGGCGCGCAGCGCAAGCAGCGTCACGGTCTGCACCGCATCGCGCATCTTCGCGGGATCTTCGAGATTGTCGGGCGCAAGCGGGCCGACCAGCGCTTCGTGCAGCGCACCCAGGAGCGCGGTCGCGGCGAGCGCGGTGTCCTGCGCCGGCAGATGGCCGGCGCGCACGGCCGCATCGATCCGCGAAGCCATCTCGCCGGCAATCTCGCGGCGGCTGGCAAGGCGTGAGGCACTGACATCGACATCGACGGGCTCGGCCAAAATGCCCCAGGCCAGCCGGCGTTGCGACAGCGTATGGACCGCAACGGTGGTCACGGCCGCCGCCAGCGCGGAGGACGGGCCGGGCGCGGCATCGGCCGCGCGCCGGATCGCCGCGAGTTCGTCGCGGGAGACCTCGGAAATCAATTCGGAGATCAGCTCGGCCTTGGAGGGGAAGTAGCGATAGACGGTGCCGGCCGCCACATTGGCCCGGACTGCGACCGGCGCGATCTGCACCGCCGCCATGCCGCCTTCGGCTGCAGCTTCCCTTGCCGCCGCCAGGATGGCGCTGCGCCGAGCCGCAAGGCGCTTAACCACTTGATGCGTTCGCCGATAAACCATGGCGCGCTTCCTGTCCCACACGCTTGCCGCACGCCCGCGGCCGAACGCTTCGTCACTGCACTAGATGCAAATCGCCCCGCAAGAACTGAACTACTATTCAAAGCGGAACACAAGACGCAAATATGCTGACGGTGGTCTGCTGATTACGTTCGCGTTGCAGCAAGGTGCGTTGATGCAGCCTCGGCAGCCCGCCAGGCTGCGCAGCGGCCGAGGACCAGCCCGTAGACGATGAGGATCGCCGGGAAGCCCACCGGTTGCCCGAGAAACAGGAAGGTCGCAAGCAGCGCGAAGACGAGAGCCAGGGCCATCACCTCATGGCGCGCGAAACCTTCATCGAGCCCGGCGCGGATGAGAAAGGCCACCGCGATGCCCAGCACGACCAGATCGTACATGAAGAGATAGGGCGTCGTGAGCAGCGTTGCCGCCGCGAGCATCGCCGCCTTCAGCGCGTAGGGCAGCCTGCTCCGCCACGTCGCAACCAGCACGACGCCAACCGCTGCCGTCAACACCCACTGGAATATCCATCCGAGCTGCTCGGTGCCGCCGACATAGCGCACCAACGCAAAGATGCTCTGCATCTTGAACCAGGGTGCCCTTCCTTCGGTCAGGAACGCCTGCGAGAACATCGGAATCCAGTGGAAGAAGGCCTGCCAGCTTTCGGTCCCGAAAGCGAGCCAGGACGCCCCTGCGATCGTCACGGTGACGATGCCAGCGGTGAAAATCACCGTCCACTCGGCGGCAGCGATCAGCACCAGCGGAAACAGCAATCCATATTGGGGTTTGTAGCTTAGAAGGCCCAGGCAGATTCCGGCCAGCACGGGCCGCGTCGGCAGCAGATAAAGCATGCCGCCGATCAGGGAGGCGGTGAGGAAGCCGTTCTGACCGACCAGGATGTTGATGAAGGTGGCTGGAAATCCAATCGCAAGCACCAGGCCCGCGTTGCGCCCGATGATCGCGCGCATCACGGCGAGATAGGGCACCATGCTGAACGCGGCCCAACCGATGAAAGCCACCGCATAGGGAAACTGTGCGAGGAATGACGCGACGAACAGGAAGGGCGGCGGATAGTGCCAGGCGAAATGGCCGACAAAATCCTGCTGGAGCAGCGCCAGCTCGACCTGCTTCTGGATGTCCCAATCCCAGGCCTGCGCGGGATGGCCCTCGAGCGCCAGTTTTCCGGCGGCCCAGACATTGACGAAGTCCGTCGGGATGCCGCGTCCGTCCGCGCCGAAGATCCACACATGCGTGAGATAGGCCGTCGGAAAATACGCCAGCGTGACGATCGCCAGCACGAAGGAGATGTTGAGGAGCGTTGCAGGGAGTGTGCCGTGACGACCAACAGCAGGCGGGGCGGACGAAGCTTCGGCCATGCGGCTTCCTTTGACGCAATACGGTGACGCAGATGCGTTCAAGCCATACACCCCAGTGACTTGAAGGAGGCTTAAGCCGGATTGTCGAATGCCCCGCGCCGATGCGCCTGACAAAGCAATAGAGCCCCGTCGATGACGGGGCTCTTCGCTATTCCGTTGATCGTCCGGCTTACTTGAGGCTGGACGAGATCGAGCCGAACTTGGCGTTCAGCGTGGTGCCGAGGTTGTTGACGACGGTGATGATCGCCAGCGCGATGCCGGCGGCGATCAGGCCGTATTCGATGGCGGTGGCGCCGGATTCATCCTTCACGAAACGCGAAACGAGGTTCTTCATAAACTGCTCCCAAAGAGGACACGAGGCTACAACTGGTCTGGTCTTTTCGGCTTCCCAGCGCCGCCCGACCATGAAACCGAGCGTAAAGGCAAAGACTTGCGCCGCAGTTAATTCGACTGCGGAAATACGGAACCGTTTGTATGTATTCGACGATGGTAAACCGAAATCTAAAACAATCGGTTAAATTGCAGGGACATGAAGCCTCGCCAAACGCTCTCTGCTCCGATGAAATCTCCGGATTCTTGTTTTAACGCGTTTTCTTGACGCGAACCGGTATCCACTTCGCTCGAAAACGCGACGGGATTAGGCTCGATTGTCGCCGCGACGGTGGTCCGCTCCCTCTCCCGCTTGCGGGGAGGGCTGGGTGGGGGTGCTTCCGCGTCGGAATTGTCGAGGATTGTGGAGGACGTCCCTGCGTGGCGAGAGCCCTCACCCGCCGCGCTCTGCGAGCGCGGCGGCCTCTCCCGCAAGCGGGAGAGGCGGAGCAAGACCGCGGACCATCCTCGTGAAATCCATATGCGATTGCCCTGCCCGCAAGCGGGGGAGGTTGAAACCAAAAGCCATCACACTCCAGTTGCGCCGATTTACGGGAAGTTATGACCGCCGTGGTCAAATGCACCCCGCTCGGCCAACAGGACCAAGAACAAGACGAGGCGGCATGTCCCTATCCTTCACCAACAGCATTGCGGTACAGAGCCGCGCGCGAGCGCTGGTGCCGCTGTGTGTCGGCGCGGGCGCCTATCTGTTCTTTCTCTATATCGGCGACACCCTGCTTCAGGACTCCGACTCGTTCTGGCAGATCAAGATCGGGCAGTGGATCCTCGATCACCACGCCCTGCCCTATACAGACTTCTATTCCTTCACCCGCGCCGGCGAGCCGTGGATCTCGACGTCCTGGCTGTCGCAAATCCTGTACGCCATCTCTTACGCGCAATGGGACTGGGCCGGGCCGGTGGTCCTCACTGCGCTCGCGATTGCGGCGTCGGCTGCGATCTTCGTCTATCTGCTCGATGCGCATCTCGAAATTCCGCGCTCGGTGCTGTTCGCGATGCTGGCCGTGCTGCTGTCGCTGCACCACATCCTGGCGCGACCGCACATGCTGGCACTGCCGGTGATGATCGCCTGGGTCGGCAGTCTCATGAATGCGGCCGACCGCAAGGTCACGCCGTCCTGGGTCTGGCTGCCGCTGATGTCGCTGTGGGCCAACCTTCACGGCGGCTTCGTGCTCGGCCTCGCGCTGATCGGCCCGATGGCGGTGGAGGCAATCTGGACGCTCGATTCCGGCAAGCAGGTCCGGCTGCTCGCGCGCTGGTTCCTGTTCGGCGTCGCCGCCATGCTGGCAGCCTGCGTCACGCCCTATGGCTGGCGCACGCTGCTGGGCGCGACCAACATCCTCAATCTCGGCGAGCTGCTGTCGGTCATTTCGGAATGGATGCCGGCCAATTTCGCCTCGTTCTCCGCCTTCGAAGGCGCCATCCTCGGCCTCATCGCGATCGGCCTGTTTCGCGGCCTGACGCTGTCGCCGCCGCGCATCCTGCTGATCCTGCTCTTCACCTGGATGGGGCTCACCCATGTCAGGAGCATCGAGGCCTTTGCCTTCCTGGTGCCGCTGGTGCTGGCCAAGCCGCTCGGCGAGACATCGCCGCTGCCGCAAGATACTGAGCAGGCCGGCGAAAGCTGGGCAGCGCGCTACGTCACCATCACCGGCGCGCTGATGATCGCTGCCGCGGCCTGGACCACGACCTCGATCTACATGTCGCATCATCGCTTCACCTTCACGATGGACCAGACGCCGGTCGCCGCCGTCGACCTGCTCCAGCAACGCAAGGCGCAGCGCATCTTCAACGCCTATCAGTTCGGCGGCTATCTGATCTCGCGCGACATCCCGGTGTTCGTCGACGGCCGCGCCGAGCTCTATGGCGAGAAGTTCGTGATGGACTTCTTCAAGGCAGTCGAGGTCAAGAAGCTCGACAACCTGACGCGGCTGCTGGAAGAGTACAAGATCGACGCCACGCTGATGGTCGCCGACAGCCCGGCCGCCCAGGTGCTCGATCACATCAAGGGCTGGAAGCGGCTCTATGCCGACGACATCGCCGTGATCCATGTGCGCGATGGTGAGCCGGCGGCGGCCGCGCCGGCCAAACCATGACCATCGCGGCCAGCGTTCCGATCGCACGCGCGCAGCGCAATCTGGCGCCGCTGTGCGTCGCGGCCGCGACCTTTCTGCTGCTGCTGGTGAACGGCGACAGCCTGCTGCACGATCCCGACACGCTCTGGCAGATCAAGGTCGGTGAGTGGATCCTCGATCATCGCACGGTGCCCTGGACCGACTTCTATTCATTGACGCATCAGGGTGACGTCTGGCTCTCGACCTCATGGCTGTCGCAAGTCCTGTTCGCGACCGCCTATTCGCATTGGGGATGGGCCGGCCCCGTCGTGCTCACCGCGGCCGCGATCGCGCTGGCGATGGGATTGCTGCTGAGCTTCCTGCAACGGCATCTCGACCTGCCCTATGCGCTGGTGTTCTGCCTGCTGGCGATGACGCTGGCGGCGCCGCATCTGCTGGCCCGCCCACACGTGCTGGCGTTGCCGGTCATGGTTGCCTGGACCGGAGGCTTGATGGCCGCGGCCGACCGCGGCCGCGCGCCGTCCTTCCGGCTGCTGCCGCTGATGGTGCTGTGGGCCAATCTTCACGGCGGCTTCGTGCTCGGCCTCGCCTTGATTGGCGCGATCGGCATCGAGGCGCTCTGGCGCGCGGCGCCGGCGCGGCGGCTGGCGCTCGCGATGCGCTGGACCGCGTTCGGGCTTGGTGCGCTGGCGGCGAGCTGCTGCACGCCCTATGGCCTGGACACGCTGTTCGGTGCCGCCCGCATCCTCAGCCTCGGAAAATCCTTCTCCGTCATCGCCGAATGGCGACCGGCCGACTTCAGCTCGTTCAGCCCGTTCGCGGGCGCGCTGCTCGGCCTGCTCGGTCTCGCGCTCACGCGTGGGCTATCGCTGTCGCCGCCGCGCGTGCTGCTGATCCTCGGCACCACCTGGATGGCGCTGGCGCATGTCCGCAGCATCGAGACCTTTGGCGTGCTCGTCCCGCTGGTGCTGGCGCAGCCGCTGAGCAGCTGGTTCAGGCCCGCGTCGGATGCACCGCGCGGCTTGAGAATGGCTCCCGGTGCTCCGGCGGCGCTGGCCGCGGTGGCAATCGTGCTCGCGACCGCGAGTGCCACGGCGACCTTTGCAGGCCGTCATGCCTTCGAATTCTCCACGGTACAGACGCCGGTTGCGGCAGTCGATTTGCTCATCGAGCGCAAGACCGCGCGCATCTTCAATTCCTACGGATTTGGCGGCTACCTCATCGTCCGCGACATCAAGCCCTTCGTCGACGGACGATCGGAGCTCTACGGCGAAAAATTCCTGATGAACTATTTTGCCGCCGAAGACGGCCGCGACCTCTCCGGCCTCTTGCGCATGCTCGACGACAACAGCATCGAGGCAACGCTGCTGACGCCGGATTCACCGGCGGCGCAGATGCTGGATCATATCAAGGGCTGGAAGCGGGTGTATGGCGACAAGGTCGCAATTGTCCATGTGCGCGACAATGCCGAAGGCGCGGCCGTGACGACATCGCAGTGAAGACGCAGCTCCAGGAGAGCCGGTCATTCATCTTCGATCACGAAAACAGAAAGGTCCCGATCAGCAGCCCCCCAGCAAACGCGAGAAGTCCCAAAGTGGAGGCTGAAACGATACGGATGAGGATGCGAACCTGCTCCTCATACTCCTGTTCTGCGGTCTTGTGGGACTGAGCCGTCATTGCAACTGCCCTGCCATCGCCCAGATCGGGCGAATGTACGCTCGAAATCATGGCCAGCAAGAGGCATTTTAGCCCCGTTGCGATGCCCTGTTCGTGATCTGGCGGGTGTCTCGTCGACGGGGAGGATCATTGAAGCTCCCGTAGCCCGGATGGAGCGCAGCGCAATCCGGGCTACAAGAGCAAGGGCAGCGCATCAATTCCCGGTCTGCAACTCGCCAAAGCGCTCCCAGCTCTTGCCGTTGAAACGCATGAACTGCATCTGGTCGACCGGGACGTGGTCGGTCGCACTGGTGTTGATCTTGATGCCGGGCAGCAGCATTGGCAATTCGAGATCGTGGATCGAAAACGCCTGCTTCAAAATGTTCTCGGCGGAGAGATCATTGGCGCAGGCTTTCAGCACCGCCTCCAGCGCCATCGCGCTGTTGTAGGAATTGACGTAATTGGTGTCGTGCTGGTCGGCCTCAGGCACATATTTCGTCATGAACGCGCGCCAGTCCTTCACACCCGGATCGTCCTTCCAGGCGGGATCATCGGGGTCCTTCACGTAAGCCGTGGAGAGAATGCCGGTGCCGGCTTCCAAGCCTGCGGGCTCCATCACTGTCGAGATCCACACCGCGACGTTGGACAGGAACGTCATCGGCCGCCAGCCGATCTCGAAGGATTTCCGGATCGCTTGCGCCGCGAATTTCGGCGTCGCCGCGATCACGAACACGTCGGCGCCCGATGCCTTCAATTTCACGATCTGGGAATCGATGGTCGGGTCCTGGATCTCGTAGGTCGCATTGGTGACGACGGAATCGTATTTCTCGCCGAGCACGTCCTTGAGGCCGGCGAGATAGTCGCGGCCGTAATCGTCGTTCTGCGAGATCACGGCGAATTTCGCGTTCGGGTTCTTGGCGAGCGCGTAGCGCGCATAGAGCCGCGCCTCGTAACGAAACGGCCCCTGCACGCCCATCGTCGCTTGCGGATATTGCACGATGTCGGCGAATTTGGAGGCGCCGGAGCCGATGAAGAGCTGCGGCACGTTCTTGCTCTGGAGATATTTTGCGATCGCGGTGTTATGCGCGGTACCGATCGAGGAGAAGATCAGCGCCACCTCGTCGCTCTCCACCAGGCGGCGGGTCTGCTCGACCGATTTCGGCGGCGCGTAGCTATCGTCGAGCGAAATCAGATTGACCTTGCGGCCGTTGATGCCGCCTTTGTCGTTGAGCATCTTGAAATAACCGACCTCGCCCTTGCCGAGCGCGCCGAAGGCGGAGACCGGCCCGCTATAGGGCATGGTCTGGCCGATCTTGATCTCGGTCGCAGTGACGCCGCGCATCTCGGCGGCGATGGATGGGGCAGGCAATAGCAGGATTGAAACGGCGCCAAGCGCGCCCAATGCCGCAGTAAAGCGCATCGGCTTCCCCTCCCCTTTTTCTGGTGCGATCGTGCCGCACCCTTATTTGAGGCGAGCATGCCATGACATCGGCGCTGACTCCACTCATTATACGTGGCGGCCATCGGGTGGGCAAAGCGCAAGCGTGCCCACCACTTCTGTCGCGACTGACCACCCAACAAAAAACGCGGCGTTTCCGCCGCGCTTTTCAATTCGTCTCTCGCCGCTTGCAATTACGCCTGCGGCTGCGGCTCCAGGCCGGGATCCGGATCGGGCCGCGGGCGCGACTTGCCGGCCGGGGGCACGGCGGAGGCGCGCGGCGTGGTCGGCTCGAGCACGGACTCGCGGTTCGGCTTCTTGCCCTTGAGCAGGTCGATGATCTCGTCGCCGGAGAGCGTCTCGAACTCGAGCAGGCCCTTGGCCAGCGCTTCGAGATCGGCGCGCTTCTCGGTGAGAATCCGCGTCGCTTCGTTGTAGCCCTCTTCGACGAAACGCCGGATCTCGGTGTCGATCTTCTGGACCGTCGCCTCCGAGGCGTTCTGGGTGCGCGACACCGACATGCCGAGGAAAACCTCATCCTGGTTTTCGCCATAGGACACGGTGCCGAGCGCCTCGGACAGGCCCCAACGCGTCACCATCATGCGGGCGAGCCGCGTGGCCTGCTCGATGTCGGAGGACGCACCCGAGGTGACCTTCTCGCGGCCGAAGATCAGCTCTTCGGCGACACGGCCGCCCATCATGATGGCGAGGCGCGAGGTCATCTGCTCAAGCGACATCGACAGCTTGTCGCGCTCGGGCAGTTGCATCACCATGCCGAGCGCACGGCCGCGCGGAATGATGGTCGCCTTGTGGATCGGATCGGTCGCGACGACGTTGAGGCCGACGATGGCATGACCGCCCTCGTGATAGGCCGTCAGCAGTTTCTCTTCCTCGGTCATGACGAGCGACTTGCGCTCGGCGCCCATCATCACCTTGTCCTTGGCTTCCTCGAACTCGGCCTGGGTGACCATGCGCTTGTTGCGGCGGGCAGCGGTCAAGGCGGCTTCGTTGACGAGGTTCATCAGGTCGGCGCCGGAGAAACCGGGCGTGCCGCGCGCGATGGTCTTGAGGTTGATATCCGGCGCCAGCGGCACCTTGCGGACGTGGACCTTGAGGATCTGCTCGCGGCCGACGACGTCGGGATTCGGCACGACGACCTGGCGGTCGAAGCGGCCGGGACGCAGCAGCGCGGGATCGAGCACGTCGGGACGGTTGGTCGCGGCGATCAGGATCACGCCCTCATTCGCCTCGAAGCCGTCCATCTCGACCAGCAACTGGTTCAGCGTCTGCTCGCGCTCGTCATTGCCGCCGCCGAGACCGGCGCCACGGTGACGGCCGACCGCGTCGATTTCGTCGATGAAGATGATGCAGGGTGCATTCTTCTTGGCCTGCTCGAACATGTCGCGGACACGGCTGGCGCCGACGCCGACGAACATTTCGACGAAGTCCGAACCGGAAATGGTGAAGAACGGCACGTTGGCTTCGCCCGCGACCGCACGCGCGATCAGGGTCTTGCCGGTACCGGGAGGGCCGACCAGCAGCACGCCGCGCGGAATGCGGCCGCCGAGGCGCTGGAATTTGCCGGGGTCGCGGAGGAATTCGACGATCTCCTGCAGGTCCTGCTTGGCTTCGTCGACGCCTGCGACGTCCTCGAAGGTGACGCGGCCATGGGCCTCGGTCAGCATCTTCGCACGCGACTTGCCGAAGCCCATCGCCTTGCCGGCGCCGCCCTGCATCTGCCGCGACAGGAAGATCCAGACGCCGATCAGCGCGATGAACGGCAGCCAGGAGACCAGCAGCGAGACGAACCACGGCACGTTGTCGCCGGGCGGCTTCGCGGTGATCTGGACCTTGCTGTCGTACAGGCGCTTCACCAGCGTCGGGTCGCTCGGCGCATAGGTCTGGAAGCTGGAGCCGTTGGTGAAGGTGCCGTGGATATCAGGGCCCTGGATCACGACGTCGCGGACACGGCCCTGGTCAACTTCGCTCAAGAGCTGCGAGAAGGCGATGTCCTGCGAGGAGGCCCGCTGACCCGGATTCTGGAAGAGCGTGAACAACGCCAACAGCAGCAAAACAATGATGACCCAGAGGGCGAAATTGCGCAGATTGGCGTTCATCGATCTTCCTTCGTGGTCGCGCGGATCGCGGCCTCATCCTTGGGCAGACTAGAGAAAATCCCCAAGGAATCCTCTCGGTTAGACGTATACAATTTAGGTGCCGCCCCGGTCGCTGCCAAGGGAACGAGATGGGACTATTTATCCCATCTTAGAGCGATTCCCGCTGAAATAATGGCATCAGGTGCGGGGTTTTTCCTGCCTGGTTAAGGTGTCCTGACGGTGTCCGGCCGAAACGGCCGGTGTCATGATCCGCCCTCAGCCGCCCTTCAAGCCCCTTTTCACGTTTGCTTTCACGTTTCCTTGGGACCGCCGGGCCGGTGCGGGCGCGATGTGGATACGCCCGCAGGCCAAGCTGATCAAGGCTCCCGCCAGGGTCTGCTTCAGGATGGCACGGCCCCTTACGGGTGCTCCCCGACCTTCGCGCACGGCCTGATCGAGCGCGGCCAGCAGGGTCTCGACCTTGCCGAGTTCCGCAGGCCCCTCGTGCCCGAGCGCGTCGATCGCCCGCAGCAACAGCCGCAGCCGGACTTCCTCCGGCAGGGCGGCGAAGGCCGCGGCCTCGAAACTGCGAACGCCCGGCTGCGGTGCATCGCCGCGATCCCGCAAACGGAGGAAGCGCTCGGCGCCGTCGGTCAGCACCTCGACTGCCGCGTTCGCCCTGGCGAGCCGCGCCGACAGACGGACCAGCGTGCGGGCGTCGCCGCCCTCGGCTGCGAGCTGCGGCAGCAGCGCCCGCAACCGCGGCCGCGTGAAGGCGGCGTCGCGGTTGGTGGGATCGTCGGCAAAGGCGATCCTGGCCCGCTTCAGGGTGGCGATGAGCTGCGATTTCGGGACGTCGAGCAGCGGGCGCGCCAGCACGAGTCCGTCGCGCGGCGTGAAGCGCGCCATCGCCGACAGACCTGCGATGCCGCTGCCACGGAGCAGCCGCATCAGCAGGGTCTCGGCCTGGTCGTCGCGGGTGTGCGCGGTCAGCACATGGCTCGCCCCAGTAGAGCGGGCGGCCTGCGCGAGCAGGCGGTAGCGGGCTTCGCGGGCGGCGGCGGGCAATCCCGTGGCCGGCTTTGCACCGCGCCAGCGCAGGGTCCGGTGCGTCAAGCCGAGTTCTGTGGCGAGCCACTTGACCTCGCGCGCCTCGCGCGCCGCCTCCACCCGCAGGCCATGATCGACGGTGACGACGGTGAGCTCCGGGCCGCGCGCGAGACCGCGCCGCCAGCGCGCGGCAAGCCACATCAGCGCGACCGAATCGGGCCCGCCGGAAACCGCGAGCACCAGCGCGGGCGCAGCTTTCAGCTCGGCGAAGAGCTGCTTCGCCGCGCGTGCGGAGATCGGAGAATCGTCGTCGTCTGACATGACGCGGCCCGGCAATCGTCAGACAGTCTAGCGCAGCACCATCCGCCTTGTCAGCGTTCGGTGCGGCGCCTCAGCACTTCACCCGCTTCTGCTCGCGATCCACCGCGGCTTTGACGCCGGCGGAGGCGCGCGGATATTTGCGGCCGACCTCGCCGAAGGCGGCGCAGGCGGCTTCCTTCTCCTTCAGCGCGGCGAGCGACTGGCCGAGCCGCAACAGCGCGTCCGGCGCCTTGGCCGATTTGTCGTATTTGGTGGTGACGGCGAGGAAGGCCTCGGCCGAGTCGCGATATTGCTGGCGCTGGAAATAGCTTTCGCCGAGCCAGTATTGCGCGTCACCGAGCAGCGGGTCGCTCGGATATTTCGCCGTGAAATTCTTCATGGTCTGCTCGGCAAGCGCATAGTCCTTGCGCTGCATGTAGCCGATGCCGAGGTCGAACTCGTCTCGCGGCGTCGCCGACGGCGGCAAGGTCGCGAGAGCCGGAACACCAGCCGGCGCGGGAGAGCCCGGTTGCGCCGGCGGATAGCCGGGCTGGGCCGCGGCCTGCGGATAGCGGCCACCATTGTTGTTGAGGTCGAGCGGCTCGCCGGGGCCACGGCCACCGGGCGCGCCGCCCTGAGTTCCCGCAGACATGGGCTGCTGGCCGCCACCAAGCACACGCGGCGCGCCGGGCGCGTTCGGAGTCTGGCTCGGATCGAACGCATCGCCGCGGCGGCGTGTGCCGGGCGCGCCCGGGCCCGGCTGCTCCTGAACGATCGGCGCGGGAGAAGCGATCTGCGGCTGCTCGTAATTCGGCTGCGCGGCCTGCTGCTGGCGGTAGGCCGGCGCGATTTGGGCGGGCGGCACGGCTGCGGCGTTGGGCTGCGCCGGCGCCTGGCCGGGCGCAGCACCTTCGAGCTGCTGGATGCGATCTTGGAGCTGGCGGTTGCGATATTGCAGCTCTTCGTTCTGGCCGGTGAGCTGGCGCAGCTGGTTCTCCAGCCGCTCGATCCGCATCTCGGGATCATCGTCCGACTGGGCGAATGCAGGCGCGCACAAAGAGAGCAGCGCGGCGATCGCCACGGTGCCGGTAATTGCCTTGAAATTGGATGACATCTTGCCCTGACGACGAAAACGAAATCTGCGACGGACCATGCGACGCGCCACACTTTGAGAGGCAGTACGCCAAAAATGTGACTGGCACCACGGGGTTTCAGTCACAGATCGCTGAAACGAAACCGGCGCCCGAGAGGGCGCCGGCATAATCGGTTTCTGAAGATGAACAGCGGCTGACTAACGTCAGGAGCTCGCGTTCAGCACGGTCACAGCGCGACGGTTCTGCGACCAGCAGGAGATGTCGTTACACACGGCGACCGGGCGCTCCTTGCCGTAGGAGATCGTGCGCATGCGGTTCGCATCGATGCCGCGCGAGGCGAGGAACGACCGCACCGACTGGGCGCGGCGGGCGCCGAGCGCGATGTTGTATTCACGGGTGCCGCGCTCGTCGGCGTGACCTTCGATGGTGAAGGAGTAGCGCGGATAGGTCTGCAGCCACTGCGCCTGCTTCTCGAGGGTCACGATCGCCTGCGGGGTCAGGTCGGTCTGGTCGCTCTCGAAGAACACGCGGTCGCCCACGTTGACCACGAAATCCTGCTGGCTGCCCGGCGTCGCCGCGCTCGCGTTCGCATCCAGGCCCGCGTTCTGCTTGGCGCAGGCGCCCATCGACAATGCGATGGCAACCACCGCGGCCAGCTTCAATCCCTGGAGGATACGCATAGGATATTTCATTCCGGAGCCTCCACGCTCACGTTCGTCCACTGCTGTCCGGTCTACAGGGGGTTGGTTAAGCGAACGTTCCGTCAACCTTGACGGAACCTTGCCTCAGCCGGTCAAATGCCCCCAACCAGCGAAAAGCACCCGCCATGGTTAATGGGTTGTAAATGTGGCGCGAGGGTGAAGGCAAGCCACGTTAGCCGGCAAAAACGCCCAGTCTGCTGGAATTTTGGGCCTTTGCGGGGACTTTGGCGGGAACCGGCGTTAGCCGATCAGGCCACGGTAGTGGCTGGGACGAGCACCGGCCGGGACCCAGCCTGGGACTGGCCGCCGCGATCGAACAGCATCCTTCGCTCGAAGGCGCTCGAGCGCATGATGGGAAAGCGGGTCAAGACCCGCTCCCGGAGCTTGGAGAAATCGGAGGCCATCAGGACCACCTGCCGCGAATGCCAGCCCGGGAACGGACGCGGCTCCGTCAGGGTCTCATGCAGGAAGATCCGGCGATAAAACGCCTGGTGATCCGTACGCACCATCGCAAGTCCGAGATCGGCATTGAAATGATCGCAGGCCAGATAGGCCAGCCGCAGCGTCAGATAAGGGAGCTCGTGAAATCGCTGGCCCTTGTCCGGATCTGCAGCAAAACGCGCGGGATCGACGAAAACCTCACCTCGATCGAGGCGCGCGTTGAGAACATCGCCGAACAATTCCGTGGTGTAGGACATCCGCCATTCTGACGTCAGGACGTGAAGGCGGAGAGAACTGCAGAGTTCGCCGTCGAGATAGACCCCGAAGATCCAGGCGTTGGGTGCATCGTCGTAGGTGTCGATGATCCGCTGGGACGCGTTCGGCGAGATCAGTCCGCCGTGCAGGTAGGCCCGGTAGCGCATCGCGTAGACCGCATCACGGTCCTCGGGGGTTTCGACGAGGCGATAGTCGAGCCGGTCGAACAACCCTGCCCCTCGAATTTCGAGCGGCGCGCGCGGCTCGGCTCCTGACTTCATCACATACTCCCGCCCACTCAGGGCAACTTCCGCGAGTGGGGCGAGATTAATGACTCCTTAACCGAATTGCAAAGGGTTCGAACTGTTAGGGTTAAGGGTCACGGCCCGCAAGACCCCGTGGAAATACAGGGAAACATTGAGGAAATGGCGACGGCCGGGAACGCGAAGCTAGCCGAACGACCGCGACGAGATCGAGACGATCTGAGCGTCTCCGATGCGGCGGCCATGCGAGGCGTCGAGCAACTGACGGATCCGGACGGCCGGAACCGGCCGGCTGAACAGGTAGCCCTGCCCTTCGGAGACGGTACCGTCGGCGCTGACCAGCTCGAGCTGCTCGTTGGTCTCGATGCCCTCGACCACGACCGCCATGCCGAGGTCGGCCGACAGCCGCGCCACGCCGCGCAACAGCGTCAGCGGCCGGTCGGTGTCGATGCCCTCGAGGAAGGAGCGGTCGATCTTGACCTTCTGCATCGGGAAGTTGTGCAGATAGCTGAGGCTCGAATAGCCGGTGCCGAAATCGTCCAGCGAGATGCGCACGCCGAGCGCATGCAGCTGCGACAGGATATCGTGGGTGAGCTGGGTGTTGCGCAGCAGCGAGGATTCGGTGATCTCGATCTCGAGGCGGTGCGCCGGCAGGCCAGAGACTTCTAGCGCGTAGCGGATCTCGCTCAGCACGTCGCGCTGGTGGAATTGCTGCGGCGAGAAGTTGACGGCGACGCTGACGCCCTCCGGCCACTTCATGCATTCGATGCAGGCCCGGCGCAGGATCCAGCGGCCGAGATCGACGATCAGGCCCATGTCCTCGGCGACCGGGATGATGTCGACCGGCGAGACCGTGCCGCGCACCGGATGATTCCAGCGCAGCAGCGCTTCGCAGGTGCTGATCTTGCCGGACTTCAGATTGACCAGCGGCTGGTAGAACAGCTCGAATTCCTCGTTGGCGAGCGCCTTGCGCAGATCGAGCTCGAGGATACGGCGGGCCTCGACGGTGGCCGCCATCTCGTCGCGGAAGAAGCAGAAGGTGCCGCGGCCGTCGGCCTTGGCGCGGTAGAGTGCCATGTCGGCGTTCTTGAGCAGCGTGTCGGCGCTGACGCCCTCCGGCGAGGTCAGCGCGATGCCGACGCTGGCGCCGATCTCGACCAAATGATTGTCGATCCGGTAGCGCTCGCTCAGGCGCTCGACGATACGGCGGGCAAGGCTCGCCGCATCCTCGGGCGCGCTGATATTCTGCTGGAATACGACGAACTCGTCGCCGCCGAAGCGGGCGACGAAATCCTCGGGCCGCAGCATCTCGCGCAGGCGGTTGGCCACCGCGCAAAGGAGCTGGTCGCCGCAGGGATGGCCGAGTGTGTCGTTGACCTGCTTGAACTGGTCGAGGTCGATGAACAGCAGCGCGGAGAGCCGTTCGGAATGACGCGAGGCCGCCAGCAGGGATTCGATCTCGTTGCGGAAATGGACGCGGTTGGGGAGCGCCGTCAATTCGTCGTAGCGGGCAAGATGGGTGATCTTTTCCTCGGCATTGCGCCGCTCGGTCACGTCCTCGAGCAGCAGCACTGCGCCGCCGTCGGCCATCGGCTGGACCGTCCAGGACAATGACCGGTTTCTCGCCGCGTCGGGATCGACGGTCACGATCTCGTTCGCATGCGAATTCTCGATCTCGGTGACGATCATCTCGCCGCTCGCGGCCGAGATCGAGCCGGAGCTGACGCACGCGGCGAGGATGTCACGCGCGCTGATGCCGTTCCGGGCGAGATCGTTGGGGAGGTCCAGCATCTCGCTGAACCGGTGATTCATCACCGCGAGCTGCCGGTCGACACGGAACATGCACAGGCCGTGCGGCATGTTGTTCAGGGCGGTGTCGAACTGGCCGGCGAGCGCCGCTTCGCGTTCACGGGCCACGACCGCACGCATGAATATTCTGTGCAGATTGGCCGAGAGCTGCATGATCGCCAGCAGGAATGCGGCACTCACGACTGACATGGCGATGTAGTAGGGCGTGCCCCACGACGCCAGCGCGATGACGGCCGGACCGAACATGAGGCCAGCCTGCAGATGGTAGATCGATGGCCGCCCGTAAGCCCGTCCGGCGCCTCCCCCGACGATCCCGGTGGTGATGGAGAGGGCGATCATGTGGACGACGGCGTCGTCAGTGCTCACCAAGGCGAGCCCGCACCATGTTCCGATGGCAGCGGCCTGGATCAACGCGCCGATCAGATAGCGTCTTTGCCAGAGCACGGCTTCTTCGGCGGTCAGGCTGGCTTTGCGCGGCAGGAAGCGCCGCAGATCGAACAAGCGGAGAGCACCGGCCAGGATGATCAGGGCCACCGTCGCCCAGGTCAGAGTTTGTCCGGTCCTCAGCGCCGTGATGGTGGCGCCGATGGCGACGAAGACGATACCCGCAAACAGCGGACCGGGCGCTTCGAACAGGGAATCATTCAGCGCTGCCGACACCGGGGGCGCGGTCTGTCCTCGATCGGATTTTCCGGTCTGGCTTGCGAACTGCATTTTCGTTTGTACGCGCGTCCTGTTTGGCGCGTACTTTTACCCACACCAGATGAAGCCTTTCTGAGGGAATATCGTTAAAGTCGAGTTGTTTTTCGGCAATAGCGAAACTATTTCTGCTGAAATATCAAGCAACTAGGCAAGCCTTGCCGGGCGCAAGGTGAAGGAAAGCTTGCCGCGCGGGCAGAAACCCGAAAAATCGGCGCTTTTTTTTCGAAAAACATTGCGCGTTGCAGGACGCGGGCGGTCTATTGGCCTGCGGTCGCGGACAGCAGCGGCGACCACGCCGGATCGGAAGCGAAGCCCGGCGTCGGCACCTTCAGCTCGTTGCGGCCGGAGATGTCGACGGAGAACAGCGACGGTCCGCCATTGCCGCCGGGATCGCGGAAGAACATCAGCACGCGGCCGTTCGGCGAGAAGGTCGGTCCCTCATTGTGAAAGCCGGAGGTGAGGAGCCGCTCGCCGGAGCCGTCCGGCTTCATCACGCCGATCGAGAACTGCCCGCCGCCCTGTCTGGTGAAGGCGATGTAATCGCCGCGCGGCGACCACACCGGCGTCGAATAGGTGGCGTTGTTGTCGTCCTTGGAGAACGAGATGCGCTGCGCCTGTCCGCCGCCCGCCGCCATCACATAGATTTGCGACCTCCCGCCGCGATCGGACTCGAAGCAGATGCGGGTGCCGTCCGGTGAGTAAGACGGAGACGTGTCGATCGCCGGCGTGTCGGTCAGTCGCGTGGTCGAGCGCGAGCGCAGATCCATCGCGAACAGATTGGAATTACCGCCCTGCTGCAGGCTCATGATGACGCGCTGGCCGTCCGGCGAGAAGCGCGGCGCAAAGGTCATGCCGGGGAAATTGCCGACGATCTCGCGCTGTCCGGTCTCGATGTTGAAGAGATAGACCTTCGGATCGCCCTGCCCGAATTCCATGTAGGTGATCTCTTGCGAGTTCGGCGAAAAGCGCGGCGTCAGCACGAGGTCGGCGCCGCGGGTCAGATAGCGCACATTGGCGCCGTCCTGGTCCATCATCGCGAGCCGCTTGACGCGGCGCTCCTTCGGCCCGGACTCGTCGACGAATACCACGCGGCTGTCGAAATAGCCCTTTTCGCCGGTCATCTGCTCGTAGATCTGGTCGGAGATGATGTGGGCGATGCGGCGCCAATATTCCGGGGAGGTGAAATATTGCTGGCCGGCGAGCTGCTGGCCGGTGACCACATCCCACAGGCGGAATTCGGCCTTGAGGCGGCCGTCCGGCTGCCGCGTCATGCGGCCGGTGACGAGGGCCTGCGCGTTGAGGGTCTTCCAGTTCTGGAATTGCGGCGCGACGTCGATGTTGCTGATGCGCTCGATGAAGGCGGCCTGGTCGATCGGGGCGAACAGACCCGAGCGCTTCAGATTGTTGGTGATGACCTGCGTGACGCCGTTACTGACATCGCCGTCGGCGGGCGAGCCCGGCACGAAATTGGTGATCGCGATCGGGATCGGACGAAACTCGGTGGGATCAATGCGAAGCCGCCCCTGCGGCTGCTGGGCGAAAGCCTGGCCGCCCCCGAGCAATGCGAGCGTCGACCCGGTCAGGGTCATGAAGCGGCGGCGGTTCATCGATCGAACGTCATTCATCGGAAAATTCTTTTGTTCGGATGTCACAACATGTCTTTCAGGCCGAAAGTCATCGGAATGAGCTTCCAGCTATCGTATTGCTGCTTCGGCAGGAACGAATAGACCTGGCACTGCACGATGGCGCGCTTCGCGCTCTCTGCCACCGCCTGGGCGATCGACCGCGACGGTCCTCGCACGGCGACGATGACCGGCTCCGACGCCAGCGATCCGTCGACCCTCATGGGAATGTCGATGTCGGCTTCGTACAGGCTGGCGTCCTGCCCGTTATAGGTAGGCGTAAAGCAGCGCTTGACCGCGCCCTGGAATGCACCTTGCCAGGTCGCGACGTTGTTGGCGGCCGTCCCGGACGTCGATCCCAACGAAGCGGACGCATTCAGCGCTGATCCCGCGAGCTCATGCCGGGTCGCAGCACGCTTGTCGAGGTCTCGGGCAATCTGCGCGGGATCGAAGGTACGTTCCTTGGGCTTCGGCTGCTGCTGCGGCTGCACGGCCGCGACCTTCTGCTCCACTGGCTTGGGCGGCGGCTTCTTGGTGTCCAGCTTCTTCTGGAGCTCCGCGATCGGATCTTCCTTGGCCGGATCAGGCTTCTTCTCCTGCGGCTTCGGCTCTTCCTTCGGCTTGGTCTCCGCGACCGGCTTCGGCGGATCGGGCTTCTTCTCGACCGGTTTTTCAACAGGCTTCGGCGGCGGTGGCGGCGTATCGGGGGTCGAGGTGGTCTTGATCAGCTCTTTCTTCTCGGTGACCTTGCCGACGGAATCTTCCTCGGGCTTGGCCTCGGCGATCTTCTCGACCTTGGGCTTCGGCTCTTCCTTCTTGCCGGTCTTCTGCCCGTTGGTGATCTGCGCGAGCTGGTCAGTGGAAATGATGTCGATCGGCAGCGACTCTTCCGGCGCGATGAAGGCCTTGCTGCTAAAGGTAAGCAGCCCCCATCCAATCACGAGGACGTGGAGGGCAATCGACGCAACGAGTGTCTTGTCGACGTTCACCTTCACCGGCCTAGGACCCCTGATCCGCTTCCGTGACGAGCGCCAGCTTCTTGAAGCCCGCCCCCGACAACTGGCCCATCACCTTGGCCACGGTGCCGTAATCCGCCTTCTTGTCGGCGCGCAGATAGATACGCTCCTCGAGCCCGCCGCGTGCGTCCGTGATCGCCTTCAGCTTCGGGATCAGCTCGTTCAGCGCAATCTCGGTGTCGTTGATGAACACCTTGCCGTTGATGTCGACCGACATCTGGATCGGCTTCTGATCGTTCGTCTCCAGGCTCTTGGCCTGGGTCTGCGGCAGGTCGAGCGGCACGCCCACGGTCAAAAGCGGCGCCGACACCATGAAGATGATGAGCAGCACCAGCATCACGTCGACCATCGGCGTGACGTTGATCTCGGCCATGACCGGCTTGCGCCGGCTGCGGCGCCCGCCGCCTCCGGACGAACTGGCTGCGTTCATGCCCATGGCTTGGTGCCCAATCTCGCCTTCACACTATACATGCCGTCCGTCAGCCCCGCTCGTCGATCTGACGAGACAAAATGGCTGAAAATTCATCAGCAAAGCCCTCGAGCCGCTGGGCCTGCCGGTTCACCTCGGAAGTGAACTTATTGTAGAAAATAGTGGCAGGAATGGCGGCGATAAGGCCGACCGCGGTCGCAAACAGCGCTTCCGCGATGCCGGGCGCCACCACCGCCAGAGAGGTATTTTTCGACGCCGCGATCGACTGGAAGCTCGACATGATGCCCCAAACCGTGCCGAACAGGCCGACGAAGGGGCCGGCGGAGCCGACGGTCGCGAGCACCAGCAGCCGGCGTTCCAGCCGCTCGACCTCGCGGGAAATCGAGACGTTCATGACCTTGTCGATCCGCATCTGCAGGCCGGCAACCGAGCGGGCCTGGCTCTCGAAGGAGCGCTTCCATTCGCGCATCGCCGCGACGAAACAGGCCGCCATGGAATGGGTCGGCTTGGCCGAGAGCGTGCGATAGAGTTCCTCGATCGACTCGCCGGACCAGAACGCCTGCTCGAACCGGTCCATCGAACGCCGCGTGCGCGCGTAAAGAAAGATCTTGTCGATCGCGATGGCCCAGACCCAGACCGAGCAGGACAGCAGGCCCAGCATGACGCATTTCACGATCCAGTGAGCCTGCCAGAACAGCGCAATCAGCGACACGTCGGCGGAGGCGGCAACCGGAAGGGCGGACTGAGCCATTTCGGCCGGATTCATCAGCAATATCCTCTCAAGGCGATCGTTACCTATGTCCCGGCGAGCTAAATGGCTGCCGGTTCCCCAATAGCCGCGCTAGCACCGGCGCGGCCGGCAAGCCCGCTCAAAGCCTTGTCTTTCTGGGGTGCAGGGGCTCATCCAAAGCCGCCGCCTGCATTCCCTGCCAAGATGTCAAAACTAAGGGCCTCGACGACAGCTCCGGGCGCGATTGTCCATCATTACCAGAGCCCGGCGATGGTTAATGCTGGGTTACCGGGGTCGAATTTGGCTGCGGGAAAGGGAGGCGGCGCAGGGGGATGGGTCCAGCTATCGGGCACTCCCTTCGTCGGCAGCAATATGGAACCGGATTCGAGGGGGCGCCTCCTGCGCTCTTGGGCGCGGAACCTCCGCCGGCTTACTTGCCCGCTGCCTTCGGAAGCTCACGCCCCTTGGCTTTGATGCGGGCAGTCGGCGGGAGTTCCATCACTCCCAGCTTCGCCTTCAGTCCACGCCCTGCGCAGGAAGGCAAGGCGAGCTTTCTTTGTCTGTTTCATGATCCGCAAAGCTTTGCGCACACGCCTGCCCGTCATCACCACTTCTCCTTGGAGGTCCGGACGTCGAGCTCGAACGACCAGGCCCGCTCGGGTTGGCGGTAGAGGAAGGCGAAGCCGTCGACGATGCCCTCGATGCTGATCAGGCTGTCCTCGCGGCCTGCGGCGTCGGGAAAGCGCGAGAAGATCTTGTCACCGGCGATCGCGCCGTCGACCACGACATGGCCGACATGGATGCCGTCCGGCGCGTATTCCTTGGCCATGGCCTGCGCCAGCGTGCGCACGCCAGCCTTGGCCGAGTTGAACGCGCCGTAGCCGGAGCGTCCGCGCAGCGAGGCGCTGGCGCCGGTGAAGAGCAGCGTGCCGGTCTTCTTCGGCACCATGCGGCGCACCGCTTCGCGGCCGAACAGGAAGCCGCCGAAACAAACCACCCGCCAGGCATTCTCGAAATAATCGGCGTCCATCTCGATGATCTTTCCCGGCGTGTTGTTGCCCGCGTTGTAGATCGCGAGGTCGAGGTCTTCGCCGGCGGCATCGAACAAGGCGGAGATGTCGCTCTCCTCGGTTGCGTCGGCGACGACAGGCGTGGCCGCGCCGCCGGCCTTCGCGATGTCATCCACGACCGCCTGCAACGCCGACTGCGTCCGGCCCGCGACGATCACCCTGAGCCCTTGGGACGCAAAACGCTTGCAGAGCTGGGCGCCAAGGCCGCGCTCCGGTCCGACGCCGATCACGATTGCCGTCTTCATTGCATGCTCCGAAGATTTGAAAGCCGATGATGGGGTGAATCACGCCACTGATGCGGGCTCGGGGCAGTTGGTCAATCGCGCGGGATTGCCGACCGCGGTGCAGCCGCAGGGCACATCTGATGTCACGACCGTGCCGGCGCCGATTTTTGCGAGATCACCGATGCTGATGTCGCCGAGAACGGTCGCGCCGGCGCCGATATAGACGCCGCGCCCGATGCGCGGTGACCGCGTCGGCAGTTCACTGCCGCGGCCGATGCTGACGTTCTGCAGGATCGTGACCTCGTTGCGGATCACCACATTGGCGCCGATCACGATGCCGGTGGCGTGGTCGAGATAGACGGACCAGCCGATCTGCGCGGCCGGATGAATGCTGACTTGCAGGACGTTCGACGCTTCGTTCTGAAACAGCAGCGCTGCATCGCGATGATCGTGACGCCAGAGCCAGTTCGAGACGCGCCAGGCTTGCAGCGCGACATAGCCCTTGAAATGCAGCATCGGCGCCAACAGGCTGGCGATGGCGGGATCGCTGCGCGTGATGGCCTGCAAATCACGGCCGGCGGCTTCGATCAATTCGGGTGAGCCGCGAAAGGCGTCGCGGGCAAAGGCGGTGAAACGCGCACGCTCCGTGGCATCACCACCAAGCCTGCGCCCGATCAGATCGGCTAGCGCGGCGCCAAAATCGTCATGGACGAGGACGGCGTCGGCAAGGGATTTGCCAAAGACGGGATCGGCCGCCATCGCGCGCCGCGCCTCGTCGCGTATCGTCTGCCAGAGACTGTCGTTGATCGCGGTCGCAGCTGCCATCATCGCCGCCTCCGGTATTTTAACACTGACATATCGAATATAGGCCGTGGGCAGGCCGCGCGCCACGCCGCGTCAGCGACACTGTCGCTATCCGAGCACCATGCCGCAGGTCCCCGTGAGGCTACGAGCTTGCAAGGCAGGCACCCGCAACCATATAGTCCGTCAGATTTTTCTGCTCCCGCGGTGGTCCGCCATCCGCGGGTTTTTCGTACCCGGCGCTCTTCGGCGCTGCCGAAACGAAGCCCGTTCACCCAAGGTCACGCCAAGACATGTCGCCCAACGCGCCCGCCGACGACCACCACGACGACGTCATGTACCCCTCGGCCATACCGTTCGTGCTGGTCCATCTCGGCTGCTTTGCGGCTATCTGGACTGGTGTCACCTGGCAAGCCCTCGCGATCTGCGGTTCGCTGTATGTCGTGCGCATGTTTGCGATCGGGGCAGGCTACCATCGTTATTTCTCGCACAAGGCTTTTGCGACCAGCCGGGTGTTTCAGTTCGCCCTCGCCTGGCTTGCGCAAAGCACCGCGCAGAAGAGCGTGTTGTGGTGGGCGGCCAAGCATCGGCATCATCATCTGCATTCCGATACCGAATTGGACGTGCATTCGCCGCGTCAGCGCGGCTTCCTGTACAGCCATCTCGGCTGGATTTTCTATCGGGAGCACGATGCGACCGACCTGGTGAAAGTCGGCGACCTCACAATGTATCCGGAGCTGATGTGGCTGCATCGGCTGGAGCTTCTGCCGGCCGTGACGCTCGCGGTGCTCTGCTTCCTGGTTGCGGGCTGGTCGGGTCTGGTCGTCGGTTTCCTCTGGAGCACGGTGCTGGTCTATCACGCGACCTTCTGCATCAATTCCCTCGCCCATGTGCATGGACGCAAGCGCTACGTGACGGGCGACGATTCCCGCAACAACTGGCTGCTGGCATTGTTCACCATGGGTGAAGGCTGGCACAACAATCACCACGCCTACCAAAGCAGCGTGCGACAAGGCTTTCGCTGGTGGGAAATCGACGTGACCTATTACATTCTGAAGGTGCTGTCCTGGTTCGGAATCGTCTGGGACATGAAGGCGCCGCCCGAGCAGGTGCTGCGCAACGAGCAGCCGCTTGGCGCACGGGTCATCAATCGCGCAGCCCGCGAGCTTGCCGGGCGGTTCGATGCGCACGCTCTCGCGCACGCGATCTCGTCGGCGCTGCACCGGGCCGATCTGGCCGCCCTGCAACTGCCGACGCTGCACGACATCCTCAATCGCGCCCATGACGGCGTCGATGCGCTGACGCATCTGCATCTTCCGAAGATTCCGACCCGCGACGAGTTTCTCGCGGAAGCCAAGGCGATGTTCGCGCGAACACGATCACTCAACGAGATCGTCGACCACGCCTACGAACACTTCCTGACGTCGGTCCGCGCGCAGCTCGTGGCAGTGCGCTGAAGCTCGCGGCCATCGCGCCCGTGACCTGATCGTGCTTGCACCCAGCACCGCGAAGGCGGTCACGCCGAGCAACAGGCGGGTGGTGAGGTCGATAAGCGCCGTCCAGACATGAGCAGCGCGCCCCAGTGAGACGGCGCGCGCAAGTCTTGGTGCCGGACGACAGGATGGAAGTTCTAACGGGCCCCCAAAAACCAAACCGCCCGCCTGCGGGGTGCGCAAGCGGGCGGCTCGGGGCCATCAGGACTTTGGGGGCATGCGCCTGAAGGCTTTGAGAGGTGCGATCTTGTCCGGATCAGCCCTGCGGCTGGTCGGTCGGCGGCGGGGTCGGACGCGTCTTGTGCTGGGCCATGAACTGGTCGAACTCGGCCTTGTCCTTGGCGTGGCGCAGACGGTCGAGGAAATTCTTGAATTCGACCTGCTCCTCCTCGAGCCGCTGCAGCGTCTCGGTGCGGTATTCGTCGAAGGCGCGGTTGCCGGAGGACGGCGGGCCGAAGCCGAAGCCGAAACCACGGCGCTCCATGCGGCCGCGCATGCGGTCCATCTTGTACTGCATCCGCTCCATCTTGTTCTGCCAGCGATCCTGATTGCTCCAGCACGACATTCTTCTGCTCCCGAGTGTGAAAAAGAGAAGGGCAAGTCCGATCGGCCACCAGATGATGAAGCCGAGAATGGTCACGGCGATCCAGCCGGGATGCCATGGCGTGTCGAGCATGTGGGGCCGCTCGTACTGTTGCTGCTGGTCCGAGGGGCCGCGCCAGCGATTGACATCAGCGGTGTAGGCCATTTCCCTTCTCCATCACGGCATCTGCCGTTGTGAATGTAAATAACATTTACATAGCTAGACCATCCCGCGATTTTGTCAAGCTGGCGGCCTGACGGGTCTGCGGAATTATTTGCGCAACTTTATTTCGGCTTGCCCCAAGGACCGCCCGGCGGAACGCTGGAACCGGAGGGAGCCTCCGGCGGCACCGGCGGGGGTTCGGCGCCTTTCGCAGGCGGTCGGCGATCGGTCGTGAAGCCGAGGCCGCGCAGATAGATCAGCACTTCGGCCTCCAACAGCTCGTCCGGCGACATCGGCAATTTTCGCCGCGCGGCGTCCCCGCGCGAGAACAGCGAAGCAACGCCATGCGCCATCGACCAGATGTGCAGCGCCATCATCATCGCCGGAGGACGCGGCGTGCCAGGCGGGGCGAGCGCCGCCAGGCGCTCCGCGGCGGCGCGAATGACGTTGAAAGCGCGCTCGCTTGCGGCCTGCAGCGCTGCATTGGCATCGACCGGCAGGCCGGATTCGAACATCGCGTTGTAGAAGGCGGGCTCCTCGCGGGCGAAGGCGAGATAGGCCCGGCCGACGCGCTCGAACGCGGTAACGGTGTCGGGGCGCCCGTCGTCCCAGGCCGCCGTAAGCCGCGATTCGAACTGCTCGAAACCGCGCTGGGCGATCGAGGACAGCAATTCGTCACGGTCGCGAAAATGCCGGTAAGGCGCCGCCGCGCTGACGCCAGCCATGCGCGCGGCATCGGCAAAGGTGAAGCCGGCTGCGCCCTTCTCGGCGATCAGCCCGAGGGCGGCCTGCAACAAGGCTTCCTTCAGATTGCCGTGGTGATAGCCGCGCTCGGCGCGGCGCTCTTCCTTGCGCCAGCTCATGTGAACGACCTTTACATGAGCCGGCGGTGAAGGTCACTAGCGGCGATCGGTTTTGGTGAACCCGTACTTCCACGTGCCCGACGTTCCGATGAGCCCTAGCCACCCGGGATCGGCAGCACCGGCATGATCTCGACGCGCTCGCCGGGGAAGATCGCGAAGTGCGGATGGTTCTCGAACATCTTGGCGGCGGCCTCGTGCGAGGCTGCGCGAACGACGGTGAAGGCGCCCATCTCGTTGGCGATGTCGGCGACGCCTTTGCCGTCGACCCGCTTGGTCGTGCCAAGCGGACCGCCCATGGCCTGGATCGCACCCTGGTGCTTGTCGACCCAGCCCTTCCAGGCCGCGATGCCCTCGATCTCCTTTGCCTTGCGCTCGGCGTCGGACATCGCGTTCCACGCGGCCCATTTCGGACTGTCCTTGCTGCCGAGAAAGACGGCGAGATAGGTGTCGTTGCTCATCGGTCGTTTCTCCCTTGCTCCATGATGGACGGACGCCGCGGCGCTCGCCGCGCGCTGCTAGCTTTTCAGGTCGTCGAAACCGGCGGCGGCCTGCACCTCCGGCGGAAAGTCGGACATTTCCTGCACCTGGCGGATCTCGATGATCTCATTGGCCGAGGCCGGGCACTTCTTCGCCCAGGCAATTGCCTCCTCACGCGAGCCGACCTCGATCATCCAGTAGCCGCCCAGCACTTCCTTGGCCTCCGTGAAGGGACCGTCGGTCACGGCAGCCACGCCGGTCGCAAATGAGACGCGCGCGCCCATCGACGGCGGATGCAGGCCGTCCAGCGTGATCAGCACGCCGGCATCCTTCAGCGCCTCGTTGTAGCGCATCATCGCTGCAACGCGTTCGGGATCGAGTTGCACGTCCGCCGCCGCTGTCTCGTAGCCGAGCGGGATCATCAGCATCATGAATCGCATGCGGTTCCTCACCTGCCTCGTCATTAAGACGAACGACGCTGCACGAGGCAGACAGGGACGTGAGAATTATTTCGGGGACACATTTCGACGCGTCGCAACATGCGCGAAATGAGAAAATATTTTCGAAACGCGACCGTACAATTACGGACGCGCGCGCGCCCTCGTATGAATTCCGCTGTGCTTATGGAGCCAGAAGACTCGTGAACTGAACGACATCGGAATCATACGTGAAACTACGGAAGGCAAGCAGTTCCGCGCAGTTGTTTACAGTTGCTCAATCCGCCCATGCAACTTTTCAGACAAAGCGAGACGGTACGTTGATCCCGTCGATTCGACAGCAGATCATTGCGGAGCATCAATTGTTCAATTTCCAACGCAAGAAAGTCAGGCACGCGGTCGCAGAGGTCGAGGCGCTCGACCGGTCGCAGGCGGTGATCGAGTTCGGTCTCGACGGCACCATTCTCGATGCCAACGAAAATCTGCTGAAGATGAGCGGCTATTCGCTCGCGGAGATCAAAGGCAAGCATCACAGCATCTTCGTGAGCCCGGCCGAGCGCGAGAGCCCGCGCTACCGCGATTTCTGGGCCAGCCTGAACCGCGGCGAGTTCCAGACCACGCAATACCGGCGCTACGGCAAGGGCGGCAAGGAAGTCTGGGTCCACGCCTCCTACGCGCCGCTGCTCGACGAGAGCGGCAAGGTGATCAGCTTCATCAAGTTCGCCACCGACATCACGGCCTACAAGATGCGGAGCATGGAGGAAGCCGGCAAGCTCGCCGCGATCAGCCGCGCCCAGGCCGTCATCGAGTTCAACATGGACGGCACCATCGTCACTGCCAATGAGAATTTCCTGGGCGCGATGGGCTACTCGCTCGACGAAATCAAGGGCAAGCACCACAGCATGTTCGTGACGCCGGAGGATCGCGCGAGTTCGGCCTATGCCGATTTCTGGGCGCGGCTGAATCGCGGCCAGTTCGAGGCGGCTGAATACAAGCGGCTCGGCAAGGGGGCTAAGGAAATCTGGATTCTCGCGACCTACAACCCGATCCTCGACGACATGGGCCGGCCGTTCAAGGTGGTGAAATTCGCAACCGACGTCACCGCGCAGAAGATGAAGGCGGCCGACAATGACGGCCAGCTCGCCGCGATCGAGAAGTCGCAGGCGGTGATCGAGTTCAACATGGACGGCACGATCCGTACCGCCAACCAGAATTTCCTGGGCGCGATTGGCTATTCGCTGGCCGAGATCAAGGGCCAGCACCACAGCATGTTCGTCGAGCCGAGCGAGAAGAATTCGGCTGCCTACCGCCAATTCTGGGAGACGCTCAACCGCGGCGAATACCAGGCCGCCGAGTACAAGCGGATTGCCAAGGGCGGCCGCGAGATCTGGATCCAGGCGTCCTACAACCCGATCTTCGACCTCAACGGCAAGCCCTACAAGGTGGTGAAATACGCCACCGACATCACCGCGCAGGCGATCGGGCGCAAGAAGGCCGAGAATGCGCGCGGGTTGATCGAAGCGGTCGCGGCCGGCAGCGAGCAGATGAGCGCCTCGATCCGCGAGATTTCCGAGACCATGGCGAAGTCGCGCGAGAACTCCAAGGTCGCAACCACCCGGGTCGACGCCGCCGACGGCCAGGCACAGCGACTGAACGCGGCCGCGCAGGCCATGACCGGCATCGTCGAGATGATCGCCGGCATCACCAGCCAGATCAATTTGCTCGCGCTCAACGCCACGATCGAATCGGCGCGCGCGGGCGAAGCCGGACGAGGCTTCGCGGTGGTCGCCTCCGAGGTGAAGAACCTCGCCAACCAGGCCAAGCAGGCGACCGACACGATCACCTCCGAGATCGAGGCGCTGAACACGATCTCCGGCGACGTCGCGAGCTCGCTCACCGCGATCAAGGTCGCGATCGCGGGCGTCAACGAGTTCATCGCCTCCACCGCTGCCGCGGTCGAGGAGCAGAGCGCGGTGACCGCAGACATGTCGTCGAACATGCAGCGGGCGTCGGCGGAGCTGTCGTAAGCCTCTCTCCGGCTTTTTTCCCGTCGCCCTGCGAGGGCGGCTGCGCGGCCACCTCGGGGCGACGGTTGAGCGCCCAACTCCATCGGCATAAATCTTCCTCGTCAGCACCAAAGCGCAGTAAAAGGAGACCGCGCCAGCACGCGCCCCTTTTTCGAGACAGGACAGATCAGCCAATGCCGCAAGCCCCGCAAAAAGTCGCCCTCGTCACCGGAGCCGCACGCGGCATCGGGCTTGCGGCGGCCAGGAAATTCTTGGCCGAGGGCTGGCGCGTGGCGCTGCTCGACATCGAAGACGAATTGCTCGGCCGCGCGGTGGCGGAGATCGGCCAAAGCGAGGCGACGCTGGCGCTGACCTGCGACGTCTCTGACGCGACCGCGGTTGGCGCCGCGATGAAGACGGTCGAGCAGCGCTTCGGCCGGCTCGATGCGCTCGTCAACAATGCCGGCGTCGCAATGTTCGCGCCGGTGCTGGAGACCAGCGATGCCGACTGGAACAGGATCATGGCGGTCAACCTCACCGGCCCGTTCCTCTGCACCAAGGCGGCCGCGCCGCTGATGCGGGAGCAAGGCGGCGGCGCCATCGTCAACATCACCTCGATCTCGGCCGTGCGCGCCTCGACCCTGCGCTCGGCCTACGGCACCAGCAAAGCCGGTTTGGCGCATCTGACAAAACAGATCGCGGTCGAGCTTGCCTCGCTCAACATCCGCGTCAATGCGGTCGCACCGGGGCCGGTCGACACCGCGATGGCAAAGCAGGTGCACAGCAAGGAGATCCGCGCCGACTATCACGACGCCATCCCGCTCAACCGCTACGGCCTGGAGGAGGAACTCGCGGAAGCGATTTTCTTCCTGTGCTCGGAGCGCGCGAGCTACATCACCGGCCAAATTTTGGCCGTCGATGGCGGCTTCGATGCGGCCGGCATCGGCCTGCCGACATTGCGCGGCGAACGGCGGAACGGATAGGCTTGGCAGGGTGGGCAAAGGCGCTCTTGCGCCGTGCCTACCATCTTCTCCGGATTTGCGGTGCCGATGGTGGGCACGCTACGCTTTGCCCACGGAATCGAGTTGGTGGAGACTTCATGCGACGCATTTCCTTCGTCAAAGCCTGGATCTTCGCAACCACCCTGCTCGTCACTGTGCCGGCATCCGCCGAGATTCGCATCATCCAGAGCCCCGGCGGACAGGTCGGGCCGTTCCTCGATCTGTTCGAGAAGGTGCGCGAGAGCGGCGACCGCGTGGTGATCGACGGTCCCTGCCTGTCCGCCTGCACGCTGGTGCTCAGCATCGTGCCGGGCGAGCGCATCTGCGTCACCAAGCGCGCCGTGCTCGGTTTCCATGCCGCACGTTCGGTCGACCGGCGCGGACGCTTTTATGCCGAGCCGGAAGCATCCGAAGCCGTGCTTGCGGCCTATCCGGGCCCGGTTCGTAACTGGATCAGCCGCCGCGGCGGCCTCACCTCACGCTTGCTGTTGCTGAAGGGGCGCGACCTCGCCGCGATCTATCCGCGCTGTCGATGATGCCCTGCGATTCGCAGGCGGCTCCATAGCGCACAGGTTCCACTCGCGCGGTTGGAACCTCGTGATAATCCGAATCGGCCGCTCCCGTGCAATTCATCACCGCGCACATCGCACTTATCTACGTCGTACCCTTTGTTGCAGCGATGAGCGTCGGCTTCGTTGTGATCGCAATGTTGATCGGCTGACGAACGACGCGTTGCGCCATCAGAAATTCACAACTTCTGTGAACCGCGTCACACTAAGGCCAAGTTAGCTCGGCATACTCTGCGCCAGTTCACATCGATGTCCGCGGAGATCATCATGACCAGCATCAGCACCGACGGACACGCTGATTCAGAAGCTCACTCGTCACTCTTGCAACGAGCGGGCAAGCAGGCTTTTACGCTGTCGTTTCTGAGCGCGAGCGCGATCGCAACCGTCGGCTGGCTCTACGCGCTCGGACAGGGAGCCCTCGCCGTCACGAGCTGGCTGTTCTTCTGAAGAACTTACGTTCTAGAAGAAAAGCGGCCGAACCATCGGGGCCAGCTTCACGCTGGCGCAGATGAGCATTCCCCAAAGAGCGAAATTGATTTGTAGCGCCGCCACCATCGGCTGCTCCCTTCCAAGTCACGTCCACCCTAGTTTGTAGATTTTGTGACATACAATTAGCGATTCTGGCGCAAAATTCACAGCCCAATATTTCGCCAATTGTTGTGCGATGCGGTCCGCTCCGCAAGGCAGAGTTGCGCCGTTGTATACGCTAAGCCCGCATTCAATCATCGGCGATGCGGATCACAGTGGCGACTTGATCGCGGTCTTGCGCGACGCTCTCTCTCACAAAATGGGGAGAGCGAGCGTCGCGGTTCAATGCCTTAACCCGCGCTCACATTCCCTCGGCCGGGCAGTTCACCATCCAGGGAATGCCGAACTTGTCGACGCACATGCCAAAGCCTTTGGCCCAGAACGTCTTGCTGAAGGGCATGGTGACAGTGCCGCCATCGGCGAGCGCGTTGAACTTGCGCTCGCCCTCCGCGGGGTCTGCGACCGTGACCGAGATCGAAAAGCCCTGCGGCTTGTGGAAATGCTCGGGCGGCGTGTCGGAGGCCATCAGCACAGCGCCGCCGGGCAGCGACAGCCGCGCATGCATGATCGTCTTCTCTCGGCCGGGCGGGCCAGGAGGCGTATCCGATGGCGGAGCATCCGAGAGACGCATCATGGCGTCGATCTTGCCGCCGAGCACCTTGGCGTAATAGTTGAACGCCGCTTCGCAAGTGTCCTGATAGAACAGATAGGCACTGACCATCGTTTCTCTCCTCTTTGCGTCTTGGTTTAGGTCTTGGTTTAGGTCTTGGGGCGGTGGCTGGCGTTACTTCTCGGTGAGCTTCTTCAGGCTGGCGAGGCCGGCCTCAAAGTCCTTGCCGATCATGGTGTCCATGTTGATGAAGATCTGCATCACCTTGGACATGAAGGGCGCCGGACCGTACATCGCCCATGTCACCAGTGTGGCATCGCCTTGCGGCACAAAGGTGAACTCGGCGGTGTTGTGGCCTTCGAACGGCCGCTCGAAATCAAGCTTGATGCGGAGTTTCGACGGCGTGCTCGCCTCGAGGATCTCCATATGGCCGGCGCCGACATTGTTGTTGCCGTCCCAGGCATAGGTCGCACCCTTCCCTTTCGTAGTCCCACCATAGGTGCGCTTCATGGCGGGGTCGCGCCCCTCATAGGGCGACCAGCTGGTCCAGAAGTGGAAATCGGAGACGAGGGGATAGATCGCATCGGCCGGCGCCTTCAGCGCGAGCGAGCGCTCGACACGGAACGTATCGGGTTTGGTGAGGGCAAAAGCGAGGATGCCCGCGATCCCGACCGCGAGCACGACGGCGATGATGGCAATGGCTTTCAGCATGAAGGACTCCCTGGATACGGGATTAAGACGAAGGGAGACGGCGGGGGCCGACAATTGGCGGGACGAAATTTTTGGCCGTCACTTCGCCTTTGCGCCCTGCCTGGTGCCGCCATTGGCTCCCTTTGGCTGGCTGTCCCTGATCAGCCGATCAATGTGCATGCGGATATGAGCGGCCTCGGCCGAGGTGTTGGCAAGCGCGATGGCGCGGTCGAAGGCGATGCGGGCCTCGTCGTTGCGGCCGAGCTGCATCAGGAAAGCGCCGCGCACGCCGTAGAAATGGAAATAGTTGGCAAGTTTCGGCGCCAGCGGCTCGATCAGGTCGAGCGCGGCCTGCGGCCCACGCACCTTGGAGACCGCGACTGCGCGGTTGAGCGTCACCACCGGCGAGGGCTGCACCACTTCGAGCGCGCCATAGAGCAGGTCGATCTGGGTCCAGTCGGTCTCCTCTGGCGTCGCCGCGCGCGCATGCAACGCGGCGATCGCGGCCTGAATCTGGTAGGGCCCGCTGCGGCGATGGCGCATCGCCTTGTCGATCAGCGCCAGCCCCTCCGCGATCATGTTGCGGTTCCACAGCGCGCGATCCTGATCGTCCAGGAGAATGAGCGAGCCGTCTTTGGCGAAGCGCGCGGCACTGCGCGCGTGCTGCAACAGGATTAGAGCAGTCAGGCCCATGATCTCGGGCTCGCTCTGGAACAGGCGTAGCAACAGCCGCGCCAACCGGATCGCTTCTTCGCACAGCGGCTTGCGGATCTCGGCCGTGTCGCCGCTTGCCGAATAGCCTTCGTTGAAGATCAAGTAGATCATCGCGGCGACGCCCGCGAGCCGCTCGGAGCGCTCGACCGGTCCCGGCGTCTCGAAAGGTGTTCCGGCTTCCGCGACCTTGGCCTTGGCGCGGGTGATGCGCTGCTCCATCGCCGCATCCGAGACCAGGAAGGCACGCGCGATCTGCTTCACGGTCAGGCCGGAGACGATCCGCAGCGCGAGCGCGATCTGCTGTGTCGCCGGCAATTGCGGGTGGCAGCAGATGAACATCAGCCGCAGAATGTCGTCGCGATAATGCGAGCCGTCGAGCCGTTCGGCGAGCGCGCCTTCGGCATCGTCGAGATCCGAGATCGCCTGATCGTCCTCGGGCAGCGGCTGCTGCTTGCGGGTACGGCGCACCTCGTCGATCGCGACGTTGCGGCCGACCATGATCAGCCAGGCCGCGGGATCGCGCGGAGGCCCATTCTGCGGCCAGTTTTTCAGCGCGCGCAGGCAGGCATTCTGGAACGCCTCCTCGGCCGTATCGAGGTCGCGAAAATAACGCAGCAGCGCGCCCACCGCCTGGGGCCGCGCCGAGGTCAGCGCGGTCTCGATCCAGCTGGTGTCGGCTTCGCTCACGCTGAAATTCCCCCGGGCCTGAACACGCCGACGGGCCGCACCTCATAGGCGCCGCCGGGATTGGCAGCGCCGAGATCACGCGCAACGTCGAGCGCCTCGTCGAGATTGTTACAGTCGACGATGTAGAAGCCGAGCAGTTGCTCCTTGGTCTCGGCATAGGGGCCGTCGAGCACCAGCGGCGGGTCTTCCTTGCGCAAGGTCGCCGCCGCCGTGGTCGGCAGCAGCCGCGCCACCGGCCCAAGCCGGCCCTGCTGTGTGAGCTTATCCTGCACCACGGCGAGCTTCTTCATCACGGCTTCGTCCTGGTCCTTGCTCCAGGAGCCGACGAAGTCCTCGTCGTGATAGCAAAGGATCGCATAAAGCATGGGCAGCACCTTCCCTGAACGCTTGTTTTGAAGACGATCCACTATGCCCCGCCCCGACAGGACTGCGGAAAAAAATTGCAGGAAAAATCCGGCAGATCATGCCAAGGAGGGGCGTCAAAAGCGGAACCCGACGAGGCACTTAGAATGACCAAAGGCACACTGGCCGTCGTGATCAACAGCACGCAGCAGAACTGGCTGCCGGAGCGCTGGAAGGCCCGGTTCGACGCGGTCTGCGGCGGCCGCCGCGTGGTGCTGCTGCCGGATGCCGGCCTCGATCCGGCCGAGGTGCACTATGCCGCGGTGTGGAAGCCGGTACCGGGCGACCTCGGCTCTTTCCCCAATCTACGCGCGGTCTTCAATCTCGGCGCCGGCGTCGACGCGCTGATGGCTGACAAGAGCCTGCCTAACGTGCCGCTGGTGCGGGTTGCCGTGCCTGATCTCACCAATCGCATGACCGAATATGTCGTGCTGCACGTGCTGATGCACCACCGCCAGGAGTTGTACCTGCGGGATTCGCAGCGCGCTAAACGCTGGGAGCCGACATATCAATGGCCGGCGAGCGCGGTCACGGTCGGCGTGATGGGCCTCGGCACACTCGGTGCCGACGCGGCCGACGTGCTGCGCCGGCTCGGCTTCCGCGTCGCCGGCTGGAGCCGCAGCCCGCGCACCATCGACGGCGTCGAGTGCTTCCACGGCACGGCCGGAATGGATGCGTTCCTGCGCAAGACCGACATTCTGGTGTCACTGCTGCCGCTGACGCCTGACACAAACGGCATCCTCAACCGCGACGTCTTCACGAAGCTCAATCGTAAGGGCCCATTCGGCGCACCGGTGCTGATCAATGCCGGCCGCGGCGGCTTGCAGAACGAAGCCGACATCCTGGCCTGCCTCGACGACGGCACGCTCGGTGCAGCCTCGCTCGACGTCTTCGTGCAGGAGCCGCAGCCGAAGGACAGCCGGTTCTGGACCCATCCCAAGGTGGTGCTGACCCCGCACAACGCAGCCGACACGGATGCGGATGCGATCTCGGCCTATGTCGCCGAGCAGATCGCGCGGTTCGAGGCCGGTGGCACGCTGGAGAACGTCGTGGATCGCGGCAGGGGATATTAGGACGCATCGGCTGACCGAAAGAGGCAAAACCGCGCCTCATACTCGCACTCGTCCCGGCGAAGGCCGGGACGACACCTTTGCTTTGGCCAATGGCTCAAGCCGCACAACCGCAACCCCCGCTCAATCCTCCTCGTTCACCCTCTCTTAGCGAGAAGTTGATAGGCATTGTTAATCGATGCTCAACGAACGGGTCGGACATGCGCGCTCCCCTCGGCCTCAGGATGCGGATCACGGTTGCACTGGCGCTGACGGCGGCGGCCACCGCGCTGATTGCCGTGCTCGGGGCCATGTGGATCATCGCGGGCATCATCGACCGCGCCGACCAGCGCGAGCTGCGCAGCCATTACGATGCGCTGCTGTCGCGGATCGCCGAAGAGTCCCATCGCGCCGCCGCCATGAGCGCGGTCGTGGCCGCGATGCCGGCGACGCAGGAGGCTATGGCCAAGCAGGATCGTGAAGCGCTGGTGCACCTGTTCGGGCCGGTGTTCGCCGCCACCAAGTCCGAGTACGGCGTCGAGCAGTTCCAGTTCCATACGCCGCCCGCGACGTCCTTTCTGCGCGTGCACCAGCCGGCGAAGTTCGGTGACGACCTCTCGAGCTTCCGCAAGACCGTCGTCGATGCCAATCAGGAGCACAAGGTCGTCGTCGGCCTCGAAGGCGGCGTCGCCGGGCTCGGCATCCGCGGCGTGGTGCCGATTGCACAAGCCGGAAAACATCTCGGCTCGGTGGAATTCGGCCTGACCTTCGGGCAGTCCTTCCTCGACGATTTCAAGACCAACCGCCATGTCGACATCGCCTTCCATCTCGCCGACGGTGCGGGCTTCAAGCTGTTCGGCGGCACGCTGAAGGGCAAGAGCTTCTTCGATTCGGCCGATTACGGTCGCGCCGCCGGCGGCGGCTTCACCGTGAAGCGGGCCAAGCTCGACGCGACGCCGATCGCCGCCCTGCTCGGGCCGATCAAGGATTTTTCCGGAAAACCGCTCGGCGCCGTCGAGCTGGTGATGGACAATTCCGATTACGAGGCCTCCGCCGACCGCGCCTGGATGCTCGCAATCGCCATCGCCGCGCTCGGGCTCGTGCTGGCTGCGATCGTCGGCTATCTCATCGCCCGCGGCATCTCGCGTCCGATCCTCTCCATCACCAGCGTGATGCGCGAGCTCGCCGACGGCCGGCTCGACGTCGCCGTTCCCGAAAGCAAGGCGAACGACGAAGTCGGCGCGATGGTGAAGGCGGTCGCGGTGTTCCGCGACAACGCGGTGAATTTCAGCAAGCTCCAGGCCGGTCAGCTCGAGGCCAAGGCGCAGTCCGAGGCCGAGAAGCGGCGCGCCTTTGCCGCCCTCGCCGACAATTTCGAAGCGAGCATCCGCGACGTCGTCACCACGGTGTCCTCGGCCGCGGTCGAGATGGAGCACACCGCGCGCTCGATGTCCGATATCGTCGAGCAGTCGCGCAATCAGACCCGCGCGGTGTCGTCGGCCTCGGCGCTGGCTTCTGAGAACGTGCAGACGGTGGCAGCCGCGGCGGAAGAATTGTCCTCGTCGATGACCGAGATCAGCCGGCGGCTGGCGCATGCGACCGAGGTGGTGGGCAAGGCCGCCAGCGACGGACGGCAGTCCAACCAACGGGTGCAAAGCCTCGCCGACGCCGCGCAGAAAATCGGCGACGTCGTCTCCTTCATCAACGGCATTGCCGGCCAGACCAATCTGCTGGCGCTGAATGCCACGATCGAGGCCGCGCGCGCGGGCGAAGCCGGCCGCGGCTTTGCGGTGGTCGCCTCCGAGGTCAAGGCGCTCGCGACCCAGACCGCGAAGGCGACGGAGGAAATCGGCGCGCAGGTGACGGCCGTCCAGGGCGAAACCACCGGCGCCGTCGAGGGCATCCAGTCGATCTGCGCGACGATTCAGCAGGTCGACGAAATCTCCGCCGCGATCGCGGCCGCCGTCGGCCAGCAGGGCACGGCGACGCAGGAAATCGCGCAGAACGTCCAGCAGGCCGCAGCCCGCACCGGCGAGGTCTCGCAGAACATCGCAGGCGTCACCGACGGCATCGCCGCCACGGGCACGGCCGCGGAAGAGGTACTGGTCTCGGCGATCGAGCTGTCAAAGCAGTCGCAACGCTTGCGCGACGAGGTGGATCGTTTCCTCGCGCAGATTCGGGCGGCGTAGCCCGGCGACGGCTAAGGCTTAACCCCCACCATCACGTCAATCGCCCCCTTCACGATTCCCTCCAGCTCCTTGCGCGACACGCGCGCGCGGGAGCGAATAGCGATTGAGTGGACGGTGGCGGACGCGAGTTGCGCCAGCGCGGCGGGATCGGCGCTATCGGGCAGTTCGCCCTTCTCTTTGGCGCGGCGAAAGCAGCTCGCAAAGGCCTTGTCGAGCTCCGACAGGCCCTCCAGCACCATGGCACGAATTTCTGGATCGCCGACCGCTTCGGACGCCGCCGTCACGACGGTGAAACAGCCGCGCGGGCCGGTCTCGCCGGAGAGGTAGATGTTCAGCGCGGCGGCATAGATTCGCTCCAGCCGCTGGCGCACCGGCATCTCCTGGCGAAAGATCGCGATCATCGATGCGCGCGCGTCCTCGCGGTAGCGCTGATAGCTCTTGATGTAGAGCTCGCGCTTGTCGCCGAAGGCCCCGTAGAGGCTTGGCCGGTTCATGCCGGTGGCTTCGCTCAAATCATCGAGCGACGTCGCGGCAAACCCTTGGGTGCGGAACAGATCGAGCGCCTTGCCGAGCGCGACGTCGGGCTCATAGGCGCGCGGGCGGCCGCGGCGCTTCGGTTCATTGGCAGCAGCTGGCGGCTTTGATTTTTGTACCATATCGCAAAATAATCCTTGACCACCCAAATATTATACAAGACAGTACAAAAATCAATCTGGCCAGGTTGAGCGAACCCGAGAATTGCCCAAGGAGGCTACAGATGGACCTTTATTTCCAGCCGCTCGCCTGTTCGATGGCGACCCGCATCGCGCTATATGAAGCCGGTGCGGAGGCGAACTATCTCGAAGTCGATTCCCCAACCAAGAAAGTGCTGAAGGACGGCACCGACTTCCGTGCCATCAACCCGATCGGCCTGGTGCCGACGCTGCGCACCGACGAGGGCGTGGTGCTGACGGAGAACGCGGCGATCCTGCAATATGTCGCCGATCGCTTCCCGCAGTCCGGCCTCGGCACGGGCGCCGGCATCGACCGCACACGGCTGCATCAATGGCTCTGCTTCATCGGCACCGAGCTGCACAAGGGGCTGTTCATCCCCGTGCTCGATCGCAAGGCGCCGCAGGAGACCAAGACCTATGCGTTGGAGAAGAACCTGTCGCGGCTCGACTATGTCGAGAACCACCTGAAGGGGCGCGAGTTCCTGCTCGACCACTTCACCGTCGCCGACGCCTATCTCTTCACGGTCATCAACTGGACAATGGCGACGCCGCCGATCGAGCTCGCCAAATGGCCGAACGTGAAGGCCTATTACGAGCGGCTACGGACGCGGCCGTCGATCGCGAAAGCGGTCGCCGAGGAGTTCGAGCTGTACAAGGTCGAACAGGGCCGGCGGAAAGCGGCGGCGTAACGTCGGTTCATCAAGACATCGTCCCGGCCGCCCAGGCCGGGACGAAACTTTTTAGTGGCTCACGGCGCGTAGCCGTACACCGCGGCCGCATTGCCTGATGACACGAGCCCGCTCTCGACATCATCCTTGACGGCCGCGCGATCACGCTCGCTGGGCGCGCCGATGCCGGCGCCACCGGGCGTCAGCACCACGAGACGGTCGTCCGGCGGCACTTGCTGAAAGCCTTTGCCGCGCAGCTTCTTTCCGGACTTGAGGCCGACATAGCCGGCCTCGCCGTCACGGCCGCCATCACGGCCGCGCGGCGGATGATCGATGCGATCGAAGGCTGCGAGAATGTCGAAGGGCGCATCGACGCCGCTGCCGACCTCGATGATCTGGCCGAGACCACCACGGGTGCGCCCTGCTCCGCCGGAATCCGGGCGCAATTCCTTGCGCCAGAAGATCAGCGGCGTCTGCGTCTCCGCGATCTCGACCGGCGTGCCGCGCACGCCGCTGGGATAGGCGGTAGCCGACAGCCCGTCCTTTGCGAACCGCGCGCCGGTGCCGCCATTGCTGGTGACCGCCATCGAGAACCCGTAATTACCGCCGGCACCAGAGCGGGTCTGGCCGCGCACGTTGAGATTCCACAGGCAAGAGGTGCCTTCCGCGGGCACGCGCTCGGGAATGATCTGGCGCAGGCAGCCGAACACGACGTCGGGCAGCATCTGACCGACGATGTGCCGCGAGGCGACCGGCGCAGGCTTCGGCGCATTCAGGATCGCGCCCGACGGCGCCGACACCGTCAGCGGCGAGAGCGAGCCGGCATTGTTCGGGATTTGCGAGGCGACGACGCAGCCGAGGCCGAACACCGTATAGGCAGTGGTGTAGGATAACGGCACGTTGATCCCGAATTTTGAAGCCGCGGAGGTGCCGTCGAAATCGACGTGGATGCCGTCATCCGAAATCGTCAGCGTTGCCGCCAGCGTGACCGGGGCGTCGTAACCGTCGACCACCATGCTGTTGCGCCATGTCCCCTTCGGCAGTTTTGCGATCTCTGCGAGCACCGCCTCGCGCGAGCGATCGCAGATGTAGTCGCCGAGCTCGTCGAGCGTGTCGATCTCGAACTCGGTCATCATCTCGACCAGGCGCTCGCAGCCGACATCGTTGCAGCCGGCGAGCGAATAGGTGTCGCCCTCGGTGTCGATCGGCAGCCGCGTGTTGGTGCGGATCATCGCCATCAGCGTCTCGTTGACGACGCCCTGGTCGATCAGCTTCAGCATGGGGATGTAGAGCCCCTCCATGAACACGTCGGTAGCGTCGGGCCCGAAGCCGATGCCGCCGATGTCCATGAGATGGCTGGTGCAGGAGAACAGCGCGACGACCTTGCCGTCCTTGAAACAGGGCGTGGTAACGACGAAATCGTTGAGATGGCCGGTGCCCATCCAGGGATCGTTGGTGATGTAGGCGTCACCTTGCTTCATCGTCTCGAGCGGGAAGTGGTTGATGAAGTGCTTGACTGATTCCGCCATCGAGTTGACGTGACCGGGCGTGCCCGTCACCGCCTGCGCCAGCATCCGCCCCCTGAGGTCGAACACGCCGGCAGAGAGGTCGCCGCATTCGCGCACGATCGGGCTGAACGCCGTGCGGAGCAGCACCTGCCCCTGCTCCTCGACCACGGCGATCAGCCGGTGCCACATGATCTGGAGGTCGATCAGGCTCGCGCCTTTTGCCTTGTTCATGATCAGGCCGCCTTCCGTTCCATGACGATGCTGCCGGCACCGTCGATATGCGCATCAAAACTGTTCGAGACGAAAGTGGAGGTTTCGTCCTCCGCGATCACGGCAGGCCCCGCAATCGTCGCGCCCGGCGCCATGTCCTCGCGGCGGTAGAGCGGGATCTCGATCACTTCGCCTGCCCGGCCGTCGAAGAATTTACGGCTGCCGGAGGCCTTGCCCGCAGGCTTGCGCGTCACGGCGGCGACGACAGACGGATTGCGCGCGTCCGTCGTAGCGAGCACCGACCAGCTCAGCACCTCGATCGCGGCGCCCGGGATCGGACGCTCGAACATCGCCGAATAGTCCGCCTCGAATTTCTGGCGCAGGCCGGCTAGATCGGCTGACGTCAGCGGCCGGTTCGGCAGCTCGACGGTGATCTCGTGGCCCTGGCCGACATAGCGCATGAACGCCGCGCGGCGTTCACGCACCGGCGCGCCGGCCGCACCGGGCTCGACCAGCGCACGCGCTTCGGTCACCATGTCCTGAAGCAGGTCGGAGACCGCGCCCGTATCAAGATCGTCGAGCCGGACGTGGCGGCTGCGCACCAGTTCATAGGCGATGGGCGCGGCAAGGAATCCGACCGCCGAGCCAACGCCGGCGTTCGACGGCACGATCACCCTGGAAACGCCGATCTTCTCGGCGACACGCGCGGCATGGAGCGGCGCGGCACCGCCAAACGCGATCAGTGTATGCTGGCCGACGATCTCGCCGCGCTCGACCGCGTGCACGCGCGCCGCGCTCGCCATGTTCTCGCAGACGACCTCATGCACGGCATAGGCCGCGGTTTCCGCCGACAGGCCGAGCGGCTCGCCGACGCTGCGCAGCAGCGCCTGCTTCGAAAGCTCCGGATCGAGCTTGATTGTGCCGCCGGCAAAGGCGTTGGGATCGATCATGCCAAGCGCGACGTCGGCGTCGGTCACGGCCGGACGCTGGCCGCCACGGCCATAGCAGGCCGGTCCCGGTTCGGAAGACGCACTCTCGGGGCCGACGGTCACACGCTTCATCGCGTCGACATGCGCGATCGAGCCGCCGCCGGCGCCGATCTCGACCATCTCGATCACGGGGATGCGCACCGGCAGGCCGGAGCCTTTCAGGAAGCGCGCGGCACGATCGACCTCGAACACACGCGAGGTCTCGGGCTGGTACTTCTCGATCAGGCAGATCTTTGCGGTGGTGCCGCCCATGTCGAAGGAGAGCACCTTGCTCTCGCCAAGGCGTGCGGCGATCTGCGCCGCGAAGATGGCGCCGCCGGCAGGACCGGATTCGACGAGGCGCACCGGAAAGCGCCGCGCCGTCTCGATCGAGGTGACGCCGCCGCCGGAGGTGACGAGATAGATGGCACCGCGATACTGCTCGACCTGCAAGGCGTCCGCCATACGCGCGAGATAACCGTCGATCAGCGGTTGCACATAGGCGTTCGCGACCGCCGTCGAGGTGCGCTCATATTCGCGGATCTCGGGGCACACCGCGGAGGACACGGTCACGGAGATGCCGGGCATCTCCTCACAGATGATCGCAGCCGTGCGGCGCTCGTGCTCGGGATTGGCGTAGGAATGCAGGAATGCGATGGCGACGCTCTCAACGTTCAGCGCACGCAATTTCGGCGCGAGTGCGCGCACGGCTGCTTCGTCCAGCGGGAGACGGACGGCACCATGCGCGTCGACGCGCTCGGGCACAGTGAACCGCAAGTTGCGCGGCGCCAGCGGCTTCGGCTTGTCGATGCCGAGGTCATACTGGTCGTAGCGGCTCTCGGTGCCGATATCGAGCACGTCGCGAAAACCGTCGGTCGCAATCAGCGCCGTCTTGGCGCCGCGCCGCTCGATGATCGCGTTGGTCGCGAGTGTCGTGCCATGAATGAAGACGTCGATGTCGCTGATGTGAGCACGTGCATCAGCCAGAATGAGGCGCATGCCGTCCAGCACCGCCTCTTCCGGCCGTTGCGGCGTCGTCAGCACCTTGCGCGTCTTGCGATCCTGACCCACGTCCAGCACGATGTCGGTGAACGTGCCACCGATATCAACGGCAAGCCGCATTTCGGCTCCCTCAAACATTCCAAAATTCTCCGTGCTGAGTCGTCAAGGCCATGGTGAAAACACAGCAATTTCCATGCCATCGAGCATGCCAACAAAGCTGCGCCCGGCTATTCTGCTTGGCACCCATGCAATAGGCAAGACGTGTTCGCTTCGCGCGAGTTCAGAGCAGGAATGCCAGCGCCGCCTCGCAGCGCTCCTCGACCTTGAGCGTCAGGAGATCGTCGGCACGGGTGCGCCCGAGATTGATCGCGGCGATCGGAATCTGCCGATCTGCGGCAGCCTTCACGAAGCGGAAGCCGGAATAGACCATCAGCGACGACCCGACGATCAGCATCGCGTCGGCCTGGGCCAGATGATCCTGCGCGGTTGCGACCACGTCGCGCGGGACGTTCTCGCCGAAGAAAACGACGTCGGGCTTGAGGATGCCGCCGCAGGCTTCGCAAGCAGGCACCTTGAACGACGAGAAATCCGCAAGCTCCAGGTCGGCATCACCATCAGGCGCGTCCGCGGCGTCGAGCGTCAGCCATTCCGCATTGGCGTGGCCGAGCGCATCCTGGAATTCGTTGCGAGATGTCTTGCGGCTGCAGCCCATGCAGCGAACCAGGTCGAGCCGTCCGTGCAAATCGATCACCTGCCGGTGGCCGGCGGATTGATGTAGCCGGTCGACATTCTGGGTCAGCAGCATCTCGCAGCGCCCGCCCGCCTCGAGCCGGGCGAGCGCATGATGGGCATCGTTCGGCTTCGCCTGGCCGAACCGCCGCCAGCCGATCAGGCTGCGCGCCCAGTAGCGCCGGCGCGTATGCTCTTCGGACATGAAGGCCTGGAAGTTGACCGGCTGGGTCCGCTTCCAGTTGCCGTGGCCGTCGCGATAGTCGGGAATGCCGGAATTGGTGCTACAGCCGGCGCCGGTCAGCACGAACAGACGCGCGTGCCTGTCGACGAAATCCTGGAGCAGGGGGTGTGCCAGCGGAGCATTTGCCATGGAGCAGATGTAGTCTGCGCCGGTCAATTTTGCCAGATCACCCGTGTTCGGGCGGCTCGAAGCCGGCGATCAGCTTGATGAGCCCGCTCCGCCGCGCGGTCCCGGTCTTGCGGAACACGAGCACGTCACCGATCAGACCTTGTGGGGACCAACGTCATGCTTGTGCTTGTGAAGAAAACGGGCGAGCTGCCCGCGGAGCGCCGCTGTCTCCAACAATGTTCCAACCGACCCGGCGGTGTCGAAAAGCTCGCGTTGAAGGGGCGTCGGCAAAGAATTCCATTGCATGATGACGGCCGCGCCGAGACAGCGCAAAACATGCTCCTCCTCCGCGGCGAGGGCCGCGCCGCGCGAACGCTCGGCCTCCCCTGCGTTGACTGCATCCACGTATTGATCCGCGAGGACCTGCTCATTGTCCGCGCGCGTTACGAGGCTGTCCTGAAGTTTCTCAAATTTGCGGGTATCGTCCTTGCCGGACGAATTCCTGGCCAATTCGCCGTACGCGGCCGCTTTTGCACGATACTGTAGAAATTTAAACATGCGGGCTCCTTCGCTGAAAGTCTTCACGCATCCCTGCCTGCCGCTCACCGACTATGCCTGCGGAGGAGCCCTCAGAGAAATCAGCGGAGCGTCGAACGCGTACGCGAAGCCCCGCTCCGCATAGGTCAATTGCACGTTGCCCTGAAGTTGGCGGCCAAGGGTTTCGATCAATCTCGTTCCAAGGCTGCGCTTGACGGGTGGCTCGACCAACGGACCATCCTTCTCGGTCCAGGTCAGGTGCAAGCGCGACGTCTGCAGGTGGATCGTCCAGACGATGTCGACGCTCCCCCGTGGGACGGAAAAGGCGCCATATTTTGTGGCGTTCGTGCAAAGCTCGTTGAGCGTCATAGCGACGGCGATGACAGCGCCCGAATTAATCCGGATATCGGGTCCCGAGATCGAGAACTTCGACTCATTGCGATCGTCGAAAGATTCGATGGCACTGCGGACGACCGCGCCGAGATCGGCGTTCGACCATTTAGTCTGCAAAAGGAGATCGTGTGCCCCGCCGAGTGCCAATAAACGGCCCTCGATAGCCTGCTGCGCATGGTCCACGCCTTGCACGTTGCGCAGGCTCTGCGAGACGATGGCGGAGACGGTCGCAAGTGTCTTCTTGACGCGGTGGTGAAGCTCTTCGAGCATCAATTTTTGCAGCTTGTCGGACGTCTCTCGCTCTTTGGCATCGATGCCCGCCCTGGCCAGCAGATCCCTCGCATCGATCGCGGCCTGGGCGAGGAGAAGCCGCAGGCTGACATTCTCTGCCGCCAGAGCATCCTCGTACGATTCAGTGCCGCCGGGGTGTTGGCCCGTACGGAGATCGATCTCGAGCATTGGCGACTATATCACGTTGGTTGCTGGACAGTTCCATCACGTAAGGGGAATGCCGGTAGCACGATCATTTGCTTGCACCCTTCGCTGCAGAAAAATACGCAAGGATTTCGGCTGCGTTTCCAAGGACAGCGGCGCTCCGCATTGCCACCGTGCGCTTGTCTCCTGACGGCATCTCGCGGGCACGATCAAGGGCGTCGATGGCCCTGGTGCTCAACTCGCAAGCCAACGAGGCCGGGATCAATTCTGACGAGCTGCTTGATTGAGCAGATGGCAAAGGCACGCCGAGAGCGGCTACCATTGTATGAGCATCGGATCAGCCACCAACGATATGAAGAAGATCGGCATCAAGGCTGGAGGTACGAGCCACTCACGAAGGCTTAATCCGGGAGAATCCGACATACTGACCGCCTGTTGGTCACGGCGGGAGCGCAATGCTCTCAGTCACCGATGACAGCCGAGGGGCGAGCGGTGATCAGCTGAATATAGTCCCCTTTCCCCGAATTACGAGGCCCGGCAAAAACTATTGTAACGATCGGCATCGAACCGCGTTGTAACCCCGTGCCAGGTCCTCACTTGAGAGAATGGCAATCGTGTCGATCTGCCGGGCTCCCATCCGACACCCGCCTCAAATCCTGCAACTTGATCGGCCTGCACCATGATCGACTTTCCAAATCACAGCCGCTCATATGACCGGACACGGCGTGCCGTGCGGTTTTGGGGCTACGACAGCGCCATTGAGGCATCGTTTTTCATAGAGGAAGGCGCATTGAAGCGACTCCAGCCGAACGGTGCTTCCAACGAATTGGGCTTTCTGGACGCGTTTGATTGCCACCGCGACCTGATATGCGCCGCCGCGGCCAAGGCGTATGTCCGCGGCAGCAGGGGCTCTTACAATTTGGTCGCGGGAGATTTTTGAGCGGACCGCTCGCGCACGCCTCGAACCAGCAATCCACCCGCGAATGCACGTTCTAGCTCGCCCAGTTCTCCCGGAACTCTGGAAACAGCGTCAAGCCGCCGCAGGCGTAGATGGTCTGGCCGGTGATGTAGCTGGCGTCATCCGAGGCGAGGAACGAGAACACGGCGGCGATCTCTTCCGGCGTGCCGACGCGCCCGAGCGGAATATGGCTCGCGACGTTGGCGCGCTTTTCGGCGTCGCCGGTCCAGGCCGCATTGATCGGCGTGTCGATCGCGCCGGGACCGACTGCATTGACGCGAATACCGCGGCCGGCAAATTCCAGTGCCAGCGTGCGGGTCAGATTGGCCATGCCGCCCTTGCTGATCGAATAAGCGAGATAGCCCGGCTTCGGAATGATCTGGTGGACGCTGGAGCAGTTGATGATGCTGCCGCCTCCGCCGCGCGCGACGAAGTGCGCCAGCGCCCTCTGCGCGCAGAGCACGGCGCCGTTGAGATTGACGTCGATGATGCGGCGATAGGTTTCGACGTCGAGCGCCTCGCTCGGCGATTCACGCTGGAAGCCGGCATTGTTGACGAGACAGTCGAGGCGCTTCCAGCGCGCCAGGATCGTCTCGAACATCGCAGCCACCTCCTGGTCGTTGCTGACGTCGGCCTTGATGATGACATGGTCGAGCTCGCCGTGACCACGGTCAATCGATGCAGTCCGCGCGAGCGCGAGCGTCTCTTCGGCCTTCTCGGGGTGATCGACATAATTGATGGCAACGGTCGCCCCTTCCTGGGCGAACCGGATGGCGACGGCGCGGCCAATGCCTTGCGAGGCGCCGGTCACCAGCGCGTATTGGCCAGTGAGGCGCGAGGGAAACGGGGTGGAACGATCGGTCATGAACTTTCTCCGGAGTGCCTCATCAGCGGCGGAAGGCGCGTTTTGTTCCATCCCCTGAGTGCAACCCTGCGATCGCACCCGGTCGGCCTCACGCTCAAATTCGACGCGTTCACCATCGGCGAGATCGGCATCGCGACCTTCGGCACCATCATCGTCCCCCATTGCGGTGCAGCGATTGATCTTCGTGCGATCCGACAAAAATGTGATTGTTGCTTATGCGGCGAACATCACATGATGTAAATCATGCAAGATCGACGCGTTCCGGGGCAAGTCATATGACACAAGTCGCGATCCAGCCAGCCGTGCACCGCCGGCACCAGCCCTGGTACAAGATCCTCTATATCCAGGTCCTGATCGCGATCGCACTCGGCGTTCTGATCGGCTATTTCTTTCCCGATCTCGGCAAGGAACTGAAGCCGCTCGGCGACGGCTTCATCGCACTGATCAAAATGATGATCGCGCCGGTGATCTTTTGCACCGTGGTGCACGGCATCTCCTCGATGGGTGACCTCAAGCGCGTCGGCCGGGTCGGGCTGAAGTCGTTGATCTATTTCGAGATGGTCTCAACCGTCGCGCTCGCAATGGGACTGCTGGTCGGCGAGATTCTTCAGCCGGGACATGGCTTCAACATCGATCCTGCGACGATCGACCCGAAGTCGGTCGCGACCTACGTCACCAAGGCCAAGGAAGATGGCATCGTGGCCCATTTGATGGGGATCATTCCCGACAGCTATGTGGGCGCGATCGCACGCGGCGACCTGCTCCAGGTGCTCCTGATCTCGATCCTGTCGGGCTTCGCCATCGCCTTCCTCGGCAAGGCCGGCGAGCCGATCGCGAACGCGATCGACAAGGCCGCAAAGATGTTCTTCGGCATCATCCGCATCATCGTGCGCGTGGCGCCGATCGGCGCCTTCGGCGCGATGGCGTTTACCGTCGGCGCCTACGGCCTCGGCTCGCTGCTCAACCTCGCCGCCCTGATCGGCACGTTCTATCTCACCAGCATCCTGTTCGTGCTGATCGTGCTGGGCTCGATCGCCAGGCTCGCCGGTTTCTCGATCCTGCGCTTCATCGCCTACATCAAGGACGAGCTGCTGATCGTGCTCGGTACCTCGTCGTCGGAGACCGTGCTTCCGCAGATGATCCAGAAGATGGAGCATCTCGGCGCCTCGCGCTCGGTGGTCGGCCTCGTCATCCCGACCGGCTACAGCTTCAACCTCGACGGCACCAACATCTACATGACGCTGGCAACGCTGTTCCTGGCGCAGGCGACCAACACCCATCTGACCATCTGGCAGGAGCTCGGCATTCTGGGCATCGCCATGATCACCTCGAAGGGCGCATCCGGCGTGACCGGCGCCGGCTTCATTACGCTCGCCGCGACACTCTCGATCGTGCCTGATATTCCGATCCAGTCGATCGCGATCCTGGTCGGCATCGACAAGTTCATGAGCGAGTGCCGCGCGCTGACCAATCTGATCGGCAACGGCGTCGCCTGCGTCGTCATCAGCATCTCCGAAGGCGAGCTCGACCGCGACAAGCTGCACGAGACCATGGCGCACCCGCTGGAGATGGGCGAAGCGCTGGAACCTGGCGGAAGCCTGTAACGCACAGCTCGACGCCACGTGGAGCCCGGTTCCGTTGCGGTAGTTTCCCGGAATGGTCAATCGGTGCAGCACGCGTCACAACAACGGCGTTGGGATCACCGATTGATACTCATTCATTCCACCCGACGCGCTGGGGGCAGAGCGTCGGGTTTTTGAAACCATATCAGATGACGCGGCGGGATCAGATGATCCCGCCATTGGCGCGCAGCACCTGCCCATTGATCCAGCCACCATCGGGGCCAGCGAGGAACGCGACCGCGGCAGCGACATCCGTGGGCTGACCGAGCCGCTCCAATGGCGCGAGCTTGGCGAGGTGGTCGACCAGTTCCTTCGACTTGCCACCGAGAAACAACTTCGTTGCGGTCGGCCCGGGCGCCACCGCATTCACGGTGATGTTGCGACCGCGCAACTCCTTGGCCAGCACGTGGGTGAGGGCTTCGACTGCAGCTTTGGTGGCGGCATAGATGCCGTAGGTCGGAGACAGCAGGCCAGCCTGGCTCGACGACAGATTGACGATGCGACCGCCAGTGCGCACCCGACGGGCCGCCTCGCGCAGCGTGTTGAAGGTGCCCTTCAGGTTGATCGCGATCTGGCTGTCGAAGACGGCATCGTCGGCATCCGCGATCGCCGCAAGCTGCATCACGCCGGCATTGTTGACGAGCACGTCGACGCCGCCGAACGCGCTCTCCGCCGCGTCGAACATCCGCGTCACGGCGCTCGCGTCGCTGACATCGGCCTGCGCGGTGATGGCCCGGCCGCCGGCCTGCGCAATCTTGCCGGCCAGCGCCTCCGCTTCAGCCGCGCTGCCGGCATAGTTGATGACGACGGCAAAGCCGTCGCCGGCGAACCGTTCGGCAATCGCCGCGCCGATGCCGCGCGAGCCCCCGGTGACAATGGCGACCTTTTTGTTTGCGTTGGACATCTGCCCTCTCCGTGGTTCCAGACCGCTGCTTGCGGCTGACATGAGAGCATTTGCCCCTTTTCCGGCGAAAGATAATCAGCCGGCAGCCGGTATCATTGTTCTGCTCTACCGAACAATCACCCCGAGGCGGCGAGATCGAGCCGGCGCGTGACCTCGATGGCCTGCAAGAATGCCTCGTCATGGCTGACGACGAGCAGCGCGCCATCATAAGCCCTCAAGCCGGCTTCGACGGCTTCAATGGAGTCGAGGTCCAGATGATTGGTCGGCTCGTCCAGGATCAGCAGCGACGGCGGGGTCGATCCGCCCAGCACGCAGGCGAGCCCCGCGCGAAACAGCTGCCCGCCGCTCAGGCTGCCGACGATCTGCAGGGCCGCATCGGCGCGAAACATGAAGCGCGCCAGCGCGGCATGGCATTCGTTCGTGCCCGCCCTTGGATTGAGGCGGGCGAAATTGTCGAGGATCGAGATCGCGGGATCGAGCAGGCTGACCTTCTGGTCGAACAGCGCGAAGTCCGGCCTGACCCGCACAGTGCCCGAGATAGAAGGCAGTTCACCGGCGATGAGTTTCAGCAGCGTCGTCTTGCCGGAGCCGTTCGGCCCGACAATCACGACGCGCTCCGGCCCAACGATTGAGAGCGATAGGTCGCGCAAGACCGGCCGCTCAGGCTGATAGCCCGCACTGACACAATCGAGCCAGACCACCTCCCTCCCCGCCGGCAGCTGCGTCGAGGGCAGCTTTACGGACAGCGGCTGAAGGATCTCGATACGCCGGCGCGCGGTGTCGACCGCATCGAGCGCCTCCGCGCGGCGCCGTTCAGCGATCTGCGCAGTCTTGCCGCCGCTGTCCTCGCTGCGATCCCGACGTGCGCCAGCGAGAATACGCGGCATGTCGCCCTTGGCGCGCTTCTTCCTGCCGCTGCTGTCCTTGCGCGCCTTTCGTTCGGCCGCCTCCTGCGCCTTGCCGTCGATCTCGGACAGATGCTTCTCGGCGTGCGCGAGGTCGTGCCCGACGGCCGCGAGCTCGACGGACTTCTGCGCGCGATAGCTGCTCCAATTGCCGCCGTATCTCGTAGCACCAAGCGATGTCAGCTCGACAATGGCGTCCATCGTCTCGAGCAGGGCCCGATCATGGCTGACGACGATCGCACCGCCGCGCCAGGCGGTCAGAAGATCGATCATTGCACGGCGCCCGTCCCGATCCAGATTGTTGGTGGGCTCGTCCAGCAGCAGGAAGTCCGGCTCGGCAAAGAGCAGCGCGGCGAGACGAACGCGCGTGACCTGCCCACCCGACAAGCGGTCCAATTCCGTGTCGGGGGCGATTTCGAACCCAACGCGGGTCAGGGCCGATGCGAGCCGCGTCTCCAGGGTCCAGTCGATTTCGGCGACATCCTCGGTCGAGGCCTCGCCGCACTCGGCCCGGCGCAGCAGATCCAGGGCATGGCGTGCGCCAAAGAGGTCGACGACCGTCGCGCCGGCACGGAGTTGGGCGTCCTGGCGCAGGAGCCCGACGGTGCCGTTGGCGATCACACGCCCCGACTGCGGCACGTGCTCGCCCGTGATCGCGGCGAGCAGGGTTGTCTTGCCGACGCCATTGCGGCCGACGAGACCGGCGCGCTCCGCGCCGAAGGTCAGATCGATGCTGGAGAGGAGTGAGCGGCCGTCAGGCGTGGACAGCGAGAGGCGCGACAGAATGATTGAAGCAGGCATGGAATTCCCCGTGAGCAATGCGGATCGGCGTTGCGGTCGGGGTAAGATCCATGGCTGCGAATATCCTTGTTTAGAGCTGGTCTTAACTAAACCCGTCGCCGAACGAGATCAAGCCGTATCGGTCCGATCCGCCGGCGAGCACATCAGCCCTTCAGCGCAGTGACGACCACCTCGATCAGCGCGCCGCCGCCGAGATCGGCGACGCCAACGGTCGCGCGGGTCGGCAGATTGTCGCCGAAGAACTCGGTCCAGGCCGCGTCCATTTCCTTCTTTTTGGACAGATCCGTGACGAAGATCGAGGCGCTGACGATTCGGCTGTTGTCGGTGCCGGCCTCCTTCAGATAGCCGGCGATCTTGCCGAGGATGTTGCGGGTCTGGTCGCCCATCGAAAGCGAGGTGTCGTCGGCAATCGTGCCGCCGACGAAGACGAAGCCGTTGGCTTCGACAGCTCGGTGCATGATGGGCGTACGGATGCTGCGGGTGATACTCATGCTGTTCTCTTGTTCCTAAAGCGTTGAAGGATGGAAGCGGTCGATGCCGAGATCGCCAACGCGGGTCTGGGTGCCGCCATTGACGATCAGCTCGGCCATCACGGCGCCGGCACCGGGGCCGAGCTGAAAGCCGTGCAGCGAGAAGCCGAACTGGTGATAGAGACCCTTGTGGCGGCTGCTCGGACCGAACACGGGAATGTCGTCCTTCATCTTCGCTTCGATGCCGGCCCAGGCGCGAACGATCGTGGCGCCGCGCATCACCGGGAACAGCTCGAACACGGTACGCGCGCTGATCGCGAGGCTCTTCCAGTCCAGCACCGTCTCGTTGCGATCCTGATTGGGCGTGGCCAGATGGCCGCCGCCGATCAGCACAGTGCCGTTGGAGAACTGCTTGAAGGAGAGTTTTCGGCCGCGCAGGATCACGACGGGGTCGATGAAGTGCGGCACGCGCGAGGTGATCATCAGCATCGGCGCCACGGTCTCGACCGGAACCGGCTCGCCGAGCGCAGCCGCGATCTTGCCGGCCCAGGCGCCGGCGGCATTGACGAGCACCGGTGCGGCAAAGGTTTCAGTGCCGACATCGATGTGCCAGAGACCGTCACTGTAGCGGATGTTGCTGGCGGCTACGCCCTCGCGCACGGTGGCGCCAAGCTGCTGGGCCTTGCGCCGGAACGCGGTCGTCGTCTGCGCCGGATTGGCGGCGCCGTCGCGGCGCGACACCACGCCGCCGGGGCACGTCTCGGCGACCGCAGGCACGAGCCGCCGCAGCTCGGTCGCGTCGATCAGTTCCTCATGGGTGAAGCCGAGTGCATTGAGCTCGGCGACGCGCGCACGGCAGACCGCGAGCTCCTCCTCGTTCTCGGCGACCAGCACCTGGCCGTAACTCTCAAAGCTGCAATCGTCGTCGAGGAGATCCTTGATCTTCTCCCAGATTCCCATCGAGCGGATCGACAGCGGGATTTCTTGAATGTGCCGCGCGAGCTGGCGGACGCCGCCGGCATTGACGCCGGAGGCGTGGCGGCCGGCATAGTCCTTCTCGATCAGCACCGGTTTCAGGCCGGCCAAGCACAGATGCAGCGTGGTCGAGCATCCGTGGATGCCGCCGCCGACGACGATCGCATCCACGTTTTGTGTCATCCGCGCACCACGGCCTTGATGTCGGCCTCGCTCTTCGGAACGGCGGCGAGCTCGGCGAGCGTGATCGGCTTCACCGGTGCGCGCAGCCGGTAATAGCCGATCTCCTGCGGAGTCTTGCCACGCGCCTGCGCCATCAGCTCGGTGACGGTGAGGCCGCAAAGCCGGCCCTGGCACGGGCCCATGCCGGCGCGGCGATAGGCCTTGAGCTGGTTCGGCCCGGTCGCGCCGATCGCAACGGAATCGAGAACGTCCTTTGCGGTGACCTCTTCGCAGCGGCAGACGATGGTGTCGCCCGAGGGAATGCGGAACTGCGGCGACGGGCGGAACAGCGTGTCGAGGAAGACGCGGCCGCGCTCGGCTTTGGCGAGATCGGCGCGGAGCGTCGCCATTGCGGGAAGTTTTGCGGCCACCGCAGGCGCCAATGCCTCCACCGCCGCGCGCGCCGCGATGCGACCGCGGACCACGGCAGCATTCGCACCGCCGATGCCGGCGCCGTCGCCGGCGATCGCGATTCCAGCAACCGAAGAATTGCCACTCGCGTCCAGCACGGGCGACCAGCACAGCTGCAAATCGTCCCAGCGATGCTCAACGTCTGCAGACATTGCAAGGTTGACGTTGGGCACGACGCCCTGATGCAGGAGCAGGAGATCCGCAGGGATGGTCTCGCGCTTGCCGCCCGCGGCATAGCTGACGCTCGTGAGCTGACCATCGCCGATTGCTGTAAGCTCAGTGACGCCGGAGACAACCTGCACCTTCGCTTTCACCTCGCGCATCATCGCCAGGCCCTTGGTGAAATAGGGCGAGGTCAGGAAGGCGAAGGCGTGCGGCAGCGCCGCGAAATAATTGCCGCGCTCGGTGGTGTCGAGGATGCGATCGATGCGGCCGCCGAGGCGCAATATCTGCGCGGCGAGCAGCCAGAGCAACGGCCCCTGCCCCGCGATCACAGTGCGGCCGCCCGGGACCAGCGCTGACGATTTCAGCATGGTCTGCGCGGCGCCCGCCGTCATCACGCCCGGCAATGTCCAGCCGGGAATCGGAAATGGCCGCTCCAGCGCGCCGGTCGCGAGGATCACACGCTTCGCCTTGACGAAGGCCGAGGCGCCGCCGATCGAGACCGCGATATCGAGGTTGCGATCGAGGCTCCAGACCGTGGCACGGTGAATGACCTCGGCATTGCTCGCGCGGAGCGACTGCACGAGATCGGCACCGACCCAATAGTCGGCGCCAAGCTGGCTGCGCTCCGTCACCGGCGTGGACGAGATGGCACGAAACACCTGGCCGCCGGGACCGATGTTCTCGTCGAGCAGCAGCGTCGTGAGACCGGCTTCGGCGGATGTCGCGGCGGCCGCGAGGCCCGCGGGCCCGGCGCCGATCACCACGACGTCATAATCTTCGCGCTTGGGAGCCACAGTCATCTTCCGATCTCCCGCTTGCCCTTCTGGATTTCGACCTGCATGCCCTCGGCGACGGGCACGAGGCAGCCCTGACGATTGCCGACGCCGTCGATGGTGACGAGGCAATCGAAACACACGCCCATCATGCAATAGGGCAGACGCGGCGCTCCGCTCACCGCGGTCGAGCGGCGCACGTCCTGGCCGGATGCCAGCAGCACTGCGGAGACGGTGTCGCCCTGGCGTGCCGCAACGGCAACGCCGTCGACGAAGATTTGGACCTGCGGTCGCTTGTCCTGTTCGGATCGTCTAAACATGGGATGCCTCTTGGCTCCTTCGGTATCTCTAGTAACCGCTGTTGTTCGCCGTGCCCGCACCGCCAAAGCGACTGGCCGAGAATGCGCCGACCAGCTCCGGCTCGAGCGCGCCTTGCGCAACCATCCGCGCGATCTCGAAGGCGTGATTGGAGGCGAGCGTCACACCGGAATGGCAGCAGGCGACGAAGGCGCCGGGATGCGTCTCCGACTGATCGTAGATCGGAAAACCGTCGTGCGGCATGACGCGGATGCCGGCCCAGCTCCTGACCACGTTGAGCCGCGCGAGATGCGGAAACATCCGCTGCGCGCGATCGGTCATCACCGCGCTGATCGAATGCTTTAGCGCGCGGTCGTCGAGCTCGTCTTCCTTGCTGTCGCCGATCATCACCGTGCCCTCGTCGGTCTGGCGGATCGTGGTCAGCGGATGCGGCAGGAAGGGCATGGTGCGCTCGGTGACCACGATCTGGCCGCGGGTCGGGCCCATCGGCGCATGGAGGCCGACCATCGGCGCAAGCGTCTGGTTGGCATTGCCGGCGGCAAGCACGATCTTGGCGGCGCGCAGCTCGCCCTTCGGCGTGGTCAGGCGGAATTCGCCGCCACTCTTGCTGATCGCCGAGACCGGCTGCTCCGGAAAATAATCGATGCCAAATTCCCTGAAGCCGGTGTGGAAGGCGCGAAAGGTCCGCAAGGAATTGACGTGGCCATCGAGCGGACAATAGCTGCCGCCGGAAACCTCCGATCCGATCAGCGGAAGCGACTTCTTCACTTCGGAGGCAGGGAGCATCTCCATCTTGTAGTCGGCCGCACCCGTCTGGTTGTGCATGCGCTTGACCAGCTCGGTGCGCTGACCGAATTCGTCCTCGCCCAGCGTGAGGTGAAAGCCGCCATTCTGCTGGAGCGCGACATCGAGGCCAGTCTGTTGCTTCAATTCGGACGCCAGCCTGCCCCACGCCTGCGACGCCTGCACGGTCCAGACTGTATAGGCCGGCATGCCCAAGCCTTTGCTCTGAACCCAGACCAGCGCAAAGTTCGCGCGCGAGGCGCGCTTGGTGATGTCGCCTTCATCGAGCACGGCGACGCTCTTGCCGAGCCGGCCGAGGCCCCAGGCAATGGCGGAGCCGAGCAACCCGCCGCCGACCACGGCGACGTCGTATTCCCTGGACATGGGTTCTCCTATCGTCCCGTATCGCCCTTGCCGGCGAGCACGCGGTCGAGCCCGTAGAAGCGGTCGAGCAAAATGAGGGCGGTCATGGTGATCGCGATCACGCAGGCCGAGACCGACGTCACCAGCGGATCGATGTTGTCCTGAATATAAAGGAACATGCGCACCGGCAACGTTTCGGTGCCGGGGGCCGCGAGAAAGACGGTCATTGTGAGATCGTCAAAGGACTGAATGAAGGCGAGCGCCCAGCCGCTGATGACGCCCGGCAGGATCAGCGGCAGCGTCACGCGGCGAAACAGCGTCCAGCCGCCGGCGCCGAGCGAGACCGCGGCCATCTCGACCGTCCGGTCCATGCCGGTTGCCGCCGCCAGCGTCAGCCGCAGCGCGAACGGAAACACGATGATGACATGGGCGATGATCAGCGCCGCAAAGCTGCCGCCGAGGCCGGCCGAGGTGAAGAAACGCAGAAAGGCGATGCCGAGCACGACATGCGGGATCATCAGCGGCGACAGGAACAGCGCCGCCAGCGCATCACGGCCGCGGAAGCGATAGCGCGCGATCGCGAGCGCCGCGGGCACCGCGAACAGCAGCGCCACGAAGGACGACAGCGCACCGAGCCCAAGGCTGACCCAGAAGGCATGGATGAACTCGGGATAGTTGCCGATCGCCCTGAACCAGCGCAGCGAAAACCCGTTGGTCGGCAGCGACAGGAAGCCTTCGGGCGTGAAGGCAACGAGGCAGACCACCAGGATCGGCGCCACCATGACGATGACAAAGATGGTGTGGAAGATCAGCGCCAGCGGGCCGTTCCGTCTCATCGAAACACCTCCACATAGCGGCGTTCGATCAGCGCGTTGCTGCCGACGACGATCAGCACCAGCGCCACCAGCAGCAGCGTGGCGACCGCCGCACCGAGCGGCCAGTTCAGCGTGTTGAGGAACTCGTCATAGGCGAGCGTCGCCGCAACCTTGAGCCGGCGACCGCCGATGATCGCGGGTGTCGCAAACGCGCTGGCCGAGAGCGAGAACACGATGATCGCGCCCGACAGCACGCCCGGCATGATCTGGGGCATGATGATGCGGCGGATGATGGTGATCGGGCCCGCGCCGAGCGACATCGCGGCATTCTCGATCTGCGGATCGAGCCGCTGCAGCGCCGCCCACACCGACAGCACCATGAACGGCATCATCACATGCGCGAGCGCGACCACCATGCCGGTCTCGGTGAACATGAAGGGAATCGGGGAGCGGATTACGCCCGCCGACATCAGCAGCTTGTTGACGAGGCCGTTATTGCCGCCGAACAGCAGCGCCCAGCCGAGCGTGCGTGCCACCACGGAGATCAGCAGCGGTCCGAGAATGACCAGCAGGAAAATACTCTTCCAGCGACCATCCATGCGGTTGAGGATGTAGGCTTCAGGCGCGCCGAGCGCTGCCGTCAGCAGCGTGGTCAGGATCGCGATCCGGAACGTCCGCCAGAACATCTCGGCGTAATAGGGATCGGTCGCGATCTCCTTCCAGTTCTTCAGGATGAAGACCGGCTCGATGCCCTTGTACTGGCCCCAGTCGTGGAACGACAGCATCACGGTCATCGCCAGCGGAATCAGCAGCACGCCGACGAACAGCATCAAGGCAGGCGCCGAGAGCACCCATGGAGCACGCGCGTTGCGCTCGTCGGCTACCGTGCTCATGCGACGGTCCTCGCACGCACGCTCATGTCCTCGGGCCGCCAGTTGAGGTGAACGGCCGCGCCTTCAGTCGGCTGCGGCTGACCGTCATTCTGACGGATCACGATCGCCGAGCCGCATTCGCTCTCGCACTGGAACAGCCAGTGATTGCCCTGGAAGATGCGCGTCACGATCTTTGCGCCGAGGCCCGCATCGCCGAAGCCGATACGTTCAGGACGAATGCTGACGGTGACAGGACCGCTGAGCCCGGCCGGCGCCGGCGCGCTCCAGGAGCCCGCCACCAACCGCGCCGGGGTCGCAATCCGATCAATCGTCCCGGCAAAATCGTTGGTCTTGCCTAAAAACTGCGAGACGAAGGCCGAGGCCGGCTTCTCATACGTCTGCTGCGGCGTGCCGATCTGCTCGATCTTGCCCTGGCTCATCACCACGATACGGTCGGACAGCGACATCGCTTCGTTCTGGTCGTGGGTGACCAGGATCGTGGTGGTGCCTATGGTGCGCTGAATCTGGCGCAGCTCGATCTGCATCTCTTCGCGCAGCTTTGCATCGAGGTTCGACAGCGGCTCGTCGAGCAGCAGCACGCTCGGCTTGATCACCAGCGCACGTGCCAGCGCCACGCGCTGCTGCTGGCCGCCAGACATGCGGCGCGGATGGCGGTCCTCGTAACCGGCGAGGCCCACCATTGCGAGCGCGGCACGGACGCGCTCGGCCCTGTCAGCGCGCGACACCTTGCGCATCTCCAAACCGAACGCGACGTTCTCCGCCGCAGTCATGTGCGGAAACAGCGCGTAGCTCTGGAACACGATGCCGAGCCCGCGCTTGGCCGGATGGATCGCGGTCAGGTCCTTGTCCTCCAGGCGGATCGCGCCGCGCGTGGGATCGAGGAAGCCCGCAATCATCTGCAACGTCGTGGTCTTGCCGCAGCCGGACGGGCCGAGGAAGGAGATGAACTCTCCCTTCCCCACCGACAGACTGAAGTCTTCGACCACAGTCTGCGCGCCGAACTGCTTGGCGACCCCTTCGAGCTCAAGAAAGGCCATACGCTGTCTCCGCTACGGATGATCAGATCAGCGCTCGACCTCGCGGTTCCAGCGCTTGGTCCACTCCTCGCGCTTGTCGTTGATGACCGTCCAGTCCGGATTATAGAGTTTTGCCGCGCGCTCGCCGATCGGGGCCATCTTGCCGAGCTCCGGCGGCACCACCAGCGATTTCAGCACCGGGCCGTAGCCATAGTCCTTCAACATCACGAGCTGGATCTTGGGATCGAGCAGCATCTTGACGAAGGTCGAAGCCAGCGGCGAGGCGTTGGGTTTAGCGATCGGACACGCCGTCGTCAGCAGCGTCGCGGCGCCTTCCTTCGGGTAGACGAAGTCAACGGGGAAGCCGGTATTGGCAAAGCTCTGTACGCGTCCCGTGCCCCACACCGCGATCACGGCCTGGCCGGACTGGAACAGCTCTGTCATCTTGCCCGGCGACGGCTCATAGGCGAGCACGTTCGGATTGATCTGCTCCTTGAAGATCTTGAAGCCCGAGTCGACGTTGGACTCGCCGCCGCCATTCATCTTCGACAGCATCACCAGCGCTTCGAGGCCATAGGTGTTGTTGATCGGCGGAATCACGAGCTGCTTGGCGTATTTCGTATCCTTCAGGTCATTCCACGAAGTCGGCGGCGCCCAGCCTTTCTCTGCGAACACCTTGGTGTTGTACATCAGACCGGTGGCGACGATGCCGATCGCAACCGCGCGATCGTCCTTGAAGCGCGCGGTGTCGTAGAGATCGGCGGCCGGCAAGCCATCGAGCTTGCCGCAAAAGCCGAGCTGGATCGCCTGGTACATCGGGCCGTCGTCGACGATGGCGACGTCGATCTGCTGATTGCCCTTCTGCGCCTGGAGTTTTGCCAGCGTGTCGGTGGAATTGCCGGCGACGTATTCGACCTTGACCCCGTTTTCCTTCTCGAAGGTCGGGATCACCTCGTCGCGGATGGTCTTCTCGAACGAGCCGCCATAGCCGGCGACATAGAGCGTCTTTTGCTGGGCCGAGACGGCCGTCGGGACGGCGATGAGCGCTGCGAAGCTGACCGCGGTCAGAAGGCGAAAAGTCTTCATATGGACCGATCTCCAATACCGGAATGAGGTGACGTGCCGACAAATCTCTGGCTGAAGCGCCTTCCGCATTTCCTTCCGCACCGATCCTGATCCGATCAGGGCTCCGGCCCCTGCTCGGCAGGTTTTGGCGCGATCTGGAGGTTTGAACGCCTCCAAGCTGCCGAAAAAGCGGGCTGTCTCCAGCTCTGATGAAAAAGATTGCAAACCGGAGCTTCCATCGTCCAATGAATAATGGCACCCTCTGCATGCCTAAATGTTATGGATGGAAATAGGGATGGCGCGGATCAATTCGCGGCAGGTGGAGGCCTTCCGCGCGACGATGCTGACCGGCAGCGTCACCGAGGCGGCGGCGCTGATGACGGTCACGCAGCCCGCGGTCAGCCGGTTGCTGCGCGACCTCCAGGCGCTGTTGAAGATGGAGCTGTTCGAACGGCGCGGCACGGGCCTGGTGCCGACCGCGGCAGCGATGGCGCTCTATACCGAAGTGGAGCGCTCCTTCGTCGGCCTCGAACGCATCACCGCCGCAGCCGAGGAAATTCGCGGCCGCCGCACCGGCTCACTGCGGATCGCAGCACTGCCGGCGCTGTCGAACGGCTATCTGCCGCGGCTCACCGGACACTTTCTGAAGGAGCGGCCCAACCTCAACCTCGCCTTCTTCGGCGTGATCTCGCCAATCGTGGTCGACTGGGTGCTGAACAATCAGTGTGACGTCGGCTTTGCCGAGGTGCCGATCGCGCATTCCGGCCTTCCGAGCCAAAGGCTGCCGGCGCCCGCGCGCGTGGCGGTGCTGCCGACGGGCCATCGCCTAACGGAAAAGGAAGTTTTGGAGCCCCGCGACTTCGAGGGCGAGACATTCATTTCGCTGTCGGCAGGCTCATCCAGCCGTCACCTCGTCGACCAGATCTTCCACCGCCACGATGTTCGCCGCGTGCTCCGGGTGGAGACCGCATTGTCCGAGATCATGTGCGGCATGGTCTCGTCGGGCCTTGGCGTCGCGATCTGCGATCCCTTCACCGCGCAGGAATTTTCCACCCGCGGTGTCGTCGTGCGCCGTTTCCTGCCGCGCATCGACTTCGAATTCTCCGCGGTCTTTCCCGCACAACGCAGCCCCTCACCGGTGGCGCTGGATCTGGTCGAAACCATGCGGAAGTCGCTCGCGGAATTCGACGATTAGATTGATAGTTTCGATTGCGGAGGGAGCCCCTCACCCCACCTTCTCCCTGTAAGAACGGGGCGAGGGAGTGAGAGAGCGGTGCGTGCCTCGCTTTCAACCTCTCCCCGCCCTTTTGCGGGGAGAGGTCGGATCGCGCAAGCGATCCGGGTGAGGGGCAAGGGCACCGCGTTGCCGCGCGCGAACGCCCATCCGATTCTTAAAGTCAGTTACGGTGAAGCCTTAACCGTTGAACGCGGCCTGCGCCTCCGGCAGGTCCCAGATCTTGCCGATCGCGGCGGTGCCTGCCGCCGTGATCGCCGCTTCATCCGCGCCGCGATAGCGTCCCTCGTCGACCAGCACGCGGCCGTCGACCATGACCTGATCGATATTGGCGCGGTTGGCGAGCGCGATCAGCGCGCGGCGCGGGTCGAACAGCGGCTGAAGATGCGGATGGGTGAGATCGACCACGGTGAGATCGGCGGTCGCGCCCGGCTCGATGCGGCCGAGATCGGGCCGCTTGATGACGTCGGCGGCAATAGCCGTGTTCGCCTCGATCAGTTCGGGCGAGTTCGCGACATCGGCGCGCTGGGACGTGATCTTGGAGATCAGCGACGCCGCATTGAGCTCGCCAAGCAGGTCCATGTTGTAGCCGTCGGTGCCGACCACCGTACGCACGCCGTGCTCGGCAAAGCGGCTGAATGCCGCCGTCACGCCAGCGCGCGCGAACACGCGGGGGCAATTCAGCACCGTCATGCCGCGCGCGGCCATCAGCTTCAGATCGTCGTCGCTGCTGAACATGCAGTGCGCCGCCATCAGGTCGGGCGCCAGCAGGCCGAGCCAATCCAGATACTCCGCCGGCGTGCGGCCGCCATAGCGCTTGCCGATGGTCTCGACCTCGGCACGGCTCTGCGCCATGTGCGTCGTAATCGGCACGCCGAGCTCGCGCGCCCGCGTGGCGCAGGCCTTCAGCAGATCGGGGCCGCAGGTGTCGGTGGCATGCGGGCTCATCGCGAGGCTGATGCGGCCGTCGCCGCGATTGTTCCAACGCTGATAGAGCGCATCCCATGTCGCCATGTCGGCGTTGCCGTCATCGCCGGAATATTGCACGATGCCGTCCGGGCCAGCCTTGGCGTCTGACGTCGAGAACAGATAGGGCGCGCCGTAGAAGCGGATGCCCATCTCCTCCGCCGCGTCGAACATCTCAGGGATCGAATTCCTGAACGGCTCCATCACCGTGGTGGCGCCGCCCTTGAGGAGCTGGAGGATGCCGAGCCGGGCGACGGCGAGGCGCTCTTCGGCCGACAGAATATCTGCGCCGCGCTTGGTCAGCGGCAGCAGCACCGTATAGACGATGCTCTGGTTGTTCTTGCGGCCGTTGCCGTCTTCGCTGTGGCTGCGTGCAACGGCCTCGCTGAAGCAGTGATTGTGCAGGTTGAGAAGGCCTGGCAGGACGAAGCGGCCGGGACGATCGTAGACCTCATCGGCGCTAGGCTTATCGCGCATGACAGCGGCGATCTTCTTGCCTTCAACGAGAACCCAATGGTCACGCAACACATCCTGCGCGCCGTCTTTGCGTGACAGCACATAGCTGCCGAAGATTGCCGTGGTGCTCATGCGGGGCGTACGTTCCAGAAGACGGCGGTGCCGTCGAGAATGCCGGTGATGGCTTTGCGATAGGCGGTCGGCTGCTTGTACAGGCCGATCGGAATATAGGGGATTTCCTCGAAGGCGACTGCCTGGATCTCGCGGCAGATGCGCTGCTGCTCGGCGAGTTCGGACGCCGCCAGCCATTGGCTGCGCAAGGGCCCCATCTTCTCGCTCGCATACCAGCCGGCGACCTTGCCCTCGCCGCGAATATTGGAGTTGCCGGCGGGGTTGAGCCAGTCGATGCCCTGCCAATTGCCGACCGCAGCACTCCAGCCGCCCTGCCCGATCGGGTCCTTCTTGAGCTGGCGCTGCAACACCACGGCGAAATCGAGCCCGGCATATTCGACGTTCATGCCGGCCTTGCGCAGGCTATCGACGGCGATCTCGCCGAGCGGCTTCTGCGCCAGCGAATTGGTGGGGACGAGCACCACGATCTTCTCGCCATTGTAGCCGACGGCCTTCAAATCGACCTTGACCTTGGCGTAGTTGCGCGGACCGCGGAACACGTCGAGGCCGACCTCGCTCGCCATCGGCGTTCCCGGCGCGAAGAAGCCGATCGGCGAGACCTGGAACGCCGGGTCGGTACCGGCGACGGCGGTCATGAAAGCGGACTGGTCGATCGCGCCGAGCAACGCGCGGCGAACGGCCGGATTATCGAACGGCGGCTGCAGATGATTGAGGCGCAGCATGCAGGCGTAGCCGCGGGGGTCGAGGATGCGCGTGTCGATGTCGCCGGCGGCCTTGATGATCGGCAACAGATCGTGCGGCGTGGTCTCCTGCCAGTCCTGCTCGCCGGTCTGGAGCGCGGCAACGCCGGTGCCGGCATCGGGCGTGGTAGTCCAGACCACGCGGTCGTAGTGAACGATCTTCGGTCCCGCGGTCCAATCCGGCTTGCCGTCGGTGCGGGGCTGGTAGCGCTCGAATTTGGCATAGGCGTTGCGGGCGCCCTGCACGCGCTCGTCGGCGAGGTAGCGGAACGGGCCGCTGCCGATGACTTCGGTCAGTGGCTTGAACGGGTCCTGGCTCGCCAGCCGCTCCGGCATTATGAAGCACGGATTGATCGCGGCCTTGCCGAGCGCCTGCGGCAGCAACGGGAATGGGCGCTTGAGGCGGAAGCGGATGGTGCGGTCGTCCGCAGCCGAGAGTTCGGCAGTCGCCTCCATCAGCTCGCCGCCGAAGCCGTCGCGTGCCGCCCAGCGGCGGATGCTGGCGACGCAATCGCGCGCGAGGACACGCTCGCCGTCGTGCCAGAACAGGCCGTCGCGCAGAGTGAGGTCCCATTGCAGGCCGTCGCCGGAGATGGCCTGGCCCGACAGCATCTGCGGCGAGACCTGGAGCGAGGAGCTCATGCCGTACAGCGTGTCGTAGACCATGAAGCCGTGGTTTCGCGACACCTGCGCGGTCGAGTAGATGGGATCAACGAAGGCGAGATCGATCACGGGGATGAAGCGCAGCGTGGACTGCGATTCGGCACGCACGATGCCCGGCAACGACAGCGCCGGCACTGTTGCGGCGGCCTTGAGGAGCGAGCGGCGGGAGATAGGCATTACGAGAGGCTCCTGAAGGGTATCTTACGTGTTCAACAAGACGGCGCCGATCGCAGCCGCGACCGCCTGCTGCGCCGGCTCAATCACGGGCACGCCGATCGCCTCCGCAATCGCCGCGCGATGCGAGGCCATGCCGGCGCAGCCCATCACCACGACATCGGCGCGACATTGCGTGACCAGCGCGCGGCCGGCATCGATCAACCGGCCGCGGATGTCGGCGCCCGCAGTTTCGGCCGCACTCGCACCGACCGACCAGCTGCCGGCATATCGGCTGTCGACGCCCATCACCCGCGCCATGCGCTGCTGACGGCGGATGCTCGATGGCGACAGTGCGATGATTCCGAAGCGCTCGCCCAGCATCAGCGCGCGAAAGATGCCGCATTCCGCGATGCCGAGCACGGGACGTCTGCCCACCGCCTCGCGCACCGCATGCAAGCCGGGATCGCTGAAGCAGGCGAGCACGAAGGCATCGGCATTGTCGCGCGAGACTCGGTTGACCAGCGGCATCACCACGCTGTCGGCATCGCGCTGCGAGCTGATGCCGGGCGGTCCCTCGGCAAGGCCGACCACCTCGATCTCCGGCCCACCGGCGATGCGCAGCGGCGCGACGGCGTCATCGATCGCCGCCGTCACCGATGCCGAGGAGTTGGGGTTGATGACGAGGATGCGGGTCATGGCACTACCTAGCGGTTACCGGCCTCATGGCGCAGGAAGTTTTCCGCGATCTTCTCGCCGGTGGTGATCCAGACGTCCGGACAGGATTTTGCGTAGGTCAGAAACTCGCGCAGCAGGCGCAGCCGCATCGGACGGCCGCTGCATTGCGGATGCAGCACCGTCGTCACCATTGCGCCCCAGTCCCTGGTTTCGTCGAGCTCGTCCTTCCAGATCGAGAGCACGTGTTCCTTCGGGAAGATCGAGCGCGGGCTGAAGCGCGCCGAGAGGCCGTGCATCCAGTCGTCATAGCTCGCCGTCACCGGCAGCTCGATCGTGCCGGGCTTGCCGTCGGCGAGACGATGACGGTAGGGCCGCACATCGTCGCGGAACGAGGAGGTGTAGACGATGCCGTGGCGCACGAGCGCGACGCGCAGTTCCTCGGTGAACTCGCCGTAGGGCGCGCGATAGCCGGTCGGCTTGACGCCGAGCCGCCGCTTCAGCGCCTCGAAACCGCGCTCCAGCTCCTCCTCGATCCAGGGATCGCCGGGATCGGGCAGCAAATGGTGATAGCCGTGATGGCCGATCTCGTGGCCGGCCTTGAGGATCGACTCCGCCATCGCCGGATGCGCATCGACCGACCAGCCCGTGACGAAGAAGGTTGCCTTGAGGTCGAGCTGGTCGAGCAGCTCGAGCAATTTCGGCGTGCCGACGCGCGCCTCGTAGCCGCCGTAGCTCATGGTGATCAGCCGCTGAGCATGCACTGCGTCCTTGCTGGTCCACGCGCTCTCGGCGTCGACGTCGAAGGACAGGAACATCGCCGATCTGTACGGCTTGGGCCAGGGATATTCCGGCGCCGGATCTGCGGTGTTGGCTGGGGTGAGCGGGATGCTCTGGAGTGCCTTACTGTCCAGCATTGAGGGTCGCCTTTTCGAGTGCGTTGTCGCTCAGTTTCCACTTCGCAAGCAGGGTCTTGTAGGTGCCGTCGGCAATCAGCGCGTCGACCGCCTCCAGCATGGCCTGCTGAAGCGCCTTTTCCTTGACCGGCAGCGCGATGCCGGTGAATTGCCGCGAGATGGGCGCGCCGACCGGCGCATACGCGCCGGGCTCGAGGTCCATGATGTAAGGCAGCGTCTCGTTGCCCTGCACCGCGGCGTCGATGCGGCCCTGCTTGAGCTGGGTGCGGGCATCGGCGGAGCCGTCGGTGCCGACGAAAACGATCGGAGTGCTGCCGCAGTTCTTCTCGCTCCAGGCTGCGATCTCGGTCGGAAACTTGGTGCGGCGGCTGGCGCCGACCTTCTTGCCGCAGAGCGCGACCATGTCCTTGAACTCGGCCGCACGCGACTGCTGCACGAAGAAGTTCGGACCGCTTTTGAGATAGTCGATGAAGCTCGCCGTCTCATGCCGGCTGGCGTAATCCGAAAAACCCGACAGGATCGCATCGACGCGGCCGGTCGCAATCGACGGCATGAACTCGGCAAAGCTCGTCTCCTGCCAGTCGATCTTGACGCCGAGCTTGCGACCGATCGCTTCGCCGAGATCGATGTCGAAACCGGACAGCGCGTTGGTGGCGGGATCGCGGAACTCCATCGGCGGATAGTTCGGCACCAGCCCGACCTTGATGCTGCCGCGCTTGGCGATGTCCGGTGGCAACTCGATCGCCCAAGCCTTAACACTTGGAGCCGACACAGTCATGGCACCCAAAAGCGCCGCCGCAACCAAAACTCTCTTCATCAACACGCCCCCGATTTCCATTTGTGCTCAGATCACCGCCGAAAGAAATGCCTTGGTGCGCTCCTCGCGCGGCGCGCCCAGCACGTCCGAGGCGCGCCCCTGCTCAACAATCGCACCTTGGTCCATATAGACGACGCGATCGGCGACCTCGCGGGCGAAGCCGAGCTCGTGCGTCACCACCATCATGGTCATGCCGCTCTTTGCGAGCTCCCTCATCACCGCGAGCACCTCCCCCACGAGCTCCGGGTCGAGCGCACTGGTCGGCTCGTCGAACAGCATCAGCATCGGCTTCATCGCAAGTGCACGCGCAATCGCCACGCGCTGCTGCTGACCGCCGGAAAGTTGGGCGGGATATGAATCGGCTTTCGTCGCAAGTCCGACGCGGCGGAGCAGCTCGATGGCCTCGGCACGGACCTCGTCGGATTTGCGGCCCTGCACCTGGAGCGGGCCTTCGATGATGTTTTCGAGCGCGGTCTTGTGCGGAAACAGGTTGAAGCGCTGGAACACCATTCCGGTCTTCAGGCGCTGCCGCCCGATCTCGCGCTCGGAGAGGCGATGAAGCCGCCCGCTTTGCTCGCGCAGGCCCAAAAGCTCACCATCGAGCCAGATGCCGCCGCTATCGATGACGGCGAGCTGGTTGATGCAGCGGAGCAACGTAGTCTTGCCCGAGCCGGAGGCGCCGATGAGGCACATCACCTCGCCGGGCCAGACGTCGAGCGAGACGTTTTTGAGAGCCTGGAACTCTCCAAAATTCTTGGCTACGGAGCGGATCGCGACGAGGGGCTTTGTCATCGCGGAAATCGCAAGGTGCCGCGTGCAAAACGGCGTTCGAGCAGCATCTGGAGCGGCGTCAGGATCGAGACGACGAGCAGGTACCAGAGCCCGGCGACGATCAAGAGCTCGATCACGCGGGAATTCGCGTAGTAGATGTTTTCGGCGTTATGCAGCACTTCAGGATATTGGATGACGCTCGCAAGCGAGGTCGCCTTCACCATGCCGATGAACTCGTTGCCGAGCGGCGGGATCACCACGCGCATCGCCTGCGGCAAAATGATCCGGCGCAGCGCGCGCAGCCGTCCCATGCCGATCGCCTGCGCGGCCTCGTATTGTCCGATATCGACCGACAGCATGCCGGCGCGCATCACTTCAGACGTGTAGGCGCCCTGGTTGATGCCGAGCCCAAGCAGCGCGGCGAGGAACGGCGTCATGATGTCGACGGCGCGCCCGCTCCACACGCCGGGAATGCCGATGGTCGGAAACACCAGTGCAAGGTTGAACCACAACAGCAATTGCAGGATCAGCGGCGTGCCGCGGAACAGCCAGGTGTAGCCGGCCGCGACCGTCTTCAGTACCGGATCGGGCGAGAGCCGCATGATCGCGACGACGATGCCGAGAAAGATGCCGAGCGCCATCGCCAGCACTGCCATCACCATGGTGTTGACGATGCCTTCGAGGATCACCTTTGCGGTGATGAAGCGGCTGACATAGGACCATTCGATCTGGCCATTGGCAAAGGCGCGCGCGATCGCCGCCAGCACCAGGACGATCAGCGCGGCGCTGAGCCAGCGACACCAGTGCGGCTCGCGCGCGATCCGCATTCCCGACAGATCGGGAAAACCTTCCGCGAGTGCCGGTGCCGGCTTCATTGCGGCGCCGCGTTCAGCATGGGCTGGGTCACTGCATTCGCACCCAGGCCCCATTTGTCGAGAATCGCCTTGTAGGAGCCGTCGGCGATCATCGCCGTAAGCTTCTCCGTCACGACTTCACGGAGCGCGGCATCATCCTTGCGGAACATGATGCCCTGATAGCCGGTGGACAACTGCTCGCCAATGACGCGATATTTGCCCGGCTCCTGCGTCTGCGCGTAAGGCAGCGTCTCGCTACCCTGCACGGCGGCGTCAATGCGGCCCTGTTTGAGCTGGTTGCGGACGTCGATCGAGTTCTCACCAGGAACATATTGAATGGCGGGCTTGCCGCCCGCCTCGCAATTCTGCTTGCTCCACTTCTCGATCTCGACCGGGAAACTGGTGCTGCGGGTGGTGCCGACCTTCTTGCCGCAGAGATCAATGGCGGCCTTCGCCTCGCTCTCGGCCATCACGAAGAACTGCGGGCCGGTCGTGATGTAATCGACGAAATCGGCACTTTCGCGCCGCGAGGCACGATCCGAGATGCCGGAAATGATAAAATCGGCGCGCTTGGTCTGGAGCGAGGGGATCAGCTCGGCGAACGGCGTCTCGCTCCAGATGATCTTGAGGCCGCCGAGCCGCTTGGCGAGATCGTTTGCGAGATCGATGTCCAATCCCACCAGCTCGTTGCTGGCGGGATCGCGGTATTCCATCGGTGCGTAGGTCGCGTTGACCGTGAGTTTCAGCGCTCCCGCCTGCTTGATCTCCGCCGGAAGCTCTGCGGCCTGCACTGAGCTTACGGCAGCCAACGCTGCGAAAGCGAGAAGATGCGAGAGGCGCGTCATGTCAGCTCCTTTGCCAACTGTTTGCTTTGCTAGTCGTTGCCAACGCAGTCGATTGCCAGCGCCGTGCCAAAATCAGTCCGCGTCGAGCACGGCCGGCTCGATGACGCCGGCGCGCTCTGTGATCACCCTGTATTGCTCGGGCCGCCGGTGGGCGGCGAAATTGAACATCTTGTCCTTGCCCTGGCGGCAGAGGTCGAGATCGACATCGGCGACGATCACCTCGTCGGTCAGGGTCGCCGCCTGCGCGACGATGCGTCCGTTGGGATCGACGATGCAGGAGCCGCCGATCAGGCCCGAGCCATCCTCGTCGCCGGCCTTGGCGACCGAGATTGCCCAGGTCGCATTCATGTAGGCATTGGCCTGGGTCACCAGCGTCGAGTGGAAGGTGCGCAGCGAGGAGTCTTCAGTGGTACCGCCATTGGGATCATAAGCCGCCGAATTGTACCCGATGCAGACAAGCTCGACGCCCTGCAGGCCGAGCACACGCCAGGATTCCGGCCAGCGGCGATCGTTGCAGATCATCATGCCCATGATCGCATGCGCCCAGGCCGAGCCGGCGCGGAATGCGGGAAAGCCGAGATCGCCATATTCGAAATAGCGCTTCTCGAGCTGCTGGTAGCGAGCGCCCTCTCGCGGCTCGACCGAGCCCGGCAGATGCACCTTGCGATAGCGGCCGAGAATCTCGCCGTCGCGATCGACCAGGATGGCGCAATTGTAACGGCGGCCATCGGCGGTTTGCTCGGCATAGCCCACATAGAAACCGACGCGCAGTGCACGCGCACGATCGAACAGCTTTGCCACGGCCGGGTTCGGCATGCCGTGCTCGAAATAGTGGTCGAGCGCATCGCCTTCGAGCAGCCAGCGCGGGAAGAAGGTCGTGAAGGCGAGCTCGGGAAACACGACCAGGCTGGCACCGCGGCCGGCCGCTTCCTCCAGCATGTCGAGCATCCGCTTCAACGTATGCTCGCGCGTATCGGCTTTTTGCGTCGGCCCCATCTGGGCGGCGGCGGCGCAAAGGACACGAACCAAGATTGCCTCCAATCTGTGCGCAATGCTGCCTCAATGGGCGAATGAACCCGTTGATCCAGCATGCAAATCCGCGACCATTAGGCGCAAGGCGGGCTGCAAAAGCAATTCATCGTGCTATGATGTTTTGGCCCTGAGTATAATCGGCAGTGATATGAACCTGCGCCAGCTCGAGATCCTGCGTGCCGTCATCCGCCATCGCACCACGGTGGCGGCAGCCGACGAATTGGGACTGTCCCAACCCGCGGTCAGCAACGCGCTGAAGACGATGGAGGCGCAGGCGGGATTTGCGCTGTTCGAGCGCGTCAACAACCGGCTGTTTCCGACCGTGGAGGCGATGGCGCTCTACAAGGAGAGCGAAGCGATCTTCGCGCTTCACGCGAAGCTCGAGAACCGCGTCCGCGATCTGCGCGAAAACCGGTCCGGGCATCTTTCGATCGTGGCCACGCCGCCGCTCGCCTACAGCATCATTCCCTCCGCGCTATCGGGCTTCCTGCGCCGCCGCCCGGAGACACGCGTGTTCTTCGATGTCCGGCGCTATGAGGGCATCATCGAGGGCGTGCTCAGCCGCGTCGCCGAGCTCGGCTTCGCGCTCGGGCTGACACATCATCCCGGCATCGCGCATGAGGTCGTGCACACCGGTGAAATGGTCTGCGTGCTGCCGCCACAGCATCCGCTCGCCGACAGGCCAGTGATCTCGGCCGCGGATCTGTCCGGCCTCCCCTTCATCGGGCTCGAGCGCGGCACCCGGCTCGGCGAGGCCGTACGCGACAGCTTTGCCCGGGCCGGCGCGCCGTTCCAGCCGACCGTCGAAGTGCGCTATTGCAATACGGCCTGCGTGCTCGCCGCCGCCGGTGTCGGCGCCGCAGTGGTCGATCCCTTCTCGCCGCGCCAGAACGGCGGGCACGGTCTGGTTGTTCGGCCATTCACGCCGACGACCCGTGCGGTCGCCTACATGCTATGGTCGGAGGCGGAGCCGCTGTCGCGTCTTGCGAAAGCCTTTCTCAGCGAGATCCGCAAGGAGAGTGCGCTGTTGGAGCCCACAGCGCCACACCAGCAACATGGGGCAGGAAGCGACTGAGCTTCGCAATCTTTGACCTGAGGGGCACATGGCACGCATCACCATCATCGAGACCGGGCAGGTTCCGCCAAAATATCGCGAACAGCACGGCTCGTTTCCCGACATGTTCGAGCGGATGGTCCGGACCGAGGACCCGACGGCCACGGTCGACGTGATCAGCATCCCGAATGGCGATGCGCTGCCCGATCCGGGCAAGCTCGAGGCCGTGCTGATCACGGGTGCTGCCGCCGGCGTCTATGACGGGCTCGACTGGATCGCGCCGCTGGAAGATTTTGTGCGCTCTGCTTACGCCAACAAGACGCCGATGGTCGGCGTCTGCTTCGGCCATCAGCTGATTGCGCAGGCGCTCGGTGGTACCGTCCAGAAGTCGGACAAGGGCTGGGGCATCGGCCGGCACGTCTATCAGGTGCTGCCAGAGAACGGCGTCGTCGACGGCGAAGCGGTTGCGATCGCCGCCTCACATCAGGATCAGGTCATCGAGCCGCCGAACGATGCGCTGACGATCCTCTCGTCCGAGTTCACCCCGCATGCCGGTCTGCTCTACGCCAACGGCGCGACGCTGACCGTGCAGCCGCACCCGGAGTTCGACGTGGAGTTTGCACAAGTGTGCTGCGAGTTGCGCAACGGCAAGGCGCCGGATGAGGTCGTGGCAACGGCAAGGGATTCGCTGGCGCAGCCGCTGGACAACGCGAAGCTCGGTGGAGCGATTGCGAGGTTCTTGGCGCGCAAATCCGTCTCCTCATCCTGAGGAGCGCGCATTCGCGCGCGTCTCGAAGGATAGAGGCCCGGCTGCAACAGCGAGGCCTGCATGGTTCGAGACGCCGCTTCGCGGCTCCTCACCATGAGGGTTGAGAGTTATCTCGCCTTAGAACGGATCCGTTCCCAGCCCCGGCACATCAGCCGGGCGCGATCCCGGCGCCGGCCAGTGAAACCGCCGATCCTTCTCGGCAATCGCGATGTCGTTGATCGAGGCCTCGCGCCGCCGCATCAGGCCGTGCTCGTCGAACTCCCACTGCTCGTTACCGTAGGAGCGATGCCACTGGCCGCTCGCGTCTCGCCATTCGTACTGGAAGCGCACCGCGATGCGGTTTTCGTCGAAGGCCCAGAGGTCCTTGATCAGGCGGTACTCCTGCTCCTTCTCCCATTTGCGGGTGAGGAATGCGACGATCGCTTCGCGGCCCTGAAACACTTCCGAGCGATTGCGCCAGCGGCTGTCCTCGGTATAGGCGAGCGAGACGCGCACCGGATCGCGCGAATTCCAGGCGTCCTCGGCCATGCGCGCCTTCTGCGCGGCGGTCTCTCGGGTGAAGGGCGGAAGCGGCGGGCGCGACATGATGGCCTCATCGGTTGTTTCGGGGCAATCTATCGCTGCAGTTGGCGGAGTCGATAGGCCGGTTCCTATCGGCCGATCACTTATCGGGCGATCAGGAAATCAAATCGGCCTTCATCAGCGTGCGGATCGATTTCGGGATCGGTTGTGCCCGGCCGCCGCTGATGAAGGCGACACGCACCTCGGCCTTGACCAGCACGCCCTCACCGCGCCGCACCTCCTGCGCCAGCATGATGGAGGCGCCCTTCACCGCCATTGGCCAGGTCACGATGTCGAGCACGTCGTCCATCCGTGCGGGCTTGAGGAAATCCAGATGCATCGAGCGGACGACGAAGGCAAAGCCTGCGCCTTCGATCTCGGGCTGATCGAACAGCGCCTGCTGTTCGGCACCCATCAGCCGCAGATGATTGGTGCGGCCGCGTTCCATGTAGCGCAGATAATTGGCGTGATAGACGATACCTGAGAAATCCGTGTCCTCGTAATAGACGCGGACCTGCATATGGTGGCGGCCGTCGCGGATCTCGCCATCGAGATGGGCAGTCATTTCGAAAACTCTCGTTCCAAATCTCGACGTCCATCCAACACTCGCACAATGACGATACGGTCGGCTTCGACGAGGTAGAAGGCAATATACCCGTCAATCGATAGACCACGGAGCGACGCCGTCAATTCACTTCGATCCGGTCCTAAAAATGGAAAATTCCGGAGCTCATCGAATCTCTCCGAGAACCGTTCAGCCAATCGATCCGCCGCAGTCGGACTACGTTCGGCGAGGTATGAGTGGATTTCAAGAAGGTCTGTGCGAGCGCGCAAGGACAGAAAAACCTGCACGCCGGCCTCTATCGCTTCGTCCGGGCTTGCTTGAGGAATTCGTCGAGGTCCCATGGGACCACACGTCCGGCCTCTACGTCCGCCATGCCCTCCTCGATCGCATCCTTGAGTGCTCGAAACTTCTTGGCCTGGGACAAGAGGTAATCGGCAGCTGACTCCCGCATTTCCTCAGGCAGCAGCTCAAGGGCCTCGACAGCTTTCTCGATGGCAGAATTCATGGGGGTCATTATAGCGCAGCCTTGGGCAAGTGCCCAGATGTCCATCGAAATTTTGGCGGCTAGGCCACCACAGGCCCCCGCCCCAGCGTCACCTCGACGATCTCCGGCGGCACACCGACGCGGACTGGCATGATGCTGCAACCGAGGCCGCCGGAAATGATGACGTCGCACTTCAGGCGGAGATGGCCGTAGACGAGCGGAACGCCGCGCTGCGGCGGAAGCGCCGGCGACCAGCCGAACAGGCGGACCTGACCGCCATGGGTGTGGCCTGACAGCTGGAGCGCAACACGCGCAGGCACGCGCGTCGCGATATAGGGCTCATGCGCGAGCAGGACGATCGGCGCGTCGTCGGCGACCTTTGCGAGCGTCGCAGTGAGATCGTCGGCACCGAACCGCTGAGCGCGGCCATAGCGCTGCGACGGCGCATAGGCGAGTTGGTCGCCGAGGCCGGCGAGCCAGAACGGGCGCCCATCCTTGGTGAGACGCACGACGTCGTTCTCGTAGACGGGAATGCCAGCCGCTTGCAGCGCACGATGGGCGACCGTCGGCCCGCGCCCGGCCCGTTGCACGACCTTGTCGTCCCAATAGTCGTGGTTGCCCATGACGGCATGAACGCCGAGCGGCGCCTTCAGGCCTGTCAGCACCCTCGCCCATTCGCCGGCCGGGATGATGCGCGTGACATGGTGATGACCGGCGACATAGTCGCCGAGCAGAACGATGAGGTCGGCGTTCAGCGCGTTGGTGCGCTCGACGATGGCCTCGATCCGATCCAGCGACATCCGGGGATCGCAGGCATGGATGTCGGCGATGACGGCGATCTTCAGCGGAAAATCCGCTGGCCATTGCCGCGGCATCGGATGATAGCGCGTCACGCGTAGCCGCAACACCGGCTCGACGCCGACGCCGTAAGCCGCGGTCGAGACGCCGAGGGCGGACAGACCGCCGATGGAACGGATGAGATGACGCCGATTGATCATGGAAGTCCGCTTCTGATGCACTTCCTTGATGCGGCCGGATTCAAGCGGAATTGGGGTGCGCTTGTGCAGATCATCTGCACGGAGATTACCGGAAGTTCATGACACCAGGGCCATGCGCGCAGGTGCAGCTCACTCGTCGCTTTCGTCCGTGCCGAACAGGCCGAACTGCGTCGCCGCATCGCGCGACGGCTCGGCGATGCCGAGATGGCGAAAAGCGTGCGAGGTGAGCAGGCGGCCGCGCGGCGTGCGCTGGAGATAGCCGCACTGGATGAGATACGGCTCGATGATGTCCTCGATCGCATCGCGCGGCTCGGACAGCGCCGCCGCCATCGTCTCGACTCCGACCGGGCCGCCACCATAGTTCATCGCGATGGTCGTGAGGTAGCGGCGGTCCATGGCATCTAAGCCAGCAGCGTCGACCTCGAGCGCGCTCAGCGCGTGATCGGCGATCTTGCGGTCGATCGTGTCGGCATCGGCGGCCGAGGCGAAATCGCGCACACGGCGTAACAGGCGGCCGGCGATGCGCGGCGTACCGCGAGCGCGGCGCGCGATCTCGTTGGCGCCATCGACGCTCATGCCGACATTGAGCACGCGTGCGCCGCGGGTGACGATGCTCTCCAGCTCCTCGATCGTATAGAAGTTGAGACGGACCGGAATGCCGAAGCGATCGCGCAGGGGATTGGTGAGCAGGCCGGCGCGCGTGGTGGCACCGACGAGGGTGAATTTCGACAGCTCGATCTTGACCGAACGCGCCGCCGGGCCCTCGCCGATGATGAGGTCGAGCTGAAAATCCTCCATCGCGGGATAGAGCACCTCTTCCACCGCGGGACTGAGGCGATGGATCTCGTCGATGAAGAGCACGTCGCGATCTTCGAGATTGGTCAACAGCGCGGCGAGATCGCCGGCCTTGGCGATGACAGGACCCGATGTGGCGCGAAAGCCGACGCCGAGCTCCTTGGCCACGATCTGCGCCAGCGTGGTCTTGCCGAGGCCAGGAGGACCGACGAACAACACGTGATCCAACGCCTCGCCACGCTTGCGCGCAGCCTCGATGAAGATCGAGAGATTCTTGCGCGCCTGCTGCTGGCCGACGAAGTCGGACAGGGATTGCGGGCGCAGCGCGGTGTCGCCGACATCATCGGTGCGGCGCTCAGGCGTGACCATGCGGTTGGCCTTGGGATCGCTCACTTCGCGAGCTCCTTCAGGCCGAGGCGAATGAGCTGCGCCGTCTCGGCGTTCTCACCCGCGTTGCGCGAGGCTGAGGCGATGGCCGCGGCGGCCTGCGGCTGGCCGTAGCCGAGATTGACCAGTGCGGAGATCGCGTCCGCCACCGGGCGCGGCGCGCGCTGCTCGTCGAGGGCGCCGGCGAGATGCACGACGGCGGGATCGACATCGGCGAAGGCTGGCGCCTTGTCCTTCAACTCGGTGACGATGCGCTCGGCCACCTTGGGCCCGACGCCGGGGGTGCGCGCCACTGCAGCCTTGTCGCGTAGAGCAATCGCATTGGCGAGATCGGAAGGCGCCAGCGTGCCGAGCACGGCGAGAGCGACCTTGGCACCGACGCCCTGCACGGTCTGGAGCAAGCGAAACCATTCGCGCTCCTGGTCGGTGCGGAAGCCGAACAGTTTGATCTGGTCCTCGCGAACGTAAGTCTCGATCGAGAGCACCGCTGCTTCGCCCGGCGAAGGCAGATGCTGCAGCGTCCGCACCGAGCAATGCACCTGATAGCCGACGCCGCCGACATCGAGGAGCACGTAATCCTCGCCGTAGGAATCGATCAGGCCCTTGAGCTTGCCGATCATATCCCGACCACCTTCAGCCGCAGCGCCGTGCTCTGGCGATGATGGGCGTGGGTGATGGCGATGGCGAGCGCGTCGGCGGCGTCGGCCGACGGCGGCTCGGCCTTGGGCAGCAATATCTTCAGCATCATCGCGATCTGTTGCTTGTCGGCGTGGCCGGCGCCAACCACCGTCTTCTTCACCTGGTTCGGCGCGTATTCGGCAACAGAGATGCCGAACATCGCGGGCGACAGCATGGCGACGCCGCGGGCCTGGCCGAGTTTCAGCGTCGCGACACCGTCCTTGTTCACGAAGGTCTGCTCGACCGCGGCTTCCATGGGATTGTGAGTGGAGAGAACCGCCGTGAGCCCCTCGTGGATCGCCAGCAGCCGGCTCGCCAGCGGCAAATCGTCCGGTGGTTCCACCGAACCGCAGGCAACATAGATCAGGCGATTGCCGTCGGCCTCGATCACGCCCCAGCCGGTGCGGCGCAGTCCGGGGTCGATGCCGATGATGCGAACGGGTTGGCGAATCGGGAGCGCGGTCATGGGCCAGTGATAGCGGTTGGCCCATGATAGCGAAACAGAAACAGAACAGAAGTCCCCGGAGAAAGGCGGGCTCCCAGGTGGCGCCGCTCTGGGTCTTCAGCCGCCCATCTTCGCGACCAGCGCGTCCGAAATCTCGAAATTGGCGTAGACGTTCTGGACGTCGTCGTGCTCGTTGAGCAGGTCCATCAGCTTCAGCAGCTTCTCGCCGGTCTCGTCGTCGACAGCGACCGTGTTCTGCGGCTTCCAGATCAGCGCGGCCTTGCGCGGCTCGCCGAACTTGGCTTCGAGCGCCTTGGCGACGTCGCGATAGCCTTCGGTGGAGGCGTAGATCTCGTGGCCGCCTTCGCCCGAGACCACGTCGTCGGCGCCGGCCTCGATCGCGGCATCGAGCACCGCATCGTCATCGGCGACGCTGCGGTCGTATTCGATGATGCCGGTGCGGTCGAACATGAAGGACACCGAGCCGGTTTCGCCGAGATTGCCGCCGGATTTGGTGAAGAAGGAGCGGATGTCGGACGCGGCGCGGTTGCGATTGTCGGTCAGGGCTTCGACGATGACGGCGACGCCGCCGGGGCCATAGCCCTCGTAGCGGATCTCGTCATAGTTCTCGCCGTCATTGCCGAGCGCCTTCTTGACGGCGCGCTCGATATTGTCCTTCGGCATGTTCTCCTGGCGCGCCGCGATGATGGCCGCGCGCAGGCGCGGGTTCATGTTGGGGTCGGGCGTGCCGAGCTTGGCCGCGACAGTGATTTCCCGCGCCAGCTTGCCGAACAGCTTCGACTTCTGGGCATCCTGCCGCCCCTTGCGGTGCATGATGTTCTTGAATTGGGAATGTCCGGCCATGCGTGATCTTCTCTAGGAATCGTGCGCCAAAGGTGAGCTTCGGGAAGCGCGGCGTTATAGGCCGCCAACCCACCGAAATGAAAGAGCCTCTCATACTTTAAGGTAATACAGTAGTCGCCCGTGCCCAGAAGTCAGGCATCGTTAACCCTGATTTCATTCCAGCCTGCGAAAATAGCGTCCGCCCATCTCCCGACAAGAGTAGACCCAATGGCGTTCGCATTATTTCGGAAGCGCCTGCCGGGCATGGCCGCAGAGTTGGCCGCACCAGCGCCAGCCCCGCAGGCTGCGCAGCCGGCGGCCGCGCCCGCTCCGGCGGCCGAGGTCGATTCGGCCCGGGAAATCCTGGAACTGCTGGAACTCGAGCTCGGCGCCATGATCCGCCAGCTCGAGCGGGCCGCCAATTCGGTGGCCGGCGGCGCCGAGGCGACTGCGGCGACGCTCGCCGATATCCGCCAGCGCACCGACGCGCTGACCGGGCGGACCAACGCCGCGCAGTCGAACGCCTCGGGCTTTGCCCACGCCACCGACAAGTTCACCCAATCCGCGCAAGGCATCGGCGCGCAGGTTCGCGAGGCCGGCAAGCTCGCCGATGAGGCCAGTGCCGCCGCGCAGGAGGCGCGGGCCAATGTCGACCGCCTGCGTGAATCCTCCGCGGCGATCGGCAATGTCGTCAATCTGATCGCCCAGATCGCGCGGCAGACCACGCTGCTCGCGCTCAACTCCACCATCGAGGCCGCGCGCGCCGGTGCGGCCGGCAAGGGCTTTGCGGTCGTTGCCACCGAGGTCAAGGCTCTTGCGGTGCAGACCCAGGGCGCCACCGAGGAGATCTCTAAGAAGATCGATGCACTCCAACGCGATGCCGCCGGCTCCGCGGACGCCGTGCACCGGATCTCGCAGGCGATCGAGGCGATCCGCCCGGTGTTCGACACTGTCAATGGCGCGGTGGCCGAGCAGAACGCCACCACCAGCGAGGTCTCCGGCAACGCGGCCAGCGCATCGCAGTTCATCATATCGGTCGGCGAGAGCGCCGCCGAGATCGACGCCGCGACCAAGGCGGCCGAGACCCATGGCGAGAACGTCGCCAGCGCCGGCAAGGCCGTGACGACCTTCGCCCAGAAGCTGAAATCGCGCTGCGCGGTGCTGCTCAAGCAGAGCGAGCACGACGACCGCCGCAAGACCGAGCGGCTGCCGTGCCATCTCAAATTCGAAACCCCGCGCGGCATGCTGCCGGTCTACGAGATCGCGATGGACGGCGTGCTGATCGGCGGTACGGAAGCAGGCCGGCTCGCGCCGCAGGCGATCATCGACGGCAGCCTCGAAGACGTCGGCGCCTGCCGCCTGCGCGTGGTCGAGCAGTCCAAGACCGGCGCCCGCACGCAATTCGTCAGCCCCAATGCCGCGCAGCGCGAGAAGATCGAAGACAAGCTCTGGTCGATCCACGAGGAGAACACGGAGTTCGTCACCCGCGCGATGGAGGCGGGCACCGCGCTCACTAGGCTCTTCGAGCAGGCGGTCGCGCGCGGCGAGGTCAAGATCGATGACCTGTTCGACACCGACTACGCCGAGATCGCCGGCACCAATCCGCAGCAATACCGCACGAAATATCTGGACTGGGCCGACCGCGCGCTGCCGCCGTTTCAGGAAGCATTTCTCGTCAAGGAAACCCGCATGGCGTTCTGCGCGATGGTCGACCGCAACGGCTTCCTGCCGGTCCACAACAAGATCTATTCTCATCCGCAGCGGCCGGGCGATACCGCCTGGAACATGGCCAACAGCCGCAACCGCCGCATCTTCAACGATCCGGCGGGGTTGGCTGCGGCGCACAATTTGCGCTCGTACCTGATCCAGAGCTATGCGCGCGACATGGGCAACGGCAACACCGTGATGATGCGCGAGATAGACGTCCCGATTCGCGTGCAGGGCCGGCACTGGGGCGGATTTCGGACGGCCTACAAGCTGTAGTGCACGCTCAGGCAAGACGCCGGACGCGAATCACGTCTTTAAGTGAAATTGGAATGGGAATGCCGCGGAGGGCCGGCGACCGGCTCCGACTGGAGGAAGCCCGTAAATGTCTCTCGCCCAGCTTGCAGTCATGGACACTGGATCCAACCGAACGCTCGCCGAGCGGCTGATCGACCAGCTTGCCGACCGCATCGGCGGCCTCGGCGTCGAGCTTGCCGACATCGCCGGCAACGTCCAGGAGGTCGCCAACCGCGTCGCCAACCAGTCGGAACGGTTCCATCATCTCCAGAAGACGGCCGAGACCATGGTCTCGGCCAACCACGATATCGCCAACGCCTCGCAGGCCGTGCAATCGACCACATCGGCGGCCGTCGGCGAGATCGCGCAGTCGCGCGGTGCGGTCGACGCCGCGGTCAGCCACATCTCCGAGCTCGTCGCCGCGGTGGAGCGGATCGAGGCACGCTTGAGCGCCGTCGGCTCTGCGCTGGCGCAGGTCGCAAAAGTCTCCGGCTCGATCGAGGCGATCGCCAAGCAAACCAATCTGCTTGCGCTCAACGCCACCATCGAGGCCGCGCGGGCCGGCAATGCCGGACGCGGATTCGCCGTGGTCGCAAGCGAAGTGAAAAACCTCGCGGAGGCGACCCGGCAGGCCACGCACCAGATCTCCGACACCGTGCGCGATCTCGACGGCCAGATCGAAGGCCTGATCGGCGAGAGCAGCGATGCGTCCCAGCGCGCGAAGACCGCCGGCGAAGGCGCCCAGCAGATCTCCGGCATCATCTCGCGCGTCCAGCAGGGCTTTGCCTCGGTGGAAGCCGAGATCGACAGCGTCACGCGCGCCGCGACCTCCAATCTCGGCCATTGCGACACCGTCATCTCCGAGCTCAACGAGCTCGCCAAGGGCGTCGACCTTTCCTCGCGCGATCTCAGGAGCGCCGACCAGCGGGTCACAAAACTGCTCGACACCTCCGAGGGCCTGATCGCACTGATCGCCGACAGCGGCGTGGAGACGTCGGATGCGCCGCTGATCCGAGTAGTCGTCGACACCGCCAAGCGCATCGCGGCCGAGTTCGAGGCCGCAGTCGATCGCGGAGAGATCACGCTCGACCAGCTCATGGACGAGAACTACCGGGAGATCGCCGGCACCGATCCAAAGCAATATCTCACCAAATATGTCGACTTCACAGACCGCGCGCTGCCGGCGATCCAGGACCCGGTCCAGAAATCCGATCCCCGCATCGTGTTCTGCGTCGCCTGGGCGAGGAACGGCTATCTGCCGACGCACAATCCGAACTACCGGTTGCCGCAGGGCAAGGACCCGGTCTGGAACAACGCCAACTGCCGCAACCGCCGCCTGTTCACCGATCGCGCGGTGAAGAAGGTCGCGGCCAACACAAAACCCTTCCTGCTGCAGACCTATCGCCGCGACATGGGCGGCGGGCAATTCGTGCTGATGAAGGATTTGTCGTCGCCGATCATGATCCGCGGCAAGCACTGGGGCGCATTCCGGATGGGTTTTCGGCAGGGCTGAATCAAAAACCTCGAAAACAACCCCATGCACAGTAGCCGGGGTGCGCGGAATCAATGGCTTAGCGGGATGAAATCAGGCCTGGCTGATTGCCAAGCAGAAGGTGGGCTCCCTCTCCCGCTTGCGGGGTAGGGCTGGGGTGGGGGTGTATCCGCAACCGAGAACCCCCAAGAGGAGAGAACCCTCACCCGCGCCTTCGGCGCGACCTCTCCCGCAAGCAAGCGGGAGAGGTTGAGCAAGCGCGCAACGTAGTCGTTGACCCGTCGGGCAAAACAGGAGCACGATGCCATCATCGGGCACGTCAGCTCTCGCGTCGTTGCGGCTGATCCCGTCAGACGCGCACCGTGCTCGCCCTCACCCGACTTTCACAATCGCACGAGTTTCGTCTTCGCACGGATTTGCGCATTCGCACGGTGATGCGCGGAGCCCGACAACGCACCTGATGCAAAAGCGTCAGAAAATGACGCTTATCATATCAATTAGCGTAAAAGCACAGCACGGATCGCCGCACAAATTCGTGAACGTCATGGCCTGATGCTTCGCCAGCGCAAATATGCATCGCCAGAAATCTCGACGCTTCATCGTTTCACACCGGTATGATTATTGTCGCGCGCGAGTTCGCCAACTAGATCGCCGTAAGCGATCCGGCGACGAAGGGGATGCATATGGCAACAACTCTCACCATCAATGGCGAAACGAAATCCTTCGACGCGCCACCGGAAATGCCGCTGCTGTGGGTGTTGCGCGACATCCTCGGTATGACCGGCACCAAATTCGGCTGCGGCATCGCCCAATGCGGCGCCTGCACGGTGCATGTCGACGGCAAGGCGGTGCGCTCCTGCGTGCTGCCCATCAGCGCGGTCGCGAATCGCGCCATCACCACCATCGAACATGTCGGCAGCACGCCTTCCGGCGCGAAAGTGCAGAAGGCCTGGCTCGATGCCGAAGTGATCCAGTGCGGCTATTGCCAGTCCGGCCAGATCATGTCGGCCGCGGCGCTGCTGGCGGCAACGCCCAGCCCTGACGATGCCGACATCGATGCGGCGATGGCCGGCAACATCTGCCGTTGCGGCACCTATGTGCGCATCCGCGAGGCCATCAAGCTCGCCGCATCCGGGCGTCAGTCGTGAGGTCCGCCATGAATGCACAGAACAGCGTCTCCCGCCGCGCGCTGCTGACCGGCGGCATCGCCACCGGCTTCCTGCTCGCCTTCCATCTGCCGCTGCGCGCCGCCGCCAACGAGCCGGCGCAGAAGGACGCGACGGACGGCAAGTTCGCGCCCAACGCCTTCATCCGCATCGAAGAGACCGGCCGCACGGTGCTGATGATGCCGCAGGTCGAGATGGGCCAGGGTACCTACACCTCGATCTCGGCCGTGCTCGCCGAAGAGCTGGATGCGGACTGGAGCAAGGTCGAGGTGCAGCACGCGCCGCCCAACGACAAGCTCTACGCCAATCCGACCTTCGGCCTCCAAGTCACAGGCAATTCCAACTCGATTCGCGCCTGGTGGGTGCCGCTGCGCAAGGCCGGCGCCACCGCACGCGCGATGCTGGTGCAGGCCGCGGCCGGCCAGTGGGATGTTGACGCTGCAAGCTGCACGGCGTCAAAGGGCGAGGTCGCCCATGCCGCGAGCGGCCGCAAGCTCGGCTATGGCGAGCTTGCGCTTGCAGCCCAAGGCCAGACGCAGCCAAAGGACGTCGCGGTCAAGGACCCCAAGGACTTCGTCCTGATCGGCCAACCGCTGAAGCGGCTCGACACGCCGGACAAGGTCAACGGCAAGGCGCTCTACGGTATCGACGCAATCCTGCCCGGCATGAAGATCGCGGCGATCGCCAATTGCCCGGTGTTCGGCGGCAAGGTCGGCAAGGTCGACGACAGCGCAGCGATGAAAGTCGCCGGCGTGCGCAAGGTCGTCGTGCTCGACGACGCCGTCGCCGTGATCGGCGATCACATGTGGGCGGCGAAGAAAGGTCTCGAAGCGCTCGAGATCGAGTGGAACGAGGGAACGAACGCAGGGATCAGCACCAAGGACATCTGGCAGAACCTGCGCGATGCCAGCGCAAAGGACGGCGTGGTCGCGAAATCCACCGGCGACATCGCCAAGGCGCTCGCAACCGGCGACAAGTTCGAGGCCGCTTACGAGCTGCCATTCCTGGCGCATGCGTCGATGGAGCCGATCAACGCCACCGTTCACGTCAGGCCGGACGCCTGCGAAATCTGGACCGGCACGCAGATCATGACGCGCGTCCAGTCGGAAGCCGCAAAGGCCGCCGGTGTCCCCGTCGACAAGGTGATCGTCAATCAGCATCTGCTCGGTGGCGGTTTTGGCCGCAAGCTCGAGCCGGACATGGTGATCGCGGCGGTCAAGATCGCAAAACAGGTCGACTATCCCGTCAAGGTGATCTGGACCCGCGAGGAGGACATCCAACACGACGTCTACCGTCCGGTCTATCGCGACCAGATCACGGCGTCGCTGGTCGACGGCAAGGTCGCTGCGTGGAAGTACAAGGTCGCCGGCTCCGCGATCCTGGCGCGCTGGCTGCCGCCGGCGTTCCAGAAGGGCATCGATATCGACGCGATCGACGCCGCGGTGGACGCGCCCTACGACTTCGCCAATTTCCACGTCGAGTATGTCCGTGTCGAGCCGCCGGCCGTGCCGACCGGCTTCTGGCGCGGCGTCGGGCCGAACAACAACGTGTTCGCGGTCGAATGCGCGATGGACGAGCTCGCGCGCAAGGCCGGTAAGGACCCGATCGAATTTCGGAAGTCCATGCTGACGAAGAATCCGCGGATGCTTGCGGTGCTCAACCTCGTGGCGGAAAAATCCGGCTGGGGCCAGCCGTTGCCGGCCCGCGTCGGCCGCGGCGTCTGCGTGCAGCCGTCCTTCGCGAGCTTCATCGCGACCGTGGTGGAGGCGGAGATCGACGACATCGGCGAGATCGTGCTCCGCCGCGTCACCTCGGTCGTCGATACCGGCATCGCCGTGAACCCGGATACGGTGAAGGCGCAAATCGAAGGCGGCTTGATCTTCGGCCTCACCGCCGCGCTCTATGGCGAGATCACCATCGAGAAAGGCCGCGTGCAGCAGTCGAACTTCCACGACTACCGCATGATGCGGATCAACGAGACCCCGAAGATCGACGTCACCGTGGTCAAGAGCGGCGAGGCACCCGGCGGCATCGGCGAAGCCGGCGTCAATGCCGGACCACCGGCGCTGCGCAACGCGATTTACGCCGCAACCGGCGTGGCGCTGCGGCGCCTGCCGATCGACAGAAAACTCCTGGCTGCCGGGAGGAAGGCATGAGCCGGACAATGCGTATCCTTGCAAGCCTCGTCGTGATCGCCATCGTCGCGGTGGCGCTCGGCGTCTTCATCATTCGCGGACCCGCTCCGCTCGATTTCGCCGGCGGCACCAAGGTGGCGCTGGCGGATTATCGCGCCGGCAAGCCCACGGGCGTGCCGGCCAAGCTTGAAAAGGCTGGCATGGTCGAGCGCGGCGAATATTTAGCGAAGGCGGCCGACTGCATGGTCTGCCACACCAGTCCCGGCGGGAAGGAGTATTCCGGCGGACTCGGCTTCAAGCTGCCGTTCGGCACGCTCTATTCCACCAACATCACGCCGGACAAGGACACCGGGATCGGCAATTACAGCGACCAGGATTTTCTCAACGCGGTGCAGCGCGGCAAGCGGCACGACGGCGCCCGGCTCTATCCGGCGATGCCCTACACGTCCTACACCTACATGAGCGACGAGGACGTGCTGGCGGTGAAGGCCTATCTATTCAGCCTGCCGGCGGTGCGCGCCAAGCCGCCGGAGAACACGCTGTCGTTCCCGTTCAACCAGCGGTGGGCGATGATCTTCTGGTCGGCCGTGTTCAATCCGGACACCCGCTTTGCGCCCGATACGTCGAAGAGCCCGGAATGGAATCGCGGTGCGTATCTGGCGGAAGCGCTGGCGCATTGCGGCGAGTGCCACACGCCGCGCAATTTGGGCTTTGCGCTGGACAACCGCAAGAAGTTCGCCGGTGCCATCACCGCCGGCTGGCACGCCTTCAACATCTCCTCCGACAAGGCCACCGGCCTCGGCAACTGGAGCGACGCGGATCTGATCGCCTATCTGTCGCTCGGCCACGCACCGGGCCACGGCTCGGCCTCGGGTCCGATGGGCGAAGCCGTCGACCACAGTTTTAGCCAGTTTGCGCCGGAGGACATAAGCAGCATCGTTGCTTATCTGCGCAGCGTGCCGCCGGTCCCCTCCCCCGATCTTCCCGCCACCACGGCACCCGTCGCGCCCGCCTCGCACAAGGACGGCATCACGGCAGACGCGCGCGGCAAGAACGTGTTCGCCAGCGCCTGCGCCAGCTGTCACGGCTGGAGCGGCGAGAGCCCGGTGTCGCCGATGGCGACGCTGACCGGCACTTGGGCCGTCAACGACCCCGCCGCCACCAACGTCGCGCAGATCGTGCTGTCCGGCACCAAGCGGCACACGCCGGATGGTGCGCTGTCGATGCCGGCGTTCGGCAATGCGTATAGCGACGACGAGATCGCGGCGGTGGCGAATTATGTGACGGCGCGGTTCGGGACGAAGCGCTCGAAGCTGACGGCGAAGGACGTGGCGGAGTTGAGGGAGCAGACGGCGGAGTAGGTATCGCCGCAAGCGCCGAAGGTGCTGCAGTTATCGCGCCGCAGTCGCGGTGGCACTGGTCAGTGATAGTTGCGCGTCACTGGGGGCGGGACTTCGCCGGTGGCCTGCTTCGCGGCGCTCAGCAGCTGCTTGGCCAGCATCGCGTTGAGCATATCTTCCAGCTCGCTGACGTCGATCTTGCCCTCTTTGTGATGCTCATCGGCTTTTTCAAGCGCGGCGTAGTAAGGTGCCTTGTTGGCGGAAATCTGCTCCGGGATGGTCGGCGCACCTGGCAAGAGGCTATCAAGCTTGGCGCTCATCACGACATAGGAGACGGTGCGCGCAGTGCGGCCATTGCCATCCGCAAACGGATGAATCCAGTTCAGCTTCCAAAGCACATAGGCGCCCAGGTGGTCGGCGTTCATTGCCCAATTGCTGTTCACGTACTCGCACATATCCTGGATCTCGTCAGAGACGAAGGCAGCCTCCGGCGGGACGTGCTTGCTCTTGCCGATTGAGACCTTGGTATTACGCCACGTACCGGCCAGCGGATGAATGCCGTCGAGCGCGGCCTGGTGCAGCTGCAGGATCAGGTTTGCGCGCAGCCGAAACGGCCGCTCCTTGTCCTTGACAAAGGACCGAATCATCTCGACCGCGAGATCGAATTGGCGAATGCCGTTTTCGGCCTCGCGCAGTGCAACCTCGTTTGGGTCTTTCAGGAGTGCCGCGGTCTCGGCAACGCTGTGCCGATCATCGGTCACGGTACGACTACTCGCCTTGATGCAGCTTTTTGTCGAGGCTAGCGATCATCTCGCGGGTGATCAGCTCGTTCTCGATCTGGGTGTTGCCGTAGGCGAAGCTACGGCGCTGCTCACCGAGCTCGGCCGGCGACATTTCGATTTGGCGAGCCCGCTCAATCAGTTCCTTGAGATCATTGGTCATGAGCTTCTCCCCTTGCAAAGCGATCATAGCGAACCGCCGAGCTTCCTGTAAAGTTCCTAATGTCACGTGAAGGCACGAAGCGCTTGCGTTAGTCGACTCGCACTAAGATGTCGACCCGAAACGGCCTCATCCAAAGGAATTGGATTGTCCAGGCGATGAGCGCCGGGCCATGGCTCGGCCTCGGGTCTCATGGGCGAAGCGTTCGACCACCGTTTTAGCCAGTTTGCGCCGGAGGACATCCCGGTGCCCTCACCCGGTCTTCCCGCCACCACGGCGCCGGTCGCACCCGCCTCGCACAAGGACGGCGTCACGGCGGACGCGCGCGGCAAGAAGGTCTTCGCCAGCGCCTGCGCCAGCTGTCACGGCTGGAGCGGCGAAAGCCCGGTGTCGCCGATGGCGACCCTGACCGGCACCTGGGCGGTCAACGACCCCGCCGCCACCAACGTCGCGCAGATCGTGCTGTCAGGCACCAAGCGCCACACGCCGGATGATGCGCTGTCGATACCTGCTTTCGGCGACGCGTATTCGGACGACGAGATCGCGGCGGTGGCGAACTATGTCACGGCGCGGTTCGGCACCAAGGGCTCGAAGCTGACGGCGAAGGACGTGGCGGAGTTGCGGGAGCAGACGGCGGAGTAGCATACAGCGAGATTGACGTGTGATCGCGCGCCAATCTCAACTGTCGTCCCGGACAAGCGAAGCGCAGATCCGGGACCCCCGCGCGAGCGCTTGCGCTCGTCGCGATAACCACAGGGAGTGGTTTGACGAAGACTCGTGGTTACCAGCTTCGCGCCGCAACTCCTCCCTGTGGTTATGGGTCCCCGCGTTCGCGGGGACGACACCGAGGGTGTTGCGCCGCTCTCAGCTCAACCAGAACCTCGGCGTCGCCGGCTCCAGCCTTCCACCCACACGCACCGGCGCAATCTTCAGCGCAAGTCCCGTCGCATCATCCGTTTCCACCGCAACGCCGCTCAGCGTCGCGACGCCCGCTGCCGGCTCGAACCGACCCGACGGAATTCCCGACGTGAACCTGCGCAGCGGCTCTTCCTTCTGCATGCCGATGATGGAGTCGTAATCGCCGGTCATGCCGGCGTCAGTCATGTAGGCCGTGCCGCCTGACAGGATCTGATGATCGGCGGTCGGCACGTGCGTATGCGTGCCGACGACGAGGCTGGCGCGGCCGTCGCAGAAGAAGCCGATGCCCTGCTTTTCGCTGCTCGCCTCGCAATGGAAATCGACCACGATGGCATCGGCGGCAACGCCGAGCGGACAGGCGCCGAGCTCGCGCTCGAGCGCGGCGAAGGGATCGTCGAACGGAGTCATGAAGACGCGGCCCAGCGCGTTGACGACGAGCGCATGCTTGCCGTTCTTGGTCTCGACCAGGGCGGCGCCGCGGCCGGGCGTGCCGCGCGGATAGTTGGCCGGCCGCACCAGGCGCTCCGCGCGCTCGATGAAGACCAGCGCCTCGCGCTGGTCCCAGGAGTGATTGCCGAGCGTCACCGCATCGGCGCCGGCGTCGAGAAATTCCTGATAGATCGCTTCCGTGATGCCGAAGCCTCCGGCCGAATTCTCGCCGTTGACGACGACGAAATCGAGCGACCAGTCCCTGACCATGCCGGGCAGATATTCGGCGATGGCGTTGCGGCCGCTGCGGCCGACGACATCACCCACGAAGAGAATGCGCAACTTCAGAACTCCGGAAATCGAAAACGTCCGATTCCGTTAGCACATAATCCAGCGCCACGTCGTGGGCTAGTGCCGGAACGGTCTCGATCTCTTGCGCTGCAAAAGCGAGCCCGATGCCGACGATCTGCTTGGCCTTTCGCAGATGCGCGAAGGTGTGGTCATAGTGCCCCGCACCATAGCCGATGCGATGACCAAGACGGTCGAACGCCGCAAGCGGCGTCAACATGATGTCGGGGATGATTTCGGCCGCCGCCGGTGACGGCTCGGGAATGCCGAGCGGGCCGAGCATCAGGCGGTCGTTGGGGTGCCAGATGCGGAAGACCAGCGCCTGGCCGCGCGCGGTGACGCAAGGCAGCGCCAGCCTTGCTCCCGCCTCGGCGAGTTGCCTCATCAACGGCATCGGATCGATCTCGCTGCGGATCGGCGAATAGCCGGAGACGACGCTGCCGGGCAGCAGCTTGAACGGCAGCCCGCGCTTGGCGAGTTTCGTGGCCGCGGAGCTGCGCTTCTTGTCGCTCAGCGCATCGCGTTTAGCGAGGGCCTTGGCGCGGAGTTCGGATTTGGTGTTGGTCATGTGCTTCGGTCCCAACGTCATCACCTGAGAAGTCGGGTGATCCAGTATTCCAGAGGCGGTGGTGATTCACACAATGGCCGCAGCGTACTGGATGCCCCGGTCCTCCGTGCGCAATTGCGCACTAGGCGGGGCATGACACCTGTTGAACTGGCCGCAATTATTTCGACAAGCACAAACCAAGCAAACAAAAGTGCGAAGCCGCAAACGCCGTTGAAGCGGCGATCCCGGAGTTCCCTACGAAAGTAGGTGGGCACCATATGACCGGGCCCACGGGCCCGGCCAGGGACAGTTCCCTAAAGGATCGATAAGGCCCCGGGGATATATGGCTCCGGACGCGCGCAGCAGCCTCGCCTGGGCAATGTAACAACGATACTGACGAATCGCCAGCCCAGTGAACGGTCAGCCAATGGCGATGCCGTTGCCGACGGTCCGGTTCAGGACCTGGGTCGACTTCTCGATGCGCTCGGCGGCCGAATTCAGGGCATTCACTACCGCGGTCTGGGTCATCCGGGCGCACTCGACGGCGGCGTTGCGGAAATCCCGCAGTTCAGTCAGCTCCTGCTCCATGGTGCGGATGCGATTGCCGGCGTCGATCAGCTCGTCGCAGACGGTCAGTGCCGCCATCACGGTGAGGCGCGCATCGCCGATCTCGCCGAATTTTCCGCGCAGCGACTGAATCCGCGTCTCCAGGCCTTCGGCGAGCTTCAACAGCCGCACCTCCTGGCCCTCCTCGCAGGCCATGCGGTATTGCCGGGCGTTGATGGTGACGTTGATGTGGCTCATCCGTCCTCTCCGGTATCGAGTACCGAACGTATCGTCACGATTGCGGAATCCAGCCGATCGGAGATCTCGCGGTTGGTGCGCTCGAGCTTGCGCGCCTTCACCAGCGCGCCGTCGAGCTCGTCGGCAAGCCGCGAACGATCAGCGCCCAGCGCCTGGATTCGCGTCGCGAGCTCATTCTCGTCGCGGTCAGCATCGCGCCTTCGCTCGACCGCGCTCTCAAGCGCGTCCAGCGCCGCCGTGAGCCTGCGGGTCGCGATCTCGATCTCGACGGCAGAGGACTCCGTCATAGCGGAACTGTTGGAAACGCGATCGTTCATGCAGTCAGCGGCGAACCTGTGGGCCTTGCCCGTGGCCTTTGCATCGGGGCTTGCCGACCGGCAAAAGACTCGGTTCGGCAAACGGTTAGAAGCAGAAATTTACGTGGCAAGCTAGCCAAGCGCAACGCCGCCGCGAAACTATGCACTGCTAGATCGGGATGAGATTCATCCCGATCCAGCAGTTCCTCCTGGGCATGATCTTGCCCGGAAAACCGGCCCTCCACTTTTTCGGATCATGCCGTAAGCAACTTTTACGGCCAAACCGGCGTTTGATTGCCTTGGCCTGCCGGAACCGAGATGCTATCCCAGCCCCGACTTTCAGTGGCCGAAAGGCTCCCTTCCGCGCGGGCGCAGTTCGCCGCCAAGCGCCTCATTTCAGACGGATTTCAGACATGACGCAGGTCGATCCCAACCGTATGGCCAACGCGATCCGCGGCCTTGCCATGGACGGCGTGGAGAAGGCGAAGTCGGGCCATCCGGGCCTGCCGATGGGCGCGGCCGACATGGCCACGGTGCTGTTCACGCAGTTCCTGAAATTCGACGCTGCCGCCACCGACTGGCCCGACCGCGACCGCTTCGTGCTCTCGGCCGGCCACGGCTCGATGCTGCTGTATTCGCTGCTGTACTTGACCGGCAACGTCGACATGACACTGGACCAGCTCAAGCAATTCCGCCAGCTCGGCGGACTGACGCCGGGTCACCCCGAGAACTTCCACACCAAGGGCATCGAGACCACCACCGGTCCGCTCGGCCAGGGTATCGCGACCGCGGTCGGCATGGCGCTCGCCGAGAAGATGCTTGCCGCCGAGTTCGGCAAGAAGATCGTCGACCACCACACCTATGTGCTCGCCTCCGACGGCGACCTGATGGAAGGCATTTCGCAGGAGGCGATCGCGATGGCCGGGCACTGGAAGCTCGGCAAGCTGATCGTGCTCTACGACGACAACGGCATCTCGATCGACGGCCCGACCTCGATCTCCGATTCCGTCGACCAGGTGAAGCGCTTCAAGGCGTGCGGCTGGGCCGCCGAGAAGATCGACGGCCATGATCAGGCCGCGATCGCCGCCGCGATCACCCGCGCGCAAAAATCCAACAAGCCGACGCTGATCGCCTGCCGCACCACCATCGGCTTCGGCGCGCCGCACAAGGCCGGCACCGCGAAGGCGCACGGCGAAGCGCTCGGCGCCGACGAGCTCAAGGCCGCCAAGGAAAATCTCGGTATCTCGCTCGAGCCGTTCTCGGTGCCCGACGACGTGCTGAAGGCCTGGCGCGCAGCCGGCTCGCGCGGCGCCACGGCGCGGCAGGAATGGGAAGGCCGGCTCGGTGAACTCGGCAGCCGCAAGCGCGGCGAGTTCGAGCGCCGCCTGCGCCACGAGCGTCCGGCGTCGCTCACAAAGGCCGTGCGCGCTTACAAGAAGGAGCTGCTGGAAAAGCCGATGAATGCGGCCACCCGCAAATCGTCGGAAGCCGTGATCGAGGTGATTGCCGGCGCGATGCCGATGGAATTCCTCGCGGGCTCGGCCGACCTCACCGGCTCCAACAACAACAAGGCGAAGTCGGCGACCGGCTTCTCCGCCAAGACGCCAAAGGGCCGCTTCATCCATTACGGCATCCGCGAGCACGGCATGTGTGCCGCGATGAACGGCATCTTCCTGCACGGCGGTTTTGCGCCGAACGGCGCGACCTTCCTGGTGTTCACCGATTACGCACGGCCCGCGATGCGCCTGGCCGCGCTGATGGGCGCCGGCGTCGTCTACGTGATGACGCACGATTCCATTGGGCTTGGCGAAGACGGCCCGACCCACCAGCCGGTCGAGCATCTCTCAGCGCTTCGCGCCATTCCGAACATGCGCGTGTTCCGTCCCGCGGATTCCATCGAAGTCGCCGAGTGCTGGGAGCTTGCGCTCAATCGCATCGACGGTCCGACCGTGCTGGCGCTGACGCGGCAGAACCTGCCGCAGCTCCGCACCAACGCGCCGAACGACGTTCTCTGCGCAGCCGGCGCCTACGAGCTGGTCGCAGCCCAAGGCGAAGCCAAGGCGACGCTGTTCGCCTCCGGCTCCGAGGTCGAGATCGCGGTTGCCGCCCAGAAGCAGCTCGCCGAGCGCGGCATCCCGTCGCGGGTGGTCTCGGTGCCCTCGCTCGAGCTGTTGTTAGCGCAACCAGAGGCCAAGCGTACCGCCATCATCGGCAACGCGCCGGTGAAGGTCGCGATCGAGGCCGCGGTGCGCTGGGGCTGGGATGCCGTGATCGGCCAGGATGGCGAATTTATCGGCATGCATTCCTTCGGCGCGAGCGCGCCGGCGAAGGACCTCTACAAGCACTTCGGCATTACCGCCGAGGCCGCGGTTAACGCTGTGCTGAAGCGCATTTCCTGAGAGTTGAGCTTGCTCAAAAAAAGGACTACGTCATTCTTCATATGATCAAGCACCGCCCGGCTGAACCGGGCGTCCGCCCCTAAAAAACCCTCGCAGGCGCCTACAGCGCGTTGTGCGGGAAGACTAGGCGTTATCGAGCCCGTCATTGAACGGTCATAAGGAGATGAAACATGGCAGTCCGCGTCGGAATTAACGGTTTTGGCCGCATCGGCCGTAACATCCTGCGGGCTATCGCCGAGTCCGGCCGCAAGGACATCGAGGTCGTCGGCATCAACGACCTCGGCCCGGTCGAGACCAACGCCCATCTCCTCCGCTTCGACAGCGTCCATGGCCGCTTCCCCGGCACCGTCACCGTCGACGGCGACACGATCAGCCTCGGGGCTAACAAGATCAAGGTGATCGCCGAGCGCGATCCCTCGAAACTGCCCTGGAAGGATCTCGGCGTCGACATCGCGATGGAATGCACCGGCATCTTCACCGCAAAGGACAAGGCGTCCGCGCATCTGACCGCCGGCGCCAAGCGCGTGCTTGTCTCCGCGCCGGCCGACGGCGCCGATGCCACCATCGTCTACGGCGTCAACCACGACACGTTGACAAAGGACCACATGGTGGTCTCCAACGGCTCCTGCACCACCAACTGCCTGGCGCCGGTCGCCAAGGTGCTGAACGATCTCGTCGGCATCGAGACCGGCTTCATGACCACGATCCACGCCTACACCGGCGACCAGCCGACGCTGGACACGCTGCACAAGGATCTCTATCGCGGCCGCGCGGCTGCGATGTCGATGATCCCGACCTCGACCGGTGCCGCCAAGGCGATCGGCCTCGTGCTGCCCGAGCTGAAGGGCAAGCTCGACGGCGTCTCGATCCGCGTGCCGTCGCCGAACGTCTCGGTGATCGACCTCAAGATCGTCGCCAAGCGCGCCACCGACCCCAAGGAAATCAACGCGGCGATGAAGCGCGCCTCCGAGCAGCAGCTCAAGGGCATTCTCGGCTACACCAACCAGCCGAACGTCTCGATCGACTTCAACCACGACCCGCACTCCTCGACCTTCCACGAGGACCAGACCAAGGTGCAGAACGGCACCCTGGTGCGCGTGATGGCCTGGTACGACAACGAGTGGGGTTTCTCGAACCGCATGGCGGACACCGCCGTTGCGCTGGGGAAGCTGTTGTAAGGCACGTCCAATGACCCTTCCGGCTTGGATCGGGATTCCTGGCGCGGTCCTATTGATCGCGTTCATTGTCTACGGCTTTCGCCAAGGCATGAGGGTCACGACCCGGCAGGAAGGGAATCCGCCAGAACGTGACACGCCTGACCGGTGATTTCAGCATGAAACAATTCCGCACCCTCGACGACGTCGACGTGAAGGGCAAGCGCGTGCTGCTGCGCGTCGATCTCAACGTGCCCATGGACAATGGCCGCGTCAGTGACGCGACCCGGCTCGAGCGCGTCGCGCCGACCATCAGCGAGGTCTCCGACAAGGGCGGCAAGGTCATCCTGCTGGCTCATTTCGGCCGGCCGAAGGGCCGCGATGCCAAGGACTCGCTCAAGCCGGTCGCCGAGGCGCTGTCGATGGTCGTGAAGAAGCCCGTTGCGTTTGCCGACGATTGCATCGGCGAGCCCGCGGCCAAGGCCGTGGCGGCATTGAAGGATGGCGACATCCTGTGTCTGGAAAACACCCGCTTCCACAAGGAAGAGGAAAAGAACGATCCGGCCTTCGTCGTGGAGCTCGCAAAGCTCGGCGACATCTGGGTCAACGACGCGTTCTCGGCCGCGCACCGCGCCCATGCCTCGACCGAAGGCCTCGGCCACAAGCTGCCGGCCTATGCGGGCCGCACCATGCAGGCCGAACTCGACGCGCTGGAGAAGGCGCTGGGTTCGCCGACCAAGCCTGTCATCGCCATCATCGGCGGCGCAAAGGTCTCGACCAAGATCGACCTGCTGGAAAACCTCGTGACCAAGGTCGACGCGCTCGTGATCGGCGGCGGCATGGCCAACACCTTCCTGCACGCCCAGGGCGTCGGAATCGGCAAGTCGCTGGCCGAGAAGGATCTCGCGCCCACGGCGCTGCGCATCATGGAGAAGGCGGAAGCCGCCAACTGCGCCATCATCCTCCCGGTCGACGCCACCGTCGCGTATCACTTCGCCGCCAACGCGCCCTCGCATGCCTACGGCCTCGACGCGATCCCCGCCGACGGCATGATCCTCGACGTCGGCCCGCAGTCGATCGTGCGTATCCACGCCGCCATCGACGATGCCGCGACGCTGGTCTGGAACGGACCGCTCGGAGCATTCGAGATGCAGCCGTTCGACCGCGGCACGATGGCGGCCGCCAGGCACGCCGCCGAGCGTACCAAGGCGAAAAAGCTGGTCTCGATCGCGGGCGGCGGCGACACAGTGGCGGCCCTCAACCAGGCCCATGTGGCCGGTCAGTTCACCTATGTCTCGACCGCCGGTGGCGCATTTCTTGAATGGATGGAGGGCAAGCCCCTGCCCGGCGTCGAAGTTCTGCGCATCAAGTAATCAGACGGCAAGAAACAAGCGGCCCTGGGGCCCGAACGGAGAAACAGACAGATGGCTCGGATCACGTTGCGTCAATTGCTCGACCATGCGGCGGAACACGATTACGGCGTACCGGCCTTCAACATCAACAACATGGAGCAGGCGCTGGCGATCATGGACGCGGCCAACCAGGTCGACGCGCCCGTCATCATCCAGGCCTCGCGCGGTGCGCGCTCCTACGCCAACGACATCATGCTCAAGCACATGATGGACGCGGTGACCGAGATCTACCCGCACATCCCGGTCTGCGTGCATCTTGACCACGGCAACGAGGCCGCGACCTGCATGACCGCGATCCAGGCCGGCTTCACCTCGGTGATGATGGACGGCTCGCTCAAGGCCGACGGCAAGACCCCCGGCGACTGGGGCTACAATGTCGGCGTCACCAAGACCGTGACCGACATGGCCCATCTCGGCGGCATCTCGGTCGAGGGTGAGCTCGGCGTGCTCGGCTCGCTCGAGACCGGCATGGGCGACAAGGAAGACGGCCACGGCGCCGAAGGCAAGCTGAGCCACGACCAGCTCCTGACCAATCCGGACGAGGCCGTGAAGTTCGTCCAGGAGACCAAGGTCGACGCGCTCGCGATCGCGATGGGCACCTCACACGGCGCCTACAAATTCACCCGCAAGCCGGACGGCAACATCCTCGCCATGAACGTGATCGAGGAGATCCACCGCAAGCTGCCGAACACGCATCTGGTGATGCACGGCTCCTCCTCGGTGCCGCAGGACCTCCAGGACATCATCAACAGCTATGGCGGCAAGATGAAGCCGACCTGGGGCGTGCCGGTGGCCGAGATCCAGCGCGGCATCAAGCACGGCGTGCGCAAGATCAACATCGACACCGACAACCGCATGGCCATGACCGGCCAGATCCGCAAGGTCCTGACGGACAATCCGGAAGAGTTCGATCCGCGCAAGTACCTGAAGCCGGCGATGGAAGCGATGGTCAAGCTGTGCAAGCAGCGGCTCCAGGAGTTCAACACCGCGGGGCAGGCCTCCAAGTTCAAGAAGATCCTGACCCCCGCCGACATGGCCAAGCGCTACGCCAAGGGCGAGCTGGATCCGAAGGTGGCGTAATCTATCCCTCCCTCTCCCCGCTCTTCGCGGGGAGAGGGTCGGTGTGAGGGGCTGCTCCCGCAAAAGCGGTTGGCAGACGGACTCGCGGAGACTCCCCCTCACCCGGTCGCTTCGCGACCGACCTCTCCCCGCAAGCGGGGCGAGGTAAGAGGCCCGCCCCCTTTTACCCTGCGACGAACGTTAACTCGGCAATTGCCCGAGAACGGTCTATTTTCACAGGCAAGGGCAGAATCGTTTTGGGAGGACCTCTCGATGAATCTGACTGAGCTCAACAGGATCGCGATCGCCATGGTAGCGCCCGGCAAGGGCCTTCTTGCCGCCGACGAATCCTCCGGCACCATCAAGAAGCGGTTTGACGCGATCGGCGTGGAATCGACGGAATCAAGCCGCCGCGACTATCGCGAGATGCTGTTCCGCTCCAGGGAGGCCATGAGCCAGTTCATCTCCGGCGTCATCCTCTACGACGAGACGATCTGGCAGGATGCGAAGGACGGCACGCCGCTGGTCAAGCTGATCGAACAGAGCGGCGCCATTCCCGGCATCAAGGTCGACGAAGGCACGCAAGCCTTGCCGATGTGCCCGGGTGAACTCATCACTGTCGGGCTCGACAAGCTCGCCGAGCGGCTGACGAAATATTACGAGCGAGGCGCGCGCTTCGCCAAATGGCGCGCGGTGATCGATATCGGCAGCGGTATTCCCTCCATGACCGCGATCAGCGTCAATGCCCATGCGCTGGCGCGCTATGCCGCGCTGTGCCAGGCCGCGCAGATCGTGCCGATCGTCGAGCCGGAGGTGCTGATGGACGGCGATCACGACATCGATCGCTGCTATGAGGTGACGCAGCGCGTGCTCAACAAGACGTTCCAGGAATTGCGCGTGCAGCGCGTCGCACTCGAAGGCATGGTGTTGAAGCCGAACATGGCGATCTCAGGCAAGAAGTCACCGAACCAGGCTTCCGTCGAGGAGGTCGCGGAGAAGACGATACGGCTGCTGAAGGCGTGCGTGCCCGCCGCAGTGCCCGGCATCGCCTTCCTGTCCGGCGGCCAGTCCGACGAAGAGGCGACCGCGCATCTCAACGCCATGCACAAGCTCGGCCCGCTGCCCTGGGGCCTGACCTTCTCCTACGGCCGCGCGCTGCAGGCCGCGCCGCAGAAGGCCTGGTCGGGCAAGGCCGAGAACGTCGCGGCCGGACAGAACGCATTCAGTCATCGTGCCCGCATGAACGGCCTCGCCTCCAGGGGCGAATGGCAAAGCAGCCTGGAAAAGAAGGCAGCCTAGATCTTGTCGAACAAATCGCCTCCGCCGCGCCCCGCGCCGCGCCTTTATCTCGCGACGCCTGTCGTCGATGATCCCGCCTCGCTGCTCGCCGAATTGCCGGCGCTGCTCGCAGCGGCCGATGTCGCGGCCGTGCTGGTGCGGCTGAAGGAGACCGACCAGCGCACCATGATCTCGCGGATCAAGGCCCTGGCGCCGATCGTGCAGAACGCGGGCGCGGCCCTGCTCGTCGACGGCCACCCTGAGATCGTCGCGCGCGGCGGCGCCGATGGCGCGCACCTGCCGGGCATCGCCGCGCTGAAAGAGGCGATGCCGTCGCTCAAGCCCGATCGCATCGCCGGCGTCGGCGGGCTGACGACGCGGCACCATTCGATGGATGCGGGCGAGATGGGCGCGGATTACCTGCTGTTCGGCGAGCCCGATGCGAACGGCCAGCGACCATCGGCGCAGGCGATTGCTGAGCGGCTGGACTGGTGGGCCGAGCTGTTCGAGCCGCCCTGCGTCGGCTTTGCCATGTCGTTCGAGGAGGCTCACGACTTCGCCGCCAGCGGCGCCGATTTCGTGCTGGTCGGCGATCTCGTCTGGGCGGATTCGCGCGGGCCGAAGGCCGCGCTGATCGAGGCCGACGCCGCGATCAAGAAGGCCTTTGCGGCTGTTGCCACGGGCCAGGGCTAGCGCCTGTCATGACGCTCCCGCGCATCACCCTTTTGGCCGCGCTGCTGCTGGCTTCGCCTGCGGCCGCGCAGCTCCAGATCACGCCGCCGGCGACGATCCCGAGCCCCGCGCCCGAAAAGCAGAAGAAGGAAACAACAAAGGACAAGCCGAAGGTCGCGCCGCACACGATCACCAGGAAGAAGGAAGCCGCGCCGGCGCCAAAACCGTCGGCCTCGCCGAGCCCGACATTGCCGGCAACCGTGATCCCTGCGCCTGCGACCGACAATTCCAACGTCGACCTCGTGTTCGGCGCCTATCAGCGCGGCCAGTACAAGACCGCCTTCGACCTCGCCAGCGCGCGCGCCAAGACCGGCGACGCCAAGGCCATGACCATGCTGGGCGAGCTCTATTCCAACGCCATGGGCATCAGGCGCGACTACGCCAAGGCGCTCGAATGGTACAAACGCGCCTCCGACGCCGGCGACCGCGAGGCGATGTTTGCGCTCGCCATGCTGCGCATCTCCGGCCGCGGCGGTCCCGTCGACAAGGGCGAAGCCGTCAAGCTGATGGCTTCCGCCGCCAAGCTCGGCGAGCCCAAGGCGGCCTATAACCTCGCTCTGCTTTATCTTGACGGACAGACCCTCCCGCAGGACGTCAAGCGCTCCGCCGAGCTGTTGCGCCAGGCGGCCGATGCCGGGCTTCCCGAGGCGCAATACGCACTCGCGACCTTCTACAAGGAAGGCACCGGCGTGCCGAAGGACGCCGAAAGGTCGGTGCGGCTGCTGCAGGCAGCTTCGCTGGCCGACAATGTCGATGCCGAGGTCGAATATGCCATCGCCATGTTCAACGGCACCGGCACGCCGAAGAACCAGCCCGCGGCCGTGGCAATGCTGCGCAAAGCGTCCCGCCAGGGCAGCGCGATCGCGCAGAACCGCCTCGCCTGGGTCCTTATCAACGGCATGGGTACGACCGTGGACAAGATCGAGGGGTTCAAATGGCATCTGGTGGCCAAAACCTCCGGCAAGGGCGATCCGGAGCTCGACAAGCAGCTGTCCGATCTACCCGCCGACGACCGCGCCAAGGCGGAGGCGGCCGCCAGGAAATGGCTCGGGACCAAATGACCTGACGCCAAATGGACTGCAAATGACCTGCAAGGGACCTGAATGACTTGACGTTTGGCCCCTCGCGGGGCACCCAATCCCCTCAAATGGCGCCCTGTCGCGCCCCTTCCCCCGATCAAGACCAGAGCTCATGCTGTATTCCGCCACTATCAACGTCATGGTCAAAGCCGCGCGCCGCGCCGGCCGCAGCCTCAAGCGCGATCTCGGTGAGATCGAGCATCTGCAGGTCTCGCTGAAGGGGCCGGCCAACTTCGTCTCGCTCGCCGACAAGCGCGCCGAGGAAATCCTCTACCAGGACCTCGCCAAGGCGCGGCCGGGTTACGGCTTCATCGGCGAGGAAGGCGGCACGCGGGAAGGCTCCGACAAGAGCCACACCTGGATCGTCGACCCGCTCGACGGCACCACCAACTTCCTGCACGGCATCCCGCAATTCGCGATCTCGATCGGTCTCGTGCGCGAGGGCACCATCATCGCCGGCGTGATCTACAACCCCGCCAATGACGAGCTCTACATCGCCGAGCGCGGCAAGGGCGTCTTCCTCAACGACCAGCGCCTGCGCGTGGCCGGCCGCCGCCAGCTCAACGAATGCGTGGTGGCCTGCGGGCTGCCCCATATCGGCCGCGGCGACCACGAGGAATTCCGCCGCGAGATGACCGCGATCCAGGACCGCGTCGCAGGCCTCCGCCGCTTCGGCGCCGCCTCCCTCGACCTGGCCTTCGTCGCCGCCGGGCGTCTCGACGGCTACTGGGAACGCAATTTGCAATCCTGGGACATCGCCGCCGGCATGCTGATGGTGCGCGAAGCCGGTGGAACGGTCACCGACATCAGCACGCCGGGCGATGCGCTCGTCACCGGCGACGTCGTGTGCGGGAATGAGTTCGTGCACGGCGAGTTGGTGAAGATTTTGCGGAAGTAGCCGGCATCGCTACGACCGCTCGACCTGCAACGACTAAGAGTCGTCTTCGTCTGCTTCCTCGTCCCGATATTCACCGCCAATGGTCAGGCCCTCGATGGTCGTGGCGCCTTTCGGCTTGATCACCCGGCGAAGCGGGACCGAACTCTCGCTCCGCAATGCCTCCATCAGTTGTTCCGAATGCGTGACAATCCAGATGTCCGCGCGGCGGGACGCCTTGGCGATCAGCCGCGCCAATGGCGCGAGCAGCGACGGATGCAGGCTGGTCTCCGGCTCGTTCAACGCGATGAAGGGCGGCAGCCGATAGCCCATGAAAACCGCGAGCAGGCAGATGTATTTCAGCGTCCCGTCGGACAATTCGTGAGCCCTAAACGGCCGCGGCATATCCGCCAGCTGCAGATCGAATTCGCACCGACCATTTTCTTCCCATGCGCTGAGCTCAGCGCCAGGGAATGCATCCTGGATCGCGTCCTGCAAGTCGGTGGCATCTTCCCGAATGGAATAGAGGGTCGCCAGGGCCGCAGCCAAATCGCTTCCATCGGCACTGAGCGAGGGCGTCGTGATCGCCAGACAGGGCTTTCGTATCGGCGACGCCGGATCCGTGCGAAAGTCATGATAGAAGCGCCAACCCAGCATCGCGTTTTTGATAAGCTGGATTTCAGGAGATTCGCTACCCTCGGAAAAGCTCGCGAGTGCTGTCTCTGACGGCAACAATGCATCCTTATGGCTAATCCAGGCGCCGCTCTCGCCGCGGACGCTGACGAGCGAATTGGTTCGCTCCAACAACTGGACTTTCCGTTTGCCCTGCGTGGTCTCGATACTTTCAGTCTTGATCATCGGCTCGCCGGCAAATGCCGCCGTGACCGGGCTGGGAAATCCGAGCTCAATGGAATACCTCAGACCATCGAACCTTACCGACAATCGAAGTCGCCCATCCTCGCCTCGCTTGCGAAGGCCGGACCAGCAGACGGAATTCAGTCCGCCTTCCTCGGCAATCGTGCGCGTAATTCGACCTGTCGCCGCGTCGCGCAACAGCGACAAGGATTTGTAGAGATTGGATTTGCCGACACCATTCTCACCCACGAACACGGACAAGGGGTGGATGGGTATCGAGAGCTGCCGAATGGAGCGATAGTTGGAGATCGCAACGTCGGTCGGACGCATCACATGCTCTCAATCAGCGGGTTGGCTGTGCATTCGCGCTGCGAATACATGCTGTTTCAATCCAGAGATGCAGTCTGGATTGACGACCCCGAGAAAGCAAGCCGACCGATTCGGCGTCCAGTGGCTGGCCCTCGCTGGCGCGGGAGAATGTGCTGAGCAGTCTGGACCGGAGACGGTTGCTCCACACTCGACTGTCATCATCCGCGAAGGCGGATGATCCAGTATTCCACAGGCGTCTGTTGGATACGGAAAGGCCGCAGCGTACTGGATGCCTTCGCGAGCATGACGTTGTGCCCTATGGCTTCACCGGCGCCGGCGGCCCGTATGCCTCGACTTCCTTCGCAGCCTTCGGCTCCCGGTCACCCGCCAGCACGCGCTGCACGGAGACAAAGAACACCGGCACCATCAGCAGCGCCAAAATCACCACCGCGATCATGCCGCCCATCACGACGGTGCCAAGCGATTGCTGGCTGGCGCCGCCGGCGCCGTGCGCGATCGCCATCGGCAGCACGCCGCAGATGAAGGCAAGGCCGGTCATCAGGATCGGGCGGAAGCGCAGGCGGCAGGCCTCCATGGTGGCCTCCACCAGCGGCTTGCCTTCTTTGCGCAAATCCTTGGCGAATTCGATGATCAGGATCGCGTCCTTGGCGGCGAGGCCAATGATGGTGATGAGGCCGACGGTGAAATAGACGTCGTTCGGCAGGCCGCGCAGCATCGCCGCGACCACCGCGCCGACGATGCCGAGCGGCACGGTGAGCAGCACCGCAAGCGGAATGGTCCAGCTCTCATAGAGCGCGGCAAGACACAGGAACACCACGAACACGGAGAGCGCGAGCAGGAACGGCGCCTGCGAGCCCGACAGCTTTTCCTGAAGCGACTGTCCGGTCCATTCGTAGCCGAAGCCACGCGGCAACTTTCCTGCGAGCCGCTCCATCTCGGCGATCGCGTCGCCCGAGGTGAAGCCGGGCCGGGCCTCGCCCGAGATACGCACGGCGGGATAGTAGTTGAAGCCGGCGATCTGCGTCGGACCGCGCGACCATTCGACCGTCGCGAAGGAGGAGAACGGCACCAGCTGGCCGCGAGAATTCCTGACGTTGTAGTTGAGGATGTCCTCGGTCTTCATGCGGTCGCGGCTGTCGGCCTGCACCACGACGCGCTGCATGCGGCCGCGGTTCGGGAAATCGTTGATGTAGTTCGAGCCGAGATTGGTCGAGATCGTATTGTTGATGTCCTCGAAGGTAACGCCGAACGCGCCGGCCTTCTCGCGGTCGATCACGAGATTGACCACGCCAGCCTCGGGCAGGCCCTCGATATAGACCTTCTGCAGCACCGGACTCGCATTGGCCTCCGCGATCAGCTGATCGGCGGCGCGCATCATGGCCGGATAGCCCTTCTGGCCGCGGTCCTGGAGGCGGAACGAGAAGCCCGAGGAATTGCCGAGATTGTCGATCGGCGGCGGCTGCAGCGCCGAGATCTTGGCGTCGCGGATGGATGACGACAGATCGCGATTGATGTCATTGACGATCGCGGCGGCGGACTCCTTCGGCCCGCGCTCCGACCAATCCTTTAGCGTGATGAAGGCCTGCGCGGTGTTCATGCCCTGACCGGAGAAGCTGAAGCCGGTGAGGAAGGTGACGTCGTCGACGCCCGGGCGCTGTGCCAGATATTTTTCCACCTTTTCGATCACGGCCTCGGTGCGGCCATAGGACGAGTCCGACGGCGTCTGGACGTCGGTCGTGACAAACCCCTGGTCATCGACCGGCAGGAAACCGCCGGGGAGATTGACGAAGGCCCAGGACAGGCCGGCGAGCAGCGCGACATAGACAAGCATCAGGCGGCCGGTGCGCTTCAGCGAGAAGCCGACGGTGCGGGAATAGCCTTCCTTGCCGCCCTCGAGCATACGGTTGAACCAGCCGAACACACCCTTCCTGGCGTGCCCGTGGCCGGCGACGACGGGCTTGAGCAGGGTCGCGCACAGGGCCGGCGTCAGCGACAGCGCCAGGAAGGCGGAGAAGCCGATCGCCGCGACCATGGTCACCGAGAACTGGCGGTAGATGATGCCGACCGAGCCGGGGAAGAACGCCATCGGCACGAACACGGCCATCAGCACCAGCGTGATACCGATGATGGCGCCCGATATCTGCGACATCGCTTTCCGCGTCGCTTGCTTCGGCGGCAGGCCCTCTTCGGTCATGATGCGTTCGACATTCTCGACCACGACGATGGCGTCGTCGACGAGGATGCCGACCGCGAGCACCATGCCGAACATCGAGAGCATGTTGATGGAGTAGCCGGCGAGCAGCAGCGTGGTGCAGGCGCCCAAGAGCGCCACCGGCACCACGATGGTCGGAATGATGGTGTAGCGGATGTTCTGCAGGAACAGGAACATCACCACGAATACCAGCACCACGGCTTCGACCAGCGTCGAGAGCACCTTCTTGATCGAGGCCTCGACCACCGGAGTGATGTTGTAGGGGATCTCGTAGGAGATGTTGGCCGGGAAGAAGCGCGACAGCTCCTTCATCTTCTCCTCGACCGCGCTCGCGGTCGCCAGCGCATTTCCGCTCGGCGACATCAGCACGGAGAGGCCGGCCGTCGGCTTGCCGTTCAGGCGGGTGTTGAACTGGTAGCTGAGGCCGCCGACCTCGATGCGCGCGACGTCGCGCAGCCGCACGGTCGAACCGTCGGCATTGGCACGCAGGATGATGGCGCCGAATTCATCGGGCGAGGAGAGCTGGCCCTTGACCAGCACCAGCGCGGAGGTGCGCTGGCTCGCGGTCGACGGCTCGGCGCCGATGCTGCCGGAGGCGACCTGCGCGTTCTGCGCCGCAATCGCCTTGTTGACGTCGTCGGCGGTCAGCCCATAGCCGACGAGTTTTGCCGGATCGACCCAGACGCGAAGACTGCGCTCGGTCGAATACAGCGTGGCGCGGCCGACGCCGGGGATGCGGCGGATTTCGCCGAGCACGTTGCGGATCATGAAGTCGCCCAGCCCAACCTCATCGAGGCTGCCGTCGGTCGAACTCAACGTGATGATCTGGAGCACCGCGCTCGAGGCCTCCTCGATCAGGATGCCCTGCTGGATCACCGCGCGCGGCAGCCGCGCCTCGACGCGCTTGATCCGGTTCTGCACCTCGACCGAGGCCGCATTCGTATCGGTGCCCGGCACGAAGTTCGCCGTTATCTCGACCTGGCCGAGCGAATCGCTGGTCGATTCGAAGTTGAGAATGCCGGAGGCGCCGTTGAGCTCTTCCTCGATCAGCCGCGTGACGCTGTTGTAGAGGTTTTCCGGCGACGCGCCCGGGTAACTCGTCGAGATCGAGATCGAGGGCGGCGCGATGATCGGATATTGCGCGATCGGCAACAGCGGGATCGAAATCGCGCCGATCAGACAGATGAACAGCGCGACGACCCAGGCGAAAATCGGCCTGTCGATGAAGAAGCTCGCCATGGCGCGCTATTGCACGAGCTGTGCGCGCTGGCTTCCCGCGACCGCGTCGGCCTCGGCCCAGGATTGCGGCTTGACCTTGTCGCCTGCCGCAAATTTCTGGAACCCCTCGACCACGACCTTGTCACCGGCTTTCAGGCCTTCTGTGACGAACCAGACGCCATCCTGCACCGACCCGGTGCGCACCGGCTGCACGGCGACGCGGTTGTCGTCCTTGACCACGAACACCTCGCTGCCGCCGCTGCCGTTGCGCTGGACCGCCTGCTGCGGCACTGCGATCGCGTCACTGTCGATGCCCTGCTCGATCCGAACGCGGACATACATGCCGGGCAACAATTCCCGCTTCGGGTTGGGGAACTCGCCGCGCAGCGTCACCTGCCCCGTATTGGCCTCGACCTTTGCGTCCGAGAACAGCAGCTTGCCGCTCTGCGAATAAAGCGCGTTGTCGTCGAGCACGAGGCGAACCTTGGCGGCGTCGGCCTCGATGCGATCGAGATCGCCGTTCTCGAAAGCGCGCCGCAGTTGATTCATCTCGTTCACGGACTGTGTGAAGTCCGCATAGATCGGGTCGAGTTGCTGGACCGTGGCGAGGTTGGTCTCGTTCTGGACGGCGAGTGCGCCCTCACTGACGAGCGCAGCGCCCACCACGCCGTCAATGGGCGCGCGAACCGTCGCATAATCGAGGTGAAGCCGGGCACGCGCGAGCTCGGCCTTGCGGCCCTCGACTTCGGCCTGGGCCTGATGCTCCGCCGCGATGGCTTTTTCGTTCTCGGCTTCCGGTGCAGCCCGCTGGCTGGTGAGCGTTGCGATGCGGCGCGAGTGCTGCTGGGCCTGGAGAAGCACGGCCTGTGCCTTGGCCAGCGCCGCCTGGTTGGCCATCACTTCGACCTCGAAAGGATGAGGATCGATGCGATAGAGCGGTTCGCCCGCCTTCACCTCGCTACCCTGGCGGAACAGGCGCTCGACCACGATGCCGGAAACGCGTGGTCGCACTTCCGCGACGCGCGTCGGCGAGATGCGGCCCGGGAGTTCCCGGACCACGGCACGCGGCTGCTGCCTGACCGTGATGACACTGACATCGGGTTCGATGGGTTGAGCCTGGACGATCGCTGAGTTCGATTCATCGCAGCCCGCAAGCAGCGGCGCCGCGGCCACAAGCATCAGTGCGACGCATGCGGTTCGCGCTCGAAGTCCTGCCATGAGTAAATTTGCCCCGGTTGAGTTGCACAGTTCCTTCAGCCAGCCGGAGGAGTTCCGAACGAGCTGATCTCGCATCGAAAATAGATTGAAGTTGCTGCGACGCAATGAAAGCTGCGGCGGCCCAATGTCACACCTGCTAGCGCCCTAGAAAATAGAGAGCTTTTCCGGATTCACTCGATTGTGAGTCGGGTTCCATCACCGCGTGCTGCGACAGAAGATCGCAATCAGGCGACGGCTTTCATCCGATAGTGGCTGACGCCCCACTCGGTTCCGTCGGCGTAGCCGAACAGACCCGCGGTGGCGAGGAAGAACCAGCGCCAGCGCCGCATCCACAAATAGGTCTCGTCGCCATAGACGTTGCGCAAGGAGGCTTCGATCGCGTCGCGATGGGCATCGAAATTGGCGAGCCAGTCAATTGCGGTGCGCTGGTAATGCGTGCCGCTCCAGCGCCATTCCTTCTCGATCGCGAAGATATCGGCATATTGCCTGACGAGCTGATGGCTCGGCATCACGCCGCCGGTGAAGAAATGCTGCGCGATCCAGTCCTCGCGATTGGCGCGGTCGAACGCATAGGAGCCGGCGCGATGGGTGAAGATATGCATGAAGAAGCGCCCCTCCGGCGCTAGCCAAGCGCGCACGCGGGTCATCAGCTTGCGCCAGTTCATCATGTGCTCGAACATCTCGACCGAAACGATGCGGTCGAACTGGCCCTCCAGCGCGAACACGTTCATGTCGGCGGTGACGACGCGCAGGTTCAGCAGGCCGCGTTCCTGCGCCGTCTCCTCGATATAGGCGCGCTGCGACTGCGAGTTCGACACCGCGGTCACCTTGGCATGCGGAAACTGCCGCGCGATCCACAGCGACAGCGAGCCCCAGCCGCACCCGAGCTCAAGGATGGTCTGCCCGTCGGCAAGGCCGGCATGCTCGACGGTCTGCCGCAGCGCCTCCTCCTCGGCTTCCTGCAGCGTCGTCGCATCGTTACTGTAGAAGCAGGAGGAGTATTTGCGGTTCGGGCCCAGCACCTGTGCGAAGAAGCTTTGCGGCACTTCGTAATGCTGGCTGTTGGCCGCGTCAGTGTGCTCGGCGATCGGCCTGATCATCATGCGTCCGGCGAAAGCGGCATCGTCGGCTGCGGTATGCGCGGCGAGACGCGTTGCGGTGCGCGAGCACAGGCGCTGGATGGCGGCGCGGACCACGAGATCCGGCAGCGGCACGCGTTCGGCAGTCCCGATGATCGTGGACACGACGCTCATGCGGCCATTCCCTCTCTGGGTGGCAGTGGAAAGAACATGCTGGTGCGGGATTGATAGGCGCGGTAGCGCTCGCCGCGCGAGCGCAGCATTTGCGCTTCCAGGGGCGGAATGCCGGTGACGTGGACCAAGATCCAGTACATGAAGATTGGGGCGAGCAGGCTGGCCCAGCCCCAGGGATATCCGGCCGACAAGGCGATGACGGGATAGGCGAGCCAGCCGAGCCATTCGAAGAAATAATTGGGATGGCGCGACCAGCGCCAAAGCCCGACGTCGCAGACCTTGCCGTGATTGGCAGGGTCGTGCCGGAAGCGGCGCAACTGCGCATCCGCCAGCGCCTCGCCCGCAATCCCGATCAGCAGGATCGCGGCACCGAGGACGTCCTGGATCCGCAAGGTGGGCACAGGGACGTGCGCGGCGACAAAAATGGAAAACACCAGCGGCACCGAACCCAGCGCCTGGTTCTGAAGGAAGATGAACATCCGCCGCGGCGCGTTGAGGCCCCAGTCCGCGGCAAAGGCGGCATAGCGGGGGTCATCGGTGATCCCGGCGGTGCGGATCGCGATATGGGTGCCCAGCCGAAGCGACCAGACCGCAACGAGGCCGGCGACCAGCCATTGCCTTGCATTGGGCCCCTCGCCCGCGAGCGGCCACAGGGCGCCGCCGGCGCCGACCAGCCCGATCGCAAAAGTCCAGATCGTATCGACCCAGCCAGAATTGCCCGTGCGCTGCTGCACCACCCAGGCAAACGCCATCAGGACCGCGAGCGAGAGCGCGATGGCCGCCAGTCCCCAAAGAAATATCGCCATGCAAAAAATCCGAGCTAAGCCTGTGGAATGCCGAAGTTTTGCAAAATACGTCGGTATCAAAGCGCGGTTTCAGCTTTGGGTTCCCGAACCGCCCCCGAAATCGGTACAACCGGCGCTTTTTTTGGGCTGGCGCTGTGCCATAGTGCGCGCACCGCAAGCAAGCTTCGTAACGGATGATACCGGCCATGCCGTCAGGCGCCTCGCCCCGCTCCTCCCTCGACATCGAATACACAAAACTATCCTCCCCCAGTGTCTTCCTGGTGCGGATGCTGGTCTTCCTGGTGCTGTGCACGCTGGTGGGCGTGGTGCTCTACAAGCAGATCATCCAGGCCTTCTTCGCCAATCCCGGCCTCAATGCCCTGATCGGCGGCGTGATGTTCATTGGCATCATCCTGGCATTCCGCCAGGTGATCCGGCTTTATCCCGAGGTCTCCTGGGTCAACAATTTCCGCATCGCCGATCCCGGCCTGGCGCCGGCCCGGCACCCAAAACTGCTGGCGCCGATGGCGATGATTCTGGGCGGCGAGCGCAGCGGGCGGATGTCGATCACCCAGACCACGATGCGGCACCTGCTCGATTCTATCGCGACCCGCCTGGACGAAGCCCGCGACATCTCCCGCTACATGACCGGCCTGCTGGTCTTCCTCGGCCTGCTCGGCACCTTCTGGGGCCTGATCGAGACGGTCGGCTCGGTCGGCAAGGTGATCGACGGCCTCAAGGTCGGCGGTGATTCCGGCGCGCTGTTCGACACGCTGAAGGAGGGGCTGGCTGCCCCGCTCGGCGGCATGGGTATTTCGTTCTCCAGCTCGCTGTTCGGTCTCGCGGGCTCGCTGGTCCTCGGCTTCCTCGACCTGCAATCGAGCCAGGCCCAGAACCGCTTCTACACCGACCTCGAAGACTGGCTCGCCACCACCGTGCGCGAGTACGGCAGCGGCGAGGTCACGGTTGCCGCCCCCGCCGGCGGCGGGGTTGCCAGCGGCGAGTTGCAGGCTGCCGTCGAGCGCTTGCGCTCCGTGCTCGAGGAAGGCAGCGCCAGCCGCGGTACCACCGCGGCGATGGCGAGCCTTGCGGAGGCGATCCAGGCGCTGGTCTCGCACATGCGGACCGAGCAGCAGATGATCCGCGAATGGGCCGACGGACAGGGCGAGCAGAACCGCGAAATCCGTCGCCTCTTGGAGCGCATCGCGCGCCAGCCCGAGAAGAGTTAAGCAATCAGCATTTGAGAGGCGAGCATGGCTCTAGCCCGCGGCCGCCGCAGCGAAGGCGCCTTCAACTACTGGCCCGGATTCGTCGACGCGCTGTCGACGCTGGTGCTGTCGATCGTGTTCCTGCTGTCGGTGTTCCTGGTCGTGCAATTCTTCCTGTCGCAGGAGGTGACCGGCAAGGACAAGGCGCTGGAGCAGCTCAACGCCAAGATCGCCCAGCTCAACGAGCTCTTGTCGCTGGAGAAGCTCGGCAAGCTGACGCTCGACGACCAGGTCTCGTCACTCAAGGCAGGCCTGGCTTCGGCCGAGAGCGAACGCGACCGCATCAAGGGGCTCTATGACGGGCTCGCCGCCGCCGGCAACGACGCGCAGGGCAAGAGCTCCGAGCTCGGCAAGGCGCTCGAGTCCGAGAAGGCGGTCTCGGGGCGGGCGCTGGCGCAGATCGAGGTGCTGAACCAGCAGATCAGCGCGCTGCGCCGGCAATTGGCGGCACTGGAAGAGGCGTTAGATGCCTCCGAGAAGCGCGACAAGGAATCGCAGAACCGTATCGCCGATCTGGGTTCTCGCCTGAATGTTGCCCTGGCGCAGCGCGTGCAGGAATTGTCGCGCTATCGCTCCGAGTTCTTTGGGCGCCTCCGCGCCATTCTCGGCAACCGTCCTGATATCCGCGTGGTCGGCGACCGATTCGTGTTCCAGTCCGAAGTGTTCTTCGACACCGGACAGGCAACGCTGCTGCCCGAGGGCCGCGCCGAGCTCGACACCGTGGCGGCCGCGCTGACCGAACTCGACAAGAAGATCCCGGCCGAGATCGCCTGGGTGCTGCGCGTCGACGGCCACACCGACGTGCGGCCGGTGAGCGGCGCGAACTTCAAGTCGAACTGGGACCTGTCATCGGCACGCGCGATCTCGGTGGTGCAATATCTGATCACGCTCGGCGTGCCGGCGCAGCGACTGGTCGCCGCGGGCTTCGCCGAATTCCAGCCGCTCGACACCGCCAACACCGAGGACGCCTACAAGCGCAATCGCCGCATCGAGCTGAAGCTGACGGAGCGGTAGTGAGCGCGCTCCGCCTCCGCCCCTATTTGGACGCCGACGAAGCGGCGACGATCGACCTCTGGCATCGCACTTGGCAGCAGGCCTATCCGCAGATCGACTTTGCCGCACGGGTGGAGTGGTGGCGCGAGCGCTGGCGCAACGAGCTGGTGCCGAAGGCCGCGATCGTGGTTGCGGAACAAGATGGCGCGCTGACCGGCTTCGTCACCATCGATGGCGACGGCTATCTCGACCAGCTCGTGGTCGACCCCAATCATTGGGGCTCGGAGGCGGCAAGGCTGTTGGTGGATGAGGCCAAGCGGCTGTCACCATCGGGCGTGACGCTGCTGGTCAACAAGGACAACAGCCGCGCCATCCGCTTCTACGAGCGTAACGGCTTTGCGCATGCCGGCGACGATGTGAACCCGACCTCGGGCCGACCTGTGCTGAAGATGATTTGGCACCCGTGACAGACGTCACGGAGAAGCCCTGCGCCGCCTGCTATTCGTGATAGACTGACACTGCAATGGCAGGAGAAGATCGATGCGGCTGAGCGATCTGGCCAAGGGGTCTTCGGTGTTTCTGGGCGTCATCCTCGCCGGCTATGTGTCGACGATCTATGTCGACCAGCGTCTCGCGCCGCCGCCCAAGACAGCGAGCGAGACGACAAGTTCGCCTGCGCCAACGAGCACGCCCGTTCCGACAGACAGCCCGGCTCCGGCCAACGGCGGGTCACCCTGTATCGGTGAGGGCGGCAGCTGGAAGAACTGGCCGTGGCCGAATGTGCCGATGGGCTCGCCGAAGTGCCCGTGAGTGCGTAAAGCAGAGTCTCACGCCCCCTCGAACTGCAACCTCGCCAGCCTGGCATAAAGCCCGTTCACAGCAACAAGCTCCGCATGCGTGCCCTGCTCGACGATCCTGCCCTGGTCCATCACCAGGATGCGGTCGCAGGACAGCACGGTTGCCAATCGATGCGCGATCACCAGGGTGGTGCGGTGGCTCATCAGCTCTTCGAGCGCGGTCTGCACCAGCGTCTCGCTTTCGGCGTCGAGCGCGGAGGTGGCTTCGTCGAGCAACAGCAACGGCGCATCGCGCAGGATGGCGCGCGCGATCGCGATGCGCTGGCGCTGGCCGCCGGAGAGCGTCACGCCGCGCTCGCCGAGCGGGGTGTCGAAACCTTCCGGCAGACGGCGGATGAACTCGGTCGCATGCGCGAGCTCGGCGGCACGCTCGACCTCGGCATCGGTCGCATCGGGCCGGCCGAAGCGGATGTTTTCGCGGGCGCTCGCGGCAAACACGTTGGATTCCTGCGGCACCAAAGCGATGTGAGACCGGAAATCGCGCGGGTAGGCAGACTTCACCGGCACGCCGTCGAGCGAGATCGCGCCATTGCGCGGATCGTAGAAGCGCAGCAGCAGATGGAAGATCGTGCTCTTGCCGGCGCCGGACGGGCCGACGATCGCAACCTTCTCGCCGGGCCGCACCGCAAACGACACCGCGTCGAGCACGTTGACGTCGGGCCGCGCCGGATAAGAGAAGCTGACGTGATCGAAGCCGACCTCACCGCGCCCGGGCACCGGCAGCGCGCGCGGCGACGCCGGCGCCTTGATGTCAGGTTGCACGTGAAGAATCTCGAACAGGCGTTCGGCAGCACCTGATGCAGCCGAAACCTCGCCCCAGACCTCGCTGAGCTGGCCGAGGCCTGCGGCCGCGAAGGCCGCATAGAGCACGAACTGGCCAAGCCGGCCCGGCGTGATCGCGCCGGTGAGCACGTCGTGCGAGCCGATCCAGAGGATGCCGACCACGCTTGCGAACACGATGAAGATGACGATGGCGGTGAGAACCGCGCGGGCTTGCGTGGACGTGCGCGCCGCTTCATAGGCCTGCTCGACCTCGCCGCCGAAACGCTTCGCGGCCAGCCCTTCGCTGGTATAGGCCTGCACGGTGCGGATCGCGCCAATCAGCTCGCCGGCATAGGCGGACGCGTCGGCGAGCGTGTCCTGCGCATTGCGCGACAGACGCCGTACCCAGCGTCCGAAGGCGACCAGCGGCAGCACGATCAGGGGGATCGCAAGCAGCACGAAGCCGGAGAGGCGCGGGCTGGTGATCACCATCATAGCCGCTGCGCCGAAGAACATCATGAGATTGCGCAGCGCGATCGACACAGAGGCACCGACCGCGGATTTGATTTGCGTGGTGTCGGCGGTGAGCCGCGACACCAGTTCGCCGCTGCGCGCGGAATCGAAGAAGGCCGGCGACAGCGAGAGCAGATGCGCAAACACGTCGCGCCTGAGATCGGCGACGATGCGCTCACCGATCGTCATCACGAGGTAGTAGCGCGACGCGCTCGCCAGCGCGAGCACGGCGACCACCGCGATCATCACCGAGAAGTAGCTGTTGATCAGCGCGATGCCTTCTGGCGTCAGGCCGAAATCGATCATCCTGCGCACCGCGACCGGCACCAGCAGCGTGGTCAGGGCCGCAACCGTCAGCGCGACGAAGGCCAGTGCCGCCCGGCCGCGATAGCGGGCCACGTAAGGCGCGAGCGCCATCAGCGGCCGCAGCCTGGCGCGGCCTTTCTCGGGCTGCTCGATCAACTCGACTTCGATCGACGGGGCTTCTGCGGGCCCGGTTTCAAGCCGTTCTACTGCGCTCATGGGATCCGACCAAAAGAGATGAGTCCGCTCCAGATAGGCCGGAGGACCGGTCGTGGCAAATCCGGGATGTCCCTTAGGGAACGGCCGGTTCTCCTTGTCCCACAATGGCTTGTTTTAGGGGGCTCCGTGGGGTATAGACCCGCCAAATCCGTCATTCGATAGCCACTCAAGCAAGGCGCCGGGCGCCCTAGGAATTGCCATGAAAGCCGAGATTCATCCGAATTATCATACGATTAAGGTCGTGATGACCGACGGAACCGAGTACCTGACCCGCTCCACCTGGGGCAAGGAAGGCGACACGTTGAACCTCGACATCGACCCGAAGTCGCACCCGGCCTGGACCGGCGGCAACGCCCAGCTGATGGATCGCGGCGGCCGCGTCTCGCGCTTCCAGAAGAAGTTTTCGGGCTTCCTCAAAAAGGATTGATCCTGGCCGCAAGGCTGGAGACGAAAAACGCCCCCGGGAAGCCAGGGGCGT
>JAUEPE010000062.1 GCA_030403585.1 Frankia sp. RB7
CCGGAAGGCACGCGCTTACTTCCGGCCAATGATCCAAAATCTCAGGACGAATCTTCATCCCAAGCTTGAATCATATCGAGATTCCTGGTGTCCAGAGCTTAAACTAGCGCCTATGAGGGCTGGGGTGAGGGGGAGCCTCCCCGAGGTCGGTAGCAGTTAGACTCGCAGAGACCCCCCTCACCCGGATCGCATCTTACGATGCGATCCGACCTCTCCCCGCAGGCGGGGCGAGGTGAAGAACCGCCGCCCCTACGTAAACAACGTCGGTTGCTGCCGGGCCGCGCGCTCCTGCGCTTCGACCACGGCGACCGCGGTCATGTTGAGGATGCCGCGCGCGGTCACAGAAGGCGTGAGGATGTGGGCGGGCCGTGCCGGGCCGATCAGGATCGGGCCCACAGGCAGCGCGTCCGCCAGCGACTTGATCATCTGATAGGCGACGTTGGCGGTGTCCAGCGTCGGCATGATCATGATGTTGGCCTCGCCCTCCAGCTTGGAGTGCGGCAGCACCATCTTTCGTGCAGCGGCGGAAAGCGCGGTGTCGCCCTGCATCTCGCCGTCAGCCTCGATCTCCGGATGCTTCTCCTTCAGCAACTGGGTTGCACGGCGCATCTTGCGTGACGAGTCGGTGTCGTAGCTGCCGAAGTCGGAGTGCGAGACGAAGGCGATCTTCGGCTTGATGTTGAAGCGCTGGACGTGGACCGCGGCGAGCGAGGCAATCTCGGCAAGCTCTTCCGCGCTTGGATTGGGGCGCACTTGCGTGTCGGCGATGAAGAACGCGCCCTTGCTGGTGATCAGCAGCGCCAATGCGGCATAGTCGCTGACGCCGGCCTGGAAGCCGACGATCTCGCGGACATGACGCAGATGATGCATGTAGCGGCCCTCGACGCCGCAGAGCATGGCGTCCGCCTCCCCGCGCATCACCGCGAGCCCCGCGATCACCGTGTTGTTGGTGCGCACCACCGTGCGCGCCGCATCCGGTGTCACGCCGCGGCGGCCGGCGACTTCGACATAGGACTGCACATAGGAACGGTAGCGCGGATCGTCCTCGGGATTGACGAGGTCAAAATCCTTGCCGGCGCGGATCTGGAGGCCGAAGCGGTTGATGCGGGCTTCCACCACCGAGGGACGGCCGACCAGGATCGGCCGCGCCAGATTCTCCTCCAGCACGACCTGGGTTGCGCGCAGCACGCGCTCGTCCTCGCCTTCGGCGTAGATCACACGCACCGGCTGGGTCTTGGCCTTGGCGAACATCGGCTTCATGACGAGGCCGGAGCGGAAGGCGAAGCGCTCGAGCAGCGCGGTGTATTCGTCGAAATTGGTGATCTGCCGCGTCGCAACGCCGGACTCCATCGCAGCCTTGGCCACAGCGGGCGCGATGCGCAAAATCAACCGCGGATCAAAGGGACTCGGGATCAGCGAGCCCGGACCAAAACCCTGCGTCTCGCCGGTGTCGAAGCCTTGCGCCACGGCATCCGACGGCGCCTCGCGCGCGAGCTGCGCGATGGCCTCGACGGCGGCGTGCTTCATCTCCTCGTTGATGGCGCTGGCACCGACATCGAGCGCGCCGCGGAAGATGAAGGGAAAGCAGAGGACGTTGTTGACCTGGTTCGGGTAGTCGGAGCGGCCGGTGCAGATCATCGCGTCGGGGCGCACCTTGCGCGCCTCCTCCGGCATGATCTCCGGGGTCGGGTTGGCGAGCGCCATGATCAGCGGCTTGTCGCCCATCGCCTTGGCCATCTCGGGCTTGAGCACGCCCGGCGCCGAAAGTCCGATGAAGATGTCGGCGCCGCCGATGACGTCGCCAAGCGTGCGCTTGTCGGTCTTCTGCGCATAGACCGCCTTCCAGCGGTCCATCGTGGTGTTGCGGCCTTCATGCACGAGGCCGTCGATGTCGCAGACCCAGATGTTCTTGCGCTGCGCGCCCATCGACACCAGCAGGTTCAGCGTCGCGATCGCCGCGGCCCCTGCCCCGGACGCCACGATCTTGACGTCCGAGAGCTTCTTGCCGTTGAGACGCAGGGCGTTAGTGACGGCGGCGGCGACGATGATGGCGGTGCCGTGCTGGTCGTCATGGAAGACCGGGATCTTCATGCGCTCTTTCAGCTGCGCCTCGATCTCGAAACATTCCGGCCCGCGGATGTCTTCCAGATTGATGCCGCCGAAGGTGGGCTCGAGCGCCGCCACGGTCTCGACCACGCGCTCGATGGTGTCGGCGGCGATCTCGATGTCGAACACGTCAATGCCGGCGAACTTCTTGAACAGGACCGCCTTGCCTTCCATCACCGGCTTGGACGCCAGCGGGCCGATATTGCCGAGGCCGAGCACCGCGGTGCCGTTGGAGACCACGGCGACCAGATTGGCGCGGGCCGTCAGCGTGGCGGCCTCCGCCGGGTTCTTGGCGATCTCGGTGCAGGCAGCCGCCACCCCCGGCGAGTAGGCGAGCGCGAGATCGCGCTGGTTCGCAAGCGGCTTTGTTGCCTGGATCTCGAGCTTTCCGGGGCGCGGCAGACGGTGATAGGCCAGCGCTGCCTGGTGGAGATCATCGGAATAGGACGACATGCGGTGTCTCGCCTCGCGTTACCGGCCTCAAACTACGTTGTCCTGACCGGTCTGTCGCGGGTCGCGGTATTCCGGGTCATGGAAACGGGATGAAGCACGGCCGGCGCCCCGGTGGCAACATCCGATTGCGGCCCCATCAACAGGGCGCACGGTCAAATATTTGACACCGCTAGCTTTCCCTGGACCGCGCGACGTTTCCCGAATATGGCAGGTTGCGCAGCGCACAACGAGCAACTGGAGCTGGGAATGAAGCGGATCCTGATCGGCCTGATCGCAGTCGTCGTGCTTGCCGCGGGCGGATGGTTCGGATTCAACCTCTATGCCAAACATCGCGTCATCGCCGAGATCGAGACGGCCTTCGAGCAAATTCGCAGCAGCGGCGGCAAGGCCAGCCACGGCAAGATCGGGTTCGATCTGACGACGCGAACGCTGACCGTCGAGGACATTGCGGTCACGCCCGGCAATGCGCCGCAAGCGCAAGTCAAGATCGCCGACATCAAGGGAGTGGGCGTCCGCCAGGTCGATGAGACGGGCTTCGCAGCCGACAGCATCGAGATCTCGGGTTTCGAGGTCGCGCTGGAGGAGGTCGGCCCGGGGAAGCTGAAGGTGTCCTACAAGGTCCCGCAGTTGACCGTGCGGGATTACGCCGGTCCTATTCATGCTCCAAACGCGCCGGCGTCGGGCTCCCTGATCGACATGTACCGATTTGCGCTCGATCAGTATGCGAGCATCGCGGCATCTTCAGTCGCGGCCCCGACGCTGGCGATCGCCTTCGATGCCGGCAAAGGCGCTGGCGGCAGCGGAGAGATCGTCTATTCAGGTCTGGCGATCCAGAAGCTTGGCCAGGGCAAGATCGACGCAATGAAGGCGGACCGTGCCACCTTCACGATTAACGTGCCGCAGCCGGGCAATACCGACAAGCTGACCGGCGAGATATCCGACATCATCGTCAATGATTTCGACTCGACCGCGATCGCCGCGGCGCTCGACCCGCAGAAAGCCAATGACGACAACTATCATCGTGTCTACGGGCAAATGTCGAGCGGCGCTTACGTGGTGACGTCGACGCTCGGCGTGCGGATGCAGGTCGACGGGATCGCCGTCACCGACATCGCGGTGCAGCCGTCGAAATTCCGTCCGACCGAGGTCCTGGCGCTGCTGTCGGCAGACCGCTCGGCTCCGCCGACGCCGGCGCAAGCGCGCGAGATGATGGAGAAGGTTGCCGGCTTCTATGACGGCCTTCGCGTCGGCAAGATCGAGATCGGCACCATCGCGATGACGACCCCGCAAGGGACACCCCGGCTCAGGGCCATTAAATACCAGGAGGGTGAGCTCGCGCTCGAAGGCCTCGATGCCCCGACGCCGCAGGGGCAAGTGAAGATGGAGCGCTTCGCGCTCAAATCGTTGAGCCTGGCAAACCTGATGCGCTGGGCTGCGAGCCTCACCAATCCCGGACAGCCGCCCTCGCCAGATCAAATGCTGGGCCTGTTCCGGGTGCTCGCGGGCGCCGAGATCAAGGGTGTGGTCTCGCCCTACAAGAACACACGACAGCCCATCACGATCGATACGATCAGCCTGAATTGGAGCCAGTTGGTCGGATCGATCCCGAGCAAGGCCAATTTGGTCGTGAAGATGGTCGCTCCGACCGACCCGACCAACCCGACACAGCAGCCACTCATGATGGCCGGCGTCGACAAGCTCGCGATCGACCTCGATCTCGGCGCCGCCTGGACGGAGTCGTCCGGAGCGTTTGCTCTCGCACCTGCGACCATCGATCTTGCCAATCTCGGCAAAGCGCAGGCCCGCCTTGCCCTCGCCAACGTTCCCCGCGATGTGTTCTCGCTCGATCGCGCGCAGGTCATGGGCCAGGCCGCGCAGATCGAGGCCGGCGCAATCGAGCTCTCCCTGCGCGACAGCGGGGTCGTGGATCTCGTCGTGGCGCAGTTCGCGCGCATCCAGAATGTGAGCCGCGACGCTGCTCGCAGTGCCATCGTCGAGATGATCCGGGCGCAGGGCGAGAGGGTTGCGGCCTCCAACCTCGATGCGAAGGTGGCGGTTGACGCGATCGCAAGCTTCGTCGCGACCTCGGGCCAGACACTCACCATCAAGCTGACGCCGCTCGGCAAGGTGCCGGCGCTTCAGCTCATGAATGCGCTGAACAGCGAGCCGATCGTCGCGCTGGCTCAGTTCCGGATCGAGGCGTCGACGGGGCTGTGAGGCAACGAGGCGCAGCTCTCTCCTCGTCATTGCGAGGAGCTCTTGCGACGAAGCAACCCAGAGTCCCTCCGCGGAAAGATTCTGGATTGCTTCGCTTCGCTCGCAATGACGATGTGGATGCAGCGCGGCCTCTGCAAGCAGGGAGAGGCGAGCGCCTTACTTCTGCGGCAGGTTCACCTTCACATGCAGCTCGCGGAGCTGCTTGGGGGTGGCATCCGACGGCGCGCCCATCAGCAGATCCATGGCCTGCTGGTTCATCGGGAACAGCGAGATCTCGCGCAGATTGTTGGTGCCGCACAAGAGCATGACGATACGGTCGACGCCCGCGGCCATGCCGCCATGCGGCGGCGCGCCGTACTGGAAGGCGCGGTACATGCCGCCGAAGCGGTCGACCACTTCCTGCTCGCCGTAACCTGCGATCTCGAACGCCTTCACCATGGCTTCCGGCACGTGATTGCGGATGCCGCCCGAGGCGATCTCAAAGCCGTTGCAGGTGATGTCGTACTGGAACGCCTTGATGGTCAGCGGGTCCTGACCCTTCAACGCGTCGAGGCCGCCCTGCGGCATCGAGAACGGGTTGTGCGAGAAGTCGACCTTCTTGTCGTCCTCGTTGTACTCGTACATCGGGAAGTCGACGATCCAGGCGAGTTCGAACCGCTCCTTGTCGGTGAGGTTCAATTCCTCGCCGACCTTGTTGCGGGCCAACCCTGAAAACTTCCAGAACTTGTCGGGATCACCCGCGACGAAGAAGGCGGCATCGCCTTCCTTGGTGCCGATCTGCGCGCGGATCGCAGCGGTGCGCTCGGGGCCGATGTTGTTGGCAAGCGGGCCTGCGCCCTCGCCGCCCTCGCGCCACATGATGTAGCCGAGACCCGGCTGGCCTTCGCCCTGCGCCCACGAGTTCATGCGATCGCAGAACGCGCGCGAACCGCCACCCGGCGCCGGGATCGCCCAGACCTGGTTCTTGGGGTCCTCTAACATGCGCGCGAACACCTTGAAGCCGGAGCCGCGGAAGTGCTCGGAGACGTCCTGCATCTCGATGGGGTTGCGCAAATCCGGCTTGTCGCTGCCGTATTTGCGCAGCGCCTCGGCGAACGGAATCCGGCGCCAGTTCTTGCTCACCGGTTTGCCCTTGGCGAACTCCTCGAACACGCCGGTGATGACGGGCTCCATCGCCGCGAACACGTCTTCCTGCGTGACGAAGCTCATCTCGACGTCGAGCTGATAGAACTCGCCCGGCAGGCGGTCGGCGCGCGGGTCCTCGTCGCGGAAGCAGGGCGCGATCTGGAAGTAGCGGTCGAAGCCCGACATCATCAGCAGTTGCTTGTACTGCTGCGGCGCCTGCGGCAGCGCGTAGAATTTTCCCGGATGGATGCGCGACGGCACCAGGAAGTCGCGCGCGCCTTCCGGCGAGGACGCGGTCAGGATCGGCGTGTTGAACTCGAAGAAGCCCTGCCCCTCCATGCGCCGGCGCATCGACTTGATGATGTCCACGCGCGTCATGATGTTCTGGTGCAGCTTCTCGCGGCGCAAATCGAGGAAGCGATACTTCAGGCGGATGTCTTCGGGATATTCCTGGTCGCCGAACACCGGCAGCGGCAGGTCGCCGGCGGGGCCCAGCACCTCGATCTCGCTGACATAGATCTCGATCTTGCCGGTCGGCAGATCGTCATTGTCGGTACCTTCGGGGCGGCGGCGGACCTTGCCGTCCATCTTGACCACGAATTCCGAGCGCAGCTTTTCGGCCTGCGAAAACGCCGGCGAGTCCGGGTCGACCACGCACTGGGTCAGGCCGTAATGGTCGCGCAAATCGATGAACAGCACGCCGCCATGGTCGCGCACGCGATGGACCCAGCCCGAGAGGCGGATGGTCTCGCCGATGTTGCTGTCGCGGAGCGCGCCGCATGTATGTGACCGGTAGCGATGCATGGTCGTCCCAAAATGATGTCTGAGGATCGAATCGGACGACTGAGCCAGCCGGTCCGAAGTTGCGGCAGGGTTTACCCGACGAGGCCGGAGGCGGCAACCGAGGGAACGGGCTGTTTTGGGCCCCGAACGCCCATTTTTGGCCAATCCAGGGCCGAGCCTTTGCCATCAGGCGTTCCAGCCCTATCTTGAGGCCATGACAGTCCATTTCCCGTTCCAGAACTCGTATTCGGCGCTGCCGGACAGCTTCTTTGCCCGCGTCGCGCCGACCCCCGTGTCCGCGCCCCGGCTGATCAAACTGAACCGGCCGCTGGCGGTCCAGCTCGGGCTCGATCCTGATATGCTGGAGACCCCGGAGGGTGCCGAGATCCTGGCCGGAAAGACGGTTCCCGCGGGCGCCGATCCCATCGCCATGGCCTATGCCGGCCACCAGTTCGGGAATTTCGTGCCGCAGCTCGGCGACGGCCGCGCGATCCTGCTCGGCGAGGTCATCGACAGAGGCGGCGTCCGCCGCGATATCCAGCTCAAGGGCTCGGGCCCAACCCCGTTCTCCCGCCGCGGCGACGGCCGCGCCGCGCTCGGGCCGGTGCTGCGCGAATACATCGTCAGCGAGGCGATGTTTGCGCTGGGCATCCCGACCACGCGCTCGCTCGCCGCCGTCATCACCGGCGAGCCCGTGATCCGCGAGACCGTGCTGCCTGGCGCGGTGCTGACGCGCGTCGCCTCGAGCCATATCCGCGTCGGCACCTTCCAGTTCTTCGCGGTCCGCCGCGACACCGATGCGATCCGCCGGCTCGCCGACCATGTCATCGCGCGGCACTATCCGGACCTGGTTCACGCCGAGCGGCCCTATCACGCGCTGCTCGGCGGGGTTGTCGCACGCCAGGCCGAGCTGGTCGCGCGCTGGCTGCTGGTCGGCTTCATCCACGGCGTGATGAACACCGACAACTCCTCCGTCTCCGGCGAGACCATCGATTACGGCCCCTGCGCCTTCATGGACGCCTACAATCCTGCGCAGGTGTTCTCGTCGATCGACGAGATGGGCCGCTACGCCTATGCCAACCAACCGCGCATCGCGCTGTGGAATCTGACGCGGCTCGCCGAATGCCTGCTGCCGCTGTTCGGCGACGAGCAGGAGAAGGCGGTCGAGCAAGCGCAGGAAATTCTTGGCGCATTCCCCGAGACGTTCAGCAAAGCCTATCAGGCAGGCCTGCGCAGCAAGGTCGGCCTGTTCAGCGAGCGCGACGGCGACGAGGCGCTGATCCAGGATCTGCTCGACGCCATGGCCAAGAACCAGGCCGACTTCACCCTCACCTTCCGCAAGCTCGGCGATGCCGCGGGCAATCCGCCCGCCGACGACGCTCGCGCACAATTCATGGATCCCGCCGCCTTCGACGAGTGGGCCAAGCGCTGGCACGAGCGTACGGCGCTGGAGCCACAGACCGCGGTGGAGCGGCAAGCTGCGATGCACGCCGTCAATCCCGTCTTCGTTCCGCGCAACCACCGCGTCGAGGCCGTGATCCAGGCCGCTGTCAACGATGACAATTACGCGCCGTTCGAGGAATTGGTGAAGGTGCTGGCGAAGCCGTATCAGGACCAGCCGGAATATGCCGCCTACGCCGATCCACCGCTGCCGGATCAGCGCGTGCTGCAGACGTTCTGCGGGACGTGAGAACGGGCGCAGGCGCGCCGCTACCTATAATTGGTTCAACGGTGGATTACGCCTTCGGCTAATCCACCCTGCGCATGCGCGCGCTGTGGACACGTCCCGGACACGGGAACCGCTGTCATCAAACTGAAACACTCGCGCTCTAACGGCCTGTCAGGGCCGTCTTGCCGGAGGCGCCCATCCTCCAACGGTCCTGACAAGCGCGCCATGCCCTTCAAGTTCATCCACATCACCGACACGCATCTGGCGAACCCCGGCTTGATGCTCTATGGCCTCGACCCGCGCGCGCGGCTGGATGCGGCGATCGCCGACATCAACACGCATCACACCGACGCCGCTTTCGCGGTCGTGACCGGCGACCTCACTCATTGGGGCGAGCCTGAATCCTACGCCAATTTTGCTGACGCGATGGCCGCGCTGAAAATGCCGTACATCGCCATGGTCGGCAATCACGACAAGCGCGTGGCCTGCCTCGACAGCCTGAAGGCCGCGCCGCGCGATCCCAATGGCTTTGTGCAGGGCACCCGCACCACCGAGCACGGCCTGTTCGTGTTCCTCGACACGCTGGACGAGACCAGCCATGCCGGCGAAATGTGCGCCAAACGCTTCGACTGGCTTTCGACAACGCTGGCCGCCGCGCCCGCCGAGACGCCGTTCGTCGTGTTCATGCACCATCCGCCCTTCCCGGTCGGCGTGCACGCGATGGACGAGATTGCGCTCAAGCAGAGCGCCGAATTCGCCGAAGTGATCGCGCCTCATCGCGCGCGCATCCGTCACCTGTTCTTCGGCCATGTGCACCGCCCCATCTTCGGAAGCTACGGCAAGATCCCGTTCTCGACGCTGCGTGGCACCAACCACCAGGTCTGGTTCGAGCTCGATGCTACGGCCACCGACCATCTGGCGAGCCACGAGCCGCCGGCCTATGGCGTGGTGCTGATCGACGATCAAAACCTCGTCGTGCACAGCCACGACTTCCTCGACACCAGTCTGCGCTTTCCGTTCGAGCCCCCGGCGGGTGTGGACGGCCGCGACTATGCGCTCAATTTCCCGGCGCGGTGACATGAGCCTCGCTGAACCCGCGGCTCTCCCGGTCGCGGCTGCGGTGCCGCCGCGCCTGCACATCGTGGCGCGGTTTTCGGCTCGATTCAAAGTTTCGCTGCCGGCCTATCTACTGCTGCTGCCCTCGCTGGTCTTCCTCGCGCTGTTCACCTATGGCGCAATGGGACGCGTGCTGATCGACGCGCTCTACCAGCGCGCCACGCCGAAGGCGCCGCTGCGCTTCGTCGGCCTCGACAATATCGCCGCCGTGCTGACGGACCCCGCCTTCACCGGCGCTGTCGTCAACAACCTCATCTACGCCGTCGGCACCGCGATCCCCAGCATCGGCCTTGCGCTGCTGTTTGCACTGGCGCTGGCGCGGACCAATTTCGTGACCAGCGCGCTGCGCGCCGCGCTGTTCCTGCCGGTGCTGATCCCGATGGTCGCGGCCTCCGCACTGTTTCTCTTCATCTTCCTGCCCAATGTCGGCCTGCTCGACTACTACATCGGCCGGCTGCTGCCGGTGGTGCCGAACTGGCTCGGCGACCCCGACATCGCGCTTTATGCGATCATGATCATCACGATCTGGAAGAACGCGGGCTATTACATGCTGTTCTTCCTCGCCGGTCTCCAGTCCGTGCCGGAAGACGTCATGGAAGCAGCGCATCTCGACGGCGCCGGTCCGTTGATGCGGCTGCGCTACATCATCCTGCCGGAGCTCAAGCCCACCTTCCTGTTCGTGACCGTGATCGCAATCCTGAATGCAGTGACGCAAGTCGACCATGTCTTCGTCATGACCAAGGGCGGACCGTCGAACGCCACCAATCTCGTGCTGTTCTACATCTACCAGCAGGCGGTCGAGCATTATGACATCGGCAAGGCCTCTGCGGCGACGCTGCTGACGCTCGCCGCCTTGATGGCCCTCACCGCGCTATCGTTCCGCACCATGGCGAACCGCGAGGGCGGCGCATGAAGCTGATCGACGCGCTTTACAAGGACGTCCCGCTCGCCACCCGCAACGAGATCACGCCAAAGCTCGGCTTCGCGCTGACCATACTGCTCGCGCTCGCCTGGCTGATCCCGTTCCTGTGGATGGGCGTGGCGACGCTGCGCCCGGCCTCCGACGGCATCAATCTGATGGCCGAGCTGATGCCGAGCCTTAAACCCACGCTCGACAACATCAGGGATGCCTGGGAGATCGGCGACTTCCCGCGCTACTTCCTCAACACGACGATCATCTGCACCGGCATCCTGTTGGTGCAGTTCGTCACGATCACGCTCGCGGGATTCGCCTTTGCGCGGCTCGAGTTCGCCGGCAAATCGCTGATCTTCTATCTGTTCCTGATGCAGCTGATGCTGGTGCCGGTGCTGCTGATCGTGCCGAATTTGCGGATCATCGCGCAATTTGGCCTCTACGACACCCTCGCCGGCGTCATGATGCCGTTCTTCGCCTCGGCCTTCGGCACCTTCCTGATGCGGCAGGCGTTCGAGGCCATTCCGACCGAGCTGGAAGACGCAGCCCTGATCGACGGCGCCAGCCTGTTCCAGCGCATCCGCCACATCTACGTGCCGCTGTCGATCCCGAGCTTCTCGGCGTTTGCCATCATCTCCGTCACCAGCCACTGGAACGACTTCCTGTGGCCGCTGATGGTGATCAATTCGCCGGACAAGCGGCCGCTCACGGTCGGCCTCTCCGTCTTCACCGCGACCGCGGAAGGCACGCAGGCCTGGGGCACTATCGCCGCCGGCACGCTGATGGTGATCGCACCGCTGCTCATCACCTTCCTCGTTTTCCAGAAGCGTTTCATCAGCTCTTTCGTCACCTCAGGCATCAAATAGGAGATTTTTCGATGCTGTTTTCCCGCAGGCTCATGCTCGGCCTCACCATGGCAGGCACCTTGGCAAGCGCCCTCGCCTTCCCGGCGCTGGCCGGTGAAGGTCCGACCGAGATCGATCTGTTCTTCCCCGTTCCCGTCGACGGCAAGCTCGCCCGCGACATGGGCACCTTGATCAAGGAGTTCAACGATGGTCACCCCGGCATCAAGGCGACCGCGGTCTACACCGGCTCCTATGACGACACGCTGATCAAGACGCGCGCCTCGATCAAGGCCGGCAAGCCGCCGGCCGCCGTGATCATGTCTGCGAACTTCCTGCTCGACATGCAGATCGAGAACGAGCTCACCAATCTCGACAGCCTGATCGCCGCCGACGGCAGCACCAAAGAGAAGTTTTTGGGCCAGTTCTTCCCGGCGCTGCAGGGCAACGCGGTGATCGACCGTTCGGTCTACGGCGTGCCCTTCCAAAATTCGACGCCGCTGCTCTACATCAACGCCGACCAGGCCAAGGAAGCCGGCCTCGATCCCAACAAGCCGCCGCAGACCTGGGCCGAACTCACCGACTGGGCCAAGAAGTTGACCAAGCGCGACGGCGACAAGGTCACCCGCTGGGGCATCGCGATCCCCTGCGCCTATGATTATTGCGGCTGGATGATGGAAACGCTCACCATGAGCAATGGCGGGCGCTACTACAACGAGGAGTTCGGCGGCGAGGTTTATTACGACACGCCCTCGATGCTCGGCGCGCTGACCTGGTGGAGCGACCTCGTCAACAAGCACAAGGTCCACCCGCCCGGCGCCACGCCGGGCCCTGCCGTCAGCACCTCCTTCATCTCCGGCAACGCCGCGATGATGATGCTGTCGACGGGCTCGTTGACCTATGTGCGCGAGAACGCCAAGTTCAACTACAAGGTCGCCTTCATCCCGCGCAACGTCCGCAACGCCGTGCCGATCGGCGGCGCTTCGCTGATCATTCCGGCCGGCGTCGAAGCCGACAAGCAAAAGGCCGCCTGGACGCTGATCAAGTGGATGACCTCGCCCGAGAAGAGCGCCTGGTGGAGCCGCGCCACCGGCTATTTCGCGCCCAACATGGCCGCCTACAAGACGTCCGACATGGTCGACTTCCTCAACAAGAACCCGGACGCCAAGACCGCCGTCGAGCAGCTCGACGTCGCAAAACCCTGGTTTGCGACCTACAAGACCGTGCCGGTGCGCAAGACGCTGGAGGACGAGGTGATGCTGGTCCTCAACGGCAAGAAGCAGCCGAAGGAGGCGCTCGTCGCCGCGCAGAAGGCCGCCGACGAGACGCTGAAGCCGTACAATGCGGAGACGTCGCTGAAGCTGCCTTAACGCAGGCTGCTCATCGCGCAAACAGCCTTCGGCGCTCCGTTATGCGGAGCGCCGAAGCCGTTTAGAGCCTATGCAGCCCACACGACGAAGACTGATGATTTTAGCGAGTTCCGATCCCGCCCACTGTGCTTCCAGGCGACCAGCCTTACGTCGCACTCGTCGAGGTTCGACGTTTGCTTGCACGTTCCACTGACAAATTTAACGTTGAGTGTGGTACCCGTCCAATGGATGACGACCGTTGCCCCCAATTGCTCTTCAATTTCCCAAACGGGGCCGACATCTGCAAGTCCTTGTTAAGTCAATAGCTACTATACAGCACCGGGAGTCGGAAGACATTACTCCCCGTGCTTGTGGCGATAGGCCTCCGCCTTCGCATCTGTAACGACACATGAGCCATGGCACAGTTTACAGATATCGCCGGCAAAACCCGTCGTTCCTTTCCCGCCGCAGCGCGGGCACTCGACTTCGTCGATCTCGTTTTGATCGTATGATTCATAGCGCGCCTGCTTGACCACGCAGGAGCCATGGCAGAACTTGCAGATGTCGTTGACTAGGCCAGTCGTCCCGCGACCGTCGCAATGTGGACATTCCACCTCATCGATGTCGTCAGGATCGTACGCTTCGTGCTTGGCTTCGCTGACCGCGCAAGAACCGCCACAATAATTGCAGAGATCGTTGACGAGACCGGTCGTGCCCTTGCCGTTGCAGTGCGGGCAATCGACCTCGTCAACCTCATCAGCATCATACGCCTCGGCCTTGGCATGCGAGATCATACACGATCCATGACAATATCCGCAAAGATCGGACACGAGACCCGTCATGCCACGCCCGTTGCAGCGCGGACACTCGACCTCATCGATGTCGTCAGGGTCGTAAGCCTCGGCCGTCGCGGTGCTCACGAAGCACGATCCCCGGCAATAGCGGCAATAATCACCGACGAGACCGATAAGGCCTCGTCCGCTACAATGCGGACAATCGACCTCGTCGATGTCTATCAGCACGTCCTCGACCTCGGCGACCAGCTTTTTCGCCTTGGCTCGAACCGCCTTCTCGGAAGACTTGGCCGGCACGGCGGCGGAGATGGCCGCAAGTTTCGGCGCGAACTTCACGAACGCCTTCTCGGGCTTGGACATTGACTTGTCGGCCTTTGCCTCGGCTTCGGCTGCCTTGGTCAAGGCCGGCACGGCATCCAGCAAGCTTGTCAACTCGGTGAGATAGACGGTCTTGAGGTTGTCGGTCGCGGCCGTAGCGATCGTCACCTCCAGCTTACGGACGAGTTGGATAAGCGAGATGAGCGATTTGGTGGCAAACGCTTCGCATTTCATGACACGGCGGCGTGAACTCTGCTTGACGAGCTTGGCCGCTTTGATCTCCTCGGCCGTGACGTTCGAGCTGGGCTTGAAACCGAGGTCATACTCGGTTTTAGCCCTCCGGCAGAAGCGCGCGGACCCCCGTTACGGCCTCCGCCCATTTCTGCGCCACCAATTCCATCACGCGGGCCTCGGCCTCGCCGTGACGTTCTTCCTCGAACCAGTGCTGGTTCTGCTCATTGACCTTGTCCTTGTAGCCGCGCCCCGCAATCGCACTGCAGGTGCGCCAGAATTCCAGATCCTCGCGGAGATCGTCGGCGTAAATGCTCTCGCCAACCAGTTGGGCATTGCGGATCATCTCATCAAATCCGGCCTCCAGCGAACGAACGGCCTGCCGGGCAAGATCATGCGCCTCGACCAACTCGTCGTCGCTGACGATGCTGGTGGCAAGGGTCTTGAACGCATCGATCTTGGTTTCGACGATCTGCGTGGCAATACGGCGCGCGCCGTGGCTGAGCTGATGGGCGTAGTCGAGGTTAGGCCAGCCACCACGACGGCTGATAGTAGCATAGACGGTCTTCCAGTGCGCCGCGCGGGTCGTCGACAACAGGCTGTCATGCACTCGGCGGGATGCCGACCGCGGCAAATCCGTATTGTCCTTTAGCCAGATCGAGAGGCGCCGGCCGGCGCTCCGCAACGTCTCCTGCGCCTGTTCCTTCTCATAGTTGGCCAGCAGGTCATTGGCGCCGGCAATGATCTCGCGCAAGGTCGCGCGGTGGCTCTCGCGGATGACCTCGATGCGCGCCGCGATGAACGCGCGAAGATTGACCGGCTCGTCCGTGGCAGAGTTGAAGAATGCGATCGGCAGATGGTCCAAGCCAAGCGCGTGAAGCTTCAGCTTTACCTCATCGCCCTTCAGATCATATCCATCCTGATCGGACTGCGCGAGTTCACCTTCAAACTTGACCGCAAGCGCCTCGCCTGCTCGCGGCAGCGCCAGCACAGCCGCCTGCGTGCCGAGCGTGCGTACACCAGCCTCCTTGGCGCGCGTTAGGAGTTGGCGCACCTCGGTCGAAGGTGCCTGCGCGAACAGCGTGCACAGCATCACCAGCGTGTGCGGATCATCAAAGTGCTGTTCAAGATCGGCACGTGCAGCCAGATCATCAATGCCGCGGGAGTCGATCAGCGTGACCGTCGCCGTCTCGTCACCCAGGATCGCGGTCGGCACAACGACTTCAATCCGCTTGGGAACGGTAAACTCGGGATGGCGACCGTTGTTGATCTTCTCGAAATTCTCCTGCAGCCAAACCAGCGGAGGCTTGCCAGTGCTGGCATCGTGCCAAAGGTCGCGACGGTCGCGCTTGTGCAGCTCCATCCGGGCGAGAATTTCGACCGAGAGGGTTTTTGCGTCCAGTCCTGAAGCAAGATCGCGCGCATCATCGCTTGCCGGAACGACGGTGCCGTCAGGCTTGCGCTCGGAACGGCGGCGCCGAAGGCCGGTCATGCTGCGCAAAGCACGGTCGATCTCGCGCGATATGCCGGGTGAACCAGTGCCGGCCTCGTCATCTTCATTGTCCGCGCTCTTGGTGGGGTTCAACAATGAGTTGGCGAGATCCATGACGTGATGACGGATTTCATCCTCGCTGCACGGCTCGATGATCAAGCCATAGCCGGGGCCTTTGCGGACATGCACGTCGCAAATGGTGATGCCGCCGGCGCCAGTCTCCAGCACCGCGTTCGGCATGCCCTTTGCGCTGGGAAGCTCCAAACCCTCGACCCGGCAAATACCAGTCGACTTTCCAACGCCGATGGTTCCCATGAAGGCGACGCGGTAGCGCTTGTCGAGGACGTGCTGGGCAGCCAAGCCAAGCTCTTCACCGTAACGCACAAGGCGACGCTCAAAGAGCTGCTTTACATCGGGCTGCTCAGCGAGCGCATGGATTTTCTGAGCCACCTGCTCAGCTTGCCAAAGGAGATCGGCATCGGCGTCGTTGAGCGGAGGCTCCGGCAGTCTCTCCCAATTCCGGGCCAAAACCTCCTTAAGTTGCGCAGCTTCGGGCGTGCCGATGCCGCGCAAGACAATGTCGAGTTCGTCGTCGGTGAGTGGCCGCTCGCCGCTCTCGACGCGCGACAGCACCGCCGCACTCCATTCAAGCTTCTTGGCGAGTTCGTTCTGTTTGAGCTGCGCCTGCTCGCGCAGGACAGTTAGATGCTTTCCAATGGCGGCGTCGCGGCTCATGACCAATCTCCTATGGTTGAATGAATTCATGCCACAACAATTCGTATAATTCAAGAAACGTTGCGACAATATTTCAATCGATCGCGTCGAGCTTCTTATCACATTGATCTTGCAATAAAATATCTGTCATATCCCTAGCAGTGGATGTCTACCGTCTCAAGTCGACTTCCTCAACAAGAACCCGGACGCCAAGACCGCCGTCGAGCAGCTCGACGTCGCAAAGCCGTGGTTCGCGACCTACAAGACCGCGCCGGTGCGCAAGACGCTGGAGGACGAGGTGATGCTGGTCCTCAACGGCAAGAAGCAGCCGAAGGAAGCCCTCGTCGCGGCCCAGAAGGCCGAGGACGAGACGCTCAAGCCGTACAACGCGGAGACGTCGCTGAAGCTGCCGTAGGGCAGGCTGTCACGGCAAACGACCATCGGCGCTCCGCATTGCGGGGCGCCGAATGCGTTCTGGCAGACAATCATGGCCGACGGAATAGTAGGTCAGGCCGGAGCAACTTACCGCTGCTCGCTGGAGGTGTCCGATTAATCCTGTAATACTGGCATGATGAGCACAGACGTGTGGGACCAAATTCACACCATCAACAAATACTACGACGGGCCTGAACTCGGCGTTGCCAACTATCTTGGCCGGCCGCACATCTACGAAAGACAGCTCGACACGGACAGGGACGACTACTCGCAGCGCTTCCTGCTGAGCCCTATCGATCCGGATTTGCTTTCGTTGGTGCTGGAAGATTGGGAGATCTGGCTGCGCTGGGACAGTGCATATCGGCAGGGAAGGACTCCTCACAAGACGCACCCCGCCCTCCCCGAGGATCGTCAACGCCACGATGAACTCTCGAAACTGATCGGTGATCGCCTCAAGGCTGATCCCGAGCACGGTTTCAGCAAATGGGCCCGGTTCAAATCCGGCAAAGTTCAATGGATCGACGCACCGATGGAGCCCAACGCCGGGCCAATCGACCAGCCGCCTGTGGCCCAGCCCCGTTAACCCCCCGTCCACCATCCGCACCGCCCGCCGCGGCGGTAACCATTTGAATTAACAGACCCTCAACGTACAGCCGACAAATCTAACGGTGTTTCTGGAGATTTCCGCCGTGGATTTGCTGGTTATCGAGTTCCTGGGATTGGCGCTGGTCGCCATGTGCCTGATCGTCGTGGCGCTGCCCTGCGCCCGCAAATCCTCGAACCGGATACGTTACGAATAGGATTTTCGGCGGAAAAGAGCGATTCCGCCCCAAATGCAAGGCTCGAATTCGCTTAGAGCCCCTTGACATCACAGCGCGTTCGGCAGAACGGCTGATATCAAGTGTCATGGGCCGTTCATGGATTTGATTACCACCACCGCTGACCTCGCGGCTGCCTGCAGCCGGCTGGCCAAGCATCCCGTCATTACTGTCGATACCGAGTTCCTGCGCGAGACCACCTACTACCCGCTACTGTGCGTGGTGCAGATGGCAAGCGCCGAGGAAGCGATGGTCATCGACACTCTGGCCGAGGGCCTCGACCTCAAGCCGTTCTTCGAGCTGATGGCGAATGAGAGCGTGCTGAAGGTGTTTCACGCCGCGCGCCAGGACATCGAGATCATCTGGCACCAGGCCAATATCATCCCGCATCCGGTGTTCGACACCCAGGTCGCGGCCATGGTGCTCGGCTATGGCGACAGCATCGCCTACGACGCCCTGGTCGAGAAGGTCGCCGGCCACCGCCCCGATAAGACCCACCGCTTCACCGACTGGTCGCGCCGGCCGCTGACCAAGGAGCAGATGCATTACGCGGTGTCCGACGTGACGCATCTGCGCGACGTGTTCGCCGCGCTCGATGCCGACCTGAAGAAGCGCCACCGCAGCGAATGGGTCTCCATCGAGATGGAGGTCCTGACCTCACCCAAGACTTACGACTTCCACCCCGAGCGGGCCTGGGAACGGCTGAAGACGCGGGTGCGCAAGCCGAAGGACCTCGCCGTCCTGATGGAAGTCGCGGCCTGGCGCGAGCAGGAGGCGCAAAGTCGCGACGTGCCGCGCGGCCGCGTGCTGCGCGACGAGGCCGTCAGCGACATCGCGACCCACGCCCCGAACACGATCGAAAAACTCGCGCATCTGCGCTCGGTGCCGAAGGGTTTTGAGAAATCCAAATGGGGCGCGGATATCGTCGCCGCGGTCGCGCGCGGCCTGGCGCGGGATCCCGCTACGCTGCCGAAGCTGGAGAAGCCGCGCAACAACAACAACGGGGCAGCCACCGTCGAGCTGTTGAAGGTGCTGCTGCGCATGACCGCCGAGCGCCATGCCGTGGCGAGCAAGGTGATCGCGACCGTCGACGATCTCGAGGAGATCGCAGCCGATGACGAAGCCGACGTGCCGGCGCTCCGCGGCTGGCGCCGCGAGCTGTTCGGCGATAACGCGCTGAAGCTGAAGCGCGGCGAGCTGGCGCTGGCGATCGAGAAAGGTCGCGTGATCGGGGTTCAGCGGGTGGAAGCGATTAAACCGTCAGCCTGAGGTGCGCGCCATGCGCAGCATGGCGAGCCTCGAAGGATGAGCGGCCCCCGCTGCGGCCAGTCGGGCCGTCGCCCTTCGAGGCTCGCCGAAGAGGCGAGCACCTCAGGGTGACGGTGTTAGAGTTGGACTCGCTTTACGCCGGCGTCAGCTTCGCCACTTCCGGCTTCATATCGTCGAGCACACCCGAGATCGCCGCGATCAGCTCGTCGATCTGGGCCTTGGTGACGATCAGCGGCGGGCAGATGGCGATGGCGTCCAGCATGTTGCGCGAGATCACGCCGCGCTCCTGCAGCATGCGGCTGGCCATGCCGCCGACGGCGCCCGGCGTCGCGGCTGCGGTCTTGCGGCCCTTGTCAAGCACGAGCTCGATCGCCGCGATCATGCCGACGCCGCGGACCTCGCCGACCAGCGGATGGCTGGTGAGCTCGCGCAGCTTGCCCTGCATGTAGCCGCCGAGCTCGGCCGCGTGCGCGACCAGGCCGCGCTCCTCGATGATCTTGAGGTTTTCCAGCGCAATCGCCGAGCCGACCGGATGGCCGCCCGCGGTAAAACCGTGGCCGAGCACGCCGATCTTGTTGCTCTCGTCCGCGATCGGCTCGAACATGCGATCGTTCATGATGATCGCCGACAGCGGGAAGTAGCTCGAGGTGATCTGCTTGGAGACCACGATCGCATCGGGCTTGATGCCGTAGGTCTCGCAGCCGAACATCTTGCCGGTGCGGCCGAAGCCGCAGATCACTTCGTCGGCGATCAGCAGGATGTCGTACTTGTTCAAGACGGCCTGGATCTTGTCCCAATAGGTTGCCGGCGGCACGATGACGCCGCCCGCCCCCATCACCGGCTCACCGAAGAAGGCCGCGATCGTATCGGGTCCCTCTTTCTGGATCAGCGCGTCGAGCTCCTCGGCCCGGCGCGTCGCGAAAGCTTCCTCGGTCTCGCCGGGGGCGCCGTCCTTGTAGAAATGCGGCGAGCCCGTATGCAGGATGTTCGGCAGCGGCAGGTCGAACGAACGGTGGTTGTTGGGCAGGCCGGTGAGGCTGGCGGATGCAATGGTGACGCCGTGATAGGCGCGCATGCGGCTGATGATCTTCTTGCGCTGGGGCTGGCCGAGCGAATTCGAACGATAGGCGATCAGCTTGAGGACGGTGTCGTTCGCCTCCGAGCCCGAATTTGTGAAGAACACCTTGCTCATCGGCACCGGCGCGAGCGCGACCAGCTTCTCGGCGAGGTCGATCGAGGGCCCGTGCGATTTGGCCGAGAAGGTGTGATAGAACGGCAGCGCCAGCATCTGCTTGTGCGCGGCCTCGACCAGCCGCTTCTCGTTGAAGCCGAGCCCGACGCTCCACAGGCCCGCCATCGCCTCGAAATAGCGCTTGCCCGACGCGTCGAACACGTAGGGCCCCTCGCCGCGCTCGATCACCAGGGGGCCTGCCTGCTGATGCGCACGCGCATTGGTGTAGGCGTGGAGCTGGTAGGCCACATCGCGGGCTTCTTGCGAATTGGGCAGCATGGACATTTGCAGGGATCCCTCAGGTCATCACGTCGCCGGCACGGCCAACGCGATCGATCGGTTCTCAGGTTACTTGGCTATTGCGGCGAGGCAAAACTTGCAACGCCAATTCGTCGGCAGCAAGCGCTCAGCAGCGATGCACAAAGCCGCACACAAGACAGCGCTCAGGCCGCGCCGTCGTCATTTCCCTCGTGGTCGGCTGCGGCTTCCCTCACTTCGACCAGCGCCATCGACAGCAGATAGACGGTCGTGGACAAGCCAACCCGGCGCGCCGTCTCCACGGCACGCGACAGATCGCTCGCCAGCTCCTTGAGCTCGTCCTCCCGAGACAACGTCCCATCCCATCCATCCGCCGATCGCGTCTGTCTCAGACGGCGAGGACGCCGCTGGTTCTGATCAGTTCGGCGCTGGACTGGAGTGTAGCAAAGTTGGCGATGACATTCACCACCGACTGCTTGTAGGCGGCCGCCTCGCCTGTTCCCGGCTGCCGGCAGGCCACGGCATCGACGACCACCTGATAGCGGTGACTGCGGTGGAATCCCTCGACCACAGTGGCGAGGATGGTCTCGTCGAGGGAAAAGCCCGTGACCACGCAGCGCACATTGCGGATGCTGGACATGTAGTCCACGAAACGCGACGAGCTGTAGGCCGAGGGCAATGGGTGCTCGAACGTCATCTCGCCCGGACGCGGCCTCGTCTCCGCGATCCAATCGGTCAGCCTGGATGACGGATTGAACCACGCCGCCTGCGCGATGCGCTTCAAATGCATCACCGGCCAGAGGTTGCGGCGCCACAGCGTCAGCAATTCCAGGCAGTGCAAGGTGGCGGCGTCGCCGTCGAGAATGACGTGGCGACGCCCAAGGGTCAGATATTCGACCTGGAGATCCGCGCAGACCAGAACCAGCGGATCGTCATGGATGGAGACCGGCATCGTCTTGCGCAGAGCTGCACCAGTTTCAGCGATCGGCGGGCGCGAGGTCCCGCAGCGGCGAGGTCACCGCCCGCCCCGCCGAGGCATCGAGCACGCCCGGCCGGTCCCAGTCGCCCTCGGGGCGGATGATCACGTAGGGATCGCTGTCCAGCGTGATGGCGTCCGGCCCCGGCTCGATCTCCAGCAGCATTTCCGTGTAGGAGAAATCCGAGAAGGTGATCTTGCGATTATGGCCGAGCGGCTTGGCGCCGAAATGAGCCCAGAAATCGACCAGCCGATCCTGGGCCTGACCGTAGATCTTCCGGAACCCCTTGCGCTTCACATAGTCGACGCTGGCCTGCACCAGCTTGAACGAGATGCGCGAGCGCCGATATTGGTGACGCACCGCAAGCCGCTCGACCTTGGCGAAGTCGCCGAAGAAGCGCACCCGCAGACAGCCCGCCGGCTCGTTGCCGATGTAGCCGATGAAATGGGCGGCAACCATGTCGTTGCCGTCGAACTCCTCGTCAAACGGACAATCCTGCTCGGCGAGATAGACCGCGGAGCGAATGGCCGTGACCAGCATGAGGTCGCTCGGATCGCGCGCAAGGCGAACGGTGATAGCGCGGGAGTCAGGCTTGGCGAGAGGGATCCTAGTGCCGTGCATCTGAAAAACTCCTTGCTTGGATGATCGCGCCCGGCATGAGCATCGGCTGCCGGTGCCAGGGGCGCTCGTAACACCAGAGGTCGGGCTGGAAGCTGGAAATGGGCGAAAAGCCCGTCGCCTTCATGATTTCACGTCCGGCCACGGTTGACGGCTGCGCATAGCAGTCCGCGCCGCGAAACCTTATCTGCCGGAGATGAGCCGCTGCCTTGCCGAGACCGGCGATGCCACGGCCGGTCGCCGCAATCGCCCAGATGTAGATTGCCGAAACATCCTCATTCGCGGAAGCGAGGTAGCGCGTCTCGGGCGCCGTCAGACAGATATCGTCGAGCAGCAATGCATCATGCCCGCGATCGCTAAGAAACAGGAAGGCCATTCCGCCGAGCAGATGGCCGTTCCGGGTGAAGGTCAGGATGCTCCCGGGATCAAAGGCGAAATATTTCGCAAGCTCCATCGCCCCGATCTGCACGCCCGGCACCAGACGGTGCGCCATTTCCGAAAGCGCGGCGATTTCCTCGGATTGCGCGCAACGGACATCCACGTCGGGGCTCAGCGGCAAGGCATCGAAATCATGCCTTGCGGCAAACGAGCCCCTTTCCATACTCATGTCGTCCCTCTATCGTTCGGGGGTTTTGTACGCCGCTATGAGGAGAAGCTTAGCGGCCGGAGATCAGGAGTATGCAGCAAGTATTGCACCGGGGTGCTGCAATGATGCAGCGCCATGAAGAAGCGCTAAATGCGTCCTGGGATGATTTGAAGCTTTTTTTAGCTTGCGCAAAATTTAAAAGTTTCCGAAATGCGGCCGAAGAGCTCGGGCTCACCTCCACCACATTGATGCGCCGGATCGACCGGCTCGAAGAGAGCATCGGTTGCAAACTTTTCCTGCGCGACCAGAGCGGACTCACGCTCAGCGACGAAGGCACCGCGATGATTGCCGACGTCGCGCATATGGAGCGTCATGCCTTCAACGTCTTCCGCCGCGCCTCGCGCTCCCAAAACGATACGTCGGGCACGGTGCGCGTCGCGGTGACGGAAGGTCCCGGCAATTTCTGGATCCTGCCGCGACTGATCGATTTCCAGAAGACCTATCGCAAGATCACCGTCGACCTGCGCTGTGCAATGGAGCAGGCCGACGTCGCACGGCTGGAGTCGGACATTGCGATCCAGCTCGAGCCACCGACTAACCCCGACCTCATCGTCGCCAAGCTCGGCCGGCTGCACATCTATCCCTTCGTCTCCAGGGACTATGCGGACCTCTACGGCGTACCGGCGACCCTCGCCGACTTGCCGAGCCACCGCATCGTCAAGCAGAGCGCGCCGCAGGTCGACGACGGCGCCTACGCGCGCATTCTCGGATTGAAATCGTTGGAGGGCATCGTCGGGATCAAGACCAATTCGTCCGTCGGCGTGCTCTACGCGGTCGAGCGCGGCGCCGGGATCGGCTTCCTGCCGACGGTGTCGATCGCGCTCGGTGCGCCACTCGTCGCCGTCGACCTCGGCGTCAGCCACCACGCCGACCTCTGGCTGACCTACCACAAGGAGTTCCGCGCCTCCCAGCGGCACAAGATCGTGGTCGACTGGCTGAAGCAGATCTTCGACCCCAAGACCCATGCCTGCTTCCGCGACGAGTTCATCCATCCGGACGCGCTGGTGCCGATGATGACGGCCGCACGCGAAGGCTTTGGATTGGCGGGCTATGTCGCGGCGACGCCGAAGTGAGAGCGCCTCACCACCGATATTCGAAGCCGATCGTGCCCTGGTGCGATGTCAGCTCGTTGCGGAACTTGCCGTCGTAATTGACATAGAGCCGCACGGTGTTGGTCAGGCTGAGTGACGCCGAGGCGCCGGCGTCCATGCCGTAACGGCTCTCGCCGATGCCGGGGACGATGATGTTCTGGGTGCCGAGGCTGACTTGGACCGAGCCCAGATCCTGATAGAAATTGTCGACGAACTTGCCGTAGGCCGAGAGGTCCAGGATCTTCTGGTCGAAAATGAAGTAGCGCCCGATCTCGGCGCCGATCATGACGCGCGCGCGCGCAATCGCGCTCGAGCCGACGTTGAGCGGATCAAGTCCGCCCGCCTCCTGGAACGCCGCTCCGGTGGCCCGCACATATTCGAGCGCACCCTTGGGCACGATGCGCATCTGGTCCTTGGTCCAGTAATAGCTGATCTCGGTCAGCGCACCGTCGACCGCGGCGCGATAGCCCGCCGTCGCCAGGCCAAAGCCGGTATCCCGGCTGGAATGGACCTTGCCGAAACCGTGCACCACCGCGAAGGCCCAGGTCCACGGTCCCTTGTCGACGGAGCCGTTGAAGCCGATCTGGGTCAGGTCGAGCGTCGCCGACTGCAGCGCGAGCGGCACGTCGATGTCGGTATGGCTCTGGTCGACGGAGAAGCCGAGATTGACGCCCGGCGCCACCCGCGCCCCGAAGCCGGCGACGCCGCCGAACGTCTTGCGCTTGTCGCCGACGAAATCACCTTGCGGATCGGTCCGGACCGAAACGCCGTAACCCTCGTACCAGGTGCGGTAACGCGGATCTTCCGTGCTCGCCGCGGCTCCGCCGCCGCCGGGGTTGGTGCGGAACGCGCGGTTGACGCCACCGGAGGCCTGGTTGCCGAGGCGCTCCAGGAAGTTCGAGCCGAGATTGAGCGCGCTATTGCCGGCCGACTGGTCGTAATTGGTCGCGATCGGGACCGGCGTCGGAGACGGCGTAGGTGTCGGGGTCGGAGTGGGCGTCGGGCTCTGCGCGAAAGCCGGCGTCGCCGCCGATATCGTCACGACGACTGCGAAGGCCATGGCAATTGCCGTCACGATCCGGCGGACACGGCCCAGCCTGATCGTCTGCCGTATCCTTTGGGGCTGCCGAGTGCAGCACATGACGACACATCCCGAGCCAAATGACGGCCCGCAAAAATACAACACGAACGGCGAGCGGGTGCGGCGATTTGTGCCGAACTGCCACTAGGGGTCAACCGGCTGGCACGCTATCGCCGGGGCGATTGCATCTGATTGTGGTTCCGCGGCCACAGGTCGCAAATAGCGCGCGGGATATCTCCAGTGCGGTCTTGAAATTCGCGGACGGCTTGCTAGCGCGCGGTTTTCGTGTTGGAATACTGCACACAATCGGAATTGGCGCTCGGCTGTGCGTTTCGCGACATTGAGACTCAAGACTCGAACAGACTACCGGAAGCCCGTTTGTGGCGTGGCATGCGAAAAGCAGCCGCGTCTTTTTTGTATCTAGCGGAGGAGACTACGATGCCACAAAAGGGCACCGTCAAATGGTTCAACCCAACCAAGGGCTATGGGTTCATCAAGCCGAACGGCAGCGATAAGGACGTGTTCGTCCACATCTCCGCCGTCGAGCGTGCCGGACTCTCCACCCTCAATGAAAACCAGGTGGTTGAATACGACCTCGTGGAGAACCGCGGCAAAGCATCCGCGGAGAACCTCAAGGTCTCCTGATTTCTCTCAAAGCTAAGCGCGAGAGATCATGACGTTGCCCCCGGCTCTGCCGGGGGATTTTGTTTGCGGCGACGAGACGCGGTCGCGCTTCAGTTCGCCACCGGCGCAACAAGGAAATTCTCCGACGCCGAACTGCCCGCCGTCTTGCAGACATCGCCCTCGATCTTGACCTTGCCGGTCGCAAGCAGGCTCAGCGCCGCGGGATAGATGCGGTGCTCGACTTCGAGGATGCGCTCCGACAGCGTGTCGGCCGTGTCGTGATCGCTGACGGGCACCGCACCTTGCATCACGATCGGACCTGCGTCGGTCTCGGGGATCACGAAGTGCACCGTCGCACCAGACAGCTTGACGCCGGCGCGCAAGGCCTGGCCATGCGGGTCGAGGCCGGGGAAGGACGGCAACAGCGAGGGATGGATGTTAAGCATCCGCCCGTACCAAACTTTTGTGAATTCAGCGGTGAACAGGCGCATGAAACCGCCGAGGCAAATCAGCTCGATGCCGTGCTGGTCGAGTGCGGCCTGCAGCACCGCCTCGAAGCCGGCGCGGTCCTTGCCGAACGGCTTGCTCTCGATCACCTGCGTTTTCACGCCGGCCACTTTCGCCCGTTCGAGCCCGGGCGCGTCGGCCTTGTTGGAGATGACGAGCGAAATCTCCGCCGGGAAATCCGCGGCAGCCGCGGCCTTGATCAGAGCGGACATGTTGGAGCCGCGGCCGGAAATCAGGATGGCGACGCGGCGCTTCATCACAGCACCAGTCATCACAGTGCCAGATCGAGATGGCCGTTATAGACGACGCGATGCTCGCCCTCGGCCGGGATCACGCTGCCAAGCTGCGCCACGGTCTCGCCGGCGTCGGTGAAGACCTGCACGACTTCGTCGACCTTGTCAGGCTCGACGATCGCGATCATGCCGATGCCGCAGTTGAAGGTCCTGAGCATTTCGAGCTCGGCGATGCCGGCTTGCGCTGCCAGCCATTTGAACACCGGCAGCACCGGCAGGCGCGCGAGGTCAATGCCGACACCGAGATGGTTCGGCAGCACGCGCGGAATGTTGTCGGTAAAACCCCCGCCGGTGATGTGGGCGAGGCCCTTCACCGCGGCAGTTTCGCGGATCGCACGCAGGCAGGATTTGACGTAGAGCCGCGTCGGCGTCAGCAGCGCGCCGCCGAGCGTCATGACGGGCGCGAACGGCGCCTGCGCCTCGAAGCCGAGGCCGGACTGTTCCACGATCTTGCGCACCAGCGAGAAGCCGTTGGAGTGCACGCCCGACGAGGCGAGACCAATCACGGCGTCGCCCGCCGCAATGTCCTTGCGCGGCAGCAGCGTGCCCCGCTCGGCGGCGCCGACGGCAAAGCCGCCGAGATCGTAGTCGCCGTCCTTGTAGAGGCCGGGCATTTCGGCGGTCTCGCCGCCGATCAGGGCGCAACCGGATTCGCGGCAACCCTCGGCGACGCCGGCGACAATCGAGGCGGTGGCCTCCGGGTCGAGCTTGCCGCAGGCGAAATAGTCGAGGAAGAACAGCGGCTCGGCGCCTTGCACCACGAGGTCGTTGACGCTCATGGCGACGAGGTCGATGCCGATCCCGCCATGCAGGCCGGTCTCGATCGCGATCTTGACCTTGGTGCCGACGCCGTCGGTGGCCGCAACCAGGATGGGGTCCTTGAAGCCGGCCGCCTTGAGGTCGAACAGGCCGCCGAATCCGCCGATCTCGGCGTCGGCGCCGGGCCGTGCGGTGGCGCGCACCATCGGCTTGATCAGGTCGACCAGGCGGTTGCCCGCGTCGATATCGACGCCTGAATCGGCGTAAGTGAGGCCGTTTTTGCGGTCGGTCATGCCCGATTTCCAGTGGGTTTGCGGCTGGTTACGTCGAATTCCGGGGACGCGCAATGGCAAGCGTGGCGCGCCGCCCTATACTATGTAGATATCAACCGGTTCAGCCTCCAAAGGGGCCGGATTTCGAGGTCAGACCGGTTGCCGGGAAGCGCCGCGTGAGTATTCCGAACATCATTACCCTGGGCCGCATCATGCTGGTCCCGATCATCGTCTGGGCCATCGTGTCGAGCGAAATGGAGGTGGCGTTCGCCGTGTTCCTGATCGCCGGCATCAGCGACGCCGTCGATGGCTTCCTGGCCAAGCGCTTCAATATGACCAGCGAGCTCGGCGCCCTGCTCGACCCTCTGGCCGACAAAGCGCTGCTGGTGTCGATCTACCTCGCGCTCGGCATCTGGGGCGACATTCCGCGCTGGATCGTGATCTTGGTGGTGTCGCGCGACATCATGATCGTGACGGCGGTGATCGTGTCCTGGCTATTCGACAAGCCGGTCGAGATGAAGCCGTCGATGGTCTCCAAACTCAACACCACGGCCCAGGTGGCCTACGCGGCGCTGGTGCTGGCCGCGCTTGCCTTCGGCTTCAAGCCGACGCCCTATGATATCATCCTGATGGGCCTCGTTACGGTGTTCACGCTGTCGTCGGTGTCGCTCTATCTCGTCGAGTGGTTGCGGCACATGAGCACGATCGACGCCAAATGAGTTCGGATGCGGCCCTGCAAAAGGCCAACTCCCGACCGAATAAGTCTATCCTCTTCAGACTCTCGTCTCTTCAGAAAAAGCCGGCGCGCCGGCACGGAGCAAAGCAAGCGTGGCAGGCCGCGTTCATCCCCGACAATTGGCGTTTTCACTTCCGCACGCGGAGAGCCTCAGCCGGGACAATTTTCTCGAGGGCCCTGCCAATGCCGCCGGCCTCGCTCTGATCGACGGCTGGCCGGAATGGCCGAACCGGGTCATGTGGCTTGCCGGCCCCGAAGGCTCAGGCAAGAGCCACCTCGCCGCGATCTGGGCCGAGGAGGCCGGCGCACGCTCGACCACGGCCAATGCGCTGACCGCGGCCGGCGTCCCCGGCGCGCTCGCGACCGGCGCGCTGGTGGTCGAGGATCTCAGGGGCGGGGATTTTGACGAGCGCGCCCTCTTCCATCTGATGAACCTCGCCCGCGAGGACGGCGCCTACGTTCTTTTCACCGGCCGTGATGCGCCGGCGGCGATCGAGGTCGAGCTCCGCGACCTCCGCTCCCGGCTTCGGACGATTCCCATGATTTCGCTGGCGCCGCCGGACGACCAGCTGTTCCGCGGCCTGATCGTCAAGTTCTGCGCCGACCGTCAGCTCTCCGTGGACGAAAGCGTGGTGAGCTACCTCGCGACCCGGCTGGAGCGGTCTTCGGCCGCCGCCCGGCGCGCCGTGGAACTGCTCGACGGCGAGGCACTGAGGCTCGGTCGCCCCGTCACCCGGGCGCTCGCCGCCGAGCTGCTGCGGGACGCCTGACTGCCAGGCCCTCTTAGGCCGCTTGACGCGGCGGGGCAGCGGAACATCAATGTCATCGAAACGTCATCGCACTAACACATGCTCCGGCCGGTTTTGCGCATAAGTCGCAAATTGGGGCGAACTGGATGGACCGACTTCTCATGGATTCCGTGCAAGCTGTTGAAACGAAAGAGAAAGCCACGGAAGCCGAGGACCTGCCGGCGATCGCCTCGAGCCCCGAGCGATTCATCAATCGCGAGCTCTCCTGGCTGCATTTCAACCGCCGTGTCCTGGAGGAATCGGTCAACACCAACCACCCCGTGCTGGAGCGGGTGCGATTCCTGTCGATTTCCGCAAATAACCTCGACGAGTTCTTCATGGTCCGCGTCGCCGGCATCAAGGCCCAGGTGCGCGAGGGCATCGCCGAGCGCGCGCCCGATGGCCTGACCCCGTCCGAGCAACTCGTGCTGATCAACCGCACCGTCTCGCAGCTCGCCTCCGATCAGCAGGCGATCTGGGCCGCCTTGCGCGGCACGCTCGCCGACGTCGGCATCGTGCTGGTCGACGGCAAGGAGGTCACCAAGGCGGAGCGAACCTGGCTCGAGGACTATTTCCTCAGCAACGTGTTCCCGCTGCTGACGCCGCTGGCGATCGATCCGGCCCACCCGTTTCCGTTCATCCCGAGCCTCGGCTTCACCATCGCGCTCCAGCTCACGCGCGCCATCGACGGCAAGCAGATGAACGCGCTCATCCGCATGCCCGGCAAGATCGACCGCTTCATCCGCCTGCCGGGCGACGGCAAGGTGGTGCGCCTGATCTCGTTGGAGCAGATGACAGGCCTTTTCATCAATCGCCTGTTCCCCGGCTACAATCTCCACGGCCAGGGCGCCTTCCGCATCATCCGCGACTCCGAGCTCGAAATCGAGGAAGAGGCCGAAGATCTCGTCCGACTGTTCGAGACTGCGCTGAAGCGCCGCCGCCGCGGGTCGGTGATCCGGCTCGAGATCGACGCCAAGATGCCGGAGCAGCTGCGCAGCTTCGTGCAGCACGCGCTGTCGGCGGCCGACGACGAGGTGTTCCTGGTCAACGGCGTGCTCGCCATGAACGAGCTTTCGCAACTCACCCGGCTCGACCGACCCGACCTCGAATTCACCCCTTACGTGCCGCGCCATCCCGAGCGCGTGCGCGAGCATGGCGGCGACATCTTTGCCGCGATCCGGCAGAAGGACCTCGTCGTCCATCACCCCTACGAATCCTTCGACGTGGTTGTGCAATTCCTGCAGCAGGCGACGCGCGACCCCGACGTCGTTGCCATCAAGCAGACGCTCTACCGCACCTCCAGCAACTCGCCGATCGTGCGCGCGTTGGTGGAAGCGGCCGAGGCCGGCAAATCCGTCACCGCGCTGATCGAGTTGAAGGCGCGCTTCGACGAAGAGGCCAACATCCGCTGGGCGCGCGACCTCGAACGCGCCGGCGTGCAGGTGGTCTACGGCTTCCTCGAGCTGAAGACGCACGCAAAGCTCTCGATGGTGGTGCGCCGCGAGGGCGGCAGCCTCACCACTTACGTCCATACCGGCACCGGCAATTATCACCCGGTCACCGCGCGTATTTATACGGATCTCTCCTACTTCACCTCGGAACCGACCATCGGCCGCGACGCCGCGCGCGTGTTCAACTTCATCACGGGATACGCCGCACCGAGCGATCTGGAAAAGATGGCGGTGTCCCCGCTGACCCTGCGCAAGCGCATCATCGAGCACATCCAGGGCGAGACCGAGCACGCGCGTCACGGCAAGCCCGGCGCGGTCTGGATGAAGATGAATGCGCTGGTCGACCCCGACATCATCGACGCGCTCTACGAGGCGTCACAGGCGGGCGTCCAGGTCGAGCTCGTGGTCCGCGGTATCTGCTGCCTGCGCCCCGGCATCCCCGGCCTGTCGGAGAACATCCGCGTCAAGTCGATCATCGGACGCTTCCTGGAACACGGCCGAATCTACTGCTTCGGCATGGGCCAGGGCCTGCCGAGCGCGAAAGCGGCTGTGTATATCTCGTCAGCCGATATGATGCCGCGCAACCTCGACCGCCGTGTCGAGGTGCTGTGCCCGCTGCAAAATCCCACGGTGCATCAGCAGGTTCTCGAACAGATCATGGTCGCGAATTTGAAGGACAATGAGCAGAGCTGGCAATTGTTGCCGGACGGGTCCTCAACGCGTATGAAGACCGCGAAAGGCGAGGAGCCTTTCAACGTGCACAACTACTTCATGACAAATCCGAGTCTGTCTGGCCGTGGAAAGTCGCTCAAGGAATCCTCGCCGCGCCGTCTCACGCGCCGAAACGAACGCCATCCTTCCTGACCGGAGATTTTTGCCGTGAAACGGCCGCGCAAGCGTGGCGCTAGCGTCGCGGTCATCGACATCGGCTCCAACTCGGTTCGTCTCGTCGTCTACGAGGGACTGACGCGGAGCCTGATTCCGATCTTCAACGAGAAGACGCTGTGCGGCCTCGGGCGCGAAGTGCAGAGCACGGGCCTGCTCGCGCCGGACGCCGTCGACAAGGCGCTGACCTCGCTGAAGCGTTTTCGGGCGCTGTGCCGCGTGATGCAGGTCGGCCGCGTGTTTGCGATCGCGACCGCGGCCTGCCGCGATGCCTCCAACGGCCCCGATTTCATCGCGAAAGCCGAGCGCATCTGCGCCGTGAAGATCGAGATCCTGTCCGGCCCGCGCGAAGCGAAGCTGTCAGCGCTCGGCGTGATCTCCGGCATTCACCATCCCGACGGCATCGTCGGCGATCTCGGCGGCGGCTCGCTGGAGCTGATCGACGTGCGCAGGAACACCGTGCGCAGTGGCGTGACGCTGCCGCTCGGCGGCCTCGCGCTGCAGGACCTCGCGCACAAATCGCTAAAGCGCGCCGACCGTATCGTGCGCGAGGCAATCGACGAGGTGCCGCTGCTCAAGGCAGGCAGCGGCCGCAGCTTCTATGCCGTCGGCGGCACCTGGCGCGCGCTTGCGCGCATCCACATCATCCAGAGCGGCTATCCGCTCCAGGTGATGCACGGCTATTCCATCTCCGCCGCTGAAGCGCTCGACTTCTCGCGCCGCCTGCGGCGCCTGGCGGCTGTCGACATGCTGGCCGACATCGAGATCGTCGCGGATGCGCGGCGCCCTCTCCTCACCTATGCAGCGCTGGTGCTCGAGCACATCATCCGAGTGGCGAAGCCCAAGACCATTGTGTTCTCGACCTTCGGCGTGCGCGAAGGCCTGCTGCACGAGAAGCTGCCGGACTCCGAGCGCAACAAGGACGGGCTGATCTGCGCGGCGGAAGAGCTGAACCAGCTGCTGTCGCGCTCGGCGCGCCATGCCCGCGAACTGATCGCCTGGACCGACCGCCTCGCGCGCGTGGTGAAGCTGCGCGAGTCCGAGGAGGACCGCCGCTTGCGCCACGCTGCCTGCCTGCTCTCCGACATCGGCTGGCGCGTGCATCCCGACCATCGCGGCGAGCAAACGCTGAGCCTCGTCGTCAACGGTAATTTCGGCGCGATCACCCACATCGAGCGCGCCTTCGTCGGCCTGTCGGTGTTTTATCGCTATGCGGGCCTCAGCGAGGAAAACCAGCCGCCGCTGACGATGCAGGAGCTGTTGACGCCGGCGCAGCTCGAACGCGCCCGCTTGCTGGGCGCGGCGTTTCGTGTCGCGCATCTGATCTCGGCGGCTCGGCCAGGCGTGCTGCCCGCCACGCATTTCCGCAGCCAGGGCCGTAAATTGATGCTGGTGTTCGAGCACCGGCTAGGCGATCTCGTCGCCGACCGCGTCGGCAGCCGCTTCAAGCAGCTCGCCCGCTTGATCGGCCGCGCCGGCTCGATCCTGCGGCGTTAGGGCTTATTCAGCAGCCTTTGCGTGCTCAAGCGCGGCGTGGCTCAGCCTGCGCCGGCGCCAGATGGTGCCGACGACCAGCACGACGATCACGCCGAGCAAGGCGCAGAGATATTCGGCGCCACCGCTGCCATGGGCGAATTGCGACGGGATGTGCAGGCTGCCGAGCAGCTTGTCCAGCGAGGCGCCGAACGGACCTTCGGATAGCGCGTGCAGCTTCGGCGCGATGCCGGGATCGGTCGCGATCACCTCGCCCGCGATCCAGCCGAGCAGCGCCGCACCGGCCCACACCAGGATCGGCAGCTTCGAGAGCAGCGCCATGATCAGCGCCGCGCCGGCGACGATCAGGGGCACGCTGATGGCCAGGCCGAGCACCAAAAGCGGCACACTGCCGTTGGCAGCCGCGGCGACCGCAATGACGTTGTCCAGACTCATGACGATGTCGGCGACGACGACGATCTGCACCGCCTGCCACAGATGCGAAGCCGATTCGACGCCGTCCTCGTCTTCGTTTTCCGGCACCAGCAGCTTTGCCGCGATCACGATCAGCGCGAGACCGCCGACCAGCTTGAGGTACGGCAACTCCATCAGGCTTACGACAATGCCGGTGAAGATGATCCGCAGCAGCACCGCAGCGCCCGCGCCGAGCACCATGCCCCACAGCCGGTGCCGCGGCTTCAGGCCGCGGCAGGCAAGCGCGATCACCAGCGCGTTGTCACCGGACAAAAGGATGTTGATCCAGATGATCTTGCCGACCGCAACCCAGAAGGTCGGTTCGGCCATCTCACTACGGAACTGGGTGAAGAATGCCCCGATCGTGGCGGGATCGAAGATCTGCCAGAGCCAGTTCACAATCAGTCCTTTCGGCCCGTCGACTTCACCTGTCGGCTTTAGCCGACGATCTCGTTGCCCGAGAAGAACTGCGCGATCTCGATCGCGGCGGTCTCCGTGGCGTCCGAGCCGTGAGCCGAGTTCTCGCCGATCGACTTTGCGTAGAGCTTGCGGATGGTGCCGTCGGCAGCCTTGGACGGATCGGTCGCGCCCATCGCGTCGCGGTACTTGGCAACGGCGCCCTCGCCTTCCAGCACCTGGACCACGACCGGGCCCGAGGTCATGAATTCGACGAGTTCGCCGAAGAACGGGCGGGCCTTGTGGACGGCATAGAAGGTCTCGGCCTGCTCCTTGGTCATGCGAATGCGCTTCTGCGCGACGATGCGCAGGCCCGCCTTCTCGATCACGGCGTTCACGGCGCCGGTCAGGTTACGGGCGGTCGCGTCGGGTTTGATGATCGAGAAAGTGCGTTCGATGGCCATGATCTTGTCCTTGAAGAGAAAAAGGTGGTTCGGAGTTGCGGGGCTTATATCGGCGCCTTCGCGATCCGGCAAGCGACCGCCGGAACAGCCCACGGGCGCTTCGCCGCAGGTTGGGGGGCGGATTCCAACATGGATTACAACGATTTCACGCAGATGAACCCAATCTGAAGGCCCCATGAGGGTTTGGTTCAGCCTCCCCCGGGTAACGTCAGGTCCATCGAAACCAAAGCCTCCTCCCGAGGCGGACCGTTTCGGCGGCCTTTCCATCGACGCGATAGCCCCGCGCCGGCAGTTTTGAGGAGATCACCATGTTGAGGAAACTTTCGCTCGCTGCAGTCGCCGCGGTCGCGCTGGGTGCCGCGCTGGCGCCCACCTCCGCCTCCGCTCACTGGCATGGTGGCGGTGGCGGCTGGGGCTGGCACGGCGGTGGCGGTGGCTGGCATCGTGGCGGCTATGGCTGGGGCGGACCGCGCTTCTACGCCGCCCCCGTCTCCTACGGTTATGGCGGCTGCTATGTGCGCCGGCTGGTCCCGACTCCCTGGGGACCTCGCTGGCGGCTGGTCAACCGCTGCTACTGAGCCGGCAAGCAGTTCCTGAAATACGTTCCCAAAGCACCTTCCTAAAATACCTTCCAGAGGTGCCGTTCCCCCCTGCGGTACCTTCCAAGCGAGGCCCCGGCGTTCCCCCCGCCGGGGCCTTGTATTTGGGCAGACACGACGAGTTCATACAATTTTTACGAGAATACGAGGCATTCCCAATGCTTGGCGAAACCATTTTGGGGGGCAATGACTTGGTACCGTGTCGTTACTTTGCACACACGGGACCCTGAGATGGCTGGCCTTTTTGCCAATGAAAGCGAACAGATCGACCGGCGCACCAGTCGCTCGATTTGCGATGCCGTGGGCGAGCGGCTTCAGCAAAGCCTTCGTCCCGAACCCCGGCTGCCGACGCATCTAGAGCAGCTCCTCAACGAGCTGAAGCACCGCGAGCGCGACTCATACTGAAAAAAATCGGGTTGCGTTTGATCCCGCCTGCGGTGACAAGGCCGCATGCTCTCCATCAACGACCTCTCCATCCGCCTCGCCGGACGCCTTCTGATCGACAACAGCTCCGTGCAGATCACGCCCGGCTCACGCGTCGGCATGGTCGGACGCAACGGCACCGGCAAATCGACGCTGTTCAAGGTGATCCGCGGCGAGCTTTCGGCCGAGCACGGCTCGGTGACGCTGCCGCCGCGCTGGCGGGTCGGCAGCCTGGCGCAGGAGGCGCCGAACGGCCCCGAAAGCCTGATCTCGGTCGTGCTCAAAGCCGACCTCGAGCGCGACGCGTTGCTTCACGAAGCCGAGATCGCCACCGACCCGCACCGGATTGCCGAGATCCAGACCCGGCTCGTCGACATCGACGCGCATTCGGCCCCGAGCCGTGCCGCCGCGATCCTGTCCGGCCTCGGCTTCTCCGCCGCCGACCAGCTGCGTCCCTGCGCCGAATTCTCCGGCGGCTGGCGCATGCGCGTCGCGCTGGCCGCGACGCTGTTCGCAGCCCCCGACCTCTTGCTGCTCGACGAGCCCACCAACTATCTCGACCTCGAAGGCACGCTGTGGCTCGAGGATCACCTCGCGCATTATCCGCGCACGGTGATCGTGATCAGCCATGACCGCGACCTCCTGGAGAGCTCGGTCGACCAGATCCTGCATCTGGAGCGCAGCAAGCTCACGCTCTACAAAGGCACCTACTCCTCCTTCGAGGAGCAGCGCGCCACGCGCGAGCTGCTCGATGCCAAGGCGGTCAAGCGCCAGGAGGCCGAGCGAGCCCGCCTGCAAGCCTTCGTCGACCGCTTCAAGGCCAAGGCGTCGAAGGCACGCCAGGCTCAATCCCGCGTCAAAATGCTGGAGCGCCTGAAGCCGATCAATGCGCTGGTGACCCAGGACGTCCGCGAGATCACCTTCCCTGCACCGGAGAAAATCCTGTCGCCGCCGATCATTGCCGTCGACAACGTGTCCGTTGGATACGATCCGGCCACACCTGTGCTGAGCCGCGTGACCTTGCGCATCGACAACGACGACCGCATCGCGCTGTTAGGGGCCAACGGCAACGGCAAGTCGACACTCGTCAAGCTGCTCGCCGCGCGCCTGGCGCCGTTCTCCGGCAAGGTGACGCGCGCGGACAAGCTGTCGATCGCCTATTTCGCACAACATCAGCTCGACGAGCTGAACGAGGACGCCTCCACCTACGACCACGTCCGCAAGCTGATGGGCGATGCGCCCGAGGCAAAAGTGCGAGGACGCGCCGGCGCGATCGGCTTTTCCGGCAAGGCGGCCGATACCAAGGTTGGAAAACTGTCGGGCGGCGAGAAGGCGCGGCTGCTGTTGGGGCTGGCGACCTTCTACGGCCCCAACATGATCATCCTCGACGAGCCGACCAACCATCTCGACATCGACAGCCGCGCGGCATTGGCCGAAGCGATCAACGAGTTTCCCGGCGCGATCATCATGGTCTCGCATGATCGCTATCTGATCGAGGCCTGCGCCGACCAGCTCTGGATTGTCGCCGACCGCACCGTGACCAATTACGACGGTGACCTCGACGAGTACCGCCGCCTGGTGCTGTCGTCGCGCAACGGCGAGCCTGCGCCACGCGAGCGCAACACGACGAGCGAGAAGCCGCAGCGCCCGAAGTCGGACAATCGCGGCTCGCTGAAGAAACGCATCGCGGAGGCCGAAAGCGAGATCGCGCGCGTCAGCGAGATCATCGCCAAGATCGACACCGCGCTCGCTCTCCCCGACATTTTCAGCCGCGATCCCAAGCAGGCCGCGCAACTGTCGAAGGCACGCGCCAACGCGGCCGACGCGCTGGCGCGCGCGGAGGAACAATGGTTAGAGGCAAGCACGCAGTTCGACGAGGCTGCGGGGTAGCTCCTCCTATTCGATCACGCGATCAGCGCGAGCGAGCAGCACGGGCGGCACATCGACGCCGAGCACCTTGGCCGTCTTCAGGTTGATGACCAGCTCATAACGCCGCGGCGCCTGGATCGGCAGATCGTGCGGCGAGGCTCCCTTGAGAATGCGATCGATGTAATCGACGGGTGCGCTGACCAGTTCGTCCCAGACGAACGTGTAGGACATCAGCGCCCCGCCATCGACAGCGCCCAACACCGAATTCAGTGCGGAGACGCGAAAGCGGGCGCATTGGGCGACGATGTGGTCGCGATGTCCATTGGTGAAGGGTTCGGGAATGACGAGCAGGCTGCTGTTCTGGGCACGACCGAGCGCCTCGAGCTGAGCGTCGGTCTCGCCGTCGTTATGCGTCCGCATCTCGACCACCTCCATTCCGGATGCAGCGTCCCTGGCCGCGGCGACGAGGCCCGGCGCATAGGGCGCAGTATCCGGATTGAAGAGTATGGCAACGCGAGTGAGTTTTGGATCAAGCTCGCGCAATAACTCCATCCATTTGCCGCCGATCGCGAAATCCCAGGTGACGAAGCCGGTGACGTTGCCGCCCGGATGCCCGAGGCTGTCGGCGAGATTGAAGCCGACCGGATCGATCACCTGCGTGAACACGATGGGAATCGTCGTGGTCTGCTGGCGCAGCGCCAGCGTCGCCGGCAGGCCCTGAGCGTAGATGACCTCGGGCGCCAGCGCGACGAGCTCCGCCGCGGAGGCACGCGTGTTGGCAAGATCGGACAACGCGCCGCCGAAGCGGTAGTCGATGTGAACATTGCCGTCCTCGACCCAGCCGGCCTTGCCCATGGCCTCGCGGAACGGCTTGAGGAAGGCCCGCGCGACCGGCACGTCGATGTTTGCCGCGAGGCCAACGAGCACGCCGACACGGCGTAACTGTTTGGATTGTTGCCCGCGCGCGCCCGGCGGCGCGGCCACAGCGACTGTCAATCCGGCAATGAACTCGCGCCGTCTCATGCCCACCCCCAATAGCGAATGGCGACACTGTAGCCGTCCGGGCGCGGCATTCGATAGATGCAAGTCGTGCTTCAAATCGGAAAACGTCCGGACCCGTAGAATTTGCTGCGGCACGTCGCGCACGGTCCGGCTTCGTGCTACCAAACAGGGACCGGTCTTTTCGCTCGAATGATATTTTGGACAGGTAATATTTGCGGAGATCTCACATGTCGTCACCCGAACCGATCAAGTTCACCGACGGCGCAGCTTACGAGCGCTTCATGGCACCCTGGAGCCGTTCGGCCGGGACGCTGTTCCTCGACTGGCTGGCGCCACGTCCGGGACTGGCCTGGGCGGATGTCGGTGCGGGCAACGGCGCATTCACCGAGCTCCTGCTTGCGAAGTCCGCCCCATCGTCCGTTTGCGCGATTGATCCCTCCGACGCGCAAATTGCGACCGCGCGCCAGAAAATATCGGCGAAGCAGGTCGAGCTTTCGATCGGCGATGCGATGGCCCTTCCCTACGACGCCGACCGCTTCGACGTCGCGGTGATGGCGCTGGTGCTGTTCTTCGTGCCCGACCCGCGCAAAGGCTCCTCGGAAATGGTGCGCGTCACCAAGCCCGGCGGCATGGTCGCGTCCTACACCTGGGACATTTTGCGCGGCGGCACACCGACGCAGCCCCTATGGGAAGAGATGGACGCCATGGGAAAGCCGGCTGCGCGCCCGCCGAGCGCTGACATCTCGCGTTTCGAGGCGCTGAAGGCGCTTTGGGCGGAGCTCGGTCTGCGCGACATCGAAACACGCGAGCTGGTCGTCGAGCGAACATTCGCCGACTTCGACGACTACTGGCTCTCCATGGTCGTCAGCAGCCCGGCTGACGTGCTGGGAAGGCTGTCTGACGCCGAGAGCGCGGAGCTGAAGCGCCGATTGCAGGCGCGACTACCGGCGAGCGCGACCGGTGCGATCACCGTTCATGCGAGCGCGACTGCGATCAAGGGACGCAAAGCAGCTTGATGATCTGGACGAGCATCCGCGGCTGATCGCGTTGACAGTCGCAAGCGGCATCAGGGCGGAAGGCCGACGACGTGTTACGTCGCCGCCTTCTTCTTCGCCTTCGGCTTCACCGCCTTCGGAACGACCTGCGGCTCCGGCGAGCCTTCAATCGCGGACAGGCGCCCGGAGGTAAACGTGTAGATACCTGCGCGCGGACCCGTGGTCCAGGTGACCACCGCGACGCGACGGCCGGCGGCATCACTGGAGAGATTGACGGTAGAGGGCGCGCCGATGCCGCGCACCACGTCGCATTCGGTGTGGCCGAGCGCGACCGTGCCGCCCATCGGCGCGGGCGCCGTGGTCGAGGCATTGGCGTCGGCAGGTCCCGGCGGCGGCGCCATGCCGGGGCAACCGCCATCGGCGCTGACGAGATCCTCAGCGCCCACCGGCTTGTCGGGGGTCAACGGCGGCGATTCGATCGAGATGTTCTTGATGAACAGGCGGCTCGGCTTGTTGAACCATTCGGCATCTTTGGCAGACGCCAGCAGATCTGTCCCGCCCGAGCAACCCGC
>JAUEPE010000011.1 GCA_030403585.1 Frankia sp. RB7
CGTGCTCGCCGATGGCACGGTGCTCGAAGGCTTCGGTCTCGGCGCCGAAGGCCACGCCGTCGGTGAGGTCTGCTTCAACACCGCGATGACCGGCTATGAAGAGATCCTAACCGATCCCTCCTATGCCGGCCAGCTCATCACCTTCACCTTCCCGCATATCGGCAATGTCGGTACCAACGAGGAAGACATCGAGACGGTGAACATGGCCGCGACGCCCGGCGCGCGCGGCGTGATCCTGCGCACCGCGATCACCGATCCCTCGAATTACCGCGCCACCAAGCATCTCGACCAGTGGCTGAAGGCGCGCGGCATCATCGGCCTTTCCGGCATCGACACTCGCGCGCTGACCGCGCTGATCCGCTCGAAGGGCATGCCCAACGCCGTGATCGCGCACGCCAAGAACGGCGAGTTCGATCTGCATGGCATGAAGGAAGAAGCGCGCGAATGGCCCGGCCTCGAGGGCATGGACCTCGTGCCGATGGTCACCTCCGGCCAGCGCTTCACCTGGGACGAGACGCCTTGGCTGTGGGACAAGGGTTTTGGCCGGCAGGACAAGGCCGAGTTCAACGTCGTCGCCATCGACTACGGCATCAAGCGCAACATTCTGCGCCTGCTCGCCGGCGTCGGCTGCAAGGTGACGGTGGTGCCGGCAACGACCTCGTCCGAAGACATTCTGGCGATGAAGCCGGACGGCGTGTTCCTGTCGAACGGCCCGGGCGATCCGGCCGCGACCGGCAAATACGCGGTGCCTGTGATCCAGGACGTGATCAAGTCGGGCACGCCGACGTTCGGGATTTGTCTGGGTCACCAGATGCTCGGCCTCGCCGTCGGCGCGAAGACCAAAAAGATGCATCAGGGCCATCACGGCGCCAATCACCCCGTGAAGGACGAGACCACCGGCAAGGTCGAGATCACCTCGATGAACCACGGCTTTGCGGTGGACGAGAACACGCTGCCGAAGGGCGCGACGCAGACCCACATCTCGCTGTTCGACGGATCCAATTGCGGCATCCAGCTCGACGGCAGGCCGGTGTTCTCGGTGCAGTACCATCCCGAGGCTTCGCCCGGTCCGCGCGACTCGCACTATCTGTTCCAGCGCTTCGCCGATCTGATGCGGCAGAAGAAGAGCGCGTAAGGCTCCGCTCTCTCGCGACCTGCTTTGACGACATCGAGCCCGGGCCTTGTCCCGGGCTTTTCGTCAAGGGAACGTCGCCTCACGCCGCTCGTTGATCCCTGCTGCGCTTGTAGCCGGAGAGCCCTGCCATGTCCGTCGTCCGCGACTATGCCGAACCGCTCGCCATCGTCTTCGAGGATGACGGGCTGGTGCCGAACAACACCCTCCCCCTCCTCGTCTACCAGGGCGCGGTGGCGCTCGATCCGAAGCGCCCCGAGGAGACCATCGAAAACCTGTTCGAAACCAACAATTGGGCCGGCACGTGGCGCAACGGCGTGTACGATTACCTGCATTACCATGCAACGGTGCATGAGGTGCTCGGCGTCGCACGCGGCCATGCCCGCGTTCGCTTCGGCGGCGATCACGGCCAGGAGTTCGACATCAAAGCCGGCGATGTCGCGATCCTGCCGGCCGGCACCGGACATCAGTGCATCAATGCGAGCGGCGATTTCTGCGTGATCGGTGCCTATCCGCCGGGATCAAAGATGGAGATCACGCGGGCAACGCCGGAGAATCACGCCAAGGCGTTGAAGACGATTCCAGACGTCGCGCGGCCGCCGGCCGATCCGGTGATGGGCAAGCACGGCGCATTGATGCGGCTGTGGCGGTAGCGACAACAAGACTGCCGGTGGGCAAAGGCGCGCTCTTGCGCGCCGTGCCCACCATCCATCGGCACAGTGAATTTGGTGGGCACGCTTCGCTTTGCCCACCCGGCACCATGCCTTTACGCCTCGTTGCCGCCTTCCTGGCGGGTGGCTTCGAACAGGAACCAGGTGCGGCGCTCGGTCTCGTCGATGAAGTTCTCCAGGATGCTGGCGCTGGCGACGTCGCCTGCATCGTCGCAGACCTCATGCGCCTTGCGCATCGCTGCCGCGACATGCTTGTTGTCCTGCATCAGCTCGCGCAGCATTTCGCGCGGCGGGACGTAGTCCTCGTTGTTGTCCTTGATAGTCTGAAGCTTTGCGATCTGGCCGATCGACTTTACGGTCGTGCCGCCGATCTTGCGGACGCGCTCGGCGAGCTGGTCGGTGGTGGCAAAAATCTGGTCGGACTGCTCGTCGAGCAGCAAATGGTAGTCACGGAAATGCCGGCCGCTCACATGCCAGTGGAAATTCTTGGTCTTGAGGTAGAGCGCGAAGGCGTCGGCCAGGAGCACGTTGAGTGCGTCCGAGACCTTCTTGACCGCCGCCGCGGGCAGATCGGTGGGCGTATCGAGATCGGGCGAGACCTTGCTGGGGGCTTTGCTCACGGGAAACCTTCCTGTTAGGACGCGGACATTGACGGCGCGCCGTCGCACCCCTAACGCAAGGCGGGCAGCGCGGTTCCAACACAGGAACCGCTGGGCGGGATATCATGGACGATTGGATCGATTATTACGACTCGACGCATACGATCTATGTCAGCAAGCTGCATCGCGATTTGCACTTCCAGATCATCGCGCGGGACATCATCGGCTACATCACCTCGCCCGAGGCGACCGTGCTGGACTATGCCTGCGGGGAGGCGCTGTCGGCGGGCCAGGTCGCGGCCGCCTGCGGGAAGTTGATCCTGGCCGAGCCCGCGCCTGGCGTACGCGGCCGCCTGATCGCGCGGTTTGCGCCGAACACCAGGATCCGCGTTCGCTCGCTCGACGACGTCCGCAATATGCAGGACCAGTCGATCGATCTGGTGGTGATGAACTCGGTCGCGCAATACATGACGGCGGAGGAGCTCGATGCCGCGCTCATTAATGTCCGGCGCATCCTGAAACCGTCCGGCAAGCTGGTCCTCGGCGATATCCTGCAGCCTCACGTCGGCATGGGGCGAGACGTGATGGCCTTGCTCTCCTTCGGCCTGCGTCACGGCTTCCTGAAGGATGCGTTGATCGGGTTGGTCAGCACCGCGCTGTCAGATTATCGTCATCTGCGCACGCGCATTGGGCTGAAGCGCTACAGCGAGGACGAGATCGCGGCCAAGCTGAAGGCGGCGGGCTTCGCCAGCCAGCGTGCCAACACCAATATCGGCCACAACCCGTGGCGTATCACCTTCATCGCCCGACCGCCTCTGGTCCGTTAAGGTCCTTGGGTGCGTTAAGCTTAACAATTGGCTGAGGTGGCTTGTCGCACCTCGATCGGCAATGATCGCCGTGGCCCGGTGGCGGAAGCGTCTACGCGAGAGCAGTGCATCGCTCTTCATCCTGGTTCAAATCCAGGCCGGGTCTCCACGCTTCGCCCCTTCGGGGCTACGCGTGGCGCAGCCACGCAAGCCCCGTAGGGGCGCAGCGTGTCCGGCGTAGCTTGAGCGCAGCGAAAGCGAAGACGGACTTTGTTCGCGGCTCAATCCGCCTCCAATACATCACACTCCACAACATGCTGAAGCCTGTCCGCGTCCTTGGCCGCTGACTTGAGCACGGCGTCGAGCAGGCCGGGAAAGCGTGCATCGAGATCCTCGCGACGCAGCCGCATGAAGCGGTTGGTGCCCGCGACGCGCGTCAGCATCAGGCCGCATTCGCGCAACTTCGCAAAGTGATAGGTGAGGTTCGACTTGCCGCTGAGCCCATTGAAGTCGCCACAGCAAAGCTCGCTGCTGACAGGTTCCTGCTGGGCGAGTTGGTACACGATCGCCAACCGGATCGGATCGCTCAGGCAATCCAGAACCATCGGCAGCTCGATCTGCTCGCGGGTGGGGTGGGGAGGCGTGCGGCTCATGATCCCCGAAGCATAGCGATGCTGGCGTATTGTTCAATAGTTCTTGAACCAATTGACTCCCTGATCGCCGTACTTGATAGTTCAATAAACATTGAACATAGGGATTGTTTGCAATGAGCGTGTTTTGGCTCGCCTTGGCGGCCTTCGCGATTGGCACCGAAAGCTTTGTTATTGCGGGACTTTTGCCGACGATCGCCAACGACCTCTCGATTTCGGTCCCGGCCGCCGGTCAATTGGTGACCGCCTACGCCCTCACCTATGCCGTCGGCTCGCCGATCCTGGCGGTGACGTTGAACAATATCGATCGCCGCACGGTGCTGGCGCTGGCGCTTTCGACCTTCATCGCCGGAAACCTGTTCGCGGTGATGGCTTCGGACTACGCGCTGCTGCTGGCCTCGCGCATGTTGATGGCGGTCGGGGCCGGGCTGTGCATGCCGACCGCGCTTGCCGTCTCGGTCGCCGTCGCCTCGCCGGAACGGCGCGGCCGGGCGGTGGCGCTGGTCACGTCGGGAATGACGGTCGCGACCGTCGTCGGTGTCCCCCTCGGTAACCTCGTCGGCAGCCTGTTCGGCTGGCGCGCGACGTTCGCCATGGTCGCAATGCTGGGTGCGATCGCGCTGGCCGGCCTGCTCTTTGGGCTTCCCCGAGGCCTTCCCAAAAGCACAGCTTCGCTCGCCGAGCGGCTGGCCGTGGCGCGTCACGGCAACGTCCTGATCGCGCTCCTCATCACGGTATTATGGGCGCTCGGCGGCTTCACCATGTTCACCTATTTTGCCGTCCCGCTGCGCGCTTTGGGCTTCGGCGCCACGCACATCAGCCTCGCACTCCTGGTTTTCGGCGCGGCCGCGGCGATCGGGAACATACTCGGCGGCCTCCTGGCCGACCGGCTCGGCACCGTCGTCACCGCGGCGCTCGGACTGACCGGCATGGCCAGCGCGCTTTTCCTGCATTCGCTGGTGCTGAAATTCCTCCCCGGGCAGGCGCACTATGCGATCCTGGGTCCGATCTTCCTCCAGGGCGTTTCGGGCTGGGCGTTCTATCCGGCCCAGATCGCCAGCATTATCCGGATCGACCCGCAGGCCTCGATGGTCGCGCTCTCCATCAACGCCTCGGCCATGTATCTCGGCTTTGCGATCGGGGGAGCCTTGGGCGGCGCCGTGCTTGCGGCTTGGAGCCCGTCCGACCTCGGCTGGGTCGGCGGCGCGAGTGTCACGATGGCCCTGCTGGTGCATCTCGCCCGTGGCTGGCAGGCGCGGCCGAAACCCGTCAAAATTGCCGGTTGATGGGGCGTTTTTCGGGGTTTCGCCGCCCCGAAAACTGGTCTAAGACCCACCCGCGCGCGAGGGAAGACCCCGCGCTCTCGCACAAGGGGACGCGCGGCAAGCGCGCCCTTTTTTTGTGCCCGAATTCCAGCCCGCGAGCGGTGATGCCTAAACGAACCGACATCTCGACCATCCTGATCATCGGCGCCGGTCCCATCGTGATCGGCCAGGCCTGCGAGTTCGACTATTCGGGCACGCAGGCGGTGAAGACGTTGAAGGAAGAGGGCTATCGCATCGTCCTCGTCAATTCCAACCCGGCCACGATCATGACGGATCCGGAATTGGCGGATGCGACCTATATCGAGCCGATCACGCCCGAGATCGTCGCAAAAATCATCGAGAAGGAACGTCACGTCATTCCCGGCGGCTTCGCGCTGCTGCCGACCATGGGCGGACAGACCGCGCTGAACTGCGCGCTGTCGCTGCGCCGGCAGGGCACGCTGGACAAGTTCGACGTCGAGATGATCGGCGCGACGGCCGACGCGATCGACAAGGCCGAGGATCGCCAGCTGTTCCGCGAGGCCATGACCAAGATCGGGCTCGAGACGCCGAAGTCGCGGCTCGCCAATGCGTCCGAACTGAAGAAGTCCTTCCGCGACAAGTATCAGGCCGAGCGTGCCAAGGCGTCCGGTGCGGCGCTCGAAGAGCTCGAGCGGCAGTGGGCGCTCGGCGAGAGCGACCGCCGCAAGCGCTACCAGGAATATGCGCTCGGACAGGCGCTGATGGCGCTGTCCGAGATCGGCCTGCCCGCGATCATCCGTCCGTCCTTCACGATGGGCGGCACCGGCGGCGGCATCGCCTACAACAAGGAAGAGTTCCTCGACATCATCGAGCGCGGCCTTGACGCGTCCCCCACCAACGAAGTCCTGATCGAGGAATCCGTCCTCGGCTGGAAAGAGTTCGAGATGGAGGTGGTGCGCGACAAGAAGGACAATTGCATCATCGTCTGCTCGATCGAGAATTTCGATCCGATGGGCGTGCACACCGGCGATTCCATCACGGTCGCTCCGGCGCTGACGCTGACCGACAAGGAATACCAGATCATGCGCGACGCCTCGCTGGCGGTGCTGCGCGAGATCGGCGTCGAGACCGGCGGCTCCAACGTGCAGTTCGGCGTCAATCCCGAAGACGGCCGCATGGTCGTGATCGAGATGAATCCGCGCGTGTCGCGTTCCTCCGCGCTGGCCTCGAAGGCCACCGGCTTCCCGATCGCAAAAGTCGCGGCCAAGCTCGCGATCGGCTACACGCTCGACGAAATCGCCAACGACATCACCGGCGGCGCGACGCCGGCCTCGTTCGAGCCGACGATCGATTACGTGGTGACCAAGATCCCGCGCTTCGCCTTCGAGAAATTCCCGGGTGCGTCGACCACGCTGACGACGTCGATGAAGTCGGTCGGCGAGGTCATGGCGATCGGCCGCACCTTCCAGGAAAGCCTGCAGAAGGCGCTACGTGGGCTCGAGACCGGGCTGACCGGCCTCGACGAGATCGAGATCGAAGGTCTCGGTCGCGACGACGACAAGAATGCGATCCGCGCCGCGCTCGGCACGCCGACGCCGAACCGCATTCTTCAGGTTGCGCAGGCCATGCGGCTCGGCTGGTCGAACGAGGAGATCTTCAACTCCTGCAAGATCGATCCGTGGTTCCTCGGCGAGATGCGCGGCATCGTCGACATGGAGGAGAAGGTCAGGAAGCACGGCCTCCCAGGCAATGCCTTCGGCATGCGTACGCTCAAGGCCATGGGTTTTTCGGACGCGCGCCTTGCTGTGCTCGCCGAGACGACGGAGGCCGAGCTCACTGCGAAGCGCCACGCGCTCGGCGTCCGTCCGGTTTACAAGCGCATCGACACGTGCGCGGCCGAATTCGCCTCGCCCACCGCCTACATGTACTCGACCTACGAGTCGCCGTTTGCAGGCAGCGTTGCCGACGAGAGCACACCGTCGGACAAGAAGAAGATCATCATCCTCGGCGGCGGCCCTAACCGTATCGGTCAGGGCATCGAGTTCGACTATTGCTGCTGTCATGCCTGCTTCGCGCTGCATGACGCCGGCTACGAATCCATCATGGTCAACTGCAACCCCGAAACGGTGTCGACCGACTACGACACCGCGGACCGGCTCTATTTCGAGCCGCTCACCGCCGAGGACGTGCTCGAGATCATCGCGAAGGAGCGCACGAACGGCACGCTGCACGGCGTCATCGTGCAGTTCGGCGGCCAGACTCCGCTCAAGCTCGCGCGGGCGCTGGAAGCCGCTGAAGTGCCGATCCTCGGCACCTCGCCCGACGCCATCGACCTCGCCGAAGACCGCGACCGCTTCAAGCGCGTGCTCGACAAGCTGCGGCTGAAGCAGCCGAAGAACGGCATCGCCTATTCCGTCGAACAGGCCCGCCTGGTCGCGACCGATCTCGGCCTACCGCTGGTGGTGCGCCCGTCCTATGTGCTCGGCGGACGCGCGATGCAGATCATCCGCGAGGAGAACCAGCTCAGCGACTATCTGCTCGGCACGCTGCCGGAGCTGGTGCCGGCCGACGTCAAGGCGCGCTACCCGAACGACAAGACCGGGCAGATCAACACCGTGCTCGGCAAGAACCCGCTGCTGTTCGACCGCTATCTGTCCGATGCCACCGAGATCGACGTCGACTGCCTCTGCGACGGCAAGGACACCTTCATCGTCGGCATCATGGAGCATATCGAGGAAGCCGGCATCCATTCCGGCGATAGCGCCTGCTCGCTGCCGCCACACTCGCTCGATGCCAAGATGATCGAGGAGCTGGAACGACAGACGCGCGAGCTCGCGCTCGGCCTCGACGTCGTCGGCCTGATGAACGTGCAATACGCGATCAAGGACGGCGTGATCTACGTGCTCGAAGTCAATCCGCGCGCCTCGCGCACGGTGCCGTTCGTCGCCAAGGTGGTCGGCACGCCGGTCGCAAAAATTGCCGCGCGTATCATGGCCGGCGAGAAGCTTGCCGACTTCAAGCTGAAGAAGGCCGACTTCAAGCATGTCGGCGTGAAGGAATCGGTGTTTCCCTTCGCCCGCTTCCCCGGCGTCGACACGGTGCTCGGTCCGGAGATGCGCTCGACCGGCGAGGTCATGGGCATCGACCGCTCCTTCGCGGTGGCCTTCGCCAAGAGCCAGCTCGGCGGCGGCACGCGGGTGCCGCGCAAGGGCACGGTGTTCGTCTCGGTGCGCGAGAGCGACAAGACGCGCATTGCCGAGGCCGTGCGCGAATTGCATTCGCTCGGCTTCAAGGTGCTGGCGACCTCCGGCACGGCGCGCTTCCTGACCGACGAAGGCATCCCGACCGAGAAGGTGAACAAGGTGCTGGAAGGGCGACCGCACATCGTCGATGCCATCACCAATGGCGACGTCCAGCTGGTCTTCAACACCACCGAAGGCCCGCAGGCGCTTGCCGACAGCCGATCGCTGCGGCGCGCGGCCCTCTTGCATAAAGTGCCGTATTACACCACTCTTTCCGGGGCCGTGGCGGCCGCGCAGGGCATCCGCGCCTACCTTGGCGGAGACCTTGAGGTTCGTACCCTGCAGAGCTACTTTTCGGAAACCTGATCGCGAGCGAAGGCGGAGCCTTCGCTAAGTGATTGGCAAAGAAGCCACAATGGCCGGAGGAACTGTCCGGCCATGTGGTTGTTCTGTTCCGGCGCCAGACCCACATAACGCTCCGGCGGCGGCGTGTGCAGCCCCCGGACATACTGACGAATCAAGGTTGGCGCGCCCTCTGTCTTTGTCGGGCGCGCGGCTGAAGAACGAGAGAAGAGATGGAAAAGGTTCCGATGACTGCGGGCGGCTTTGCCGCGCTCGGGGAAGAATTGAAGAAGCGCCAGTCCGAGGACCGTCCGCGCATCATCGAGCATATCGCCGAGGCGCGTTCGCACGGCGATCTGTCCGAGAACGCGGAGTATCATGCCGCGAAGGAAGAGCAGTCTCACAATGAAGGCCGCATCGCCGAGCTCGAAGACAAGCTCGCGCGCGCCGACATCATCGACATCTCCAAGCTTTCCGGCGACACCATCAAGTTCGGCGCCACCGTGACGCTGGTCGACGAGGACACCGAGAAAAAGGCGGTGTGGCAGATCGTCGGCGAGGTCGAGGCCGACGCCAAGAAGGGCCGTATCTCCATCACCTCGCCGCTGGCGCGCGCGCTGATCGGCAAGAAGAAGGGCTCGACCGTCGAGGTCGTAGCCCCCGGCGGCGCCAAGGCGTATGAGATCACCAAGGTGGAGTGGCGGTAAGGATTTGCTGCCGCGCGCACCGACATTTCGAAAAGGCCGCCACACCGCGCGGCCTTTTTGTTTCTGCGTGTTGCTCGGAATGTGAGGCACTCTCACCGTTCGTCATTGCGAACGGAGCAGGCCCTACCGTCTTCCCTTCACGTCCAGCGGCACGGCCGCCTCGTATTTCGAGTTATGCAGCACCAGCGAGGTCCGCACGTTGCGGACGTGGGGCGCGGCGGTCAGGTGCGTCACGAAATCCTGGAAAGTCGCCATGTCGGGGGCGACGCATTTCAGGATGAAATCGACTTCGCCGGACAGCATCCAGCACTCGCGGACCAGCGGCTCGGCGCGGACGAATTCCTCGAAGGCGCGCAAATCGGCTTCTGCCTGGCTGGAGAGGTGCACGGCGGCGAACACCGTGACGTCGAAGCCGAGCTTTCGGGCGTCCAGCAGCCCGCGATAGCCGTGGATGTAGCCCTCCTCCTCCAGCGCCCGGACCCGGCGCAGGCATGGCGGGGGGGAGATACCGACCCGTTTGGCGAGCTCGACATTGGTGATTCGACCGTCGGCCTGGATCTCGGTCAGAATCTTGAAGTCAATCTCGTCTAGGTTCCGCGACACGTGATTGGAACTCCTGGCCTTACGGCGGTATCGGGTGGGTCTGTCGCAATCCTCATAGCCCAATCCGAGCCAACTGAGCAATTTTATTGCGCGTGCAGCGCAATCGACTTTTGTTCCTTGTTGGAAAAATCCGCCGACAGGGAATGCAATTCTTGCATAGCTCACCAGAAGGCTTAGATTAGCTCTGATATTTCAGCGCCTCCGCGAGGCCTCCCGGCACTTTCCGCACCCGCGCTGCAATCCCCCGGTGAAAGGCGTCCGTGAATATGTCCGCTCCTGTTCATGCAAAGGTCGTCATTATTGGCTCCGGGCCCGCCGGCTACACTGCGGCGATCTACGCCGCGCGCGCGATGCTTGAGCCGATCCTGATCCAGGGCATTCAGGCAGGCGGCCAGCTCACCATCACCACCGACGTCGAGAACTATCCGGGCTTCGCCGACGTGATCCAGGGCCCCTGGCTGATGGAACAGATGGAGAAGCAGGCGGTCCATGTCGGCACCAAAATCGTCTCCGACCTGGTCACCAAGCTGGAGACGACGCAGCGGCCGTTTCGCCTCACCTGCGATTCGGGCGACGTCTATCTCGCCGAAACCGTGATCCTCGCGACCGGCGCGCAGGCGCGCTGGCTCGGACTGCCCTCCGAGACGAAATTCCAGGGCGGCGGCGTGTCGGCCTGCGCCACCTGCGACGGCTTCTTCTACCGCAACAAGGACGTCGTGGTGGTCGGCGGCGGCAATACCGCGGTCGAGGAAGCCCTGTACCTGACCAATCATGCCTCGCAGGTCACCATCGTGCATCGCCGCGATCACTTCCGCGCCGAGCGCATCCTGCAGGAGCGCCTGTTCAGGCACCCGAAGATCAAGGTGGTCTGGGACTCCGCCGTCGACGAGATCTGCGGCACCGAGAACCCGAACAAGGTCACCCATGTGCGGCTGAAGAACGTCAAGACTGGCGCGCTTTCGGATGTGAAGACCGACGGCGTCTTCGTCGCTATCGGCCACGCGCCGGCGACCGAACTCGTGAAAGATCAGATCAAGCTGAAACCGTCGGGCTATGTCGAGGTCGCCCCGAACTCGACCGCGACCTCCGTGCCCGGCCTGTTCGCCGCCGGCGACGTCGCCGACGAAACCTACCGACAGGCCGTGACGGCCGCCGGCCTCGGCTGCATGGCAGCCCTCGAGGCCGAACGTTTCTTGGCCCTGCGCGCCAGCGAGCGCGCGGCAGCGGAATAAAGATCATGCCTCGAACACGCGACGGATTTACTGATATGGACTGGGACAAGCTGAAGGTGTTTCACGCTGCGGCGGAGGCGGGAAGCTTCACGCATGCGGGAGAGCAGCTCGGCCTGTCGCAATCGGCGGTCTCTCGCCAGGTCTCGGCGCTGGAGCAGGAGCTCTCGGTCTCGCTGTTCCACCGCCACGCCCGCGGCCTGATCCTCACCGAGCAGGGCGATCTCCTGTTCCGCACTGCGCATGACGTGTTCATGCAGCTGCAGGCAGCGCGCGCGAAACTGACCGACAGCCGCGAGCGGCCGAGCGGCGATCTCAAGATCACCACCACGCCCGGCGTCGGCATCAACTGGCTGATCCCGCGGCTCGGCGAATTCACCGCGCTCTATCCGGAGATCCGGATCTCGCTGATCGTCACCGACGAAGAGCTGGACCTGTCGATGCGCGAGGCCGACGTTGCGATCCGCACCCGCAAGCCGACACAGCCTGATCTCATCCAGCGTAAGCTTTTCGCGATGGGCTTCCACGCCTATTGCTCGCCGGATTACATCAAGCGCTTCGGCACGCCGCGAACGCTGGAGGAGCTCGACTCCCACCGTATCATCACGCTGTCCGACGGAAACTTCGCGCCTCACTTGCAGAACCGTAACTGGCTGGTCGAAGCCGGCCGCAACGGCTCGGGTCCGCGCGAGGCCTATTTCAGAGTGAACAACATCCTCGGTCTCGTGCGTGCCTGTCAGCAGGGCCTCGGCATCGCAGCACTTCCGGATTATTTGATCGAAGAACAGAGCCGCCTCGTACAGCTGTTCGGCGAATCGGATTCGATCCAGCTCGATACGTATTTCGTCTATCCGGAAGAGCTGAAGACGGTCGCGCGCGTGCAGGTGTTCCGCGACTTCGTGGTGAGCAAGGCGCAGCGCTGGCCTTCCTGATTTCCGCATGTCTGACATGCGGCCTCGGCTGTTGCTGGATGCCGCTCGTCAAGCCCATACTGTTTGTACGCTGAGCCTTCGCGTTGCGCATTTGTCCCCCTCCTCCAGTGGCGCGGGAGTTCAGTAATCCCTCTTGGAAGGTGATTGTGTCGGCCTCACGTGGCCAATACCTTAAGCCGGGCCTTCGGGTCCGGCTTTTTTTCTGTCCAATTCAGCTTTCGCCTTCCGCGTGTATTGACAGTTTTGGGTATGCCCCGCATCATTTCCAAATGATCACGAAGTCGTGCGCAATAGTCTCGAAAAAAGGCCCCCATTCGGGGACCTCGGATTTTTGCGCGCGCTAAACACCGCTTCGTCATCGCAAGCAAATCCCGAAAACCCCGCCGCCTGGACGGGGTTTTTTCATGTGCCTCCGTCTCAGGTTTTTCCCGAGAAGGAGATATGAACATGACCGACTTGCGAACCCACATGCATGGGCTCTGGCTGCCGCTGGTGACGCCGTTTCGTGACGGCCGCCTCGACGAGACATCGCTGCGGCGGCTGACGCGGCACTACTGCACGCAAGGCATCGACGGCTTCATCCTGGGCGCGACCTCGGGCGAAGGCATGACGCTGCGCGATTCCGAGCTCGAACGTCTCGTCGCCATCGTGCGCGACGAGATGGCGGCCGACCGCCGGACGTTGCCGATCGGCCTTGGCCTTTCAGGTGCGGACACGTCGCGGATGAAGGAACGGCTGGATGAGACCGCGGACTGGCCGATCGACTTCTATCTGATCGCGAGCCCCTATTACGTGCGGCCGTCGCAACGCGGCATCCTCGCGCATTTCGAGGCGCTGGCCGATCACGCCGCCTGGCCGCTCGCGCTCTACAACATTCCCTATCGCTGCGCCGTCGGTATCACCAACCAGACCATGCTGCGGCTCGCCGAGCATCCGAACATCATCGGGCTGAAGGATTGCGGCGCGAGCCGCGAGCAATCGATCGCGCTGCTGCGCGACAGGCCGCAGGGCTTTCGCGTGCTGACCGGCGAGGATGCGAACTACTTCGAGGCGCTCAGCGACGGCGCCGATGGCGGCATCGTGCTATCCGCCCATCTCGAGACTGCAACCTTCGCCGCCGTCCATGCCGGGCTGAAGAGTGGCAACCAGGACGCTGCGCTGGCGCGCTGGCAGGAGGTCGAAGAGCTGACGCGGCTGTTGTTCACTGAACCGAGCCCCGCGCCGGCGAAGTACTGGCTGTGGCGAAGCGGCCTGATTGACAGCCCCGAAGTGCGCCTGCCGATGGTGGAGGTGAGCAGCGAGCTTGCAGCCACGATCGATCGCGAGATCGAGCGGCGCATGCAGGTCGCGGCGTAATCCTGCACCTCGTTTGCGGAGACAGCCCCTCACCCCACCCTCTCTCCGCAAGAACGGGGAGAGGGTGCGAGAGCCTCGCGTGGTTAACCGCGCACGAACTCCGTTCGCAGCTGCCGCATGGCGCATCCACGCCTCGTTTACGCAATGGCGCCTATCGTTTCCCTGCAAAGTCTTCAAACAGGGGGAATGACCATGGGGCAACGCGCTCGCCCGACCGCGGCGGAAATCTTCGCGCCTGCCGATCTTTTGCAGGGAATTTTGGTGGTGTCGTCGTTCGGCTTCTGGGCCGTGATGCTCGGTCTGATGCCGGTGCTGCTGTTTCGGGTCTGGCTCGCCTGATGACGGGAGATCGCGGGCATGGTTAAGCCGTGGTGGCAAATGCGCTCAAAATGCGAGCGCGCCAGCCGCCCGGAATTTTAAAACATCCCGCGTATCGTTCAGCCCATAAGCGAAGAAATCGCGGGGGCGATCTTGAACAATCAGAATGATGCGGCGTCGCATTACGACGCCGGACAGCAGGGCTTTTCCACCGAAGACATCATCTGGGCCATCGGCATCTGGACGGTGATCCTGACGCTGTCACCGGTCATCGTGTTCTACATGCTGATGATCGCGTAGCTTCAATCTATCTTTTGAGCGCGATCTTTTCGGAAAACCGCTTCACACTTTTCCGGATCGCGCTCATCCTGAAAACGCAAAACGCGCGGGACGCGCCGCGCGTTTGTCGTCCGGGGAAATGATTGATGAAATTATGCCGCCTGCTTGTGCATTGCGCCGGATGCCGACGCCGTGCCGCGAATGGCTTTCACTGAACGCTCGATCGCCGCCCACAGCCTACCGATTTCCTGAGCTGCACGGCTCTCGGCCTGATACTCGCGCGCGCCTTCGCCGTGGCTGAGTGCCATCAACAAATCCGAACGGTTGGTGATCTGACCGCCCCACACCGGAGCGCGGAACTTGGCCAGCGCCTCGCGGGCGATGGTGACGATCGGGCTTTCCGATTCGTCTCGACGCGCCGGAGCACCGTTGAGCACGACCGCGTAGGGCTTGCGCGCCGCGCGGCACATCTGGATGGTTTCCTGCACCGCGTTGACGTCGAACACGCCGGGCCGTGCCGGGATGACGACCATCGTCGCGTTCTTGATCGCGTCGTCGACCACCGCCGAGAGATTCGGCGGCGTGTCGATCAGCACCCACTCGTAACCGTCGCGCTTGGCAGCGGAGACGATGCCGCTGACCGAGTTCACCGCCGACTTGATCGGCGGCTCGTTGGTGCCACGCAGCTTGTGCCACAGCGTGAGCGAGCCTTGCGGATCCGCGTCCACAAGCATCACCTGCTTGCTCGCCTTGATCTGCGCAGCAAGATGTGCGGCCAGGGTACTCTTGCCCGAGCCGCCTTTACGCGATGCAAAAACAATAACGTTCATACCTCTGGCCTCCAGATTGACCCCAGGCTGCGAAAATGAATCACCGCGCTGATTCGTGAAAGAAAAATTTATCAGGAGTTGCGTTGCCGTCACGAAATAACAAGAGGTGTTGGCTTTTGAGTCACACTGCTGCATGCGACGATAGACACGAACCGTCATGAATCGCTGTTCACGCGGGCAATCGCGCGTTTTCTAGGCAATCGCGCGGGAAAATTCGGAACACAACCTCGCCGGGCAAATCCCAGTGCGGCTCTTGTTCATCGAGCGCGGACGCAATTGCTGCAGGCGCTTGCGCGGCCTACGCGAACAAAACGAGTCCAGTGGCTATCGCGAGGCTGCTGCCCCTGAGTCATTTTGACGCGCGGGGTGACTAGGGTCAGGGAGGGAACGCGGGACGCCTAGCCGTCCTCGGTCTTTTTCTTCTTGGCTTTCGGCTTGGTCTTTTTCGCCACGACCGGCTTGATGTTGGTCGGTGCACCTGCGACCGGCTCCGGCCCCTGGCGGAAGAACGCCCGGCATTGCGGCGACAGTTGCGACTTCTTCCGGATCATGCAGGCGGTGATGGCATCGACGTTCGGGACGAACTCGCCGCACAGGCTCATCGCATCCGGCGTGCAGGCCTGCTGCTGCTCCGGCGTGTAGGCGAAGCCCGTGCCCGGCTGGACCAGAACGGCGAGCGCCAGCCCAAAGGTCGCAGCAGCCAAGGATGTCTTCAAGCGAAACGCCGGCATTGAGCCCCCCAAGTGTCGAGTCGGGGGAGTGTGGGTGAACGGGCGTTCGTTGGCAACGAGGCCTGAGGCGAAACCCGCAAGCTGTGCGCTCTCGGCAACAGAGAGGGCCCCGGCCCAAACCGCGAAAACAACCCCATGCACAGTAGCCAGGCCCCTGGGCGGCTTTGCGAATTTCACCGCTCTTGCGGATTTTACGAATTTCCTTTGACACGTCGGGCAAAACACCGGCATGATGGCATGATCGAGAGCTGCGTGGGGTGGTCGGCCTAATCTCCCCGTGAGGGGGAGGATCGCATGGCCACCGTGTTGATCGTCGCGCCGGTGTTTGCGCTGATCGCGGCCGGCTATGCGGCGGTGCTGTTTCGCTTCGTCTCCGAGGGCGCGCACAAGGGCATCTCCGAATTCGCCTTCAGCATCGCGATCCCCGCGCTGCTGTTTCGCACCATCGTCGTCTCGGAATTCCCGGACGTCAGTCCCTGGCGGATGTGGGGCGCCTATTACGGCGCGCTCGCCCTGATCTGGATCACGGCGCTGATGATCTCGGCGGTCATGCGCGAACGGCGCGAGGACCGCGAGGACGGCGTCGTGTTCGCGATCGGCTCGGTCTACGGCAACATCGTGATGCTCGGCATTCCACTTACGCTCTCCGCGCTCGGCAACGAGGCCGCAGGCCCGATGTCGCTGATCCTGTCGGTGAACACGCTGCTGCTCTGGCTCTGCGGCATTTTGCAGATGGAGCTTGTCAGCCGCAAACGGACCGGCTCGCCGCTGGCGGTGATCCGCCCCGTGCTGGCAGATCTCGCGCGCAATCCGCTGATGCTGGGAATCGGCTTCGGCGTCATCTGGCGCTTTACTGGTTTGGGCCTCAACCCCGTCGTCGACAAGACGATCGAGCTGCTCGCGCAGGCGGGATCGCCGGCCGCCCTGATCGCGCTCGGCATCACCCTGTTTCGGTTCGAGGTGAAGGGCGAGATGGGAAGCGTCGTCGTGATGAGCGCGCTCAAGCTGCTGGCGATGCCGGCGGTGGCGTTCGCGCTGGCAAAACTGTTGAACCTGCCGCCGGTCGTGACAGGCGTCGTCGTGCTGTTCGCAGCGATGCCCACCGGCGCGAACGCCTACATCTTTGCGGTCCAGTATCAGCGGCTGGTGAACCCGGTGTCGGGCGCGGTGGCGCTGGGGACGTTGCTGGCGGCGGTGACGTTGCCGGTGGTGGTGATGGTGGTGGCCGGGGTTAGGTAGGGCTCGCTATGCCTGCCCGGCGACCTCGGGCCGAAATACCCGGAAAATCGCTTTTTTGCCGGATTCTGAGACCATTTCTCAAATCGTATACTTATATATATCCTTCTTTATTAATTTGGATACTTATAGATATACAAATTATGTAATCTGGAATACATATAAGTATCCAACTATGACCGCCGCGTAGCCCATGAGCCAACAAATGAGCGTCAAAACTATCGTTCAGCAGCAGTACCGCAGCATCGTCGACAGCGCGGCCGCCAGCGTTGCCGGATTGAAAGCACCGCCGGAAGGCTGGTTGCGCACGGTCCGCAGCGCGCTCGGCATGTCGGGTGCAGACGTCGCAAAGAAGATGGGCGTCACCCGCGCACGCGTCACCACGGCAGAACGCGCCGAGCTCACAGGCGGCATCACCCTGAAATCAATGCAGGCGACAGCCGAGGCGATGGGGTGTCGCTTCGTCTATGCGATCGTTCCGACATCGGGACATGTCGAGGATATCATCGCTGCCCAGGCTCGAAAAAAAGCTACGGCAATCGTCGGCACAGCCAGCACGCATATGGCCCTCGAAAACCAGAAACTGCCGGACGACAAAATTGCTCAGGATGTCGAACGTCTCACCCGTGAGATCGCGGAGGAAATGCCTCCGAATTTCTGGAGCGACAAGTGATCGGGGATCTCAGCTATCCCGAGGGAGCGACGCCGCTCGATCCAAACGAGCTTGGCGGGCTGAAGCACAAACACATCACAACGCAAGGCGAACTCGATCAACTGGAGCAGGCCAACATCGAATCCGGCTTACGCTGGCTCGGTCGATAGAGAGCCCACGTCCTGACCGACGACTTCGTCATCACCTTGCAAAAGCGCTTGTTCGGCGAGGTCTGGGACTGGGCGGGCACGTTCCGAAAGACTGGAAAGAACATCGGCGTCGATCCGAACCACATTCCCGTAGAGCTTCGAACCCTCATGGGTGACGCCCAGTTTTGGGCTGACCATAAAACCTACTCACCTTCCGAAGCTGCCATTCGCTTGCACCACCGCCTCGTCAAGATTCATCCGTTTGCCAATGGCAACGGCAGGCACGCACGTATCATGGCGGATGCTGTCCTGGACCGCGTCTACAAGGCAAGGCCAATCGATTGGGCAGACGGACACGATCTTCAAAAGATGAATGAGCGCCGCACCGCTTACATCGCGGCTCTCAGGGCAGCCGACCAGGACGACATTGGTGCTTTGATGAAGTTCGTTGGTCCGCGAGATGATCCTTGAAGCACGATGAGATGAGCGGTGACGATGCCGACTTCCGCGCTTGACCTGATGCTCCTTTCGTCGCCGTCGAGGGTGTGATAGGTCCTGCAATTCTCCCGGTTCGGCGACGAACGCGCATCCAGGTAAGGGTAGATCATGCAGCAGTTGACGGACGAAGGTCGGCGGATCGTCGACGATGTGGCGCGTCGGCACGGATTTTCGAGTGACGCTGTTTTGTGCATGCTCCTGGCGGTTTCGGCCGGATACGGCAACCAGGCCCAATTCAATCATCCGGAATTCGGCGGCATGGGCCAATGGTCGATGGGCGGGATGATCATGATCGGCGACATGTTCAACAACTACCTGAAGGGCCGTGTCGATTCACTTTGCCTGGAGTTGTCCAGCCTGATCCAGGGACAACCGCTGTTCCAGATGCCCGCCCAAAGCCAGAGCCAATCCCAAGGCGGTGGCGGCGGCTGGCAGGGCCAGACCGGAGGCAGCCACCAGCAGCAAAGCAACGGCTACGGCGGCACCGGCGCGAGCCTTTTCGTGCCCAATGCAGCATCGGGCAATTGGTGGCCCGCCGATCTGGGCATGGCCGGCTCGACGGGCGGTCAAAACAATCTGCGCTATGCCTACTTTCCCGCCGCGCGGCGGTTGGCCGTCGACATCAATGGTCAAGTGTCGATTTACGATACGGGGCAGCACCAGATCGGTGGATTTTCGCAACAGCAAAGTGGCGATCAGTCGATTACCTTCACCAGTCAGTTCGGGCTGGTTCGCGTGGCCGACCTGCCGCGGATCAACCCGGTGAATACGGGCGCCGCCCCGCAGCAGCAGCCCCACGCCAGCCAACCCGAACCCTGGGTGCAACCCGAGCCTTCGGTACAGGCGGCGCCTTCAGTGCAGGCGGCGCCCTGGGGGCAGCCGGCGCCTTCGGTGCAGCAGGCGCCTTGGGTGCAGAGCGCGCCGGCACCGACAATGGCGAGTCCGCCACCAAACCAGTTCGGTCCGCCGCACGCTCAGCACGACGAGATCGTTGCGCTGCTCGAAAAGCTCGCCGACCTGCACAAGAAGTGCATCCTTACGGACAGCGAATTCGAGTCGAAGAAGGCCGAACTGCTCAGCCGCCTCTAATCATCTCGCGAGCGCGTCACCCACGCGCCATGCAAAGCGAGCCGGCACAACGCGGCGATGGGGATTAATCCCGATCGGCGCCGTGCAAGCGCGCCATGCGTGGCCCGCTTCCGACTGCTCGACATCGCGCCGATCAATGCAATCCCAGGAAGGAGAGAATTGCGCCAACCACGACGACGAGACCGACGATATAGATGATTCCGTTCATTGCTCAGCTCCTCAGCGTTGTTCGTCCCTGCCGCAACTACAAACATCGAGGACGAAAAAAGGTCCGCCACGCGGATGGCCGATTTTTTCCGGAGCGGGGAACGAATGGACCCCACGCTGCTTCTGATCCAGAGCTATCCAAGGAAGACTGTCTTAAGGGAGAGGGATCAGTGGGTGCCTGGCATCAAATCGCGAATGCGACGACGACGATTGCATTTTCGATCAGCCTCTTCCTCGCCTCGCAGATGTACGTGGCTTCCCGCTTGTCCGCTGCCGAATTCGCAAACTCGCACGCCCTGAGACCGCAAGGCGCGGGATATCGCGTGCTGCACGTTCGTTGAGCCAGACCGGCTCAGGCGGCCCAGTCCATGATCGCGTCAATGAAGGTCTGAGCTTGGCGGATCGCGTCGAGCCTGGTCGCACAGACACCGACCGACACCGTCCGACCCTTTCCCACGGTCCATTGCCAACCGGAAAGGTAGCGCATTTCGACGATTGAAAAACTTACGCCGCGATGTTCCACGGAGTACCTCCGCTGACATGTTGCTGTATCCGGCAAGCCTACTCCAAATGCTGGATACGGTCGAGGCAGACACGGCCGGTGGCCATGGCCCACTGCTGGCGAGTATCCTTGTGCGGCTGGTTCCAGCCCCAAGGCGGACATTTCGGACTGGCGTTCCCCTTCGCGATAGACGACATTGCAAGAGGCTCGGCACAGATGCGGGCAGTGACCGCCGCCACTCATCTGCGCACCCACAAGAGTGACGTTCGCCTTCCCGACATCAACCACGAAGATTGAGTTATCGTTGAAAGCGGACTTGCACAGTGCGGAAGAGTTTCGCCTTGGCGCCCTGCGGAGCTATGGCATTCTCGACACGCCCCGCGAGGCTGACTTCGACGAGGTCGTCGAGGTCGCATCCGCGATCTGCGGCACTCCGATCTCGGTGATCAATCTGATCGACCAGGGCCGCCAATGGTTCAAGGCCGAGGTCGGATTGGGCGTTCGCGAAACCCCGTTGGACAGCTCGATTTGCGCGCATGCCATTCTGCAACCCGGCCTGTTCATCGTCCCCGACACGACGCAGGACCGTCGCTTCGCCGATAATCCGCTGGTGACGGGCGACCCGCACTTACGTTTTTACGCAGGCGCGCTTTTGCAAACACCCGAAGGCTTTCCGCTCGGCACCGTTTGCGTGCTCGACTACAAGCCGCGCAATCTCGACGACACCCAGAAGGCCTTTCTGCGCCTGATGGCCAACCAGGTGATGAAGCTGCTGGAGCTGCGTCGGCTTGCTGCTGCCGAGCACAGCGCCAGGCTTCGCGCCGAAGAGATGGTGCGGGAAAAAGAAACGCTGATGCGCGAAGGCGATCATCGTCTCATGAACTCATTGCAGCTGGTGCAATCGATCCTGTCACTGCAGAGCCGCGGCGCGACCGAAGATGTCAAAGCGCAGCTCGACATGGCCGGAAACCGGGTGCTCGCGATTGCCACGATTCACAAGCAGCTGCACCTGACCGGCAGCATGGAAGAAATCGACGTCAGCGACTTCCTCCGCAGATTGTGCGACAGCCTCAAACAGACCGCCCCCGCCCAGATCGACGCGATCAATCTCACGGCAGAACCCATCGTGGTCCCGACGGATCTCGCGAGCGGGGTAGGTCTCCTGGTGGCAGAGCTGGTCACCAACAGCTTCAAATACGCGTATCAGGCCGGCGAGCACGGGACTGTCGCGGTTGGCTTCAAGGCGTTCGGAAGCGGATGGCGCCTGGAGATCTCGGACGAGGGGCGCGGCCTCCCGGAAGACTTCGACATCGATCAGAGCAAAGGTTTTGGGATGCAGGTCGTCAAGGCGTTCGTGCGACGGCTGAACGCGAAGATGACAGTGGCATCACGTCCGGGGCGGACCGTGTTTGAGGTTGTTGGCGAGAGGGGTTGATCTCGCGGGTGCCTCAGACGGGAGGTGCGTGCTTGGAATGCTGGCGCGGAGCTTCGTTCACCGTGATCTGAGCCTGAGGACTGCCGAAAGGGTTATTGAACACGCTGGCCCGCGCGCCAAGCCATCTCCCAGAAGTCTGCCTCGAGCCGGGTGGCTTCCTTGAAGATCTCAATCAGCTCTGCCTCGCGGGCCGGCGTGGCGTAGAGATCGGCGAGATGCTCCATGTGCGCCCGCGCTTTGGCAGCGACCTCCTGGTACGGCGCGCCGACATACTCGGCGATCCAAACGCGATAGGCGTTGGTCGCGGCGTCCGCGAGGGGGCGCGAGGCGAGCCGCGTCGCGATCTCCGCGTACCCGATCACGCAGGGGGCAAGCGCCACCTTGAGTGCCAGCAGGTCGCCACGCATTCCCGTGTCGAGCACGTAGCGCGTATAGGCCAGCATCTCGGCCGCCGGAGGGGCCTGTTCAAGATCGATCGGGGATAGACCCCATTCGGCACAAAGCTTCACATGCAGGTTCATCTCGACATCAAGGATGGCCGAAAGGCCGACTGCCGCTTCACGCATGTCGGCAAGTCTGGGCGACTTGTAGACCGCGAGCGCATACGCGCGCGCAAACTCGATGAGGAACAGATAGTCCTGAACGAGATAGTGACGAAACGCCGCCTCAGGGAGCGAGCCGTCTGCCAATCCGTTCGTGAAGGGATGCTCGGTGTAAGCCCGCCACTCAACGGATGCTGCTGTCTTGAGACGCTCGAAGAAACTCACGATCTTTTTCGCCTGGCTTGCTTGTCCATGAACGTCTTTGGCTCGCTACCGATAGCGCATTGCGGAGCGAGGAGCTACGGGGAGCGCGGACAAACTGGCTTTGAGCAGAGTTGCGGACACCCCCCGCGTCGGGAGTTTGGTGTGCTGTCGCCGTATCGGAAGAAAAGTGCTCGTCGGGGAGCTTGATTGGGAAGTGAAGTGTAAACATTGTGGCCCCGACGTAAAGTTTGCACGCGCCATTCGGGAAGAAATAGCGCTATGACCTTAACCAAGTCTGGGGCACGAACTTGATTCCGTCTCGCCACCGCTGAACGATTGAATCGTGGAACCACGGCGCAAGAAGCTCGACGTGATCAGATACAATTATTTGCATCGAAGAGCTGGGATCCGAAGAGTATTTGAACAGCAGCTCAAACAGTCCGTGCACCGCTGCTTGATCTTCGTCGGCTAAAGCATCGATCCGGCCGTTTTCATCACGCTCAGGCGGGTAGTGGGCCTGCGATGGCTGATCGAGCATAAGAAATGCGGGTACAGGCCGTTTCCGCAGACGAAATAGCTTATGCAAACTCAAGTGAGCTGCGACGTGATAGCCAACCCAATTTTCGCCGCTCCCCATTTGGCTGAGAGGCAATGGGCCTGCGACCGTGTCAGCAACAACTGTGAGGTTCTTTAAATCAAGTCGGAGGGGATTGTCCCCATGCTCAAGGCCCAGCTCGCCTGCATATGCGGTAAGGTCTCTGTTGACGAGACTGAGCGCAGTATCGAGCCGGCCCTGCAAGGTCTCATCGTCTAAGGCTTGTTCAAGCTCCGAAACTTCTGCGCGAAGCCGCTCTATAGCTTGTGGCAGTCTGCTATCATTGGCAACTGCCTTTACGTTCTCTAGATAGTACGCAACGCGTCCAGAAACGCGCGCTTGCTCGGTAAACGATTCCTGTTGAATCCTGAGCCGTTCGTTATCCTGGATCCTCGCCGACAGATCGACTTGGACCGCCCGAAGTCGTTCCTCGGCCTGTGTGCGACGACCTTCAAGTGAAGCAAGCCGCGCCTGAAGACGCGGGGAATCACGGCGCACCGAAGCAAGCTGCTGCTCAATGCCGGTGAGTGATTGACGAATTTCTAGCACAGAAGGGACTGGAACCGCCAAATGGTTTTCGCAGAGCGGGCAAGTGTCCGCAGCGGTGCCGCCATGTTTGATAAGGCCGATGGAGGCGAGTCGCGCCTCCTGCTCCTTTGCTTCGACTTCGAATTCGGAAGCATCGCGGTTCAATCTTTCAACATCCGCAATTTCTTCTCGGATTTCCTGCAATTCTCCCCGCAATCTCCTGCGGCGATCTTCAAGTTCGCCGAGATCCGCAGTCGGGTCGTCTGTTGATGTCAGGTCCATGGGACGCGGCGCCGAAGCTTGCCGCAGCAGTTCCATTACACTATCGACATCAGGTGCGTTGGCATTGGCGGGGACCAAATTGACCCGGCGGGCCTCTTGCAACAGCGTTTGTGCACTTGTGGAAATCTCTCGGGTCACTGCGCTCGCGTCGGCATATTCGCGCTCAAGTTTGCGGAGACGAGACTTAGCTTCATTGAAACGCTTGAGCGTCAGAAAGTGATTTTCATCGATAGCTCCGAGAAAATACGGAAGAGCGTCTCGAATGGCCGCTGGCATGAACTGCTCGCCCTGCCTGTGAAACAGCAAGCGGCGGTTGGCAATTTCATCCTGACCTTGCAGGCTGAACATGATCGCGTGACGCGATGATGCTTCAAGAGGCAGCCTTGTCGAACCCGCTTCAGGCATGTGCACATTCTCAGAGATTCCGAGAATGCTAGAAAGCTGAGTCTTCAGTCCGTCTGCCGTGATGTTTTTCGTGAATCCCTTGTCGTCAGGGGGCAGAATCTCGACGCCCCTGGCAAGGTAGATGTCATCGCTGGCCCGACCCGCCGGTCCTGGATTACGCCGAGCAAGAATGATCCCTTCACCGTTATTGTCCAAATGGAGCATAAACCAAGACACGCTTTTGCGTATTTCGCCTTCGGCAACCGTGCACTCTCCACGGCCCCAGCAATAGTCTACGATGTCCAGCAACGCCGACTTACCTGTCTTGGAGGCACCCGTGACAATATTCAAAGCTCCCAAACGGAATTCGACGTCACGCCGCTCGCCTTCATGTGAATAAATCGAAACCGACCGCAACTGAATACTCATGGGGACACCCCAAAACTCTGTAGGACTATTGTTGAATTGGCTTGGGCTGCGAACCATCTGCCCAGCAACGAAGCCGCGCTTCGAGCTTCCGCGACATCGTCGGTAACTTTCGCCGGCCGCGCGGTTCGGGAGATCGGGCTGTTGCCGGGAGCCAAACCGCCTTCATTTACCTGAAGCACCTTATTTTGGATTGCAAACAGAAGCGCTTCGCGGGTAACCGGCCGCAATCTAAGAGTCCGATCCGGAAATTCCACGAGAAACGGACCGCGATCCGCAATCCAGGAAGCGAATGATGCTGACGAATTGCCGGGCAATTGTTCCCGAGTGGGTTTGTGAAGAACGATGGGTAGGACGACGAATGATAGCGCCAGCCCGAAAGATTGCTGCCGCATCCTGAAATATTCGGACACGACGCGCGCAATTAGCTCGGCGCAATATGCCGGATTGAAATTCCGCGCCTCTTCACTCGGGCGCTGCGACCATTTCAGATCCCAGCTGGTGCTACTCGCCATCGACGTCATTACCTCCGGCCGAGAACATAACCGTGTAATTCGGATGCCATCCAAGGCGCAGATCATTTGCCAGGATGTGATACGATCCGACGTTCAAGAAGCGCGCGGAAACGGTTCGGAAGGGAAAGCGGGCATCGGCTTCGACCCAATGGTACAGGTCTTGACCGGCCTGCTTTATTTTTGCGTCTTCGCTCGTGCCATTGAGGCCGTCACACATGACCGCAAATCGTGGCTCCCACTCTTCGACGAGGGTTTTTTCGAAACGAGCTACCTCGCCGTCGAACAGGAGACTTTGCCGGGTCCATTGTGACCGTTGGGCGAATGCGCGATAGAAGTCGCGTTTTGCGAACTGAACACGATTGTCCCCGACTCCGATTGTTTGGAGCTGACGCACGAATGTCATCTCGTCGAGCGCGTCGAGCTCCGATTGAGGCGGATCGACGTGCTCCATATCGACAGGAAGGGCATCACGCTTCATCGCATCTCGGATGTCATCGAGCTTTGCTTCGAGCTCCAGGATGGAGATCGTGGCACCTCCCGCCTGCAGTGCCGCGCAGATACGAGGCCACCACCAACCTTCCAGTAGCTCGCGGGCCACAGAAGCTTTGCCTCTTGGCGCCAGCAATTTGAGCCGATCCTCAATTTCCGCTTCGAGTTCAGTGAGAACCGGAGCTTGATCCAGCACTTCGACTGCGTTGAGGACAGACCTGCGCATTTCCGGCGTAAGTTTTTGGAACGCTGCGAACGCCTCCTTCAGGACTTGGTTCTCGGATTTCTGCGCAGCCGCAACAAGCAGCGCTTCAGCTTGATCTATGTCGCGCTTATTGTCGGGACGAAGATAAGAAGCCGCAGAATTTTCTGGCGCGTGACCGGTGGTGATGAGGATGAAGCGGATCCGGCCGGGCAAGGACGGGTTAGCCTTCGCGGCTTCAGACCAGACTCTCAGGGTCTTCCAAAGGTCGACACTGGTGTCCGTCAGCTCGCCAATTTTGTTGATGTGATGTTTGGTTTGAAGCAGCTCAATAGGCTTGCCGTCCTTCTCAAAGGACACGTCATCGAAGCGCTCGATGGCTACGTCGATACTGGACTCGCCATAGGCAAGCTTCAGGCTTTCAAACAGCGCAAACCGCGCCTGGTAGAAATACCCGGCGGCGGAACTTGCGGCGGTAAAGGCTTGCTGCTTCTTAGACACGGTCGCTCCCCGAGACGCTCCTTACCCTTTGTTATTATGCAACAAATGCGTGCACGGCAGGCCGCACGGGTCAAGCGAAGAGTATTCCATCGTCGAAGTTATGCAGAAAAGACGGCGGAGCGGCCGGTCAAAGCCGCACGCGTTTGCAAATGGTCCGTCGAATTTAAGGTCCAGCAACTTGAAGAGCGTTTGAAGCGTCGATGTTTGCTCGGCGTTGCCCTGAAAGCTCGACAGATCGATCGAAGCCCGCAAAGCAAAAGCGCAATATCAAAATTTCGATAATGATCTCAATGCTGGTACAGTTGGGTGGGCTCGAACCACCGACCTCCTGTTCCACAGACAGGCGCTCTAACCAACTGAGCTACAACTGCATCCTTGCGAGCCGCACCTCTGGGCGCCCTGAGAGAGCCGGTCACCGAGGGGGGCTGGACGGGGCGGAAACTAGGTGCAACGGCCGTTTTTGGCAAGGCCGCAAACGGACGAAAAAACAGCGTAAATGACTTTCAGCGCAATGAAATCAGCTTAATTGGGGGAAACTCCCCGTGGGGAGAGAACCCTCACCCGCGCCTTCGGCGCGACCTCTCCCGCAGGCGGGAGAGGTGAAGAAAAACCCGGGCCGCGGGGCCCGGGTTTCTTAACCAAGCACCAGCCGAAAGATCAGGCGGCGGGGTAGAGCTTCGCGGCGGAGGCCTTGATCGGCTCGGCGGCGGCGCTGGCGGCACGCTGGGCGATCTCGGCGAGTTCCTTGGCCTGGGCCTGGAAGGTCTCGAGCTGCGCCTTGGAATGGCCGGTCCAGAGCTGGAACGCATCGGTCGGCGACTTCACGCTGAACAGCTGCTGGGTGAAGTCGAGATGAGCCTGGGTGTTGGCCTTCATGAATTCCATCAGCTTGGCGGAGTATTCGCTCGCGCCCTTGTGGGCGGAGGTGAACACGGCCTCGATGGTGCCGTTGTGGCTTTCGGCGGCGTCCTTGAACTTGGCGTAGTTCTCGCGGGCCTGCGAAACGCCCTTTTCGGCGAACGCGCGCACCTGCTCGGGAACCTCGAACGGAATGATCGAGGCAGAAAACGGATCAGTCGCACCTGTCATGGTTGGTCCCTCACGAAAATGAAAATGGAGTGAGCCTTCTGGCGCGCCCGCCGACCCAACCAGGGGCCATTATCTTCTGAAGACTGGCGGGAACGAAAGACTGGAAACGCAGAACAAAAAAGATGGCTCGTCCAGCGCCCAGCAGTATCGCTGCCTAACATGTCAACATTGTGCGGCGCAACGTGATCCAGGGGTGCGGTGCGAAATTTAATCTCGGGGAGGATGAGGTTCCCGGGGCGGGGAACCGGGGGTTGAGGGGTGGCGCAAGCCACGAAGGCGGTCGGCTCCCTCTCCCGCTTGCTTGCGCGGGAGGGTTGGGTTGGGGGTCGTGCCGCATCGGGATACTCCCTATGAGGAAAGAGCCCCCACCCGGCGCTTCGCGCCGACCTCCCCCGCAAGCAAGCGGGCGAGGTGACCGAGCCCGCGGCCCGAACAGTTCAAGCCAAGGGACAGTCGCCCGGCGATCCATCGCGCCGAATCCTGCGGATGCGCCCGGGCTGCGGCTTGCGGGGCTGGGCGGATTAAGGTTATCGCGGCTTTAGGACGTGCCCCCTAGGCTCGGGCCGTGGACCTGCCCGCGGCCGCGGGCGATACTAACCCTTTCTTAAGGCTGTCATTCCGGCGGCCTTGGGACCTGATGCGTGACAGCGAGATACAAGCCGGTCGGATGACGAATTCGGATTTCCAGTTGCGATGCGTCGGCGATCCGCGGTTGTCCGTGCATGCGACCTCGCCGCTGCCGGCCTGGCTCTGGTCGCCCGACGGCAGCCGCGTGCTGTGGGCCAATGCGGTCGGCGCCAGGTTTTTTGGCGCGGCCAATGCGACGGCGCTCGCGGACAAGACTTTTGGACCGGCCGACACCCATCGCCGCCAAATCATCCGGCTCGCTTTTCAGCTGCCGGCGAGCGGTGCGACCAGGCTCGAACGTCTCCGCGGCTTCGGCGCGCGGCTCGGCACGCTGATGACCTGCGGCTGCGCGCGGCTCGACTTTGCCGATGGCAGCTCCGGCGTGCTCGTCACCGCGATGGACCCCGCTTTGCGCACCATGTCGCTGGTCGAGCGGCTGCATCGCCTGGTCGACGGCGCGGCCGTGCCGATGGCGGCGTTCGCGCCCGATGGCATGTTCGCCGGCGCCAGCGAAGCCGCGCGCGCTCTGCTCGGCTTTCGCGATCTCACTGAGGCCGGCCTCGAGCAGGCGCGCAGCGATGCGCTGGCGCAAGGCCGCGTCGAGCTGCCGATCGGCATCGGCAAGATGGTGCTGCAACGGGTCGGCGCCGGGGCCGATGTCGGTCTCGTTGCGCTGATCGAGTCTGCAGCCGCGCAAGCCGCGCCGGTGGCCGAGAGCGCGCCGGATCCCGCGCCTGAAATGGTGCCGGCCCCTGCGCCGCAAGCGCCGGTCGAGCCCGCGTCGCAAGCCGCCGAGACACCGCCGGCGAACGAGCCCGCCGCGGGAATCGATCTGTTCGACGCCTTTGCCGATCTGGACGAAACGCCTGAGCTGGCCGAGACGATCGTGCCCGAGCCGCTCGCCAGCGAAGCGGCGCCGGAAACACCGGTTGAAAACCCGCCTGAAGACATCGTGCCGCCGCAACCCGCGCCGATCTCAAGCACCATGGTCGAGCCGCCCGCACCCGCGGAGACACCGCGCCAGCATCCGCTGCGTTTCCTGTGGCAGATGGATGCGGAGGGGCGCTTTGTGCTGGCGTCCCGCGAATTCACCCGCCTGATGGGCGCGCACACCGCGGCCGGTTTCGGCAGGCCATGGGGCGAGATCGCCGACGAGTTTGCGCTCGATCCGGACGGGCGCGTGGCGCAGGCGCTGGCGAGCCACGACACCTGGGCCGGCATCACCGTGAACTGGCCGGCCGATGGCGGCGAGCATTTGCCGGTCGAACTTGCCGGACTTCCCGTCTACGACAGCGAGCGCAATTTTGCGGGCTTCAAGGGCTTTGGTGTCTGCCGCGATCTCGACGGCCTCAACAGGCTCGATGCGCTGCGGCGGTACGAGCTGTTTGCCGAACCGGTCGCACCGCAAAGCCTTTCGGCCGATGTGGTCGAGCCTGATCCCGAGCCGGAGACGCCGCCTCCGGTCGAGGCTCCGCCGCCGCCTGAGCCTGAGATTACAACTGAGCCTGAACCGCCCGAACCCGTAACAGCAGCGACTTCACACCCAACCGATCCGGAAACGCCAGTGGAAACGCCTCCGAATGTCCTGCAGTTCCGCGCTCCCGGTGATGTCAGATCACAGAGCGATCCGAGATCATCGCCGACACTGACGCCGGTGGAGAACAGCGCGTTCAACGAGCTCGCACGGCAATTGTCCGAGCGGCTCGAACGCGAGCGCGAACAGATTGCATCTGTTGCGGTCGAGCCGCCGGCCGAAGAGATCACGCCCGAGCCGGTCATGCCGGAGCAACCCGAAGCGCCGCCGCCGGCAGCCGAATGGCTGACCGAGCCCGCGCCGCCCGCGCACGGCCACAGCACGCGCGACCGCGCGCTGCTCGATCTGGTGCCGACGGGCATGCTGATTTACCGGCTCGATCGCCTGCTCTACGCCAACCCCGCCTTCCTCACCCGCATGGGCCATGCCAGCCTCACTGCGCTGGAAGATGCCGGCGGGCTCGATGCGCTCTATGTCGAGCCCGGCGTCTCCAACGCCAGCAGCACGTCGCAGGCCGGCACGCCGGTGACGATCAGCGCCGCGATCGCCAATGGCGAGCAGCCGCTGGCGACGACGGAAGCGCATCTGCACACGATCGACTGGGACGGCGCCAGCGCTCATGCGCTGATCTGCGCGCTGCCGCAGGTCATGCCTGTTGTCGTTGCGCCCGTGATGGCGGAGCCGGTGGTGATCCCCGACCTGCCGGAGCCCGAGGCTGAACTGGAAGCCGGCGATGCCGAGGCGGAAGATCTCGCCGCGATCCTCGACACCACGGCCGAGGGCATCGTGATGTTCGATGCCGAAGGCAACATCCACGCCTGCAACCGCAGCGCAGAGGCGCTGTTCGGCTATGACGGCGAAGCGCTGATGCAGCAGAATCTGGTGACGCTGTTCGCGCCCGAGAGCCAGCATCTCGTCATCGACTATCTCGAGAGCGTGAAGAGCGAGGACATTGCGAGCCTGCTCGACCACGGCCGCGAGGTGCTGGGCCGCGAGAAGAACGGCGGCGTGCTTCCGCTCGCCATGATCCTGGGCCGCACGCGGCCCGACGGCCCGAACTTCTTTGCCGTGTTCCGCGACCTCTCGCACAGCAAGAAGGGCGAGAGCGAGCTGACGCAGGCGCGACGCCTGGTCGACGGTGCGGCCAACGCCAAGGCCGACATGCTGGCGCGGATCAGCCACGAGATCCGCACGCCGCTCAACGCCATCATCGGCTTCGCCGAGGTGATGATATCCGAGCGTTTTGGCACGCTCGGCAACGAGCGTTACGGCGAATACATGAAGGACATCCGCGCCTCCGGCGAGCGCGTCATCACCATCATCGATGATTTGCTGGAATTATCGCGGATCGAGACCGGCAAGCTCGATCTCGTCTTCGCCAACCTCAATCTCAATGACCTCGTGGAAGCCTGTGTCACCGTGATGCAGCCGCAGGCCAACCGCGAGCGCATCATCATCCGCACCTCGCTCGCGCACGCGCTGCCGCAGGTCACAGTGGATGCGCGCGCGCTGCGCCAGGTGACGATGAATTTGATCTCGAACTCGATCAGGCTTGCCAGCGCCGGCGGCCAGGTCATCGTCTCGACCGCGTTGACCGATCGCGGCGAGATCGCGCTGCGCATCCGCGACACCGGCCATGGCCTGAGCGAGAGGGAAGTCGCAGCCGCCATGGAGCCGTTCCGCACGCCGCCGCCGGGTGATGCTTCGGACAATTCCGCGCTGAGCCTGTCGCTGACCAAAGCGCTGGTCGAAGCCAACCGCGCCCAGTTCAACATCAAGAGCGCGGCGAATTCGGGAACACTGATCGAAGTGGTGTTCGCACCGGTGGTGGCGCGGGCTTGAGTTGCGGTGGCGCTTAGCGCGCCTCCGCACGTTCGCCGAACCAATGCGCCACGGCATGAGCCGCCTCATCTTGATCGACTGCGCCGTCACTGGCCCACGCGACAAAGCCATCAGGGCGCACCAGCACGGCGCTCAGGCTGAGCCGATCCCTGGGCTCACCGGCGACATAGTCGATCCGATCACCCCAGCGGCTTGCAAGCACTTGCAATGGCGCACGCGCATCGAAATCCAGCAACAGGCCCTTCGCCTGCCTGAGGCATTCGCCGACCGTCGTCCCATCTGCCCATTCGAAATCGGGAACGCTGCGGCCGACCAGCGGATGGCTGCCGCCAAGATCGTAGCGCAGCGACACGCCGCGCACACGCTCGGCAAAATACGTCGCACCGTCGCGCGTTGCGATGAGATCGCGCATGATGGCCTGGAGCGCACGCGTGCTCGGCGTCGGCCGCATGATCGCGACCTGCGCACGCGACCAGTCGAGGATTTTCGCGCCAACGGGATGCCGCTCGTGCGAGTAGCTGTCGAGCAGTTTTGCCGGTGCGTTGCCGCGGAACGTCGCGACCAGTTTCCAGCCGAGATTCATCGCATCGCCGAGACCGAGATTGAGGCCTTGGCCGCCGAGCGGCGAATGGGTGTGCGCAGCGTCGCCCGCGAGCAGCACGCGCCCTATGCGATAGGTCGTGGCTTGACGGGCGCGGTCCGTCCAGGTAGCGGCGAGGCGGAGCGCGCTGACAGTGACGTCCGTGCAGGAGACGCGGCGCAAGACGCTCTGCACGTGCTCGCGCGTGATCGGCGCGGTGCGGTGGAAACCACCGCCGTCGAAATCGACCAGCGCGATCGTGCCCGGCTGCGCAAAAGTGTACATGCCCGTGGGCGTGTAGTTGCGGCCCGGACGAAGCTTTGTGGAATCGGCGAGATCGACCTCGATGGAATAGCCGGTGAATTCGGGATCGGTGCCGACGAAGTCGAATCCGCAAGCCTTCCGCACCGTGCTGCGGCCACCGTCGCAACCGACGAGCCAGCGTCCGCGAAAAGTTTCGCCGGCCGCCTCCACGGTTACGTCGTCGTCTGAAGCGACAATGGCGCTGACCCCGAAGCCGCGCCTGATCTCGACGCCCATGCTGGATGCGCGCGCAGCCAAGACGGTTTCGAGCGTATCCATATCGACCGCGACGCTGGCATCAGCCGGTGTCGGCAGGCGCCACGACCATTTTTCGGCATCGACATCGTCCTGATAAAACTGGATGCCGGCGAAATGACCGGCGGGTTTTCGCGTCTGCTGCATCCAGTGCGCAGCACTCTTGATCGCGCCTGACTTCGCGCGTTGCGCGGTCACGATCTCGTCCAGCAGACCACGCCGGTGAAAGGCTTCGGTGGTGGGAAGCGAAAGGCCACGCAGGCCGAACGGGAGCTGTTTCAGCGCCGAATGCGGGTCGTGCGCCTGTTCCAGCACCAGCACCGAGAGGCCGGCAAGCCGCAGCTCGCACGCGAGAAACAGGCCGACCGGGCCGGCACCGGCGATGACGACGTCGTAGATATCCTGGGATTGAGTTTGCATGAGACGCTCCTGTGGTCGATGTTCGACCGGAGCGTTCCCAGTGCTTGCGAGAATCACACGGACGAACGATTGAGCGCCTGCATGGCGCCCGATGTTCGTCGCGGGGATCTCGTGCACAAGGCCAAAGACCAGGGCTTTCGTTACCGAAAGGATTTGGGCTTACCAGACCAAATCTGCCTTTTCCGACGGGGTCTATATAGTTTCGTAGCGCGGGATGCGCAACGAAAAAGGCACGGCGCGCCGTAAGCGCCGTGCCTTTCACATCTCAGGCGTTCAGATCAGCTGTAGATCTCGAACAGGCCGGCGCCGCCCTGGCCGCCGCCGATGCACATGGTGACGACGCCCCACTTGGCCTTGCGGCGGGCGCCTTCCTGCAGCAGATGGCCGGTGAGACGGGCGCCGGTCATGCCGAAGGGATGGCCGATCGCGATCGAGCCGCCGTTGACGTTGTACTTGTCGGGATCGATGCCGAGCTTGTCGCGCGAGTAGAGGCACTGGCTGGCGAAAGCTTCGTTGAGCTCCCAGAGATCGATGTCGTCGATCTTCAGGCCGTGACGCTTCAACAGTTTCGGCACGGCGAAGATCGGCCCGATGCCCATCTCGTCCGGCTCGCAGCCTGCGGCTGCCCAGGCGACGAAACGGCCGAGCGGCTTGAGGCCGCGCTTCTCGGCGTCCTTGGCTTCCATCAGCACCACGGCGGCAGCGCCGTCGGAGAGCTGACTGGCATTGCCTGCGGTGACGAACTTGCCCGGGCCCTTCACCGGCTCCAGCTTGGCGAGACCTTCCAGCGTGGTCTCCGGACGATTGCACTCGTCACGGTCTACGACGTAGTCGACGATCGACTCGGCCTTGGTCGCCTTGTCCACGACCTTCATCTTGGTCTTCATCGGGACGATTTCGTCCTTGAACTTGTTGGCCTGCTGCGCCGCGGCCATGCGGCGCTGCGACTCCAGCGAATATTCATCCTGGTATTCGCGGCTAAGCTTGTAGCGCTCGGCGACGATGTCGGCGGTGTCGATCATCGCCATGAAGATGGCAGGTGCGGTGTTGAGCAGCTCGGGGTCGATCGTCTCCTTCGGCGTGCCGCCGCCCGGCATCGAAATGCTCTCGACCCCGCCGGCGACGATGCAATCGGCACCATCGGAGCGGATCGAGTTCGCGGCCATCGCGATGGTCTGAAGCCCTGAGGAGCAGAAGCGGTTCACCGACACGCCGCCGGTCGACTTCGGCATGCCGGCGAGCAGTGCAGCCTGGCGGCCGATATTCGGCGCGCCGTGGGCGCAATTGCCGAGATAGCAATCCTCGACATAATCCTTGTCGACGCCGGCGCGGTCGACCGCGTGGTGGATGGCGTGCGCCGCGAGCGACATCGGCGGCGTGATGTTGAACCCGCCGCGGCCGGATTTTGCAAGGCCCGTGCGCGCATAGGAAACGATGACGGCTTCACGCATTGTTTTCTCCCTTTCGAACATTGGTACGGAGGCGTTGGTACGAGGCGTTCTTGGCCGCCATTGGTACACAAAGTTCGGCAGCCTTGGGAGAAATAAAGCGCCGCGCTGCATCAACAAAAACGCCGCCCTTGCGAGAAGGGCGGCGTTGTTCCGCATGTCGGAATATATGATGGCCGTCATTCCGCGAGGCGCGCGCCCCTGCGGACGCCTCAGAACGTCAGCGCCTTGACCTGCTTGACCTGCGGCAGCGCCTGCACCTTGGCCAGCAAATCCGCCGGCACCGCGCCGTCGACCTCGATCAGTGCGATGGCATCGCTGCCCGGCGCGACGCGGCCGAGATGGAAGGTCGCGATGTTGATCTTGGCGTCGCCGAGCAGGCTCGCGAACTTGCCGATAAAGCCCGGCTTGTCCTCGTTGGTCACGTAGATCATCGACTTGCCAAATTCAGCGTCGACCCGGATGCCCTTGATGTCGACGAGGCGCGGCTTGCCGTCGGCATAGACCGTGCCCGAGACCGACCGCTCCTGGCGTTCGGTGGTCACGGTGACGGTGATCAGGCTCTCATAGTCGCTCTGGGCGGCGCGGACGATCTCGTCCACCACCATGCCGCGCTCCTTGGCGACGGCGGGCGCGGACACGACGTTGACCTCGCCCAGCATCGGCCGCAGCAGGCCCGACAGCACCGCCGAGGTGATCGCCTTGATCTTCATCTCGGCGACGTGGCCCTCATAGGTGATCTCGACCTTGAGGATGCCGCTTTCAGTGAGCTGGCCGGCGAACGAGCCGAGCTTCTCGGCGAGCGCGATGAACGGCTTCAGCTTCGGCGCTTCTTCCGCGGTGATCGAGGGGAAGTTCACCGCGTTCGAGATCGCACCGGTGAGCAGATAATCCGACATCTGCTCGGCGACCTGCAGCGCGACGTTCTCCTGCGCTTCCGTGGTGGAGGCGCCGAGATGCGGGGTGCAGATCACGTTGGGGTGGCCGAACAGCACGTTGGCAGTCGCGGGCTCCTCGACGAACACGTCGAAGGCGGCGCCGGCAATGTGCTTGGAGTTGAGCGCATCGACCACCGCCTGCTCGTCGACGAGCCCGCCGCGGGCGCAGTTGATCAGGCGTACGCCCTTCTTCATCCTGGCGATCGCGGCGGCGTCGATGATGTTCTTCGTCTTCTCGGTCAGCGGCGTGTGCAGCGTGATGAAGTCGGCGCGCTTCAAGAGGTCATCGAGCTCGACCTTCTCGACGCCGATGTCCCTGGCGCGCTCCGGCGACAGGAACGGGTCGAACGCGACCACCTTCATGCGCAGGCCGAGCGCGCGGTCGGCGACGATCGAGCCGATATTGCCGCAGCCGACCACCCCTAACACCTTGCCGGTGATCTCGACGCCCATGAAGCGGTTCTTCTCCCACTTGCCGGCCTGGGTCGAGGCGTCGGCCTGCGGGATCTCGCGGGCCAGCGCCAGCATCAGGGTGATGGCGTGCTCGGCGGTCGTGATCGAATTGCCGAACGGCGTGTTCATCACGATGATGCCCTTGGCCGTCGCAGCCGGAATCTCGACGTTGTCGACGCCGATGCCGGCGCGGCCGATCACCTTGAGGTTGGTCGCCTTCTCCAGGATCTTGGCGGTCGCCTTGGTCGCAGAGCGGATCGCGAGGCCGTCGTAATTGCCGATGATCTCGGCGAGCCTGTCCTTGTCCTTGCCGAGGTTGGGCTGGAAGTCGACCTCGACGCCGCGGTCCTTGAAGATCTGCACGGCAGCCGGAGAGAGCGCGTCGGAAATGAGAACTTTGGGTTTGGTCATGGGAATGTTTCCTCTGCCTGCCCTGCAACGACGGGCGGCGTTCGACCGGAATGGTTTGATGCTGTTCTTCTCCTTCTCCCCGTTCTTACGGGGAGAAGGTCGGGATGAGGGGCAGCCACAGGCGAAGGTGCAAGCGGAGAGAGCTCCTCACCCGGCGCTATGCGCCGACCTCTCCCCGTAAGAACGGGGCGAGGTAAGAAAAAACTAGGCCGCCTTGGCGAGTTGCGCCTTGGTCTCGGCAAAAGCCCAGTCGATCCACTGGGTCAGGATCTCGACGTCCTTGGCCTCGACGGTAGCGCCGCACCAGATGCGCAGGCCTGCCGGCGCATCGCGGTAATACGCGAAGTCATAGCCCGCGCCTTCCTTCTCGATCAGCGCGACCAGCTTCTTGGAGAACTCGGCTTGCGCGTCATCCGAGAGCGAGGTGAGCGCGGGATCGGTGAACTTCAGGCACACCGAGGTGTTGGAGCGGATCGCGGCGTCCTTGGCCAGGAAGTCGATCCACGGCGTCTTCGCCTTCCAGTCGACCAGCACCTTGGTGTTGGCGTCGGCGCGTCCGATCAGCGCCTTGAGGCCGCCGATCGACTTGGCCCAGTTCAGCGCATCGAGATAATCCTCGACGCAGAGCATCGACGGCGTGTTGATGGTCTCGCCGACGAAGATGCCTTCGTTGATCTTGCCACCCTTGGTCATGCGGAAGATTTTCGGCAGCGGCCAGGCCGGCTTGTAGGTCTCGAGCCGTTCCACCGCACGCGGCGACAGGATCAGCATGCCGTGCGCGGCTTCGCCGCCGAGTGCCTTCTGCCAGGAGAAGGTGACGACATCGAGCTTGGCCCAGTCGAGGGCTTGCGCAAACGCGGCAGAGGTCGCGTCGCAAATGGTCAGGCCTTCGCGGGTCGCGCTGATCCAGTCGGCGTTCGGCACGCGGACGCCCGAGGTGGTGCCGTTCCAGGTGAAGACGACGTCGCTTTTGGGATCGACCTTGGAAAGGTCGGGAATTTCACCGTAAGCCGCGTTGAGCTTGGTGACGTCCTTGAGCTTCAATTCCTTGACGATGTCGCTGACCCAGCCCTCGCCGAAGGATTCCCAGGCGATCGTGGTGACGGGCTTTGCCCCGAGCAACGACCACAGCGCCATCTCGACCGCGCCGGTATCGGACGCCGGCACGATGCCGATGCGATAATCGGCCGGCACTTCAAGCACTTCGCGCGTCAGATCGATCGCGAGCTTGAGCTTGGTCTTGCCGACCTTCGCGCGATGCGAACGGCCGAGCGCTGCGTCCTTGAGATTTTGGGCGTTCCATCCGGGGCGCTTGGCGCAGGGGCCGGAGGAAAAATGCGGCACGTTCGGCCGCGAAGCGGGCTTCGCTACAGTCATCGTCTACCCTTCCAGATAGTAAGCCTCCCGTTGGGGGGAGGTGTCCCGCCGCGGCTGATACGGGAATCGGGAAGACCAGTCAAGGAAGTTCAGGCGTCTCACGCTTGAGTGATGGCTCCTCCGGTACGAGATCGGGGGATGCAACCGGGGCGAGCGCATTCAGCAAGTCCGTGGCCTCGCTGATCAATTGCGCGGCGCGACGGCGGCTGCCGACTTTCAAAATGCATTTATCATTGGCCTGCACAACGTATTCGTTGCCGACCTTGATCATGGAATAGCTTGTCATTGAAATCCCCGAACCGACCGAGCCCGGTGTCTGACGCTGCGTAGCACCGTTCGTTCCGCGATCAACGTGAACGACCATGCGGTAGTTTATCAGCTCTTAAGATGAACGAATGCGCGATCCGATTGTGCAGCTTGCGCAACGCCTGTGGCGCGCTGCGTCAAAAGCGGACAGTCATGCCGGCGTGACTCAGTGAAAATCCGAGGCGCTTGTAGAAGCGCTGCGCATCGACGCGGCTCTGATGTGTCAGCAATTCGACCAGATTGCAGCCGCGCGTTTTCGCTTCCGCAATCGCCCATTGCACCAACTGCTCGCCAATGCCGCGGCGGCGGCAATCAGAGGCCACGCGGACATCCTCGAGCAAGCCGCGAAGGCCGCCTTGCGAGCTGATGCCTGCGAGCACCGCGAGTTGCAGGCAGCCGACCACCCTGCCCTCGCTCTCGGCGACCACGAGCGTGAGATTTTGGTCACGCTCGACCCGCTCGAACGCCTGATAGTAGAGGAGCGGAAGCGGATCCTCGACGCGCTCGCGGGCGCGGCCGAGATGATCGTCGGCGAGCATCGCCACGATCGCGGGCACGTCCTCGCGGCGCGCCGGACGGATAGAGACGGACTTATCGTTCATGCGGGAAACTCCAGGACTCCCTCCGTGCGAAGGACTCAGCTCGCCGGCGGGAGACCGAGATAAGCCTCGGCCTCAGCGATCCAGCGGCGGATGGCGGCATAGCGGCCGAGATCAAAACCGCCTTCATGCGCCACACGCGTATAGGCGAGCAGCGAGACGTCGGCGAGCGAGACCTCATCGCCCGCAAAGAAGCTGACAGCGGCGAGATGTTGCTCCATGCGGTCGAGCGCCGCATAGCCGCGCTTGACCTTGTCAGGATCGAGCTCGGAAGCATTTTTGCCGAGATAGACCAGCTGGAAGCGGCACACCGCGATATAGGGCTCGTGGCTGTATTGTTCCCAGAACAGCCATTCGTCCATCTTGGCGGCGGCAAAGGCGTCGCGCGGAACGAGCGCGCTGTCACGGGCGAGATAGCGGATGATGGCGTTGGACTGCGCCAGCGTGCGGCCGTCGTCGAATTCCATGGTCGGTACCTGGCCGGCGCCGTTCATCTTCAGGAATTGCGGTGTGCGCGTCTCGCCCTTGCGCGTATCGATCTCGATCCAGCGATAGGGCAATGCGAGCTTGTCGCACACCCACTTCACCTTCAGACAATTGCCGGAATTGCTATCGCCGTAAATCTGCATCGCTACCGCCCCATGCCAGGCGACAGAGCATCAGGACGGACGGAACCTGTCAACAGGAAGCGGACGACTCAGAACTTGTAGCCGGCACCGACGCGAAAATTGTCCAGGCTGACGGAGATATCCTTGGCATTCGAGAACCCGACGTGTTCCCACTCGCCGCGCAGAATCACACAGTCGAGCAACGCGTATTCGATTCCGATGCCCCCCGTCCATCCGAAGATAAAACTGTTCGCGCGCCGCTCGGACTGCGTCATCACACCGGTGCCGGCGACCGAGCGAGTCGTGACGCCGGTGTTGGGGTCCGTAAAGTCATCGTATTTCACGTACGACACGGTCGCAAACCTCGACACGTCGGCGCGTCCGATCGCAAGGCCGCCAAACGCATAAGGCATAAAGTCCCCACCAGACCATCCAACCCGACCTCGGAAAGTCGCATAGTCCTTGAGCTGCAACGCGGCGCCGCCACCGAGGGTCGTATCGTAGGTATAGTTGTGATTGGTGGGGGCCGTTTCGCCGGGGATCAATCTCGACATGGAATCGCTTGCACTGCTCCCGAGATTGTTCATGTAGCTGTAGTTGGCCTCAACGCCCATCACGGCATCGTAGAACTGCCAGTTGCGGCCTACATAGGCGCCGAACCCGGTCGCCTGGACGTGATTTTTCGGCAGCAGCGACCACCCCCCGACCGGCGCCTGTAGGATGCTGTCGCGAAGCATGAAATCGGTCATCGATTTCGGAGCGTGACTGAAATCGATTCCGGACGTGGCAAAGCCGAACTGGCCGCCGACATAGAAGCCGTCCCAATTATGGGATGACGTCGAAAGGCCGTCGGTGACGCTACCGCGCAGGATCGGCAGATCGGAGAGGTCTGCCGCGTGCGCGACAGACACCGTCCCCAACATCGCCACTGCCAACAAAAGCCTACGCATTGCAACGCTCCATCGAACTCGAACTTTCGCTCGTGATCATGGCTCGTTAACCTTAACCAATGGTTGCGCCAGAGGCTTTCGTCGCCGCCAGGCCATGAAAAATACGCAAAGCAAAACGGCGCGGGGTGATCCCGCGCCGTTAAGAGACATTAAGCGATGGGGCGGACGATCAGCCCTTGGTGACGAGCGGCGGCGGCGCGTAGACCGGCGGGGTGTTGAGCTCCCAGCGCACGCCGAGCTTGACGTCGTTCGAGGTGATGCTCTTGACCTTGATGGTCGAAGGACCGGAGATGCTGCCGTCGAACGCGCGGAAGTTGCCGGGCGCAGCGTCGCCGAGATCCATGTAGCTGTAGGCCAGTTCGACGGTGAACCCGGGATTGACCTTGTAGGCGAGACCGGCATGGGCGGCCCATGCCAGGTTCCACTTGCCGTTGTCGGCGAAATTGGTGACGCTGTTGGACAGGACGCCGCCGGTGTAGCGGACGCCGTTATCCTGGAAGCCCGAGAGCTTGTTGTAGGAGCCGCCGACACCGGCGCCGATGAACGGGGTGATGCACCACCAGGTGCCCAGATCGACATAGGCGTTGGCCATGACGACCCACTCGGACTTGCTGCCGGTGTAGGTGTTGGCTTCGACGTCCGTCGCCCCGAGAACGACGCTCTGCGAACCGTGCAGATTGGCCTTGCCGCGATACTGGCCGATCAAATCGGTCCGGAACCAGTTGTTGAAGCGATAACCGACGCCGACGTCGAACAGCGGCGACGAGTCGAAGCCGAGCCCGGCCGTCGTGGTCGGGTAGGTAGCCGACGTCGCGCTGTCGATGCTCTTGGCGCTCTGGTTGGTCATGCCGACGTCGCCGCGCAGATACCAGCCGCCGAAGTCGGCGGGCGGGGCGACCGGCGCATACATGGGGGGCGGGGCCGCGATCGGCATATCGGCGGCGAACGCCATCGACGAGATCATTGATGCCGCACCCGCGGCAAGGAGAGACTTAACGCTACGCATTGGCTTCGTCCTTATGGCCGGTGAGGCAAAATGCAGATGCCTCACGTTCTGGAAACTCACAGGCGGGACGATCGCACCAAATGTTTAAGCGCCACTTAACCCTAATTTTTAAGGTTGATTTTTTCGCAACGAGCGCGCGGATGCGGCGGAAGCGTTGCAAAAATGCGGCGCTTACGCGCCGCATTTGCTAACGATGTATGAAGCCGCGTTGCGGCAAAACAGGATTTGTTAACGCACGTGCCGCGGCAGCTTGGGCAGGAACACCGCAAGCAGGCCGATCGCCGGCAGATAGGCGCAGACCTGATAGACGAACTCGATCGAGGTGTGATCGGCGAGCTTGCCGAGCACGGCTGCGCCGAGCCCGCCGATGCCGAAGGCGACGCCAAAGAACACGCCGGAGATCATGCCGAAGCGATGCGGCACCAGCTCCTGCGCGAACACGATAATCGACGAAGTCGTCGAGGAGATGATGAGGCCGATGATCACCGTCAGCACCGCGCTCGCGTAGAGCCCGGCATAGGGCAGCGCCAGCGTGAACGGCAGCGCGCCGAGAATCGATATCCAGATCACGATCTTGCGGCCGAAGCGATCGCCCAAGGGACCGCCGAGAAACGCGCCGACTGCGTTTGCCGCCAGGAAGATGAAGAGATACATTTGGGCTGCCTGCGTCGACACGCCGAAGCGGTCGATCAGGTAGAAGATGTAGTAGCTCGACAGGCTCGAGACGTAGAGCTGCTTCGAGAACAGCAATGCGACGAGCACGGCAAGCGCAACCGCGACGCGGCGCGAGCTCGGCGCGTCGGGATGGGCTTGCGCCACCGCAATCTTCTTCGCCTTGATCTGCGGCTCGTACCAGCGGCCGATGCGCCAGAGGATGACGATGGCGAGGAACGCGATCGAGGAGAACCAGGCGATGCTGCCCTGCCCGAACGGCACCACGATGAGCGCGGCGAGCACCGGCCCCATCGAGGTGCCGAAGCTGCCGCCGAGCTGAAACACTGATTGCGCAAAGCCGTAGCGACCGCCGGAGGCGAGCCGCGCGATGCGCGCGGATTCGGGATGAAACACCGCCGAGCCGAGACCGACCAGGGCTGCGGCAATCAGGATGACGAGATATTGGTGCGCGGCGCTGAGCAGCAGCAGGCCGAAGAAGGTCGAGGCCATGCCGATCGACAGCGAGTACGGCTGCGCCTTCTTGTCGGTGTAATGGCCGACCACCGGCTGGAGCAGCGAGGCCGTGAACTGGAACGCCAGCGTGATCATGCCGATCTGCGCGAAGTCGAGGGCGTAGGTGTCCTTCAGGATCGGATACACCGAGGCGATCAGCGACTGCATGGTGTCGTTGAGGAAGTGCGAGAAGCTGATGCCGGCGAGCACGACATAGGCCGGCCCCGCGGCCGCGGCGGGTGCGATATCGGCAATCACGACCGGCTCGGTCAGCGTTTCCGCAGGTACGACGACAGGCTTGTTCACTGGAGCATCCCGGCAGGCGCGGCGAACCGGCGCAGCTTGCCTAACTACGATGCTGGAAGCGGCCGAACCACTGCCAATCATCGATAGCTGGGATGCGTGCACGCTCTCATCTTACCCTTGCCCCTCATCCGGCGCTTCGCGCCACTTCTCCCACAAGGGGCGAAGGAAGAGGTCAAGCCGCCGCGGCCTGTCCCAGCGCCGAAACGATGGTGTCGACGACGTCCTCGACCAGGACGCGGTCCTCGCCCTCGCCCATGACGCGGATCACAGGCTCGGTGCCGGAGGAGCGGATCAGCAGGCGGCCATGGCCGTTGAGCCGCTTCTCGCCGTCGGAGATCGCCGACTTCACCTCGGAATCGTCGAGCGGCTTGCCACCCTTGTGACGGACGTTCTTGAGGATCTGCGGCAGCGGATCGAAGCGGTGGCAGACTTCCGACACCGGCCGGCGCAGCTTCTGCACCACGGCCAGCACCTGCAGCGCGGCGACGAAGCCGTCGCCGGTGGTGGCGTAGTCGGACAGGATAATGTGGCCGGACTGCTCGCCGCCGAGATTGTAGCCGCCGTTCAGCATCTGCTCGAGCACGTAGCGATCGCCGACCGGCGTGCGCACGAGATCGAGCCCATGCCCCTTCAGGAACCGCTCGAGCCCGAGATTGGACATCACGGTCGCGACGATGCCCGGACGCGACAGCCGGCCGTCTTCCTTCCAGCTCTGCGCGATCACCGCCAGCAGCTGGTCGCCGTCGACGACATGACCGCGCTCGTCGACCAGGATGACGCGGTCCGCGTCGCCATCAAGCGCAATGCCGATGTCGGCGCGCATCTCGCGCACCTTCCGCGACAACGCTTCCGGCGAGGTCGAGCCGCAATCCTTGTTGATGTTGAAGCCATCGGGCTCGACGCCGATCGGGATCACGTCGGCGCCCAATTCCCACAGCGCTTCCGGCACCACCTTGTAGGCGGCGCCATTGGCGCAATCGACCACGACGCGCAGGCCGTCGAGCGAGAGGTCGCGCGGCAGCGTGCGCTTGGCGAATTCGATGTAGCGGTCATGCACGCCGTCGATACGGCGGGCGCGGCCGAGGCTCGCACTTTGTGCCAGCCTCTTCTCGATCGGCTCGTCGAGCAGCAGCTCGATCTGCTTCTCGACGTCGTCGGATAGCTTGAAGCCCTGCGGTCCGAACAGCTTGATGCCGTTGTCCTCGAACAGATTGTGCGAGGCCGAGATCATCACGCCGAGATCGGCGCGCATCGACTTCGTGAGCATCGCCACCGCCGGCGTCGGCATCGGGCCGACCAGCAGCACGTCCATGCCGACCGAGGTGAAGCCGGCGACCATCGCGTATTCGATCATGTAGCCGGACAGGCGGGTGTCCTTGCCGATCACGACCCGGTGGCGGTGGTCACCGCGCTGAAACGCGAGGCCCGCGGCCTGGCCGACCTTGAGCGCGAGCTCCGGTGTGATCAGTCCGTTGGCGCGGCCCCGGATCCCGTCCGTCCCGAAATATTTGCGGCTCATATCGTCCCCCACGCAACAACCAGGGATCCCCAGTACAACCTCCGGGTGCCCGAGCGGGACCCGCATCCCTGATTTGCTGAGGTCTTATAATGCCTGCGCCGCTAAATTGGCTTCAAAAAATATGATGAATCATTACGGAACCGGGGTCGAGCGCGTGCCGGTAACCCTTTGTTAATACTATATTTCCGGTTTGAGGGCCGGAACCAGGCGGAACCGCGCTCAGGCCTTTCGCTTCACATGGCCGTCCGCGCGGCTCGGTGCCGGCTGGGTGACGTTGACGGGATCGGAGCCCGGAAAGGTCTCTTCCAACCCCTCCTCCAGCGCGTCTTCGAGGTCCTGCTTTTCCTTGATCTGTTCGGGCGACGGTCCTGCGTGCGGCTTGGTCATGGCGCCCCTCTCGCAAACGATTTGGCTGTGCATCCAACCATGCTAGATGACCCCGAAATCTTGCGATGCAAGACTCTTGATTTGAGACTCTCGAGACAAGACGGGCCGGGGAACGTTCATGAAGCACATCACCTGTATCGACGATCTTCGCGCGCTGCATAAGCGCCGCGTGCCGAAGGCGTTCTTCGACTATTGCGACCGCGGCTCCTACGCCGAGGAAACGCTGCGCGCCAATCGCGAGGACATGCAGGCGATCAAGTTCCGCCAGCGCATCCTGGTCGACGTCTCCAGGCGCGACACCTCGACCACGATCCTCGGCGAGCAATCGACCATGCCATTGATGCTGGCGCCCGTGGGCCTGCTCGGCATGCAGCACGGCGACGGCGAGATTCACGCCTGCCGCGCGGCGCAGGCCGCCGGCATCCCGTTCACGCAGTCGACGATGTCGATCTGCTCGATCGAGGATATCGCGGCCAATGTCGAGAAGCCGTTCTGGTTCCAGCTCTACGTCATGAAGGACCGCGGCTTCATCAAGGAGCTGGTCCAACGTGCGATCGCGGCGAAGTGCAGCGCACTCGTGCTCACCGTCGACTTGCAGGTGATCGGCCAGCGCCATGCCGACATCAAGAACGGCATGACGATTCCCCCCGAATGGTCGCTGTCGAAGTTCATCGATTTCGCCACCAAGCCGGCCTGGGTCTCCGGCGTGCTGCAGGGCAAGCGCCGTACCTTCGGCAACATCGCCGGCCACGTGAAGAACACCGAGGACCTCAACCGCCTCGCCGAATGGACCGCGTCGCAGTTCGACACCTCGCTGAACTGGAAGGACGTCGAATGGATCCGGAGCATCTGGCCGGGCAAGCTCATCATCAAGGGCATTCTCGACGTCGAGGACGCCGAGGAAGCGGCCAAGACCGGCGCGCAGGCACTGGTGGTGTCGAACCATGGCGGCCGTCAGCTCGACGGCGCGCCGTCCTCGATCGAGGTGCTGCCCGAGATCGCCGACGCGGTCGGCGAGAAGATGGAGATCATGTTCGACGGCGGCATCCGCTCCGGCCAGGACGTAATGCGCGCGCTCGCGCTCGGCGCAAAGTCCTGCATGATCGGCCGCGCTTATGCGTACGGGCTTGGCGCCGGCGGCCAGGCCGGCGTCGCCAAGGCGATCGACATCATCCAGAAAGAGCTGCTCACGACCATGGGCCTGTGCGGCGTCAACAGGATCGACGAGATCGACGATCATATCATTGCGGTTTGAGAACGCCTGCCGGGATGCAACGGCAATAACAGCTATCGTCCCGGACAAGCGTAGATTTTGGCGCCGTTTTCGATCGCTCACATCGGCGGCGTCACGCCGTCGCGGCCGACATTGACCCGGTTCGCTTCCAGTGTGCCGTCATCCTTCTTCGCCGCGCCGAAGATAATCAGCTTGGCGCCGGGCTTGATCTCGGACTTGTCGCTGGCGACGAAGGTGACGATCGGGGTCTCCGGCGGCACCACGACTTTCTTCTCGCCGTCCTTGTATTTGACCGTGATGTTCTGGCCGTCGGTGCCCTTGACCGTCTGCGCCACGGTGGCGTTGGTCATGGTCGAGTTGGCGCGGGCATCCCAGGGCCGAAAACCTTCGGCGGCGCCACGCTGGTTCTCCGGGAAGATGTGGACGGCAATGGCCTTCTGCGTGCCGTCGGGCTCGGGCATGGCGGTGACGCCGATATAGGAGCCTTCCTTGATCTCGGAGAGTTGCGTCTTCACCACCGCGAAGACGGCGACGTTGTCGGTCATGTTCACCTTCACGTCGGTGCCCTCGCGGGTCTTGATGCCGAGCGTATTGCCGTCGACGCTCTCGATGGTGCCGCGGATGCGGACCGCCGGGGCCTGCTGCTGCGCCGAGGCGGTTGATACGGCGATAAAGGTGGCGAATGCAGCCATTGCGGCGCGTGGCATCCAGTTGGTCAGTGTCGGCATGGCCTTGTCCCTCCAGGGCGTTACGACGATCAGACAGGGCAACCCCGTCTGACCGCCGCTATTCCGGGAAAGTTCGATCACATCGGCGGGGTCAGGCCGTCACGGCCGATATTGACGCGATTGGTCTCGAACGAACCGTCCGGCAATTGCTTCATGAAGGCGATGACCTTGGCGCCGGCCTTCAACTCGGACTTGTCGCCGGGCACGAAGGTCACGACCGGTGTCATGTCGGACACGAACACCTTCTTCTCGCCGTCCTTGTACTTGACCAGCAGCGTATGGCCGTCATTGCCGACCACGCTCTCCGACACCGTCGCATTGGTCATGCTGGAATTGGGCTTGAGATCATAGGGCCGCGAGCCTTCGCCGGTGCCGCGCATGCTCTCCGGAAACACGTGCACCTCGACCGCGTTCTCGCCGCCGTCCGGCCCCGGCACGGTGGTGGCGCCGACGAAAGAGCCGACCTTGATATCGGCCAGCGAGATCTTGGTGACGCCAGCCACCCGCAGGTCGGACGCGATATGGAGCTTGACGTCCTCACCGCTGCGCGACTTGACCAGCATAGTCTCGCCCTCGACGCTCTCGATCGTGCCTCGCACGCGGGTCGGCACCGGCGCCTTTTGCGCGACGGCAGCAAAGGTGGAAGCAGCCACCATCGCAACGGCGATGAGCGGGCGCGTGAAATTGGCACGTTGGATCGTCATGATGGTCTCCGATTATCCCCACGGATAGTGAACGCCGCAAACGGCGCACTATTCTCTCAAGTCTTTGTGAGATCGGCCTCGACCAGCGCACGCAGCTCTGCGGTCACCTCTGGCCGCTGGCCGAACCACAGCTCGAAGCCACGCACCGCCTGGTGCAGCAGCATGCCGAGCCCGTCGGCGGTCTTGAGCCCGCGGGCCCTGGCGGCCGCCAGCAGCGGCGTCACCAGCGGGACATAGACGAGGTCGGCGACCACGGCCGCTTGCGGCAAGCGCGCGACATCGACCTCGAGCGCGGGCTGGCCGTGCATGCCGAGCGAGGTGGTGTTCACGAGAAATTTTGCCCGCGGCAGCACGTCATTGATCCCGTCCCAGGCCAACGGATGCACGTTCGGCCCGAATTCCGCGGCCAGCCCCTCGGCCCGCGCCAGGGTGCGGTTGGCGAGATGGACCCGGCCAAAGCCGCGTTCGAGCAGCCCGAACACCACGGCGCGCGAGGAGCCACCGGCCCCCAGCACCAGCGCTTCATCCGCCTTGTCCCAGCCGGGCGCGCTGGCGTCGAGATTGCCGAGAAAGCCTTCGACATCGGTATTGGTCGAGCGCAGCTCACCGTCGGCAAACCACAGCGTGTTGGCGGCGCCCACGGCCTTGGCACGCGCATCGGGGGCCGACAGCTCCAGCACGCCGACCTTGTGCGGAATGGTGACATTGGCGCCGACAAAACCGCGCAGCGACAGCCGCAGCACGAAATCGCGCAAATCCTCGGGCGGAACGGCCTCGATGACATAGCCGCCTGCGATGCCGAGCGTGCGCAGCCAGTAATGATGGATCAGCGGCGAGCGCGAATGCGCGGCCGGCCATCCGATCAAACAGGCTGCGGGAGCCTTGGTCACGATCTCGTTCCCCGAAAGAGAGTGTGGGAGGCGATCCATTTCGCGTCCGGCAGGCGCTGTCAAGCGCGCGGGCGCCGCATCACGACAGTGATGATCGCGGCCAGCGCCAGTGCCGCGCCAGCGGCAAACCAGATTGCGGCGAGATTGATCCAGGCATAGGCGAGCGCGCCGGCCGCGGAGCCCGCAACCAGTGCCGCCCACATCAAGAGGTTCGGCGCCCAGCTCCAGCGCGGACCGCCGGTCAGGCTAACCGCGAGGAACTGGCCGACCTTGACCAGCGCTCCCGTGACATAGGTGAGGCCGAGGCCCGCCCCGCCGTCGATCTGGAACACGGCATTCTCCAGGCCCATCGCCAGCACGATGCATGCGATCGCGAGGTTCGACAGGCCGTAGACGTGGCAGAGCGCGGCCGCTGCAAGCAGCACGGCTTCGATCAGCAGCAGCCAGGGTTGCCGCTCGGTGCCGCCGCCGAGCACCACGAGGCTGCCGGCTGCCGCGCCCGCGACGAACAGCGCGATCAGGCCGAGCGCGCCGGCGGCCTGCCACCACTGCGCCTCCGCAAGGCTGACGCCGAGGCGCGTGGAGTTGCCGCTCATGAACGAGACGAACAGGCCGCCGAGATGCAGGAAGCCGATGCCGTCGACATAGCCTGCCAGCGCGCTGAGCGCGCAGGCCAGCGCAATATTGCGACGCGAGTCCAGCATCCCCCATGCACCATCGCCGTGACGTCGCGACAGTGTCGAACAAATCGGCCGGCTTGAGAAGGGCGCGCGGCTAGCCGACGGGTTCGTCGACCGCGGACGCATTCACGCCGGGGGCTGCCTTGATGTCGGCGACCGCGTGCTCGATCGTCTCGCGATAGCGCGCCAGCGGCGGAGTTACGCCGTGGGTCAGCAGCACGCGGCGGACGGCGGGCGAGGCGCCGGTGATGAACAGCTGGATGCCCTGGCGGTGCGCTTTGGCCGCGACGCGGCCGAGCACGTTTGCCGCAGTGGAATCCAGGAACGGTACCGCGGCGAAATCGACCACGAGCGCCTTGCGCTTGTCGGCGATGCCGTCGAGCACGCCTCCGATTGCGGACGCCGCACCGAAGAAGAACGCGCCGGTAATGCGATAGACCAGCACGTCGCGATCCACCGCGAGCGCGGGATCGTAAGGCACGCGCGCGCCGTTGCCGTCATCGGGGCGATCGCCCGCGACCAGGGGCGAGTGCTCCTCGATGCCGGTCATCTCCGCCATGCGATGGATGAACAGCACCGCACCGAGCGCGAAGCCGACCAATATGCCTTCGGTCAGATCGCGGAAGATCGTGAGCAGGAAGGTTGCGAGCAGCACGACGGCATCGCCCCAGGACGAACGCAGCAGCGTCGCGAATTCCTGCTTTTCCGCCATGGTCCAGGCCACCACCACGAGCACGGCGGCAAGCGCGGCGAGCGGGATGTAGCTCGCCAGCGGCGCCGCGATCACCATGAACAGCAGCAGGAACACCGAATGTAGCATGCCCGCCAGCGGCCCGCGCGCGCCGGCGCGGATATTGGTCGCGGTGCGTGCGATCAGGCCGGTGACACAGATGCCGCCAAACAGCGCCGAGCCGATATTGGCGGCGCCTTGCGCCACCAGCTCGCAATTGGAGCGGTGACGGCGCCCGGTCATGCCGTCGGCGACCACAGCGGACAACAGCGATTCGATGGCCGCGAGCAGCGCGAACGAGATCGCATCCGGCAGCACCGCCTTTGCCTTGGCCAGCGAGAACGCCGGCAGCGCCGGCGACGGCAATTCGCGCGGGATGCCGCCGAAACGACTGCCGATGGTTTCAATTGGCAGCGACAGTGCAGCGGTCGCGATGGCCGCGAGCACGACCGCGATCAGGATACCGGGCCAGGACGGCCGCCAGCGTCGCAGGCCGGCGATGATGGCGATGCTGGCGACGGCGACCACAATTGCGGAGGGATTGATGGTGTTCAGGCCTGCCGCGAGCGCGCCGAGTTTCGGCACGAACTCGCTGGGCTCTTTCCCCGCGAGCGTGATGCCGCCGAGATCGCGCAACTGGCTTGCGAAGATGATCACGGCGATGCCGGCGGTGAAGCCGACCGTCACCGGATAGGGAATGAACTTGATGTAGGTGCCGATGCGCAGGAAGCCGGCGGCGACCAGGAACAGGCCTGCCATCAGGGTGGCGAGGACCACGCCGTCGACGCCGTGACGGTCGGCGGTCGCCGCAACCAGCACGATGAAGGCGCCGGCCGGTCCGCCGACCTGAAACCGGCTGCCGCCGAGCAGCGACGCGATGAAGCCGCCGACCACGGCGGTGTAGAGGCCCCGGTCCGGCGTCACGCCCGAGGCGATGGCAATCGCCATCGACAGTGGCAGCGCGACGATCGCAACGGTCAATCCCGCAAACACGTCGGCGCGGAAATCCGACAAGCCATAACCTTCGCGCCAGACGGTCACGAGCTTTGGCAGATAGAGTTCGGTAAAGCTCGGCTGACGAAGCTGGTGCAGCTTGCCTGCGTGTTGGCCCGTGATGGTCATTTCAGCAAGTGCTCCGCTGCCCACAATGCTCCGATGCATCGTGCGGCCGCGTGCTTCGGCGCGACGGTGCGTTAGTTCATGCTCTCGAGCCCGATCATCCGCAGATCATGCTCCCACCTTGCGCGGCGGCCCCGGCTCTCTCAGCCGAACGCCACGTCCGCCGCTTTCGCTGCGCGCCTGTTCGCCGATCAGCTCGACGCCGGCCCGATCGAACGCCTCGACCACCTTCATCAAGGTCTCGACCACGCCGCGCACATTGCCGGTAGAGGCCTCCATCCGCTGGATGGTCGGCAGCGACACGCCGGCGAGTTCGGCCAGGGTTTTCTGGTCAATGCCGATGAGCGCGCGGGCTGCCCGCATCTGGAATGACGTGATCACCTTGGCCTCACGTGTCAGAGCTTATAATTGATATATGAAGTATGTACAATGATGTAAAATACATCATATAAGATTGAAGGCAAGGGAAGTTCCTCTTGCGAGCCCATCTGTCTCCACCGTCATTGCGAGGAGCGAAGCGACGAAGCAATCCAGAATCCCTCAGCGGAAAGACTCTGGATTGCTTCGCTTCGCTCGCAATGACGGTGGGGAAGAGGCTGCGTGAATCCAATTTTCGCCGCGCTCGTAGAGACAGCCCCTCACGCCCTCTCCTCGTAAAGAACGGGGAGATGGCGTGAGAGAGTTGCACCTTCTTGACAGGCTCACGCCGCGTGCTGATGCGCGGCGATGATCTGGTCGGCGGCGCGGCCGCTGACTTCGGCCATGTGGTCGAACTGGCGGGTGAAGCTGCCGGCGCCTGCCGTGGCCGAGCGCAGCTCGACGATGAGCTCGCCGATCTCGGCTTCCGGCATCATGGCGCGGACGCAGTCCCAGCCGCTCCAGCCGTCGCGGGTGTCGAAGCCGAGGATCTGGCCGCGCCGCGCCGACAGGATCGCATTGATCTTGGCGGTGGCATCGGTCGGACAGACGATCTCGACCACGTGGATCGGCTCCAGCAGCACCGACTGGCATTGCGGCAGGCCTTCATTGAGCCCGACCCGCGCCGCCGTGCGGAAGGCGAGGTCGGAGGAATCGACGCTGTGATAGGAGCCGTCGGTCAGCGTCACCTGCAGATCGGTGACGGGGAAACCGAGCGGGCCGCGGGTGAGCCCGTCGACGACGCCCTCTTCCACCGCGCCGATATAGTTGCGCGGCACCGCACCGCCGACCACCTTCTCGGTGAACTTGAAGCCGTCGCCGCGCGGCAGCGGCTTGATGTCGAGCACGACATCGCCGAACTGGCCGTGACCGCCCGACTGCTTCTTGTGGCGGCCACGCTGAACGATCGGCTTGCGGATGGTTTCCTGATAACCGATCGCGGGCGGATGCGAGGTGATCTTGACGCCGAAGCGATCGCGCAGCCGCTCGCTGGCGACACGTAAGTGCATCTCGCCCTGGCCCCACAGTACGGTGTCGTGGGTCTGGGCGTTCATCACGACGACGAGGGAAGGATCCTCCTCGTGCAGCCGCGTCAGCGCCTGGCCGAGCTTGACGTCGTCCTTGCGGTCGGTGGCCGCAACCGAAATTGCGAGCACCGGCGGCGTCGGCTCTGCGGCGACCAGTCCAGCGGGCGGCGCCTTGCCGCTCGAAACCGTATCGCCGGTCTTGATCGGATCGAGCTTGGCGAGCGCCACGGTGTCACCGGCTTCGGCCGAAGCACGCTTGCTCTCGTAAGCGCCGTTGACGGCCAGGATGCCGGAGATGCGGCCCGTCCCGCCGGAGGCGGATTGCAGCGTGGCACCGTCGTCGAGATGGCCGGCAAGCAGCCGTGTCAGCGACAGTTTTCCGCCGTGCTGCGAGTGCAGCGTCTTGAAGACGAAGCCGAGCGCGTCTTTAGTGGAGGGCACGCCGAGACGTTTTGCGGTCTCCGCAATGCCGGGCGCCTCGTGGCGCAGCGCCTTCATCAGACGCAACACGCCGTTTTCGCGCGCGGCAGCGCCGAGCAGCACGGGGCAGATCAGTCCCTCGCGCAGTTCGCGGGCGAGGTCGTCGAACACGGCATCGCGCGGCGGCGGAATGTCCTCGAGCAACTGCTCCATCAGTGCGTCGTCGTGATCGGCGAGCTTCTCCAGCATCGAGAATCGGGCCTCCTTCTCGCGGCCGAGATCATCACCTTCCAGCGCAATCACCTCGGAGGCCTTGTGCTCGCGATAGACAAACGCACGTTCCAGCGCGAGATCGACAAAACCCTCTATCAGCTCGTCCTTCCAGATCGGAATCTGGCGCAGCACCAGCGGCACGCGCGAAGCGGGCTGGAGCGTCGCGAGCGTCTCGCGGATGCGCTTGTTGGCGCGATCGATCTTGTTGAGAAACAGGAAGCGCGGAATCTTCAGCTCCTCCAGCTCGCGCAGGATGATCTGAAGCTGCGGCAGCTTCTTCTCGTCGGCCTCGCAGACCACGATCGCGGCATCGACGGCAGGAAGCGCCGCGCGCATGTCGTGGGCGAACTCGACGGAACCGGGGCAATCCAGGAAGGTATAGCTGTCGCCCATGAAACTCGTGGTGGCGGCAGTCAGGCCAACGGTCATCTTGTGATGACGGGCCTCAGGCGTGGCGTCGCCGACGGAGGTTCCGGCATCGACGCTGCCGGCGCGCGGGATTGCGCCCGTGCGCGCCAGGATCGCTTCGAGAAGTGTGGTTTTACCGCTTTGGAAAGGGCCCACCAGCGCAATGCACCGTGGACCTCGGGGACTTCTGACGTCTTGTCCCATTTCGCCGCCTCCTTGGTGTGGAGCTCGGCCCATGATTGGGTCGGCAAACGCAGATGCTCTGCCCGTCCCCGAGATTTGGCAAGCGTCAAACGTCGCTGCGGTGCGTCGTCAGTGTTCCACCTCTCCCCAGCGGCGAGAGGTGAACCACCACCTTCGTCGTCGGGCGTTAACGGCCCGGGCGGAGTTCCAGGCTTTCCAGGCCAGCCGCAACGTTGAGGCCGACCTGGCCCTGCACGCTGAGCGGCTGGAGCGCGATCGAATTGTTGGAGCCACCGACCAGTACGTTGCCGCCAAGGCCGACGCCGACCGAGGCGCTGCCCTGTGCGCCGGCGTAATTGCCGGCGAGGTCGCCTGGTCCGAGCCGGTTCACCGGCGCGAACACACCCCAGGCGAGCGCCGTCTCCTGGGTGATGCCGAGGTCGAGACCGACTTTGCGGATCGTCGCGACATAACGATCGTCCGGCAAACCATCGACGCGCAGCACGCAGCCGAGGTTGGTGACAGACCCCACGATGAAACCGACGCTGGCGCCGCCGCGGCATTCGAGCACGCCGACCTTTACCAACCGCGACTGCGCGCTGGCGCCCGCGATGGAAGCGACGAGGCTCGCGGCAGTGAGTGCGGCGAGGACGAGTGAGCGGCGCATGAAATGTCTCCGGCGATGAATGTGATGCGGGCAGAGCGGGCGCCATTCCCGAGGCGCGCGGTGGTCTATGCCACAAGAGTGTTGTAGGTGCCAGATCGGATGCATCTTAAACCGAACTCGCGGAAAGAGCCCCTCACCCCACCCTCTCCCCGCAAGAGCGGGGCGAGGGAGTGCGAGAGCGGTGCATCACTTACGGAATCGAGCGCGCTATCGGGCGCGTCTTAACCTCTCCCCGCCCTTCCGCGGGGAGGGGTCGGATTGCGCAGCAATCCGGGTGAGGGGCAAGGCATGCTGCTGGCCCAAGTGAAAGTCCATCCGACTCCGCTCAATCGAAGCACAAATAAAAAAGGCCCGCCGAAGCGGGCCTTTCAATTCTTGCTACGACTGGCTCAGCGCAGATTGCCGCAGAAGCGCTGGATGCGCTTGCAGGCGTCGTCGAGGTCCGAGGTCTTGGTCGCGTAGGAGATGCGGAAGGCCGGGCCGAGGCCGAAGGCCGAACCCTGCACCACGGCGACGCCTTCGGTCTCCAAGAGCTCAGTGACGAACTGCTCGTCGTTGGAGATCACATTGCCCGACGGCGCGGTCTTGCCGATCGTGCCGGCGCAGGACGGATAGACGTAGAAAGCACCCTCGGGACGCGGGCACTCGATGCCTTTGGCCTGGTTGAGCATGGAGACGACGAGATCGCGACGCTCCTTGAACACCTTGTTGTTGGCGGCGATGAAGTCCTGCGGACCGTTCAGCGCTTCCACCGACGCCCACTGCGAGATCGAGGACGGGTTCGAGGTCGACTGCGACTGAATGGTCGACATCGCCTTGATCAGCTGCGCGGGACCGCCGGCGTAGCCGATGCGCCAGCCGGTCATGCAATAGGCCTTCGACACGCCGTTCACGGTGAGCGTGCGGTCGTAGAGGCTGGGCTCGACCTGCGCGACGGTGGTGAACTGGAAGTCGTCGTAAACGAGATGCTCGTACATGTCGTCGGTCATCACCCACACATGCGGATGCTTGACCAGCACGTCGGTGAGCGCCTTGAGCTCGGCGCGCGTGTAAGCCGCGCCGGTCGGGTTCGACGGCGAGCACAGGATCACCCATTTGGTCTTCGGCGTGATCGCGCGATCGAGCGCTTCGGCCTGGAGCTTGAACCCGCTCGCGGCGTTGCAGACCACCGGCACCGGCTCGCCTCCGGCAAGCGCCACCATCTCGGGATAGCTGACCCAATAGGGCGCCGGGATGATCACCTCGTCGCCCGGATTGATGGTCGCCATCAGCGCGTTGTAGAGCACCTGCTTGCCGCCGGTGCCGACGATGATCTGGTTCGGCTTGTAGACGACGCCGTTCTCGCGCTGAAACTTCGCGATGATCGCGTCCTTCAGCTCGGGGATGCCGTCGACCGCGGTGTACTTGGTCTTGCCGGATTCGATGGCGTGGATCGCCGCCAGCTTGATGTTGGCGGGCGTGTCGAAGTCGGGCTCGCCGGCGCCGAGGCCGATGACATTGCGGCCCGCCGCTTTCAGCGCGCGTGCTTTATCCGTGACCGCGATGGTCGCGGACGGCTTCACACGGTCGAGCGCAGCAGCAAGGAAGGCCATCGTCATCTCCTGACAAGCGTCGTGAACCCTTTGGCCTCACGACTCTGATTGTGGGAATGGAGACACCCTAAAACGTGTGCCGCTGCACCGCAAGAAACTTCGGCCCAATCTCGGAAAAGTTTACGAGTTTGGAGCGTTTCAAGGCTCGATTTCCCGCAATTTTCCGCAAGTTTGCCGGGCAAAACGCTCATATCCGGCAAGGCTTGTCCTCGGAGCAATTCTGAAGCCGCGCGAGCGCCACAAGACTGACGGCCGGCTGACGCGCAAGGCCTGCGACTGACCGTCAACCGGTGGCGAGTTTGCGACCCATCACCACTTCGCACACGATCGCGCGAAGCGATGCGTCGTGCACGTTGACGCAAGCGTGATCTGATTTTCAGCGTCGCACGAAAATGATCTTCCGCAGCGTTGCAGTGCGGTAGGGTTTTCGAGTTTTTCTATGGGGCAGCCCTTGCGGCGGATTCGCATCGGCATCATTGTTTAGCCGCGGTGCGGGACAACAAGCACCGCGCCTTCCCGTCCCTCGGAATCGAACTCCCAGAATGTACAAGCTCTATTCGATGCAACGCTCGGGCAACAGCTACAAGGTCCGCCTTGCGCTGGCGCTGTTGAACCTGCCCTACCAACCCATCGAGGTGGACATTCTGCGCGGCGAGAGCAAGACGCCGGACTTCCTGGCGAAGAACCCGTCCGGCCAGGTGCCGCTGCTCGAGGTCGGCGACAATCGCTATCTCGCCGAGTCCAACGCCATCCTGTGGTACGTCGCCGTCGGCACGCCGCTGGCACCGGAGAACCGCATTGATCGCGCCGAGGCGCTGCAATGGATGTTCTTCGAGCAGCACGCGCTCGAGCCCAATATCGGCGCCGCCTATTTCTGGCTGTCGCTGGTCAAGGGCGGCCGCGACCTGCAGACCCACGCGCTGGAGGACTGGATGGAGCGCGGCTATGGCGCGCTCCAGGTGATGGAGAACCATCTCAAGACCAACGCCTATTTCGCCGCCCGCCAGCTCACGGTGGCTGACATCGCGCTGTACGGCTACACCCACCTTGCCGACCGCTGCGACTTCGACCTTTCGCCCTTCCCGGCGATCCGGGACTGGCTGAAGCGCGTCGAGGCCGCGTCCGGTTTCGTGGCGATGGACTGGCGCCCCGCCGGCGTCGACGATCCCGCCAGCATCGCCGCCGGGGCCTGAAAACCGGTGCGGCGTTAAGAAATAGCGGGCATTGCGCTAACCTTTGCCCTATTCCCGCCGTTTTCGGCGGGTTAGCCGCCCCAATATTGCCGGCTGAAACTGTGAAGTTGTTCGGCGTCGCGGGTGATTCGCTCGCACGTTGAAGGATTTAGACCATGATGCGGGCGTCCGGCGCGGTCGGCTTTCAGGGCCAGACCGATACCGTCTCGTCTTCCCGGCTAGCCAATGCGGTCGCGGCCTCGCTCGCCGTCGCCGCCGTCTCGCTATGCCTGATCGTCACCCTCACGGTGCTGTCGACCAAGGCGACCATGGCGATGGGCCTGCCGGTCTGATCCCCGTTTCATCCCGGACAGCCTTCAAGGTGCCGCGCGGCCCCGCGCCGACCGGCATCGCGACAGGACATCGATGAAATCGCCTGTGATCGTCGTTGCAATCACCCTGACTGCGGCCATCCTGGTCGCGGCGTCGCTTTTGATTTTCGTCGGCACCCGCAAAGGCCCGGGGACGTCGACGTGGATTGCGCCCGCGCTGCAGCAGCGCATCGGGCATGCGCATTTGGTCTAAAATCATCCGAAAGCTTTGGGCACGCAGGCAGGCGCCCCTTAAGCGCACCGCGCGAAATCGGATTGCGCTTGCGCAACCATCGGTCAGTGTGACGGCCTTATCTCGTTCAGGGAGGAATGAGCGAGGCCCATGCGGTTCGGATGGCGTGCCATTTCCGGTCCCGTGCTGACGGCAGCGATCGCACTGCTGGCGATCCTGCTCGACCGCGCCGTTCCGCTTCCCTCGCCTGCGCCGCTGTTCGTCTGTGTCGTCGCGTTTGCGGGCGCATTGTCGGGCTTCGCGTCCGCCATGACCAGCGCGGCCCTCGCCGTGATCGGCGCCACGCTGTTCTTCCTTGGCCACCGTGCCATGCCCCTCCATGCCGCCGCCGATCTGGTCGGGCTCCTCGCAGTGACGACCTTCGGCACCGCAGGCATTACCGGACTCATGCGCGAGCGGCTGCTCGACACATTTGCGGCCGAGCGCCGGAGCCACGCCATTGCCGCGCGGCTCTCCGCCGCGCTCGACCAGATCGATATCGGCATCGTGTTGCTCGATGCGGAAACCCGCGCCGAATTCATCAACCGCGCCTTCCGCGATTATTTCGCGCTGCCGGACGAGAAGGCCGACGAGAAGCCGCCCTTCATCGCGCTGATGTATCACGGCCGCGACACCGACGCCTTCGATTTGCCGGAGGACGAGTTGGGCGTCTTCATCGCGCAGCGCATGGAGATGGTGCGGATCGGCGACGCCACGCCGATCAATATCGCCTTGCGCAACGGCGAGGTGCTGCGTTTCGTCTGCACCGCGCTGCCCGACGGCGGCCGCATGCTGAGCTACACGCCGGTGACGGACCTCGTGCGCCACACCGACGCGCCGGCGCGCGCCGACTACTACCGCGCGCTGCGCGATCCCACCGGGCGGAAGCTGATCCGCTATCTGCGTGTTGCGGAGTGATGCGGCTGCGACCGATGCTCGTGGAGACAGCCCCTCACCCCACCCTCTCCCCGTAAGAACGGGGCGAGGGAGCGAGAGGGCTGCGCGCCCCTTACTTGAGCGGATCGATTGAGTTTCTGCTGTCGCAGCGATCCGGGTGAGGGGCAGGGCACGCCGTTTGGCCCAACCGAGTATGCATCCGTCTCGCATGATAAATTGATCGACACAGCTTCATCACGTATGAAGCTTTCCTCACTCATCGTGGATTTCCCAGATGTCGCCCACCATTCGCTCCGTCACCCGGCAGGACTACGATCAATGGCTGCCGCTGTGGGACGGCTACAACGCCTTCTACGGCCGCTCCGGTCCAACCGCGCTCGCGCCCGAGATTACGAAGGTGACATGGCAGCGCTTCTTCGATGGTTACGAGCCGGTGCATGGGCTGGTCGCCGAGAGCGATGGCAAGCTGCTCGGCATGACGAACTATCTGTTTCATCGCAGCACCACCGCGATCGAGCCGTCGTGCTATTTGCAGGATCTGTTCACGCTCGAAGCCGCGCGCGGCAAGGGCGTCGCCTCCGCGCTGATCTACGGCGTCTACGAGCGCGCCAAGCTCGCGGGATCGCCGCGGGTCTACTGGCAGACGCATGAGACCAACACCACGGCGCAGAGCCTTTATGACAAGGTCGCGGAACGCTCCGGCTTCATCGTCTATCGCAAGATCTTCTGATTTTTGCCGGGGCAGACGCCTGTGGATAACTTTGCGTGTCACCGGCACGTAACACACCGGGACTAGGTTGCAGTCGCGTCTGATCAGGCCCCCCGTCACCGATCAAGCGCCCCAAGCGGTCCCCGTCAGTCGCCGCGTCTGACAGGGGCCGCATTTTTTTGTCCGCAGTTCCTTTCAGCATGGCTGCAACGCAGCCAGCCGCTTGCCGGTGCGGTGCACCGCGGTCACAATGGGGGTCTGCTCTTTTCTGACAGGATTCCCCATGGAAATTCGTAATCTCGGCGGCTCCGGCCTGCGCGTGTCCGCAGTCGGGCTCGGCTGCAACAATTTCGGCCAGCGCACCGATCTGGAAACCTCGCGCAAGGTGATCCACCGCGCGATCGATCTCGGCATCACGCTGTTCGACACCGCCGACATCTATGCGGGCCAGGGCGGCTCTGAGACGGTGCTCGGCACCGTGCTCGGCGACCGCCGCAAGGACATCGTGCTCGCCACCAAATATTCCAAGCCGATGGCGGCCGACGGCACCAAGCAGGGCGCCTCGCGCCGCTACATCATGAACGCGGTCGAAGCCAGCCTGACGCGGCTCAAGACCGACTACATCGATCTCTACCAGCAGCATGATTACGATCCGCTGACGCCGCTGGAAGAGACGCTGCGCGCGCTCGACGATCTCGTCCGACAGGGCAAGGTCCGCTATATCGGCCATTCCAATTTTCCAGCGTGGCGCATCGCCGAGGCCGAGCTCACCGCGCGCGCGATGAACGTCAGCCGCTTCGTCTCGGCGCAGGACGAGTACAGCCTCGTCGTCCGCGACATCGAGAAGGATCTGCTGCCCGCCGCCCAGGAGTACAAGCTCGGCCTGCTGCCGTTCTTCCCGCTGGCAAGCGGCCTGCTCACCGGCAAATACCAGCGCGGCGCGGCCGCTCCCGCGGACACGCGCTTCGGCAAGGCGCCCGCGCTGCGCGACCGCTACGTCACGCCGCGCAACGAGGACATCGTCGAGAAGCTGCAGGCTTTTGCGAAGGCCCGCGGCCATTCGATGCTCGAGCTCGCCTTCTCCTGGCTCGCCGCGCGCCCGCAAGTGTCGAGCGTGATCGCCGGCGCCACCCGCGTCGAACAGGTCGAGCAGAACGTCAAGGCGATCGCCTGGCAGCTCAGCGCGCACGATCTCGCCGAGATCGATGGAATCACCAAGGGCTAGAGCATGATCCGGAAAAGTGTGCAGCGGTTTTCCGGATAGATCATGCTCCAGCAATAACTGGCGCGGCGCTACTTGGCGCCGCGTCCCACCGTCTGCTTGACCTCAAACCCCTCGAACTGGGGATGGCCGAGATAAAGCGGCTTGTTGTCGCCGGCGCGGGCATGCGCCGCGCGGAACGCCTCCGACTTGGTCCAGGCCTCGAACGCCGAATGGTTCGCCCACACTGTGTGCGAGGCGTAGAGCGTGTGGTCCTCGAGCTCGGGCCCTCTGAGCAGATGGAATTCGACGAAGCCCGGCACCTTGTCCAGATGCGTGTCGCGCGACGCCCAGACCTGCTCGAAGGCAGCTTCGGAGCCTTTTGTGACGCGGAAGCGGTTCATGGCGATGTACATGAATGATTTCTCCTGAAGTGAGGGAGGCGCCGCTCTTTCACTCCCTTGCCCCGTTTCTTACGGGGAGAGGATGGGGTGAGGGGCCGCCTCCGCGAGTTCGGCGTGAAATGTAGACTGGCTGCGCGATGTACGCACGGTCATTGTACGAGTCGGATGGACTGCCACTTTGGCAACAGTGTGCCCTGCCCCTCACCCGGATCGCACCGGACGATGCTTCGCATCGCCGGGGGCGATCCGACCTCTCCCCGCAGAAGGACGGGGAGAGGCTTAAGTCAAGCCACCAGCCCCTTCATCGGCCTTGCGCTTGCGCTGTCCGGAAACACTGTCTGGGCCAGCACCTGATCCGACAGGCCGAACTGGCCTTGCAGCACGCCCTTGATCACGGAGCGGAGATCGGTGGTCGGCTTGAGGTCGCGGGCCTCAAAGAGGTTGGCGGGCTTGAGGCCGGGCCAGTCGGAGATGACGCGGCCGCCCTTCACCGCGCCGCCGGCGAGCAGCGCGATGGTGCCGGTGCCGTGATCGGTGCCGTCGGTGCCGTTGATGCGCGCGGTGCGGCCGAATTCGGTGGCGACGACGACGACGGTGTCGCGCCAACGATCACCGAGGCCGCTTTCGAATTCGGCGAGCGCGCCGTCGAGGCCGCCGAGCAGGAAGGCGAGGCGCCCGACCGGACCGCCTTCATTGGCATGCGTGTCCCAGCCGTCGAAGGCGAGTGCGGCGATGCGCGGACCGTCATCGGCGGCCATCAGTTTTGCCGCGCCCCTCGCGACCTGTCGCATCTGCGCAACCTGATTGCCGGGCTTCGGCTTCATGTCGTCGCCGGATGCGGCCTTTTCCAACTGGAGACCTTGCGACAGCGCCGAGGCCAACGAGGGATCGCGATGACGGTAGAGCTCGACCAGCCGCATCGCGGTGTCGTCGTCGGCCTGCGGCAGCGCGACCGGCGCCCAGCCGACGGTCGGCGCATTGCCGCGCAACACCAGCGGGGTGGTCGGGCCGACGGCAAGGCCGCTCGACACGCGCTCACCGCGCGGCAGCGATTCCAGCGCGCGATTGAGCCAGCCGGACTGCACGCGGCCGGGACCGGCATAGCCGCTCTCGAGCACGTCCTGGCCGTCGAAATGCGAGCGATCGCGATAGGGCGTCGCCACCGCATGGATCACCGCGGCATGCTGCGCGCGATACATCCGCGCAAATTCCGGCATCGACGGATGCAGCGCGAAGAAGCTGTCGAGCATCAGCGCGGGATGCGCACCATCCGCGGTCAGCGCGATCGAACCGTGCAGGCCGGCATAATCGGGGTCGCCGATCGGCGCGACGGTCGCAAGGCCGTCGAGCGCGCCGCGCAGGATCACCACGACCAGCCGGGGATCGCGTCCGTCGGCCGCGCGCGCGAATTTCGGCAAATAGGCCCAGGCCGCGAATGAGGCGCCGACGAGCAGAAGGCCACGGCGCGAGGTGAGGAGCCGGTTTTCGACGCAGTCGATCATCATCATCTCCTCTGCAATTCCGGCGACATCAGCAACAGTGCCAGCGCCTGCTGGCGCGATTCCGCGCGCTCGATGGTTTTGCGCGTTTCGGTTGACGCCGCATCGGCCGCGGCGAATTCCAGCAGGTCGAGCGGATCGATGTTGGGCCCGAGCCGCGCGCCCATCTGCGAGGCAATGTCGAGCCGAAGCTTCATGCCCTCGGGCGCGGCCCAGGCCGCAGCGGTGTCGGGGAAACCGTTCGGTCCGGCCGGTGTCCACAGCGGCTGGCCGAGCAGGTTCAGATTGCCGAGATATCCGCCGGGATCCTCCGGTACGCGCGCAAGCAGCCGGCCGGTCGCGACCAGGAAATCGTAAGGCGAGCGCATCTTGGTCAACGGCGCCTGCCAGGCCTCATTGGAATCGACCAAAGCCGTGGCAAGCGCCTTGAGATCGCCGTCGGTCTTGATGAAGACATCGCGCAACCGCGCAACCAGCGCCTGAGGCGGATCGTCGGCAACGAAGTGGCGGACGAATTTGGTGGCGATGAAATTCGCGGTCGAGGGATGGCGCGCGATGTCGGCGAGCGCGGCTTCGCCCTGCGCCAGGCCCGTCGCTTCATAGGTCTTGCCGAGCAGCAGCTGCGACCCGGGCTGATGCGCATTGGCGTTGAAGGCGAACGAGCCGGGTGCCCCGAGCTGCCCCTGCCGGCCGGCAAAGGTCCAGCCGGTGATGATGCGCGCGAGCGAAGTGACGTCCTCCTGCGTATAGCCGCCGCCAACGCCAAGCGTATGCAGCTCCATGATCTCGCGCGCGAGATTTTCGTTCAGCCCGCGCTTGCGGTTCTGGCCTGCGCGCGAATCCGGTCCGAGCGATTGCTGGTTGTCGAGGAAGAACAGCATCGCCGGATGCTGCTCGACCGCCTTCAACATGTCGGCGAAGCGGCCGAGCACATGCGGGCGGATCGCCTCGCGCTCGAACGCACCGGCCCACATCCGCGCCAGTTCGCCCTTGCTCGCGGAGATGCAGAAATGATTGGACCAGAACACCACCAGGCGCTCGGCGAAGCCGCAATCGACCATCATCGCGCGCTGCAGCCGCGCCAAGGCCTCGGCACGAAAGGTCTTCTGGATCACGTTGAGCGGCTGGGGCGAGGGTTTTGCAGCGGCCGGCGCGGCGGCATTGGGCTGCATGTTGTCTGGCTTCGCTGCGTTATCGGCCGACTTCGCCTCGGCCATCTGGCCGGCGATCTCAGTCGCGACGGTGTTCAGCGATAGATTGCGGCGCAGGCCGGGCTTCTGATCGGCCGGCGCTTGCGGTGGAGGCGCTTCGGCGGGCGCGGCCGCCTTCGCGGCCTCGCGCTCCTGCTTGACCTGGTCCTGGTAGGCAAACACGGCCAGGCCTAGCTGCGGCGTCGATTGCAGGCCCGGCGCCTCCAGCAGCGCGCCAAAAGGACGCGCCAGTTCCGCCTTCACAAAACCTCGGGGATCGGAGGCCGCATTGATGAGATCGCCGGAGGCCCCGCCGCGGGCGCCGAAGCCGAAGCGGTTCAGCGCGACGAGGGCGGCTTGCGAATCGCGGGCCATCGATTTCTCCTCCGCGCGGTGCCAACCGCTTCCCCAGTCTGTGCGCGGCGCCTAATATACCGCAGCCGGAGATGAACCCGACATGAAAATGACGGCGAAGCTTTTGCGTAAATCATGACAAATCCGAGAGAAATCACGCTCACGCAACCGTCCCCGCGCCGCCTCGCCTGTTCCCGATGCGGCACCGAATTCGGCTGCGACCTCTCGGGCAATTGCTGGTGCGCGGAGGAAACCGCAAAGCTGCCGTTGCCGGTGAAGGGCGAGGATTGCCTGTGCCGGGAGTGTTTGCGCAAGGCGGCGGCAGAGGCAGTGCAAGCCTAGACTGGATGCCCCGGCGATTTCCGCGCCAGGCCGTCGAATGCATCGAGCAGCTTTTCGCGCCAGACATAGACCGGATCATCGGCCTCGAGCAGCTTGAACGGACTTACCACGCGCGCCCATTGAAAACCGCCGAAGACGATGTAGTCGGCATAGTTCGGCGTCTCGCCGCCGATGAAGGGCTGCTTCTTCAACGTCTGCCGCATCACTTCGATCGACTTGCGGAACGCGACCACGCCATTGTCGCGGCTCGCCATGACCTCTTCCAGAGTCTTGCCACCAAACCGCGCCTCGCGCGACTTGCGGAAATAGGCGGCGTCGACCTCAGCGAGATTCTTCGGGATGTCGGCGATGATCAGCGGGAAAATGCCGCCGACGATGGCGATGTCGCCCCACGCGTTCAGCATGCGCGCCATGGCACGACCGCCCTCGCCGCCGAACAGCGACGGGCGATCCGGAAAATTGTCTTCGAGATAGTTCGCGATCGCCCAGGAATCGACCACCGGCTTGTCGTGATGCAGCAGCACCGGAACCTTCTCCGAGCCGTGCGGTGCGATAGTGCTCTTCTCGGTGAAGCGCCAAGGCAGCGATTCCGCCGTCAGCCCCTTATGCGCCAGCGCCATCCGCGTGCGCCAGCAATACGGGCTGAAGGGACGCGAGGCATCGGTGCCGACGAGTTCGAAGAGCTTGAGCGACATGGTGGGGTTCCGTCATTGCGAGCAGCACCGGCGCAGCGAAGCCGCTGCGGAGACATTCTGGATTGCTTCGCTCGCGCTCGCAATGACGATGTGGAGGCAGAAGAGCGTATCACCGCCCGTTGGTTCGCAGCAGCCTTTCGCCGTCTTCCGTCACCGCGATGATCAGCCCGATACCGGGCAGCGTCTCGCGCGCGACGAAACCGCGGTCGGCGGCGTCCTCCCAGATGGTGAGGCGCGGGCATGAGGTTTTCCAGGTCGAGATCACCTCGGCATAGGCGCGCGGTTCGCGCGCGATCCATTCCACGAAGTCCAGCACCAGCGGATCGGCCGTCTCGCTCATTGCAAAACTCCCTTGTCGAAGGCGGCGAGCACAGGTGTGCGAACCATGAGCCAGCCGCCATAGGCGATGTAATAGCAGGCGATGGTGGTGATCAGCTTGTTCGACCAGGCGATGAACTGTTGGTCGGTCATGGCTTCGAGCAGGCGCCGCGCCAGCGTGGTGCCGAGCATCGAGGCTGCGATCGCGACGCCGGCCAGCACGGGATCGAGCGTGGCGGCCTGGTCGATGACGCCGCCGAAATAGATCAGTTTGGTGAAATGGCTGACGAGCTGGCACATCGCCTTCGTTGCGACCTTCTCGCGGCGGCCGAAATCGCCGCCGAGGAAGAACGTGTCGAGCAGCGGACCGGAGACGCCGGTCATCAGCATCAGGCCCATGCAGATCGTGCCATAGACGGTGCCCTGCCAGAGCCGGTCCGGATCCGGCTTGATATTCGTCGGCAGCAGCCGTGCCATGAACGGCGTGGCGCCGAGCAGCAGCAGCGCCATCGGCTTGTCCGGCACGTAGCGGGTGAGCGACCAGGCCGCGAGCGCAATGGCAGCGCCGACCATATAGTTCGCGACCGGCCGCCAACGGATATGCGCGCGCCACAGCAGCGCGCGCCAGCCGTTCGAGGCCATCTGCGTGATCGCATGCAGCACCATCGCGGTCGGCAGCGGCATCAACGCCAGCAGCACGCCGATCAGGATCAGCCCGCCGGCCATGCCGAACAGCCCCGACAGGAACGCGGTACCGACCATCAGCAATCCAAGGGCAGCGATCATGATGGGCGTCACGGGCGTCTCCGGTGGTGGACATCGAGTAAGGAGCGCACGCTGCCTGCACTCCCTCGCCCCGCCTTGCGGGGAGAGGGTGGGGTGAGGGGCTGCATCCGCAATCAAAGTAACAGCGGGACTCGTGGAGAGTCCCCCTCACCCGGAATTTGCTTGCGCAGATTCCGGCCTCTCCCCGCACGCGGGGAGAGGTGAAGAAGCGCGTCCGGCTCAACAAACCAGCATGAATTACGCTGATATTTGTGCCTCGCTTGCCCCTCTCGCGCAAACTGAGTTATCTTGGCCTGGCATCAACTTTCCTGAGGGTCTTGCATTTGCGGCGGCTGCTCTTCCTCAACGGCATCAAGGCATTCGAGGCGGCGGCGCGGACCGGCAGCTTTGCGGCCGCCGGCGTCGAGCTGAGCGTGTCGGCGGCCGCCGTCAGCCGCATGGTGCATCTGCTGGAAGAGCGGCTCGGCGTCGCACTGTTCGAGCGCAAGGCCAACAAGCTGGTACTGACGCCGGCAGGGCGCGCCTATCAGAGCGGGCTGACGCCGATCTTCGACGCGCTCGCCAGCCTCACCGCGCAGGTGACGGCGCCGTCCGGCGTGCGCGTGCTCACCATCGGCGTCGGCCACACGTTTGCGATGCGCTGGCTGATCCCGCGGCTGTCGGAGTTTCGCAGCGAAGAGCCCGACATCGAGGTGCGCTTCACCACCGGCGGCGCCGAGGTGCCGTTCGGCGAGGATTGGAGCTGCGGCATCAAGCTCGGCACCGGCGACTGGCCAGGGCTGGTGGCCGAGCCGCTGTTTGCCGGCGACCTGATGCCGGTCTGCGTGCCCCGCCTCGCCTCCGGCCTGAAGCGCCCGGCCGATCTCAAGGGCCCAAGCCTGATCCGCGTCACGCATTCGCCCGAGGACTGGCCGATCTGGCTGAAGGCCGCGGGCCTCCCCCGCATCAACGCGCGCGGGCCGGAGTTCCAGTTCTACGGCCAGGCACTCCAGGCCGCCGCCGACGGGCTGGGCATCGCCATGGGGATCCGGCCCTATATCGACGACGATCTCGCCGCCGGACGCCTGATCGCGCCATTCGACCTCTCGGTGCCCAAGGGCATGCGCTGGTACCTGCTCTACCGCAGTTTCCAAACCGAACAGCGCGACTTTGCCGCGTTCCGCCGCTGGATCATGCGGGCCGCGGCGGAACCCGCGGCCCGGCCGCGGCGGTCCGGGCGCGCCGCCGGACGGGGCTAGAACCTCGTTCCGATGGAATCGGAACGAGGTTCTAGATTCTTGTTTTGACGCGTTTTCTTTACGCGAACCGGTATCCACTTCGCTCGAAAACGCTCTGGCCATCACCCTTTCGAGTGAAAAAGCCGGCCGCTTGTGAACGACTTCACATTCCGAAATCCGCAAATGTGGTCCTCTAACCCTCCGACAGGAGAGCATTTGGGGACTACCAATGACGACCCTTTACGACGGCTTTGACATCGAATCCTTCGAAGCTGGCAAGGGACTGTGGCACGCACGGATCCGGCGCGCCGATTTCAGCCCGGTTGCCATCGACGGCGTGCTGTTTCCGGCCATGGAAGTCGGCTTCGCCTGGCCCGATCCCGACGCAGCGATCGCCGACGCCAAGCATCACATCGATCGTTTCCGCCGGCGTGCCGACGACATCGACGACGAATAGACGCATCGCGCGACAGCGTGGCGTAACAGGGAACACCGGTTCATGTCAGTCATCGACTTCGAAGACGCTCCGCAGCCAAGGATTTATTCGCGCAAGGTGCTGGCGATATGCCCGGAATGCGACGGCGATCTCACGGTGCTCCGTGTGATCGGCGGCCGCGCTGGCTGCGAGTACTGGACCATGCGCTGCACCGACTGCGGCGGAATCCATCTCGACATCCTCGAGCCGCGCCTGACGGTCGTGGACGGCGACGGAACGCTGCCGGCGGCGTGAGACGCGACCGGCAGTTGTCACGATCGCAATCGCGATATCATCCGGCCCTCGCAACTGCTATGCTGGCGCGGTAACTGCGCGCAGGCGAGGCATGATGGATGATCAAGGCTCTGCTGCTCGATCTCGGCGACACGCTGATCGACACCGCCACTGAGAAACCGTTTCCCGGGGTCGAGGACGCGCTTGGCGTGATCGAGACTTTCGAGACGGCGGACCATGCGCCGCTCGTCGTGTGCCTTGTGTCGGACTACACGATGCCCGACTCGCGAACGCCGGAGGCCATCGCTTCGCTCTTTGCCGAATACCTCGAAGTGCTCGACAGGACCGGACTGCGGCGCTTCTTCGAACCGGTCGAGGAACGCGTGACGCTGTCGACCCATGCCGGTGTGCGCAAGCCCGCCGCCTTGGTGTTCGAGACCGCACTGAAGCGTGCCAAGGTCGACGGTGGCTTGAACCAGGCGCTCTTCATCACCGAAAATGCCGAGCATATCGCCGCCTGCCGCAAGCTCGGCATGAAGACCCTGCAATATGGCGCCGACTTCACATCCTGGTCGCAGGCCCCCTTGCTGATCTCGCAGAGCATTGGCGCGGCTAATCTCGCAAACAGCGCAGCGGTTTTCAGGCGCGCTTTGGCCGATCGCGGTGTGAAGCTTCAATCCATCGAGGACCTCAGCCCGAACGAGTTCCGCGGCACCGCGCGCAACCTCGTGAAGCTTCAATCACCCGACCTCGGCCACTTCAACGACGTCTATGTCGAATTGCCTGTCGAGGTCGAGGCGCGGCTCGATGCGGCGGGCCGGATCGCAGCCGTGCAGTCGACGCCCCGTCCCGACGACGTGGCCGAGGCCATTCAGCAGTTGCAGTCGCTCGTGGCCAACAAGCAGATTACCGACGGTCCGCCCGATCCCGCATCGCCCGTGCTGCCGACCCACCGGCTCGAGACTGATTCAGAGGGGCGGCGCATTCTGCGCCGCCGCCGCTTTACCGCCTTTTGAGCGCAGAGCCCGTCCTCACACGCAGCAGCCGCACAGGAAGCGGATGCGGGTAAGCACCTTCTTGCCGCCGACGGTGCGGATGGCATGGGTGCTGATGTTGTTCGAGGATGCATCATCGGCCACAGCCCCGGCCACCATCCCCCTCTTCTTCGCCGTCTTTGCGGCCGCCTTCAACTTGCCGTCGAAGGCGATGCGGCCGTTCCTGAGCAGCGTTTCGACGAAGGCCCCGACCTCGTCCTCGGTGCGGTTCTGCTCAGGCAACGCGCCCAGCACCGCCGCACGGGCACCGGAGCGGCCGACGAGAACCGTCTCCGCTGCGAAGGCAACCACGCCGCGCAGCCGGTTATCGACATCGCCGAGCGAGACCTCGCGCCGATGCACCGCTTCCGCCACGCCCTCCCCGAGCATGGCGAGCGAACGGACCGCGAATCTGGCGCCCTTCGCGCCGATCCGCTCGCGCAGATCCGCGAGCGTGCTCGACGCAATCGTGGCGCTCGTCTTCAGGATCCTGGGCGGCGGTCCCGCCAGCGCCGCCGTCGGCGCGGTCATGGCGGCGCTGCCCAGCATGATGGCGTGGTCGGAGAACGCCTTGCCGATGATCTCGCGGTTGGCGCCGTTGTTGATCTGGTCGTCGGCCTTGACCATGGCCCGACCCACGGCCTGGAAATACCGCGCCGTCTCCGGCGTCTGCCGCACCGCTTCGACCAGCAACCTGCCGCAGGTCTGCGCGGCCGTCAGCAGCGCCGCCTCGTCATGGGCGTTGCCCGCGGTGAACACGCCGCGGAGCGTGTCGTAGAATGCGCCGGTGAAGACGCGACTGAAATTGTGGCTCTCGCGCGAGAGCAATTCGGGCGGATCCTCGAACTTGCCGGCCGGCAGGGTGCTCGGCAATTGCCATTTGAACTGGTTCAGCGCCCGCCGCGGCTTCGAGGGATTGACGTTGCCGAACTGCTTGAGAATGGCAGCCGACAGATATTCGGAGTTCGCCTCGACGAAATTCGGCTCGGACAGGTCGGGCGTGAGCTGAAGCAGCTTGATCCGCGTCGCCTGATCCGACAGCGCGGTCAGCAGGGCCACCATGTCGCCGAACGATTCGTGGAACGCGCCGGTCTCCGGCAGCGGGCTGTTGAACAGTTCCGGCCGCTGGGAATCGAGCAAGGCGTGGCCGACCTCGTGGCTGACCGTGTCGGTGCTGATCGCGGAGAAAGTGGTGGTGGTGCCATTGTCGAAATCGAAGAAGCGGACACCTTGCGTGTCGTAATAGGCATTCAACCGCGACGGGCCGAAGGTTTCGCCGTCATCGTAGGTCAGGCTGATGTCGATTTTGGGCCCGGTCGACCATCTGGCGAGATTGCCGGCATAGTTTTCCCAGGCCTCCACCGCGGCGAGTGCCGCTTCCCGGCTCTGCCAGAACAGAAAGTCCCGCGCATTGGGATTGAACGGGCCCTCGGCCGCATGAGCCTCATAGTTGAAATTCGCACGCCCCGCCCGGCGGTCGGATCGCGCGTCCTGCTGGCGTTGCGGCATGTCGGTCACGGCATTGGGGTCATTCGGGATGAAATTGATGGTCATGGAATCTACCCGCTGTTGAGGCGACTGGCCGCGCCTGCGGCCGAAAGCGCCGCCGAGAAGCATGAAAATGGTCAGATCATCGCGCAATAAACACCACCTAAAGTAGCGCCAACACCGTTCGGCGCAACGACCAATTTGTCGCGTCGGGCAATCATGGCCCCTGCTGCCAACCTGCTGTCAGCAGCCTGCGCACAGACCGGCTTTCGCTCTTTTCTGGGCGGCGGACTCGCCCCATATTCCGTTCATGGCGAAGAAACCTGCTCCCCCAAAATCCCCGAAGTCCAAAGCCCCGAACTCGAAGGCACATCGGCCCGACGTGCAGCCGATCGGGCCGGCGCTGGCCGAATTGCTCAATCCCGCGATCAATCGCGGCGATGCCGGGCTCGGATCCGGCACCGGCCTGCAGCCGCCGCCGGACAATTCGCGTGACCGCCGCTCGGGGGGCGAGGCCGCCGCGCATCGCGCGCGCGCCTCGACGCCGAAAGAGTTTCCGCAGGATTCGACGCGACCGATGCCGCTGCGACCGAATCCGCAGCCGCCGGGGGCCCGGGAGAGTGCCGGCTTCGACGAGGCGCCGCAGGCCAATTACGGAACCGCGGCCACGATCCCGACGCTCGATCCGGAACTGGCGCGGCAACTCGGGATGCCGACCGAGGAGGACGACGCCGAGGCGCTGGCGCGGCCACCGCGGAACAAGATGGAAGCGCTCGGCGTCAAGGCGACCGCGGATGCGCTGGAATCGCTGATCCGCGAGGGCCGGCCCGAGTTCCGCAGGGATGACGGCTCCACAAAGGTGTGGACCCCGCATCGGCCGCCGCGCCCGGAAAAGTCCGAAGGCGGCGTGCGCTTCGAGCTCAAGTCCCACTATGAGCCGCGGGGCGATCAGCCGACCGCGATCAAGGAGTTGGTCGAGGGCATCGAGCGAAACGACCGTTCGCAGGTGCTGCTCGGCGTCACCGGCTCCGGCAAGACCTACACGATGGCGCAGGTGATCGAGAAGACGCAGCGTCCTGCCATCATCCTGGCGCCGAACAAGACGCTCGCCGCCCAGCTCTATGGCGAGTTCAAGAGCTTCTTCCCAGATAACGCAGTCGAGTATTTCGTCTCTTATTACGACTACTACCAGCCGGAAGCGTATGTCCCGCGCACCGACACCTATATCGAGAAGGACTCGTCGATCAACGAGCAGATCGACCGCATGCGCCACTCGGCGACGCGCGCGCTGCTCGAACGCGACGATGTCATCATCGTCGCCTCGGTGTCCTGCATCTACGGTATCGGCTCGGTCGAGACCTACACCGCGATGACGTTTGCGCTGAAGAAGGGCGAGCGCATCGACCAGCGCCAGCTCATCGCCGACCTCGTCGCGCTCCAGTACAAGCGCACGCAAGCTGATTTCACCCGCGGCACGTTCCGGGTGCGCGGCGACGTCATCGACATCTTCCCGGCGCACTATGAGGACCGGGCCTGGCGCGTGAACCTGTTCGGCGACACCATCGAAAATATCGAGGAATTCGATCCGCTCACCGGCCACAAGCAGGACGAGCTCGAATTCATCAAGATGTACGCCAATTCGCACTATGTGACGCCGCGCCCGACGCTGGTGCAGGCGATCAAGTCGATCAAATCCGAATTGAAGATGCGGCTCGACCAGCTTCACGACCAGGGCCGCCTACTCGAAGCGCAGCGGCTGGAGCAGCGCACCACCTTCGACCTCGAGATGATGGAGGCGACGGGAAGCTGCGCCGGCATCGAGAACTATTCGCGCTATCTCACCGGGCGCCTGCCCGGCGAGCCGCCGCCGACGCTGTTCGAATACGTCCCCGACAACGCGCTGGTGTTCGCCGACGAAAGCCACGTCACGGTGCCGCAGATCGGCGGCATGTTCCGCGGCGACTTCCGCCGCAAGGCGACGCTGGCCGAATACGGCTTCCGTCTGCCCTCGTGCATGGACAACCGCCCGCTGCGCTTCGAGGAATGGGACATGATGCGGCCGCAGACGGTTGCGGTGTCGGCAACGCCGAGTGCCTGGGAGCTGAACGAAAGCGGTGGCGTGTTCGTCGAGCAGGTCATTCGTCCCACCGGACTTATCGATCCGCCCGTCAACATCCGCCCGGCCCGCACCCAGGTCGACGATCTCGTCGGCGAAGTCCGCGCCACGGCGCAGGCCGGCTACCGCTCGCTCGTCACCGTGCTGACGAAGCGCATGGCGGAGGATCTCACCGAATATCTGCACGAGCAGGGCATTCGCGTCCGCTACATGCACTCTGACATCGACACCATCGAGCGCATCGAGATCATCAGGGATCTCCGCCTCGGCGCCTTCGACGCGCTGGTCGGCATCAACCTGCTGCGCGAGGGCCTCGACATCCCCGAATGCGCGCTGGTCGCGATCCTCGACGCCGACAAGGAAGGTTTTTTGCGCAGCGAGACCTCGCTGATCCAGACCATCGGCCGCGCCGCGCGCAACGTCGACGGCAAGGTGATCCTCTATGCCGACCAGATGACGGGCTCGATGGAGCGCGCCATCGCGGAAACCAACCGCCGCCGCGAAAAGCAGGTCGAGTACAACACGGAGCACGGCATCACGCCGGAGAGCGTGAAGAAGTCGATCGGCGACATCATGAACAGCGTTTACGAGCGCGACCATGTGCTGGTCGAAATCGGCGGTCACGACATGACCGACGACGTCATCTCGATCGGCCACAATTTCGAAGCCGTGCTCGCCGATCTCGAAACGCGTATGCGCGAGGCCGCAGCGGATTTGAACTTCGAGGAAGCCGCCCGCCTCCGCGACGAAGTCAAGCGTCTGCGCGCGACGGAGCTTGCCGTGGTGGACGACCCCACCGTCAAGCAGCGCACCGTGCAGGGCAAGGCCGGCGCTTATACAGGCGCGAAGAAGTACGGCGACGCCGCCAACCTCCCGGTCAGCGCCATGAAAAAAAAGACCGTGAGCTCTGCGCTGAAAGCGAGCGGTGGAGGCGCTGGAAGCGGCTCGAAGGTGCACAAGCCGCATCTCGACGAGATGCACGGCCCGGAGTCGCTGCCCTACCGTGAGAACCAGAGCCTGCCCGCAAAGCCGTTCGGCAGCACCAGCCGGATTATCCAGCCGACGGATTCACGGCAGTCAGGGCCGGAGTTTGGGCCGGCGCCGAAGTCGACGGGTGGGATGCCGGGGCGACGGGGTGGGTGGAAGAAGAGGTAGGGCGCACTCTGCTTCACCAGCGGGTATTTAGACCAAACAGCTAACCGTCCTTTGCCTCTCGCTGCCACTTCCGTAGCGAGATCTTCCTATCCTCTTGCTCCATGATGAGTTCGGCCATACCGGACCCAGTGATCCAGTAGATAAAATCGACGGAGTTCATGTCGCGATCTTCATCATAGAATCCTCGAAAATCATCGAACAGCCAATCGTACGTATCATCGGGAAATCTATGCCATTCCCTCGAGTACCAGTGATCGGCGAGCCCGGAATGAAGCTGCCTTTCGAGGGAGCTGATTTCCCAAAACGGTTTGACCCCTACGATTTCCAGATCAGGCAGCCAAGTCTTTGCTTCTTTAAGAAGTCGTCGCGCGGGATTGACGGTCTTCCCCACTTTGAAGAGTGGGCCATTTCGTACGATGTACAGCCAGCCGGGATCGATAGGACGGACACCGAAAATCGCCAAGTTAGGACGAAAGGTACTGCATTTCTCGGCCATTTGAACGTTTGCCCTTTGAGAGGCGCGCGACTGAGTCGCGCGCCCCATCTTCCTACGCGGCTAGTTTGCTTCTCGACAGAGTCGCCTGGATCGTAGCGTCAGCAAACTCGTAGGCGCTGATATTTTTTCCGACCTTCTGAGGGTCAAACTGCGCCATCTCGACGACCAGCTTGTAGCTCTTCAAAATATCAGTGAGATGCCTCTTGAAGAAAACGCAAGGATCAACCTTCCAAGAAAGAAGACCGTCCTTTTGCTTAATCAGCGCACGAGCCCCATAAACCAGCGGCACTAAAAAGCCGTCGGGACAGGTGTAATTTACCGGGGTCCCAAAAAATGGGGTCGAGGGCTGACTCTTCAGATACTTTGGATTCTTGTCCTTGGTCTTACTTGCGTCGAACATCTTGACCGCCCCGATACGACCGAAATGCCCGCCCGCCCGATTGTAAGCGTCCGGCAAATCGGCGTAGAGCTGATCATAAAGCTTCGGTAGTGTTGCCAACAACTCGAACGCGCTGTGAACTTGAGGGTTATGGAGTTGATGCGTGTAACCCTCAGCAGGCTCGGAAACCTCATCATGCCCCATCAATTTGTTGAAGGCCTCAACACAAACCGCCTTGTTTCGATAGATCTGGTTTGGATTCACTCTTATTCCATCCGGCAGTTGCAGCACTGAGAGGGGAATCCAAGCAAGCGCAATGAGATCTCTGACCTTGATCTCTCCGCCGGCATTCGTTTTCCATTCGATGTTGGCGGCTAGTTCAGACGGCAGAAGATCCCTGATTTCGTCGTAGTATCCCTTCTTCGCAGCCTTCGTCTCCTCGGTCAGTTGGACGTTATTGTTACGTGCTGCGCAAATATCGAGGAGCGACGCGGTGAATTGCTCGACAACGTCAACGTCTCCCATATCGGCCGGCACTAGGAGTTCGACGGGTATGGTAAAGTCCAAGAGCTCCTTCACGGCCTCAATGCGTTCTCGATGCTCAACCCAGGCAGCCTTGAGGTCCTCCCAAGTCTTAATTGCCTTGAGGTCTTTCGCAGCAAGTCCCGCCTGCGAAAGAATGTAACAGCCGATGGCAAATGAATTGTGTCCGCCATCAAGAATGCCTTCAACCTCGCTATCCTCGAATTGCAACTCATACCGGTGGCGCTCTAACGCACGACAGCTTGCCGAGCCGAGCAATACGCCCTTTGTCTTGAACGGAAATAGGTCGGAATTTTCGGCGATGCTTTTCACAATCTCCGATGTGACGGAGCCAGACTTCGCAGATCTGGGATTGGCCGAGAGATCGACAGCATCGAGAAGGGGGATGAAAGATTTTGCCGAGACAAATCCGACGACGCGAAGGACTGCCCCGCGACGCTGCTCTGCACAATCTTCGAATTTAAGGATTAGCTTTTTAGGCATTTCAGTTCTCCATATTTGGAAAACTGACTTCGGACATAAGCCGGCATACCTGCGAAAATCTCTTCGCAAGCGAATGTTAGCTTTCCGAAGCCAGTCCTGGCTTCAAATCCGCCTTCCATCCGGAAGGCTCCTATAGAGCACCATGAGATGCCGATTCGAGTCAACGAGAACGTGAAGGTAATTGGGCTCGATCCTCGATTCAGTTTGCATCACTCAACGCGCGTTTCGGAAGAGGCTGAGGACCTCGTCGTACTCCGGAATGACAAGGGGAGTTTTGCCCGCTCACCCCACGCTCGCCGTCACCACCGCCATCACCGACAGCAGCAGCACGATGGTCACGAGCTGCAGCGAGGCGACCGGGTGGGTGCGCCATGCGGTGATCTTGTCGGAGAGCGACAGGGTGCCATCGAAGAATTTGGGTTCGTAGAGCGTATTGCAGACGGCGGGGAAGCTCGGTCCCAGGGTCACCGCGAGCAACGCGTGGGCGAGCGAGGCCACGGCGACAAAGATGGCGACGCCGGGGTCGCCGACGAGGTCTTGGTTGCCGCACAGTTTGAGCAACAGCGCGGCTGCGGCGAAGGTCGGGAAACTCTGCAGCGTCGCGGTCAGCGCGATGCCTTCGAGCGCGTTGTGCAGGCGGGACTTTCTTGCGGCGGCGATGGCGGCCATGGCACGTCTCCCAGATGACATGCCGACGACGTTAGGTGTCGCGGGAGGCGCGCGATGTGAGGTGGGTCACGCCTTCAGGGACTGACTCTTGGGCGCGATAGATTCCGGGCGCGCTGTCGCGCGCCCGGAATGAGGGTTTACAGCTTGCCCTGCCCGTTGACTTGGTTCTGCTGCTGCTGGCTCTGCTGCTGCTTTTCCTGTTCCTTGGCCTCGTGGCGGCCGTAGAGGCATCCGGCGGCAGCGCCGAGCACGCCGTGATGGCCGGCATAATGGCCGGCGACGCCGCCGACGACGGCGCCCTTGATGCAGCCCTTGGCGTTGGCGGCGGAGGTCGCGCCCAGCATGAGCAGCGCGGCAGTGATGGCGATAAGCGGGGATTTCATGATCGATGTCTCCGGATGCGATGTCGCCGTCTCAACGAGAATGGGCCGGTCCGAGTTCCAGCGGGATGGGCGAGGGGTAATTCCGGTGTCGTCCTGGCGAAAGCCAGGACCCATACCGCGGAAGCTCTCGATTGCGGATGGTCGCAGTACCGGACGACTAATCTTCGCCAAACTCCTCCCTGGGGTAATGGGTCCTGGCTTTCGCCAGGACGACGCCGATGGTGTGGTAACGGCTCGCGCATACCCACCGCCCTCTTGAACCTCCCTCGCCGCTTCCCCGACCCATCCTCGGGGCGTTATGCACGCCGGCTCTGGTGATGTGTGCCGATGAAAGTCGCGTTGCTTGCAATGTTGGGGCTGTTCCTGGGCGCGTTGGGCGGAGCCGCGATCGGCATCGGCGCCGGGCTGGCCTGGGTCGAAATCGCGCAAACCACGAGCTTCGAAGGCTATAGCAGCACGCTGGTATTCTTCACCTTCATGCCGCTTGGGGCAGCCATCGGCGGGATCGGCGGCGCGCTGTTGTTCGGCCTGCTCGCCATGCAGGATGACGCGATTGCGGTCGAGCGGCCCCCCGCAGCGGAACCGGTGCGCAGCCGGGACCGGTAGAATTACGGGGTTCTATTGTAAATCTCACATTTCGCGCTCACTTGTGCATTGCAAAAACGTGAATTGCGTTTTGGCCGAAACGCCCTATTTGTTTGTGTACTAATGAATTAGCAGCCCGCAGCACCTACTGTGCATGGGGTTGTTTTCCGTTTTTCTGCAAGCCAGCTTCAGGACGCCCAAAATGACAGAGCACAGCCTCTGGCGTTTCTCGCGTGCGTTGCAACGCGCGATCAACGACCGGCATTTCGAGGACATCGAGGCCCTGATCGACGAGGACGTCGAGTGGGCGATCTATGGCCCGATCGACATGTTTCCGTTCCTGGGCGCGCGCCAGGGCAAGGCGGCCGTGCTCCAGGTCATCCGCCAGCTCGCCGACAATTTCCGCGTCCGCCGCTTCGACCGCGAGAGCATCATGCTGGGCGTCGATTCCGCCTCATCGATGCTGCGCTATTCGCTGACGGCACTGGATTCCGACAAGCCGATCAGCTTGCGCGTCGCGCAGTTCGCCCAGTTCAAGGCGGACCGCCTCGTCAACATGCGCGTGCTGATCGACACTTTTGATTTGGTCGAGCAGGCACTCGGCCGCGCCATTCATCTGCCAAAGATGACCGGCGTCGGCTGAGGGGGACACCAACGGGCTCCGCAATTCGGGACCGATCGATTGATGCTCCCGCGACACGTCCTGGCCTCCAGCCCCGCCGGACACCGTCGTGGAGATGCTCGTCATCGGGCGCGTGCGCTTTGCGCGCGGCCCGTTGGTTCGTTATTCTGGGCGAGGCGAACGCCACAATTTCGCAACGATAGTTCCGCATCTTCTGCGCGAACTGGGCTCGCGGGCAAGGCAATGGAATTCACGACAGGTTTTGGCTGGACCAGGCTGCCGCTGGCGGCTGCGTTCATTTTCAGCTCGGTGCTGGCGGCTCCAGCGCAGATCATCCCGCCCTTCTCCCCTCCCCCCGGCGCGACCGCGGCTGACGAGGACGCCGACGCCGCTGAGACCGCCGACGTCAACGACCCCGACGTGCTCAAAGGTATCGACGTCGACAAGCTCGACTGGAGCCAGCTCGCCATCGACGCCGGCACGCTCAACGACATCATCGCCGCCAAGAAACGCGCACAGGCCGCCGCCAATAACGGCATGAACTGGTCGACCAACGCTAACGCCAACGGCTCCTCGGCCGTGACCGTGAAGCAGTCGGTGTCGTCGTTCTGGGACACCCGAATCGGCGCCGACATGACGGTGGCGAAAGAGCCGACCACGATGTCGGAGCTGATGGCGCAGAAGGCCGCCAATGGCGGCAACCTGCCGCAATCCTCCGGCAGCGCCTGGGCCGCCGCGACCGCGCCGGGCGCAGGCCCCGTCTGGGACAAGACCGCGGTCGAAGCCCGCGTCGATCCCGGCGCCGAGCAGAGCAAGCTCGGCGCGTCGCTGACCAAATCGGTGCCGCTGTCGACCGATTATTCGCTGACGCTCCAGAACGGCTACAGCGTCAACCAGCAGGGCACGATGGCGCTGCCCGGTGTCGGCGGCCGCATCACCCGCAATTACGAGACCGACCAGTCGGCGAAGGTCGAGATCACCGACACCGGTACCAGCATCACCGCCGGGCAGACGATGTCGACCACCGACGACAAATGGCTGCGCAAGATCGGCGCCGAGCAGAAGCTGTTCGACAACGTCACCGTCTCCGGCTCGGTCGGCGAGACCTCGCAAGGCGCGATCAACAAGAGCCTGACCGCGGGCTTCAAGAAGAGCTGGTGAGCCTTCTTTAGAGTCCCGTAACCATACGCCACGGCAAAACCCCCGAATGGTCCGCCCTTGCCGCATCTCGGCCCCGTTGCGGTCAAAATCGGACGCCCTGATACACCGGCCTGACACACATCGTCGTGCGGGGGACACTCGCGCTGCGCTCAACGCGAACAGGGGAATAACGATGAACGCCATGCGTCCGGAAAAGACCGAGACCACCGCCGAGACCGAGACGGTCGACACCAACCTCGCCGCCGTGACGGAAGTCGAAGCCGGCATCCGCGATTTCGTCCGCAACGACATCGCCTATCTGCGCCGGCCGGCCGCGACTACCACGACGACCGACGCGCCGCCGCTCGATCCGAGCGCGGAAGCCACCGTCACCAACGTCAACTCGCTGATCCAGCGCGTCGCCGGCACCTCGCTCGCCGAGATCGAAAATCTGATCTCCGAGCTCGAGAGCCTGCGCGACCTGCTCCATGCCGAAGGCCAGCGCGTCCAGCGCGAGATCTCCGGCTACGCCCAGCTCAGCCAGGCCGCGATGAAGTCGACCCGCATGATCGCCGACAACGTGTCGCAGTGGAAGCGCGCTGCCGACGGCCTGCGCAACAGCTGATCATCCGTACGAAGCATCACCGGCCGCCGCGTTCCGCAAGGGGCGCGGCGGTTTTGATTCCTGAGTGCTGCTCTTGAACCCTCCGTCCATCCCCGGCGACCAATGCCAAGCGCCCGTCGGGGTTACGGCCGGGCCTGGGGATATTTCAAGATGGAAAGCATTCGGCCCGATAACACGGACCCGATACCACTGCGGCCTGCGCCGAACCAGTTCGGCACCATCATGCTGCGCTTTGTGGGATTGCTGTCGGTTGCGATCGCGATTTTGGCGTTCGTCTATAGCCGCTGAGGGCAGAGGCCGCGTTGCGGCCCCGCGCGGAGGCCACTTCGTGGCCCCGCGAAGTTAACGAGCCCTTAACGGCTCGCTTCGACCGTAGAGGCTTCCAGGGTGTAGGCGCCGTCGGCGTAACCCTTCACAACCATGCCGGCAACCAGCATCACGGCCAGCGTGGCGGTAGCGAAGATGAATCCGACCAGCTTGAGTGCGCCGCGATCTGCCATTGTTCTCGTCCCCTGTACTCTGCCCAGTTGGTTCAAATAGACAGCGACAGGTTCATAATTGGTTAGCAACTCGATGGTTCCGGCAGTTGCCTCGCAACGACCAGCCATCTTGGGGAGGCTTATGGCAGCAGCCCCGAATCGCGTCCATAGCGCGCGGGCAACACTCGCGCGCTGATTTCGCCGTTCATCCTGGAACTGGTCTAACCGCCCTGCCGCATCGGCACGAAAGCGCTGGCGGTGATGGAATAGACTTCTTCGCCGCGCTGGTTGGTGCCGGTGGTGCGGGCGGTCAGGATGCCCCAGCCCGGGCGCGAGGCGGAGGTGCGCTTGTCGATGACGACATTGGAATAGCTGATGGTGTCGCCGGCCAACACCGGCTTGATCCAGCGCAAATCGCGAAAACCCGGTGACGGCCCCCACACCGCGATCTCCTCGCCGCGCGCCGCTGCTTCCCGCGCCAGGCGCTGGCCGTCGGCGACAAGCAGGCTCATGCAGGCCGAGCCGACATGCCAGCCGGACGCTGCGAGGCCGCCGAACAACGAGTTCTTGCCCTCCTCCTCGTCGAGATGGAAGCGCTGCGGATCGAACTTTGCGGCAAAGGTCTTGATGGATTCCGCCGTGAAATTGTAGGCGCCGATGTCGCGGCGATGGCCGATCTCGATCTCTTCGAAGAACCGCATCAGACCGCCCCCGCGCGCCGCTCGATCAGGATCGGCGAGGTCATCTCGCACAGCGCTTCGCCCTTGGCGTTGCGCATGGTGCATTTGAACTTGACGATGCCGAGGTTCGGCCTGCTCTTCGAGGTCCGGGCTTCCACGACGTCGACGTCGAGCATGAGGTCGTCGCCGGGCCGAAGCGGGGACAACCAGCGCACTTCATCAACGCCAGGAGATCCCAGTGACGCGGCGCGGGTAATGAAACCGTCGGCCATCATCCGCATCATCAGCGAGCAGAGGTGCCAGCCCGAGCCCGACAGGCCGCGCAGCATGCTTTTGCTGGCGGCGTCCTCGTCCAGATGCATCGGTTGCGGATCGAACTCGGCGGCGAAGGCCAGGATCTCGTCGCGGGTGACATGGCGCGGGCCGAACGTGCCGTAGCGGCCGGGTGGGAAATCTTCGAAGGTCAGGGTCATCTTGCGAATGCTTTGTGAATGACAGATTGTGGCCGCACTTTGCGGCAATCTCAACCCGCCGGCCCGCATGGCTCATGCTACATTCGGCGAGTCGGGCCGGACCTGCCTCATTGTCGGATTGACGCAGTCGGGGGGCGCCATTTGCCCGGGGGAGAGAGATGTTTTCATTCAGCGACCTGTTTCAATGGGACCGCTTCATCACGCCGACGATCATCAAGACCTTCTACTGGCTGGTGATCGGCGTGATCTGCCTGTTCGGGCTCTCCGGAATTTTTGCCGGTCTTACCGCGATGGCGATCAGCCCGTTCGCCGGCTTCCTGGTCGTGCTGGAATCGATCGCGGGCGTCGTCGTCGGTGTGGTGTTCTCGCGCATCGCCGCGGAATTGATCCTGATCGTGTTCCGCATCAACGAGCATCTCGGCGCGATCCGGGATCAGGGCGGCGGGGTGCGGTGAGACACCTCGCTCCGCGCCCTACGTATTAAACCGGAAATGCATCACGTCGCCGTCGGCGACGACGTATTCCTTGCCTTCGAGGCGCAGCTTGCCGGCATCGCGGGCGCCGGCTTCGCCGTTCAGCGCGACATAATCCTCATACGCAATCGTTTCCGCGCGGATGAAGCCTTTTTCGAAATCGGTGTGGATCACGCCCGCCGCGCCCGGCGCCTTGGTGCCGCGATAGATGGTCCAGGCGCGCGCTTCCTTCGGGCCCACCGTGAAATAGGTTATGAGGTCGAGCAGTGTGTAGCCGGCGCGGATCAGGCGGTCGAGGCCGGCCTCTTCGAGACCCAGCGTTTCCAGGAAGTCGGCACGCTCGTCACGCGAGATGGTGGCGATCTCGGATTCGATCTTGGCGGAGATGACGACGGCGATGGCGCCTTCCTTGGCGGCCTGGTCCTGCACAGCCTGCGAGAACGAATTGCCGGTCGCGGCCGAGCCTTCCTCGACGTTGCAGACATAGAGCACGGGCTTCGACGACAGCAGGCCGAGCATGCCGAAGGCACGCTCTTCCTCCGCCTTGCGCTCGACGAGGCGCGCGGGTTTGCCTTCGCGCAGCAGCACCAGCGTGCGGTTGACGAGGTCGAGCTGCTCCTTGGCGTCCTTGTCGTTGCCCTTGGCCTTCTTGGTGAGGTTGTCGACGCGCTTCTCGAGGCTGTCGAGGTCGGCGAGCATCAGCTCGGTCTCGATGGTCTCGATGTCGGCGAGCGGGGCGATTTTGCCCTCGACATGGGTGATGTCGGAATCTTCAAAGCAGCGCACGACATGCGCGATGGCGTCGACCTCGCGGATGTTGGCGAGGAACTGGTTGCCGAGGCCCTCACCCTTGGAGGCGCCGCGCACCAGGCCGGCGATGTCGACGAAGGTCAGCCGGGTCGGAATGATCTGCGCCGATTTGGCGATCGCCGACAGCTTGTCGAGCCGCGGATCGGGCACCGCGACCTCGCCGACATTCGGCTCGATGGTGCAGAACGGATAGTTCGCCGCCTGCGCCGCGGCCGTCTCGGTCAGCGCATTGAACAAGGTCGACTTGCCGACATTGGGCAATCCGACGATCCCGCATTTGAATCCCACGAGCGTTATTCCTTGCCGTTCTCGTCCTTGGTCAAAAATCCCTTCGCTTGCATCGCGAGATGCACCCTGTTGGCGAAGGTCGCGTCCGTGCCCTTGACGATCAGTGCGGCATGCTCGGCCACCGCGTCGCAGAGCGTCGTCACCCAGTCGCTGTCGGCCTTGGCGAAGTCCGACAGCACGTGGCCGTGCACCATCTCCTTGACGCCGGGATGACCGATGCCGAGCCGCACCCGGCGGTAGTCGTTGCCGATATGCGCGGAGATCGACCGCAGGCCGTTATGCCCTGCAATGCCGCCGCCGATCTTCACCCGCACCTTGCCCGGCGGCAGTTCGAGCTCGTCGTGAAACACCGTGGTGTCGCCCGGCGCGATCTTGAAGAAGCTTGCGGCCTCCTGAACGCTGCGGCCGGAGTCGTTCATGTAGGTTGTCGGCTTGAGCAGGATCACGCGCTCAGTGCCGAGCGTGCCTTCCGAGGTTTCGCCCTGAAAACGACGGCGCCATGGTGCGAAACCATGACGCCGCGCAATCTCGTCGACGGCCATGAAGCCGATATTGTGCCGGTTACGTGCGTATTTCGCGCCGGGATTGCCGAGCCCAACAAAGAGTCGCATGACGCGGCACGCCCCTCGCTCGGCGCGCGATCAGAGACCGCGCGCCAGCTATGAGAGATTACTTCTTCTTGTCGCCGCCGGCCGGAGCCTTGGCAGCAGGAGCCTTGGCCGCAGGAGCCTTGGCAGCCGCTGCAGGCGCAGCAGCACCCGCAGCCGGAGCAGCACCTGCCGCCGGAGCAGCAGCACCTGCCGCCGGAGCCGCGCCACCAGCAGCAGCCGCAGCCGCGGCCTTCTGCTCTTCGGCGTAGCCGGACGGCGGCACGATGGTGACGAGGGTCGCGTCCTCGCGGGTCAGCGCCTTGACGCCGGCCGGCAGCTTGATGTCGGACAGATGCAGCGAGTGACCGATTTCGAGCGAGCCGACATCGGCCTCGATGTATTGCGGGATGCTCTCGACGCCGCATTCGAGCTCGATCGCATGGGCGACGATGTTGACGGCGCCGCCGCGCTTCACGCCGGGCGAACCTTCCGCCTTCACCACGTGCAGGGGCACGCTGATGCGGATGGTGGCGCCTTCGCCGAGCCGCATGAAGTCGACGTGGATCGGGAAGTCCTTGACCGGATCGAGATGGTAGTCGCGCGGAATCACGCGGTGCTTCTGGCCTTCGAGGTCGATGTCGACCAGCGTGGTCAGGAACCGGCCGGCGAGGATACGCTGGCGCAGTTCGCGATCGTCAACCGAGATCGGGAGCGGGGGCTGCTTGTTACCATAGATCACTCCGGGCACTTTCCCGGCGCGACGCTCAGCCCGGGCGGCCCCCTTGCCGCTCTTCGGACGTGCGGTCGCCTTCAATTCCTTGACGGTCGTCGCCATAGTCTAAGTCCTTGTTTTTGCAAAAGTTAATGGGCCGCAGCGCGGCCCATGGCATCGTTCGCAGCAAGCCTCCAGGGGTGCGGGGGCCACGAACTGGCGGGCTTTTACCCGGAAGACGCGGAAATGACAAGGAGAATGGGGTGGCCGGGCGGAGTTCCGTTACCCGCCGAGCTTGGCCTCCAGCGCGGCGATACGGGCCTTCAGGGCCTCATTCTCCTCGCGGGCGAGGCGGGCCATGTCCTTGACCACCTCGAACTCCTCGCGCTTGACCAGGTCCATGTCGCGCAGGAATTTTTCGGCCTGGTTGCGCAGCACCGTGTCGAACTCACGCTTGGCGCCCTGGGCCGCGCCAGCGGCGTCGTTCATCAAGCGGCCAATCTCGTCGAAAAACCGGTTGGTGGTCTGGGTCATGTCGGTCTCCTGATTGGTCTCTTGATTGGTCTCTTGGCGGCCTGCGATAAACTTTGCGCGAACGCGCAAAAAGACAATGGCAATCCGCGGAGGCCGGTTCAAGGGCCGCGCGGCGGTATCCTTGTCATGCCGCGGTTTCCTTGCAATCGTATTCAACGTCCCTGCATAACAAGAATCACAAGGCGGAACGCAAGACATGATCGAGCAGCAGATCGCAATTCCCACCAAGGACGGCCACACCGCGACCTTCATCGTCCATCCCGAGCGCGGCGGACCGTTCCCGGTCATCCTCTTTTACATGGACGCGCCCGCGATCCGCGAAGAGCTGCGCGACATGGCGCGCCGGCTCGCGACATCGGGCTATTACGTGATGCTGCCGAACCTCTATTATCGCTCCGGCGTGATGGAACTCGGCGCGTTGCCGGCCGATCCGAACGCGCCCGAGCGCAAGCGCATGTTTGCGCTGATGGGCTCGCTCACGATTCCCATGATCATGGACGACACGCGCGCGCTGCTCACCTATGCCGAGGGCCAGACGGCCGCGAACACCAAAATCATCGGCACCGTCGGCTACTGCATGAGCGGCCGCTACGCCGTCAACGCCGCCACGCATTTCCCCGATCGCGTCAAGGCCGCCGCTTCGGTCTACGGCACGCAGCTTGCGACCGATCAGGACGACAGCCCGCATCTCGCCGCAAGCAAGACCAAGGCAGAACTCTATTTCGCCTGCGCCGAGACCGACATCTATGCGCCGACCGAGATCATCGAGAAGGTGAAGCATGGCATGAGCGGTGCCAAAGCCGAGGTCGAGATCTATCCCGGCACCCATCACGGCTTCGCCTTCCCGAAGCGCCCGGTCTATGACCGCGACGCTGCCGAGCGGCACTGGGAGCGCCTGCTGGCGCTCTATCGCCGCAATCTCGTGTGAGCGAAATGGAGCAGCCTATCCGCGAAATCGGCGCACCTCTCCCGCTTGCGGGGGAGGTCGGCGCGAAGCGCCGGGTGGGGGCTCTCTCCTCACGGAGATTGTCTCGATCGCGGATGCACCCTCTCCCCAACCCTCCCCCGCAAGCGGGGGAGGGAGCGCAGCTCCGTCGGAGCGACTGCTTGCCTTTCACACTCTAGAAACAAGGCGCGATGCCCTTTCTGCTCATCGACTTTCCGTCCTTCAACCCGATCGCGGTGGCGATCGGGCCGTTCGCGATCCGCTGGTACGCGCTGGCCTATATCGGCGGCATCGTCATCGGCTGGCTGTATGCGCGCTCGCTGCTGAAGAACGAGCGGCTGTGGAGCGGCCCCGCGCCGATGTCGCTGGTGCAGATCGACGACTTCATTCTCTGGGTCACGCTCGGCATTATCCTGGGTGGCCGCACCGGCTACGTGCTGTTCTACAATCTGCCCTTTTTCATCGAGCATCCCACCGCGATCTTCCGGCTGTGGGAGGGCGGCATGTCGTTCCATGGCGGCTTCCTCGGCTGTGTCGTCGCGGTGATGTGGTTTGCCTATCGCAACGGCATCTCGATCCTGTCGCTCGGTGACATCACCACCGCAGTCGCGCCGATCGGGCTTCTGCTCGGGCGCATCGCCAATTTCATCAACGGCGAATTGTGGGGCCGCGCCACCGATGCGAGCCTGCCCTGGGCCATGATCTTCCCCAACGATCCCTCGCATTTGCCGCGCCATCCGAGCCAGCTCTATGAAGCCGGCATGGAGGGCATCCTGCTGTTCACCGTGCTCGCGATCATAATCCGCCTCGGTGCGCTGAAGCGCCCCGGCATGATCCTCGGTGCCTTCATCCTGATCTATGGCCTGACCCGCATCGCCGGCGAACATTTTCGCGAGCCGGACGTCCAGCTCGGTTTCCTCTGGGGCGGATTAACCATGGGCATGCTGCTGTCGATCCCGATGCTTATCGTCGGCGGTATACTTATTGTATTGGCTGTCAGGCGCGGTGCGCCGAAGCCGCTCGATACCATCAGTTAATTCATTTCAAGAAGACAGATCGTGACCGAACAGCCATTGCTCAACGAGATCAAGGCGCTGATCAAATCCTCAGGCCCCATGCCGGTCTGGCGATACATGGAAGCGTGCCTGATGCATCCGCGTTACGGATATTACGTCTCGCGCGATCCGTTGGGCCGAGAAGGCGACTTCACCACCGCGCCCGAAGTCAGCCAGATGTTCGGCGAGCTCTTGGGATTGTGGACCGCCTCGGTCTGGAAGCAGATGGGCTCGCCGCAATTCCTGCGGCTGATCGAGATCGGCCCCGGCCGCGGCACCATGATGGCGGACGCGCTGCGCGCACTGCGCGTGCTGCCGCCGCTCTATCAGGGGCTCAGCATTCATCTGGTCGAGGTCAATCCGGTCCTGCGCGAGCGGCAAAGCGCGACATTGTCGGGCGTACGCAACAACATCGCCTGGCACGACAGCATCGACGACGTGCCGGATGGACCGAGCATCATCCTCGCCAACGAATATTTCGACGTGCTGCCGATCCACCAGATGGTGAAGCGCGAGAACGGCTGGCACGAGCGTGTGATCGAGGTCGACCCCAACGGCAAGCTTCAGTTCGGCGCGGCCGCCGAGCCGACGCCACGCTTCGAGGTGCTGCTGCCGCCGTTGGTGCGTGCGGCGCCCGTCGGCGCGGTGTTCGAATGGCGGCCCGATACCGAGATCATGAAGCTCGCCACGCGCGTGCGCGACCAGGATGGCGCGGCGCTGATCATCGATTACGGCCATCTGCGCAGCGATGCCGGCGACACTTTTCAGGCCATCGCGCGTCATACCTTCACCGATCCTCTGAAGGCGCCGGGCCAGGCCGACGTCACCGCCCATGTCGACTTCCAGGCGCTGGCGCGCGCGGCCGAGGACGTCGGCGCGCGCGTGCACGGACCGGTGACGCAAGGCGATTTCCTCAAGCGCGTCGGCATCGAAACCCGCGCCGCCGCGCTGATGCAGAAAGCGGCGCCGGAGGTGGCGACCGACATTTCCGTGGCGCTGAAGCGGCTGACCGACACCGGGCGCAGCGGCATGGGCGCGATGTTCAAGGTGCTCGGCATCTCCGAGCCGCGGCTGGCGGGCCTTGCCGGCCTCAGCGATATCGAGCAGGCCGGAGGCCATTGATGACCCTCACTTCGTCGCTGCTCTCGGCGGTGCCGGGCCTGCGCCATTCCTTCTTCACGCGTGACGGCGGTGTTTCCAACGGCATCTATGCCGCGCTGAACGGCGGGCTCGGCTCCAGCGACGATCAGACCCTCGTTGCAGAGAACCGCCGCCGCATGGCCGAGCATGTCGGCGTCGCGCCGGAGCGCTTCCTCAGCCTGCATCAGATCCATTCGCCCGACGTCCTCGTCGCCGATGCGTCCTGGCCAAGCGGACCGCGGCCGAAGGGGGATGCGCTGGTGACCAAGACGCCGGGCATCGCGCTCGGCGTCTCCACCGCCGATTGCGGACCGGTGCTGTTCGTCGATCCCAACGCGGGTGTGATCGGCGGCGCGCATGCCGGCTGGAAGGGTGCGCTGACGGGCGTGCTGGAATCGACGATTCTAGCGATGGAGAGACTCGGCGCCACCCGCAGCGGCATCATCGCCGCGATCGGCCCGCTGATCCGGCAGGACAGCTACGAGGTCGGCAACGAGTTCGTGGCGCGCTTCATCGAGGCGGATGCGGACAACGCTGTGTTCTTCATCCCGTCGGTGCGCGAGGGCCACGCGATGTTCGACCTCGCCGGCTTCATCCGCAAGCAGCTGGAAGCCGCCGGCATTTTGATGATCGACGATCTTGGCCTGGACACTTACGCCGACGAACGCTTCTTCAGCTATCGCCGCTCGGTGCATCGCAAGGAGCCGGATTACGGCCGCCACGTTCACGCGATCGCGCTGGAAGGGTAAGATGTCGTGCCCCGGACGCGGCGCAGCACGCAAGTGATGCGCTGCTGAGCCGGGGCCCAAGTCTCCGCGACTTCAATCTCCTCGGCTTTCCGGGTCCCGGCTCAGCGCAGCGGCACTGCGCGCCGCAGCGCGTCCGGGACACGAAACTGTCCGTGTGAGGTAAACCCACATGACGGCATGCGACTTCCCGTGGTCCCCGTTTTGTGTCGCCTCTGCCCTAGACCTTAATCGATTTTAACGATATCGCTGCCCTCAATGAGGGAAGCGTCATCCATCTTGCGCCGCGCGGGGTCGCGCGGGCTGGCGGTCATGCTGCTGGCGGCGGCAACCGCACTGGCCGGCTGCGCCGGCGGCAACGCGCCCGCCAACTCCTACGCGATGGCGCCGAGCGCCGGCTCCGGGGCGACGGTCGCCTTCGAATCCATCGACGGACCGCCGCCGCAGGTGTTCGACCGCATGGTCGGTGTGCTCGACAGCGAATCCAAGCTGCGCAGCCTGTCCGTGGTCTCCCGCGAGGGGACGGCTGCCTATCGCGTGCGCAGCTACCTCTCCGCTCAGGTGGTGCGCGGCAAGACCGTGATCGCCTGGGTCTGGGACGTCTATGACGCCAACCAGCAGCGGGCGCTGCGCCTCTCGGGCGAGGAACCGACGGCAGCCAAGGCCGGCCGGGACCCTTGGCAAGCCGCCGACGACCTCGTGCTGCGGAAGATCGCCCAGGCCGGATTCAGCGGACTTTCCAATATGATCAACGGAGCGCCAGCGGATGCACCGGGCTCGGTTCCCGGCCCGCGCGGCCCCGCTGTGGCAAGCGCAACGCCGGAGACTTCAGCGCCGGAGATGCCGGCCTCGGCGCTCGGCTATGCCCAGCAATAACCACCGCTAAACCACGAGCCAAAGTAGCAGCCAAGCCGTTGGCCCGACTCAGGATTTCAGAGGGAAAACGTAGCATCCCGGGTTGCCATCGCAGCCCCCGGCCTGATATTTCCTCGCCCGTCGTAACCGTGCTGTCAGTGGGTATTCTCTGATGTTGAACGTGGTATCCAGCAAAGCGCGGGAGGAAGCGTCTATGTCGGCCAAGAACGGCTCCATCAAGCTCGTCTCCGGCAACTCCAATCCCGCCCTCGCGCAAGCGATCGCGCAGGGCCTGGACCTGCCGCTGACCAAAGCTGTGGTACGGCGCTTCGCCGACATGGAGATCTTCGTCGAGATCCAGGAGAACGTCCGCGGCTCGGATGCCTTCATCATCCAGTCGACCTCGTTCCCGGCGAACGACCATCTGATGGAATTGCTGATCATCACTGACGCGCTGCGCCGCTCCTCGGCGCGCCGCATCACCGCGGTGATCCCCTATTTCGGCTATGCCCGGCAGGATCGCAAGTCCGGTTCGCGCACGCCGATCTCGGCCAAGCTCGTCGCCAACCTGATCACGCATGCCGGCGTCGACCGCGTCATGACGCTCGACCTGCATGCTACCCAGATCCAGGGCTTCTTCGACATCCCGACCGACAATTTGTTCGCTGCTCCCGTGATGGTACGCGACATCCGCGAACGTTTTGATCTCGGCAAGGTGATGGTGGTCTCGCCCGACGTCGGCGGCGTGGCCCGTGCCCGCGGCCTCGCCAAGCGCATCAACACCCCGCTCGCGATCGTCGACAAGCGGCGTGAACGCGCGGGCGAATCCGAGGTCATGAACGTCATCGGCGACGTCGCCGGCTACAGCTGTATCCTGGTCGACGACATCGTGGACTCCGGCGGCACGCTGGTGAACGCGGCCGATGCGCTGATCGCCAAGGGTGCCAAGGACGTCTATGCCTACATCACCCACGGCGTGCTCTCCGGCGGCGCGGCGGCCCGCATCACCAACTCGAAGCTGAAAGAGCTCGTCATCACCGATTCGATCCTGCCGACGGATGCGGTGTCCAAGGCGCCGAACATCCGCACGCTGCCGATCGCAAGCCTGATCTCCGACGCGATCGCGCGCACCGCGGCGGAAGAGTCGGTCTCGAGCCTGTTCGACTAGTTTTTCCGATCCCGGAAGGTCTCTCGTGGGCAAAGGCGCAAAGCGCCGTACCCACCATTCTTGTTTGCGATGAAGATGGTGGGCACGCTTGCGCTTTGCCCACGGCAGCTAGCTAGCCTGCCTCAGCCTTTGCGCTCACCACGTCAGCAAACGATTTAAAGAACTCTCCGGCAAGCTTCGTCGCGGTCGAGTTGATCAGGCGCGCCCCTAACTGCGCGAGCTTGCCGCCGATCTGGGCGTCGACCTCGTAGTGCAGCACCGTGACGTCGGCGCTTTCCGATTCCAGCCGCACCAGCGCGCCGCCTTTCGCAAAACCGGCGACGCCGCCAGAACCCTCGCCCGAAATGCGATAGGAGTTCGGCGGATCGAAATCGGACAGGGTCACCTTGCCGCTGAATGTCGCCTTCACCGGGCCGACCCTGAAGATCACGGTCGCGGTCATCTCGTTCGGCGCGGTCACATCGAGCGACTGGCAGCCGGGGATGCACTGCTTCAGCACAGCGGGATCGTTCAGCGCCGCCCACACCTGCTCGCGTGACGCGGGGATACGCTGGCTGTCGTTCATCTGCATGATCGGTTACTCTCTGCTTGCTGGCTGATTGGCGGTGCGCTGGCCGCGCCGTCGTTCCACGGTGATCTCGGCGAGGATCGACATCGCGATCTCCTCCGGCGTGATGGCCCCGAGGTCGAGCCCGGCCGGTGCCTTGAAATCATCGATCGCCGCCGTGCTGGCGCCTTCCGCGAGAAGCTTTGCGCGCAGCGACGCCATCTTGCGGCGGCTGCCGACGAAGGCGTGATAACAGGCCTCGGTCGCGGCCGCCGCGCGCAAGGCGGCTTCGTCGCCCTTGCCTTGCGTCGAGACCACGACGAAGCGCTTGGCGTCGTTGAACTCGCCGAGCTGGTAGCCGTCGATGATCGTATCAGCATCCGGTTGAGCCGTGAGATCGGCGGCAGGCACGGCGAGCGTGACGTGGTAGCCGAGCACGCGCGCCTGTGCGGCGAGCGACAGCGCCACCGGGCTCGCACCAAGAATGACCAGCGAGGGATGCGGCAGCACCGGCTCGACGAAAATATCCATGGTGCCCTTGCTCGGACACATGTTGCTGGCGAAGCGGACGCCGTCGCGGCTCTCGCCCGCGCTGACGCCGAGCTCGGCGAGCAGGTTTTCGGGCTGCACCGAGACCATACGCGGCTCGCCGTCGGCGAGCGCCTCGCGTGCCGCCTTCAGCACCGCACCCTTGGCGCAGCCGCCGCCGATCCAACCCGCGACGATGGTGCCGTCGGCCGCGATGATCGCCTTGGCGCCAGCCTTCGCCGCGGTCACCGACACCGTCCGCACCACCGTCGCGAGCACGAAGGCGCGCTCGGCGGCCTTCATCTGCGCCACGAGATCCAGCACTTCGACATGAGCGGTCATCGCAACATCCCTCAGAGCCTGGCCAGATAGGGTTCGAGCGCGCGCAGGCTCTGCAGCGAATTCGCGGGCGCATAGAGATCGACATGCGGCAGCGCCGCCTTGATGCCGCGCGCCTCCGGCGTGTAGCCCTCCCAGGCCATCATCGGGTTGAGCCAGACGATGCGGCGGCAGCGGCGATGCAGCGCCGCCATTTCGCGGCCTAGCAAAGCGGCGTCGCCGGTCTCGTAACCGTCGGACACGATCATCACGCAGCTGCGCGAATGAATCACGCGCGCGGCATGCCAGCGATTGAAGGTCTGTAAGGACTCGCCAATCTTGGTGCCGCCGCCCGCGCCCTGCGCCATGATCGAGAGCCGGTCGAGCGCACGCCCGGCGTCCTTCTCCTTCATCGCGTCGGAGACGTAGGCGAGGCGTGTGTGAAACAGGAACGCCTCGGCCTCGCGGAACTGGTCGAGCACGCCGTGGATGAAGCGCAGGAACACGGCGGTGTATAGGCTCATCGAGCCCGAGGCATCGAGCAGCACTATGAGCCGCAGCGGCTTGTGCTTGCGCTGGCGTTTCACAAGCGCGATCGGCACGCCGCCATGGCTGATATTTCGATGAATGGTGCGGCGGAGATCGAGCCGGTAGCCGCGCCGGCGCGCCAGATCACGCCGGGTCAGCCGCGTGCGCATCGCCTTGGCGAGCTGTGCCGCAGCTTCATGGGCCTGGGCGACCTGATCGGGATCGCTGAGCTTTCGGAAATCGACCTCGGCAAGATTCTCCGCGCGCGAGGCGCCTTCCATGCGGCCCTCGCCAGGGCGGCCTTCCGGTGCGTCATCGGACGATGGAGTCTGATCGGTGACGGATCGGCTGCTGCCCTGCTCGGCCGCGGTGTCTTGCAAGCTCTTCAGCGATGGATTACTCGCTCCCGGCGCCGAACCGATGGTGCGAGAGCGCGAACGCACGCGTTTGCCTAGCCAAAATGCATCGAACAGCCCGTCGAATTTGTCCCAGTCGGATTTGCGGGCCGAGAACAGATGCTTGAACGCCGCGCGCAGCATGCCCGGTCGCGCCGCATAGCCTGACGACATCAGCGTCGCGGCATCCTGCCCTTCGGCGAGCCCGACGCGAAAGCCGGCATCGCGTAGCGTGCGCAGGAAGGCGGCAAGCTTCGCGGAAACGAGGCGCGAGACCTCGTTGAGGTCGTCATATCCGGGGCTGGAGCCGCAGCAGCTCATGCGACCTTCCCCAGCAGGCGTTGCGTCACCTCGGGCGTGACACGGGCGCGGTCCTCGTGGGTCTTCAGCAGGCAGACCAGTGTGTCGTGCACGGTTTCCGGCGCGTCGTGGAGATCGCGCACGTCGAGACCGACCAGCGCCGCCGCCCAGTCCAGCGTCTCCGCCACTCCCGGGACTTTGCGCAGCTCCTCCTTGCGCACGCCTTCGACCATGCGCGCAATCTGGAGTGACAGCGACGGGCTCGCACCCGCGACGCGCGCCAGGATGATGCGGGTCTCGCGATCGACGTCGGGATAGTCGACATAATGATAGAGGCAGCGCCGGCGCAGCGCATCGGAGAGCTCGCGCGTGCCGTTCGAGGTCAGCACCACATGCGGGATGGTAACAGCGGGAATAGTGCCGAGCTCGGGGATCGAGACCTGGAAATCGGACAGCAGCTCCAGCAGGAACGCCTCGAACTCGTCGTCAGCGCGGTCGATCTCGTCGATCAGCAATACCGGCGCCTTCGGTCGGCGGATCGCCGCGAGCAGCGGACGCTCCAGTAGATATTTTTCCGAGAAGACCTGGTCCTCGATGCTGTCGCTGCCGCGATGGGCCTGGATTGCCAGCAGCTGGCGCTGGTAGTTCCACTCGTAAAGCGCGGAGGACTGGTCGAGCCCCTCATAGCATTGCAGCCGGATCAGCTCGGTCGCATGCACCTTTGCGAGCGCTTTCGCCACCTCGGTCTTGCCGACACCCGCCTCGCCTTCGAGCAGCAGCGGACGCCGCAGCAATTGCATCAGCGAGACCGCGGTCGCGAGGTCCGCATCGGCGATGTAACCCGATGCAGCCAGCGCTTGCGCGATCTCGTCACGGCCTTTCATGATTCCACTCTCTCCTCGTCATTGCGAGGAGCGAAGCGACGAAGCAATCCAGACCGCTTCCGCGGTGGGATACTGGATTGCTTCGCTTCGCTCGCAATGACGGTCAAATCACGCCACCGCGCCAAGATCCTTCGCCGCCTTCCAGTTGCGCCAGAAATCGTGCGGCATCTGGATGTGCGTGCTCCCCAGGAACGAGAACGCGTCGTTGACGGCGTTGGAGAAGGCCGGCACGCCGCCGACATTCGGGCTCTCGCCGACGCCCTTGGCGCCGATCGGGTGATGCGGCGACGGGGTGACGGTGAAGTCGGTCTCCCAATGCGGCGTCTCCACCGCGGTCGGCATGAAAAAATCCATGAACGAGCCGGTGACGACGTTGCCGACCTCGTCGTAGCGGATCTCCTGGCCCATCGCGATCGCGAAGGCCTCGGTCAGGCCGCCATGCACCTGGCCCTCGATGATCATCGGGTTGATGCGCGTGCCACAATCGTCGAGCGCGTAGAAGCGCCGCACCTTGTACACGCCGGTATCGACGTCGATGTCCATCACGCAGAGATAGGCGCCGAACGGATAAGTCATGTTGGGCGGGTCGTAGTAACTCACCGCCTCAAGCCCCGGCTCCATTCCCGGCGGCACGGAGTTATATGCCGCCCAGCAGATATCCTTCATCGACATGAATTTTTCCGGCAGGCCTCTGACGCGAAAGCCGTCGATGTCGAATTCGAGATCGTCCTCGTGCACCTCGAGCTTGTAGGCCGCGATCATCTGCGCCTTGGCCTTGATCTTTCGCGCGGCCATCGCGATTGCGGCGCCCGCCACCGGCGTGGAACGCGAACCGTAGGTGCCGAGCCCGTAAGGCGCGGTGTCGGTGTTGCCCTCTTCCACCATGATGTTGTCGGCGGGAATGCCAATCTCGGTCGCGATGATCTGGGCCCAGGTGGTTTCATGGCCCTGGCCCTGGCTCTTGGACCCGACCCGCGCGATGCCCGCTCCCGTCGGGTGCATGCGGATCTCGCAGGAGTCGAACATGGCGATGCCGAGGATGTCGCAATTCTTCGACGGTCCGGCGCCGACGATCTCCGTGAAGAAGGAGATGCCGAGGCCCATGATGTCGCGGGTCTCGCCACGGGCGAACGCCGCACGCCTCTCCGCCTGCTCCTTGCGGAGCGCGGCGTAACCCGTCGTCTCCATCATCTTGCGCATGGCGGTGTGGTAGTCGCCGGAATCGTATTCCCAACCCAGCGCCGAGTGATACGGGAACTGCTCCGCCTTGATGAAGTTCTTCAGCCGCAGCTCCGCCGGATCCATGTTGAGCTTCTGCGCCAGAATATCCATGGCGCGCTCGATGCAATAGGCGGCCTCCGTGACGCGGAACGAGCAGCGGTAGGCGACGCCACCCGGCGCCTTGTTGGTGTAGACGCCGTCCACCGCGAGGTGCGCGGTCGGGAAATCATAAGAGCCGGTGACGATATTGAAGAAGCCGGCCGGCCATTTCGACGGGTCGGCGCAAGCATCGAACGCGCCGTGATCGGCGAGCACGTGGACACGCAGGCCTGTGACCTTACCTTCTTTCGTCGCGGCGACCTCGGTCGTCATGTGATAGTCGCGCGCGAACGAGGTCGCAGTCAGATTCTCGATGCGGTCCTCGACCCATTTCACCGGCTTGCCGGTGACGATGGAGGCCACGGCCGCGCAGATATAGCCGGGATAGGCACCGACCTTGTTGCCGAAACCGCCGCCGATGTCGGGGGCGATGACGTGGATCTTGTGCTCAGGCAGCTTTGCGATCAGCGACACTACCGTGCGGATCACGTGCGGCGCCTGGAACGTGCCGTAGATCGTCAGCTCTCCCTTGATCTTGTCGAAGGAGCAGACGCACTGGCAGGTCTCCAGCGGCGACGGATGGGTGCGGTGATAGGAGATCATCTCCTTGATCGTGACTTCCGCCTTCCTGAAGGCGGCGTCCGTGAGGTCCTTGTCGCCGACGGTCCACTCAAAAATGTGGTTGTCGTGCTTGCGCGGACCATGCGCGCCGGACATCTTGCCGACGAGGTCCTCGCGCAACACCGGCGCATCCGCATTCATCGCCTTGAAGGGATCCACCAGCGGTGGCAGCGGTTCATATTCGACGATGACCGCGTTGATGCCGTCATCGGCCGCATAGCGGTCGGTGGCGACGACGAAGGCAACCTCCTGGTTCTGGAACAGCACCTTGCCATCGGCCAAAACCATCTGCACGTCGCCGGCCAAGGTCGGCATCCAGGCGAGGTTGACGGTCTTCAGCGTCTCGGCGGTGATGACCGCGAGCACGCCGGGGACTTTCAGCGCCGCGCTGTCGTCGATCCTCTTGACGCGCGCATGCGGATGCGGCGAGCGGACGAAGTCGCCATGGAGCATGCCCGGCAGCTTGACGTCGTCGACGTAATTGCCCCTGCCTTGCGTGAAGCGGATGTCCTCGACGCGCTTGCGCTTGCAGCCCATGCCTTCGAGCGCGGCGGTGCGTTGTTCCCGCGTGGGAGTGAGGTCATTCATTCTGCGGCCTCCTGGAATTCCACGCCGTTGATCTTGGCGCTAGCGTACTGGATTGCCTTGACGATGTTCTGGTAGCCGGTGCAGCGGCAGATGTTGCCGGAAATGCCCATGCGGATTTCCGGCTCGCTCGGCGAGGGATTTTCCTTCAGGAGGCGATGCGCGCGGACAATCATGCCGGGCGTGCAGAAGCCGCATTGCAGGCCGTGCATCATGCGAAAGCCCTCCTGCAGCGCCGACAGCGTGCCGTCGGCGTTGGCGATGCCTTCGACGGTGATGATGTCGCTGCCGTCGGCTTGAACTGCGAACATCGTGCAGGACTTGACCGACATGCCGTCGATATCGACGGTGCAGGCACCGCAATGGGTGGTCTCGCAGCCGATATGGGTGCCGGTCAGCTGCAGATTTTCGCGGATGAAGTGCACCAGCAGCGTGCGCGGCTCGACGAGGCCTTCGACCTCGGCGCCGTTCACCTTCATGGTTACGTGTGTTTTGGCCATCGGTCCCCTCCTCTACTTCGCGATAGCGGCAGCGCGCTGGAGCGCGCGCGTCACCATGATGCCGCCGACATGTTTGCGGTATTCGACCGGACCGCGCGCATCCGCGGCGGGCGACATGATGGCCGAGGCCGCAGCGGCGGCCTTCTTCAAGGTCGCAGCATCGAGGCTGGTGCCGATCACTGCGTTGGCGGCATCGGTCGCGAGTAGCGGCGTCTCGTGGACATTGGTGAGGCCAATCGAACAGGTCGCAACCTTGCCGCCCGCCATGGTGAGCACGACGGCGGCGGCGGCGGTGGCATAGTCACCGACCTTGCGCTTGAGCTTTTCGTAGGCGTAGCCGTGACCGGCCGCGGGCACCGGAACCGTGATGGAGGTGAGGATCTCGCCGGGCTCGAGCGCGGTGAAATAGGCGCCTTGGTAGAAGTCGGCAGCCGCCACGTCGCGGGCGCCGCCTGCGCCTTCGAGGTGATAGGTCGCCCCCAGCGTCATCATCAGCGCCGGCATGTCATTGCCGGGGTCGCCATTGGCGACATTGCCGCCGATCGTGCCGCGGTAGCGCACCTGCGGGTCGGCGATCAGCAGCGCCGCCTCATGCAGGATCGGCATCGACTTGGCGACCTCGTCGGAGGCCAGCAGCTCATGCTGGGTGGTCATCGCGCCGATGACGAGATTGTTGCCGTTACGGCTGACGCCCTTCAGGGCGGCGATACCGCGCAGATCGATCAGATGGGCGGGGGTCGCAAGCCGAAGCTTCATCATCGGCACCAGGCTGTGCCCGCCGGCCAGCGGCCGCGCATCCTCGCCGAGGTCGACCAAGAGCTTGACGGCATCGGCGACACTCGCCGGCCGGTGATAGCTGAATGGGCCAGGGATCATCATCTCCTCCTCGTCGTCCTTTGCGCGTGACGGCGCGGACGTTGGAGGGGACGGTCACTCCGGGCGGGGCGGCCCGCAACACGAGCGGCACGGATCAGCGGATTTCGCACGAGTTGCGGGCCTGAGCGCACGAATTGCGTCAGGTGTGGCGACCCTTAACCTCGCCCCGCTTGCGGGGAGAGGTCGGATTGCATCGCAAGATGCAATCCGGGTGAGGGGGTACAGGTCTCTCGGAGATCTCATACGCGGAGAGAGGCCCCTCACCCCACCCTCTCCCCGCAAGAGCGGGGCGAGGGAGTGAGACAGCTCGTCTCTGCTCTACGCCTGCCGCCGGTTCACCAGCCCCAATCTCGCCTTCACCTCGGCGATCTTGGCCCGGCTCACCGGCACCCGGTGCGGCGACGGGCCGTCGAGCTCGAGCACGGCGCCGTCGCCCTCTTTGCGGACCAGCGCGACATGGGGGATGGCGACGATATGGCTGCGGTGCACCCGGAGGAACAGCGAGGGATCGAGCTGGGCCTCGGCCTCGGAGATCGACCAGGGGCACATCCGCTCCCGCGTGCCGTCATGGACGCGGGTGTAATGCGCGTCGGCGCGAACGCTGCGGACGTTCGCCGTCTCGATGAAGTGCGTCCCGTCGGCGCTTTCGACCGGCAACCGGGGAGCCGGCGCTCGCGGCGGCTGGCCGAGGCCACCGAGCGGCGCCATCGGCCGCGGAGAAATGGCAGGCGCCGCAACCGGTTCGATGGCGGTCGATGGGGCATTGGCGTCGCCGGCAACAGAGGCCGAAGCCTGCCGGCGTTGATCGGGCACGAGCGACAGCAGGAAGCCGGCAGCGATGACGAAGCACAGCACGGCTACGATGATCGATAAAATTTGCTGCGACGCGGCAAGGCCGCCGCCGGCATGGTGATGCGCCGCACCGGTCAGCGGCTTGAAATGCATGCCGAGCATCGCGGTGTAATGCATGCCGGAGACGGCGATGCCGAAAGCGATCGAGCTGACGATCAGCCGAACGCCTTCCTGCTGCGCCAGAAAGGCGCGCAGGCCGCCATAGGCCGTGACGATGGCCACGACGACCGACAGAAGAACCATGATCGGGTCGTGCACAATACCGAATGGGCCAGCCAGTCCATGGATCCCGACATAATGCATGCTGGCGATGCCGACACCGAGCAACACCGCCGACGACGCCACGCGCTTCAGGCTCGGCTCACCGATCGAGACAAAGAATAGCGAGATGCCGACCACCAGCGCGCAGATCAGGAACGAGATGATGGTGGGCAGAACGAGATAGACCGTATCCGGCGGCAGCGGCGCGGCCAGCATGCCGACGAAATGCATGGTCCAGATGCCGACGGCCAGAAACGCCGCCGCGCCCGCGAGCAGCAGGCGGTTGCTGACGCCGGGCGTGTTGCGGATGCGAGATGCAAGCGCAAAGCCGGTATAGCCACCCAGACTCGCGATCGCCACAGAGAGCGCGACGAGATAGGGATCGTGTCCTTCGAACATGATCTTGTCGGCCGCCCGTCTCCACGGCACGGCCTCCTCCCGCCGCCGACTGTATAGGGACGGCGGCGGGATTGACAATCAGCGGCGTGTGACTTGGCACAATGCCAGACCCTCATGGTGAGGAGGGGCGCGAGCGCCGTCTCGAAACATGCAGGCCGGGAAGCAACAGCCGGGCCTTCATCCTTCGAGACGCGCTACGCGCTCCTCAGGATGAGGGGTTGGAGTCTTTCCTTCCTCACACGATCCCCGCCGCGACCTGGCCGCGCAGGCGCTCCAGGCCGTGCAACGTCTCCGCACAGGCGGCCGCGACCTCGACGCCCTTGATCGCAAAGTGCCTGCGGAAGAAATCGTAGTGCACTTCGGTCTCGTGGAATTGCTGCGGCGTCAGCACGGCCGAGAACACCGGCACCTCGGTGCGCAGCTGCACGTCCATCAGCGCCTTGATCACGGTGTCGGCGACGAATTCGTGGCGATAGATGCCACCGTCAACGACAAGCCCGGCCGCGACGATCGCGGTGTAGCGCCGTGTCTTGGCGAGAACCTGAGCATGCAGCGGGATCTCGAACGAGCCCGGCACCTCGAATACGTCGACATGGGTGAGATGGCGCGCTTCGGCTTCCTTGATGAAGGCGATGCGGGCTTCCTCGACCACGTCGCGGTGCCAGCAGGCCTGCACGAAAGCCACCCGCTGCGGCTTTGCAAAGCGCGAGTGCTCGGTCGCCGGCGGATCCACTGGAACCGGCGGCGGAGTTGTCTGGGAGGCTTCAGTTTGGGGATCTTGCAACATCTGATTCATGGCTTTCCTTCAAAGGACCAGAATCAGGGCATACGGAACGACAAACAGCCGCATCCTGCGATGCGTCTGCCACCGACCGTTCTCTTTCATCCGGACTTTAACCGTCGGCTTCGGAGTTGCACCGAATCTGCTGACCCTTTCCTTTGGAGAAAATCCTTTTCAGGAAATCCCTCGGGGAAGGCGCTCGCGGGCTTAGGCCTTTCGGCCCTTACCGCCGGTGGGGACTTTCACCCCGCCCTGAGAACATCGGCCGTCCGGAATGAACGGCCTGAGCGGAAATATGACGCCGGTCCGGGGCCGCAGCAAGCGTGTTCCGCAGCAAAAAACTGCATGGTCCCATGCCGCTATGGGGGTGCCGCCCTCGCGGGGCGGAATTAACGATTGGCGCGCGGTCCGGGAGTCCCGATTCCGATTTGTTCTTTTCGTTAATGATTGTGGCCGAGATGAGCTGTGGACGAACGAGTCCTGACTTGTGGACGGACTCGGCAGCCGGTTGCGCAGATTCCGCAAATCACATCAGTTGATCCGCGACAAGCCCGCGCTGATCCCAGGATCGCAACAGCGACTCCCAAGGGATCGCCTTAACGACATGAGGGAAGCGCGCGCAGGACCAACCGCGTGCGTATCAAAGACAACAAAAAGGCAAGAGGTCGAGACGGCATGTCCCTGCTCGAAGGCACTATCGATTCCAAAAGCCATCCGCTCGCGGTGGTCGAGGATATCGCTGCCAGCAACAACTGGCCGTTCGAACGCTCCGGCGAAGACGAACTGACCATTGTCTCGAAGGGACAATGGACCGACTACCAGATCTCGTTCACCTGGATGGGTGAGATCGAAGCGCTGCATCTCGCTTGCGCTTTCGACATGAAGATTCCGGTCGCGCGCAGGGGCGAGGTGCAGCGGCTCGTCGCCGCGGTCAACGAGCAATTGTGGATCGGCCATTTCGACCTGTGGACCAACACCGGCATGATCATGCATCGCCAGGCGCTGGTGCTGCCGGGCGGCCTGACTGCCTCGACCGCGCAATGCGAAGCCATGCTCGCCGGCGCCATCCACGCCTGCGAGCGCTATTTTCCGGCGTTCCAGTTCGTGGTGTGGGCAGGCAAGAGCACCGCGCAGGCGATGGACGCCGCAATGTTCGATACGGTGGGCGAGGCTTAAGTCCTGTAAGGGAGCCACCGCTCCCTCCTCACGTCGTCCCGGACAAGCGAAGCGCAGATCCGGGACCCATGCCGCGTGATGCCTCTTGTGGCACAACGCTTGTTGCTATGCTCTCCATCCACTAGAACCCCCTGTGGTTATGGGTCCCTGCGTTCGCAGGGACGACACCTTTGCTTGGGTGATCGCAGTGGCAAACAACACTCTCCAAAACATCACCGGCACCATCCTGCTCGCCGGCGCCGGCAAGATGGGCGGCGCGATGCTGACGGGATGGCTGGCGGGCGGGCTCGATCCGCGTCGCGTCGCGGTAGTCGATCCGTTCATCTCGCCCGAGATCACCGCGCTGGCCGCCAAGGGCGTCGCGCTCAATCCTGATGTGAAGGCGGCAGGCCAGGTCGAGACTATGATCGTCGCGGTGAAGCCGCAGATGTTCCGCGAGGCCGGCGCCAGGCTGAAATCGTTCGTCACGGAAAAAACCTCGGTGGTCTCGATCATGGCGGGGACCACGATCGCCTCGCTCGAGGAGGTCTGCGGCGGCGCCGTGGTGCGCGCGATGCCGAACACCCCGGCCGCGATCGGCCGCGGCATCACGGTTGCGGTTGCGGCGAAGAACGTCAGCGCCGGCCAGCGTGCGGTGGCCGATGCATTGCTGCGCGCTACCGGCTCGGTCGAATGGGTTGATGATGAAGGCCTGATGGATGCGGTGACCGCCGTCTCCGGCTCGGGCCCTGCCTATGTGTTCCTGCTCGCCGAAGAGCTCGCACGCGCCGGCGTCGAAGCGGGCCTGCCCGAGGCACTGGCCACGAAGCTCGCGCGCGAAACGGTCGCAGGCTCCGGTGAGTTGCTGCACCAGTCGGATCTTCCCTCCGGCACGCTACGCCAGAACGTCACCTCACCCGGCGGCACCACCGCCGCGGCCCTCGGCGTGCTGATGGGCGAGCCTGGCCTGCGCGACCTGATGATCCGCGCGATCGCGGCGGCGACAAAGCGGTCAAAGGAGCTCGCGAAGTAACCGCTAGGCGCCCAACCGCTTGTTGAACATCTCGACATTCACGAGCCCGCGCGCATGGCGGCCTTCGCCGAGCTTGCGGGTGCCCTCGAACGCCTCGACCTCGAAGCGGATGACGCGGCGCTCGACGGCGATCACTTTCGCGGTGGTTCGCACGGTTGCGCCAACGAGGGCGGCGGCGAGATGGCGGATGTCGACCTCGGTGCCGACGGTGACCCAGCCTGGCTGCAACGCTGAGCGGATCGCATCGCCCGACGCCATCTCCATTTCCAGGATCATCATCGGCGTCGCGTAGACAAAAGGCATGCCGGGCACGAAATGCCCGACCGTGCGCTCGGCCGGTACCACCAGCGTGCGCTGGGCGCTCATGCCGATTGTGATGAAGTCGCGTGCGTCCATGGGGCTTGCTCAATGTCGTCCCGGCTTTCGCCGGGACGACAGCTGTGGATGCCGAACGAGCGCTTGCTACTTCTTCGCAGCCGCCGCACGCTCCACAAACGTCTTGCCGCCCTTCATCTTGTGGCGGAGGGGCGCTTCGTTGATCTGGATGACGACGGCATCGGCGTCGACGCCGAGATTCTTCACCAGCGCCTGCGTGATGTCGCGCATCATGCCGGCCTTCTGTTCGTCGGTGCGGCCTTCGGCCATGCTGACGGTGATCTCAGGCATATTATTTCTCCCTCTCGCCTCTCCGTCATGGCCGGGCTTGTCCCGGCCATCCACGGACTTCGCTATCAAACAAGACGTGGGTGCCCGGGACAAGCCCGGGCACGACGATCGAAACGAATGGCTAGCCCCAGCTTACGTCATGGCGCGCCAGCACTTCTCGTACTTTCGCAACGAGATCGGCTTCGCTGCACGAGAACTGCGCCGGGCGGCTCTCGCGCCATTCCTGGTTGGAGGCGATGGCGGCGGCCGCCTTGGCGCCCTCGATCAGATCCTTGATCTGCAGCTCGCCGCGCGCCTTTTCATCCGAGCCCTGGATGATCACGCAGGGTGAGTTGCGGCGGTCAGCATATTTGAGCTGATTGCCCATGTTCTTGGGATTGCCGAGATAGAGCTCGGCGCGGATGCCGGCGGTCCGCAAGCTCGCCACCATCTTCTGGTAGTCGGCGACGCGGTCGCGGTCGAACACGGTGACCACGACGGGGCCGACCTCGGGGCGCGTGTCGAGCTTGCCGAGCAGCGTTAACGCTGCTTGCAGCCGCGACACACCGATCGAGAAGCCGGTCGCCGGCACCGGCTCGCCACGGAAGCGCGAGACCAGACCGTCGTAACGCCCGCCGCCACCGACGGAGCCGAAGCGTACCGGGCGGCCCTTCTCGTCTTTCGTTTCGACGAGAAGTTCGGCTTCAAAAACGATACCAGTGTAATATTCCAAGCCTCGCACAACCGACGGATCGATAAGGATGCGGTCGCTCTTGTAGCCAGCCTGCTCGCACAGATTTCCAAAAAGAATCAGGTCGCTGTACAGCTTCGCTACAAGATCAGCATCAAGACCAACGCGTTCTCGCAGCTCCGCATACAAATTGCCTGGTCTAGTTCGAATTGTCAGAAAAGTGAGAAGCCTATCAATTTGCGATGCTTCAAGACCTGCACCCTTTGTAAAATCACCGCTCTCATCCTTGCGACCCTCACCAAGCAGAAGGCGAACGCCCTCGTCTCCGAGCCGGTCTTGCTTGTCAATTGCGCGAAGCACAGCCAAACGCTGCCCTTCGGCAACGCCGATAGCGTCCATTACCCCATCAAGGACACCTCGCGAGTTTACCTTGATTAAATACTGGCCGCGCGCGACGCCGAGCGCTTCCATCGTGTCGGCGGCCATCATGCAGATCTCGGCATCCGCCGCCGGCGTGGCCGAGCCGACCGTGTCGGCATCGAACTGCATGAACTGGCGGAAGCGGCCGGGGCCGGGCTTCTCGTTGCGGAAAACGTAGCCGACGCGGTAGCTGCGATAGGGCAGGACCAGGCCGTCGGTGCCGTAGCGCTCGCCGACATAGCGCGCGAGCGGCGCGGTCAGATCGTAGCGGAGCGATATCCACTGCTCGTCGTCGTCCTGGAACGAGAACACGCCTTCATTCGGGCGATCCTGGTCGGGCAGGAATTTGCCGAGCGCGTCGGTGTATTCCATCGCCGGCGTCTCCACCGGCTCGAACCCGTAGAGCTCGTAGACGGCGCGGATCTTCTCGACCATCTCGCGCGTCGCCCGGATCGCGGCGGGGTCGCGATCCTCGAGCCCGCGCGGCAGGCGCGCCTTCAGTTTCTGGGGTTTTTTGGGTTTTTCGGCCATGCGCGGTTCGTATCAGCGCATGCCCCGGGCGGCAAGCGCCGCGGCTTCCTAACCTCTCCCCGCCCTTCTGCGGGGAGAGGTCGAAATTCGCGCCAGCGAATTTCGGGTGAGGGGCATGGCAGGGTGATCGTCGCGCATTCGGAACTCGCGGACCGAAGAGCCCCTCACCCCACCCTCTCCCCGCAAGAGCGGGGCGAGGGAGTGAGAGAGCATGCGCACCTCACACGACGGCCGATCAAATCACCTTTTTGATCCAGCTGTGCGGATCGTTGGTGCGGCCGTACTGGATGTCGACGAGCTGCTTGCGCAGGCCCATGGCGACGGGACCGGCGGCGCCGCCGCTGATCTCGAAATCGCCGCTGACCGAGCGCACCTTGCCGATCGGCGAGATCACCGCCGCGGTGCCGCAGGCGAAGGCTTCCTTCAGTCGGCCTGAGGCCGCATCCTTGCGCCACTGGTCGAGCGAGTACGGCTCTTCGCGCACGGTCTTTCCGGCGTCCTTGGCCAGCGCGATGATGGAGTCGCGGGTGATGCCGGGCAGGATGGTGCCGAGTTGCGGCGTCGACAGCGAGCCGTCGTCGAACACGAAGAACACGTTCATGCCGCCGAGTTCCTCGACGTAGCGGCGCTCGATCGCGTCGAGGAAAACCACCTGATCGCAGCCGTGCTGGATCGCCTCGGCCTGCGCGCGCAGGCTTGCTGCGTAATTGCCGCCGCATTTGACCGCGCCGGTGCCGCCGACCGCCGCGCGCGTGTAGTTCTCGGAGACCCAGATCGACACCGGGGCAGGTCCGCCCTTGAAGTAAGAGCCGACCGGCGAAGCGATCACCGCAAAAATGTATTCCGACGACGGCTTGACGCCGAGGAAGGTCTCGCTCGCGATCATGAAGGGTCGCAGATAAAGGCTGCCCTCGCCGCCCGGCATCCAGGCGCGATCGATGCGCACGACCTGCTCGACCGCCTCGATGAAGACGTCCTCGGGGATCTGCGCCATCGCCATGCGATCCGCGGAGTCTTTGAAGCGGCGCGCATTGGCGTCGGGGCGGAACAGGTTCACGCCGCCATCGTCGCGCTTGTAGGCCTTAAGTCCTTCAAAGATTTCCTGGGCGTAGTGCAGGACGGCGCCGGCCGGATCGATCTGGAAATTGGCGCGCGCCTCGACACGTGCCTCATACCAGCCGCCCTTGGCCTGGTTGTAGCGGACCACCGCCATGTGATCTGTGAAGACCCGCCCGAAGCCAGGGTCCACCAGCTTGGCCACGCGATCCTTCTCGGACGTCGGATTGGATGCGGGCTGGATGTCGAATTTCATGCTCATGTCCTTAGGCCTCCCGCTGCCGGTGGCGGCGCTGTTCTGGCGCCCCCCTGCCCGTTTCGGGCCCGGCTGGCTTGATGTGGTTTCTGGCCGAACCACCGCCAGCCTTGTTACGGCCGGTTTCCGTGGCCAGCATGTCCGTCGAGGACATGCTTTTGCGGAAGGCGGAAGTCCAGTATGTTTTGCCGAAATGCCGCTCGACAATCGCACGGTAGCTCTGCGTCGGCCGTCGCCGCCTGTTCAGCTCACTCCGGCCGCTCTTAGAAATGCCACCCGACGCGAAACGATCTAAAATTTCGTGCGGGCTGATCCTTTTGTAACATTGAACCCAAGATACGTCAATATGCCTGACATAAATTTCGCGACTCCCCCTCAAAGCGCTGCCGAGCCACGGCCGGCGGCAGGCGATGGAGGCAATTTGCGCTGGGATATCATCGAGCTGCTGTTCTTCGCCTATCGCGATTTCGTCGGCGATCCCGACCAGGAGCTGGAGGCTTTCGGCTTCGGCCGGGCCCATCACCGGGTCATGCACTTCGTCTACCGCTATCCCGGGCTTAAGGTCGCCGACCTGCTCGACGTTCTTCGCATCACAAAACAGTCGCTCGGCCGGGTGCTCAAGCAGCTCCTGGACGAGGACTATATCGTGCAGAAGACCGGCGACAATGACCGCCGCCAGCGCCTGCTCTACGCGACGCCGAAGGGCGAGGCCTTGGTCCAGAAGCTCGCCGGCCTCCAGACCACGCGGATCACCAAGGCGCTCGCCGAGATGGCGCCGCAGGATGCCGAGACCGTCAAGCGCTTCCTGCGCGCGATGATCGACCGCGATGATCCGGACAAGGTGCTGGAAACGATCTTCGCCACCAATCAAGACTCAAAGGAGTGACCGTGCCGCTCGCTGTCACGCTCGCCCGACCGCCGGTGCAACCGGCTGACGACGCCCCGCATCTGCTGCTGGTCGACGACGATCGCCGCATCCGCGATCTGTTGTCGCGCTTTCTCGCGGCTGAAGGCTATCGCGTCACCACCGCTTCGAGCGCGGGCGATGCGCGCTCAAAGCTTCTGGGCCTGCATTTCGACCTGCTCATCCTCGACGTCATGATGCCCGGCGAGACCGGCTTCGATCTCGCCCGCTTCATCCGCACGTCCTCCTCGGTGCCGATCGTGATGCTGACGGCGCGCCATGAAGCCGAGGCCCGCATCGAGGGCCTTCAGATCGGCGCCGACGATTACGTGGCAAAGCCGTTCGAGCCGCGCGAGCTGGCGCTGCGCATCAACAACATCCTCAAGCGCGCGGCGCCGCCGGTCCAGGCCGCGGCGGTGGAGAAGATCGCCTTCGGTCCCTACGTCTACCATCTGGAGCGCGGCGAATTGCGCCAGGGCGAGGAGGTCATCCATCTCACCGACCGCGAGCGCGAGATGCTGCGGATTCTCTCGGAGACGCCGGGCGAGACCATTCCGCGCAGTGCGCTGACCGGCAATGGCAGCGTCAACGAGCGCGCCGTCGACGTGCAGATCAACCGGCTGCGGCGCAAGATCGAGACCGATCCCGCCAATCCGCTGTTTCTACAAGCGGTGCGCGGCATCGGCTACCGGCTGGTAGCCTCGCCATAGCAGCAGCGAAGCACAATTGATGAGCACGATCGATACCAGCCTGACGCTGCTCAAGAGCGCCGCCGGACGCGTCTCTGCCGCCAATGGCTGGATGGGCAACGCGTTCAAGGGCTGGATGCCGACCGGCCTCTATGCCCGCGCGTTGCTGATCATGATCGTGCCTATGGTGATCCTGCAGACCGTGGTCGCCTTCGTGTTCATGGAGCGGCACTGGAACACGGTGACGCGGCGCTTGTCGCAGGCCGTGGTGCAGGACGTCGCCAGCCTCATTGACGTCTACAAGGGCTATCCGCAGGACAAGGATCGCGCGCAGTTGCGCCGAATCGCCGAGCGCATGCAGCTGGTGGTCGATTTTCTTCCCGTCGGCGACATGCCGCCGCCGGGACCAAAGCCGTTTTTCTCGCTGCTCGACCAAACGCTGTCGGTACAGCTCGGCCGCCAGATCGGACGCTCGTTCTGGATCGACACGGTCGGCCGCTCCAACCTCGTCGAGATCCGCATCCAGCTCGACGATGCCGTGATGCGCGTGTTCGCCCAGCGCAGCGCCGCCTATGCCTCGAATTCGGAAATCTTCCTGTTCTGGATGGTCGGCACGTCCTCGATCCTGCTGATCGTGTCGGTGCTGTTCCTGCGCAACCAGATCAAGCCGATCCTGCGGCTTGCGGACGCCGCGGAAAGTTTCGGCAAGGGCCGCGAAGCGCCGAACTTCAGGCCGCGCGGCGCGCGCGAGGTGCGGCGCGCGGCGGGCGCGTTTCTCGAGATGAAGTCGCGCATCGAGCGCGCGATGGAGCAGCGCACCGCGATGCTCGCCGGCGTCAGCCACGATCTGCGCACCATCCTGACCCGCTTCAAACTCGAGCTGGAGCTGATCGGCGATAGTCCGGAGCTCGAGGGCATGCGCAAGGACGTCGACGAGATGTCGATGATGCTGGAGGACTATCTTGCGTTCGCCCGCGGCGATTCCGGCGAGCAGTCGCAACCGACCGACATGGCGCAGGCGCTCGAGGAGCTGCGCAGCGATGCCGAACGCCACGGCCACACCGCGACCGTGACATTCAGCGGCCTGCCCGTGGTCACGGTGAAGCCAGCCTCGTTCAAGCGCTGCCTCGCCAACCTCGTCACCAATGCCGCGCGCTACGGCCAGGCCATCGCCATCTCCGGCCAGCGCGATCACCGCTATCTCAACGTCACGGTCGACGACGATGGTCCCGGCATCCCTGTGCATTTGCGCGAAGAAGTGTTCAAGCCGTTCCTGCGGCTGGATAACGCCCGCAACCAGGACGAAGGTGGCACGGGCCTGGGGCTTGCGATCGCCCGCGACATCGCCCGCTCGCATGGCGGCGACATCACGCTCGGCGACAGCCCGATGGGCGGATTAAGGGCTAGCGTGCGGATTCCGGTTTAGCCGCTCTTACCTCGCCCCGCTTGCGGAGAGAGGTCGAATTCGATCGCGGATCGAATTCGGGTGAGGGGGTACAGGTCCCTCAACGATCTCGCGTGTGGAGAGAGGCGCCTCCAACCCTCTCCCCGTAAGAACGGGGCGAGGGAGCGCGCCGATTTCGCGGCGACCCTCCAATTACTTCGGCAGCAGCGCCTTCAACTTATCAACGTCGCGGACGTTCATCTTGAAGCCGCCGGGCATCACGATGTCGCCGGGCTTCTGGTCGGGCTTGCAGGCGCCGACCCATTTCGCTTCGAGCGTCATGGTGGAATCGCGCCCCGCAGCACCGACCGCACCACCTTGCGCATGGGACGAGGTCTTCACCGTGTAGGCCGAATTGAAATCGCCGGTGATCTCGGCATGCGACGTCGTTGACATGCCGGCGACGCTGCACTCGGAATCACTGACATAGCCGGTCGCGGTCTTCTTGATGTCCTGCTTGGAGCAGACCTGCTTGGCCATCGGCGAGATGTTGTTGTTCATCTCCTTGTCGACGGCTTCGTCGGTGCAGTGCTGCATGGTCATTTCCGGCATCGCCGAGCCAGTCCTGACCATCTTCAATTCCCAGAGACCGGCCTTGCGCACCGGCAGGTCGTCGGCGAGGGCGCTTCCCGCCGACAACACGAGACAAACGACCGATCCGAGCAAAGCAAGCTTGCGCGTCATGCGAGAGACTCCCGGCTGAGATGTCCTGGCTTTTTCTTTGGCGTGACCTTTGTCGTTCCGAAAACGCCTCAGTACAGCGTGCGGATCGGCCGGTCGGCGGCGCCGTAGGGCACCCAGCGGCACGAGAACGAGATGTAGCCGCCCTCATAGGCCTGTACCGCGAGGAATTTCACCACCTTGCCGTAGCGCGCGCAGTGATCGACCGCGACCTGGCGCGCATCGGTCTGCGTCGCCATGGAATAGGCGATGATGCCGCCGGTGTCGTTGCCCTTGAAGGGCGGCACCGGAAGGATGTCGGCACGCGCCGACTGGCTCGCCATGATCCCCGAGACAACCAGGCTGGCAAGAAGGCCCGCGGCCGCAATGATTCGCATTCCCGTCACTCCGATTGATTGGAGGCAGTTTACGGTGCCGGCGCGGCGGTGGAAAGAACGGAAGGCCCGTAGACTGCGACCTTGTGATCAACTCCTGGCCAAGTGTTGCCGCGCTGCACTTGACCTCCCCCGCCCTTCGCGGCACCGTCCGAGCTTCGCAGATCATGCTGTCTGGATTGCCCATGCGCGCCTCGACCTCCCTGAAATCGCTTCGTTTTGCCGCCGTTCTGGGCCTCATGTTCGGAGCGCTGTCGCTCGGTGAGGCCAGGGCCGCCAATCCGCTGGAGCTGAATTTCTGGCTGAGCGGACCGCGTTACGACGGTCGCGTCGCCGATTGCGAGAAGGCACTGCCGACGATCGCCAGCCAGTTCTGGGAGAAGGAAAGCTCATTCTGGAATTCGTCGTTGCAGATAACGGGCTTCGCGGCCGTTCACGAGACCGCGTTCCGGCCCTGGGCGTCCGACAATATTCCGCGCCGTTACTGCACAGGCGAGGCCATGCTCAATGACGGCAAGATGCGCAAGGTGAACTTCGCGATCGTCGAGGACGGCGGCTTTGCAGGCTACGGTCAGGGCGTCGAATGGTGCGTGGTCGGGCTCGATCGCAACTGGGCGTACAATCCGGCCTGCCGCGCTGCCAAGCAGTAGGGGCACTGATTCGGGTCGATCGACGGTCCGTCCAAAATTTGTTCTTGAAATGTTCTTATTGCCTGCTAGGCTGAATGCACAGTCTGGTTGAGAGGCGTCGCCATGTTTCATTTTGGATTGCATTCGTTCTCCCGCCTTGTGATCTCACTGACCCTTGCCGCCGGGCTGATCTCGCTGGCCGGTGGCGCAAAGGCGCAGGACAAACGGCAGAATGCGCCCGGCGAATTCGATTTCTATGTGCTGTCGCTGTCGTGGTCGCCGTCGTTCTGCGAGGAGGCGGCCGAGCGCGGCCGCGGCGGCGGGCGCTCGAACATCCAGTGCGAGGGACGCCCCTATTCCTTCGTGGTGCACGGGCTGTGGCCGCAATATGAGAACGGCTTCCCGGAATATTGCCAGCGGCCGTCGCCGCGGCTGAACCGCAACATCGTCTCCTCGATGCTCGATCTGATGCCGGCGCCGGGGCTGATCTTCAACGAGTGGGACAAGCACGGCACCTGCTCGGGGCTCGACGGCCGCAATTATTTCGAGACGATCCGCAAGGCGCGCGCCGTGATCAAGATTCCGGCCGAATATCTCGACCTGTCGCAGGCCAAGACCGTGGCACCGGGCGAAGTGGAAGAAGCCTTCATCAAGGCCAATCCGGGCCTGAGCAACGCAGCCGTCTCGGTCACCTGCAATCGGACCCGGCTCTCCGAGGTCCGCATCTGCCTCAGCAAGGATCTGCAATTCCGCGCCTGCGAGGAAATCGAACGCCGCGCCTGCCGCCGCGACCAACTGACGATGCCGCCGGTCAGGGGTGGGTAGCCAAGGCTGTCGTATCTCTTTGGCTCTCGTACCTCTTTGCTCAGGCCGTCACGTGGCGTAGTGCTCTTGCATGAATTATCGCCATGCCTTTCACGCCGGCAACTTCGCCGATGTCATCAAGCACATCGTGCTGGCGCGCATCCTGACCTATTTGCAGGACAAGCCGGCCGCCTTCCGCGTCATCGACACCCATGCGGGCGCCGGCCTCTATGATCTCGACAGTGACGAGGCGCGCCGCAGCGGCGAGTGGCTGACGGGGATCGCGCGGCTGATGCAGGCGCGCTTCACGAATGAAACGATCGCACTGACAAAACCCTATCTCGACATCGTCCGCGCCTTCAATCCGAAGGGCGAACTCAAGGCCTATCCGGGTTCGCCGCTGATCGCGCGCGGCCTGATGCGGCCGCAGGACCGCCTCGTAGCGTGCGAGCTCGAGCCGAAGGCGCGCAAGGCGTTGATCGAAATGTTGCGGCGCGACGAACAGGCACGCGTGGTCGATCTCGACGGCTGGATAGCGCTGCCGGCGTTCGTGCCGCCCAAGGAGCGGCGCGGGCTCGTGCTGATCGACCCGCCGTTCGAGGCGAAGGACGAGTTCGAAAGACTGGGCGAGGCCTTCGCAACCGCGTTCGCAAAATGGCCGACCGGTATCTATGTAATCTGGTACCCCGTCAAAAGCCGGCGCGCCACCGACACACTCGCGCAACTGGTGGCGCAGACCGCGGCCGCAGCAAAGACTCCGGGAAAATGTCTGCGGCTCGAATTCAGCGCCGCACCACAACTCGACGGCGCGGCCCTCACCTCGGCCGGTCTGCTGATCGTCAATCCGCCCTACACGCTGCAGAGCGAGCTCAAGACGATCTTGCCCGAGCTTGAAATGCCGCTCGGTCAGGGTGGAGCTGCCAGATTCCGATTGGAGGTGCCGAAGCCCTAAGCCGCCGCCATTCTTGGGAAAAAGATGCAGTAGCGGTAGTCAATCTGCAAAGAACCGTATTATGCTGTTTGCGTGACTGGCTTTACGTTCCGCTTCCGCGAATGGTTGCGGCGGAGTGAAGGCCTAAGAAAGATCCAGTCGGACCGAAGGGTCTGCCCAAGGATGGCCAGCTCTCCCGGGCTTCGTAAGGCCCGGTCATGTCGCGACGCGCGTCTGCGTTGCGACGGAGGAGCAATGAGGGGGAGTTTCCCGATGGCCAATACGGGAACGGTTAAGTTCTTCAACGGCGAGCGCGGCTATGGCTTTATCAAGCCGGACGATGGCGGTCGCGATGTCTTCGTTCACATCACCGCTGTTGAGCGAGCGGGACTGAAGGACCTTGCCGAAGGACAGCGTATCACATTCGAAGTCGAACCGGACAAGAAGGGGAAGGGGCCGAAGGCGGTCAATCTCGTGATCCTTTCGTAGCGGACCTGACCCAAGAAACCTGACGCAAAAAAAGTCCCGGCCGCAAGCGGCCGGGAGGTTGTAGTCCGGTATTTTCTTATTTGGCTATCAGAAGTGATAGTTCACGCCTGCACGAACAATGCTGGCGCTATAGCCGTTTGACACGCCTGTAATTGCGAACTGGCTCGACGACAGATCGACGTAGAGATATTCGAGCTTCGCACTCCAGTTCGGCGCGAAACCGACTTCCGCGCCGACGCCGGCGGTCCAGCCGGCGGTGGTGTGCGATTCCGTCCAGCCGAATGTCTGCGCGCGCAGCTCGCCGAAGGCGAGGCCAGCGGTGCCGTAGAACAGGATGTTGTTGAGGGCATAGCCAGCGCGGCCGCGCAGCGTGCCGAACCAGGGATTGGAGAACTTCCACGGCGCGAAAGTATCGTCGGCGCCGGCTGCCTGGATATCGCCCTCGACACCGAACACCCATGGGCCGTTCTGGAAATTGTAGCCGGCCTGCACGCCGCCGACGAAGCCGGAGGGCTTTGCGGGATTGTTGCTCACCGAGCCCCATTCATAGCCGAGATTGGCGCCGAGATACGGGCCGGCCCAGCTATAGCCATTGAGTGGCTGATTGACCGTATAGGGCGCACGCTGCCCGTAACTGAGATCGGCGGCCTCTGCCGAAGCCGCCCAGCCGGCTGCAACCAACGCGGCAGCACCCACAACGAGCCCCTTCATCACACACTCCAACGCAACTGCCGCAACCGGGTGCGAGGCCTGCGTCGCCGCGCAAGGCCAAAACGCATGGTTACGGAACCACAACTTTTTCGCGTAAGATTTATCGAGAGTTTTAAGTTAAAGGGCTGTTAAGACCCGTTACCGCGCTGTTAACAGACTTAAGGAAGCGTTACCGGGAACTGCGCCGCCATCCTGTGCGTGCGGCTCGGCCGGAACTTCAAATCGGCTCTCCCAGCGCTTAAATTCGCACCATGGTTCACGATTCCACCGACAATCCGGACGACGCACGCGCGCGCAAATCGCCGCGAGCCGCGACCGCCGATGCCCCGCCCCAAGAGACGTTGGGCGAGGCGTTGGGCGAGACATCGCGCGAGACGGCGCCACCCGACCTCGACGCCGCCACCACGGGCGCCGATGACGAGGACGATGCGCGGCTGCCGGATATTCTGGAAGAGAGCGGCGCGATCGGCGAAGAGCCGCTGGCGACCGGCCACGAGGCGATCGAGCGCGCGGTCCGGCTCGCGCCGACCTCGCCCGGCGTCTATCGCATGCTCGGTGCCAATGCCGACGTGCTCTATGTCGGCAAGGCCAAGAACGTCAAAAAGCGCCTGTCCAACTACGCGCGCCAGAGCGCGCCGCTGCCGGCGCGCATCCTGCGCATGATCGCGGCCACGGTGACCGTGGAGATCGTCTCGACCACGACCGAGACCGAAGCGCTGCTGCTGGAAGCCAACCTCATCAAGCAGCTGCGGCCGCGCTTCAACGTGCAGCTGCGCGACGACAAATCGTTTCCCTACATCCTGATCACCGGTGACCATTGGGCGCCGCAGATCCTGAAGCACCGCGGCGCGCAGACCCGCCCCGGGCGCTATTTCGGTCCGTTCGCCTCCGCCGGCGCGGTCAATCGTACCATCACGGCCCTGCAGCGCGCGTTCCTGATCCGCTCCTGCACGGACTCCTTCTTCGAGAGCCGATCGCGGCCCTGCCTGCTGTACCAGATCCGCCGCTGCGCCGGCCCCTGCACCCGCGAGATCGACTTCCCCGGCTATACGACGCTGGTGCGCGAGGCGACCGACTTCCTGTCCGGCAAGAGCCAGGCGGTGAAGCAGGAGCTCGCAGGCGAGATGGAGAAGGCCTCCGGCGAGCTCGAATTCGAGAGTGCGGCGCTCTATCGTGATCGCCTCGCCGCACTGTCGGCGATCCAGTCGCAGCAGGGCATCAACCCGCGCACGGTGGAGGAAGCCGACGTGTTCGCCATCCACCAGGAGGGCGGCTTCTCCTGCGTCGAAGTGTTCTTTTTCCGCACCGGGCAGAACTGGGGCAACCGCGCCTATTTTCCGCGCGCGGAGAAGACCTATACGCCGGAGGAAGTGCTGGGGTCCTTCCTTGCCCAGTTCTACGACGACAAGCCGCCGCCGAAAACCATCCTGCTCTCGCACGAGATCGAGGAGAGCGAGCTGCTTGCCAACGCGCTCTCGATCAAGGCCGGCCACAAGGTCGAGGTCATCACGCCCAAGCGCGGCGAGAAAAAGGAGCTCGTCACCCACGCGCTGACCAATGCGCGCGAAGCGCTCGGCCGCAAGCTCGCCGATACCGCGACCCAAAGCCGCCTGCTCGACGCCATGGCCACCACGCTGAGCCTGCCGCACGTGCCCAAGCGCATCGAGGTCTACGACAACAGCCACATCCAGGGCACCAATGCGGTCGGCGCCATGATCGTCGCAGGTCCGGATGGTTTCGTGAAAAACCAGTACCGCAAGTTCAACATCAAGTCGGAAGGGCTCACACCAGGCGACGATTACGGCATGATGCGCGAGGTGCTGGAGCGCCGCTTCAAGCGTCTCATCAATCCGCCGGAAGAGAGCGCCACCAAGGCCAAGGACGACGACTTCCCGCAATGGCCGGACCTCGTCATCATCGACGGCGGCCGCGGCCAGCTCAACGCCGTCCGGGAGATCTTTACAAATCTCGGCCTGACCCAGGTGTCGCTGATGTCGGTCGCCAAGGGACCGGACCGGGATGCCGGCCGCGAGACCCTGTTCATGCCGGAGCGCGAGGCGATCAAGCTGGAGCCGCGCGACCCCGTGCTCTATTTCATCCAGCGCCTGCGGGACGAGGCCCACCGCTTCGTCATCGGCTCGCACCGCAAGCTGCGCAAAAAGGACATCCGCGAGGCCGGTTTGCAGGAGATTCCGGGCATCGGCCCGTCACGCAAACGTGCCTTGCTGCACCATTTCGGAACCTTGAAGGAGATTGAACGCGCCTCGATCGTCGATCTCGGCAAGGTTCCTGGGGTGAGCGCCGAGAGCGCCCGCAGGATATTCGACTATTTCCATCCCCAGCCGGGGTGAACTAAAGGGGCTGTAGTCATATGGTCGTCGTATCCCACACCCCAATTGGGGACGGACGGTTGACCTAAGGGCTTGAGCGGTATTGGTAGGACGAATGAACATCGCCACGACACGAGGGACGACCAGCCGCGCGATGTCCCTCCCGAACCTCCTGACCTATGGCCGGATCGCCGCGATCCCGGTCGTGGTCGGGTGCATCTATGCGCAGTCGATCATGGACTACCCGCTGTGGCTGCGCTGGGTCGCGGTCGCGATCTTCATTGGCGCGGCGGTAACGGACTATCTCGACGGCTATTACGCGCGGATCTGGAATCAGCAATCGGCGTTCGGCCGGATGCTCGACCCGATCGCCGACAAGCTGCTGGTCGCATCCTGCCTCCTGATGCTGGCCGCCGACGGCATCATCCATGGCTGGTCGCTGTGGGCCGCCATCGTGATCCTGTGCCGCGAGATCCTGGTCTCGGGCCTGCGCGAATACCTCGCCGCGCTCCGTGTCAGCGTGCCCGTCACCAAGCTCGCCAAGTGGAAGACCACGGTTCAGCTCGTCGCGATCGGCTTCCTGCTCGCAGGTCCGGCCGGCGACGAGGTCATTCCCATGGTCTCGCTGATCGGCCTCGTGCTGCTGTGGGCCTCGGCGATCCTGACCATGTACACCGGCTACGACTATTTCCGCGCCGGCATCCATCACCTCATCAAGGAGGATGAGGGATGAAGGTGAAGTACTTCGCCTGGGTGCGCGAGCGCGTCGGCAAGGCCGAAGAGACCATCGAGCCGCCCGCGACGGTGCGCACCGTCGAGGAGCTGATCGCCTGGCTGTCCGGTCAAAGCGAGGCCTATGCCTATGCCTTCGAGAAGCCGAAGGTGATCCGCACTGCAATCGATCACGCTCATGTCAAGGCCGACGCCGCGATCGCGGGCGCCCGCGAGATAGCGTTCTTTCCGCCGATGACCGGCGGCTAGGCCATGACCTCCACTGTGACGACTTCCCCTGTCACCGGCTGCCCCGTCGCCATCCGCATCCAGGAAGACGATTTCGACATTGCGCGCGAGATCGCGCTCCTGACCAAGAGCCGTACCGACATCGGCGCGGTCGTGAGCTTCTCCGGCATCTGTCGCGCCGGCGAGGACAGTTCCAAGATCGCCGCGCTCACGCTCGAGCATTACCCCGATATGGCGGAGGAAGAGATCAAGCGCCATGTTCACGAGGCCATCTCGCGCTGGCCGCTCAACGGCGTCACGGTCATCCACCGCGTCGGGCGGTTCATGCCTGGCCAGAACATCGTGCTGGTGCTCACGGCGTCGCAACACCGCAAGGCGGCGTTCGAGGCGGCCGAGTTCCTGATGGATTATCTCAAGACCAGCGCCCCGTTCTGGAAAAAGGAAGAGAGCGCCACCGGCACCGGCTGGGTCGAGGCCCGCGCCCGCGACGACGAGGCCGCCGCACGCTGGACCCGATCCTGATGGCAAGATCCTGATGGCAAGAACTGTGAGAAAGACTGCGCGCGGCCGCGCCGCGCCAAAGCTCGCGAAAATCGGCCGCGGTGAGCTGCTCACGCTGATCGATTTCGTCCGCTATGCGGTCAGCCGTTTCGTCGAGGCAAAACTTGCCTTTGCCCACGGCACGACCGATCCGGTGGCGGAAGCCGTCTTCCTGGTCTGCGAGGCCCTGCATCTGCACCCCGACCAGTTCGAGACCTTTGCCCACGCGCGCGTCACCGCCGCGGAAAGCAAGACCCTGCTCGACCTCATCCATAAGCGCGTGACGACGCGCAAACCGACGGCCTATCTCGTCAACAAGATCTACATGCGCGGCCTGCCATTCTATGTCGATGAGCGCGTCATCGTTCCGCGCTCCTTCATCGGCGAGCTCCTGGAGTCGCATTTCGGCGGCGCCGGCGAAGCGGGTTCGCTGATCGACGATCCCACGGCCGTCGAGCGCGTGCTCGATCTCTGCACGGGATCCGGATGTCTTGCGATCCTCGCCGCGTATCATTTCCCGAATGCCATGGTTGATGCCGTCGACATCTCCAAGGGCGCGCTCGAAGTCGCTGCGCGCAATGTTGGGGAACATGGGCTGGAAGAGCGGATCACGCTCCATCGGGGCGATCTGTTCGCGCCGCTCGGCGGCACCAAATACGACCTGATCATCACCAACCCGCCTTACGTCGACGCGGACGGCATGGCGGCGCTGCCGCCGGAATGCCGGGCCGAGCCGAAGCTTGCCTTCGACGGCGGCGCCGACGGTCTCGACGTCGTCCGCCGCATCCTGCGCGATGCGCCCGATCACCTCACGCCGGATGGCGGGCTGCTCTGCGAGATCGGCCGCGGCCGCGAGCTGGTCGACGAGGCCTTTCCGGAACTGCCGCTGCTCTGGCTCGACACCGAAGAGTCCGAGGGCGAGGTGTTCTGGATCGCGGCCGCCGATCTCGGCTGATCGAGCACGGCTACGCTCCGGCGGAACAAGTCAAATTCCGCCACGTTCATCCCCTGACGAATTTCTCGTTCTCGGAGGATGTCCGCATGCTTGCGCCGTCGGGCGAATTGCTGCGCGCCGGCATGGCGCTGAAACTCAACCATCTCAAGCGCGCCGCACAGTCTTATCTGCGTGACCGCACCGGCCGGACGACGGGTCGCCTGACGTCCTATGTGGTTGCAGCGGGATTGTTCGCGGTAGCCGGGCTGTTCCTGATCGCGACCTTCTTTGTCGGCCTGATCGCGCTCTACCGCTGGATCGCCATCACCTACGGACAATTCTGGGGCTTTGGTGCCGTAGCAGCCGTGCTGCTGGTCCTCGCCGCAGCCTGCGCCGGGATGGCCATGGCCCAAATGAACCGTCGCACAAGGCCGATCGTGCCGCTCGCCAGTCGCCTGCGCGTGGCGATCGTCACCCCGCGCATTCCGCGCGGAACGGTCAAGCAGGCGGTTAGAGAAGTCGCGACGACCATTCCCTTGGTGCCGCTCGGGCCAGACGAAAAACCGGGCGCAAGAGGTAGTGGCAGCACGCCGAAGCCACTTCGCAACAATCGCTCGCTTCAGCTCGGCTTGATGGTCGCTGCCGCCGGACTGTTGGGTGTGACCGTGGTGCGGCGGAAGCACCGTAACCATCGATTGGACCCATGATGTCCACGCCGCGATCAGGACAAGTCGACAGCTGGCTCCTGGTCGCCGCCACGACCGTGTTCGTGCTCACCGCGGAGCGGTTTGTTCAGAGCTTCGAGCCGCCGAAGCCTGATCCGGACCAGCGCAACGCGGAGGCCAGTTCCCCGGAGACAAATCCGGCGCATGCAGCCGCGCAGCCCGGCCGTGGCCGTCGTTCGAAGAACCCGTTCACGATTCCTTGGGCCGGCTGGAAGGACATCCTCTGGCGGACTTATCCCCGTATCGATGACGATCGCCTGCTCGCCACGGCGGCCGGTGTCGTCTTCTTCGGCCTGCTCGCGATCTTTCCGGCCGTCACCGCGCTGGTCTCGTTTTACGGCTTGTTCGCCGATCCCAAAACCATTGGCGACAATCTCCAGACGCTCGCCGTGATGCTGCCGGAGGGCACCTACCAGATTATCGGCGACCAGGTCGCGCGCGTCGTCTCCAAGGGCAATGCCGAGCTGGGCACGACCTTCCTGTTTGGCCTTGTGCTCGCAATCTGGAGCGCGAACGCCGGCGTCAAGGCCATCATCGACGCCCTTAACGTGGCCTACGAGGAACGCGAGAAGCGCGGCTTCATCCGGCTCAACATGGTGTCGCTGGCGTTCACGGTCGGCGGCATCGCGGCGCTGCTCTTGATGGTTGGCGCCGTGGTCGCCTTCCCGCTCGCTCTCGATCACCTTCGGCTCGCGCCGGAAAGCAAGCTGATCATTGCCATTGCGCGTTGGCCCCTCATGCTCTTCTTCCTGCTTGTTGCGCTCGCACTGCTCTACCGGCTCGGGCCGAGCCGCGACGCCCCGCGCTGGCAGTGGCTGAGCGTGGGCGCCGTGACCGCTGCCGTCCTCTGGATCGCCGGCTCGGCGCTGTTATCCCTGTATCTCTCGAAGTTTGCCAATTACAACGCGACCTACGGCTCGCTTGGCGCGGCGATCGGCCTGATGATGTGGATGTGGATGTCGGCCATCGTCATCATGTTCGGCGCCGAGCTGAACTCGGAGGTCGAACGGCAAACCCTGCGGGATACGACCACCGGGCGGCCGAAGCCGCTCGGCAGCCGCGACGCAGTTTCGGCCGACACGGTCGGCGCCGCCGCACCTTCCTGACGCGCCGCCCCTGCCTGGAAGCGTCTGACCGTCCCCTGATGGCGAGCGGCGGTTACAAAGCTTGCATCGAGCTTACGTCCGCACGCTGCGGCCGCTATCCCCTCGAATCAACAATGATGTTAGGGTCATGCATGCTAGGGAAGCATGAGGCACGGCGGGTGCGAATTGCGGCCCGTGTTTTCCCGGGTGAGGCAGTCAGCTCTTGAGGCGTAACGCGCGGCATGATTCGCATTTCGACGATCTTCATCGCCATCTGCATGGTTCTGGTCGCGGCCTCGCTCGGGCTCGTGCTCTACGCGGTCGCCGGCATCAGCGGAACCGAATCCGCGATCGTGGCGCTGACCGCGCTGACCTTCCTGATCCTCTACAACGCGGTCTCGATGCGGCTGCGCGACCGCAGCGACGTCGGCGGCCAGATCGCCGACCTGTCGCGCGGCACCGCCGACCTCGCCCGCCAGGTGGCCGAGTTCGGCCGCCGGCTCGCCGCGATCGAGGGCCGCGTCGCCTCGTCCAATTCCACCAATTCCGATCGGGTCCAGTCGGTGGTCGGCGAGATCAACGAACTCGGCGGGCTGGTCAGGCAGCTTGCCGCCACGGTATCGACCCATGAGGACCTGCTGGCTGGTCACGCGCCGGCCGCCGCTCCGGTCGCCAGGCTGGAGGAAGCGCCGATCGACCTGATTTCGCCCTTCGAGGAACGGCTGGCCGCTCCTCCCCCACTTCCCGCGCCGCCGCTGCGGCCGACGCCTCCGGTCGTCCAGACCCAGACCGGCAATGCCGTTTCGACGGTCAACGGCCGCAACCAGACCCAGATGCTGACGACGCTGCGCAACGCCATCGACGAGAACCGCATCGACATCTTCCTGCAGCCGATGGTGACGCTGCCGCAGCGCAAGGTCCGCTTCTACGAAGCCGTGACGCGGCTGCGCGACGAGCGCGAGCAGCTGATCGCCGCGGAAGAGTTCATCAGCATCGCCGAGGCCTCCGGGCTGATCGGACGCATCGACAACATGGTGTTGCTGCGCTGTGTCCAGGTGTTGCGCCGGCTGATGGTGCGCAACAAGGATGTCGGCGTGTTCTGCAACGTCGCGGCCTCGACGCTTGGCAATTCCACCACCTTCGCGCAATGCCTCGACTTCCTCGAGGCCAACCGGGCGCTGGCGCCGTCGCTGGTGCTGGAGTTCAAGCAATCGACCTTCCGCGGCCTCGGCCCGGCCGAGACCGAGAATCTCGCGGCACTCGCGCAGCGCGGCTTCCGCTTCTCGATCGACCATGTCACCGACTTGCGGATCGAGCCGCGCGAGCTCGCCGACCGCGGCGTGCGCTTCATCAAGGTGCCCGCGTCCCTGCTGCTCGACCCGAAGCAGGCGTCGACCTCGGACATTCATCCCTCCGACCTGTCCGATCTGCTCGGCCGCTTCGGCATCGATTTGATCGCAGAGCGGATCGAGGGCGAGCGTGCAGTGGTCGATCTGCTCGACTATGACGTGCGGTTCGGCCAGGGCTTTCTGTTCGCACCGCCCCGGCCATTGCGGCCCGAAGGGGCATCTGCTACCGGCGGGGCCGCGCCGAACCCGGCGCAGGACACTCAGGGATCCAATGGCTCCGGAACACCCAGCCCAAGCGCAACATCGGCTGCGACGCCTGCCACCGCGTCATCGCGCGTCACCGGCAACGCGGCGCTGGCGCGCCGCATCTGATCGGCCGCACGCATCATGACCACGCTGCATTTCGCCCAAAGCCTGCGCGATGTCGTGGGCGGGGTCGACGTCGTGCTCAGCGACATCTGGGGCGTTGTCCATAACGGACTGGAATCCTTCCCCGAAGCCTGCGAGGCGCTGCACACTTATCGCAGCCGCGGCGGTACGGTGATCCTGATCACCAACGCGCCGCGTCCGGCCGACTCCGTGCAGCGGCAATTGCGCAAGCTCGGCGTCGCCGACGAGACCTATGACGCGATCGTCTCCTCGGGCGATCTGACGCGACTCTATGTCGCCGAGCACCCCGGACGAAAAATGTTCTGGCTCGGCCCCGAGCGCGACAACTCGATCTATCGCGGCCTCGACGCGAAGACCGCGCCGCTGGAAGAGGCCGATTACATCGTCTGCACCGGCCTCTATGACGACGAGACCGAGACCGCGGAAGACTATCGCGGCATGATGCTGAAAGCGCGCGAGCGCAAGCTGACGCTGGTTTGCGCCAACCCCGACATCGTGGTCGAGCGCGGCGACCGGCTGATCTATTGTGCCGGTGCGATTGCCGAGCTGTACCGCGAGCTCGGCGGCGAGGTGATCTTCTACGGCAAGCCGCACCGGCCGATCTACGAGCGCGCGATGCGGCTCGCCGGCGAACGCCAAGGCCACCCGATCGACCGGAAAAAGGTGTTGGCGATCGGCGATTCCGTCCGCACCGACCTGACCGGCGCGCGTGAATTCGGCATCGACTGCCTGTTCGTCACCCGCGGCATCCATGCCGAGGAGTTCGAGGGCCTCGACCAGCTCGATCCCAAGTCGGTGACGGAATTGTTCGGCCACCCGCCGAAGGCGCTGATGCGCGAATTGAAGTGGTGAGCAACGCAGAAAGCCCGGGACACACGCCCGGGCTTTCCAAATTCAGGATGGCTTGATCGCGCGCTTACGCGCTTGCCATGTCCGGGAAGACCGCCTCGATCTTGGTCTTCAGCGTCGCCGCATTGAACGGCTTGACGATGTAGTTGTTCACGCCGGCCTTCTTGGCCGCGATCACGTTCTCGGTCTTCGATTCCGCCGTGATCATGATGAAGGGCGTGGTCGCCAGGTTGGGATCTGCCCGCACTTCGCGCAGCAGATCGTAGCCCGTCATCGGCTCCATGTTCCAATCGGAAATCACGAGCCCGTACTTCTTGCCGCGCATCTTGTTCAGCGCTGCCGAACCGTCGCTGGCATCATCGATATTCTCGAAGCCAAGCTGCTTCAGGAGGTTCCTGATGATACGGATCATGGTGCTGTAGTCGTCCACCACCAGAACCGACATCGACAAATCAACCGCCATCTCGACTCCCCCAACGCAAACCCAGGAAATATTACAATCGGACCTGCCGGGCCGTAGCCCGCGGTTCCACGTTTCAAGGACTAGCACCAAGGCGTTAAACAGCGCGTTAACTGGGCCGGCCTTCGAAAGATTGAATCATGTTCAGCGCGGCCGCACCCTCCCGCTTGACTTCATCGGGTGGGTCAAGCCACCGTCCAGGCCGGTCCCGCCGGTTCGAGAATTCCCCTGATGGCCCCGCAATTTACCGTTATCCGCGATACCACGCCGGATTCTGCGATCCTGAAGGGGGCGGTGGTCGCCATGGGCAATTTCGACGGGGTCCATCTCGGCCACCGGGCCGTCATTGCCGCGGCCCTGGAAATGGGCCGGCAGCATGGCCGCCCTGCGCTGGCGCTGACCTTCGAGCCGCATCCGCGCCGGTTTTTCAGCCCCAACACGCCGCAATTTCGCCTGACGGACGAACGCGCCAAGCTGCGGCTTCTGGCCGGGACCGGGCTCGCCGGCGCCGTGGTCATGACCTTCGACAAGGCCCGCGCCGGGACGACCGCGCAAGATTTCATTCACCATGACCTGATCGGACGCCTCGGCATCGGCGGAATCGCGGTCGGCTACGACTTCCATTTCGGCAAAGGACGCGTCGGCTCACCCAGCCTTTTGGTCAACGAGGCCCCTCGGCTGGGCATCGAGGTCGACGTGCAGCCGCATGTCGATATCGACGAGCGGCCGGTCTCCTCCAGTGCGATCCGGATCGCACTGGCTGAGGGGCAGCTCGACGAGGCCACCACCATGCTCGGCGCGCCCTGGTTCATCACCGGCGAGGTCATTCATGGCGAGAAGCGCGGCCGCGACCTCGGCTATCCCACCGCCAACATCCGGCTCGACGCCAATTGCGGCCTGAAGCACGGCATCTATGCCGTGCGGGTCGGACGCGGGCCTGAGCGTCTGAACGGGGTGGCGAGCTTCGGCCGCCGCCCGACCTTTGATAACGGCGCGCCACTGCTTGAAATCTTCCTGTTCGACTTCAAGGGCGACCTTTACGGGCAGGCGCTGGACTGCGCCTTTGTCGGCTTCATCCGCGAGGAGCTGAAATTCAACGATATCGACGCCCTGATCCGCCAGATGGACGACGATTCCGCCCGCGCCCGCGCCATGCTGGCCGCCGCCCCGGACGCGTTTCCGCGGCTTGGGACCGTCGATTGACGGCCCATGGGCCGCCCGCCGGACCTTTGCGCTTCTACCTTTTGCGCTCCAACCTTTTGCGCTTCCCTTGGCCCCCTGCTATGGAGAGCCCATGTTTGCGCGGCGCATCATAGGGATTAGCAGCCCGGCTTCCGCCTGAGCCTTCGGCTCGGCGCAAGACCGGGATTTTGTCGTTTCACCCCGCGATTCCGCATCGCCATCCGTTCCCGCGCCATTCCGAGCCAGTCAGCCTCATGTCCGAAAAGCCGCAAAAGTCCCAAAAGTCAGAAGCCAAAGACTATTCGAAAACCCTGTTCCTGCCGCAGACCGAATTCCCGATGCGCGCCGGCCTGCCGCAGCGCGAGCCGGAGATCCTCAAGCGCTGGTACGAGATCGGCCTCTACGAGAAGCTGCGCGAGAGCGCGAAGGGCCGCGACAAGTTCGTGCTGCATGACGGTCCGCCCTACGCCAACGGCAACATCCACATCGGCACGGCGCTGAACAAGATCCTCAAGGATCTCGTCACCAAGAGCCAGCAGATGCTGGGCTTCGATTCCAACTACGTGCCCGGCTGGGACTGCCACGGCCTGCCGATCGAGTGGAAGGTCGAGGAGGAGCACTATCGCAAGAAGGGCAAGCAAAAGCCCGACTTCCGCGACTCAACCGCGATGATCGATTTCCGCAAGGAGTGCCGCGCCTACGCCACGCACTGGCTCAACGTGCAGCGCGAGGAGTTCAAGCGTCTCGGCGTGATCGGCGACTGGGCTCATCCCTACGCCACCATGAACTATCCGGCCGAAGCCCAGATCGCGCGCGAGCTGATGAAGTTCGCCGCCAACGGCACGCTGTATCGCGGCTCCAAGCCAGTGATGTGGAGCGTGGTCGAGAAGACCGCGCTCGCCGAAGCCGAGGTCGAGTACGAGGACTACACGTCCGACATGGTCTGGGTGAAATTCCCGGTCACCTCGCCCGCGCACGGCGTGCTGGCCTCGGCCAGTGTCGTGATCTGGACCACCACGCCGTGGACGCTGCCTGGTAACCGCGCGATCTCGTTCTCGCCGAAGATCGCCTACGGTCTCTACAAGGTGACGGACGCCCCGGCCGATAATTGGGCCAAGACCGGCGATCTCCTGATCCTGGCTGATGCGCTCGCCGCAGAGGTCTTCAAGCAGGCGCGCGTCACGGCTTACGAGAAGGTGCGCGACATCCCAGGCGACACCATGGATGCGATCGAATGCGCCCATCCGTTAAAGGGGCTCGTCGGCGGCTACGAATTCACAGTGCCGCTGCTGTCCGGGGACCACGTCACCGACGACACCGGCACCGGATTCGTGCACACCGCCCCTAGCCATGGCCGCGAGGATTTCGACGTATGGACGGCAAGCACCCGCGAACTCGATGCGCGCGGTATCAACAGCGCAATCCCCTACACGGTCGATGAGAATGGCGCCTATACCGACCACGCGCCGGGCCTTGCCGGCAAGCGCGTCATCAACGACAAGGGCGAAAAGGGCGATGCCAACGAGGCAGTGATCAAGGCGCTCGTCGAAAGAGGCATGCTGCTCGCGCGCGGCCGGCTCAAGCATCAATATCCACATTCCTGGCGCTCGAAGAAGCCGGTGATCTTCCGCAACACGCCGCAATGGTTCATCGCGATGGACAAGCCTATTGTGGACGCCCCGGGCAAGTCCGGGGCTATGGACATCGCGACCGACGGCAAGACCAAATCCGGCGACACGCTGCGCGCCCGCGCGCTGCACGCGATCTCGGTGACGCAATGGGTGCCGCCGTCGGGCGAGAACCGCATCAACGGCATGATCGAGTCGCGCCCCGACTGGGTGATCTCGCGTCAGCGCGCCTGGGGCGTGCCGATCGCCGTGTTCGTCCGCGAGAAGGGCGACGGCTCGGCGGAAATCCTCCAGGACGAGGCCGTCAACACCCGCATCGGCGACGCATTCGAAACGGAAGGCGCGGATGCCTGGTATGCGACAGGCGCGCGCGAGCGCTTCCTCGGACCGCATGCCAACGAGAATTGGCAGAAGGTCGACGACATCCTCGACGTCTGGTTCGATTCCGGTTCGACGCACGCCTTCGTGCTCGAAGACCCTGTGCAATTCCCCGGCCTCGCCGGCATCAAGCGCAAGGTCGACGGCGGCACCGACACCGTGATGTATCTCGAAGGCTCTGACCAGCATCGCGGCTGGTTCCACTCTTCGCTGCTGGAGAGCTGCGGCACGCGCGGTCGCGCGCCCTACGATATCGTGCTGACCCACGGCTTCACCCAGGCCGAGGACGGCCGCAAGATGTCGAAGTCACTCGGCAATACCATCGAGCCGCAGTCCGTCATCAAGGAATCCGGCGCCGACATCCTCAGACTCTGGGTGGCGTCTTGCGACTACACCGACGATCAGCGCATCGGCCCCGAGATCCTGAAGAACACGGTGGAGACCTATCGCAAGCTGCGCAACACCGTGCGCTGGATGCTCGGCACGCTGCATCACTACAAGCCGGCCGACGCGATCGCGCCCGCCGAGATGCCCGAACTCGAGCGGCTGATGCTGCATGAGCTCGCGCTCCGCGCCGAACTGGTCCGCAAGGCCTATGAGACGTTCGACTACAAGAGCGTGGTCGCAACGCTGTCCGCCTTCCTGAACAGCGAACTCTCGGCCTTTTACTTCGATATCCGCAAGGACACGCTCTATTGCGATCCGCCGTCCTCGCTGACACGCAAAGCGGCCCTGACCACGATCGACCTGCTGTGCAATTCGATCCTGAAATGGCTGGCACCGGTCCTGAGCTTCACCGCGGAAGAAGGCTGGCGCATGTACAAGCATGATGCCGAACCGTCGGTGCATTTGACTCTTTTCCCTGAGGGCCTCGAACAATTCCGCGACGACAAGCTCGCCGCGAAGTGGGAGACCATCCGCAATGTCCGCCGCGTCGTCACCGGCGCGCTGGAGCTCGAGCGTGCCGCCAAGAACATCGGCTCATCGCTCGAGGCCTCGCCGGTGATCTATGTCGCCGACCGCGACATGCTGGCGACGTTGTTCGACATTGATCTTGCCGAGATCTGCATCACCTCGAACTACGAGGTGCGTGAAAGCGAGGCACCGGCCTCTGCATTCCGTCTCGATGCCGTGCCCGGCGTCGCGGTCGTGGTGGAGAAGGCCGTCGGCACCAAATGCGCCCGCTCCTGGAAGATCTCGCCGACGGTGGGTGAAGACCCTGAATATCCCGACGTCACCCCGCGCGACGCCAAGGCGTTGCGCGAATGGAAGGCGTTGGGCGTGAGCGTCTGATCGGCCTGCCATGACCCCACTCCGCGCCGGCATCCTCGCGGCATTGGTCACGCTCGTGGCCGACCAGGTCTCAAAGCTCTGGCTGCTGAACGGGTTCGGCCTTGCCCGCCGCGGCGTGGTGCAGGTGATGCCGTTCTTCGACCTGGTGCTGGCCTGGAACATCGGGATCAGCTTCGGCTGGCTGCAGAACGACGGTCAGGCCGCACAGCTCGCGCTGATGGCGGTGAAGGTCGTCGCAGTGATCGCGCTCGCGATCTGGATGGCGCGGTCACGGACCCGGCTCGCCACCGTGGCGCTGGGGCTGATCATCGGCGGCGCCGTCGGCAACGGCATCGACCGCCTGGCCTATGGCGCGGTGGTCGATTTCGCCCTGTTTCACATCGAAATCGGCGGAAATAACTATAATTGGTACGTCTTCAACCTGGCGGACGTGGCCATCGTTGCTGGGGTGGCGGCCCTATTGTATGATTCCTTCCTGGGGGTACCCGCCGCAAAAGCGCCCTGATCCCGGCCGATACGGACCGGAGGCGGAACCTTGCTTGGCGAGGGGTGGCCGCGTGAGACGCGGCAAGACCGGCTTGATCAAGACTGCCACAATTTGGAACAGGTACAGGCATGCGCAGCTCCGAGACCAGTGGTTCGATCGGCCGAGACGCCCGGCGGGGACTTTGGCTGGCGCTGAAATTGTCAGCCGTCGCCCTCGGCATCGGTCTCGTCATGTCGGCAGGCCCGGTCCGCGCCGGTGACGACGGCGACGATGACGACGACATGACCTTCGAAGAGAAGCTCATCGACAATCTGATGTCCGGCATCGGCGGCAAGAGCATGGAAAGGAAGGGCATCGAGTACCGCGAGCGGTCGCCGCTGGTGGTGCCGCCCAAGCTCGACCTGCCGCCGCCCGCCAGCGCTGAGGCCAAGGATGCGCCGAACTGGCCGAAGGATCCCGACGAGAGGCGCCGCAAGGAGGCCATCGCGCAGCGGAAAAAGGGCGGCCGCAACGGGGCAGCGGAGTACTGGAAAAATGCCCAGCCGCTGTCGCCCGCCGAGTTGAACGCCAACAAGACGGCCGCCGCCGACAAGACCAGCAGGGATCCGGTCGCGCCGGGCAGCGATGTCAACCACCCGACGATGAGCCCGGCCGAGCTCGGTTATACCGGCGGACTGTGGAACATGCTTTCGAACAACAAGAACGAGAACAAGCCATTCACGTCCGAGCCGCCGCGTCAGTCTCTGACCGAGCCGCCGCCGGGATATCAGACGCCTTCGTCGAGCTATGCCTATGGTACCGGCGAAGATAAGTCGCGGCGGACCTATTTCGACGTCAGGTCGGGTAAGGACAAGGAGCAATAGGCTCCTTGCCCGTCGCACCCAGGCGTGGACCCGCCGCAATCGTACGGTGTAGGCCGGACGCGGCAGATGACCTATTTTTAAGTACAACTTGACCGCGTTCTCTGCTTCGTGACCCGAAGCTCAAAGCCGCGCGGTGTAGCATGCCGTGCTTTCACGCCCGGACATCGGAGTCCGGGCTTTCACAAGGATCGTGATGTCCTCACACCGATCGGTTGCCTGCCTCTTCGCCGCGCTGCTCTCGACATCTGCCCTCGACGTCGGCAGCGTACTCGCCCAGACGACGGTCACGTCTGCGCCGCCCGCCAGCTTCACACTCAGCAATGGCCTTCAGGTCGTGGTGATCCCTGACCACCGCACACCCGTGGTCACGGAGATGATCTGGTACAAGGTCGGATCGGCCGACGAGACGCCGGGCAAATCCGGCCTCGCCCATTTCCTCGAGCACCTGATGTTCAAGGGCACGGAGAAGCACCCGGTCGGTGAGTTCTCGCAGACCGTACTCCGCGTCGGCGGCAACGAGAATGCCTCGACCTCGGTCGACTATACCAACTACTACCAGCGCGTGCCGCGCGAGCAATTGCCGACGATGATGGAGTTCGAGGCCGATCGCATGACCGGCCTGATCCTCAAGGACGAGAATGTGCTGCCCGAGCGCGACGTCGTGCTCGAAGAGTACAACATGCGCGTCGCCAACAGCCCGGACGCACGCCTCAACGAACAGATCATGGCCGCGCTCTATCTCAACCATCCCTATGGCCGGCCAGTGATCGGCTGGCACCAGGAGATCGAAAAGCTCAATCGCGAGGACGCGCTCGCCTTCTATCGCCGCTTCTACGCGCCGAACAACGCGATCCTGGTGATCGCCGGCGACGTCGAGGCCGCCGACGTGCGCCCGATGGTCGAACGCAATTTCGGCCCGATCCCGGCCCAGCCCGCGATCCCCGCGCAGCGCATCCGCCCGCAGGAGCCGGAGCCAGCAGCACCGCGCACCGTCACGCTGTCCGACCCGCGCGTCGAACAGCCGAGCCTTCGCCGCTTCTACCTGGTGCCCTCGGCGACGACGGCCGCGGCCGGCGAGAGCGCCGCGCTCGACGTGCTGGCCCAGTTGATGGGCAGCGGCAGCAACTCCTATCTCTACCGCGCGCTCGTCGTCGACAAGCCGCTCGCGGTGTCCGCCAGTGCCAGCTATTCGAGCACCTCGCTTGATCCGACCCAGTTCGCGGTCGCGGCATCGCCGAAACCCGGCGTCAGTTTCGCTGACGTCGAGCAAGTGATCGACGGCGTCATCGCCGACATCGTGGCGAACCCGATCCGCGCCGAGGACCTCGAGCGGGTCAAGACCCAGCTCATTGCGGAAGCGATCTACGCCCAGGACAATCAGGCGGTGCTGGCGCGCTGGTATGGCGGCGCACTGACCACCGGCCTGTCGATCGAGGACATCAGGAGCTGGCCGGATCGCATCCGCGCCGTCACCGGCGAACAGGTCCGTCAAGCCGCGCAAAAATGGCTCGGGAAGAAGCGCTCGGTGACGGGCTATCTGATCAAGGACACCACACCCGCCAAGCGCGAGGAGAAGCGTTCGTGACCCATTCCTTTCTTCGCGCAAGACCCTTCCTACGCGCACGCCATTTCGCATTGTCCGTCGCCACCGGCGCTTCCCTCGCGCTTGCCTCCGTCTCGCCCTCGCAGGCGGCAGCAAAGATCCAGCACCTGGTCTCACCGGGCGGCATCGAGGCCTGGTTCGTCCAGGACGCGACCGTGCCGCTGATCGCCATGGAATATTCCTTTGCCGGCGGCTCGTCACAGGATCCCAAGAACAAGCCAGGCGTCGCCAATCTGGTCGGCGATCTCCTCGACGAAGGCTCCGGCGATCTCGATTCCAAGACGTTCCATGAGCGGCTCGACCGTCGCGCCATCGAGCTCTCCTTCAGCGCCACCCGCGATACATTCCGCGGCAGCCTGCGCATGCTGCGTGACAACAAGGACGAGGCTTTCGACCTGTTGCGCTCGTCGCTGACCTCGCCGCATTTCGATACCGCCGACGTCGAGCGCATCCGCTCGCAGGTCATCTCGGGCCTGCGCCGCGACACCACGAACCCGAGCTCGCTCGCGAGCCGCAAATTCCTGGAGATGGCGTTCGGCGATCACCCTTACGGGCAGCAGACCACCGGCACGCTGGACAGCGTGCCGACCATCACGGTCGCCGACATGAAGGATTACGTCGGGCGCAACCTTGCCAAGGACACGCTCAAGATCGCCGTCGTCGGCGACGTCGATCCGGCCACCCTCGGCAAGCTGCTTGACCACACGTTTGGCAGCCTGCCGGCCAAGGCCACTCTGACGCCGATCCCCGACGTCGAGGCCGCCAAGCCGCCGCAGCGCGCTTTCGTGCCGCTCGACGTGCCGCAGACCGTGATCACCTTCGGCGGTCCCGGCGTGAAGCGCAGCGATCCGAACTTCATGGCCGCCTATGTGGTCAACCACATCCTCGGCGGCGGTGGCCTGTCCTCGCGGCTCTATCGCGAGGTCCGCGAGAAGCGCGGGCTGGCTTATTCCGTGTTCGAATCGCTGCTCTGGATGGAGCATTCGGCGATCTTCATCGGCAACACCGGCACCCGCGCCGACCGCGCCGGCGACACCATGGATGCGATCGAGAAGGAAGTCCGCCGCATCGCCGACGAAGGCCCGACGCAGAAGGAGCTCGACGAGGCCAAGTCCTACCTCAAGGGCTCACAGATGCTGGCGCTCGACACCTCCTCCAAGCTCGCGCAAGCGCTGTTGCAATATCAGCAGGACAAGCTGCCGATCGACTATATCGAGAAGCGCAACGGCATCGTCGACGCGGTGACGCTGGACGACGCCAAGGCCGCCGCCAAGCGGCTGTGGGGCCAGGGCCTTTTGACCGTCATCGTCGGCCGCGCCCCGCAGGCCGCCGCACAGCCGGCCGCCGCACCGGCGACCAAGTCGAACTGACGTCACCTGACGTTTCCTGAAATGGCCGGGCTCGCCCGGCCATTTGCGATTCCAGATGCACCATTGCCGAAAGTGGACGTCCGCGATATGTCCGGACATCACGAATGGTGCCAACATGCTGCGGATATCCCGCGATCTCGTCATCGACGAGGACGACATCGAGATCGGCTTTGTCCGCGCCTCCGGTCCGGGTGGGCAGAACGTCAACAAATTGTCGACCGCGGCCCAACTGCGCTTCGACACACGCAAGCTGACCATCCCGGAGGATGCAGCGATCCGGCTCGCCCGCGTCGCCGGCCAGCGCATGACCAAGGACGGCGTGATCGTGATCCACGCCCAGCGCTTCCGCACCCAGGAACGCAACCGGCAGGACGCCATCGACCGGCTCGTCGATATCCTGACCGAGGCGATGATCCGGCCAACGCCGCGTCGCGCGACGCGGCCGACCTTTGCCTCCAAGCAACGCCGGCTCGACGGCAAGAAGCGCCGCAGCGACGTCAAGTCGAAGCGCGGACGCGGTTTCGACGACTAAAGATCCCACCCAGCCCTGTCGATCACATCAGGCGCATCGCGCGAATTGCGCTTTGTTCCCGGTCGAAACAGCCCGCTACTACCACCGCATGTTTTGCGCCGCCTAGAGTTTGCGCACGCTGAACGTGACGTGGATGGACGGGCTTTGGCGATGCGAAAAGTCATGCTGGGATTGTGCACCGCGATGGTGCTGGTGGTGCGTGTTGCCGACGCGCAGATGCCGTTGCCGGCCGCGAAGCCGCAGGATGGCGCGACGCTGTTCAAGCAGCAATGCGCGGTGTGCCACACCACCAATTTGTCGGAAACGATGCGGCAAGGCCCGCCGCTGGTGAAGGTCGTGGGCCGGCCCGCCGGCAAGATCGAAGGCTTTCATTACTCCGACAGTCTCGCGAAAGCGGACTTCACCTGGGACGACGCCAGGCTCGATGCGTGGCTGACGAATCCGCAAGCCGTCATTCCCGGCGTAGTCATGGCCTATCGCCAGGGCAAGCCGGACACGCGCGCTGCCATCATCGCCTATCTCAAGGAGCTGAACTGAATGGCCAAGCCTGTCCATTCCATGATCCGCGTGCTCGATGAGACGCGCTCACTCGACTTCTACAGGCGTGCCTTCGGATTAGAGGTCGCCGACCATCTGAAGTTTCCAGACTTTGCGCTGATCTATCTACGTCACCCCTCCTCACCTTTCGAGGTCGAGCTGACGGTGAACTTCGATCGCAAGGAACCGTATCAGCTCGGCGACGGCTACGGCCATCTCGCCGTGGTTGTCGAGGACCTCGATGCCGAGCATGCCCGCTTCGCGCGCGAGCAGCTCGCACCAGGGCCGCTGCGCGACTTCAAGCACGACGGCAAGACGCTGGCGCGCTTCTTCTTCGTCAGCGATCCCGATGGCTACAAAATCGAGATGATCCAGCGAGGCGGACGTTTCGGCTGATCAAACATGAAATCCAAAAAATCAAAATCACAAAATTGACGGAGGAATGCCATGAGAGAAGTCGATCGTCGAAGCAAGCATAGCCGTCGTGTCTTTCTCAAGGGCGCGGCGACCGCCGTGCCGGTCGTGGCTGTCGCGACCAGCCTCAGTGTCAGTATCGAGGACGCCTGGGCCGATGAGGCCGGCACACTCTCGCCCCCGACGATGAAGACGCTGCTGAAGGTCGCGCGCGACATCTATCCGCACGACGTTCTCGGCGACAGCTATTACATCACCGCGATCAAGCCGTGGGACGACAAGGCGGCGAAGGACGCCTCCGTCAAGGCGCTGATCCGCGACGGCATCGCCAGGCTCGATCAGAACGCGAGGGATCGCCACAAGGCGCCCTATGCCGAGGTGCCCTGGGAAACCGACCGCGTGGTGCTGCTGAAGGAGATCGAGCAGAGCGACTTCTTCCAGAAGGTGCGGGGTGACCTCGTCGTCTCCCTCTACAACCAGAAAGAGGTCTGGCCGCGGTTCGGCTACGAGGGCTCCTCCGCCGAGCACGGCGGCTACATCAACCGCGGCTTCGCCGACATCGACTGGCTGCCGAAAGCTTAACGCCACCCAACGGTTCAGGAGAACGCATATGGCAAAATTCGATCTGAACGATAACAGCGTTGTGGTGATCGTCGGCTCCGGTGCCGGCGGCGGCACGCTGGGCAACGAGCTCGCGCAGAAGGGCGTCAAGGTCGTGATCCTCGAGGCTGGTCCACGCATCGAGAATCAGGACTTCATCAACGACGAGTGGGACAGCTTCTCCCAACTCGCCTGGACCGATGCCCGCACCACGTCGGGCAATTGGCGCGTCGCCAAGGATTTCTCGGGCCTGCCCGCCTGGATCGTCAAGGCGGTCGGCGGCTCCACCATCCACTGGGCGGGCGCCTCGCTGCGCTTCGACGAGCATGAATTCAAGGTCAAGAGCACCTACGGCAACATTCCCGGTGCGAACCTTTTGGACTGGCCGGTTACGCTCGCCGACATGGAGCCGTGGTACGCCAAGGCCGAGAACAAGATGGGCGTGACCCGCACCAACGGCATCCCGGGTCTTCCCGGCAACAATAATTTCCGGGTGCTCGAGGCCGGTGCGAAAAAGCTCGGCTACAAGACCGTGCACACCGGCAACATGGCTATCAACAGCCAGCCGCGCGACGGACGCGGATCCTGCCAGCAGATCGGCTTCTGCTTCCAGGGCTGCAAATCGGGCGCGAAATGGTCGACGCTCTACACGGAGATCCCCAAGGGCGAGTCGACCGGCAATCTGGAGGTCCGCCCCGGCAGCATGGTGGTCAAGATCGAGCACGATGCGAGCGGCAAGGTCACCGGCGTCGTTTACGCCGACGAGACCGGGGCGATGCAACGCCAGAAGGCACGGATCGTCGCGGTCGCAGGCAATTCGATCGAGAGCCCGCGGCTGCTGCTCAACAGCGCGTCGAGCATGTTCCCTGACGGCCTCGGCAACTCGAGCGGTCAGGTCGGCCGCAACTACATGCGTCACATGACCGGCAGCGTCTACGCTGTGTTCGAGAAGTCGGTGCACATGTATCGCGGCACCACCATGGCCGGCATCATCCGCGACGAGGCCGCCAACAATCCGAAGCGCGGCTTCGTCGGCGGCTATGAGATGGAGACGCTGTCGCTCGGACTGCCTTTCATGGCGGCGTTCCTCAATCCCGGCTCATGGGGCCGGCCGTTCACCGCTGCGATCGACGGCTATCCGCGGATGGCCGGCATGTGGCTGGTCGGCGAGGACATGCCGCAGGAGACCAACCGCATCACGCTCGATCCAACCGTGAAGGACAAGTTCGGCCAGCCGGTGGCAAGCGTGCATTACGACGATCATCCCAACGACCTCGCGATGCGGGCGCACGCCTACAAGCAGGGCGCGGCGGTCTATGACGCGGTCGGCGCCACCGTGACCTACCCGACGCCGCCGTATCCGAGCACGCACAATCTCGGCTCCAACCGCATGAGCGAGAAACCGCGCGACGGCGTGGTCAACAAGTTCGGCCAGAGCCACGACGTCAAGAACCTGTTCGTCTCCGACGGCAGCCAGTTCACCACCGGTGCGGCTTGCAACCCGACGCTGACCATCGTCGCACTCGCGATCCGGCAGGCGGACTACATTGCGGGGGCGATGCAGAAGAAGGAGATTTGAGTGCACACCGCTCTCTCCTCGTCATTGCGAGCGAAGCGGCGAAGCGAAGCAATCCAGAATCCCCGGCGCGGGGACAGTCTGGATTGATTCGTCGCAAGAGCTCCTCGCAATGACGGCGGGGCTATTCGGCTGCGTCCAGAATCGGCGCAACGCCTGCCTTGAACTCCTGCACCTGCGTCACGCTCTTGGAGCGATAGATCAGGCATGAACACCGCAGCAGCGAGGCGAAATTGTTGACCTCGCCGTGGTGGTCGAGCACCTCGTTGTAGAGCGTGGTCAGGAACTTGCCGAGGCTCATGCTCTCCTTGGCCGCGATCTCCTCCAGCGTGTCCCAGAATGCCATTTCCAGGCGGATCGAGGTGCAGTGACCATCGATCCGCAACGAGCGGGTCTGGGATTCGTAGTCGCGCTGGGGCTGGTGCGCGAAGAGATGGCACATGGCGTCCTCCGGTCCTGTTGCCGTTTTTTCACGATGCTACACCTGCTCTCCGGGCCTCACAATCAAGACTGAGGGAGGACGACGGCCGGCGCGAGATTTCCTCGAACGTCCAATGGCTTCAAGGCGATAGTCCACACTTCTCCCCAGCCGACCACGATCCTGTTGCTTGGCGCATGCTTTTGACGCAACACGGCATAGAATGGCGCACCCAGCGAATCCCAGATCGAGCCGAAGATCACGTTCATGCCCGTCCGTCAGCTTCCAGAGCAGGTCGTCAACCGCATCGCCGCCGGCGAGGTGGTCGAGCGTCCGGCGAGCGTGGTCAAGGAACTCGTCGAGAACGCGATCGATGCCGGCGCGAGCCGGATCGACGTCTTCACCGACGGCGGCGGGCGGCGGCGGATCGGCATCACCGATGACGGCGGTGGCATGACCCAGAGGGACCTGTCGCTCGCAGTCGAGCGCCATGCCACTTCCAAGCTCGACGACGAGGACCTGCTCCAGATCCGCACCCTCGGGTTCCGCGGCGAGGCGCTGCCCTCGATCGGATCGGTCGCGCGGCTCTCGATCACAACGCGGCATGCCAGCGAGCCGCATGCCTGGGCGCTCACCGTCGAGGGCGGCGAGAAATCCGAGATCATGCCGGCCGCGCTCGCGCACGGCACCCGCGTCGAGGTCAACGATCTCTTCTACGCGACGCCAGCGCGGTTGAAATTTCTGAAGACCGACCGCACCGAGGCGGAAGCGATCCGCGAGATCGTGCGGCGCCTCGCCATGGCGCGGCCCGATGTCGCCTTCACACTCGCAGGCGAAGAGCGCGCGCCGGTGACCTGGGCCGCGGCACTGCCCGGCGCAGCCGGGCGCTTGACGCGGCTCGGCGACATCCTCGGCGCGGAGTTCCGCAGCCATGCTTTCGAGGTCCACGCCGAGCGCGAGGGCGTCGTCGTCGCTGGCTATGCGGCGGCACCTGCGCTGACGAAGGCCAACGCACTCGGGCAATATCTCTTCGTCAACGGCCGTCCGGTGCGTGACAAGCTGATCCTTGGCGCTGTACGCGGGGCTTATGCCGACTATCTGCCGCGCGACCGGCATCCGGTGCTGGCGCTGTTCGTTACGCTCGATCCACGCGAAGTCGATGCCAACGTGCATCCGGCCAAGACCGAGGTACGCTTCCGCAACGCCGGCCTCGTCCGTGCGCTGATCGTGCACGGGCTGAAAGAAGGGCTTGCGCGCGAGGGCCGTCGTACCGCCGCCAATGGCGGCGAGAGCGCACTGTCGTCGTTCCGCCCGGCCTTCACGCCGCCACGACCGGCAAGCTGGGACTGGCGAACCTCACCATCCGCGCCGATGCCCTCGTTCGACGGCGCGGCAGCGCCCGCCTTTGCCGAGCATACGCAGGCTGCGTTCGATGTCGGCGCACCGAGCGCCGACGTACGGTTCGAGGCGCACCCTGTGGCCGATCTCGTCGACCGTCCGCTTGGTGCTGCGCGCACGCAGCTCCACGAGACCTACATTGTCTCGCAGACCCGCGATGGCCTCATCATCGTCGACCAGCACGCCGCGCATGAGCGCATCGTCTATGAGCGGCTGAAGGCCTCGCTCGCCGAGAACGGTGTGCAGCGGCAAATCCTGCTGATCCCCGAGATCGTCGAGATGGACGAAGCCACGGTGGAGCGCCTGCTCGAGCGCAGCGAAGAGCTCACTTCTTTTGGTCTTGCCATCGAATCCTTCGGCCCCGGCGCGGTCGCGGTGCGCGAGACGCCGTCGCTACTCGGCAAGACCAATGCGGGCGGGCTGTTGCGCGACCTCTCAGAGCACATGGCCGAATGGGACGAGGCGCTGCCGCTGGAGCGCCGCCTGATGCACGTCGCCGCCACCATGGCCTGCCACGGCTCGGTGCGCGCCGGCCGAAGGCTGCGGCCGGAAGAGATGAACGCGCTGCTCCGCGATATGGAGGAGACGCCGAACTCCGGCCAGTGCAATCACGGCCGGCCGACTTATGTCGAACTGAAGCTGGCCGATGTGGAGAAGCTGTTCGGGCGGAGGTAAGTTACGGGTTGCGCTTCAAAAACACGAACTCCGTATCGTCATACGCCCGCCGCTCCAGCTCCTCGTACCCATCAGGCGTCGCGAACTGCGCGGCCTTCGCCTCTTCCACCACCAGCAGTGCGCCCGGCGTCAGCCAGCCGCCATCGCGCAAGGACGCGAGCGCCTTCTCCGCAAAGCCCTTGCCGTAGGGCGGATCGAGAAACACCAGCGAGAACGGCTCGACGGGATGTGCGGGGCCGAGGTCGGTCGCATCGCGGCGATAGACTTTCGTGACGCCGCCGAGGCCAAGCGACTCGACGTTGTTGCGGAGCAGCGCGCGCGCCTCGGCGCCGTTGTCGACGAACAGCGTGAACTTCGCACCGCGCGATGACGCTTCGATGCCGAGCGCCCCCGTGCCGGCAAAGAGATCGAGCACGCGCGCGTCCGCAATCGGATCCCCATAGGCGTGCACGAGGATGTTGAACACGGATTCGCGCAGGCGGTCCGCCGTGGGGCGGATGTCGCGCGAGGACGGTGAGGCCAGATTACGCCCCTTCAAACGACCGCCGACGACGCGCAACCCTAGTCCTCCTTCGGCGTCAGATCGCGCTTGCCGTGATAGCCGCGCTTGGGGCGGCGCGGCGGGCCGTAGCCGCTGGCCTCGGCCTCGTTGCGCTCACGCGCCTCCTCGCTGCCGGTGCGCTGCACCAGCACGCGGCGACCCTTGCGATCGTTGATCACATCGCGCTTGGTGGCAGGCTTCTTCTCGCGCGGCGCTTCGGCGCCGTCGCTCGACGATGACTTCTGCGGCACGTCGAACTGCGCGCCCGACTTCTCGATGATCTTTTCGCCGAGCTGATCGCGCAGCACGCGCGAGCGGATTTCCTCGACCTGGCCTTCGGGGACTTCGCCAAGCTGGAACGGACCGTAGGACACGCGGATCAGCCGGTTCACCTCGAGCCCGAGATGGGCGCAGACGTTGCGCACCTCGCGGTTCTTGCCTTCGCGGATCGCGAACACCAGCCAGACATTGGCGCCCTGGTCGCGCTCCAACGTCGCATCGATCGGACCGTATTTGACGCCCTCGACCTCGATGCCTTCCTTGAGCTGGTCGAGTTGCGCCTGAGTGACGTCGCCATGGGCGCGGACGCGATATCGGCGCAGCCAACCGGTGTCCGGCAGCTCGAGCGTACGTGCGAGGCCGCCGTCATTGGTGAGCAGCAGCAGGCCCTCGGTGTTGAAGTCGAGCCGGCCGATCGAGATCAGGCGCGGCAGGCCTTCGGGCAGATTGTCGAACACGGTCGGACGGCCTTCCGGGTCGTCATGCGTCGTCATCAACCCGCGCGGCTTGTGATAGAGAAACAGCCGCGAGCGCTCGCGCTCCGGCAACGGCTTGCCGTCGACGGTGACGACGTCGTTCGCAGTGATATCGAGCGCCGGAGAATTGATGACGCGGCCGTTGACCGTGACGCGGCCCTGCGTGACCATCTCTTCGGCGTCGCGGCGCGAGGCGAGGCCTGCCCGCGACAGCACCTTGGCAATGCGCTCGCCGGCTTTTTTCGGCTTCGGCTCTTCATCGCGACGCGGCCGGCGATCGGAATCGCGATCGCGCTCACGATAGGCGCCGCGGCCGCCGAACGCGGGACGTTTTTCGAAGATCCGTGTCTCGTCCTCGTTTTCACGGCGCGGACGGTCGGCGAAGCGGCCTTCGTTGCGCGGATGCTCGTGCCAGTCGGAGCGGCCCTCGGAGCGCTCGCGCGGGCGATCGAATTTCGGGCGATCACCGCCGCGCGCACCGCGGTCACCATCGCCGTCACGACGGGGCCGATCGAATTTGGGACGGTCGTCGCGCGGACGATCAAACTTCGGGCGATCGAACTTGGGCCGATCGCGGAACGGACGATCGCCCGACGGACGATCGTCGCGCGAACGCGAGAAGCGCGGACGATCCTCACCACCGCCCTCGCGCTTCTGCCAGGGCTTGTCCTGGCCGCGATCGGGGCCGCCGAAATCCTTGCGCGGGCCCTTGCTGAAGTCCTTGCGCGGCGGCCGATCGCCACGCGGGCCTGCATCGCGCTTCTGCCACGGCTTTGAATCGCTGCGTTCGCCGCGCGGGCGGTCGTTGCGATCCGGCGCACCGCGCGAAAACTTCCGCTCGCCGTCGAATTTGCGCTCGGGACGGTCGCCTCGCGGCGCGTAGGGCTTCTTGTCGCCGAACCTCTTGTCGCCGAAGCGACCGGCGGGACGCGAATCGTCGCGATCCCGGCTGCGCGGCGGACGGTCGTCGCGCGCAGAGAACGGACGGTCACCGCGCGGCTTGAACGGCCGCTTCTCGCCATCGCGCGATGGACGATCGGAAAACGGTCGGTCACCACGCGGCTTGAAGCTGCGCTCGCCGCGGCCTTCGCTACCGCGGTCGTCGCGCTTGAATTTCGGACGGTCGCTGAAGTCGCGGCGCGGCGCATCGCCATCCGCACGGGGGCGGAACGGGCGATCCCCGCGATCGCCGCGGGGCGGGCGGCTGTCGCCCTTGCCCTCAACGCCACGCTTGGCGAACTTCTTCTCGGGGCCGCGCGGCTTGCCGCTGCGGGCGCCCTTTGATGGCCCCTTTGAAGGCCCTCTGGCCGGGCCTCGCCGGCCGCGGGAATCGTTGTCTTTGTCGCTGTCGCGAGGCATGAATGATCTCACTCAGGGGGTGGCCAAAAAGCATTGTGCGCGCTCGTTTCGAGCCGCATGCTCAGGCAAATTCGGTAAGCACTTCTGCTGAAGGCGCAGCTACTAGCAGGTTTCTTCGGATGATACGAGGCTTGAAAGCCCCCTCTTTCATGGATTTGGCGCTCAAAACGGCCGAAAATGCCGGAAAGGCGGGCGAAGTTCCGATCGGGTGCGTGGTGGTCCGCAATGACGAGGTCATTGCCACCGCCGCCAACCGGACGCTGACCGATTGCGACCCTGCGGGACACGCCGAGATCATTGCGCTGCGCGAGGCGGCCGGGAAAATCGGCAGCGAGCGCCTGGTCGACTGCGACCTCTACGTGACGCTGGAGCCCTGCACCATGTGTGCGGGCGCAATCTCCTTTGCAAGGGTCCGCCGGCTCTATTACGGCGCGGCCGACCCCAAGGGCGGCGCGGTCGAGTCCGGCGTGCGGTTCTTTGCATCCCCAACCTGCCACCACGCTCCCGACGTCTATTCCGGGGTCGGCGAGAGCGAGGCGGCGCGGCTGCTCAAGGAGTTCTTTCGCGAGCGGCGTTAACCACCCGCGAAGAACGCGCGCAGCGCCTTCGAGGTCGCGTCGGGGTTCTCCTCGGTGAGGAAGTGGCCGGAATCCACCGGCTGTCCCTCGACATTGGTGGCCCATTGCTTCCAGATGTCGAGCGGCGTCGCGGCGGCCTGGGCGATGCCGACGCCGCCCCACAGCGCCAGCATGGGAATGGTGATCTTCTTGCCGGAATCGAAATCGGCCTTGTCGAGATCGTAGTCGATGTAAGCGCCGGCGCGATAATCCTCGCACATCGCATGGACGCGGGCGGGATCGCGGAACGGGGCGATGTAGTGTTCGAGCGCGCGCTTGTCGATCGCGTCGAGCGTCTTCGACTTGGTCTGGCTCGCCATCTTGAAGCGCAGGAAGAATTCGCCGTTGCTCGCGATCAGCGTCTCCGGCAGCGGCGCGGGCTGCGCCAGAAAAGTCCAGTGATAGATCTTCAGCGCGTAGGCGCGGTTCATCCGCTCCCAATAATTATAGGTCGGCAGGATATCGAGCACGGCGAGTTTCGACAGCCGGCCGGGATGATCGAGCGCCAGCCGATAGGACACGCGGCCGCCGCGGTCATGGCCGGCGAGCGCGAAGTGGACGTGGCCGAGTTGCTCCATCGCCTCGACCATGGCCTTGGCCATCGCGCGCTTGCTGTAGGGCATGTGCAGCGCGTCGCTCTCGGGCATGTCGGACCAGCCATAGCCCGGCAGGTCGGCGATGATCAGCGTGAACTGGTCGGCCAGTTGCGGCGCGACGCGGTGCCACATCACATGCGTCTCGGAGAAGCCGTGCAGCAGCAACAGCGGCGGTCCCTTGCCGCCGACGCGGGCGAAGATGCGACAGAGCGAGGTGTTGATCCATTCGGAGGCGAAGCCGGGATAGAGGTCGGCGAGATCGGACATGATTCATCACCTCAGAACAACAGTGTCGAAAACAACCCCATGCACAGTAGCTAAGTTCAACACCTGACTGCACATTTTTGGAGTGGCGACGGGCGGGGCCAATCTTTGCGCGCCGAGCCGAAAAAACGCTGTCAGCCCTTGGCCTTCTCCGCTTCCACCGCCTGCCAGCCGATGTCGCGGCGGCAAAAACCCTCCGGCCAGTTGATGCGGTCGACGGCCTGATAGGCGCGCGCCTGCGCTTCGGTCACGGTCGCTCCCAGCGCGCAGACATTGAGCACGCGGCCGCCATTGGCAAGGATCGCACCATCCTGCGCGACCGTGCCGGCGTGGAAGATCTCGACGGTCTCGACGCGCGCGGCGTCATCGATCCCCTCGATCCGCGTGCCCTTCTGATAGTCGCCGGGATAGCCCTTCGCCGCCATCACCACCGTGAGCGCGGATTCCGGATACCAGCGAAGGTCAAAATTCCTGAGCTGGCCATCGCAGGAGGCGAGGAACGCCGGCACGATGTCCGACATCATGCGCAGCATCAGCACCTGGCACTCGGGATCGCCGAAGCGGACGTTGAACTCGAACAGCTTTGGGCCCTGCGTGGTCAGCATGATGCCGGCATAGAGAATGCCGCGGAACGGCGTGCCGCGGCTCTTCATGCCGGCCACCGTCGGCAGAATGATCTTGGCCATGATCGCGTCGTGGATCGCCGGCGTCACCAGCGGCGTCGGCGAATAGGCGCCCATGCCGCCGGTGTTCGGGCCGACATCGTGGTCGAACACGCGCTTGTGGTCCTGCGCGGAGGCCAGCGGAATCGCGGTCTCGCCGTCGCACAGTGCGAAGAAGGAGATCTCGCGGCCTGCGAGAAACTCCTCGATCACGACCTCAGTGCCGGCCTCGCCAAACGCGCCCTCGAACATCATGGCGATGGCGTCCTCCGCCTCGCGCACGGTTTTTGCGACGACGACGCCCTTGCCGGCGGCGAGGCCGTCGGCCTTCACGACGATCGGCGCGCCCTGGCTCTGCACATAGGCCCGTGCGTCATCGGCATTGGTGAAGCGCTGGTAGGCACCGGTCGGAATACCGAATTCGGTGCAGAGCGCCTTGGTAAAACCCTTGGAGCTTTCGAGCTGGGCGGCCGCCCCGCTCGGCCCGAACGCCTTGATGCCGGCCGCGGTGAGATCATCGACGATGCCGGCCGCCAGCGGCGTCTCCGGGCCGACCACGACCAGCTCGACCGCGTTGGTCTTGCAGAAGCCGATCACGGCGGCATGGTCGGCGACATCGAGCGCCACACATTCCGCCTCGCGCGCGATGCCGGCATTGCCGGGCGCACACCAGAGTTTGGTCACCAGGGGAGAAGCTGCGATTTTCCAAGCCAGGGCATGTTCGCGGCCGCCGGAACCGAGGAGGAGAATGTGCATAAAAGGCTCAGAATGAGGGGTTTTGCTGGAGGCGGAGGTCGCACGAATCGCGTCGGGCCTCAAGGGGGGAGGCCCCACACTCCCGGTCATTCCGGGGCGGCTTGCTCCGCTACTCCCTTCTCCCCTTGCGGGAGCGACGACAGCCGCTAGGGCGCTTTCCTATTTTGGCATACTGGCCATGAATCATTGCGTCCAACACCTAGAACGCCATTCCTTAGCTGAGCGGCTTCGCGGAAGCATGAAGCTTCACGGGCTTATTCTCCAAGGGCGCTAATACGATGGTGTGAACTGGATGCCGTTATCGAAGTACGCTCCTCCGACACCCGCCAGGCGGAGATGCGTACCGTGTCTCCGGCTATGCGTTTAATTCGCTCTACGAATTGTGGCCGGACCAATAGAGCGGAGCCATGGCCGCGTAGGGCGTCATCAACATCGTCGACGCGAAAGCCGCCTTCGCGCCACCAGACCGTTCGCAAGGCGACCTCGCCGGATGACTCCCGATAAACAAAGGGTTCGGTCCTACGAGATTCAAGCCCTACAGATTTTGCTGCGCGCGGACAGAGGGTCAGTCCCCAACGTGGGACGGACCCTGCTATGCTCTCATCGATCCTGACAACGCCACCTGGCGCGGCACCCCTGTAGAGAGGATAGAGCGATCCGAGGACTTCCACCCGAGGAATCTTGTCCCACGCTTGCTGCAAGCTTTCACATGGCTTGCCTTCATGCGACGGCACTGTTAGCCGCTCCGCTCCCAACCTGTCTGCAAATCGGCGTCGCTCGAAGCGAGAAATCGAGGCTAGGCAGAGCCATCCGCGCAGGTGGTCGCGCAAAGTATCCTGATCATTCGCTTGCTTCGCCCACTCTCCCGTGGGAGCCGAACTCGTGAAAAAGCCAGGGATAGCCAACCCATGGAAGCCCGGCTCGCGGCTTTCCGGAATGACTGTGTCAGTAGAAAAGTTAAACGCCCCGGTCTCATGCAAAAAATACAACGACTTGGCGAGGTCGAGCTGCCCGGCCAAGGCTATTTCCCCCGCAGCCTGACGTACGGCCAAAAGCGCTGCCATTGCCATCGGCCGATGGTACTTCAAGCGCAAATCGAGCCGTGAATAACGCTGCTTAAGCTTCTTAGCGACCTCAGGTCCGAATGCTGCTCTTCCACCCATTTGGGCCATTAAAATGGCCGTGCGTCGGCGAAGTACGTTTTGCGCGAAGGGCGAGCAGTCGGAGAGAAGTTCGAGCGGAAATTTGAGGCCCCAAGTCCAGCTGTAAGGGTCATCCGTCCAAAGGCCCTCGTCGAACGGAGAGAAGCCAATGGGCTGCTCGTAATCATCCGAGCCATCATCTGGCGGAAGCTCAATCGAATAGAAGATTGGCAACTCCCGCTGCACCCGCTCCACCCGGACTTGCCAATAGCCTGCTAGAGCTGCCACAGAACGTTGGACTGCCAGATCGCGACTGGTTGACCATCCATGAAGTTGCGGTGCGATTGCATCGCGGACGCCCTGCACGTCTCGACACTCCCAAGCTATGCGCGTCGCCTGGAGTTCACCTTCTCCTCCTTTGCACCACAAATCACGCACTACCTTCGCCGTTATCGGAGCCCCGGCTTCTAGCGATGCTAGCTCGCGCAGTCCGACACGTGCCTGACATTCCAAAACCCCGATTTTGAGTTCGAGCGCGCGCTTGAAAAGATCTCCAAGGAGTGTCGCCGTGCCTTCGGCATCCGCAGCGTACTGAATATCGTGCCCCGACTTGTATTCACGAAATTCTCGCAGTAGCTGCGCCAAAATTTCCCATAACTCCGCGTCTGCAGCTCTTGGAATAGTTAGGTCGAGGACATCGAGTAGGTCAGGCAATAGCGAGGCCAACCATTCCCTTCCCTGGCTCAGATCAAGACAAAGCTCTTCGAAATTTTCCTTACGCGCGGCGTCGCCGCGGAGCGCAACCTCCACGCCTCGAAGCCTCGCTTTGGCTCCACTTTGCCAACTTCCCCAAGAGCCCTCCGTCGCCATCTTGCCTTTGATAGGCTCTATCAGTTTCGCGGCCGCATCAGCCCTTCCATGCTTCGCAGCTGCCGTGGCTGCATGGACCAGAATCCTTTCGTCCTCGCGCAGAATAGGATGTTGCACTAACAACGGTTCGATCTCTTTAAACGACCTTCCCTCCGCTGCACGTTCAAAGGCCGAGCTAATGTCCCAGCTTGAGTAAGCGGTTCCATCCTTTAATTTCTTGTCCAATTCTTCCAGCGATCGCACGTTATAAAGCTTGTCATCATTCGTCGACCCGTGCTTCACGACCTCCGAATCATCTTGCCAGCGAACTGCCATGTTCGTTTCCATCGATCGTCCACGCGCCTTCGCCTTTTTCGCGATGTTCTCCATGATCGTCGAGCGACAACCTAGATGACCATCGATCGCAGCCGCGCTCAAACCTAGCGTGACAATAAAATCGACTTGCTCATCCGGAGCGATCTCGACAAGATCGGCCAGCATTTCCTGGCCGTGTTCAGATGCAAACGGGAGCGCCAACCGCGCAAAAGCTACAGCCGCACACGCGGAGAGCTGCGTGTCCCGCTCAACGGCACCGCGAGCAATGCTTTCGACGATCTTCGACCAAGACGTCAACCCCGCATTTTCGATTTGATCAACCGTTGCTTTAGCCAGAGACACCCCACCGACGGTGGCCCACCTGACAATGGAGCTTGCGATGCGTCCCGCCGCGCCATCTCCCTCTGTCTCGGACATTCCAGCAACTAGGTCAGCGTTTCCTTGGTTCGAATCATATCAGGCAGGCTCGGCGAGTTTGTAGGACCATGTGTGGATGACGGGATATCGATTGACGTCCTTGATGCCGAGCATGATGCGTTCCTTTAGTTCTT
>JAUEPE010000063.1 GCA_030403585.1 Frankia sp. RB7
TCGCCAAGCCAAGGTGCGGCTTTGCACAGCCGAGCGAGCAGCGATGGATCGGACAACCGGACAATCCCACCAGCCTCCGCCCACACACAGGTCTCGCGCAGCGACATGCCAAGGCCGCCATAGGCCAGTGCCAGCCGCAACAGCGTCTCGGCGTTCTTGATTTCTCGGACCCGCCTCAAGGCTCCGCACGACCGAGCTGTTGCTTCCAAGTCAAAATTAGCCGGAAGGCACGCGCTTACTTCCGGCCAATGATCCAAAATCTCAGGACGAATCTTCATCCCAAGCTTGAATCATATCGAGATTCCTGGTGTCCAGAGCTTAAACTAGCGCCTATGAGGGCTGGGGTGGGGGTGTCTCCGCGTCGGGATTGCCGGGGATTTTGGAGGACGTCCCCTGCGTGGCGAGAGCCCTCACCCGCCGCGCGCGGGACGATGCTTCGCATCGCGCGGGGCGCGTCGGCCTCTCCCGCAAGCAAGCGGGAGAGGCGGAGCAAGCCCGCGGACCATCCTCGTGAAATCCATATGCGATTGCCCTGCGAAGCGGTGGGACGGCATCGGTCAATTCTACTGGTTGCCTCCGAGCACACGCCCCAGCCGTTCGAGTTCAAGTGTTACGCAAAATAGCGCGAACAGCGATGCCACGAGTTGCAGCCCGCGACGGAACATGAGCCAAAGATCGGCGCCTTGATGGATCTCAGGCAAATGCCTGAAGAACACGACACCGAACAGTGAGCCACCGAAAATAAAGGCAAGACGGCCCAGAAACAGAAACAGGTGACTTAGGACCGGATTCGAGCGCTGAGGAGGAAGCGGAACGCATTGCAAGCGATACCAATAGGCGGCCTGCATCGCGATGATCATGACGACCGCGGCAAAATTGCCCGACCTTTCGAACGGCAGCTGCTCACCGGGATAGGTCATCAAGTGCCTGAATTCGGGCAGACCATCCAGGATTATAAAGAGCGCTCCTGTCAGTTGAACCAAGAGAAGAACCAGATAGACGGCTCTCGATTTCAAGTTCGTCATGCCGAACATCCCATAGCGAACGTCAGCGCGCAATTTTGCCGAATTCCGTTAATCGTTGCAGCCGAGCTGGCACAAACTGCATAACCACTTTGGGGCGCAGCCAGTTACGATTACCGATGTGGCGGGAAGTGGTATTTCGTATCGCAGTCATTGTGGTTGGCATGTTGCCGGTCGCGCTGCTCACTTTCGCACTCTTTAAGATGTGATCCGCAACATTCATTGATCCAGCGCAACGCGCACGGCGGCGGCCGAGCGCCTCTCTCTTGTTCTAGGGAGGCGCGTCATGACCCGTCGTCAGCTCTGGATTTACCAATCACTGGTCTGGGCGTCAGCCGCGCTTGGCGTTGCGGTGCTCGCATCCATGATGTGGTGACGCGGCGACGCGATTTGGGGATCATGGCAGCCCGAGTTTCCGGAACCAAAATCGAGGGGTCCGCGCCTGATTTGCGTCCGCGGGCCTCAGATCCTCGCCTGAGGCGTCGTCCCCCTGATGATCCCGGTATCTTCCGCGCCCATCGGCTTGAAATCGACGCACATGTCGGCTCCCGGGATCGCGGCCGCACCGGCCCGGGCGACAGCGAGATCCTGCGTGCCGGACCCGGAGCCCGCCGCCACGGCGCCGAGGATGAAGCCATCGACGCGGATCGGCAGACCACCGACCAGATTGGTCCAGCGGTTTTCATGCGCGAGGGTGACCTGGATTTCCACGTCCGCGTGAGCGCCGCCGGTCGGCGTATCAGACAGCGCCGACGTCCGTGCCTTGTTGATGGACGAGGTCACGCTTAGTCCCTTCGAGCCGTCCATGCGCCCGAACGCCAGCAGATTGCCGCCGGTATCGACCACGGCGATGCACATCGGCTGTCCAATGCGGGTCGCCTCGGCGATGGCCGCGTCGAGCACCTTGAGCGCGCCTTCGAGCGTCAGCGTCCGTGCTTCCTTGATGTCGGTCATGCCAGCTCCTCGAACTGTCCAATCGAGAATTCCCGCGCCAGGGTGCGCGCTGCTGCGACCAGCGCCGCATCGCCGCCGCGCCAGCCGATGAGGGACAGCCCGACCGGAATGGAGCCGGATGTCGCGACGGGCAGGCTGACCTGCGGAAGTCCCGTCAGGCCCGCGATACCGGTCAGGTCGACAATCCGGTGCACCGCCGCGCGCATGTCCGACAGGCGCGCGGCGCGGCTAATCGGCAGAATGGGCGATGTCGGCAGGCACAGCATACGCCGTCCGTCGAGCAGTTCGTCAAGGCGCTTCGATGCGCCTTCGCGGAAGGTAGTGGCGGACGCGAGCTCGCTCGATGCAATGCGGCCGTCGTCGGCAAACGCGCCGGCCACCTCCGACGAGAAGCGCGGGTTCACGCGATCGATCCAATCCCGAAACGTGTCGTGGAATTCGCATCTCTGGAGGATGCGCTGGTGGCGCGCCCAGTCGGGAAGCTCGCCTTCGGCCAATGGCGACACGGTGATCGCCATCGCATCGCGCAGCCGATCGACAACCGGCCGCAAGGCGCGCCTGACCGGCTCGTCGGCGAGAGCAAAACAGTCAGCCGCAATGATGATCTCGGCTGGCAGGGCATCGCGAATCTGTTCTCCGAGCAGCACCGCGCCAACCCGGCCGAATGTCAGCGCATCGCGGGTGAAATAGCCGACGGTGTCGAATGATGGCGCCTGGGTCATCAAACCGGCGACGGAAATACGGCCATGGGTAGGACGCAGGCCACAAATTCCGCAGAAGCTCGCAGGTGTACGCACCGAGCCGCCGGAGTCGGTTCCCAGCGCAATATCGACCAGGCCGCCGGCAACGGCAGACGCGGAGCCGCTCGACGAGCCGCCCGGTACACGGTCCGGCGCGCGCGGGTTCAGCGGGGTGCCGTAAAATTTGTTGATGCCAAGCAGCCCGAGCGAGATCTCGTCGGTGATGGTCTTGCCCGTCAGCGCGGCGCCGGCGCCCAGCAGAGTGTCGACGGCCCAGGCGTCGGCCTTTGCCGCCTCGTGGGTGGCGGCCCAGTCGGGATTGCCGCAGCCGGTCACGCCGCCTGCAACATCGAACAGGTCCTTGACCGCGAAGCTCAGGCCCGAGAGCGGACCCGAGCTGTGCGGCGCACGTTGGATGATGGGGCCTGGAACGAAAGCGCCGAGCGTGTCCTGCACAGTGTTTTCTTGCACGGTGTTTTCCCGATCAACGGCAAGCGCGCCCGATCGAGCGCGCTTGCCGTCCTGTCATTCCTTGTAGAGCTTGCGGAAATCCGGATGGGTGTGAAACCAGTACTCAAAGCCCTTGACGTTCTTCTGTACCGCATAGTCGGCAAAGCGGGTGTAGAGCGGGATGCGAGGCAGGTCGGTCATGACGATCTCGACCATCTTGTTCAGGCTGGTCTTGTAGATCTCGGGATCGCGGGTGAAGCGCGCCTGGTCGATCACCTTGTCGAGGTCGGGATTGACATAGTTGGCGGTGTTGAACACGGAGTTGTTGCCGCCGTGGAAGGTCCAGAAGAAGAAATAGTCGGGGTAATCGAGCCAACCATAGAACTCGGCGATGACCATCGGCATCGTCTTGCTGGCCATCTGGGCAAACCAGTTCGAGCCCGGAACCTTCTCGATCGTGAGTTCGACGCCGATCGTCTTCAGCGCCTCCTGGATCAGGATGGCAGTCGGTTCGCGCACGGTGGATTCGCTGAGATCGATCGACAGCGTGGTCTTGAAGCCGTTGGGGAAGCCGGCCTCGGTCAGCAACTGCTTGGCCTTCGCGAGATCCTGGCCATGCTTGATCGGAACCGGCCACGTCGCGTCGGGATAGGGTTTTGCGGGGTCGCCATCGAACATCGGCTTGGCGCGGTTATAGAGCGCGGAGCTGACGATCTCCTTGTAGGGGATGGCGTAGGAGATCGCTTCGCGCACCTTGGGATTGTCGAACGGTGCGATCTTCACATTCATGTCGACGAACACGAGGTCGTTCTGCACCGGCACGCCGATGATCGTCACCTTCCCCTGCTCCGCCAGTTCGGCGTAGTCCTTCGGCGGCAGGCCGACCGACATGTCGACGTCGCCCTTCTCCAGCAGCGCACGGCGCGTACCGGCCGAGGCGATCTGCCGATAGACGACGCGCTTGAGTTGGGGCAGCGGGCCCGACTTCCAAGCGTCGAACCTGGTGAAGACAGTCTGCTGGCCGGGCGACCAGGATTCCACCTTGTAGGCGCCGCCACCGCAATCGTTGCGTGATACCCACTCGAACGCCCACGGGTCCTTCTCGGTCGCGTGCTTCTTGGCCAGCTCGGAATTGACGATGACGGGCACCGGCACGACGAGGTCGGGCATCGTTAGCTTGTTGAACTGCTCGAAGGTCGCCTTGAAGGTGTGGTCGTCGACCGCCGTGAACTGTTCAGGCTTGACCAGGGATCCCGCCGCCATTTGCACCGCCGGAAAGCCGCCGGCGGCGATGGCGCGATCGAACGACCATTTGACGTCCTTGGCGGTGACCGGGCTGCCATCGTGGAACGTCGCGTCCTTGCGCAGATGGAAAATGTAGGTCTTGCCGTCCTCGCTGGCTTCCCAGCTCTCGGCAAGCTCCGGCGTCATCACCTTGGCGTCGTAGGACACCGTGCCGTCGGCCAGCTTTTTCTCGCCGTGGCTGACGAGCCGGTCGTAGGCCTGCCACACCACCATGCGGCTGTGATCGTTGGCGGTCGGCACCATCGTGTCGAGACCGTTGGGGCCCATTTCGGACACGATCACCATCGTGTCCTTGGCAATTTCGGCCGCATGCGCGGAAGCGCCGGGCCAGACAACGGACGCTGTGAGCAGCGCCGCTGTAGCGAGACTACGATCGAGCTTCATGTCGTGCATCCTTTCTGGAGTTCGGTTGAAAAGTCGAGGCAGTGTCAGAGGCCGAGGTCGCCCAACAGTTTCGGCCAATTGTGAGCCCACGGGCGCGCTTGTTCGAAGGCGCCGGAGGCGGCGAGCACGGTACGGTCCGCCAGATGGCGGCCGATGATCTGCATGCCGACCGGCAGGCCGGTCCTGGTGAAGCCGGCGGGAATGGTCGCGGCCGGCTGGCCGGTCAAATTGCAGATGAAGGTGAAGCAGAGCCAGTCGCCGGTCGTGACCATCTTCTCTTCGATGATCTCGGGCCCCTGCATGTAGAGCGGGAAGGCCGGCACCGCGAGCGTCGGCGTGATCAGGAGGTCGTAGTTGGCCATGAACCGCCACATGCGGTTGCAGACCATCTGCCGGATCATCTTGGCATCGGTGAATTCTTCCGCCGTCCATTGCCGCTGCAACAGGCCGACGAGGTGCGGCGACATTTCCTTTTCATGCCCCTTCATCATGCGGCGCATGCCGGTGAGGTCGGTGTCGCCGGCGACGATGGTCCAGAAATGCGGGAACGGATCTTCCCATCCCGGATGGGCGCGCTCGACCGTGCAGCCGAGATCGGTCTCGAACACGCGCACCGCTTCGGACACGACGCGGCGGACTTCGGGGTCGACAGGCGCATAGCCCCAGTCCTCGCTATAGGCGATGCGAAGGCCCTTGATGCTCTCCTTCACGGCGCCGACATAGTCGAAGTCGGCGGCGGGAATCGAATAGCGATCGCGCGGATCGGGTCCGGTGATGGCCTTCAGCATCAGCGCCGAGTCGGTCACGGTGCGGCTCATCGGGCCGACGTGCTCGAGCGATTCCCAGCTCGAGACGCCGGGATAGCGTTCATCGCGGCAACCCGGGTAGAGCGGCACCCGGCCCATCGAAGCCTTGATTCCGTAGAGCCCGCAAAGCGCGGAGGGAATGCGGATCGATCCGCCGCCATCGGAGCCGATTGCGAAAGGCGCGACGCCGGCCGCGACCGAAGCACCGGAGCCGGCGCTCGATCCGCCGGATGTCATGTCGAGATTCCAGGGATTGCGCGTCGCCGGAAAAACCGGGTTGTGGCCGACGCCGCTGTAGCCGAATTCCGGCACGTTGGTCTTGCCGATGATGACTGCGCCGGCGTCCTTCAACCGTTCGACCACAATGTCGTCCTCATCCGGCACGAAGTCCCGGTAGAGCGGCGAACCCATCACCGTCAGGATGTCCTTGGTGGCGACGAGATCCTTGATTCCGATCGGCACGCCGGCCAGCAGGCCGGGATCCTTGCCGGCCGCGATCTTGGCGTCGACCGCGGCGGCAGCAGTTCGCGCTACGTCGGGCGTCGGCGTACAGAAGGCATGGATGTGCGGCTCGAGTTTCTCCATGCGGCGCAGAACGGCCTCGGTGACCTCGGCGGCGGAAAGCTCCTTGTTCTTGACCTTCGCCGCGACAGTTGCGGCGTCCATGCGGCAGATCTCGTTGTCAGCGCTCATCGGTTCCTCCATCGGGTGAAAGAGCGAAGTGGCAGGCGGCGAAATGGTTCGGGCCGACCGCGCGAAGCGGCGGCATGGCCTTGGTGCAGATGTCGGCCCCCTTGGGACAGCGGCCGTAGAAGCGGCAGACGTTGGGGTCCGGATCGATCGGGCTGGTCGGACTGCCGTCGAGTCGGGGCCGCGCTTCACCGCGCCGCGCCGGATCCGGGATCGCGGCGACCAGCGCCTGCGCATAGGGATGACGAGGCGCGGTGAACAGCGTCTCCGCCGGCGCAATCTCGACGATCTTGCCGAGATACATCACGACCACGCGCGAACACAGAAGCCGCACCACGTTGAGATCGTGCGACACGAACAAATAGCTCATCGCCAGCCGCGCGCGCAGGTCGGCGAGCAACCGCAGGATCACGGCCTGCACCGACACGTCGAGCGCCGAGGTCGGCTCGTCGAGGATCAGCAGCGACGGCTCGACCGCAACGGCGCGCGCGATGCCCACGCGCGCGCGTTGGCCGCCCGACAATTGATGCGGGTAGCGCTGCAACAGTTCTTCCGGCAGTCCAACCAGCGCAGCGGTGGCGCGCACGCGCCTGTCCAGCTCGGCACCGTTGTTGATGCCGAGGAGCCGCTTCAACGGATCGGCGATCGCCTGGAAAGCACGGAACGAGGGATTGAGGCTTTCGGTCGCGTCCTGGAACACCACCTGAATGCGCCGCCGGCTTGCCGAGGACGCGAACTTCGCCTGCGCAATCGCGGTGAGATCCTCTCCGCCGAGCAGGATCTGGCCCGCCGTGGGATCGATCAGCCGGCCAAGCAGACGCACCATGGTGGATTTGCCGCAGCCGGATTCGCCGACCAGGCCGACGCTTTCTCCGGTACCGATCGTCAGATCGACATCGTCGACCGCGTGGAGCCTGGCGCCGCGCGCCGCCCGCTTGATCGGGTATGATTTGGACAGCGATCTGACTTCGAGCAGCGGCGTCATGACAGGGGAAACCGGCAGCGCACGACATGGGCGGGCGACAATTCGGTCCAGGGCAGCGCCGCCTCGTCGCAGATCGGCTGCCGCCGCTCACAGCGTCCGCTGAAGCGGCACGGTGGCAAGGCGCCGCGCAGATCGGGCAGATGGCCGGGAATGGAATTGAGGTCGTCGAGACGCGATTCCGGAACGGGCGTGGCGGCGAGCAACTGGCGCGTATACGGATGCGCCGGACGTTCCAGCAGCGCTTCAGTCGACGCGATCTCGACGATGTGCCCGGCATGCATGACGGCGATCCGGTCGCAATATTCGCCGGCGAGCCCGAGATCGTGGGTGATCAGCAGAGTCGACATCCGCGTCGAACGGCTCATGTCCCTGATCAGGTCCATGATCACCGCCTGGGTCGTCACATCGAGCCCGGTCGTGGGTTCGTCCGCGATCAGGACCGACGGCGTGCAGGCCAGCGCCATGGCGATCATCACGCGCTGGCACATACCGCCCGAGAGCTCGAACGGATAGGCTTCCGCACGGCGTTCGGGATCGGGAATGCGGACCCGCGCCAGTGCGGCAATCGCCGCTTTCCTGAGATCGCGGCTCGGCAGCCCGGCATGCTCCTGCAGCACGTCCTCGATCTGCTTGCCGACCTTGCGGATCGGATTGAGCGCGGTGCGGGGGCTCTGGAAGATCATCGCCATCTCGCGCCCGCGCAGTTCGCGCATCGCTTCCGGCCGCGCCGCCAGCAGATCGATGCCGCCCATCGTGATGTTGCCTTTGGTGATCTGTGCGGCTTCGTCGTTGAGGCCCATGACGGTGTAGGCCGTGACGGACTTCCCTGATCCGCTTTCACCGACCACGCCGACGATCTCGCCGCGGCTGACCGACAAGCTCACGCTGTCCAGCGCCCGCACCACGCCGTGACGGGTGCGAAACTCCACTGACAGATTGTCGATATCGAGCTGCGCCATTACACGCGTTTCCTCGGATCGAGCAGATCGCGCAGTCCGTCGCCCAGCATGTTGAAGGAGAACACCGCGAGCACGAGAGCGCCGCCAGGAAACATGAAGGCCCACCACTCGCCGGAAATGATGTAGCTGGCGCCTTCCGAGACCATGATGCCCCATTCCGGCGTCGGCGGCCGGACTCCGAGGCCGATGAAGGACAGGCCGGCGGCATTGAGGATCGCCCATCCCATGTTGAGCGAAGCCTGCACCATCATCGGCGGCAGGATGTTCGGGACGATATGGCTGAGCAGGACGCGCAGCGAGCCGTTGCCGCCCATGCGCGCCGCCTCGACATAGCCGAGCTCGCGCCGCACGTTCACCTCGGCGCGCGCGAAGCGGCAATAGAACGGCAGATTGATGATCATCGTGGCGATGATGATGTTGGCGACGCTGTTGCCGAGCGCCACCACGATGCCCATGGCCAGCACAAACAGCGGGAACGCCATGATGGTGTCCATCGAACGGCCGATGATGCGGTCGGTCCAGCCGCCGAAATAGCCGGCGAGCGAGCCGAGCGCCAGGCCAACCACGAACGACAGCGCCACCGCCGAGACCGCCATGCCGAGGTCGAGGCGCGTCGCGACGATGACACGGCTGAGGATGTCGCGTCCGAGCGCGTCGGTCCCGAACGGATGGAGAGCGCTGGGCCGCGCCAGTTTGGTGGTGGCGGAGGTGACGAGAGGATCGTACGGCGCGATGGTGGGTCCGAAAATCGCGCACAGCGCCAGCACCGCCAGAATGATCACGGCCATCAATGTCAGGCGGTTTTCGCCAAAGGCATAACCGGTGTTGCGGGCGAGCGTGACGATGCTCATCGCTCAGCCCTCGAACCGGACGCGGGGATCGACCAGCGTCGCGAAAATGTCGACGGCGAGATTCAGCAGCACGTAAAGCATCGCCATCATCAGGACGAAACCCTGCACCGCCGCGTAATCGGACGCGATGACCGCCGATACCGCATAGGCGCCGACACCCTGCCAGCCGAACACCTGCTCGATCAGGACGTTGGACCCAAGCAGGAAGGAGAACACCATGCCGAGCACGCTGCTGACCGGCAGCAGCACGTTGCGGAATGCGTAGGTCATCAGGATCTTGCGCGCCGGCAAGCCGCTGGCGCGCGCGGTACGGATGAAGTCGCTGCCGAGCGCCTCCAGCATGGCCGCCCGCGTGATGCGCGCGATCGGCGCCAGCGCGAACAGGCCGAGCGATATCGCGGGCAGGATCAACTGGGCCAATGACGCGCGGAGCACCGGCCAATCGCCCGCGATGAGGGCGTCGATGGTGTAGGCGCCGGTGACGTGCGGTGGCGGCGAGAAGGCGATCTCGTTCAGGCGGCCGAGCGGCTGCGGCGCCCAACCGAGCAGGAAATAGAAGACGTAGACGAACAGCAGGCCGACGAAGAAAGTCGGGAAGGCGGCGCTGACGGTGACCACCGCGCGGCAGGCGTGATCGACGCTTCCGTTGATGCGCGTCGCGGCCCACACGCCCATCGGGATGGCAATGCTGATCGCAAACAGAAGGGCGAAAGACGACAATTCCAGCGAAGCCGGCAGCCGTTCAATCAGATCGGTCAGCACCGGTTGGCCGGTTGTGAGCGAACGGCCGAGATTGCCCTGCGCGAGGTCAATCACATAGTGCAGGAACTGCACCGGAAGCGGGCGATCGAGTCCCAGCGTGGCGCGGATGTTCTCGATCGAGGCTGCGTTCGCGGCGGGGCCGGCGAAATACGCCGCCGGGTCGCCCGGCAGCGCGTGCGAAATGAAGAAGGTCAGAACGACGACGCCGATCAGGCTCGGGATGGTGCCAAGCAGTCGTTTCCAAACGAAAGCCATGAGCGGTTCGCCTGCCGTTGTTCGCCGGTGCGACGGCCTTGCCGGAGCGCATCAACGTGTTCGGGCCCCATCGACATCGGATACAGCCAGGGGCGATTGGCGTGCATCACAGTCATGTCTGGGTTTAAGCAAGCGTTATGCCAGCTCGTCTTTCGGAACCGTTGGGTATGAGAGCCAAGGGATCAGCGCGTTTTACGGCGAAGCAGCCTCGCCCGTGCGCCGGGAAATGAAGTGGTTTTGAAGCAGCCCTGCTTCAGTTTTCGCCACATGCATGAAATTCATGCATTGTGAACCTCACCACGCGGCTCAATGAACCTGCGGGGTGTTGACCCAGACGATCCGCGCTTCGTCCGGCCCGACGTTGCGATAGCTGTTGGTCAGATAAGCCTTGAAGAAGAAGGAATCGCCCGCGGTCATCAAATAGGTGGTGTCGTCGATGGTGAGTTCGATGGTTCCGGATACGAGATAGCCGACGGCTTCGCCCTGATGGGTGATGAGGTCGATCTTCTCGCCTCCCGGAGCCACCACGTGAACGTTGGCTTCGAGCAGATTGCCGGCGGCGACCGGCACCAGTCGCTCATACACGACGCCCGTGCCGCCGCGCAGCGCGTCGACAGGCACCTTGAGCCGATCCTCGGGTTTCTGCACCAGCTTGTATTCGTCGATCCTCAGGCCAAAGAACGAGGCCATGTCGCGGTCGAGCGCGTCGACCATCTTGGCGAGCATCGGCAGCGACGGCATGACCTTTCCGGCCTCGATCTTGGAGATCATGCTCTCGTCGCATCCGACGACCTGCGCCAGGTCGCGCATGCGCAGCCCCTTTGACAACCGGGCGCGCCTGAGGCGCAGACCAATATTCAAGGTGCTGTTTTCAGAGTTCACGCCGCGTTTTCCGACGGTTTGGACGAGGTAAATGTATGCATCATAATCACATGATTTACCAGCATGTTGAGGCAAGTCCAGAGGGGAGGTGGGGGGACCGGGCGCGTCGCCCGCGTAAAGCGATGTTCGCCCGCGACGTCCTTATTCGTCCGATACACAATGGAACTTTAGGCCTTTTGAGCTATTGTCCCGTTATCGTCGGCTTGGACATGGCATCGGCGCCTGAGAGCCCATTTCGCTCCCGCCACTTGGCGGAGCGGGCGAATGCACGAACAATCTTTGACAATCGAATCGTCGATTGCCCGTTCCCGAAGCCTCAAATCAACGATCAGCAGATCCACGAAGCTGCTGCCCGTCTCGAGATCCACTTAGGCGACTATCGCCAAGGAGACGGCGCCAGGCAGACGCGTGGTGCCGACGTGCCTTTCTCAGAAAACCAGCTGGAGTCAGGCCCTTCGCATGAAAATCCGTGTCGGCTTCGAAATGATCTACGACTTTCCGCAACCAACGCCTTTGATTGCTGTGGTGGGCATGCACTTCACGCGGGCCTCCGACGTCATCGTGCCCGATTACCTGATGAGCCAGCCCTCAGTGCCGATCACGCCCTATCGCGATGGCTTCGGCAACTGGTGCAGCCGGATCGTCGCGCCCGCCGGTCGGGTGCGCCTCTCCGCCGACGGGTCGGTGCGCGACAGCGGTTTGCCCGATGTGATCGTGCCTTCAGCCACGCAACACGCCATCGAGGATCTCCCCGCGGACACCATCGTGTATCTCCTCGGGAGCCGGTACTGCGAGACCGATCGGCTGTCCGACGTTGCATGGAAGCTGTTCGAGAAGACCAAGCCGGGCTGGGCCCGGGTCCAGGCGATCTGCGATTTCGTTCACGGTCATATCGTGTTCGGCTATGAGCACGCCCGCGCAACCAAGACGGCGTGGGAAGCCTTCAACGAGCGCAAGGGTGTTTGCCGCGACTATGCGCATCTCGCCATCTCGTTCTGCCGCTGCATGAATATTCCCGCGCGCTATTGCACCGGCTATCTCGGCGATATCGGCATGCCGCCGCCATACGCGCCCGGCGATTTTGCCGGTTGGTTCGAGGCCTATCTCGGCGGTCGTTGGTACACCTTCGATGCGCGCAACAACATTCCGCGAATTGGCCGCGTCCTGATCGCGCAAGGCCGCGATGCCGCAGATGTCCCGATCACCCAGACGTTCGGACCCAACACGCTCGTCAGCTTCAAGGTGTGGACGGACGAAGTCGTGGAGACGTCCGACGCCGCTTGAAGCAATCGAGATTGACCTCGCTATCGGGGAGGGCGCCTGCTACACTCGTCACATCGCCGCACGCTGCCAGGCTGTTATCGGTGACTGAGAGCATTGCGCTCCCGCCTTGACCTCAAAGGGCGGTTTAATGTCCGACAGTCGCAAATTCGATATTCGCGAGTGGCCCGTACCTCCAATACTGGTTCCGATCTTCTTCGCGCTGCTGATCGCCGCTGCAGCCGTTCTGTAGCGATCGCTCTGCTCGGCCGAGATGCGCGAAGCAGCAAGCCGATCGCCCGAAACCGATCAGGAGTTGGCAGGAGTTGGAATGGCAAACACAGCAATCATCAGGGACGCCTACGGGATTCCGGCAACCTTCGCCGGCTCAAAAACCGGCCGGGACGACGCGCCCTTCGTTTTTGTCAGGGTCGGAAACGAAGAACGACGGATGCGATGGTCCGAATGGGATGCGCTTCCCGCCTGGACCGGTGCGCCGCCACCCTGGGCAGGCAAACAGAAACAATGACGGGATGCTTCACATGAAAATCGTCTGGATAAGGACATCAATCACAGCACTTGTCCTGATCTCCGCGCTTGGCCTGTTCGCGCGAGCTGCGCGCGCCGCGGAGCCAGGCTGTCGAGCCATCGAAAGCATCTCTGCGCGGCTTGCTTGTTATGACGCGGCGTTTCCTCCCAAAGCGAAGAAGCCCGCCGTGGCAACTATCGAGTCACCGGCTGGCTACAAGGACCCGTTCGCTGACGAAGAAGCGCGAACCGCGGCCAAGCTGAAGAACATTTGCCGCGGCTGCTAGGCCTTATCGGCGGCCGCGGCCGGAGATCACATCGGAGCGCGGAGCCCGGGCGAACTCACCCACTGATTGATCTCAATCGCATTATCCATCTGATCAGCCTTCCGCAGCAACTCGGCACGACGAATGCCAACAGGCAAGTGTTCAGCCTGCTTCCGCAGGTTGAAGGCCTCTTGCGTCAAGCGGTATTCCAACGTCGAAGGTTGATCGAGAACTCGCAGATGCGACATGATGCACGCTCCCTTGCTCGGTGAGGGCGGGAGCGCAAGGAGCGCTCTCATCACCGGTAGATGCCATGGGCGGGGCGGTGCTGATCCCCATATGGGTGGTTGGTGGCATTTGAACCAGACCGCGATCAGATCAAATCTTGATAGCTTGAAGTCAAAGTGCCTGCAGATGACGTTTCCAGCGATTTCGTTTCCGGCGATTTCGCTTCCAGTGGTTTTCTGGCGCTCATCTGTCAGTCGACGGCGCTCGCATCTGCAGCCTGCGCATTGGCGAGATCGATCGAACCGATCGAGACCATCTCCATGGAGCCGCGAACGTTCTCCGAGGGCACCGTGATCATCGTGGCGACGCGGCGATAAGCGGGGAAGCTGAGACCCTCGATCGCCTCCTCGTCGGTGACGACATCATATGCGCCCGCGGGCAGCAGTCGCTCGATGCCGCGGATCCGAAACGGATGTCTGAACGTGACGGTTTCTCGCCGCGAGCGGATGGTCATGCGGGCCTGCCTTTTCGACAAGAGGGGCTCAACCGACGCTGGCAAAACGACCATGCGCCCGTTGCGCGGCAATAGCCAGTCTTATCGAGCTGTCTGGGACGAGCGTTCCGGTTTGCGTTAGCCGCCCCAGTCAGAAGTGCGCTATGCTGACCCATGGAACATCGAGGCGTCGAGTATTCAGTCGTCCAGACGATCAATCCCTCCGGCTGGAAATGGTCGTTCGAGCGAACCGGCCGCGCGCCCAGAACTGGTGTTTCCTATAGTCGAGCGGAGGCTGTCAGCGCTGTTGAACGAGCCATCGGCCAATCGCTCAGAGACCGGCTGCGGCAATAGGCGGACGCGACGCTTTCCAATTCGCGGCGAACGTCGTCCACCACACTGGCCCAGTCGCCTCGCTCGGATTGCCTGAACAGCTTCATCGACTGATACCATGGGCTGTCGTCGCGGTTGAGCAGCCAGCGCCAGTCCGGATTGAACGGCACCATCGTCCAGACGGGCGCGCCCAGCGCGCCCGCGAGGTGAGCGACGCTGGTGTCGACCGAGATCACCAGATCGAGACAGGACATCAGCGCCGCTGTTTCGCTGAAATCCGTCAGATGTGGCGTGAGGTCAACGATTTCCTGGCGTTCGGCGAGGAAGGCACGGTCCTGATCCCGGACACCTTTTTGCAAGGAGACGAACTGGGCGTCGCAATCCAGCAGCGGCGCAAGCGTGGACAACGCCATCGATCGATTGTGATCGTTCTTGTGATCCGGATTGCCTGCCCAGACCAGACCGACGCGAAAGCGATTGCGGGAGCCAAGCCGGTTGTCCCACGCCTTCACGCGCGGCGCCGGGGGCGCGGGAATGTAGCCTTGCGGGAGCGGGATCGTATCGAGCCGCGTTCCGAATGCGAGCGGCAGCGTCCCAAGAGGGCAGTGCAGGTCGAATGCCGGCGTCGACGATCGGCCGACACATTCTGCGACCCCGGCGATGCCGCCGAGACACTGCTGGATCGGAGGTTCGACCTCCAGGATGACCCGGGCTCCGAGCGCGGCCACCATCGGCACATAGCGCGCGAACTGAATCGCATCGCCCAGTCCCTCATCGGAGTGCAGCAGGATAGTCTTGCCTTCGAGCGGCTGGTCACCACGCCAAAGCGGTTGCGAGAAGCCGCGATCGACCAGGCCGACCGACGGAAGCCGCCACCGCGCCTCGCGCGCGAGCCAGCCGCGCTCGAAGTCACCGGTCAGGAGTTGAAGCGTTGCCAGATAGAACAGCGTCTGTGCATCGTTGGGGGCGGCCGCCAGCGATCTCTGCAGGGTCGCGAACGCTTCATCCAGCAATTGCAGATGCAACAGGACCACGGCCTTGTTGTTGAGCACGGCATGAAAATCCGGACGAAGCGCCAGCGCCCGATCGAAACAGGCAAAGGCCTGCTCCAGCCGGCCAAACCGCCAATGCAGCAGGCCGAGATTGTTGTGCGTCTCCGCGAGGCCCGGATCCAGCGCGATGGATTTTTCGTAGTCGGTCTCCGCGTCCTCGAAGCGGTTCACGGCCGAGAGGCAGACGGCGCGCATTTGGTACAGGGCTGCGGAGGGATTCAGCTTCCCGGCGACGTCGAAGCATTTTATGGCTTCCAGATGCCGGCCGAGTTCGAGCAGCAGCATGCCGCAGTTTTGCGCCGGCTCCCAATATTGCGGATTGAGCTTCAGCGCCTGCTGGTAGTGCCGCACAGCTTCGTCGTTCTGCCCGAGTTGCCAGAGCAGGTTGCCGAGATGATTTTGGAGGACCGCATCATCAGGCTTGAGGCTCAAAGCCTGGCTGTAACGTTGCTGTGCGTCCTCGAGCCGCCCCTGCCGCTCCAGCATCGTGGCGAGCGTCAGGAGATACTCCGCTTTCGGTGCATGCTGGACGGCGCGCCCGATCCATTCAACGGCGGCGTCGGGTTGCTGCGCGTGAAAGCAAAGCACGCCCAGTAAATGGAGGGCATCCGGGTGCTGCTCGTCCAGCGTCAGTGCCTGCTGGCAGCACCGCTCGGCCTCGTCAATGCGTCCCGATTGAAGATGCGCGAAGCCAGCCTGGCAAAGTGCCGACGGCGTCGCTTGTCCGGATGGTGTGGCCGCGGCTGCGCTGCGATTCATGAATGGGCTGGAGCGGTTGAAGTCGTATCAGCCTCGCGATTAAGGCACCGAGGCTATTCCTTCTAACTATGCGAGGATTTCGTGAGGCTGACGTTGACAACAAGGACGCGGCCGTCATCCTGAGGTGCGAGCCGTGTGGTGCGCAGCACCGCGCGGGGAGCCTCGAAGGATGATGTTGTGGGCGTCTATGTCTACATGCTGAAATGCGCGGACGGGTCCTTCTACATCGGAAGCGCCACCGGCGAAGACGTGTCCAAGCGAGTCGATCAGCACAATGCCGGTGCTTATCCGGGTTACACTTTTTCGCGGCGTCCCGTCGTTCTGGTCTGGTCCGAGTATTCTGATCGTATAACCGATGGCATCGCTGCCGAGCGGCAGCTCAAGGGCTGGAGCCGGGCAAAGAAGGAAGCTCTTGTTCGCTCGGATTGGAAATCGGTGAGCCAGTTTGTCATTCGGCCTGCAATATTGACCCCCTAAGCCGGGGGATCGGCGTCCAAAATTGCCCCCCTACAGATTGGTCTGTTGCGCTGCCTGCTTTGGAACGAAGCAGGTGGTGGGGGATGCTGATCGTGGAGACGATTGCCCGGATCCGGCGCGAGCACTTTATCAAGGGCAAGACGATCAAGGAGATCGCCCGTGACCTGAAGGTGTCGCGGAACACGGTTCGGAAGGTGCTGAGGTCGGGAGAGACCTCCTTCGAGTACGAGCGGCAGGTGCAGCCGCGGCCAAAGCTGGGACGATGGGCAGTAGAGCTTGACGGATTGCTGGCGGCGAACGCGGCTAAATCGGCTCGTGGACAGCTGACGTTGATCCGGATCTTCGAAGAGCTGCGCGGCCGCGGCTATGACGGCGGTTACGATGCGGTGCGGCGTTACGCCAGGCGGTGGAGCAAAGAACGCGGGCAATCGACCGCGGCCGCTTATGTCCCGCTGAGCTTTGCCCCAGGCGAAGCCTACCAGTTCGACTGGAGCCACGAGGTGGTCTTGCTGAGCGGCACCACGGTGATGGTGAAGGCCGCCCATGTCCGGCTCTGTCACAGCCGCATGCTGTTCGTGCGGGCCTATCCGCGGGAGACGCAGGAGATGGTGTTCGACGCCCACGACCGGGCGTTCGCCCTGTTCAAAGGCACCTGCACCCGCGGCATCTACGACAACATGAAGACCGCTGTAGAGACGATCTTCGTCGGTAAAGGGCGTCTCTACAATCGCCGCTTCCTGCAGATGTGCAGCCACTATCTGGTCGATCCGGTCGCCTGCACGCCAGCATCGGGCTGGGAGAAGGGGCAGGTCGAGAACCAGGTCGGGCTGGTCCGGGAGCGCTTCTTCACGCCGCGGCTGCGGTTCAAGAACCTCGACGAGTTAAACGCCTGGCTGCTCGACAAATGCATCGCCTACGCCAAGGCTCATCGCCATCCGGAGCTGGCCGATCAGACGATCTGGGACGTGTTCGAAGCCGAACGCCCCAAACTCGTTCCCTATGCCGGCCGCTTCGACGGCTTCCATGCGGTGACGGCATCGGTCTCGAAGACCTGCCTGGTGCGCTTCGACAACAACAAATACTCGGTCGCAGCCAGCGCAGTTGGGCGCCCGGTCGAGGTCCAGGCTTATGCCGATCGCATCGTGATCCGTCAGGACGGACGCATCGTTGCGGAGCATCCACGATGCTTCGGACGCGGCGAGACCGTCTACGATCCCTGGCACTATGTGCCGGTGCTGGCGCGCAAACCCGGTGCCTTGCGCAACGGTGCACCCTTCAAGGACTGGGTGTTGCCGGCAGCGATCGAGCGGATCCGGCGCAGGCTCGCAAGCACCGACGATGGCAATCGTCAGATGGTCGACATCCTCAACGCTGTGCTGACTGACGGTCTTCCCGCGGTGGAAGCGGCCTGTGCCGAAGCTCTCGGTCATGGCGTCCATTCTGCCGATGTAGTGCTCAACATCCTGGCGCGGCAACGTGAACCTGCTCCACCGGCCAACATCATGACGCCGGCCGCACTGACGCTCCGCCATGCGCCGATCGCCGATTGTGCCCGCTACGACAACCTCCGGAGGACCAACTGATGGAACGAACCCAAATCTTCGACCTCATGGGCGAACTCAAGCTCTACGGCATGAAGGCTGCCTTCGACGAGATCATGGCGACTGCCGTCAAGCGCCAGCACGAACCTCAGCGCATTGTCGGCGACCTGCTCAACGCCGAGATCAACGAGAAGCAAGCCCGCTCGATCAAATACCAGCTCACCATTGCCAAGCTGCCGCTGGCCAAGGACATCGCCGACTTCCAGTTCGATGGCACGCCGATCAATCAGACTCTCGTCAATGATCTCGCTGGCGGCGGCTTCATCGCCCAACAACGCAACGTCGTGCTGGTTGGCGGCACCGGCACAGGCAAAACCCACCTGGCCATTGCCATCGCCAGAAGCTGCATCCGGTCCGGTGCCCGCGGCCGCTTCTTCAACGTAGTCGACCTCGTCAATCGCCTCGAGACCGAGACCCGCAACGGACGGCAAGGACGGCTCGCCGAGCATCTGACCCGGATGGACTTCATCGTGCTGGATGAACTCGGCTATTTGCCCTTCGCCCAGTCCGGTGGTCAGCTCCTCTTCCACCTCGTCAGCCGGCTCTATGAGCGCGCCTCCGTCATCGTGACAACCAATCTCGCCTTTGGCGAATGGCCGAGCGTGTTCGGCGACGCCAAAATGACCACAGCGCTGCTCGACCGATTGACCCATCACTGCGACATTGTCGAGACCGGCAACGATAGCTGGAGGTTCAAGAGCCGCGACGACGATCACGCCACCCGCGCTCGTCTCGCCTCCGCTATCCCGGCCAGCTCCGACGAGACGAGCGCTACCAGCAAAGCTCGTCGCGCAAAGGGGTCAAAATTGGACGCCGATGAGGGGTCAAATTTGCAAGCCGATTGACAAGCCAGTTTGCGCGACGGCGCGCGGGAGCGCCTAGACCGAAGAAGAAGTGAGGGGCAATGCGGCTGCCGTTGGGCCGTTCATCCTTCGAGGCTCCCCGCGCGATGCGATGCATCGCGCGGCTCGCACCTCAGGATGACGGATCAAATAAAACGGCCATGCAGCGACATGCTGGGTCCCGGCTCTGCGCAGCAGCGCAAGGGCGCTGCAGCGCGCCCGGGACACGAGAGAGCAGCCCAAACGAAAACGGGGCCCGCAAGGGCCCCGCAAACTCAAACGCTATCGCCGATCTTACTTGATCTTGGCTTCCTTGAATTCGACGTGCTTGCGCGCGACGGGATCGTACTTCTTCTTGACCAGCTTGTCGGTCATGGTGCGCGAATTCTTCTTGGCGACGTAATAGAAGCCGGTGTCGGCCGAGGACACGAGCTTGACCTTGATGGTGACCGCTTTGGCCATGTTCTGAACCTCAGAATATTGGGGAATCTGGAGCCGGCCAAACGGCCCGCGTTGGCCGGCAACCTAGCCAGAAACCGCCTGATGTCAAGGTTTTACACCCCGAAAACCACTCGAATCGGGCCTTTTACCCCTCGAAGAACCGGTTTTTCGGCCTGGGCAGGCCCAGATTCTCCCTCAGAGTGGTCCCTTCATATTCTTTCCGGAAAATCCCGCGCCGTTGCAGCTCCGGGACGACCTTGTCGACAAAATCATCGAGCCCGGCGGGGACGAACGGGAACATGATGTTGAAGCCGTCGGAGCCGCGCCCGATCAGCCATTCCTCCATCTGGTCGGCGATGGTTTTGGCCGTGCCGACGAAGGCGAGCCCGCCATAACCGCCGACGCGCTGGGCGAGCTGGCGCACGGTGAGCTTGTCGCGGGCGGCGATGTCGACCATGCGCTGCCGGCCGCTCTTGCTGGCGTTGGTCTCGGGGATTTCTGGGAGTGGTCCATCCGGATCGAAGCCGGACGCATCAGTGCCGAGAATGACGGAGAGCGAGGCGATGGCGCTTTCGTAGTGCACGCGGCTGTCGAGGAGGGCGCGCTTTTCCTTGGCCTCGTCGACGCTGTCGCCGACCACGACGAAGGCGCCGGGCAGGATTTTCAGGTGCTCGGGATCGCGGCCGACCTTCTCCATGCGGCCCTTGATGTCGGCGTAGAGCTTTTGCCCGTCGGCGAGGCTGCCGCCGCCGGTGAACACGGCTTCCGCGGTTTCGGCCGCGAGCTGCCTGCCGTCCTCGGAGGCACCGGCCTGCACGATCAGCGGCCAGCCCTGCACGGGGCGGGCGATGTTGAGGGGGCCGCGGACCTTCAGATATGTGCCGTTGTGGTCGAGCACATGCATCTTCGAGGGATCGAAGAAAAGTCCGCTCTCGACGTCGCGCACGAAGGCGTCATCGGCGAAGGAGTCCCACAGGCCCGTGACGACGTCGTAGAATTCGCGGGCGCGCTTGTAGCGCTCGGCGTGCTCCATGTGATCGTCGAGGCCGAAATTCAGCGCCGCATCCGGGTTCGAGGTGGTGACGATGTTCCAGCCAGCGCGTCCACCGCTGAGATGGTCGAGCGAGGCGAAGCGGCGCGCCACGTGATAGGGCTCGTCGAAGGTGGTCGATCCTGTCGCGATCAGGCCGATGCGCTCGGTGACGGCGGAGAGTGCGGACAACAGCGTGAACGGCTCGAACGAGGTCACGGTGTGGCTGCGCTTGAGCGCGTTGACCGGCATGTTCAGCACGGCGAGGTGATCGGCCATGAAGAACGCGTCGAACTTGCCGGCCTCGAGCTTCTGGATCAGCGTCTTGATGTGGCCAAAGTTGAAATTGGCGTCGGGCCAAGCCCCGGGATAGCGCCAGGCGCCGGTGTGGATGCTGATCGGGCGCATGAACGCGCCAAGCTTGAGTTGCCGTTGTGCCATCGCGCCCTAAATCCCGTTCTGGTGTCGTTCGGGAAGACATAGGCACGCCGGGGAACTCCGCCATTGGGGGAGGCGGGAAGAATTTTTTGTTTTTTGCTGGCGCCTCAGCACAATCGCGTCATTCGGGGGCGGCGGGGGAGAGGGCTCTCGAACCAATCCATCGCTCAGCCCGACCAAGCCATGACTTCCGCTCCCGAGGAGATTTTTAATGGCAGGCGCAATGACCGTAGACGGCAGCATCGTCCGGATCGACCGGCCGATGCCGTGGTTCGGCCGGCTGCTGTCGCTGCTGGCGGCGAGCGCCTATCTGTTGTGGAATGTCGGGCTCGGCCTGCGCCAGGATTTTTCCGGATTCGGCAGGCTCGCCGACGACCTCGTGCCGGTGCTGGTGTTCACCGGGCTCGGGCTGCTCGTCGGCATCCCCGGCCTGATCCTGCTGACGTTCCGCAGTTTCGTCGTGCTCAACGAGGCGCTGCGCCAGATCGTCATCACCAGGCAGTTCGGGCCGCTGAATATTCGCAATCAGCGCGATCTCGCGGACTATCATTTCATCAGCATCACGGACGACTGTGATCCGGAATTGACGGCCTATGACGTCAATCTCTGCGGCAACAAGGGCATCGAAGCGATTTCGCTGATGAGCTTTACCAAACGCGACGATGCCAACCAGCTCGCTCAGGAGCTCGGGCGTGCGCTGAAATTGCCGGCGCGCGACTATGTCGGCACCGAGCCGGACGCGGACTAGGGCCTGGCCACGACCTGTTGCGGCCTGCTCCGGAAATTGCCATCCTCGCGGCAGAATACCGCTATGGAAGGCCATGATCTCAGCGAACAATTCCATTCCCGCGATTCGAGCGCGCGGCAAGGGCCATCAATTTCTCTTGTATGGCGATTCCTGTTCGGGCGTGCCGGGTGCACCGCACGAGAAGACCTTCGCCTCGGTCAACACGGTCGTTCAACGCCTCAGTCCGCAGCCTGAATTCATCCTCTTTCCGGGCGATGAAATCATTGGACTGACGCCGGATCCGGACGCGCTGCGCGCGCAGTGGCGCTATTGGCTGGATACGGAAATGGCATGGCTCGACCGTGCGGCCATTCCGATGTGGCACACGACCGGCAATCACACGACCTACGATTTGATGAGCGAGGCGATGTTTCGCGAAGTGCTGGACCTGCCGGACAATGGGCCGCCGAGGCAGGCCGGTCTTTCCTACTTCGTGCGGCGCGGTGACCTCCTGATGGTGTTCGTCAACACGCTCTGGAGCGGCCTTGGCGGGGAGGGCCATGTCGAGCTCGCGTGGCTGGAAGCAACGCTCAGAGACCATGGCGATGCCCGGCATAAGCTCGTCCTCGGCCATCACCCGGTATTTCCCATCAACGGCTTTACAGGGACGTATCAGCGCGAGATCGGTCACGAATATGCTCGCCCGTTCTGGGACATCCTGGTGAACGAAAACGTGCTTGCCTATCTGTGCAGCCACATCCTCGCCTTCGACGCGCAGGCGCATCGCGGTGTCCTGCAGATCTGCACGGCGGGCGCGGGAACGGCCCACAGGATGCCGGAAGGCGTCGAGTATCTGCATTGTGTCCAGGCCGCGCTCGACGAGGAAGGCCTGCGTTATCAGGTGCTCGATACCGACGGCGTCGTCAGGGAGAGGCTGGAATGGCCGCTACCCGATCCTGATCCCGTCGGGTGGAGAGAGCTGCCGCTCGGACATGTCGATGCGCCGTTCAGCGGACATGTGGAATCCGGACGCCGGATCGCACTGAGGCTGGTAGGGCAAAGTGCTGCGACCGACGTGGCGTCAGCCCAGACGATTTTGACGGCTTTCGCGCCCGGTTCGATCGCGCCGTTCTGGCTCGGACTCCGGGGACCGAAGCAAACCCTGACAGCCATCATTGGCCGTCAGCCGGGACGCAGTCCATCCTATTGGTTTGGACCTGATCTTTCAGCAGGCGAGGATTTCGATATTCGCGTCACGCTCTATCCGGATATGGGTCCCGGCGGCCTGCTGTATCGCCATCACGACTCCCCGCGTTGGTCATCCTTCAAATCCGCGTCGTCACAAGGGCTGGAGCAGCTTGCGTGGCCCCGGCATTGGGCCATCGGCCACGGACAAGGCGGCAGCGACGACCGTGCCTTCAGAGGAACTGCACTGAGATTGCTGATCGCGTGAGCGGACCTGGAGAAATCGCCGGCTAGATCAGCTCAAAATATCCTTCTGCATCTTGCCGCCGTAGAAATGGAAGAACGGCACCGGCGCGTCGTGGCGCAGCGGGCCGGTGGCAAGGCGGGTGTCGAGCTCGTTGAGCACATTCCGTGTCATCGGATGCAGATCGGCGAGCGGTTTTGATCCGAGCTCGACCCAGACCAGCTCGACCAGCTCCGCATCCGCATGGATCACGCCCTCGACACGGTGCGTGATCGCGGACGCATCCGCCGTGAAGAAGCGGGTGTCGAACCGCTTGACGCGCCCGGGTGGGGTGATCGCGCGCGCGATGAGGAACAGGCTGGACGGATCGGGCAGCAGGCCCGCATCCGCGAACGGCTTCCAGGGGCCTTCGAGCCTGGCCTTGCCCTCAGACTTGCGCCCGAGGCAGAGGCCGGTTTCCTCGCAGGCCTCGCGAATCGCGGCAATCGCCAGCGATTTTGCACGCGAGGCCGGCGTCTTCGGGCTGCCCTTGGCGAGATTAGCTTCAAGCTCGGTGGTGATGGGGGCCGCGACCGGCACGCGATAATCGTCCTTGTCGACGCGGCCGCCGGGGAACACGAACTTTCCGGGCATGAACACCACCTTGTCGTGACGCTTGCCGACCAGCACTTTTGGAACGGTGCCGCTGCGATCGACCAGAATCAGTGTCGCCGCATCCCGGGGACGGAAATAGGGATGGTGGTCGGCTTCCTTCTGATCGTGGACCTTCGCCTTTTCGTTCTGCGCAATATCCGTCATGTCCTCACCCAAACCGCTTTTGTTTATTTTGCTTACACCGGCGGAATACCATCCGGCGGGTTGTCGTCAAAGCCGTGCATGCGCAGAGCCCATTGCAAGCCGACCACAGCTCCCTTCACCGGCTGCAACAGCCCGAGCGAGGCAAAGAGGGTGAAGGGCAGATAGGCCGCAAAGGTCAGCCAGCCCGGCGTGGTATAATTGGTCTCGATCCACAAAATGGTCGGCACGGTGATGTGGCCGACGATGACGATCACGAGATAGGCGGGCAAATCGTCGGCGCGGTGCGGCGTGAAGTCGAGGCCGCACTTTGCGCAATTGTCCGCCGTCTTCAGGAAGGCGCGGAACAGGTTTCCCTGGCCGCAGCGCGGGCAGCGGCCGCGAAGGCCGCGTCTCATCGCAGCCCAGACATCGCGCTTCTCGACGAGGCCGGTCTCGCGTGTCCAGATCTTTGGGGCTGCGCTCATGGTCACCATGCCTTGCCCTTCTGTCCCCCGCCTTTCCCCTTGTTCTTGCCTTTGCCCTTCTTCGCTTTGCCGGATTTTGGCTTCGGCGGCTTGTGTTTTCTGTCCGGACTGCGTCCGGGCTGCGCCTTGAAAGAGGGGCGGCGTTGCGGACCGGATTGCCTGCGCTCGCGCGGCGCGGTCTCGCTGGATGACGACAGTAGCTCAAAACGCAGCGCGCCCGCGATGGGGGCTGCCTCGATCAGGCGGACGTCAACGACATCGCCAAGCTGGTACATGGTGCGGCTGCGCGTGCCGACCAGCGCGTGGCGGCCTTCGTCATAGTTGAAATATTCCGTGCCGAGGGACCGGATCGGGATCAATCCGTCGGCGCCAGTTTCAGCGAGTTTGACAAAGAGCCCGGCGCGCGTGACGCCGGAGACGCGGCCCTGGAAACTCGCACCGATGCGATCAGCCAGGTGATGAGCAATAAGCCGGTCGACGGTCTCGCGCTCGGCCTTCATCGCGCGCCGTTCGGTCAGCGAAATATGCGCGGCGACCTCACTGAGGCTTTCCGCCGTCTCGCTGTCGGGCAGGGCGCCTTCGCCAAGCCCGAGCGCGCGGACCAGCGCGCGATGCACGACCAGATCGGCATAGCGGCGGATCGGCGAGGTGAAATGCGCGTAGCGGCGCAAATTGAGGCCGAAATGACCGTAATTCTCCGAGGAGTATTCGGCTTGCGCCTGCGCGCGCAGCACGACCTCGCTCACCAGCGGGAAATGGTCATGGCCTTCGAGCTGCGCCAGCACGCGGTTGAACAGAGCAGGGCGCAACGCGCCGCCTTTCGCGAAGGGGACGTCGAGTGTCTTCAGAAATTCCTGGAGCGCGTGGACCTTTTCCAGCGTCGGCTCGTCATGCACGCGGTAGATCAGCGGGAGCGATTTCTTCTCCAGCATCTCGGCCGCCGCGACGTTGGCGAGGATCATGAACTCCTCGATCAGCTTGTGCGCATCGAGCCTCTGGGGAATGACGACACGATCGACGGTGCCATCGCTCTTCAGGAGGATCTTGCGCTCGGGCAGATCGAGATTGAGCGGATCGCGCTCGTCGCGGGCGTGCTTGACGCAGGCATAAGCCGCGTAGAGCGGCTTGAGGATCGGATCGAGCAGGGGCCCGGTGGTGTCGTCAGGCCTTCCATCGATCGCGGCCTGCGCCTGCGCGTAGCTCAACTTGGCGGCCGAGCGCATCAGGATGCGATGGAATGAGTGCGAACGCTTGCGGCCGTCAGGCGCAATGATCATGCGCACCGCGAGCGCGCCGCGCGGCTCGCCCGGCACCAGCGAGCAGAGATTGTTGGAGATCCGCTCGGGCAGCATCGGTACGACGCGGTCGGGAAAGTAGACCGAGTTGCCGCGGTCGAGCGCAGCGCGGTCGAGCGCGGTGCCCGGCTGCACGTAGAAGCTCACATCCGCAATGGCGACGTCGACGATGAAGCCGCCTCTGTTGTTCGGATCGGGATCCGCTTGCGCATGCACCGCGTCGTCGTGATCCTTGGCGTCCGGCGGATCGATGGTGACGAGCGGGACGTCGCGCCAGTCCTCGCGCCCTTTCAGGTTTGCGGGCTCTGCGGCTTCAGCCTCGCGCTCGGCGGCGGAGGCGAATTGCAGGGGGATATCGTGGGCGTAGATTGCGATCAGGCTGATCGCCTTCTCCGACTTGACCGAGCCGAGCTTCTCCTTGACCCGGCCTGAGGCCAGCCCAAAGCTGCGCGTGCGGACGATGTCGACGCTGACGAGGTCGCCGTCCTGCGCGCCGTGCGCGTCAGCCGCGGCGATGTTCAGCTCGCGGTCGGCGGACTTCTTGTCGACCGGGATCAGCCGTCCGCCGCCTTCGGGCAAGCTGCGGAAAACGCCGAGGATGCGGCTCTTGGTCTTGTCGAAGACCTTGATGATGTGACCGCGATATGCCGGACCTTCGCTCTCGTTGCTCGGTTCGACCCGCAGCAGCACGCGGTCGCCGACGCCGGCGGTCGTGCCAGGCTTTGGCCGGCGCGGCATTGCGATCAGGATTTTTGGCGGCTCGCCGCTCTCGACCTCGTCCCATTCGGTGGGGGAGGCGATCAGCTCGCCGTCAGAATCGCGGCCGGTGATGTCGGCGACCAGCGTCGTCGGCAGGCTGTCGGGCTCTGAGACCGTGTGGCGTTTATTCTTGATGGTGCCGTCGTCGGCGAGCTCGCGCAGCAGGCGCTTGAGCTCGATGCGATCGGCGTTCTTCAGGCCGAACTCGCGCGCAATCTCGCGGGTCCCGACCTTTCCTGGATGTGCCTTGATGAAGGCGACGATGGCGCTCCGCTCGGGAAAGCCATGGTCATTCTTGCGTTTCACTTAACCTCTTAAGTCGTGCCGGCACTCTTCTTGGCCGGAGCTTTGGTCGCGGCTGCCTTGGTCGGCGACGTCTTGACTGCTGAAGTCTTGGCCGTCGACGCCACGCCTGCGCGCGCCTTGCTGGTGGATTCGGATTTGGTTTTGGCCGCTTTCTTCGCGGCCGGTTTCTTCTTCGGTGCAGCTTCGCCGTCTGTGGCGCTTGCCGTAGCCTTCTTGGCCTTGGCCGGCTTCGCCGCCTTCTTGGGCTTCTTGCCGCCGCCCTTGGCCGCGCGCTCGTCGATCAGTGCGATCGCCTGCGGCAGCGTCACCGTGTCCTTTTCGAACTCGGCCGGGATCGTCGCGTTGACGCCGCCGGCGGTGACATAGGCGCCGTAGCGGCCGCTCTTCACGGTGACTGTGCCGAGCGTCGGATGGTCGCCGATCGCCTTGCCGGGATCGGCGCCGAAGCGCCTGCTCGGGCCCTTGGCGATCTTTTCCGCGATCAGCGTCACGGCGCGGTTGATGCCGATGTCGAAGACTTCGTCGCCGGCCTCCAGGCTGGCATAGGTCTTCTCGTGCTTCACGAACGGCCCAAAACGGCCGAGGCCAGCGGTGATCGGCTCGCCGGTCTCCGGATGCTTGCCGATCTCGCGCGGCAGCGACAGCAGCTTGAGCGCAAGCTCGAGCTCGACATCGCCGGGCGAGGTGCCCTTCGGAATGCCTGCGCGCTTCGGCTTCTCGCCTTCCTCATAGTCCTTCTGCTCGCCGAGCTGGATGTAGGGGCCAAAGCGGCCGGCCTTGACCCAGACATCGCGACCCGTGTCGGGGTCCTGTCCCAGCGAACGATCGGCGGTGGCTTCGCCGTCGGCGGCGAGCTGACGGGTGTAGCGGCATTCCGGATAGTTCGAGCAACCGACAAAGGCGCCGAACTTGCCGGCCTTGAGGTTCAGCCGGCCGTTGCCGCAACTCGGGCACTGCCTGATATCGCCGCCATCGGTGCGCGGCGGATAGATGTGCTGGCCCAGCATGTCGTCTAGCACGTCGAGCACCTGGGCGACGCGCAGATCCTTGATCTCGTCGACGGCGCCGATGAATCCGGTCCAGAAATCCTTCAGCACCTGCTGCCAGGAGATCTCGTTGTTGGAGATGCGGTCGAGCTGCTCCTCCAGATTGGCGGTGAAATCGTATTCGACGTAGCGGGCAAAGAAGCTTTCGAGGAACGCGACCACGACGCGGCCCTTGTCCTCGCCATGCAGGCGCTTCTTCTCCAGCTTGACGTAGCCGCGATCCTTCAGCACCTGGAGGATCGAGGCATAGGTCGAGGGCCGGCCGATGCCGAGCTCTTCCATGCGCTTGACCAGCGATGCTTCCGAGAAGCGCGGCGGCGGCTCGGTGAAATGCTGGGTGACAGATAGCGACTGGCGCTTGAGCGCGTCGTTCGGGCTCATCGCGGGCAGGCGGCGGGAGTCCTCGTCCTCCTCGTCGTCGCGGCCTTCCTGATAAAGGGCGAGGAAGCCGTCGAACTTGATGACCTGGCCGGTGGCGCGCAGATCCAGCGTGCGGCCGCCTGCCTTCGCCGTGATGTCGACGGTGGTGCGCTCGAGCTCGGCCGATTCCATCTGGCTCGCGATGGTGCGCTTCCAGATCAGCTCATAGAGCCGCGCCTGATCGGAATCGAGCTTGCGGCTCATGCTGTCGGGGCGGCGCGACATGTCGGTCGGGCGGATCGCTTCGTGCGCTTCCTGGGCGTTCTTGGCCTTGGCCTGGTACTGGCGCGGGGCGTCCGGCACGTAGGCGTTGCCGTAATCCTCGCCGATCACCCTGCGCGCCTGGGTGATTGCGGATGGATCGATCTGCACGCCGTCGGTACGCATATAAGTAATGAGTCCGGTGGTCTCGCCGCCGATGTCGATGCCTTCATAAAGACGCTGCGCGATGCGCATCGTGTGCGCGGGCGCAAAGCCGTATTTGCGGCTGGCTTCCTGCTGCAAGGTCGAGGTCGTGAAGGGCGCCTGCGGATTGCGGCGTGCGGGCTTTGCATCCACCGAGGTCACGGCGTAGGCGGCTGTCTCCAGCGCCTTCTTGAAATCTTCGGCTTCCGCGCCAGTGCCGATGTCGAGACGCTGGATCTTCTTGCCGTCGGCGCCGACGAGACGCGCTTCGAAGGCATCGCCGCGCGGCGTCAACAGGGTCGCGATCAGCGACCAATATTCGCGTGCAACGAATTTTTCGATCTCGAGCTCGCGGTCGCAGACCAGCCGCAGCGCCACCGACTGGACACGGCCGGCCGAGCGGGCGCCCGGCAGCTTGCGCCACAGCACGGGGGAGAGGGTGAAGCCGACCAGATAGTCGAGCGCGCGGCGCGCCATATAGGCGTCGACCAGCGCGCCGTCGATCTGGCGCGGATGCTTCATCGCGTCGGTGACCGCCTGCTTGGTGATGGCGTTGAACACCACGCGCTCGATCTTGTGGTCCTTCAGCGCGCGCTTTTCTTTCAACACCTCCAGCACATGCCAGGAGATGGCCTCGCCCTCGCGATCAGGGTCGGTCGCCAGAATCAGGCGGTCGGCGCCCTTCAGGGATTTGGCGATGTCGTTGAGCCGGCCGGCCGCCTTGGGGTCGATCTCCCAGATCATCTTGAAATTGGCGTCGGGATCGACGGAACCGTTCTTTGCCGGCAAGTCGCGGACATGGCCGAACGAGGCCAGAACCTCGTAGGACGAGCCCAAATACTTGTTGATCGTCTTGGCTTTCGCCGGCGACTCCACAATGACGATATTCATGTAGTTCCAGTAACTTACGGGGAAATATGGGGCCGAAATCGACGAGATTCGGGTCGGCCCTTTCGACCCGAACATGGGTGGTGAGGCCCTCGCTGTCAAATCGAAGGGTGTTGAAAGCCCGCGAAATGGGAAAAGTTTCATATCGAGAAAGTTGCGAAATACCACCTTGGAGTTGTGGCCGGTGTCGGCGTAATGTTTCCGCGGGGCATGGATTCGGGTGGGGCTGGTGACAAAGCCAGGAAAGAAACGGGCGCGCGCCGTAACAGGCGCGCGGGGAGGCTCGCGCAACGACGAACCGGGAGAGGGCGGGGTCGATGAAGCCGTGGGCTTCATCGCCGAGCAGGTGGGCGCCTTGCGCAAGCTCGCCGAGCGGCACAAGCTCGACGTGCTGCATTATCTCCTGGGGATGACCAAGCTCGAGGCCGACGAGCATTTGCGGCTGCGGAGCAAGCGGAAGCTGTCGTGAGGGTTGGCGGCGGCGACGATGCGAGAGTGGGGTACGCTGCTATTCGATCCGTCATCCTGAGGTGCGAAGAGCGCAGTGCGTCAGCACTGTGCTCATAGCCTCGAAGGATGAACGGCCGAGATGCAGCCGGGCCGTCGCCCTTCGAGGCTCGCCGAAGAGGCGAGCACCTCAGGGTGACGGAGAGATATCTGCGCTCGCAATGGCGGGTGTGGTGGCGCTGTGCGCCGTTATCAAGCCGACCGCCGCCGTGGCGCCGACCGCGGTTTCAGGGTGATATCGGCCAGGCTAAGCAACCGTCCATCCTCGGCGTGCAGCTCGAGCTTCTTCACCGGGCGGCCTTTCGCGCGATCGATCATGATGGTGTCGATCTCCTCAGGCGTATCGTCGAACTCCTCACTCCATTGCCGGAGCGCGACCAAAATCGGGAAGAGGCCGCGTCCCTTCGGCGTCAGCACATATTCCTGGTAGGCGCTGCCGTCGGAGGCGGGGACCATCGCCAGAATGCCATGGTCGAGCATGGATCGCAGCCGCGCCGACAGGATGTTCTTGGCCATGCCGAGCTTGCTCTGAAACTCGCCGAAGCGCCGCAGGCCGAGCATCGCTTCGCGGATGATCAGGAGCGTCCACCAGTCCCCAATTGCCTCCAGCGATCGCGCGACCGGGCAACCGTCGCCCTCAAAGCTTGTCCGTTTCACCATCGTCCTCGTCCTGTCGCGGTCGCCCGATTTCGACGCCGATCACGCGCTTGTGTGGTTGCATCATAAAACCAATTGGCCTAGATGGCAATCTAGTTTCATTATAAAACCACTGGAGGCGACCATGAGACTTCAAAACAAGACGGCGTTGATTACCGGCGGCAACAGCGGCATTGGACTGGCGACTGCCAAGCTGTTCGTGACTGAGGGCGCCAAGGTGATCATCACCGGGCGCAACAAGGAGACGCTGGCGGCCGCCGCGAAGGAACTCGGTCCGAACGCGCTCGCGGTCGCGGCCGATGCGACCGACATCGCCGCGACGGAAGCCGCGATCAAGCAGGGCGCCGAAAAATTCGGCAAGCTCGACATCGTGTTTGCCAATGCCGGCATTCCCGGCGGCACGCCGCTGGGATCGGCGACGCTCGAAATGTTCGAGAAGGTCATCAGCACCAACCTGACCGGCGTGTTCTTCACGGTGCAGTCGGCGCTGCCCTATCTCAACGACAACGCTTCGATCATTCTCAACGGCTCGGTGATCTCGGTGCTCGGCATTCCCGGCTACTCCGCTTACGGCGCGGCGAAGGCCGGCGTGCGGGCGATGGCGCGGATCATGGCCTCGGAACTGTCGCCACGCGGCATCCGCGTCAACGTGGTCGCGCCCGGTGCGATCCGTACGCCGATCTGGGGCGCTGCAATTGCAACACCCGAAGCGGAGAAGGCATTCGAGAAGCGCATCGGATTGTCGACGCCGCTCGGCCGGATTGGTGAACCCGATCACATTTCGAAGACGGTGCTGTTCCTTGCGTCGGATGATGCCGCGCATATTCAGGGGCAGGAGATCTTCGTCGACGGCGGCGCGGTTGCGTCTCCGGCCGGCGCGCCGATCTATCGCGGTTGATCGACATTTGCGAAAATTGAATCAGTCGGCGCGCGAAACGGTTGCGCCGGCCGGTTCCCACATCGCGAGAGGTGTATTTTCTGAAGCTTGCGTGATGCGTTGAACCTTCGCGCGTGCCGCCAAGACCTTTCTACGGGCAGGGGTCATAAGACTCATTTTAAAGGAGCCCGTGATGCCAAAGGCAACTCGCATTTATTCTCCGATTTCAGCACCGCGTATTTACACCGAACGTTCCGCAGTTCCCGCCAGGCGCTCCGACACGTCCGAACTCGTGGCTGTCGCGCTGTTCTCCGGCATTGGCCTGTTCGTCTCGTTGATCGCCGTGATCCTGGGCATGCAGGGCGTCTGGTTCTAGCTCCATGGAGCGTTTGGCGATCGATCAGCCGCCGCAGGCACCGCGCGGCGGCCGATGATGTCTGTGCTTTATGCTGCGCGCAGGCTCGTTGCCGCCTCGAGCGCGCCGGCGAGCGCCTTCTCGCGATGTTCTGCGCCGACCTGGATGCCGTCGGCGGGGATGAATTCGAGGTTGGTGATACCAATGAAGCCAAACACCCAGCGCAAATAGGTTTCGAGATGTTCGCCGGCCGCGTATGGCGTTTCCGCGCCGTAAAAGCCGCCGCGCGAGATCGCCACGATCACGCGCTTGTTGCCGGCAAGGCCCTGCGGTCCGTTCGCGTCGTATTTGAACGTCTTTCCCGCCACCAGCACGCGATCGATCCAGGCCTTGAGCTGGCTCGGAATCGTAAAATTGTACATGGGCGCGCCGATCACGACGATGTCGGCGTCGAGGAACTCGTTCAGCACCGCCGCGCTCGCGGCAAGGTCGGGCCCGAGTTCCGCGGGCGCAGGTGCGCCTTGCGCGGCCGCGAGATGCGAGCCGGAGAGGTGCGCGAGTGGGGTCTGGGTCAGGTCGCGATAGACGAGGTCGAGCGAGGGCGTCGCCTGACTCAGCCGGTCGACGATGGCGGCGGAAACCTGCCTGGAGACGGAGTGGGGGCCGAGCACGCTTGAGTCGATATGGAGGAGTTTCATTGGGGTCACCCATGGTATAGATTTGTAACCCGCACTACATGAGTGACTGTCAAATTCCCCGCAAGAACGCACTTTTTTGAGCCATGGGCACATCTTTGAGACCGACACACATCGATTTGACTGCCGCGCAGATGCCGGATCGCGACCATGCCGACTGCCGCGGGGTCGCCTCGATCCTCGCGCGCGTCGGCGACAAATGGAGCGTGTTCGTCATCATGATGCTGAGTGGCGGGCCCAAGCGTTTCAACGAGCTGAAGCGCATGATCAACGGCATCTCGCAGCGGATGCTGACGTTGACGTTGCGTGGCCTCGAGCGCGACGGGCTCGTCACGCGCACGATCTTCCCGACCATTCCGCCGCGCGTGGACTATGAGCTGACCGAGCTCGGCCGCGGGCTCCAGCAGCCGGTGATGGCGCTTGGGCTATGGGCGAAGGAGCATCAGGAGCAGATCGCGGCGGCACGCACCCGCTTCGACGAGCGTAACGGCGCCTAAACCCAAATGAGCTTTGGTTGAATCGATGCGAGCCGAGAACTCCGAACACCTCTCCCGAAGGGAGAGGTGAACCGAGACAGCCGAACGAACCCACTTCATCATTTACAGCAGCGACACCAACCCGCCGCCGTGACGTTCGAGCCGGCCGGCGAGCTCCAGCTCCAGCAGCACCGTGCGCACGATCGCGGGCGAGGCGCCGGACATCCGCACGAGGTCGTCGATCAAGATCGGCGTGGGGCCGAGCAGGCCGGTGATCTGGTCGCGATCGTGCCCCTGCGGATCGTTCTCGAACGGCTCGCTGTCGGGCTCGCTCATCGGATGCATCAGCGGCCGCTCCATGATCGGGGTGACGGCGCTGACAATGTCGGCGGCTTCGGTGACGAGGGTTGCGCCCTGCTTGATCAGGTCGTTGGTGCCGGCGGCGCGCGGATCGAGCGGCGAGCCCGGGACGGCGAACACTTCGCGGCCCTGTTCGGCCGCCATGCGCGCCGTGATCAGCGAACCCGAGCGGTGCGCCGCTTCCACCACGACCACGCCGAGCGAAGCGCCGGAGATCAGCCGGTTGCGACGGGGAAAGTCGCGGGCGCGCGGTTCGTGGCCAAGCGGCATCTCGGAGATCGCCGCGCCCTGGTGATCGAGGATCGAGGTGAGCAGATCGCCATGCTCCGGCGGATAGATACAATCATGTCCGCCGGCGAGCACCGCGATGGTGCCGCTTGCGACGCTGGCGCGATGCGCGGCCTGATCGACGCCGCGGGCGAGCCCCGAGATGACAATGAAGCCGGCCTCTCCAAGCTCACGCGCGAGCTGGCCGGCGAATTTCAAGCCAGCGCCGGAGGCATTGCGCGAGCCGACGATCGCGATGATCGGCCGCATGAGCGTTGCGTTGTCACCGCGCACGGCGAGCAAAGGCGGCGCATCGTCGAGCGTCGCGAGCCGCGCCGGATAGCCGTCCTCGCCGGGTGCGAGCCAGGCGATGCCGAACTTGCGGCTTGCGGCCAGCTCGGCCTTCGCTTCATCCGCGCTACAGATGCGCCCCGATCGCGACGCGCCGCCCCGGCGCGCCAGATCCGGCAGCCGCTCCAGCGCGGCACGCGCCGTGCCAAAGTGATCGACCAGCGAGCGGAAGGTACGCGGCCCTACATTGTCGGAACGGATCAGCCGCAGGCGGTCGATCCTGTCAGCCTCGGTCAGCTCTACGCTTGTGTTGATGGCGTCCACGGCAGCTCCTTGCAGGCACAGAATGGAGCAACCTGAGGGCGTGGGCAACAGCTCCGTGCGCTTGCACGGCCTTGTCGCGATGCTAAAAGCGATCCCAATAAGAAGGGTTTTGCCATGATCTCACTCGCCGATCTCCAGCGCCGCATCGCCAGCGGTGAGCTTTCGCCCGATGACGCCATCGCCCAGTCGCACGCGGCGATCGACGCCAGGGAGAAGGACGTTCACGCCTTCGTCCGTCACGACAAATCCGCGAAGGCGCAGGCCTCCGGCCCGCTGCGGGGCATCGCGGTCGGCATCAAGGACATCATCGACACCGCCAACATGCCGACCGAGATGGGTTCGGAGATCTATCGCGGCTGGCAGCCGCGCGCAGATGCGCCTGTGGTGATGATGCTGAAGCGGGCGGGTGCGACCATCGTCGGCAAGACCACGACCACGGCGTTCGCTTCCCGCGATCCGACCCCAACGCTCAATCCGCACAATCTTGGTCATACGCCGGGCGGCTCGTCCTCCGGTTCGGCGGCGGCGGTCGGCGCCGGCATGATCCCGCTGGCGCTGGGCACCCAGACCGGTGGCTCGGTGATCCGGCCCGCCGCCTATTGCGGCGCTGCTGCGATCAAGCCGTCGTTCCGGATGCTGCCGACGATCGGCGTGAAATGTTATTCGTGGGCGCTCGATACGGTCGGCCTGTTCGGATCGCGTGCTGAAGATCTCGCGCGCGGGCTGCTGGCGATCACCGGGCGCACTGAATTCGACGGCATTGCCCCGGCGAAGGCCCCGCGTATCGGTGTGGTCAGGCAGGAGTTTGCCGAGGCCGTCGAGCCGGCGGCGGAAGAGGGGTTGCTGGCGGCAATCAAGGCGGCGGAGAAGTCCGGCGCCAGCGTGAAGACTATCGATTTGCCCGAGACGGTGAAAGACGCCTGGCGCATCCATCCCATCATCCAGGATTTCGAAGCGCATCGCGCACTGGCTTGGGAGTTTGACCAGCGTCACGACGAGATCGCACCGATGCTGCGCGCCAGCCTCGATGAGACCGTCGGATTGATGTCGCAGGAATACGACGACGCCCGCCGGATCGCGCGCCACGGTCGCCGCGATCTCAGCGGCGTGTTTGAAAACGTCGACGTGCTGCTCACTTATTCGGCGCCGGGCGTAGCACCAGCCAAGGAGTTCGCCTCGACCGGCTCACCCCGCTACAACCGGCTGTGGACGCTGATGGGCAATCCGTGCGTCAACGTGCCCGTGATGAAGGTCGGCGGCCTGCCGATCGGCGTGCAGGTGATCGCGCGCTTCGGCAGCGATCCCGGCGCGTTGGCTGCGGCGTGGTTCCTGGAGAACGCGCTGGCGAAATCAGGCTAGCGCGGGCTCGGCCGCGCGCAGGGTGCGTTGGGCCTCGGCGCCTGTTGCGCCTTGCCCGAGCCAGCGCCCGGCGGCTTCGCGGCCGCTTCGGTGCAACAGGCGGATGAAGCCGCGGCCGAGATCGGTGCACGATCGCTGCGCGAGGCCGTCGATCGAGTCCTCTGCGGCGATTGTCGAGAGCCGCAGCGCGGGGGCTGCGTGCGATTGCGCCCATGCGATCGCTGCGATCTCGGCCTTGAGCGCGGCGTTGGCGGCGATCTGGTCGAGGCGGCGATCGATCGCCGCGAGCGTGATCGGCACGTAGCTGTCGCGCGTGGGCGTGATTTGGACAAGCAGCAGGTCGGCGGTTGCGGATTGCTGCGCCAGTGTTATGAGCGGCGGATTGCCGCCAAGGCCGCCATCCCAATAGGCCTCGCCGTCGATCTCGACGGCGCAGTGAACCAGCGGCGGGCAGGTCGAGGCCAGCGCGACGTCGGCGGTCACGGCCCCATTGCCGAAAATCTGCTCCTGCCCGTCGCGGATCCGCGTCGCCGCGATCAGGAGCTTTGGGCATCGGGCATCGCGCAAGCGCGCAAAGTCGATGTCGCGTGACAGCGCTTGCCGCAGCGGATCGAGATCGAACGGATCGAACTGGCCGGAGCGCAATGTCGGGCCGAACGCGACGGAGCTTCCCGCCGGCGAGAAGCCGCCGATCAGCATCAGCGAGCGGAACGAGGCCTCGTGCATCAGCCGGATCCAGAACCGGTTCAGCCGCGAGCGCGCGCCTTCGCGGCCGCCTTCGGCAAGGCCGCAGGCCAGGAGCAGCGCGTTGATGGCGCCGGCGCTGGCCCCGCTGATGGTGTCGAATTCAATGGACGGCTCTTCCAGCAGCCGTTCCAGCACGCCCCAGGTGAAGGCGGCAAAGGTCCCGCCGCCCTGGAGCGCCAGCGACAGTCTTTTGGGCGGCCATTGCTCGGCGCGCCGCGGAGCAGGCGCAGCGGCGGTTACGACGTCGACTGGTGCAGGAGCTTGAAATACGGGAGCGGGTGGGGGAGCGGAGACAGGCTTTTGCGCGGGCGGCGGTGAGGGCGCATCGGACCAGATGTTGGTCGATGAAAGCAGCCGGCTTGCCGCAGTGCCCTGCGAGCCACCCTCGTCATGCGTGCCGTCAATCTTCTCGCTCATTCTGAGCAACCGCGTAACGCCATTTCCGCTGTCAGGATGACAGGCATGGAACCCGTTCGCTACTGCCGGCTGCGAAGGGCCAGCGAGTTGCGAACAGGAATTGGCATATAATGCGGAGACCCCGCGGCGGTATCCGTACTTTTTCCGTCCTCGGATTTTGCTTTGACGCGTTTTCTTGACGCGAACCGGTATTCACTTCGCTCGAAAACGCTACTTAAGCCTTCTCGCCGATCCGGCTTTCCTTGCCCGATTGCAGCCGCTTGATGTTCTCGCGATGCGCGTAGAACAGCAGCAGCGTCAGCACCGCGGCCAGCGCGGACAATGCGAGGTGGCCGAACCACCACAGGAACAGCGGCGTGATGAAGGATGCCACCAGCGCCGACAGCGAGGAGTAGCGGGTGGTGAAGGCGGTCGCGAGCCATAGCACGCAGAACACCAGCGCGGCCGGCCAGAACAGGCCGAGCAGGATACCGATATAGACCGCGACGCCCTTGCCGCCTCTAAACTTGAGCCAGACCGGGAAGAGGTGGCCGAGGAAGGCACCGAGGCCAGCCACCATCGCAGCGTTGGGACCGGCGATGTAGCCGGCGATCACCACCGCCGCAGTGCCCTTGAGCGCATCCAGCAGCAGCGTGCCCGCGGCGAGGCCCTTGCGCCCCGTCCGCAGCACGTTGGTGGCGCCGATGCTACCGGAGCCGATCGAGCGGATATCCTGTGTGCCGGCAAGCCTGGTCAGCACCAGCCCAAACGGAATCGAGCCGAAGAGGTAGCCGATGACGAAGGCCACCGGCAGGAATGCATCAAGCCCCATGGCAGTGTCTCCGTGGCTGACATAGCCAGCGCCCATGTCCGTATCTCCGCACGTCAGACATGCTCAAAAACCGTTCGCCCACCAACGATGGTCCGCACCACCCGACCTGTAAAGCGGGCTTCGTCGAATGGGGTGTTCTTGCAGGGCGATTTGAGGTCGGCGGGATCGACCACCCAGGGCACATCGGGATCGATCACGATGACGTCGGCCGGGCTGCCTGCGCGCAGGGTTCCGCCGGGCAGGCCCAGAATCTCCGCTGGCCGGGTCGACATCGCCCGGATCAGCGTCTTGAGGTCGAGCTCGTCATTGTGAACCAGCCGCAGGCCCGCGGGCAGCATGGTCTCGAGACCGATGGCGCCGGGAGCCGCTTCCGCGAACGGCAGGCGTTTCATCTCGACGTCGTGCGGAGTGTGGTCGGACATGACGACGTCGACGAGGCCGGAGGCCACCGCCTCCACCAGCGCGCGGCGATCATTCTCGGTGCGCAACGGTGGCGACAGCTTCAGGAAAGAACGGTAGGGCCCGATGTCGTTCTCGTTCAGCGCAAGATGGTTGATCGAGACCGAGGCGCTGACGGCAAGGCCTGCATCGCGGGCGCGCTTCAGGATATCGAGCGACTCGATGCAGGACAGCGACGCCGCGTGATAGCGGCCGCCGGTGAGCGCGACCAGGCGCATGTCGCGCTCCAGCATCACGGCCTCGGCGGCCTTCGGGATGCCCATCAGGCCGAGGCGGCTCGCGAACTCGCCCTCGTTCATCACGCCTTCGCCGACGAGATCGGGGTCCTCGGTGTGATGCACGATCAGCGCGTCGAAATCGCGCGCGTAGGTCAGCGCGCGGCGCATCACCTGCGCATTGGTCACGCTGCGGTCGCCGTCGCTGAAGGCGAGGGCGCCGGCGGCCTTGAGCAGGCCGAACTCGGTCATCTCCTCGCCGCGCATGCCCTTGGTGAGCGCCGCCATCGGCTGGATGTTGACGATCGCGGTGTCGCGCGCGCGCCGCATCACGAAATCGACGGTCGCCGAATTGTCGATCACCGGCGAGGTATCGGGCTGGCAGATGATGGTGGTGATGCCGCCGGTCGCGGCCGCCTGGCTCGCGGAGGCAAAGGTCT
>JAUEPE010000064.1 GCA_030403585.1 Frankia sp. RB7
AAGAACTAAAGGAACGCATCATGCTCGGCATCAAGGACGTCAATCGATATCCCGTCATCCACACATGGTCCTACAAACTCGCCGAGCCTGCCTGATATGATTCGAACCAAGGAAACGCTGACCTAGGAAGTGCCCAGATCCCATCGCTGGATCGCAAATGCGAAGAGCCAATATCTGAGTTGCCGGATCCAAGGTGGCCAGGGTGGCGCGTCGAACCGCGGCTGAATCCCGTCTCGTCGCCAGCTCTTCGCTCTTGTCGCGAAACGCCGACATCTTTTCCGCGATAAGAGGCTCAATTGTTCGCTGGATGATCAAAACAACGAGATCATCGGGCGTGTAGTAACTACCGGACCCCTTGCGCGCGAAGATGTTAGGTCTGATTTCGAGGGAGCCGGACTCGCGACGAACCTCATGCTCAAGCAATCGCTCGTAGATGGAGCCGAGTTGCCGAACGGAAAGGTCGCGGTAGTTGATGTACTTCCGTTCTCCGGAAGAGCGATCAAAGGAAAGAGCATCAATCACATCGGCGATAACAGAATCGCCGATACGAAAGGTCGTAAGAAGCGGTGTTCGCTGTTCATCGAAAAGCCCACCGTTGTAAGGGGGCAGCCCTATTGAACCATCGCCCTTGTCAATTGCCCGACAGAGATCATCGATGACCGCCCAATATCGAGAAGCGGTCTCCGAGAAAGTATCCCCGTCGTCCTTTCGGCGCCCGACATCGAGACGAACTTTATCACGCAAACTGTAGTTATCGTAGCGCGCATCGCGCACTGGAAGTAAATCTCGATCTTCCGCGTACAGGATAAATAGAAGCCGGTACAAAAGGATGAGTGAAGCATCACGCACCTCGGATAGCGCGGCGGACGGAGCGGCCTCAGCCACAGCCCGGACCAGCTTCGGAAACACCTCTTGGAACACTAGTGTCGAAAGATTAGCATGCAACATGCTCTTCGTAGAAGCGCCCAAGTTGTAGTGCACGTTGATGAAAGGTCGTCCCGACCCCTGGCGAAGGGAGAAAGGAGCCGCGAGAGAAAACAATAAGAAATACACGAAGCCAGTGGCGCTGCTGTTCCGTGCCCAAGGCAAAGAGGCCGCCTTCGTATCCCGCAATCTGAAGTGCGTAAGCCAAGTCCAGCTCAAAGAACTCTTCGGAGATGGACCTAGCTCCTTGGAAGTACAATCGCCAGCGAGCTCCGTTCGTCAACATGCCCCAACGAAGCTTGCCTCCCGTGACATCGTCTGCGCGTCGCAGATACCGCAGCATTTGGGTAGAGGGAGCGGTGATCTCCTCCGCCGAGCTGCGCCCGCCAGTTCGCCGATCCAACGGACGCCCCAACGCTTGGATTCAACCAACGCGAGGCCGTGTTCGTAACGCCTCCAAGTCTCATCGAACTTGTTGGCATGAGCCTTTGCACCAGCGCTTGCAAACAAAAGGCCGTCGGGAACATCGTCTCGCCCTTTTACAGCTAGGTTTTGTTGACGCAGCCAGTCACTCCATCCGAGACGCTCCAGAACTGGCCAGATCAATTCATCCTCGGTCTGACTCTCACTGGTGGCTCGGCTCAGAGGCAGCCGGCGATAAATAGCGGCGAGGTCATCCTTCAGCTTGTCGATACTGGCGTCGTCGAGCGCCAACCATTCGGGCGTCCGACGAATTCCGTCGAGAAGGAAATCTCGCGAGAACAGATTTCCTTGGATAATCAGAGCGATGTCGGTCATTTTGACGTTTTGGGGCCAGTCTGAACGTGGAAGCAATAGTTGAATATCTGCTGCGTTGGCTTTTCCAAGCTTAATCGTAAGGAAAAGCTCCGACCCGTGCCTCCGGCGGCCAGCTGGCCGCGGAAGTCCTGACTGACAATAATTAACTAGCTGATTCGCCACCCGCTGGACTCAACGGAACCAATCGATACCCACAGGCCGACGGCCTGCTCTGATTGAGTCAAGGTTTGCGTTTCACCGGAATGGCAGCTTGTAAGAATCTCTTACATGTTCAGCAGCTGTGCGGTCGATCGCCGGCTTTCTTGGCGCGGCTTGACGATAACCTCACATCCCCCGCTTCGGTCCGATCGCCTCAAACCCGGCCTTCTGCTCGTCGCTCAAATCCGCCTCGAAATCATCGAGCGCATCGCCGACGCCGCCCACCGCCTGCTGCATCCTCTCCAGCCGCGCCTTCACGGCGGCGAGGCGAGCCTGCGGTGTTGCTGCCGGCTTTGTCGGGCAAGGACTGAGCGTCTCCATCGTGCGCAGCGTGGTGTCCTGGAGCACGTCGAGCCGGGCGCGGGCGGTGTCGTCGAGCTTGAGCGTGGCTGCGATGTCGGCGGCGGGCCATTGCTGCTGCACGAGTTGCTCGTATTTGCGCTGCGCCTGCACATCGTAGCGGGGATCGTTGTTCGGATCGCAGGCTGCGGCGGCTTGCGCGTCCTTGCGCTGAGCCGACGCGAGCGCAGCGCGGCGCTCGTTGGCCAGCGAGTCGAGCTTTGCTTTCTGGCTGTCGTCGAGCAGCTCGACGAATTTCGCCAGCGGTGGCGCCAGCGCATCCGTGGCCTTGATCATGGCATCGAGCCGGGTCTGCATCACGCCGAGACGCTCCGGCGCCGTCATGGGCGCCTGCGCCGGGCACGCGGCGCGGATGGTATGGCGCGCGGCGGCCCAGGCGGCGCTGAGATCGTCGAGCGCGGTGCGCTGCATCTCGTTCGGCTGCACGGCGGTGGCAATGCGGTCGACGGGCAAGCCACCGGTGTCGCTGCCATCGCAGACGGTCTCCACCGATGGGACTCGTCGCGCACGACGTCCCTGCGGCGCGGTGTAGGCGGCGAGCTCCGGGGCCGCATAGGGCGCGAAGATCGCGGCATAGATATCGCCATAGCCATAGAGCGAGAGGCTGGTCGTATCGCCGAAGATGACTGCGGTGGTGAGATCATCATGCGCGAACGGCCAGAACACGGGACCGATCCAGCCATAGCTGCCGTCGGGATGACGCCACCAGCCCTGCGGACGGCGGCCGCCATGCCAGCCCGACAGGGCAGCACCTGCCGTGAGCGCGGCACGCATCACGTAGGGATTGGCGGATTGGCCGCGCCCGGCACCGCGAGGGTCCTGCGATCTCAACGCGGCGTCTCGGGTGCGGCCGCGTCGCACCGCCATCCGTGCGTGGCGCAATCGCGACAGGCCGATGACGTGGCCGACGGCGAAGCGGGCAACACCGAGCGGCCCGCCGCGTAGTCCGAACTGCGCATTCGCTTGATTTGGCAACAGCACGACCAGAATCGCGAGGACCGCGCCCACCAGCGCCAATCCCGTGCGGGGCTTCGACATGACCACCGAGCCGACCACTTCCTGGCCCTCCTCCAGCGCCAAGCGCGCATCGCGTCGTATGGACAAGACGCGACGGGGAACCAAATGTTCCGTGGCGAGACGGTCAAGGTGCCGCAGAAATGGTGAGGCATCATCGCGGCGAGCGCCGCTCTTTACTTCGCCCCGCTTGCGGCACGACCTGAGCGCGCGCCTCGTCCTTCGAGACGACCGCTTCGCGGTCTCCTCAGGATGAGGCTAAGCAGTATCGGTGCTCGTCAAAATGACGGCCGCACACGCGGTCCTCATCCTGAGGGCCCGCCAATGGCGGGCGTCTCGAAGGATGGCCACAGGGGATCGCTCTCAAACGCAATTGCCTTGCCTCTTGCGAGGAGAGGGAGAAGAACAAGCCGCCTCACTGCGCCTTTTGCGGCATGATCACAGTCTGGCCGGGATAGATCAAATTGGGATTGTGGATCTTTTCGCGGTTGGCATTGAAGATCACCGCGTAGCGGTTGCCGTCGCCGTAAGCGAGACGGCTGAGCGCCCACAGACTGTCGCCGCGGGAGACCACCCGGCTGCCGCCGGCGTCCGGCGGCGTCGTGTTGAGAACCTCCGCGGGCGAGGCGGAAGCGAGCGTCGCAGCCGCCGCCGGCACCCTCGCCATGGACCTGGGCTTGGGCGTGCCCATCATGCGCGACCGAGCTGCGGGCGTCGCGGCCAGGCGCGGCGCCGGCAGCGACGCGACGACGTCGGACTTGTCGTCGGGCTTTTCAGCCGGTTTCGCAACCGCCGCAACGCGCGCAGGCGGCGGCGCGAGTTCGGCCACCGTCACCGGCATGGTGCGGCCGGATTGCGTGACGGTGCCGTCAGGCGCCTTGGCACGCAGCGTCAGCTCATAGCTGCCGGCGGGAAGTTTTGGCGGGGTCATCACGAACTGGCCCGACGCATCGGCGACCACACTGTCGAGCGGCTGGCCATCACGCATCAGCTCGACCTTCGAACCCGGCGCGGCCTGGCCCGCGATCACCGCGGCCTCGCCATGATCGTCGACGCGCGCAACGTCGAAACGGGGACCGGTGTCCGCAACGGACGGCTGCGGCTTGACCGGCGCGACATCGGCCAGCGCGGCGACCTGCTTCTGGGTCTCGGCAAGCGCCCCCGCCTTCGGCGCGTCGGCCGGCGCCGGCGAGGCGGATGGCGTGGGTGGTGCAACCGCAGCGAGCTTCGGTTCTTCGGCCTTCGACTCCGGCTTGGCCTTCACTTCAGGCTTGCTCTCAGGCTTGACCTCAGGCTTGACCTCAGGCTTGGCGACGACCGCGACCTCGGTGCCCGCCCCGCCCGGCAGCAGGCGGCGCAACTCCGTCGGTCCGACCACCAGCACGGTTCCGGCCACCGCGAGCAGACAGAATGCAATGAAGGCCTTGGATGCGGTGATCATCAGTCCTCAAACCTTAAGTCGCAAATCAACCCCGGCAAAGTGCGCCGTTTTGGCTACGGCGACAAGGCGGTCGATGGGATGAACCGACGGCTCCCCCTCCGCGTCAAAATGGGCGAGGCCGCGCTGCGGCCATTTTCGACGTTAATTTCCTTGAGGGATTTCCTCGTGACCGCATTTTTCCGCGCCGCGCCATTTCTGGCGCTTGCCCTGACGCTCGCTGCCGCCCCCGCGGTTGCCGCCGCCCCCGCGCTTGCCGCCTCCGGCCCGCCGGCGGGGTTCGTCCTCACCGACAATGCCGATCTCGCCTTCACCTCGCCCGACGGCGCCACCAGGCTCGAGCAGTACATGAAGGACGGCGGGAATTTCGACGTCAAATGGCAGGTCTGGGCCCGGCGCGGCGACCAGATGACCGAGCTGAAACCGGAGCAGGGCTATGGCGCCGGCTTCCGCTTCACCAGCGACTCGCAATGGCTGGTGCGGATGCAGAAGACCGGCTCGGGCGAGCAGGATCTGTTTCTCTACCATGTCGAGAACGGCGCCTTCGCCAGCGCCACCAGGAAGTCGCTCAGCGATCTGGCCTGGGACTATTTTCACAGCCGGCCCGACACCAGGAACATGAAGCTCGACTACCACATCTCGGCCAATCTCATGAAAGGCACCGAGGATGCCTATCGCTGGCTCGGCGTCGACTGGCCCAACAACCGCTATCTCCTGATCTCGCTGTCGGGCGAGATGAACAAGCATCCGAAGAACGTCGCCGTGAAGGGACTGGCCGACTGGAAGTGTCGTTATGACCTCAAGACCGGCAATTTCGACGTGCCGGCGATGTTCGCCAAGGGGAATGCCGAAGCGCTGAACTGGGAGATCAAGCGGTGACATTTCATCACCTATCGGCCCCGGGAACCAACCCTCTGATTTTATTCTGATTCACACTTCGCTAACCCTTGCTGGTAACGGGGTCTTGGCGGTTTTGCGGCATCCTGCATCCCACGGGAGGACTGGATGGGCGCATCAATTCGATGGACCGCGCGTTTGCGCGTGCTGCTTCGCCAATGGCGCGGCGCGCCGCTGACGTGGCTGATCGTCGGCGGCTTCGTGCTGATGGCGGCGATGGCCATCGGCACCGGGCTCACCGTCGACCGCTTCCGCCAGAACGCGATCGAGAGCGGCCGCGACAGCCTGGAAAGCTCCGTCCGCCTGCTGGCCCGCCATTTCGACCGCGAGTTCGAAGACTTTGCGGTGCTCCAGAAGAGCATCATCGCGGAACTCGAAGGCCATGGCATCGAGTCAGCCGACATGTTCCGCAGCGAGATGGCGACACTCGCCGTGCACGAGGTGCTGCGCACCAAGGCGAGCGGCTGGTCCGACGTCGCCGGCGCCAACGTGTTCGATGCCAACGGCGTGCTGATCAACTCGTCGAAGCGCTGGCCGGTCGCCGATATCTCGGTGTCCGACCGCGGCTATTTCAACCGGCTCAAGAACGATCCGGCGTCGCAGGAAGAAATCGAGGTCGTGCCGGGCCGGTTCGGCAACGGTCCGGCGATCGTGATCGCGCGGCGCGTGTCGGGCCCGCACGGCGAGTTCCTCGGCCTGGTGTCGCGGGCGATTACGCCGGAGCAGCTCGAATCCTTCTTCGCCTCGACCGGCCTTGGCGAGGAATCCTCGATCGCGATGCACCACCAGAACGGCCAGCTGCTCGCGCGCGTTCCGCATGTCGACGCCATGATCGGGCAGAACTACCGCACCGGTTCGCCCGAACAGATGGCCGTGTTCGAGCGCAGCTTCGTCACGACCGAGCTCACAAGCCCGATCGACGGCAAGGACCGCATCGTCGCGTCGCGCATGCTGACCGGCGAACCGCTGGTCGTGGTCGCCACCAGATCGCTGGACGCAACGCTCGCCACCTGGCGCACCCAGACCAAATTCTTCGTCGCTGTCGCCGTGCTGTCGATCGGCCTGCTCGTGCTCACGCTGTTCCTGATCTTCCGCCAGGTGACGCATCGCGTCTCGCTGGAGAAGCAGCGGCTCGACACCGCCATGAACACGATGACGCAGGGCTTGCTCATGTTCGACCGGGACGAGCGGCTCATCGTCTGCAACCGCCGCTACATCGACATGTACGGGCTCTCGACCGCGGTGGTGAAGCCCGGCGCCTATTTCCGTGACGTGATCCAGCATCGCGCCGACACCGGCTCGTTCGACGGCGACGTCGATTCCTATTGCGACGACATCCTGAACAGCGTCGGACGGATCCAGAGCCACATCGTCGAGACCTCCGACGGCCGCCTGATCGAGATCAAGAACCAGCCCGGCGCGGCCGGCGGCTGGCTCGCTACCCATGACGACGTCACCGAGCGCATCCGCGCCGACGAGCGCATCGCGCATATGGCGCATTACGACGCGCTGACCGACCTGCCCAACCGCGTGTTGATGCGCGGGCACCTGGAGCGGCGCGTGACGGAGCTCAGCCAGGGCAAGCCGTTTGCGATTCTCTATATCGACGTCGACGAGTTCAAGGGCGTCAACGATTCGCTCGGCCACGAGGTCGGCGACGAATTGCTGCGCCAGGTCGCCAACCGCCTGCGCGCCTGCGTCAGCGGCAACGACCTGGTGGCACGGCTCGGCGGCGACGAGTTCGCGATCGTCAAGGCCGGGACCTGCGACCAGGCCGAGCTGACCGCGCTCGCCGGACAGATCCTGGCGTCGCTGCGCACACCTATTGACTGCAAGGGCCAGGAGATTGCGACCGATGCCAGCATCGGCATCGCGATCGCGCCCGACCATGGCGACAATCTCGAAGACCTGCTCAAGCGCGCCGATCTCGCAATGTATGCCGCGAAATCGGAGGGACGCGGCACCTTCCGCATCTTCGTGCCCGAATACGACGCCAAGGCGCGGCAGCGCCGCCTGCTCGAGCTCGATCTGCGCCAGGCGCTCGCCCGCGGCGAATTCGAGGTGCACTACCAGCCGCTGGTCGATCTCTCCGCCAATGTCGTCAACGGCTGCGAGGCGCTGCTGCGCTGGCACCATCCGGAGCGCGGCATGGTCTCGCCCGCGGACTTCATTCCGGTCGCGGAAGACACCGGCCTGATCGGCGAGATCGGTGAATGGGTGCTGAGGCAGGCCTGCACGGAAGCTGCTTCCTGGCCCGGCGACATCCACATTGCCGTCAACGTCTCGCCGGTGCAGTTCCGATCCAAGACACTGGCGCTGAAGGTCGCCGCCGCGCTCGCCGAGTCAGGCCTCGCGCCGGGACGGCTCGAGCTCGAGATCACGGAAACCGTGCTGATCCGCGACGACGCCGAGGCGCTGACGATCCTGCAGCAGCTGCGCGAGCTCGGCGTGCGCATCGCGCTCGACGATTTCGGCACCGGCTATTCGTCGCTGAGCTATCTGCACCGTTTCCCGTTCGACAAGATCAAGATCGACCGCAGCTTCATCAGCGACATCGGCCAGTCCGAGGACTCTTCGCCGATCGTGCAGGCCGTGGTGCACATGGCCGCCGCCCGCCACATGGCGACGACGGCCGAAGGCGTCGAGACCGAGGCGCAGCGCGAAGTGCTGCGGCAGCTCGGCTGCAGCCAGATGCAGGGCTGGCTGTTCAGCCCGGCGGTGCCGGCGGCGAAGCTGAGGCAATTGCTGTCGAAGCAGGCGGCCGCGGCGTGAGCGCTTGATCAGGACTCGTCGGGATCGCCGACCAGTCCGCGCAAATGATCGAGATCGATAATAGACCCTTCGAAGGTCGAGACGACCGGCTCCAGCGATTGATCGTCGCTCAAAAACCTGTCGACCGTGTTCAGGACGTCCGAGGCGCTGCGCGCGACGACCGTCAGCGATCCGACTTTGACGAGGAAGGGCAAGCGCTACTCCGGCGTCCGCAGGCCGGCCGAGGTCAGCCATTCGCTGATGTGCGAACGCCCAAGACCGAACGGCAAGGCCTCTGCGGCCAGGCGCTCTTCCAAGGATTGGACTTGGCCGAACCGTCGTCGCTTCTGCATCGGGAGCTTTCCAAACTCCCTGCCCGCCCGAACTATAGCCTGCGCCGCGCAGCGTTCAACCCATTGTTTTTACAATAGTATTATACTCATAAATCCGTTTTCAGGGCGCTTGGGGAACTTTAGCGAAATGAGTGAATTGAGTAGTTTACTCACCCGCCACCCCAATCCACTGCAGCGAGTAGGGCCATGCAGGATCTCCGCGGAGAACGTCTTCAAATCATGCTCACCCCGGAAGAGCTTTCGCTCATTGACGATTTCAGGTTTGCCCACCGCATGCCGACCCGGGCGGCAGCCATTCGGGAGTTGCTGAAACTGGGGCTCGCCGCCAAGCCGGTGCAGGCTGACGGCAGCCGCTCCAGCCATTACGGTCTGTTCGACCGTGGGCCGGATGGACACAAGCCGAGCGGCGAGGACAATCAGGAGCCGGGCTAGTCCAGCCAGGCGCGGTCATGCCGGGACGCTCGTTCAGCGTCCACTCAGGCAAACGCCGTTAAGTTCGTCGCGATCGTTCGCACCTTGTATTCGCACGGCGTTTTCATATCTCATCGGCATGATGCAGCTGACACTCGTCCAGGACCAGGCGATACAGGCGTTGATGGCAGGCGCCGTCGGCGCCGAGACATTCGATCGCCTCTTTGCCGGCATCCGCTTCGACAAGCTCGACGGTACGATGCTCTACGCCTTCGCCAAGGACGAGGAGATCGCATCCGACATCGAGGACGGCTATTCGATCTATATCGCCGGTGTCGCAGCGCGTGTGTTGAAGCGGCAGGTCGATGTCGTCGTCGTGATGCCGAAGGTTCTGCAATAGGCCGCCCCGACAGCGCTCGCAGACCGTCCGATGCCGGCGTGACCTCGCGATAAAACCGCGCTACCCTCTTGAGACAAGAACAAGAGGAAACGCCAATCGTGTACGACTTCATTATCGTGGGCGGCGGCTCGGCGGGGTCCGTGCTGGCCCACCGGCTCTCCGCGAAGAGCGCCAACAAGGTCCTGCTGTGCGAAGCCGGACAGGACACGCCACCCGGCCGCGAGCCGGCCGAAATCCGAGACAGCTATCCGGGCACGGCCTATTTCGATCCACGCTTCCACTGGACGGAATTGAAGGTCACGACTCAGGTCGTCAGCCACAACAATCCGAACGAAGCGCGCCCGCCTTTGCGCAAATACGAGCAGGCGCGCGTGCTCGGCGGCGGCTCCTCGATCAACGGCCAGATGGCCAACCGCGGCGCGCCGACCGATTACGACGAATGGGACACACGGGGCGCCGAGGGCTGGACGTGGAACGACGTGCTGCCGTTCTTCAAGAAGGTCGAGCGCGATCTCGATTTCGACGGCCCGTATCACGGCAAGGACGGCCGAATTCCCGTACGCCGCATTCCGCGCGAGCACTGGACTCGGCATTCCCAGGCCTTCGCCGACGCGTTCCAGCAGGCCGGCCATCAATATCTGCCGGACCAGAACGGCGAGTTCGTCGACGGCTATTTCCCGGTGACGCATTCCAACCAGGCCGAGCAGCGCGTCTCGGCCGCAATGGGCTATCTCGATCGCGACACCCGCAAGCGTTCGAACCTGGCGATCTCCACCAACACGCAGGTGAGAGAGCTGCTGTTTGAAGGCACGCAATGTATCGGCGTGAAGGCTGTGGTCGATGGACGCGAGCAGGAATTCCGCGGACGCGAGATCATTCTCTCCAGCGGCGCGATCCATTCGCCGGCGCATCTGTTGCGCGCCGGCATCGGCCCGGTCGGTCACCTCAGGGATATGGGCATTCCGGTCCTGATGGGGCTCGCGGGCGTCGGCCAGCGCCTGATGGATCATCCCTCGATTTCGCTGTCGTCGTTCGTCCGCCGCGGCGCGCGCATGAACGAGCATACCAGGCGGCACATGCAGCTCGGCCTGCGCTATTCGTCGGGGCTACCGGGCGTGCCGAAGGGTGACATGTTCGTCGTCCTGCTCAGCAAGTCGGCCTGGCACGCGGTCGGCGAGCAGATCGGCTCGGCGCTGACCTTCGTCAACAAGACCTATTCGGAGACCGGACAGGTCAAGCTCGCCTCGCGCGATCCGTCTGCCGAGCCGATCGTCGAATTCAATCTGCTGTCCGACCGGCGCGATCTCGAGCGCCTGATGAGCGGCTTCCGCAAGATGGCGGCCATTCAAATGAGCGATGCCGTGAAGGCCGTGACCGACAAGCCGTTCCCGGCCGCCTATACCGACAAGGTCCGCAAGATCGGCGTGGTCAACACCAGGAACAGGGTTTTGACAAAGATCGCCGCGACCCTGATGGACGGACCGGCGGCGCTGCGCCACTATATGATCGACAATTTCGTGGTCGAAGGTTTTACCTTCGATGACGTGATCAATGACGACGAGGCGCTCGAAGCCTTCGTACGCAAGGCCACCATCGGCGTCTGGCACGCCTCGTGCTCATGCCGCATGGGCCGGGCCGATGATCCGATGGCGGTGGTCGATGCCCAGGGCCGCGTCAAAGGCATTCAGGGCCTGCGCGTCGTCGATGCCTCTATCTTCCCGGTGGTGCCGTGCGCCAACACCAATTTCCCGGTGTTGATGTCGGCGGAGAAGATCGCCGCCGCGATGCAGTGATCCCGTAGCGATATCGTTGCTATGGCCGATGCGAATGGCCGCTTCAGGTCAGCAGCGGTCCCACAGACATCGATCGCGAAGTTTTCAAATGGCAGTTAGGTGCCGTGCTCTGTGACTCCAGTCACAGTATGCAGTTGCGCTTGGCTCTAATATGGCTACCCTGATCACGCAGCGTAATTTGGGGCTAAAATGCGCGCGCTTCGGCTATTTGGTTTGATCATTTTTGCGGTCTGGCTCGGGTCCGGATTGGCCTACGCCGAGCGGCGCGTGGCTCTCATAATCGGCAATTCCGCTTATAAAAGCGTGCCCCGACTAACCAATCCGGCGAACGATGCCACCGCGGTCGGCGACATGTTCAAGAAGGTGGGTTTCGACAATGTCGATGTCAGGCTCGACCTCAACGCCGCCGACATGCGCAAGTCATTGCGCGAGTTCGCGGGTCGGACTCGCGATGCCGACGTTGCCGTTATTTACTATGCCGGGCACGGCATGGAACTCGACGGGACGAACTACCTGATACCCACCGATGCGATACTGGAAACTGATGGCGACGTGCTCGACGAGACGGTCGCGCTCGATCGGGCGCTCTTTACGGTGGAGCCCGCCAAGCAGCTTCGCCTTGTGATTCTGGACGCGTGCCGAGACAATCCTTTCTCAAGGACGTTGAAACGTACGGTGGCCTCGCGGGCGATCGGGCGCGGGCTTGCCAAGGTCGAGCCGACCGGCCCGAACACCATGATTGCCTTCGCGGCCAAGGCGGGGTCGACCGCGTCGGATGGCGACGCCAAAAACAGCCCATTCGCTGCAGCTCTTGTCGAGCGCCTGCCAACGCCAGGGCTCGACCTGGGCAAAGCCTTTCGATTCGTCCGCGACGATGTCCTCAAAGCCACCGGCTACAAGCAGGAGCCTTATGTGTACGGCTCGCTTGGAGGCGACGATGTGGCGCTCGTCCCTGCTAAACCGGTGGCCGCGACAGGCCCGCAAGCCAATTCGCAGGATAGCGTGCGCCGGGACTATGAGCTGGCGCTCCAGGCTGGAAACCGAGACGCATGGGAAGCATTCCTCCACGCTTATCCCGACGGATTCTATGCGGGCCTGGCCCGCGCACAACTGAAGAACGTTGCAGCCGAGGAGGCGCGCGCAGCCGCCGCCGCGAAGGCACGCCAAGCCGAGGACGAAAAGGCACGGCTCGCAGCAGAGCGTGCGAACAAGGCCGAGCAGGAGAAGGCGGCCGCCGCCGCCAAAGCCGCCGAGAAGGCCCGCCTTGCCGCCGAAAAGGCCAAACAGATCGAGGAGGCCAAGGCGGCCGCAGCCGAGCAGCGCCGCAAGGAAGCCGAAGCCGCAGTGGCGAAGGCGCTGGCCGACAAGCAAGCCGCCGAGAAGGCGCTCGCCGACAAGCTGGCCAGCGAAAAGGCGGCAGCCGAGAAGCAGCAAGCTGCCGACAGCACACAGAAGGTCGCGGCCGTTGCGCCGACCTCATCGCAATCCACCCTATCCCCCGAAGAGACAGCAAAGCTGGTTCAATCCGAGCTGCGCCGCGTCGGCTGTCTGGCGACTGCTGCCGATGGCGAATGGAATGCGTCATCGCAACGCTCGCTGACGCTGTTCAACAAATATGCGGGAACGAAGTTCGATGCCAAGCTGGCGACCTTCGAGGCGCTAGACGCCATCAAGGTCAAGCCGGGCCGGGTCTGCCCGCTGGTGTGCGATCACGGCCTCAAAGCCGATGGCGACGCTTGCGTCAAGATCGCCTGCCGCGCAGGTTTCCGCGTCAATAACGACAATGAATGCGAGAAGGTACAGGACAAGAAGCCGGTCTCGACCCGCGAGGACGCCAAAAAACGAGACTCGGAGCGGAAGCAGGTCGAAGCTGCACCGACGAAGCCGTCTGCATCCGGTCAAATGTTTTGTAACAATGCGGGCTGTCGGCCGGTAAGACCCGGCTGTCGAATCGGAACCCAAAAGTTTGGCTCCCAAATCTCCATGGTAGGAGGGGGGCAAGCAGAAGTGTGCGACTGAGCGGCGGCTGCGGAAGCTTTATAGCGTCGAGCCCGGCATGATGCGTCTCAGGTCACAACCGAGCGTCGCCATAGTTCTGTCAGAGCATCAAACGATAACGAACGCGCCATACTGATACTGGCCGGTGATGATTGCGACGCGCGTATTCGTGCACAACGGGCGCGTTGGCATAGGCTTGGGTGAACCGCACCCCCTCGGATGCAAGGCGATCCAGTGCTGGCGTCGTGTAGTCGGTCTGCCCGCAGCATGAAAGGTCAGCATAACCGCAATCGTCCACGACAATGAATAAGATGTTCGGGCGTGAGTCGGTTGTCATGTCGGTTGTCATGGGTTGCAAGCACTTCTGGCCAGGCGGCTCCCGCGCAACTCTGCGCATCAAACAAAGGGTTCGGAGGTCTGGTTAGTCAAACCAGCGTCGAGAACAAGAGCACTTCAATCAGTCACCGAGAAACTTACGGAAAAACACGCGCTGATAACCGTTCTGCTCGCGACGCTCTGTTTCTACCCATCCGAGAGCAGGATACATCGCCAGATTTTCCGACATCTTCTCGTGTGTGTATAAGGTTATCTCGCGGTGGCCGCGACGGCCTGCCTCTTGTTCGGCAAAATTCAACAATTCGCGTCCAATACCGCGACCATGATGGCTTGGGTCAACGGCGACGTTATCCAAGAGAAGGTGGTCCGTTTGCTCGATGAGGATCAACACCCCTGCGATCTGATCGCTCGTTTCCGCCACCCAGGCGGCACGGTTGCGGATGTGCGCGGAATAGTCGTCCAGCATAGGTCCCGGAGGTTTTCCGATCCTCTCGATGTAGACGCGATATGCATCCGACACGATGCGTTCGATTGCAGGCAGATCAGCGAAGTTCGCTCGACGAATTATCACGGGCTGTCCTGATCGGGATCACACGGAGAAAACAGATTCTCGTAGCCTCCAAGCAGTTTGGACCGCGTTCGACGACGCGAACAAGCCGTTTTCGAACTCCGAACAAGTCATTGATCTTGTTGATCGCGCGAGTGCACAATTGCTCGATCCGAAACAGCCGCAACAGTGATTTGTGGCCACCGTCGATTGGGCGGGCGGCTTCGGTTCGGCGGCGATGCAGTGATTTCGGCGACGGTTTCGTAGGGTGGGCAGAGGCGCGCTCTTTGCGCGCCGTGCCCACCATGCGTCAGCGTTCCTGGTGAGAATGGTGGGCACGCTGCGCTTTGCCCACCTTACGAAACCTCGGGCTACGCCGCCCTGAGATCGCCGACGAAGCGGTCGACGTCGCGCTTGAGATCGTCCGACAGGCGCGCCAGCATCTTGGCGGAATCCAGCACTTCGCCGGCGGCTGCACCCGTTTGGCCTGCGGCTTGCGACACGCCGGAGATGTGCCGTGAGACTTCGTTGGTGCCTTGCGAGGCCTGCTGCACGTTGCGCGCGATCTCGCGTGTCGCCGCGCCCTGTTCCTCGACGGCGGCCGCGATCGCAGCCGCGATCTCGTTGACGCGCTGGATGGTGGTGCCGATCGACTGGATCGCGGTCACCGACGACTTGGTCGCGCCCTGGATCGCGGCGACCTGGCCGGTGATTTCTTCTGTCGCCTTCGCGGTTTGGGTCGCGAGGTTCTTCACCTCCGATGCGACCACCGCAAAGCCGCGGCCGGCTTCACCGGCGCGCGCGGCCTCGATGGTGGCGTTGAGCGCGAGCAGATTGGTCTGCTCCGCAATGCCCGTGATCAGCGCGACGACGTCGCCGATGCGCTGGGCGGCATCGGCCAGCGCCTGCACCTCGGCATTGGTACGATCGGCTTCGCTGGCGGCGGCGCCCGCAATGCTGGAGGATTCCGCGACCTGACGACTGATCTCAGAGATCGAGGCCGAGAGCTCTTCCGTGGCCGCCGCGACCGTCTGAACGTTGGAGGAGGCATCGCCCGACAGGCTCGCGACCGAGGCCGCCTTGGACGAACCCTGCTCGGCAGTCGACGACATCGACTGCGCGGTGGCGTTGAGCTCGCCGGAGGCCGAGGCCAGCGTGTGCAGCGATTCCGTGACGGTCTTCTCGAACTGCTCGATCAGCCCGTCAACGGCAGACTGGCGCCGCTCTTTCCGACCCTGCTCTGCCGCCTGCTCGTCGGCGAGACGGTCGCCGGTCATCATGTTTTCCTTGAACACGGACACCGCTCGCGACATTTCGCCGATCTCGTCACCGCGCTCGATGCCCGCGAGCTCGATCGCATAGTCGCGCTCGGCGAGCGAACGCATCGCCTGCGTCAGCTTGCGGATCGGCGCGCTGACGCGGCGATTGACGAGGATGAAGCCGAAAGCCGTGATGGCGAGCGCGACCAGCATCATCCCGCCATTGAGCGCGAGGCTCCATGTCGCCGATGTCATCTGCTGACCGGCGCGCGAGACCATTTCGGCGAGCGCGACCTGGCCGGCCTCGACGCTGTAGTTGAGGATCGCGGTGTTGAGCTTGGAGAGATCCTCGACCTTGATGTCGATGATCTGGTTGTTGCTCAGCGCCTTGATGAAGCCCTGCTGGCGCTCGGTCATGGCGGCAGCCTCGCCCTGCTTCGAGCGCGCGATCACGTCAGTGAGGCTCGCCGGCGCATCAGGGCGCGAGGCGACGTCCAGCACCTGGCTCCAGGCCTGCTTGGCACGGCCGGTATCCTCGGCAGCGCCGACCATGTCGGCGGCGCTCCAGGGCTTGCCGGCCGCAGCCGCGGCTTCCAGACGGATGGCGACGGAGCCACCGTTTGCACGCGCGGACCAAGCCGACTGCTTGATGCCCAGGAGATGATCGACCACGGGATCGGTGAGCTTGAGCGCGTTCTCGATCTCGCCAGTCAGCGCCAGAATGGCATCGAGATAATCCTGCGCGCCCTTGCGGAATTCGTCGCCAACCTTGGCGTCACGCGTGGTCTTCGGCTGATGGATGGCGCCTTCCGCCTTGGTTCGCAACGGCACGAGTGCGTCGTGGATCGCGACCAGCTTGCTGGTGCCGGCGGCAAGCCGGGAATCGCTCACGCCCGCGAGGCGCTCGAGCACATTCTTGTAGGCGGCTTCCGACACGGCCCGGTTGGTGGCGATACGGTCGTCGGCATTGGAATTGGCCGGCGCGTCCGCGACCAGCGCCGACAGGAAGGTGCCGCGCTCCAGCCGGAAACCGAGCAGGGTCGCGAACAACTGCTGGTCGGTGCTGGCGAAGCGCTCGACCTTCTGCGCCGCGCTGTTGCGCTCGATGGCGCCAAACAACCCGATCGAGAGCTGCCCGACCAGGAACAGGCCGAGGACTCCGATGATGGCACCGAGAACCGAACGAATGGAAGGATTGCCGAACAATGCCATGGGGAGCGCCGGATCTCTGAATCAGAAAAAGACGCAGAAAAATACCGGCCTGCCCCTAAGATTTGGTTCACCACATGCGCTCTGGCCCGCAGCCACGCGCGGACCAGGCTCAATTTGTCGCTTGGGAGGGTAGATGCCTCAGGCCGCGCGGCTCATTTCGCCCGCCTTGCGGGGTGGATCTCAACGAACTCGGCGTCCGGATGCGTGACGATGGTGGTGAACATGATGCCGCTGATGATGAGCGACCAGGCGGTGTCCCAATAAATCCAAAACACTTCCAGCCTCCGTTTGCCAGCCTCCGTTTTGGCGTCGTCCGCCCGCGAGCCCGGAGTAACGGCGAGACAAGGTTGCCGTTCCCTGGAAATCCCGTGGCCGGGCCTGCGTCTTAAACAATAGCAGGCAAAGCTTAGCGCTTTCTGGGGTTGGTCGGCGAGACCTTGCGATTGGTTTGATCGGCTTTGCCGGTGTGGCGCTTTGCCACGACGTCTTCATCCCGCGGACCTTCGCGCGGGCGCGCGGGCGGCTTGGGCTGGCCAGCTTGGCCGCCGTGCTTGCCGCCCATATCAGGTTCGCCTTCGAGGTCGTTTTCGCGTGGCATGCCGGGTCAATGCACGCGGTCGGCAATGGTTCGTCATTTACTCGCGCATTATTTGCCTGTGAACGAGTTCATACGGTTGCCGCCTTTTGCAGTGCAGGATGGCCGAACCTTCGACGGACGGATTTGGCCTGATGCGGAAGCAACTCGTCGCCTGGACTATCCTGACCTCGGCTCTCGTGGCCGTTGCGGTCTGGACTTTGCTCGGGCCGCCCGATCACGCCGCCGGCCCGCATCTTCCCTCGCGCGACCTGACAGCGTCGGTGCGCTAGCGCCCACAACCGAACCGATACGATTTCAGCATCGATCAATCCCAATTGGAATTTGGTGCCAGGGAACACCAGCCGCTATCCTCCGCCGCAAAACAACAAGCCACACCGGCTCAAGGAGGACGCCCCATGATCAGACCGACACGCCCCGCATCCCGCGCGGCGATCGCCACCACGCTCTTCACCGCTCTTGTCACCGCTCTTGTCACCGTTCTTGTCACCGCTCTTGCCCTCGTCTCCGGAGTCCGTGCCGGCATGGCCGAAACCTTCGCCTATGTCGGCAATGCCGACTCCAACGACATCAGCGTGTTCAAGATCGCCGAGAGCGGCGAGATGACGCCGGTGCAGACGGCCGCCTTCACCGGCGTCGAAAAGCCGGGCGCCTCGACGCCGCTTGCGATCACACCGGACCATCGCGTGCTGATCGCCGGAATCCGCTCGCAGCCGTTCCTCGCGGTGAGCTTTGCGATCGATCAGAAGACCGGCCAACTCAGCCATATCGGCAACGGGCCGCTCGCCGACAGCATGGCCAACATCGCCGCCGACCGCGCCGGCAAGGTGCTGTTCAGCGCCTCCTATGGCGGCAACAAGGTCGCGCTGAATCCGCTTCAAGCGAACGGCGTCGTCGCCGAGGCGAAGCAGGTGATCCCGACCGGGCTGAACGCACACGCCTTCCTGCCCTCGCCCGACAACCGTTTCGTGTTCGCGACCAATCTCGGCTCGGACCAGGTGCTGAGCTTTGCGTTCGATGCCGCTGCGGGCACGCTGACGCCGAGCGATCCGCCGTTGATCAAGACGCCGGAGAAATCCGGGCCGCGGCACTTCGTGTTCCATTCCAACGGCAAGTTCGTCTATCTCATCCACGAGCTGAACGGCGACGTTGCCGCGTACAGCTATGAAGCCAAGAGCGGGGCCTGGGGCGAGATCCAGCGCACCACCGCGCTGCCCGAAGGTTTTAGCGGAAAACCCTGGGCCGCCGACATCCACATCACTCCGGACGGCCGCTTCCTCTACGCCTCCGAGCGCACCACCAACACGCTCACCGCCTACAAGGTCGATGCATCAAGTGGCAAGCTGACCACGATCGGCAGCGTGCCGACCGAGAAACAGCCGCGCGGCTTCAACATCGATCCGACCGGCCGCTACCTCGCCGCCGTTGGCGAGCTGTCCGACGGCATGAGCGTCTACGCCATCGACCAGACCAGCGGCGCACTCGGCAAGCTGAAATCCTACGCCACCGGCAAGAAGCCGAACTGGGTGGAGTTTTTGACGCTGCCGTAGGTGCCCGCAGCCCATCCTTCGAGACGCCCGCCTACGGCGGGCCCTCAGGATGAGGTCGCGTTTGCGGCGAGATATCAGACCCTCATGGTGAGGAGCCCGCCAAAGCGGGCGTCTCCGGACGATGCTCTGCATCGCCGGGCGAACCATGCAGGCCGAGCTCGCCTGGCACGCGGCGAACCTCTTGGCTTATGCAGCGACTAAATCAACAGGCGGCATCGCGCCGCCTGCGCTGCGGCATTTCTCATCCGGTCAGCCCATGGCCCCCTGCTGCCGCTTCTGCTATCGATTGAAGCCTTCTTGCGGCCAACCGGAATGACCGATGCGTCCATTGCCTGCGCGTTCCTTTTCCCAGATCTTCGTTGCCCTCGCCGGACTGGTGCTGGTCTCCGCCCAGCCCGTGTGTGCTGCCGATGACGACGCGCCCAAGGGGCCGGCGGTCACGGTGCTGAAGGCGGCAAAATCCTGCTTCTCCGACATCGTCGAGGCTACCGGCTCGATTGTCGCGCGCGAAGAGACGTCCGTGCGGCCCGAGCGGCCGGGGCTGAAGATCACCGAAGTGCTGGCCGAAGCCGGCGAAACCACGACGGCCGGCCAGGTGCTGGCGCGGCTGGCGCTGCCCGAGGGCGGCACGCTTCAGGTCACGGCCCCCGTCGCTGGAATGATCGCCACGTCGACGGCGCAGATCGGCGGGCTCGCCTCGGCCAAGGGCGAGGCGCTATTCACCATCGTGGCGCGCAGCGAATATGATCTCGTCGCCCTGGTCGCGACCAATGATGTCAGGAAGCTCGCGGTCAATCAGCCGGCGAACGTGCGCATTGCCGGCAGCATCGACATCGACGGCAAGGTGCGCCGCATCGGCCCGACGATCGAGCCGAGTATCCAGCAGGGCATGGTCTATATCGGCATTTCGTCGCAACGCAGGTTGCTGCTCAATGCGAGCGGGCGCGCGCTGATCAAGATCGGGCAGAGCTGCAACGTCGCGGTGCCGCTGACGTCGGTGCAATATTCATCGGCCGGCACCGTGGTCCAGGTGATCCGGCGCAACCGCGTCGAGACCAAGCGCGTCGAGATCGGCTTGATGTCGGGCGGCAATATCGAGGTCCGCGACGGCCTCAACGAAGGCGATATCGTCGTCGCCCGCGCCGGCGCGCTGCTCCGCGAAGGCGATCCCGTGCGCCCGGTGATGGCGAGCGAAGCCGCGAAGTAGCAGACACGATCGTCATTGCGAGCGAAGCGAAGCAATCCAGAGTCTCGCCGCGGAGGGATTCTGGATTGCTTCGTCGCAAGAGCTCCTCGCAATGACGGTGGGGATGCAGATGTGCGTCACAAGACAATAGGTTAGAAAAACTAGCCGCCGGCTTCGCTGAACTGCACGTCCTCGAGCAGCGAGGACGAAACCGTCGGGACCTGGTCGCCTTCGGAGGCGCGGGAGATGGCGACGCGGGTCTTGTTGAAAACGCTTTCGGCGCTGCCCTGCGCAGTTAGATTGCTGAGGAGCTCGCCGACCAGCGTGCTGTGCTCGCCCTTGCCGTCGTCGACGACCTTGCCGGGCGAGGCCGAGGAGAGGATCAGCGCATTGTCGGGCGTGCCGATCGGCGCGAGACCATGCGAATAAGAGCGGAAGCGGCGCTCATAGGGATTGCGGCGGGAGGCATCGACTACGACGAGCTTGGCCTTGGCGCCCTGCTCCTTCATCATGCCGAGCACGCCCTCGATCGAGACGCCCTGGCGGCGGACGTCGCTCTCCTTCCAGATCACGGCATCGACCGGCAACATGTAGCTCTCGCGGCCGGCCTGCACGCCGTAGCCCCCGAAGAACAGCATGACGACGGTGTCGTGCTTGATGCGGGACTTGAGGCGGTTGACGGCGCGGACCATGTCGTCCTTGCTCGCGTCTTCCACCATGTCGACGTCAAAACCGTTCTTGCGCAGCGACGAGGACAGCGCACGCGCGTCGTTGATCGACTGCGTCAGAGGCGCGGTCGCGTCGGGATAATGGCCATTGCCGATGACGAGCGCGAGACGCGAGGTCTGGCCCAGCGAGCCCGTGACCTGGTCGGTCGAGACGGCCTTGGCAGCGTCGAGCGCGCGCATGTTGAGGGCAGCATGGGCGCCGATCGCCAGCGACACCGTGCCGATGAGGGCGGCGACGAGCGCAATCGAGCGTCGGGAAATGTCGAGCTGCCTAACATTCATGTCGGTTCATTCCTGTCAGTGCCAAAGACCGGCCAAGCGCGCGCACACTGCTTGAGTAGCGCGATGGCGGCTTTAGGTTTGAGGGATTGGCCGGGGAGTGCCCCCGAATTGCGCGCAATTTGCGGCACCGCACCAAACAAACTCTTAACCGGATATCGCCGGCCCGGCAATAGATCGTCCAAAGTTTAAACTAAGCCTATGAATATGTTGATTAATTCGCCGATCCAGATATCCGCTTTCTTCGCTCCCCGTAGCCTTCCGGGGTTCGGTCCAGCAGCCCCCGTGCCGGACTTTTCCGTGACCTCCATCACATTTGTATTTTCTGCGAATCCGGGTAGCTTTTTCAAAGACTTGCGAGGGTCGGGTCCCCAGCCTGCCTCCGCAAAAGTCCCCCGCGACCAGGTATTTCATGAGCTTTCATTATTTTGCAGGTGCCGCGTGCCGGGCGCTGACGGCGCGGAAAGACGGCCCCTCCCTCTATGACGTCTGTGATCCCGTATTGTCGGGCCAAGCCCGCGGCGACCCGCATCTCGCCAAATTCTACAAGACCGCGCTCGGCAATCCCGCGCTGCGGGTGCTGCTGCGCCGCGCCGGCCTGAGCGAGCTGCGTGACGACGCGAAGCTGACCCGGGTGCGCGAGGCTTTGGTTCGCGCCCGCGACGATGCCGAACCCGACTGGGCTGCGGTCGGCCAGCCCATCGCCGATCTCGTCGACACCATTACGCTCGACCATCCAAAACCGCCGCCGGTCAATTTCGTCGGCGCGATGCCGGCACAATCGCAGATCGACGGCGTGATCCGCGATTGCGCGCAGCATCTGCTCGGCTCTTATCGCAAGAACGGTTTCCTGCCGACCTATGCTGCCTTCAACCTGATCGGCGATCCCGATCTCCGCGGGCGCGAGCTGATCATGGCGCTGACCGGGCTGAACGCGCGCGGCTACAAGAATTCGTCGCTGCTGTTCAACCTCGCCCGCGTCTTCATCGCACGCTCGCCGGCGCGCGCCGTGGTCAATCCGCCCTGGCGGGGGATTGCCGAGCCGATGTGGGAGCCGGTGCAGATCCGCCACCGGTCGGCCTATTACGACGCGTTCTTCATCGAAGCGTTGCTGAGTTACGTCGAGACCGGGCTCGCCTTGCCGACGGACAAGACCGCAGCCGAGCGCGCGATCGCCGACATGGTTGATTTCTGCGTCAATATCAGCCGCGAGGAGGTCGAGGGCATCGGTGGCCAGCGCTTCAACGTCATCACCGCGCTGGCGCCGGCGCCGCATCCGCGCTTTTCGCGCTATTTCGCCCAGATCAAGCAGGACCTCGGCTTCGGCGTCTATGTGCCCGATTGCGACACCACGGCGTGCTCGATTTCCGCGGCGACGCAGGCCGGCTGCACCGATGAGATCATCGACCAGCCGCTGCTGGATTTCTACAGCGGGTATCAGGTCCATGCCGGTGTCAACGAGCCGCGCGTGACGGTGCCGATCAACGACAATATCGACTACGAAGGCGGCGTTGCGACCTGGATCGACAACCTCAAAGGCGAACGGCCCTACGGCAACGATCTCGATCCGACACTCAATCTCGACATTCTCGAGGTGAGCTTTCGTAATTTGGCGCGCTGGAAGATTCTGGAGACGCCGGCGCGGCTCGCGACCGTGCATCGCATCATCGGCTTCCAGAAGCGGCTGGCGGCGAGCGGCGCCTTCGCCAATCCGCGCTCGCACATCTATTATCTGCCGGAGCTCTACAGCGCCTATTTCGGCCGCTGCTATGCGGCCTTCCTGGCGCTGCCGCTGGCAGCCCAGGCCGCGATCGACCCCGACGGCGATTTCGATTTCATCCGCCATCGCGTGCTGTCCTACGTCAAGGGCGAGCTGATGGCCGCGGAAATGAACGTGTTCGACGCGGCACTGGCGCTGATCGCGCTCGGCCATCTCGGCGCCGACCCGCGCGCCTTTGCACCGGCGCTGAACGTGATCGTCGATGCGCTCGGCGAAGGCGGCCGCCGCGGCCCGTTCCGCGCTTATGAATGGAACAAGATGAAAACCCCGACGCGGATTCTCGTAGGCGGGCCGGAGGTGACGTCGGCGTTCGTGCTGATGGGGCTGGCGGTGGCGAGAAGGCGAATGGTGAATGGCGAATAGCGAATGGGGCGTACCTATTCGCCATTCGCTATTCGCCCGCAATGACGGGAAGTTGAAAGCCTCTCTGTTAGGCATATGCTGGCCGAGTGGCCCAAAGCCGACCACAATTGCGGGCTCTATCGAGATTTCTTCACACGCGGACCGGCATGTTGCGAAAATTCCTGATTGCGCTGTCACTGCTCGCGCTCCCGTCGCTGGCGCAGGCGGCTGACATCACCGGCACCGCCAAGGTCCGCGACGGCGATTCCGTTGTGATCGGCAGCACGCGGATCCGGCTCGGCGGCATCGACGCGCCGTCGGCCGACCAGCTCTGCCTCAACAAGAAGTCCGAGCGCTGGACCTGCGGGGCTGCCGCGCGCGACGAGCTCGCCAAATACACCGAGGGCAAGAGCTGGGTCTGCCATGCCCGTTCAATCGACCGGCGCGGCCGCACCGTGGCGCGCTGCGAGGTCGGCGGCGAGGACATCCAGAAATGGCTGGTGCGCAGCGGCTGGGCGCTGTCCTACACCCGAATCTCCCACGATTACGATGCGGATGAGGCTGCCGCGCGTGAGGCAAAAGCCGGGATGTGGCAGGGTGCCTTCATCGCCCCCTGGGACTGGCGCGTGCGCAACAAGAAGACGACGATTTTGGGTGCCACCAAGCCGCCCGATGGGGCCCATTCGATCCTGCTCGCCTCGGCCTCGGGGCCGGTCGCGCCCTCGCCCGACTGCACCATCAAAGGCAACGTCAACACCGCCGGCGAGTGCATCTACCATACCCCGACCAGCCGCTGGTACACCCAGATCAAGATGAAGATCAGCAAGGGCACCCGCTGGTTCTGCTCGGTCGAGGAGGCCGAGGCCGCCGGCTGCCGCGAGACCAAGAGATAAGAGCCCCAGACCTGCGTTTTGCGCCCTTTTCTTGCAGGCCGCTGGCGCGTAAAAAGCGTAGCGAAGCAACCCTCCAGACCGTCATCACGACACAAGGAAGATAGCAATGACCGTTCGCGCGGGCCGGGAATTTCTGGCCATCCCCGGGCCCACCACGATGCCCGATGCGGTGCTGCAGGCGATGCATCGCCCGGCGATCGACATCTACTCCAAGCAGATGACCGAGCTGACCGAGAGCCTGCTGAGCGACATCTCGAAGCTGTTTGCGACCAAGGGCAAGTCCTACATCTACATCGCCAACGGCCACGGCGCCTGGGAAGCCGCGCTGAGCAACGTGCTGTCGCGCGGCGACAAGGTGCTGGTGCTGGAGAGCGGGCGCTTCGCGATCGGCTGGGGCCATGCGGCTTCGCTGATGGGCGCCGAGGTCGAGGTGCTCAAGGGCGACTGGCGCCGCGCAGTGCGGCCGCACGAGGTCGAGGAGCGCCTGCGCCGCGACAAGGAGCACACCATCAAGGCCGTCGTCGTCGTCCAGATCGATACGGCGTCGGGCGTGCAGAATGACGTCGAGGCGATCGGCAAGGCGATCAAGGCGGCCGGCCATCCCGCGCTGTACATGGTCGACACTGTCGCCTCGCTCGGTTGCATGCCGTTCGAGATGGACAAATGGAATATCGACGTCGCGATGTCCGGCTCGCAGAAGGGCCTGATGACACCGCCCGGCCTCGGCTTCGTCGCCGCCAACGCGCGCGCGCTGGAGGCGCACAAGAAGGCGAATATGGCGACGCCCTATTGGAGCTGGAGCGAGCGCGAGGGCGCCGAGCATTATCGCAAATATGCCGGCACCGCGCCGGTGCATCTGCTATTCGCGCTGCGCCAGGCGATCGACCTTATTCACGAGGAAGGCCTGGAGAACGCCTTCCGCCGCCACAGCCTGCTTGGAGAGGCCACGCGCCGTGCGGTTGGCGCATGGTCGGAGGGCCAGGTGCTCGGCTTCAACATCGCCGAGGCGAGCGAGCGCTCCAACACGGTCACTACCGTGACGATGAGCAATGGCCATGATCCGGCAGTCCTGCAACGCTATTGCAAGGAGAAGTGCGGCGTCGTGCTCGGCAACGGCATCGGCGACCTCACCGGCCAGGCCTTCCGCATCGCCCATATGGGCCATGTCAACGCGCCGATGCTGCTCGGCACGCTCGGGGTAATCGAGGTCGGGTTGAACGCGCTGAAGATCCCGCACGGCAAGGGCGGGCTCGAGGCAGCGGTGTCGTATCTGGGTGAGCAGGTGGCGGTGTAACGCTGAACTGTCAGCGCGGCCCCAGGCTGTCGTCCCGGACAAGCGCAGCGAAGCGGAACGCCGATCCGTGACCCATAACCACCGGACGTGGTTTGGCGAAGTCTCGGAGTTGCCATCTCGCGCGACAACTCCTCCCTGGGGTATGGGTCCCGGCGTTCGCCGGGACGACGGCGGATGATGAGGTGGCTTCAGCGGTTCACAGCCACATTCGCCTTCTTTAAATCCCCTACATTCGATCTGATATAGAGGCCAGACACTCCGCCCATATCGAGGATCGATTTGCCCAAATCCGCCAGCACGACCCCGACCGCTCCCGTCGCTCCGCGCCGGCCGCATTCCTTCAGCCACCACGGCATCACCGTCACCGACGACTATGCCTGGCTGAAGGACGCGAAATGGCAGGAGGTGCTGCGCGAGCCCAAAGTGCTCGATCCCGACATCCGCAAATATCTGGACGAAGAGAACGGCTACACCGAGAGCCTGCTTGGTCACACCACGCCACTACAGAAGAAGCTGGTCGGCGAGATGCGTGGCCGGATCAAGGAGGACGATTCCAGCGTGCCGTCGCCGGACGGCCCGTTCGCCTACTTCCGCAAATTCCGCGAGGGCGGCCAGCACGAGCTGTTCGGCCGCATGCCGCGCGACGGCGGCGAGGGCCACATCGTGCTCGATGGCGACGCGCTCGCAAAAGACCACAAATATTTCAAGTTCGGCGGCAGCCGGCACTCGGACGATCACGGACTGCAGGCCTGGAGCGCCGACACCAAGGGCTCGGAATATTTTACGATCCGCGTGCGCGACTGGGCGAGCGGCAATGACCTCGACGACGTGGTCGAGGAGACCGACGGCGGCGTGGTCTGGAGCAAGGATGCAAAATTCTTCTTCTATGTGAAGCTCGACGACAATCACCGGCCGATGCAGGTGTGGCGGCACAGGCTAGGCACCAAGCAGGCCGACGACGCGCTCGTCTACGAGGAGCCGGATTCCGGCTGGTTCACCCATCTGCATGAGAGCACGAGCGGCCACTTCTGCGTGATCGCCGGTGGCGACCACGAAACCTCCGAGCAGCGGCTGATCGATCTCGCCAACCCCGAAACACCGCCGCGTCTGGTCGCAGCGCGCGAAGAGGGCGTGCAATATTCGCTGGCCGATCGCGGCGACGAGCTCTTCATCCTCACCAATGCCGACGACGCCATCGATTTCAAGATCGTCACCGCGCCGCTGAGCCAGCCCGAGCGCAAGAACTGGCGCGACCTGATCCCCTATCGTCCCGGCATCTACATCATCGATCTCGATCTCTATGCCGGCCATCTGGTGCGGCTGGAGCGCGCCAACGCTTTGCCGGCGATCGTGATCCGCGATCTCGCAACGAAAGAAGAGCACGCGATCGTCTTCGACGAGGCCGCCTATTCGCTCGACACGATGGGCTCCTACGAATTCGACACGACGAATTTGCGCTTTGCCTATTCGTCGATGACGACGCCGTCGGAAGTCTACGACTACGACATGGCGAAACGGACGCGCACCTTGCGCAAGCGCCAGGAGATTCCGTCCGGGCACAATGCGGCCGACTACGTCACCACGCGCATCATGGCGAAGGCGCAGGATGGCGCCGAGGTGCCGGTGTCGATCCTTTATCGTCGCGGATTGAAGCTCGACGGAGCGGCGCCGCTGCTGCTCTACGGCTACGGCTCCTACGGCATGGCGATGCCGGCCTCGTTCAACGCCAACCGTCTGTCGCTGGTCGACCGCGGCTTCGTCTACGCCATCGCCCATATCCGCGGCGGCGCGGACAAGGGCTGGGGCTGGTATCTCGACGGCAAGCGCGAGAAGAAGACGAACTCGTTCGACGATTTTGCCGCCAGCGCGCGTGCGCTGATCGATGCGAAATACACCAGCGCGCAGCATATCGTCGGCCATGGCGGCTCGGCCGGCGGCATGCTGATGGGCGCGGTCGCGAACCGTGCCGGCGAACTATTCGCCGGCATCGTCGCGGAGGTGCCGTTCGTCGACGTGCTCAACACCATGCTCGACGACACACTGCCGCTGACGCCGCCGGAATGGCCGGAATGGGGCAACCCGATCGAGAGCGAAAGGGATTTTCGCACCATCCTGTCCTACTCGCCCTACGACAATGTCGCGGCCAAGGACTATCCCGCAATCCTGGCGATGGGCGGGCTTACTGATCCTCGAGTCACTTACTGGGAGCCCGCCAAATGGATCGCGCGCCTGCGCGCCACCATGAGCGGCGGCGGCCCGGTCCTGCTCCGCACCAACATGGGCGCCGGCCACGGCGGCGCCTCCGGCCGATTTGACCGGCTGGATGAGGTGGCGATCGTGTATGCGTTTGCGCTGTGGGCAACGGGGATGGCGGAGGCCGGGGTGTAAGCCACACCCACCTCCGTCGTCCCGGCGAAGCAGGCTGTGTGAAAAGTCGGCGCTGTCATCTTGAGCTAGAATCAAATTCTTTCACGGACGCTTCAGAGAAAGGAGTCTTCTCGCGAGACGCTGATAAACGATGCGGCATAGAGTCTTATTCTATGGAGTCTTGCCGCGATCGACTTTTCACACAGCCTGGAAGGCCGCGACCCATACCGCGTGATCTGTCGGTAGAGTGCAGGTGCAGTAGCCAGCGACTACCTTCCGTTCTTCTTCCGCCATTCCGCGAAGTCAGTGAGCGTCTGTGGATCAGTCGCGGGATAAAGGCCAAAGATGCCGCGGCCCTTGCCGACTTCCTCGGTGACGAAATCCTCGAAAGCGGTCATCTCGAACGCTTCATTGGCGATCTCGTCCGCAAGGTGCGCGGGAATCACGATGACGCCGTCGGCATCACCCAGAATGACGTCGCCGGGAAACACCGGCGCATCGCCGCAACCGATGGGGACGTTGATCTCGATGGCCTGATGCAGGGTCAGATTGGTCGGCGCCGAGGGGCGATGATGGTAGGCGGGGATACCGAGCTTTGCGATCTCCGCGGAATCGCGAAAACCGCCGTCTGTGACGACGCCGGCGACGCCGCGCTTCATCAACCGCGTCACCAGGATCGCGCCGGCCGAAGCCGCGCGCGCGTCCTTGCGGCTGTCCATCACCAGCACGCTGCCTGGCGGACAATCCTCGACTGCCTTGCGCTGCGGGTGCGAGCGGTCCTTGAAGACGTCGATGGTGTTGAGATCCTCGCGCGCCGGCATGTAGCGCAGCGTGAAGGCCTCGCCGACCATGGTCGGCTGGTCCGCGCCCAAGGGGTGCACGTCCTGGATCATCTGGATACGCAGACCGCGCTTGAACAAAGCGGTGGCGACGGTCGCGGTGGAGACGGATTTGAGCTTGTTGCGGGTGGCTTCGCTGAGTTTTGTCATGTCGTACTCTCTAGTAAATCGACGGCTCGCCGATCGGCGCGCCGAAATCGGTCTCGAGGAAGTCGAAATCGCAGCCGTCATTGGCCTGCTTGATGTGCTTGGTGAACATCCAGCCATAGCCGCGCTCGAAGCGGCGTTCGGGCTGCTTCCAGGCGGCGCGGCGCTTGTCGAGCTCGGCCTCGCTCACATCGAGATTGATGGTGCGCGCGGCGACATCGAGGGTGATGCGATCGCCGTTCTGCACCAGCGCCAGCGGACCGCCGATGTAAGATTCGGGCGAGACGTGCAGGATGCAGGCACCGTAGCTGGTGCCGCTCATGCGCGCATCCGAGATGCGGACCATGTCGCGCACGCCCTGCTTCACCAATTTTGTCGGGATCGGCAGCATGCCCCATTCCGGCATGCCCGGGCCGCCCTGCGGGCCCGCATTGCGCAGGATCAGGATGTGATCCTCGGTGACGTCCAGATCGGGATCGTCGACCGCCTTCTTCATCGACGGATAATCGTCGAACACCAGCGCAGGACCGGTGTGCTTGAGGAAGCGCGGCGCGCAGGCGGAGGGCTTGATGACACAGCCGTCGGGGGCGAGATTGCCCTTGAGCACGGCGAGCGCGCCTTCCTTGTAGATGGGATTGTCCACGCCGCGGATGACATCGGCATTGTGAACCTCGGCACCGTCGATGTTCTCGCCAAGGGTCTTGCCGCTCACCGTGATGCAGTCGAGATGCAGATGCGGCTTGATCTGGCCCATCAGCGCCGGCAGGCCGCCGGCATAGAAGAAATCTTCCATCAGATAGGCATCGCCGCTCGGGCGGACATTCGCGATCACGGGCACCTTGCGGCTCGCGATCTCGAAATCGTCGAGGCCGACGTCCTGGCCGGCGCGGCGCGCCTGCGCGATCAGATGGATGATCGCATTGGTGGAGCAGCCCATCGCCATCGCGACCGCGATCGCGTTCTCGAAGGCCTTGCGGGTCTGGATCGTCTTCGGTGTCAGATCCTCCCACACCATCTCGACAATGCGGCGACCGCATTCACTGGCCATGCGGATGTGGTTGGCATCCGCCGCGGGAATCGAGGAGGCACCCGGCAGCGTCATGCCGATCGCTTCCGCGATCGCGGTCATGGTCGAGGCCGTGCCCATGGTCATGCAGGTGCCGTAGCTGCGGGCGATGCCAGCCTCGATGTCGAGCCAGTCCTTGTCGGAAATTTTCCCGGCGCGCCGCTCGTCCCAATATTTCCAGCCGTCCGAGCCGGAGCCGAGCGTCTTGCCCTTCCAGTTGCCGCGCAGCATCGGGCCCGCCGGCAGATAGATCGCCGGAATGTTCATCGAGGTGGCACCTAGCAGCAGCGCCGGCGTGGTCTTGTCGCAGCCGCCCATCAGCACGACGCCGTCAACGGGATGGCTGCGCAACAGCTCCTCGGCCTCCATCGCCAGGAGATTGCGATAGAGCATAGTAGTCGGCTTCAGCAGCGACTCCGACAGCGACAACGCCGGCAATTCCACCGGCAGGCCGCCGGCCATCAGGATGCCGCGCTTGACGTCGTCGACGCGCGACTTGAAGTGCATGTGGCACGGCTGCGCGTCCGACCAGGTGTTGATGATCGCGATGCACGGCCGATCCTTCCACTCCTCCGGCGCGTAGCCCATCTGCATGGCGCGGGAGCGGTGACCGAACGAACGGAGATCGTCGGGCGCGAACCAGCGCGCGCTGCGGAGCTGGTCGGGTGTCTTCTTCCTGGTCATGATCCTTGTCCGTCCGGGGAAATCCGCCCTGCTCTTCTCACAGGCCATCCACTTCTCGCAAGACGCCGCGCGGGCGGGGCGCGAGCTCCTGCTATGCACGCGAGCGTGCGCAGACAAGGGTGCAGTGCAATATCAGAGCGGCAGGGCCGCTGAAATGTCCTGAAGTGCTTGCAGGCAGACGACAATCCGCGCAACAATTTCACATTTGATGCTTTGATTTGGGTCGCGGAGAACATCCCTGCCCGACCCGGAGGTTCTTGACGTGGCCAACATCCTGATCGTGGATGACGACCCGGCCGTCCAATTGACGATCCGGCTGCTCCTGGAGCGGGCCGGCCATCACGTGACGGTCGCCGGAGACGGCCGCAAGGGGCTCGCTTTGTTCGAGGGCAACGAGTTCGACCTGCTGTTCCTCGACATCTTCATGCCTGGCATGGATGGGCTGGAAACGATGCGCCACGTCCGGGCGCTGCAGCCAACGATCCCGATCGTCGTCATTTCCGGCCGCGCGATCACGCCGGACGCCTATTCCGAGCCGGACTTCCTGAAGATGGCGACCAAGCTCGGCGCGGTCGACAGCCTGCAGAAGCCGTTCCGGGCCAACGCGCTGCTGGCTGCGGTCGACCGTTGCCTGACATCGGCGCCATCATCATCCCCGCCCCAACGCGATGCAGGCACCGGCAGCCGATGACGGGTCCATCGATGTCGCATAGAACATTCGGGTCCATTCTCGACGCGGCGCGACGACCAACATGACGCTCGCAACCCGGCTGGCCATCGCGATGATTCTGCTGGTCGCGGTTGCGGTCTCCGCGGTCGGGTGGCTGAGCCATTACAGCCTGGAACGAGCGTTCCTGCCGCGCGTGCTCGACCGCATCGAAACCCAGTCGGGGCTGCTCGCCTCCCAACTCGAAGCCCAGACCAACGGCGCGCATGCCGACATCGTGACGTTCCGCGCCAACGCGGCCGTCCGCGGCGTGATCGACGCCCATTTCAACAATGGCATCGATCCGGTTGATCATCTGACCGAAAAGACCTGGCGCGAGCGGCTGCTGACACGCCTCGTTGCCGATGTCGAAGCCAAACCGATTTACGCGAAGTTTCGCATCATCAGCGCCGACGGCACCGAATATCTGCGCGTCGACCGCTCGGGGCCGAACGGAACGGTCCGCGTCGTTCCCGACCAAGCGCTGCAAAACAAGGACGATCGCTTCTTCTTCCAGGACGCGATCAAGCTCGCCGAAGACCAGGTCTATGTCTCTCCGGTCGATCTGAACGTCGACAACGGCAAGATTCAGCTGCCTTATGTCCCGACATTGCGCGTCGCGGCACCGCTGTACGGATCCGATCACCGGCTGTTCGGCATCGTCGTCGTCAATGTCGACATGCGCCAGGTGCTCGACCGTATCAGGATAACCACCCGGCGCGGCGAGCAGGTTTACGTCGTCGGCCGCAACGGCGACTACATCGTGCACCCGGATCGAACCCGCGAGTTCGGCTCGCAACTGGGCACACCGACGCGCTGGCAGGACGACTTCCCATATTTCGCCGACGCCATCGGATCGACGCAAGGCGCGACGCATGTCGCGCCTGACAGCGATGGCAAGCCGAGCGGAACCGCGATTGCACCTGCGATCCTGGCAGAGGGACAATGGGTCGGCATCATCCGCGTCGTGCCCTATGCCGTCTTCATGGCGCCCGCAATCATCATCGAAAAGACGAGCCTGATGATCGGCATCATCGCGGTGCTGGTCGCGGCCGCACTCGCTCTGCTGCTGGCGCGATCACTGACCCGGCCGATCGGGCGGCTCACCGCAGCCGTCAATGCGATCGGGCGCGGCAAGCCCGCCGCGATTCCCACCGATGCCGGGGGCGAGACCGGCATGCTGGCGCGGGCCTTCGCCCACATGGTCGAGGAGACCAAGGCCAAGACGTCGGCATTGGAGCACGAGGTCGAGGAGCGGCGGCGCACCGAGATCGTACGAGATCAACTCGCCGTCCGCGAGCGGCTGTTCAGCGCCGCGGTCGAATCCTCCGACGATTCGATCGTCATGCAGACACTCGACGGCACCATCATCGGCTGGAACACCGCGGCCGAGCGCCTTTACGGCTATTCTGCCGAAGAGGCGGTCGGGAAACCGACCTCGATCCTGCTGCCGGCCGATCGCAGCGACGAAGGCAAGGATTACCTGCAGCAGATTGCGAGGGGTGAACGGATCGAGCATTTCGAAACCGTGCGCGTTCGCAGTGACGGCAGTCCGGTCGAGATCTCGGTGAGCCTGTCGCCGATCCGGGACGGCTCCGGCGAGATCATCGGCGCGTCCGGCACGGCGCGCCTCCTGACCGATGCACGACGGACCGAGCGCGCGCTGCAGCAGACGCTCGAAGAACGGCGGCAACTGTTCGACGCCTCGGAAGACCTGATCATGATCATGGACTCGCGGGGCCATATCGTCCAGGTCAGCCCGAGCAGCGAGACCATTCTCGGCTACCGGCCGGACGAGATGCTCGGGCACAGCGGTGTCGATTTCATTCACTCCGCCCATCTCGATCAATCCCGCGAGGAGATGCGCGCACTCCGGCGCGGCGGTCACCCGAAGCTCGCCGACACCCGATGCTTCCACAAGAACGGCAGCGAGGTCTGGCTGTCCTGGCTCGGCAACTGGTCCGACCAGGCCAGGCGCTACTTCTTCGTCGGGCGCGACATGACCGAGGCGCGTCTCGCGGAGGAATCCTTGCGCGAGAGCGAACTGCTCGCCCGCAACATCGTCGAGACCGCGCTGGACGCGTTCGTCCAGACCGACGAACACAGCACCATCCTGGCGTGGAGCTCACGAGCCGAAGAGCTGTTCGGCTGGCGGCGCGACGAAGTGCTGGGCAAGAACTCGGTCGAGCTCACCGTCGCAGAAAGTGAGCGCGAGAGGGTCAAGGTCGGTCTCGCGCGTTTCCTCGAATCCGCGGACGGCAACACCCTCAACCGCCGCCGCGAGCTCATGGTCCTCCGGCGCGACGGCAAGGAGTTCAAGGCCGAGCTGAGTGTCACGGCGCTGAGGCGCCGCGAGGGTATTCTGTTCAACGTGTTCTACCGCGACCTCACCGACAAGATCGCGTCCGAGGAGCGCATCCGCCAGGCCGAGAAGATGGAGGCCGTCGGCCAGCTCACGGGCGGCGTGGCGCACGACTTCAACAACATCCTCACGGTGATCACCGGGACGATCGAGATCCTGGCCGAGGCCGTGGCCAAGGATCCGGGGCTTGCCGCGATCACCAAGATGATCGACGAGGCCGCTGGCCGCGGCGCCGAGCTGACCCAGCATCTGCTCGCCTTCGCGCGCAAGCAGCCGCTGCAGCCGCGCGAGATCGACATCAATTCGCTGATCATCGACACCGCAAAGCTGTTGCGGCCGACACTGGGCGAGCAGATCCAGATCGAATCCGTGTTCGAGGACGAGAGCTGCGTCGCCGTGGTCGACCCGAACCAGCTCACCACCGCGATCCTCAACCTCGCGCTCAACGCGCGCGACGCGATGCCCGGCGGCGGCAAGCTGATCGTGGAGACGGGTGCGGCCTATCTCGACGAGGTCTATGCCAGCGTCAACGACGTCCGGCCCGGGCACTACGTGCTGATCGCGGTGAGCGACACCGGCACCGGTATTCCAGCCAACATGCTGGCGCGCGTGTTCGATCCCTTCTTCACCTCGAAGGGCCCGGGCAAGGGCACCGGGCTCGGGCTCTCCATGGTCTACGGCTTCATCAAGCAGTCCGCAGGCCACATCAAGATCTACAGCGAGGAAAGCCACGGCACCACGATCAAGATGTACCTGCCGCCGGGCAAGACGCCGACGGCGGTCGCCGACGGCGTGATGCCGGCCTCGATCGAGGGCGGACACGAGACCATCCTCGTGGTCGAGGACGACCGGCTGGTGCGCGACTACGTGCTGGCCCAGCTGCATTCGCTCGGCTACGTCACCCTGCAGGCCGCCAATGCCGCGGAGGCGCTCACCATTGTAGCGAGCGGCAAGCCGTTCGACCTGCTGTTTACCGACGTGATCATGCCCGGCAAGATGAACGGACGGCAGCTCGCCGACGAGGTCTCGAAGACGCGCCCCGACCTCAGGGTGGTCTACACCTCAGGTTATACCGAGAACGCGATCATCCACCACGGCCGGCTGGATTCAGGCGTGCTGCTGCTGGCGAAGCCCTATCGCAAGTCCGATCTGGCGCGGATCATCCGCAAGGCGCTGCAGGCGTAAGGCGCGATCCCGTGTCCCGGACAAGGCGCAGCCGTGCAACGCAGAGCCGGGACCCAGAACTGTCAGCCGTGGAGTTGGAGAGATGGGCCCCGGCCCTGCAGCGCATCACTGCACAACGCGCTGCGTCCGGGGCACGAGAAAACCAGTCGCTTACGACGCGCGCTGGGCCGCGGTCATCACGATGCGGATCAGGTCGGCGGCATTGCGGGCGCCGAGCTTCTTCATGATGTTGGCGCGGTGATCCTCGATGGTGCGCGGGCTGATGCCGAGGGTACGGCCGGCTTCCTTGTTGGAGGCGCCGGCTGCGAACTGCTCGAGCACCTCGCGCTCCCGGCGGGTTAGCGGCTCGCGTCCGGGGAAATGCAGCGAGCCGAATTTCGGCGACGCATTCTCTGACTGCCTGCGTGCATAGGCGCCGATCGCCTCGTCCAGCCGGCCGACGATCTCGCTGCCGCGGAACGGCTTCTCGATGAAATCGAGCGCGCCGCTCTTGATGGCGCCCACCGCCATCGAAATGTCGCCCTGGCCGGAGATCATGAAGATCGGCGCGGGATAGTCTTCGCCGTGCAGTTCCTTGAGAATATCGAGGCCCGACTTTCCGGGAATGTGCACGTCGAGCAGCACGGCAGCCGGCGTGCGGCTTCGCGCGACGGAGAGCAGCGCGGCCCCGTCCGCAAAACAGATCACCTCATAACCCGCCGCCTTCAACACCATCGACAGGGTGTCGCGAACAGCCGGGTCGTCATCGACCACGAAGATCTCACCACGGGAGGTTTGTTCGACCATGTGCCATGTCCATTCGCCAAGGCGATTGCCAAGTCCGTTCGGCATTCAAGAACTCGCGTCCGCGCCTAACATGATGGCTTTCGGCGCAGATTCGGCCCACCCGCATTTGTACGGGACATGAACTTAACGCACAAGTAGCGCCGAGGTGCCTTATTGCGGGGGACGGAGAATATCCATGTTAAATTACACCGGCACACCCCCGCTCGCCGCGATGGCTGAAACCGACAGCCGTCAGCTGATCGCGGCCGAACTTCGCTCCCTGATCGCACGCATCGAGATCAGCGTGCGCCTGATCGACGCTGCGATGACCTCGGAAGATTGGGAGCCTGAAGACGATAGCGCTATCTTGAGTGCTATCTCGGGTTCCACCGAGATTGTGGTGCTCGACGACGTTACGCCCCGTTACGCAACGGTGGGCGCCGCGCTTAATGCCTGCCGGGCCGAGCTCGGCAACGCCCTGCAGAACCTGTCGGAATCTGGCAATCCCGCGTAAACTGCAATCGGCGCGGTCGATTTGCCGCAGCCGATTGCATGGCAGTTCCACGCCTCAGGCGCGGTGCCGCTCCACGATCGCGTCGGTGGCGACGCCACCCCAGGTATGGATCGTCGGCAGCCCCATCGCCGTCTTGCCGAGATTGGCGAGGCCGATGCGCAGCGCCGCGAGATCCAGCGGCTTCGGCAGGCTCTGAAGCTCGATCCCGACGGAGCGGGCAAAGCTGCGGGCAGCGCTGCGGCGCTTGCCGTCCATGCCGCTGATGACGATCACGGAGCCCGTGAATTTCGCCGCCGCCATCTCGCGCAGCACGTCGATGCCGTCGCCATCCTCCAGCACGAGGTCGAGCGTCACGCAGTCGAAGCGCGCGGCGCGCAACTTTTCGATGGCTTCCGCAACCGAAGGCGCAACGGCGACTTCGTGGCCGGCCTGCTTGGCGGCGACCGTGATCAGGCTGCGCTGCGTGGCGTCGTCATCGACCACCAGGAGCTGAAGCGCGCGCCGCTCGGCGACGTCGGGCAGGTTTGACGTGACGGAAGAAAGAGAGCTTCTTGGCATTACCGGACCCTGAAATTGCGACCGTTCATTGATACACGGTACGCGCTTAGGCCACGTAAAGCCGGGTCTGCCAATTCGTTCGGATGTTTTCAGAAAATGTGAAGCAAGGCGTCAGCAAAGGGCAGCCGATTGTGCGTGGCGATCACGCCGCCGCATCATGGCCGCTGGCCGCGCCGCGCTTCTTGCGGTTCTTGCCGCGCAGGAACTGGATGTCCATCTCGGCGCCGTTGACGCGCACCAACTCGCAGCGGCGGTAGGCAAGGCCGGTGGACGACAGCAGCAGGAAGAACTCCTTGAGGTTCAACCCCTGGATCGAGCCCTCCACCGTGAGGATGGCATCGGTGTCCGAAATCGCATTGAGGGTGCAGTCGCGCCGCCACGTGCCGTCGATGGCCATGATGCAGACATCATAGCCCCGACTGAACGTGACGCGCTCTGCGCCCTTTCCATCCTCGGCCATTCTTATCGTCCTGCCATCGCCGCCATCCGCGGGGCCGCGGCACCGGCCGCCGCAGCGGCACGCGGATCGTTCGGCTTGTAGAGGCCGCGGCGATCGGCAATCGGCTTGAACGTATCGGTCAGTCCGACCACGGTTTCCGCCGCGCCGAGCACCAGGAAGCCGTCGGGCTCGATCTGGCGGGCCAGGCGGTTGAAGATGTTGATCTTGGTTTCCTGATCGAAATAGATCAGCACGTTGCGGCAGAAGATGACGTCGAACGTGCCGAGATGGGAGAAGTCCTGCAGCAAATTGAGCTGCCGGTGCTGGATCATCGCCCGCAACTCGGGATTGACCTGCCAGGTCTCGCCGGTCTGCTTGAAATATTTCATCAGCATCTGGATCGGCAGGCCGCGCTGCACCTCGAACTGGCTGTAAACGCCGGCCTTGGCTTTCTCCAGCACCTCCTGCGAGAGGTCCGTCGCAATGATCTCGATGCGCCATCCGGTGAGGGCCGCGCCCATCTCCTTCAAAGTCATCGCCAGCGAATAGGGCTCCTGCCCGGTCGAGCCCGCGGCGCACCAGATCCGCACGCTGCGGCGGCCGGCACGGGCCTTGATGATGTCCTGCATGATGGTGTCGCGGAAATGATCGAACGGGACCTTGTCGCGGAAGAAGAAGGTCTCGTTCGTGGTCATGGCTTCGACAACGCTGGTGATCAGCGCGCTCGAACCGCCTTGCAGCTTCTGCACGAGCTCGGGGATGCCGGAGAGTCCGGCCTTGCGCGCCAGCGGCAGCAGGCGGCTTTCGATCAGATATTGCTTGTCGGCGGACAGGTCGAGACCCGAGCGCTCTTTCAGCAACTTACGCAGATACTCGTAGTCGGGCGGGTTCACAGGATACCTCTTGACGCTACTAGCAGGTGTATTTTCAGGCAGCTGTCTCTTCTTCGCGCTCGACCAGCCCGACCTCTTGGAACTTCGCCAACACGATTTCCTTGTCGAACGGCTTCATGATGTACTCGTTGGCACCGCCGCCCATCGCCTTGGTGATGTGGTCGATGCCGTTCTCGGTGGTGCAGAACACGACTTTGGGTTCTTCGCCACCCGGCATGCGGCGCAGCGTCCCCAGGAACTGGAAGCCGTCCATGACGGGCATGTTCCAGTCGAGCAGGATCGCTTCCGGCATGGCCTTCTTGCAGTGGACCAGCGCTTCGACGCCGTCTTCCGCTTCAATGACATGGAAGCCCAGCGCTTCGACGATGCGACGGGCGACCTTGCGAACGATGCTGGAATCGTCAACCACCAAACAGGTCTTCATCTTGGTTCTCCGGCTTTAAATGTCTTTCGTGAAAGTTCAGGCAGCCATTTGCACTTCGGTCTTGAGCTCGAGGACGCGATCGACGTCGAGGACGACCATGAGCTGTCCGTCGAGACGGTGGACACCGCCGGCGAGCTTGGCCATGCGGGGGTCGAGGTTGACGGGGTTTTCTTCCTTGCCGTCCTCGGACAGGCGCAGCACCTCGCCGATCTGGTCGATCAGCAGGCCATAGG
>JAUEPE010000065.1 GCA_030403585.1 Frankia sp. RB7
AACTGCTCTGCGCTACACTCTGTCGGCATCGGGGCATCCCATGAATCATCGCAAAGTCCTTCTCGCAAAAGAACTTTCGCTGATTCGCGCCCCGGTGCCCCTCAACTCTGTGAGAAATCCGGGCTAGGCACCCCTATCCATGGGCCAAGCGAGGCCGGCAAGAATGCCGGCTTTGCACTACCGTTCAAGGCGGCGCAAAGCCCGATCCAGGGCACAGCGACCCTTACCGAGATGCAAGCTGCGGACCTTCTGGCCGGTGAGTGGTATGGGAACATCCATACGGCGGCCAACCCCGGCGGCGAGCTACGCGGGCAGATGGCGAAATAGAACGCCGTCCTGTTCCTGATACCGAGGAGCGTCTTGGCGGGGCGCGGTGCTAAGTCGGCGGGCGAGGTAAGAAAGTCAGGATTGTCTGGGCGAGAAAGACTCCGACGATACCGCCGGCTGTCTTCTGCAGAACGTCAATGGATGCGAAGGCGTGATCCGAGATCAGCGTTTGCGCAAGCTCGAGCCCGATGGCGACGACAATCACGAGGCTGCAGGCCGCGGCAATCCGTCCAGGAAGCATGAAAGACAGGAGAAAGCCGAGCAGGCCATAGATGCTGAAGCGCTCAATGATAATGGCCCAATAGGTCTCCGCATGGCCCACGATCACGGGCCTTCCCACAAGCCGGGCGAGCGTAGCGTAGGCGATGAGCGCGAGGCAGAGTCCAGCTGCTGCCATGAGATGATTGCGGCGCATGCTGAAACATAACCGGTCGTTCGGCATGTCGCTGTGATAAGAGACAATATCGTTAAAGACGTGCAACTGTTGCATTGATACGCAGGCTTAGAGGCTTGCGCGGCAAGGGTCTGGAACGCGGTCGGCCAGCCTTAGCTCTCGTCGAGATGACGCGCTTGCTGATTGTTAAAAATATCGCTGCAGCGAAGTGACCGGTGAGGCCGAGCCCCATCACGCTCGTGAGCACGGGCGCGCGTGAGAGCGTATCGGCCGAGTTGGCTTCATCTCGGCAAGGGGTCAAGAGAGGATTAGCCGAACTCTACACTGGAGGCGCTAAGCTTGCGGTTCAGAGCAATCTCCAATACATCGCGGCCCACGGCTTGATTGCCGGCGATCCCGGGATGCAGACGTTGGACGTCGGGATCGCTCACGTCTTGCTGCTCAAGCTGTAGTTCGGGCGGAAGCCGTCTTTAACTGCCGGTTGCTGCCTGCAGAAATGCGGAGGTTCGCCGTTCCACTCAAGCGGGCAGCCTCGACGCAGCGCCTAGGTCTTCTTGGCGCTCTTTGACTTCAGCGAAAGGCCGAGCCGCAAGGCCATGCGCTTAATCGCTTCTGGTGGTCGTCCAAGCTGCTTTGCTGCATCTTCCAGTGAAATGGAGGACTTCGCCAACTCCATGAGCCGGCGGTCCTCTTTGAATGACCAGGGCCTGCGTGCCATTTTTTTTCGAATGATCCTCTCGTACACAAGACAAAGCCGCCAAGCGGACCCATGTTCGCTCGACGGCTTCGCTTGGGTGGGGCCGGGCCTTGGGGAAGCCCGACGAGAAGAGGGATAAGGGATTCCGAAAACTTCGCAACAAACAACGGGTGTTAAGCTAACTCCTCAACCTTACCGGTTGGAGTTTAGGAGTTTGCTGCGTCCCTTAGTGTTCGGCGATCGACGCCGATGCGGCCCGACACTTTAACGTTGGCAAGAGATCTGAATTGCGAGGACTTGCCTATGGCGCTAGTTGCAAATAGTCCGTCTGCGCAGCCAACATTTGAGTGTGGCTCGTGGAAGCCGATTTGAAATTGAGAGTTTGTCGAGTTGTGAATTTGCGCTCAGGGGGCTTCCCGCAGCCACCAGTGTCGACTTTGGATGATAGACGCAGGATTCAGTATGATTGCTCCAAGCAACGCGGCTCCTCGTAGGTATTACGTTGATGCAGTTGGTCGGCGGGTTCTTATTGGCCTAACGATCGAAGAAACACAGGAGTTCGAAGGCCTGGATCGGGCGCAGGCCCAGCTGGGCACGAGCGGTCTCGGCGAAACTACCGTTATTTCGCTCGGGCTGGCTGAACAGAGATGGCTGGCGCTCTACGAAAAGCATGACAGCGCCTGGCGGACCTGGAAGGTTCACGCGGTCTATCTGTAGCCGTTAAATCTTCGTTAACCACAGGGGAGCGATCTTCTGTGAACGCTGACCTCGAACGAGAATTCCATCATGTTCCAGCTGTTCCTGAGGGCTCGCAGCCAGAATTTCCTTCGCCGTGTCGGTGTGTCCGAATTTCACGTTCGGTCGGCCGAACGAGACATTGAAACCGACCAACATCGCGTGGGAGCGATCATGGCTGCCATCGAAGACGCTCTGCAAGCGGCCGAGCGTGAGCGGGCAGGTTTAGGCCACCGCGTCGACGATGTTATGGCACGGGCCGCGGTAACTCTCGGCAACGGTGACGACGAGTATCTGCACCGCGAACCGCTCGACAGCCATCATCAGGATCTCTTTGATGTCGAGATCGTAAACGGCCAAAGGCGACTAAGAGAGTTGGGAACCGCGATTGCTCACTTCAGGTTCGTAAAGGCGGCTATGCAGAGCCGCTTCCCAGATTACCGGCCTCAAGCTGGTGGCGGCGAGCATTAGCAGGAGGTTGTTGCCTGCACGGCAGTCGACGACGGTCTATCTCAGTGCGACCGGGCGCGGCTCAGCTCCCCCGGGAGGTTGGAAGAAACTCCGCTGCTGGTAGTAAACCTGAGGAGCGCGCCGCCGACGTAGCTGAGCTGCAGCAGGACCGCAAAGGTCGCGACTGAAGTGAATACCTGCCAAAGCGGCTGCGGTGAGATTGCGCCGATCGTCAGCGCGCCAACAAGAATGACAGGCACGAGAATGAACACTCGGTACCGCAGACCGAGAACGAGCCCTGTTAATATACTACCGGCGATCAGCAACATCGTTCAGGGACTCCAGAAAGGTCCCGACAGATCTAGTTCCCTCGCTCTAATATTCGTTGAAGTCGATGCTTCAAATTGTCAGCAATATGAATTTTTCTGCGATGTTGGGCGATCAAGTCCCGATCGCCTGCAGACGGCATTTCGTAAGCGGTCGAACCCATCGCGCAATCGGCCCGTCGCGCGACAAGTTCTACGCCAACATTGCGACTCTTCTCCGTCCCATCAGGCGTGTGACGCCGACTTAGTCTCGCGTGGGCGGAAAATTACTTCGACGTTACGATCGAGTTTATGTTTGCTGCATTTGTAGTGGCCGCGTCCAAGGGGGCCATGATCTTGATGAATTCGGTCGACGGAGATTCCGCAACCGAAATGACGTCGTGATCGCGCATTCTGAACGAATCCGCCTGGAACCAGCCGTCGGGCTTGCTCATATCGAACTTGTAGACGGCAGGTACCTGAACCGTCGGGAATCCAGCCACATTGAGGCCAACGCTTTCCAGTAACGACTTGGGTTCGAAACGATAGACGAAGACAGATTTTGAGTTGGCACGACTACCATCGAGACCACCCGCCTTGGCCAATGCTTCGGCCAGCGACATCTCGGCGTTCTCGAAAGTGAAACGGCGATTGTTGGTGCCGCCGATCGAGCCGGGCGAAGGTGTGGACCCGAATGCCATGAATACGCGCGGAACGCGGGTCAGGAAAACGACATCTCCTGGAGACAGCAACACATCTTCCAAAGGCCGCTGGACCACGCTCGAAACATATTGCGTATAAATTCGATTGCCGCGCTTGAGAGTGACGGTGACCTCATAATCGGGAAATTTGGGGCCGCCCGCCTTCGCGATTGCCGCCAGCAAATGCAATCCGCCCGGATCGATTGGGAAACGAGATGGGGAGTTGACCTCCCCTAGCACGCTGACCTGATTACCGCGCTGCTCAGCGACAGCGACGACGACTTGAGGTTCGATTGCGCGATCCTTGAGGCGCTCGCGGATAATGTTAGACACGGCGCGCGGATTCAGCCCCGCGGCCTTGATCGGACCTGCGTAGGGAATGTTGATGCTGCCCGATTGGTCAACCTGCTGCCGCGGAATGTCGACGAAATTGCCGGACCTGACGCCGGCTTCGCCAGGGATGAAAAGGCCTCCCGCTTGCGCCTCAAAAACGGTGACAGTCAGAATGTCGCCTACACTGATGGGCGCTTCACGATAGTGGCCGCCTGGCACCGAAGCGAAAGACACGCCCGTCGCATTGGTGATTGCATTTGAGGCGCTTAGGATGCCTGGATTGACCGGCATCAAAACATAGGGAAGCGGCACGGATGGTTCAGTAACGATGGCCGCATTCTCGTGAACGGCAGCCGAATCTGGCGCATCCATTGGAATGACGCCCGAGCAGCCAGTCATCATCACAAGCACAAATACCAGCGCCAAGACTTGATGAGCGCTGATCTCAATCGACGATTTTCTTGTCTTGCTGACCACTATGACCTCACGCCGTCCGTTCACTGCGCTCGAACGTAGCAATCATCCTATCGTCGAGTCACTCTCATCGCGTTTTATCGAAAAGAAACGCGCGACTTTGTGGCCTTCCTGCAACGCGCTCGTAAGCGATCGTCACTGTTTGTGATGCACCCTTAAGCAACGTGTTTGCTTTCTGGCCACAAAAGATTTGCAGGCAAATGGTTGCCGCATGATCGACATTTTTGAGACACGATCCGGTCGCGTGTCGCGCGACGGTGATGTTACTCGCTCATGACATTGAGCTTCAGCGGTGAGGTACGGAACGAATTGGAGCTCGATCGAGCGACTCCCGGAGCAAACCGAGGACCGCTGCCTGTCGAGACGGCACAGCGCCCGAGGAACATCGAAGTTGTATTTCGCCGGAATGTAATCGATGCGAGTAAAGCGAGAGATCTGCAGCAAGTTCCACTAGTGAGCGAGCAGATCATCTCTCGCATAACAATCCTTTTGCCTTTCAGCCGAGAAAGTTGTCGCAAACGACACGCGCACGCGGAACGGGGGCCCAAAATCGGCGTTTGATCTTCGTACTTCTTGTCGCGTCTACGAAGAAGGGAGTGCAAGAGACCCGTTAAGATTGAAGCCGTTAAGCAGTCGTTATCCATGTGGGCCGAAGCGCAGCTACGGCCGAGTGGAATTTGTGAGGTCCATAAAACTCTATTATTTGGTTTGAGCCGCGCGAAAGAGCTCGAATGTCAAAAGCCCCCGATGGAGCCCGCAAGAGGCTGACGACGGGGGCATTAATGTCTACTGCAAGCTATAATTTTTCGGCTGACTTTACCGCGGCTCCTAGCCGCGACGCTGTCGATGGGCTTGCGGCAATCGCTTCCGCGCTTGATCAGGGGCTGGTCGGAGCTCCTAATCGACGCGGTCAGCAGTTCCTCGACGTCTGCGCGATCGCGGTGGGCTGGGCCGTGCTTGTTGCGGTCGTTCTTCACCCTGAGTTGCAGCTCGCCGCCATTGGGCTCGGCATCGCAATATTTGCTTTGCGCTCGATGTGGCGGTTGGTGCTCGGACCGAGCGAGCAAACCTATCCGCGCCGGCTTTCGGCGGATCGTTCCGCTTTCCAATACGGCTAGGACGCGCTCGCGCCGCCCGTCAGCTCGATGTCGGAACCAGGAAGTTCCAATTCGCCCATCTGGATGGGATAAGAGTGTGACGTCTTATCCCAGACCAGTGGCTTGCCGGAAAAGCGGTGGCTCGTATAGATGCGAACGGCACGCCACGTGGCAAAGAAGTTGACGAAATTCCCGACGATGAGCCGCGGCGCCGACATAAGCGCATGGCGCAGATTGTAGATCATGCCGGTGAAGATCATGCGGTTCAGCAGGCGCCAAATGAGGAAGCAGAAGGTTACCCAGAACAGCATCTTCGCCCATTCGGAAGACAGAAGTATGTAAGAAAGCTTCTGATCGGGGTCGAGAAACCAGCGGAACACCTCGAACAAGATCAAATTCGCCATGGCGAAATAGGCAAGCATGACCGCTGGGCTGGTGATCACACCTTTTCGGTCGCGCGCCAGAAAGTACTTCGTGCCGAACTTGCCCTTCCAGCCGATTTCTTCGGTCCCCTGAAAGACAATCCCCAGCAACCATCGAGCGCGCTGCCGGTAGGCCGCTTCCAGCCTGGAGGGGAAGAATTCCCGCGTTGCGATCGGAAGGCCCCGGTGGAGGACGCCGGGATTGCCCGTGTCGATATCAATGTCGATGGCATACTTCGCCGGGTAGGCGATGAACGCGGACTTGAAACCAAGCTCCGACACGCGGAAGGCGATGTCGTAGTCTTCGGTGAAGGACGCGACGCGGAACGCTTCGCCCTGGTTTTGGTCGACGAGATGAAGCATGGCTTCGCGGCTGAAGCAGGCGGAGACGCCCGCGCATGGGATGACTCCGGAGATGCGTTGTCGGACCTCGAGGTCCTTGGTGTGCATTTCTGCAAATTCGTCCATGTAAATGCCGCCGATCAGAGACAGAACGGGGCGAGAGAACGAATAGACGGGCAGCTGAACGAAGTCGTAGAGTTCAACGAGCTTGTTGAAGAGCTTCAGCTCAAGGGGATGAATGAGATCCTCTGAGTCGTGCATGACGATTCCAGCAAATTGAATCGACTGCTCCGCCTCGAACATGAAAATGTCCGAGACAATCTGGTTCAGGCAGTCCGCCTTGCTGGTCGGACCATCCCGGGGCACTAGAACCATATGGATGTTCGGATAGAGGCTCTGTGCCTTTCTGATCTCGTCCTGGGTCGGGGGATCGTTGAGATAGACGCCGACGAAATAGTGAGCTTGTCGATAGCGAAGGAGTCGGGAGTTTGAGGACAGCATCGAAAAGATCACATCGTGCTCTTTCCAGCACGGAATCATGATCGCGATTGGCCGCTCGGGCAACTGCTCGAGAAGCTCGACGTCAGGCAAATCCCTAGTTCTCGTGATGCCGAACAGCCTCCCGGTCCAGTACAGGACATCCACCACAAGATCGTCGAAGCTGGATACGGCAATGATGATGCCCGCAATGAGCATCATGATCTCGACCGAATAAAGATAGCCGGGGAGATAGGCGGTCAGATTGGCCATGAGTTAGGATGCATGCTGAAGAGGAGCAACTGTTGCTGCTTTCAAGTCCCGACCAGTCACGAAATGCCGGTAAAGAACGTCAACGATTCGGCGGCTGGCGTGCCCATCGCCGTACGGAAACACGGAGCGCGCCATCGTCGTATATTTTGCCGGCGTTTTATGTAGCTCGTAAAGCGACTTGAAGACGGCTTCGCGAGAAGTGCCCACCAGCTCTACTACGCCCGATGCGACTGCCTCCGGACGTTCGGTGACATCCCTCAGGACCAGAACCGGCTTGGCGAGCGCCGGGGCCTCTTCCTGTAATCCTCCGCTATCAGTCACGACGCACCAGGCATTCTGGATTGCGGCGACCATGGCTCGGTAATTGAGTGGCTCCACGAGATGAATTCTTGGATGGCCGGAGAGAATCTCCATAGCCGCCTCGCGGGCGTTAGGATTCGGGTGGACGGGGAAGTAGACGCCAACATCCGAAGTGAGGTCGACAAAAGCTCTCACTGCGGTGAGAGCGTCTCTTATTTTCGTGCCGAAATTCTCTCTGCGATGCGCGGTCAGCAATATCATGCGCCTCGCTTGAAATTCCGGCGGAGCGGGCGGCCTGGTGGCGGCAATTTCCAAAAGCGAGTCAATGACAGTATTGCCCGACACGAACACCTTACCCTTCGGGACGTTTTCGTTGATCAGGTTTTGAGCCGCAGCTGACGTCGGTGCAAAATGTAGCGCGGTTGAAACAGCGATAGCTCGGCGATGGAATTCTTCAGGGAAGGGCGCGTCGAGCTCGGGCGTGCGCAACCCGGCCTCGATATGAACGAAGGGTGTCTTTCGGTAAAATGCGGCAACCGAGGCCGCATAGGCCGTGGTCGTATCTCCCTGCGCAATGACGCAATCCGGTTTTTCGTTTTCGATAATGCGATCCAATCTGCTGAGAAGACGGCTCGCGGTCTGCGCGGGGCTGTTGGATGTCCCACGGTGCCGGATTGCAATGTCCGGCGCGAGGCCGAATTCAGCCAGTGTCTTGTCAAGCAGATCGCTCTGCTGGCCGCTGGTCACGATTTTGACGTTGGCCCAACCCGTGCTGCGCAGGCGCCGAACGAGCGGTGCCAGCTTGATGACTTCCGGACGGGTGCCGATGACGGTGAGAAAGGTTCGAACAGGAATAGAACGCGAAAACTCATCCCGATGCGGGTGATGCATGTCCGAAGCCCCAAAATCGACGTGCCAATGCGGTTGATATGCCGCCCAAGGCCGAATTATCTGTCGGTATTCAGGGGAACCAACTTAAACGGAGCCCACGTTCCAGACAAATGATGTTTCCGCAATATTGAGCGGAATCCAAAGCATTGGCAATCAGGGTAAATGTTCCCGGGGAAATGAACGCGCCTCAGTCACTCCTGAGCAACTGTTGCGCCCCATCGGGTGCTATGAGGTCCCTGTATCGCGCCAAACACTTGCCTCGTAACCATCAATAACCTGGCTCGTGTGAGTAAATTCTTCCAGCTGACGCAGGGGCTCGATGACTTTTCTGGCGATGAGGACGGTGTTGGGCTCGGCGTGCTTTTGCATATGGCCCGCCACATCGATGACCCTGTCGGAAATGGTCTCCAGAGGGGTCGAGTCGTCGAAATAGACGAGGCCGGCGTTGACACCGCAGCGGACGGAAAAATCGGCCTTCGTAATCTTGACGTTGCGGTTAAACGTCTTGAGGCTTTTGATCACATCTTTGCCGGCCTGGCACGCATCCTCGACGTGAGCAAAGCAGGCCATGACGCCGTCGGGTGTCCAGGCTGACTTCAAAACACCGCGCGCCCGGAATATGCGCTCCACCAGCTTTCGGTATTCGGCAAAATCATACTGAACTGATGCCGGATCCTCGCCGGTCTTCATTTGAGCCGATCCGACAACGTCAACCGCTAGAAAGGCAACTTCCCGTCCGAACGAATCGAGCTTTTTCTTCGTTTCGGCAAACACACGCAGAAGATCTTGCCGATTCACCGCGTTGTCAGTCTCAGCGACCCTTAGGGTGCTCTCCAACTGCTTGTCGAGGGCCGAGCCGGGTTTGACGCCCTCCTTCTTGCGCCACTCCTGCGCGGAGGCTCTGAGTAGGCGCCGATTGAACGACTGTTGGCTCTTCTGGGCCAGAGACCCAACCACGAATGTGATGAGGATCGCGAGCCCGATCAGAATCCAGTCAGAGCGGTCTGCTCCAGCAACGTTGGTAGGTATATAACGATGAAGGAGCGGTGCCGACTTCTTAAGAATGACGTCACGAGCGTCCAGCAGTGTCGCTGAGAAGCTGGCGCTCTTCGGATTATCGAAGAAAAGAAAAAGCTTGGGAGCAAGCAGGGTAAGCGCGAGGGCGAAAGTCGCAATTCCGAGTAATCGCCTTGCTGTGAAAAGAAAACTCACAACGAACGATTTCGGCGCTTCCCGATAGACCACTTAATTATCTCCAGATCGACCCAAGGCAAGGCGGGTTCCGGCGGACTATAGTCCGCGTGCGACAGCGGGCGCAATTACCCGGCGGCGTTCAAATCTGGGCGGCGTTTTGGCGGCTGAGGTAGCTGACCGAGACCCTCGAGGCGCGGACACGCAGGGTTATGAAGCTGGCATAAAATGGGCTTCGCGGCCCAAACCTGTTTCGACTGATTGTAACTCAACATGTGGAGTGCCTGGACGAGCGGGGCCCGGGCCGGTCAATCCGAGCATATTGCTGGCTTGCCACAGGAAGACACTGGTCGCGTCTAAAACCAATCCATCCGACCGGCCTTGTCCCGACCCAGCGGTGAATGTTCCAAACAGCCCGGCGCCGAAGAGGTTGCCGGAATCACGATTAGGCGTTGAGCTGAAGGCCGAGGAAAGTGCCGAAGGCATAGGCGGGAAACGCAGCATTTGGGCGCTCGTTTAACCATAGTCCAAAGGCGAGAGCCGACGCCCACAATCCTGTTGCGCCGCACATTTAACGGGCCTAAGCTTAAAATAGCTAATGAAAAGTTATTGGGACGTTTGTCAAAATCCGATTTGTGTGATTGATCCCCGTGATTAATTTGCCGTTAGAGATCTGGTGAAATTTGATGTCGATTGGGTCGGATATTCGCGAGAAAACGCGTCAGGTCGACCAAGCAAACGGCCAAAGGGGAGCATTTTGGCCGTCGGACCTCATTCCGTATGTACTGTCTACCTCGGACGCTCTCGTCATCATTTTGGCGAGCATCGGCGGCGGAATAGTCTACCATCTTGCCGCGGGCAGTCCCATACCGAGCCTGCTGCCGTGTTGCGCTGTCGGCCTTATGGCGGCGTTCATCTACATCCTGCGTATGAGCGGGATCGGGTATTATGACCTGCCGGATAGCGCCAAGCCTGGGGTCGAGATCACGCAAATCCTCGTTTGTTGGTTTAGTACCGGCATCTTGCTGGCGTTCTTTGCATTCATCCTGAAGATCGGCGGCGACTATTCGCGCGGCACTTTTTTTGCTTTCTACCTTGTGACACCGATCGGCCTCTTAGCCGTACGCAAGGCGACCAAGTTAAATTTGGCTGCCGCTGTTGCCAAGGGCGGGATCAGACGCAGGGATGCGGTCCTTGTCGGTGATCAGAACGAGCTTGCAGCTCTCGGGCCGAGAGATCGCCTCGCCTTGTTTGGGGCAACAGATGTCAAAGAGTTTCGACTGAGCACTGCGGTCGATAGCCAGCAGCGCTTGGCTGCCGACAAGAGTGTATTCGACCAAGTAGGGGGGTTCGTTCGTCGCAACAACTGCCGGGAAGTGCTTTTGGTGCTTCCCTGGAATGATGATGCGAGAATTGAATTCGCCCGTGAGAAGGTCAAGAACTTGCCGGTTTCCTCGCGGCTTCTGCCGGATCTGCACGTCCGATCGCTATCGAATTTCGTGTCGTCGGCGCGCCAACGGGTGCTCGCGGTCGAAATTCAGCGTGCTCCGCTCAGCGCGGTCGAGCGGGTCGTGAAGCGTGCCATGGATATCATGGTCGCCGGACCCGCCTTGGCTGGGCTGTTTCCAGTCTTCGTTCTCACGGCGATCGCCATCAAATTGGATAGCGAAGGGCCGGTCATTTTCCGTCAGCGCCGCAAAGGCTTTAACGGCAAAGAGTTCGTCATGCTGAAATTCCGCACCATGAGGGTGCAGGAAGACGGGCCCGTAGTGGTCCAAGCGAGTCGGCAGGATCCGCGCGTGACGTCGATTGGGCGCTTCCTGCGGGCAGCTAGCATCGACGAACTGCCGCAATTACTGAACGTTCTCACCGGTGAGATGTCGCTGATCGGTCCCCGACCGCATGCCCTTGCCCATGACAGCTATTTCGAGAAGATTCTCGAAGACTACGCCTTCCGGCATCATGTGAAGCCGGGGCTGACGGGATGGGCGCAGTGCAACGGCTCCCGAGGCGCCACGCCCACCGTGGAGGCCATCGCTGAGCGCGTGAAACTTGACCTTTGGTACGTCAACAATTGGAGCCTTTGGCTCGACGTCCAGATCCTGATTAAGACCTTCTTCGAGGTGGCGCGAAAGCGAAACGCTTATTAGGACGAGAATTACCCGTAGATCGCAACCGTAAGGTTGCCTCTGTTTTGTGACATCAATTCGCCAACAACTTCTTTTTACCTCTTTACTTTCAGTCGCTTACTATCATTGCCGCGCAGCGGAGCGCCAGCTTTGCGCCGACGGAAATAAATCGCAGTTGGAAAAAACAAGAGAAATGGAACATCATTCAATTTATCGAATCATAATGTGCTCAGTTCACGCAGCCGAGGCTGCTACGCCACGACGGACGGATGAAGAAGCCCAATCTAGAAAGCATGTCGCTGGATGAGCTCTGGCAACTGCACGAGGAGCTCAATGAGCTCTTGTCGGTAAGGTTGAACGCCGAGAAGCGAGCTCTTGAAAAGCGGTTGGCGCAGCTTCGCCGTGAAAACGAGGCCGCCAATGCGCCTGCTGCTCCCCCATCGCGAGAGCGAAGGCCTTATCCCCAGGTTCACCCCAAGTATCGCAATCTGAATGCTCCTTACGAGACATGGTCGGGGCGGGGAAAGCAGCCGAAATGGCTTACGGCCGCGCTGCGGACTGGTCGCTCGATCGACGACTTCCTGATCTCAAGCGGCTAGCTTCGATCCCGGTATCGTCCAGGTGTATGGGGAGAGCCGGCAAGCATCCCCGTTCAAAGACAGGAGGCTCTCGTGAGACTTGTTTTGGCCCTGATCGTCGGCCTCACATTGCCTCAGTTCGCACAGGCATCGTCTGAAAATTTCAGCCGCGCGAAGCTCAGGCTTGCCGATGCGGCGAGTGATGCCTGCGTCGCCAATTGCGATAATCAGAATGCGGCCTGCAAGCGAGTCTGTCCGACCACCCTCGGCGCTCCATGTTTCGCGTCTTGTGACAGCCAGGCGCAAGTCTGCCGTCAGAGCTGCCGGCCCAGGTAAAGATCGGCCGGACTGCTGGTCCGCTATCTGGAACTACGGGTAAATCTGAGCGACCGACCGTCGGCTTCTCCACAGCTCCTCGTCGCTCGACCGAGCGTGCCCTCCAGTTCATCGCGCGGAGAGGTCCGAGTTGGGAGAAGGGTCTGCGCCGGCTCAGTTTTGCCCTCTACCTGGAATGTGGCCTTCCCCTGGAGAGATCCCGCGGCCGGAACGGCTTTTACGATGGGTTAACCATGATGATTTACCCATTGTTTACGCTCGAATTCCCGCGCGTGCGTCTTTCCATGTTCGGAGCCCCTTTTGCCGATGTCTCGTGGCCCTCTCACGGGTTCTGTGGTTTGCCTGCTTGCAAGCCTCGTCGCCGGCTGTGGCGCCCCAGGAATCGTTAGTCCAACCCTGAACGCTCAGCCCAAGCTATCCGGCCAGCCGGTGTCCATGGAGGCGAACGCTCAGGATCTGATGCCAACGGGCGCTATTGCGCTGCCAACACCCTCGTCGAGGGCGGTCGCCAGCGTTGAGGGAGGCGATGGTCAGATGATCGGCTCGGCAGCGGCCAAGCCGAGTTCCGTGGCTAGCAACGGCAATGTGGTCCTCAATCTAGCCAACGTTCCCCTACAGCAGGCCGCCAAGACGGTCCTGGGTGATCTGCTTGGCGTCAATTATGTGGTCGATCCCCGGGTCGACGGGGTTGTGTCGGTTCAGACCAGTCGCCCGGTCTCCAAAGCGGACGCCCTCGAACTCTTCCAGACAGCCATCGCACCTATCGGCGCAGTTTTGGTGCAGAATCGCGGGATCTACCGGATCGCTCCAGCCGACCAGGCTGCGACGGGGTCGGTGACCACCATCCGGGATGCCACCAGCAGTGCGGTTACGGGAAGTAGCATCCGCATCGTGCAGCTGAAATACGTGGCCGCTACCGAAGTGGCGCGTGTGCTTGAACCGATGGTTCCGAAGGGGGCTATCGTACAGGCCGACGACGCACGCAACATCATCGCGTTGAAGGGCTCGCAGGCCGAAATCGACAGTATGCTCGACTCGGTTTCGATCTTTGATGTCGATGTCATGAAAGGCATGTCGTTTGCGGTGGTGCCCGTCAAGGCCGCTCAGCCTGAAAAGATGGTTGACGAGCTGAAAGCGGTATTTGCCTCGGACAAGGAAGGCCCCCTGAAGGGGAGGGTGCGGTTCATTCCCAACACGAGGCTTGGCGCGATCCTGGTCGTTACCTCCAATCCGAGTTACATCCCGCGCGCGCAATCCTGGATCAGGCGTCTTGATGCCCGCGCTAGCGGCACAGAACCGCAACTGCACGTCTATCAGGTCCAGAACCGAACAGCCGGCGAACTCGCCGGAATCCTTCAGTCAATGTTCTCACAAGAGATGAAGGTGGTGCGCCCGACGAGCCGTAACGTCTCGCCGAAATCGAAGCAAGTCTCCTTCGGAGGCGACTCAATGAAATCTTCCGCGGCCGGCATCGGTGCTACTGATCCCACTATGCAAGCCGGATTGGGGAAGAGTGCCGACCCGATGGCAGCATCACGCTCCTCAAACAACGATCTCGACGGCTCGGCGACTGATATGGCGGATAACAACGCCACATCCAATACTGGCGCAGAGCCGATGATGAAGATCGTTGCTGACGACACCAAGAACTCCCTGCTGATCATGGCGAACGATCGCGACTTCCAGCGCGTGCTGCGTGTCGTGCAGGGTCTCGACGTGGTCGCGAGCCAGGTCTTGATCGAGGCCGTGATCGCTGAGGTGTCGCTCAATGACGACCTTCAGTTCGGGCTGCAGTGGCAGTTTGCCAAGAATGGAACTCCGGCGGCTACATTCTCGAACGCTGCCACGGGAGCCGTGGCAGCTGCGTTTCCTGGGTTCAATTATGCCGTCAACACCGCGAACATTGCTGCAACGCTCAGCGCGCTGAACGCGCTGACGCATGTTAACATCATCTCGACGCCGTCGCTGATGGTGCTCGATAACAAGACGGCGCGGCTTCAAATCGGTGATCAAGTTCCGATCACGACGCAGACGGCGACGAGCACGGTCACCTCCCAGACAGCGATCGTAAACTCCATCACGATGCAGGATACCGGCGTTATTCTTTCAGTGACGCCGCGGATCAACGAGAGTGGTCGCGTACAGCTCGATATCGAACAGGAAGTTAGCAGTGTCGTGAAAACGACGACCTCAAACATCGATTCTCCGACTATTCAGCAGCGTCGCGTCAAAACGACGGTTGTCGTGAATGATGGCGAAGTCCTAGCGCTCGGCGGCATGATCCAGGACAGTGCTAACAAGAGCAGCAACCAGTTACCGATCCTGGGAGACATTCCCGGTATCGGAGCATTATTCTCGAACAGGACCAACTCGGTTCAGAAGACCGAGCTTGTTATCCTGATTACCCCGAAAGTGGTTCGTGATGGCACCGAGAGCCGGTTGGTCACCGAAGAGTATCGGCGCAAGATGAATGTTTACATGACACACGCTTCGACACGCGAGCGGGCGCCCCTTAATACGGCTCAGCGCCTGGTGACGCCGTGATATGGTCCGCTCCCACGGCTTCCTGGTGGTGTGGGGTCTGCGCATTGCCGCTTCTATTGTCCGGCTGTGTGACTGAACAGCCTTACGCTATCGAGCCTCCACCGCCCTATATGCTCCTGCCGGTCGACGAAGCCATGTCCTGCAATGCGATCGCTGGATCGTTTCGCTTTTCGGTCAAGCGTGCTGCTCGCCTCGAATACTGGCTCGCGGCAGGATCTCTGGCGGGCTATGATTCCGACCGATTTCCGCTCGATGCACCCAAGCAGTTAGCTGAAGAACGTCGGCGGTTGGATGCTCTGACCGATCTTCAGCGTATGAAGGGATGCACGGTGCTCGAGCCGGGTCCCGCTGTAGCCGAGGAGAGAGAGCGGTTAGAAGAGTCGGCGAGAAACTCCAGGCCTCAGCCGGTTCTTCGGTCAAAGGGATGAACGGTCTTATTGCTTCGGCTTTATAGCTTGATGCAAGTCTGGACCGGGCCGCTACTTGGCAGTCGGCTTGCGGCAGCGCCCGTGATGATGTCGCCGCGACGCCATTCGCGGATGATGTAGGGTTGAGCGGAGGCCGCTCCAAACGACACCAGAGCCTCCCGAATGTACCTTGACCGGTCGCTCGCACGGATGTCGACCCGAATAGTGAAGCTCCCGGGCAGCGTCGGGCGTCTGGCTTCGGCCCGCCCTGGATCAAGGCCCATCAGCTGCCGCAAGGCTGGCGTCATTGCCTCCGGCATAGGCTCGACCCGACCCGAGACAGTGGTCGTGTAGCGGATAGCAGAACGGAGTAGTGCGGGCGACATGCCGTCGATCTGATCCAGCTCCAGGGTAGTCGAAAATCCAGAACTTTTGATGTCGTTTCCCGAATTTGTCGTTGCGGTCTGATTGGCTGAGGGCGGAGTTTGATTAGCGGTCTCTTTGCGCTGGAGTGACTTCCGGAAATTGACGACGTTCTGCGCAATTCTGTCCCCAAGCGGCTTGTCCTGCGCGGCTGCCACGAAAAAACGCTCGAGTGTCGGGAGACCGGCGGCATTGATGTCGATCTTGCCGACTTCCTCTTCGACGACTATTTCGGCCTGCTCGCCTCCCGGCATTCGGCAATTCTTTGGAAAGCTGGTATTTGGCGTCGGCGAGAGAATGCTTGCGATAGCAAAATTCACCGCGCTTTCCGCAGCTGCCGCCGACGCAAGCACGGAGCCGTCGGCCAGCGCGGCCCTGGCGCGATAACGAGCGCCAACGATCACGGCTGCGCCGAGTAGCGTGAGGAGACCAAGACCCCAGATTACCGTAATCAATGCGAAGCCGTGGCGTCCACAGGAGCCCGGGGGAGGCCGTTTCAGGATGTCGCGCCGCCGCCGCATGCGGCGACATGCAGGCGCAATCGACATGGATCGTGCTTGCAAGGATTGGCCTCGTTAGCCGCATCGATTACGAGTTCGTAAATGAAAATGGCAAATAAAGTATGAAAAGCCTTAATTAACAAAATCGTTCTAGCGTGAGGGTTGATACTCAGTGTCAGGATCTCCGAGAACCCATGCCCGCTTCTGTACAGACGTTGATGCGCGAGGAATCGCCGGCGACGGGCGTGGTCAAGGTCCCGACGCCGAAGGAGGACGGGTTTGCCGATGCCTTCTCTGCGCTTTTGGTGCGCGAGGGCTTCGTCGACGCAGGAGCGGTTGCCAGGGCCAGGCGCGCTTCGGAGGCCGCATCCGAGCGTCTGGACATCGTCATGGTGAAGCTTGGCCTACTTTCGGAAACCGATCTTTGTGGTGCGTATGCTGCCTATTGCGGGCTTAAGGTCGTACGATCGTCCGACGTTCCGCTGCAGCCGGTGTTGACTGATCGGCTGAAGCTCCCCTTCCTCAAAGCCAGCCGCACGTTGCCGATATCAACATCCGACGGGGCTCTGTTGCTTGCGACCGTTGATCCGTTCGATGAAGAGGCACATAGAGCGATCGGTTACATGCTCGGCTGTAAGGTCGATCTCGCGGTCATCGCTCCCGCAGACATTGAGCGCGCATTTCGCAAGCTCTACCAAGATACGGGCGCCCAGGCAGCCGGCGACGATCAGGGAATAATCGCGGCCAGCGTAGCGGACGGAAACGAGATTGACGTCGAGCGCTTGCGCGACATCGCCAATGAAGCGCCGATCATACGCTTGGTGAACCAGATCATCGCGGGGGCCGTCGAGCGTGGAGCCTCCGACGTTCATATCGAGCCGGGGCGAGACACGGTTCTCGTTAGAATCAGGCTCGATGGATTTCTTCAGCAGGAACGCGTCGTGCCATCGACGCTCAAGGCCGCACTGACGACGCGCATCAAGATCATGGCCAAGCTGGACATAGCCGAGCGTCGTCTGCCGCAAGACGGGCGTATCAAGACCGCAGTCCGCGGTACCGAGATAGACGTACGCGTTTCGACGCTGCCGACTGCATTCGGCGAGAGCCTTGTCCTGCGAATTCTCGATCGCACCAGGGTCGAACTCGACTTTTCCAAGCTCGGTCTCGATCAAGACATTCAGGCGGGGCTGTATCGTCTGATGTCGTTGCCGAGCGGTATTATTCTGGTCACGGGCCCGACGGGAAGTGGAAAGACGACAACGCTGTACACCGCGTTGAACGAGCTTAATCGGCCGGAATTGAAGCTCTTCACTGTGGAAGATCCGATCGAATACCAGCTCGGTGGTATCAACCAGATTCAAGTTCAGCCGCAGATTGGCCTGGATTTCCCCGCCGCGCTTCGCTCAATCCTTCGCCAAGATCCGGACATCATCATGATTGGTGAGATCCGCGATCTCGAGACGGCGCGCATCGCCGTTCAGGCATCGTTGACTGGTCATCTTGTGTTTTCGACCCTTCACACCAACAGCGCCATCGCCGCGATCACCCGTCTAATGGATATCGGCATCGAACGTTATCTGCTCGCCTCGACACTTACCGGAGTGATGGCTCAGCGTCTGGTACGTAGATTATGCCCGCACTGCGCGCGCCCAGCCGCCTATCGCGCCGAGGCTACAGCGCGTCTGAAATGGCCGGTTCCTGAGGGTCTTGCAATCGATTGGTCGGGGGCACGTGAGGCCGTCGGTTGCGAGGCCTGTCACACTACCGGTTATCTCGGACGAACCAGCGTTGCCGAGCTTCTAGTCATCGACGACGACATGCGGGAAGCGGTCGGCAGACGGAACGACGATCGACGAACCATGATCTCACTCGCACGACATACAGGCTTCCATACGCTCTATGAGGCCGGCCTCATCAAAGTCTCGCAGGGGGAGACGACGATCGAAGAGGTACTCAGAGTGTCGCGATCGAGCTAGGGGAGTATCGCGTGTCCACATTCCAGTATCGCGCTTATACAAGGCAAGGCGTCGTTACCTCGGGCACGATCGTCGCCGAAGAGCTCGAGGCTGCCATTGAGGCACTCTATGTATCCGGCCTTACGCCGGTGGAGACGTTGCGTTGCGCGGACGGTGACTCGCCGTCGGGCGCGCGCCCGATCGAACGGAGCGTCCTTGGCCGACGCCAGCGTAGCTCCAAACGTGTGGGATTAAAGGAGTTATCCGCGTTCACGACTGAACTTGCGTCGCTCGTGAGCTCCGGCGTTCCCGTCGATGCATCATTTCGAGTGCTCGCTGGCGCTGGCGCGTCACCCAGGCGGATCGCCCTCGCGAATGGGTTACTCAAGGACATTCTGGCCGGTCTGCAGCTGTCGGAGGCCATGGGGCGGAGACCGGAGGTTTTCCCCCCCGACTACATTGCGATTCTAGCCGGAGGCGAGGCCGGAGGGCAAACTGCACAGGCGCTCACTTTGTTAGGAGAGATGCTGGCCCGGCGCGTCGACATCAGAAACAAGATTCGTGGATCTCTAGTTTATCCCGCGATTCTATTGATGATGTCGCTTATGTCGATTGCTGTGATCGTCTTCGTGCTCATCCCGAATCTCACGCCTATCTTTTCTGATGCGGGCCTCCCTTTGCCGGGCATCCTGGCGGTGCTTGCCGATTTGCCGGATAATTGGCCCAAGTTTCTGTTTTGGAGTGCAGTTGGAACTGCCGTGGGTTGGATGGCCTATCGCAGAATAGCCGCCGACGAGTCGACGATGAAGAAGCTCGATCATCTTAAATGTCGCCTCCCCCTCATAGGGTCTCTCATTCAACGACGAGAGGCGAGCCAGTTTGCGCGCTCGGCCGGCAGCCTCGTCGAGGCCCGGGTGCCTCTCATGGCCGCGCTCCAGACAGCACGCTCGTTGGTGAGCAATCGATATTTGAGTGCTCGCTACAGCGACGCAATCAGTCGGGTACCCGAGGGCAAGGCGCTCAGTCAGGTGCTCGAGGGCATGGGGCTGATTCCACCGGCAATGATACGCCTTATCGCTGTGGGCGAGGAGACCGGGCAGCTCGCAAAGATGCTCGTCCGGGTCGCATCCAATCTGGAAAACGAAGTCCAGGGCAAGATTGAACAGCTTGTCGGACTGCTCACTCCGCTACTTACCGTCGGGATCGGCGGCCTTGTTGGTGCTCTGATCCTCCAGGTGATGAGTGCCGTCCTGTCGATTAATAATTTGGCCTATCAATGAGGCGGCCCGTTGCGACATCGGCGGGCTTTTCGCTGATCGAGACCCTCGTCGTGCTTTCGATCATTGCGCTGGTCTCGGCCGCGGTGTTGTCAGCCAAGCCAAAAACGGCGGCTGCGCGGATCAATGCCGAAGCTCGCTCGATCGCAGCAAGTCTCCAACTGGCCCGTAGCCGCGCTCGTGCTCGCAACGCTGAAATTGTCGTTGGCGTCGATACGCAAAAAGGGCGCTTTGGAATCGTCGACGCGATGCGCCAATTGCCGGATGGCATGGAAGTGAGCTTGACGGTTGCGGCAACCGAGCGGCATGGATCAGTTGGCGCAGTGCGGTTTTACCCGGACGGTCGCTCGAGCGGCGGAGAAATCCTGCTTACCTATCAGGGACGCACAGAGCGTGTCGTCGTCAACTGGTTTACCGGCGACTCGAGGATCGAGTGATGTCGGCTCGCGCTTCGACATACAGATCGTCCGCTCGCGGCACCTGCCTCGCAAGCCAACGCGGCTTCACCTTGATAGAGGTGCTTATTGCTTTTGTTGTGCTTGCTATTGGCCTTGGTACTCTAGCTGTTGGAATCACGACCGCTTTGCGAGCCGATGCGAAAGTGCATAGCAAGCGCCTGCTCGATCAGATTGCGGAATCTAGGCTTGAGGCGGCTGGCCGGACAGGCCCGTTGAGGAATGGTCGCCGTGAGGGGCGCACCGGCCGATACGGTTGGCAGGAGATCGTGACGCCTGTCCGCATCGGAAAAGCCCGAACACAGGATGGAGGCACTCCGCCGAGTACCTCGTTGGTGCCGTCCTGGGTGGAGGTCGTCGTGCAGGACGAGGCCGGTATGGAGACGAAGCTAGCTGCTCTCAAGCTTGTGCCGGGAGCGGCACAATGATCCGACATGGACAGTCGCGAAGGCTTCGCAGGCTCCCCTCTCGCGCGTCCGAACGCGGACTCACCTTGATCGAGCTTCTCGTATCCTTGGCAATTCTCGTAATCCTGACGAGCTTTATTGTCGGCGGACTGTCGACCGCGATCCGCGCATTTGATGCTGACCGCCGCAACAGCATTGAAATGTCGACCGATGCTGCCGGGGAGAGCCTCCGCGGCCTGATTGCCTCTGCGGTGCCGATCGCCAATACACAGCAGGTTGGTGGGATTCTGTTTCAGGGGCAACGAGAGGAATTGCGCTTCGTGGTTCTGAGCGAAGGCCGCACATTGCGGGGAGGCCTGCAAGACGTCCGTATTCGCCGTCGCAACGATGAACTGATTATCGAGGTCTTCGGATCGTTGAGAGAAGCCGATGCTCACAAATCGCCAATTTCCTCGACGACCATCGTGAGCGGCTTGCGCGACATTCGCTTCCGTTATTTCGGGATCGCCGGCGCGAAGGGCGAGGCCGCGTGGCGCGACAATTGGAGTGGGGCCGGGCGATTGCCCGCACTGGTCGAGATCGGCTTCGATTTCAAGGAGACTGGGCGCAATAGCCCCGCGACAGTCGTTGCACTTCGCAACGAAGGGACGCCGGGAGGGTCCTAGGCCGTGGTCGGCGTTACGCCTCGTAAACAATTGGTAAATATACTGGCCAGATCGATGTTCGGATTTGCAGGGAAAACAGGCCGATGACCGACGTCTCGGTGACGAGATTACAGGCGCCGCGTGTACTTGCGGATGGGTGGCGACAATTCACGCGTTGGTGGGTGGATGAACTGCGTGAGTGCGCACCAAGGGCCTGGCGCCATGTCTTGCAGGGTCGGAGCGAAACACGGCTTTTCATCTGGACCGACAACGACACCATTGTCGGTCGTTTGGTCGCTCCGTCAGGCGTTCAAGAACGCCGCTTTCAAGTAAGTCGTCTTAGCCGCGCGCAGGTCGATGATTGGCTTGCCGAATGCGGGTGCGAGCGTGATGCGGTACAGGTCGGCGTTGCGCTGGAATCTGATCTCTTTTTTCAGCGCGAGTTCAAGCTGCCACGATCGGAACTCGACGCGCTGAAGCGAATTCTCGCGCAGGAAGTCGTTCACCGTACGCCATTCCAGCTCATCGACATCTGGCATGGTGTGACGCCGGATACTTCGTCGAACGTGGGCGTGGCGAGTTTTCGCCACTGGATCATTCCAAGAGATCGGGCCGCGACCGAACTAGCTCGGTTTGGCCTGCAGACGTCGGAAATCGACTTCATTGCGGTCAAGCCGGCGGCTGACGCGCCCATATCGGTCGTTCCGCTTGCGGAAAGCCAGCACGATGAACCGCCCTGGGTGTTGCGAACGACGCGCATCTTTGCGGTGGCGCTGCTGGTTGTCGTGGTGATGGGCTTGCTCGGATTCGAGTGGTGGCAATCAAGTCGAGCGGCGGGGCTCGAGGATGAGCTCTACGAAGCAAAGCAGGGCGTTCAACTTGGACAACAGGGCGCAGGATCGCCCGTTCGGCTCTTGGCACTCAAGGCTGTGCCGGGCAGCCTCGCTGCCTGGGATGAGCTGTCGCGTGTCATTCCGGACCATACGTTTTTAACGGAAGTACGGATTGCCGCCGGAACGATCACGTTGTCGGGGGTATCGTCGGATGCCGCTCGACTTGTGCGAATTCTGGACGGTTCCCGACTTTTCACGGGTGCAACCCTGGTAGGGCCGATCACGCCCGACGCGACCGAGCGGCGGGACCGGTTTCGCTTGAGCCTGAAGCTCCGGAAGGCTGGTGCGGGCCGTGTTGCCAAGTCGGCGGAAAGGCCTGAATCATGACGGGTGCACTTCTCCGGCGGCGGCTGATTTTTTTAGGGATGAACGGTGCGATCGCACTGGCTCTCTGCTTTGCGATCCTGGGGCCAATCGCTTCTCATTTCGCCGATCGCAACGACGACATATTGGATAGCGCAGCGCAGCTTGCGCAGATCCGGCATGTCGCAGACGAAGCGGCCAAGCTTGCCAAGACTTCCACATCGGATTTTGACCCGTATCTACCGGGAGCCGAAGAGCGGGTCGCCAGCGCCGACCTTCAAGCTAACCTTCAAGCCCTGGCTGGCGCCAAAGGATTGGCGGTACAGGCTACCCGCGGTCTACCAGGTCGTCAGGCGGGACAATGGCGAGCAGTTCCAGTCGGGCTGGAGGTCGAGGGCACGGCCGCGGCCGTGCGAGAGCTGGTTGCCGCGATCGAGACCCAGACGCCGTTTCTGTTCGTCGCAGACTTGTCGCTGCGAACGCTCGCCGACGGTGACGATAGTCGTATGCGGGCAAGCTTGACGGTCGAGGGAGCGCTGCGCAGCTCGCCTGCTTCATCTGCAGGACCTTTGTTGAGCGAGAACCGACCCGATAGCGTTGCGAAGGCGACCAGCCGATGACCGAGTTGGCATCCCAAAACGGTCGGTGGCAACTTTGGCAAACCATCGCAAGGTCGCGTCTCGATTTCGAGTTGGCATATTTTGGCCGGCTCGTGCGCAGTCAAATCCCCAGCCGGAGAGAGCTGAAGTCTATTGCGCCTCTGAAGCGGGCCTTGCTGCTTGGCCTTGCCGGATTGACGGCGCTCGCGGTCGTCGCGCCGATCGTCGCCATCGTGTCGTTGGAGCTCGCGATAGCCAGCCAGTCCGCGTTGGGAAGCAACGGTGGCCGAGCTCCAATAGGTCGAGAGAACCGTGGCGCTGGAACCTACGAGAACATCTTGCAGCGTCCGCTTTTCTCGAGGAGCCGCCAACTCCTGGCTGTGGCAGCGCCTCCGCCAGTCGTCGATGCGCAAGCGCTGCCGGCTCGGACGGTGCTGGACCCCAGCGTCGCACTCAGAGGTGTTTTCATGAACGGCGAGCGAGCCAAGGCGTTTCTGACCTCAACGGACAACCCGGTAGGAGTTTGGATCGCATTGAACGACCAATGGTCGGGTTGGCGCCTCTCCGAGGTGAAGCCCAACCAGATCGTGCTCGAGGCCGATGGTGAACGGCAGACCTTACAGTTGACTGTCCTGGCGAAATGATCGCGGAGCTGCGTAAAACGACGACGCGGACCGGACACTACCTGAGGCTCGCTCTGGTTTGCCGCGAGCCCTATCGAGATCAGGTGGTTGTCGTTTGGCTCCTTATTGTTGGATTGCTCTGGATTCTCCTGAGCGGCTCGGCCGATCAGAGGTGGACGATCTATTTCGCGCTGAGCGTTACACTCGCCGCACTGCTGGCAGCAATCTGCGCCATCGACGCCCGTTTTGGCATCATCCCAGACAGACTTGTCGGAGCGTTGGCTGCCTGCGGCTTGGCAGCAGTATGGCTCCTGGATTTGAGCGAGATGATGTATCGCCTCGCGGAAGTCGCTATCGTGCTGATCGCGATCGTGGCTTTTCGTTCGATCTATCGTTGGGTCCGTGGTTACGATGGGCTTGGCTTTGGCGACGTCAAATTTCTTGCTGCGGCGACGTTTTGGATCGGCCTTCACTCGCTACCGGTGTTGCTTTTGATCGCCGTCGTCTCGGCGCTTGCAAGCGCCTTTCTGCTCAGGTCTGCGCGCTACGAAGTCGATGGCCGGCATGCCATCCCGTTCGGCCCTCATCTCGCCGTCGGGCTGTGGCTCGCGTGGGCGTTTGATCCGATGGGCGTACTGCTGGGATAGGTACGCAAATCCTAGTTGCGCGCTCGAGCTTCAGGTTGCTTTGCGCTCGATCGAATGAACTGAATGAGCCTGACAGCGGCAATGCCCGCGCAACCCGCAAGGATCTTCTCTGACGCATCCAATAAGGTGCCGTGTCGATCGGGGGTCAATGTCTGAAGCAACTCGAAGGTAATGGCGCTTCCAATCACGATCAGGCAGATCATGCGTGTGCGCAGAGGATAGGCCATCGCGAAGAGACTACCTAGTGTCAGAAAGGCGATCGCGTGCTCCAAATGCGCCCACGTCGTCATATTCAAACCGAAGAGGAAAGGTCTGACTTTGAAGTAGACCGAATAGATGAATTGCACCTTGGTCAGCGTGCCGTACCCAATCAGGGAAACTGCAGCCCAGGCGGCGATTGCAAGCGTGGTTGCGACAATCGATCTATTCATTCCCCGCTTATGCAGCGCAAAGTGCCAAGCGTCCAGATTTTTCGTGGAGAGGGTTCCAAATGGCCTGGCGCCTTTTGCGTCGGCGTTTCTTAACTACCGTGCCGCCTGAAAGCTTAACCACGTCTCGGGTGAGCAGTACTCGCCGCGGCCGCGAGTAGGTAGATTGAACATCGTCGCACCGGAGGGGAGGGCGAACGGAGGCTGGTTAATCGATGAAAGTCACGACGTTTAAGGTGATCACGGCCGCACTATTGGCGGTGCTTGCTCCCTCCCTCGTAGAAGCGAGCAACAGAACTGGACCCAACCGCAAGCCACATTGGCGCAGCGCGTATGGATACTATGCTCGCATTGCGCCCCCTGTCGTGACCGTCGTGACGCCGGATCTCTCGTACCCGGTTGCGGCTTACGTCTACAACAGGTTGGATGACGGGTACGACTATCCCTTCGGTTATGGCGAATACGCAATTTACGGGAGATGGGCGCGTGATATCTATGGCCGCCCGGACGTGACGCGGTGTCGCCTGGTTTGGTTCGACGGTCCGCGATTGCGCAGCCTTAATCGCTGCAATTGATCAAGTCTGTACGCTGAGGTAATGGAACGAAATAGCAATCTCTTCAAGATGTTAGATGGTGGCACGTGCCCGATGCGTGCATCGGGAGACCGAGGAAAATATTGCGACAGCCAGTTTGAGCAGGCCATTTGGAGTGAGATGTGGCGACGAGAAATCGCGCACGTGGTCGCGAGCTAAATATTGCGCCGCCGATTGCTTCCGATCTGATCACGTTTCGCTTTGAATCGCGTGCGCACCGAGGGATCGAGCCGTTCTGCTTTTTGCAGAAGGCATTGAAACTAAGTTAACCATGGATCCTGAGACGCTTTGGACGAAACTCGAGGGGCCGCCGACATAAATTGCCGGCTCGGCCCATTCAACGACTGCAGTCGATTTAGAACATCTTGTCGAATCCAACGAAGTGGTCGTAGGGCTTGGGCATCGAGTTGTGCCTGATCATCTTCGCAGACCTCTTCTTGGGCTCCTTCGCTGGCTCGGTGGTCGTTGTCGACGTCGGTGTCGTGGCTGTGGGCGTTGTCGTCACCTCAGGCGACGCCGCGGGCGCTGGAGCCGGTGTCGTGGCGGTGCTCGGCGCCGTACTCGGAGGCGGCGCATCACTGGCCAGCACCGAAACTGCCGGCAGAGATATTAACATTACCGTCGCGGCGGCGGCCGCTCCGGCAAGAGGGCACATTGACTTACGGTACAAACCCCACAGGCGGGGTAGGCGTAGACGTATCGCGCACGAACGGCGGCTTTTGGCTAGCTACGAAGATGCAGGCTGGCTAGCCTGGCTAGCTAGCGCCGATAAGAAAACAGGGCTCCTGAGACAGCAGTTTTTTCGGAGGGCCGACGATGTATGCGCTTTTTTTATAACCTCCAGCTATCATTCGAGCCATCGCCGTAAGGTCAATCAGGCGACACGTCCGCACGCCGAACGGCTTACGCGTGCTTCTGGCAGGAACGAAAGCGGTTCTTGAGGCGCGAAGACCTACTTCTTTTTCTTGGCGGCCTTCTTCGCGACGGTCTTCTTCGCCTTCTTCGCTTTCTTAGCCATATGCCCTCCGTCAATCCTAAGTCAATGCAAACCGGGAATCGGTATGCGAAAAAGGTGCAACGTTGCTTTGAAAGATTGACAGCGAGGCGACTTTATCGGGCGCCTGTCGAGCCGTTCGAAATTATTCGAGGCGATGACGCGGGAATGGGAGAGCGACTGATGTCGCCCCATCGCCGCAAACAGCAGTTCCAAGAAACGGCACGCTTGAGAAGCGGCAGTCCTAGGAGAACGCAACTCTCAGTGAAGGCAATTCCAAGAGAGCAGGCTCCAACTGAGGCCCGCGATCGAAGCGCTTTTAGAGAAAGGCGTCACGACATTCACGAGAGGCCCCCGCGACCGATGTTCGCGAGGACCATTGGCGTCAGTCGTCGAGGTTCCAGTTCAAAGCGAAGGGCGCCGTCATTGTCCTCGCGGCCACCCGGCCGAGAATGCGCCAGAGCTGGCGCAGACCGAACTCCGGCGCAGCCGGCGACAGGCCGACAGGCTCACCTGGCTGCCGTTTCGCCGGCCCAGGTTCAACCTGTAGCGATCGCCATACCCCGGGCACGTCGCGAACGTCAGCCGGTGTCGGCGGTCTTGTCGCGGTTGGGGATGATGGTTTCCCTCCGGTGGGGTCCTCACCGGAGGCTAACGGATCATGTCGATGGCGAGGCACTGATAAGAGCGTGCATCAGCCCTCGGGCCATCGTCTTGGGACGTCCCGACAATCGGTCGGCTGCTGTCCTCTGTGTTAGCCGGTCCCATCTCCCTGCGCGTGGCTGAGAAACCTATGGGAAGCGCTCCGCCTGCCCAAACCCTCGCTAGACGGCTTTTATCCCCGCCGGACAGGTCCGGCGCCTCGCGGCCGCTTCGGTTCAAAAAAGCTATCTGCTCAGGTGCTCCGCATGCGCTGCGCCCCGCGTTCACGTGGGTTCGAAGGCGTTGCGTTTCGCCTCCCATCGCGGTCTCGTCATCGCGAGGGGATCGGCTCCTCACGAAGACAGAAGGACAAAGACCATGACCGCAATCGGATACGTCACCAAGAACCAAAACGGCAACTACAAGGGGCAGATTCGCATTGGATCGGCCTACGCTTTAGCGGATGGTCTTAAATGAGAGCGCGGCACGTATTGGCAAAATTCGCGCGTAAACGCGAAGGTCACTTGCCATTCACATGCGCCTGTTTGGTGCCGCTTCGCCTGATCCGCTTGGCTGCCAAGACAGAGCTTTCCCTTCGTACCGCTTTCCGAAGCGCAATAACCTCTTCATAGCGCAGGCACAACGACTTCTCGATCGGGTCGAGTATAATGCTCTTGGAGACATTGATACGCTGCACGTTGACTACTCCCGCAACCATTTGGGTTGGCTTCTGACCTTACGATCTATGGTGCGGACTATAAGAATGGCCTGATCGCGCGACAAATGAAGTCGCTGGTTAAGCTTGATGGCCAATCTGGCAGATCTTTGAATGCCATTAACCAGCCGAAAGGCTTAACGCTTGCCTTTCGCGTGGCTGGACATTTTCACCGGTTTACTACGCCCGTATTTAGACTGGCTGGAAGTTACCGGTTCTATTAACCCGATGAACACGAGGTTCGATGAGGATACCCCGAAATGCATGGGTACTTGTTGGGGGCATCATGACCGTCGACACGAGTAGATCTTTAGCGCGACAGCGTTTCAGGAAGTTTCGTCACGGCGAACGACGTCGTGGCGAAGGCGGCTATACGTTGCTTGAGTTGCTCGTTGTGATGGGCATCCTAGCGGCGTTAACTGCCATGGCGACACCCCAAGTGATGGGATATTTCGGAAAAGCCAAGACGCAATCCGCTCAGCTTCAGATCGAGAACATCAATACGGCGCTCGAGATGTACTATGTGGAAAATGGTTCCTATCCGAGCCCGAGCGCTGGACTGCGGGCGCTGGTTGAAGCGACGCCGGAAGCCCCTCGCTGGAACGGGCCCTATTTGAAGAACGCCAAGACTTTGCTGGATCCGTGGGGACGGCCTTATCAATATTCCCTCACGGAGCAGGGCGAATACAACGTCTACTCGCTCGGACCCACCGGGAAGGGGGCCAAGAAGCCTACCTCTGCGGCGAGCGCGAGCCGTGCTTGGGCTGACAACGGATGAGATGATGGAGTTGCGCTGCCGTCTCCTTCATTCCCTACAACGACTTGGAGCGGACGCAAAAGGCCAGGTGCTGATGCAACTCGTCGAGCCCCGGGGCGCCCGGCAGGTTGAGAGCGACTGCGAAAGCGGAGTGCGTGAATTGCATTCTGGATATCCCACGTCCGGCCGTGGGTTTCGCGGCTCTTCTAGCCTTTCTTTTCAGTCCCGACTGAATTGACGGCTGCGGCAAAGCCGTTACGCTCAGTTTTTTTCGCATGAGATAAGCCCTATGCCCTTTTTGCGTTCTGGTGGTATGCGCCTCAAGCCAAAACTGACCCTCAGGTCTCTTTCGGAACTTTCGAGACTGCGGGCGCCTCCAAGCGATGGCAATGTTGCTGACGGAAACGGTGCCGATCGCGCTGTTCTGGCTCAGAAAGTTGTTTGTGCGATGCGAAGGGGCGACGACAAGAAACCTCACGGACGACGCGACTAATCTGCGCTCGCACGCTCCTGCATTCCGTACTTGATCGTCTGTTTGCCAAGGGGCCGCGTGGTCTGCATCGAATGCTCGATCTAGGCTATCGAGATAGCTTTACTGTTTCGTGTTGGTGTCTTGGCAGGCCGTCTATTTGACTTTTACCAAGTGTTCGCGCCGCTGAGCTCTGATCGCATCCGCTCGCGCTTGCTCTGCCTTTACTTCGTCCCTCAGCTTGAGCACTTCTTGGTGCACGCGGCCGAGCGCTGTGGATGGCGACTGGCTGCCTGAAGGCTTGGTTTGCTTTTTGCCCATGGGCAAAGCAATAGCGCTGCTCGCGGAGCGAGCAACATGGCTCAGTATTTAACCTAACCAGTCAACCTTACCGCGTGGCGTCCGCTCATCCGATGAAGGCGCTTTGTCAGCACTCCATCTGATGTGCTGGCGGTTCCCGACGTCATGAGTCCGTAGGGGAACGTCCAGGATTTCTATCGATACGGCTTGGAGCGTAATTTTATGGAGCCACGTGAACGGTGTGTCGCAATTTCTCAACCGGGGGATCGTTTTATAATTGGCTAATCAGAGAATACGGCATCGCCCCAGATTTTTGTGATCTGCTAGTTCGCTTGCGCGTCTTCCGTTGGGGCCTGAAATATTCATGTCGACCCAAGCCGTATCGTGAGTCTCTCTGAGTCTGGGGCGTCATAGCTCACCCAAAACGTAAAACCATAAAAGTTGAGCAGCAGTTTCAACGCAGTTTCAGCAGGTCTGGCTTAAGATTGAAAAGCTTAGCAACGGAGATATCGAGATGAATTATCCCCCCGATCATGCCCTACCCCTCGTTCAACTGAAGGAGCGTCGACGAGAACTCGTTGTGGCGCTAAGAAACCGCATGGGTGAGATCAGCGAAGATGAAATCAGGCAGATCGCTGCCATTCAACAGGCAATCTCTGCGTTAGAAGATGTGATAGCAGACCTTGATTGCGAGCAAAACGACGCTGCCTGGGATAACGCTGATCGGTCTCAACGGTCGTTCCCGCCATTTGGACGGCGCAGCATCGTTCATTCACCGGCATAAAAGCACTGGCAAGATCGCGGCCGCTCGAGTGGCCACGCAACCCAGTTGCTAGCGATGGTGCCAGACGTTGCCGTTGCTAATCGAACGGATTTTGAATTGAGGGGGCCGATTGCCGTATCCGCCGTACGGTCACAGGTGAACCATCGGAGATGAAGAGCAGTTCGTAACGACGTCCTTCATCATCAACTGCTGAACACTTGATGTCGGACACTTTCTTGGCGGCGAAATTACCAGTTTGTAGGCACATTCCGGCTGATTTATGCTGGGCTGGCACGGGCAGGCCGTCAACTCTGGGCTGGTCCTTCGAATTTAGCATCATCCGGTCTACGACCAATTCGTAGGAATTGTCGTCAGCCCGCTTGCCGTTCTCACCTGAGAATGAGACGACATGACTACTGTCTTCCGGATCATTGATGACGATCGCAAAATTCACGCGGCCTTCGTCGTCATGCGCGAAGGCGACAGTGCTGCATGTGAATTTGCGCCCCGCTATGCTCAATGTTTCACAGTGGCCTGACATAAGAGCCAACAGATCGACGACGGAATTTGTTTGGCTGGTGGGCATTGCAGCAGGTGTCAGCCCTATTCCCTGAGCTTGAGCAGCCATGGCCGGCAAGAAAACTAAGATAGCCAGAACTGCCGACCGTCGGAAAATCATTACTGGTAACATGGCGAAAACATCGCGCTTGCCCTATGCATCTTGCTGGGAGAAACACATCGTGGCGCTATTGGCAACTGCTTTGCAGTCTAGGCCTAAAGTATCGCCATAAAAGCGCTCCCTGATGGTGTCGCCTTGCTTCAGCCAGGCTGGGGTGTCGAACTACCTGTACCTGCCGTCCCGGCAGCCTTGACAGCTCGGATCGACGGCGGGCCAAGTCTTACGAGTCCCATTGTTTAATAGGACTGCTTGCGACGGATGGGGCATTTTGATCCATTCTGTCGCATCCCCGCTATCGGCGGCGAGCCTATCGAAGGCGTGCGCGGTCCTTCACTAGCCAGGACACTGACTGCAGGGCCGCTGGGTGTCGCTGACTATGTTGTCTCGGACGGGTCGGCTTTGGTGGCCGATCCAATTGTGAGCCCAGGTTCTTTCGCAATCACGTTCGCCTCATGCGCGACGTCTGCTAGCCGCCAGGTTGACAAACACAGTTGGCGCGGCGCGAACCTCCAGTCTCACAACTGTCATTCCGGGACGATCCTGTTGGCTCGCAGGCGGTGGTCTCTCGCCGTTCCTTTTTAGATGTATGGATTGTGTGCCACGGAGAGTTGCCCACGCCCCTCAAGTTGACGGTCAACGCGAGCCTGAACGTTCGGCTTGAGGGATGCTGGTTCTTGGCTTCTTCTGGCCTAGCTTTCACTAGGCTTATTGCGGAACGCGACCATGCGCCGCACTGGCCCGCCAAGGATCGATTACTAACGGCCAACTTCGGGAGAGGTCGCGATCTTCTCATGATGTCGACCATCGCCGGGCTGCAAAAGTGTCCGAGAATCTCGCGGACAATGCAGTCATTGCCGCCTTAGTTGCTGGAGGCGCTGTTCATTTCATTATGGCGAACGACATTTTTGGATTGAGAGCGCAAGCGAGCGGAGGAACGCGAATTGCTGGCGGTTTCTGCGTTTGTCGCGGAGCGAGTAGCGAACATTATCGAATCCCCAAGGTGCCGTCGCTCGATGCTCTTATATGATTTCCGGCGCTCCGAGGAAGAGTGTCACAATGGTGGTCGTCGAGAATAAAACCGAGAAGGCGCCCGCAGGCGCCTTCGATTGATTGTTCGATTGTAATCAGAGCGAACTTAACGCGGGTTGCTTCTTGCGGCGATAGGCAAGCAAGCCGATCCCGCCGAGGCCGATGATCATCATTGCCCATGTTGAGCTTTCCGGGACCGCGGCAACCGGCGCGAATGCGACCCCTCGGATTTAGGTTTCGCTATCTCCCGAATACAATACCGAGAATTGCTCGCCTTGAGACTGCGATGCAATTGTGAACGACAGACTGTCAGTGATCTCGTAAAGATAACTCGGCGAGAGTTCATTGAGCCCAAAGCTCGTTGCGAACAGTTCAACTTGACCTCCGACGACCAATCCGGTCAGCCCCAGCAGTCCAGTGACGCCTGTCCAGGGGATCGGTTGATTGATCTCAGTGGCAAGATCCCCCACGCCATCAAGTCAATCGATCTGCTAATTTCGGTCGAACCGTTTTACGCCCGGCTGTTATTTATCAGCCGGGGTTCCCAGATAGCACGCAAAGCTGTTGCCGTGACTTGAGGAGCTCGGTCCTCAGGCTACCCGTCATCGACGGACGGTTCTGCCTGCGACAAAGCCAGCCGCAGATGAAATGGAAGGTACAGGTAATCGCGCGAACGGAAGACACGATCTAGACGACCGTTTCCTTAGTTTGAATCATATCATGCAGCCTCGGCGAGCTTGTAGGACCAAGCGTGGATGACAGGGCGGCGATTGATGTCGCGGATGCCGGCCATGATGCGTTGCTTGAGCTCGAGTTTGGAGGTCACGCGGATGTGGCGGGGGACGGATCGAGTTAATTTGGAGAAGAAGCCCTCGATGAGGTTCAGCCAGGAGCCATGGGTCGGGTGAAGGTGAACTCGAAGCGTCCGGCCGGCCGGGTGGTAAGCCAAGCCTTGGTTTCTTTCGAGACGTGTGCGGAATGATTGTCGAGGATCAACCTGATCGCAGTCCCGGCCGGATAGGCGGCGTCGAGATGCTCGAGGAATTCAATGAACTCGCGGCTGCGATGGCGGTCTTTGACGAGAGCATGGACCTTGCCGGTCAGCAGATCGATGCCAGCCAACAGACTTAGCGTGCCATGGCGCTTGTACTCATGATCCCGGGTGAAGGTCCGATGGATGCCGGGTTCGGGAGGCAGGTCGGGAGCCGTCGTGGCGATGGCATGGATGCCGGGCTTTTCATCGCACGAGACGATCGCAACCGACTTGCCCTTGTTCGACTTGGCACGAGCTTTTTTAGCACTTCGACTTCACGGTAGACGCAGAGAACCTCGGCCATCTTCCGTTCGAACTCGGCGCCGCGATTTTCAAGATAGTAGCGCACCTTGTGAGGCTTGATTTCCTCGTTGCCGGGGATCTTGCACACGGTGCCCTGGACCAGATGGGCCAGGCATCTATGCCCTGCCGCCGGCCCCCGTTTACTGGCATGATCGGCCAGCAACCGCGTCGTCCACAATTCGTGCGGATAGCCATGGTCTTTGGCCTTGTCGCACGCCAGCGACACGAGCCACGCCCTGGCCTCCGGCGTGATCGTCGGCTCCTTGCCCGGCCGCGGTCGATCGTCGAGAGCCACAAGCGGGCCATAGGCCAAGGCCCGCTCGACACAACGCTCGACTGTCTGATGGTGCACCCCAACGACACGCCCGACCGCAAAGAACGATGGGTTCTCACGGTAAGCAAGCAACATCTTCGCCCGCGTCACCCGGCTCCCTCGTTCCGTTCGGGATCGCGAAATCGCCGCCAACTTGGCCATGTCTTCGTCACCCAAGGCCAATTCGATCGCCTGGCGCCATCTACCCATCGCAACACTCCTCGTTTCGACCAGCCCAAACGAGGAATCCGTCAACATACTCATTCGTTCCATGAACGCTGGTTTCATGGAATCGGTCGTCTAGTATTTCGGATTGAATATCATCCTCGCGCGGACTTCACCCGTCGCGATCTTTGCGGCGATCGACGGATTCGTTGATGGCTTTGTCCGCTTCGCAGACGACTTGATGGTGCCGTTGCGATCAGCAATTTGCTTGGGGCCAGCAATTCTACTCGGACTGAAATGTCCGTAAGCATAAGTCTGCGTTCTGTTCTATCTATCGTCTCGCGAGGTGCGTCGATTGCTTCCGCCCCGCGCGGTCGTACCGACGTTTATATGAGACTGAAAACGGAGCTCCTTACGAAGCGCTCGCCAAGCGCTGTGGCCTCCGGTAGGCCGCGAAGCCAAAACCGGCAAAGCCTAGAAGCATCATAACCCAAGTCGAAGGCTCAGGCACAGCGGACGCAAAACCAGAACCGAGATAACGAACGGTGCCGCCGCCTAGGTCATAGCAGCTGTACGAGTTGATGCACTCGTACGACGGTCCTGTCGCGGGGGACGTCGCTCCCAAAATCGGATTGTCTGGATTCGGGGTCAATAGGCTGTCCAGAAACGCGAGGTGCAGGTCCTGTTTATAGCCTGGCTGGAAATCGACGTAGAATGTTCCATTGCTGAAATAGCTGTTGCTCGACGTATAAGTGAATCCCGAAAAGTCACCATTGGCCTGTGTCGTCAGGCTGTAATTTTTGGCCAAGTAGCCATAAACGTTGATCGTGAACGTGCCGGTGAGCGACGTGCCATCCTGGAACGTACCGTTCACGGACCATACGACATCTGCCTTCGCCGGTGATGGCTGAATTACGCCGAAGCTAGCGGTGAACAAGGCGAACACACTCAAAAGGAACGTTCTCATCTCAACCCCCATCGAAAACGGAAAAAATATATTTTGCAGAATGGCACTGGATTAATTTTTTTGTAAACTAGGTTGGTGAAAATTTTTTAATCGATCCTAGCGTCTCTTAACCTCGCCTTGCGCGCAACCGACCGGGGACAAGTGACACTTCTGTCTCCTCTCCAATGCGACAGCAACTCCAAAGCCGGCGGCCAATTGATCGTCGGCGCACGGAAACCAGCGATCGCCGCGGAAGCGGGCGCCTTTTAGCCGTCACGGCATTAAAGCCATTCCTGAGAACGACGCTTGCCTCTTGAAAGGCACTTCTCGAAGACGCTGTGTAGCGCTTTCGCACGATCAGGACACAAGCCGTCCGGCGCCGCTGATCTCCCTGGTCGCTAGAGGTAATATAGTAGTAGTGCGGCGCTGCCGGTTCTCTTACTCCGGTTGAGGGAGTTCCGCGGAGCTTAACCTTGTCAGACTTCGTCCTTTTCGGGGCGGAGATGTTGTGCAACATTGTCGCAGTTAATATTTCCTTTATTTTTTTCAGGTGCTTGCATGAATTACAATGGCAGGCCTTTCTCAGATTCCTTGCATGGCCATGCGGCTCAATTCAACTTTGACGCAATTGACCATATGGGCGGACCGACGTTTCGGGTCCCCGATGGACACCTGTTGTTCTCCGGCGACTACCAACGCATCGGCCCAGATCTGGTTATTTCCGACCAGCTTCATCGTGTCGTAGTACCCGATTATTTTAAGGGCGATAGTCATGCTCGCCCGATACTAATTGCACCGGACGGCGCGCCGCTTGCGTCGAATGTCGTCGACGCTTTGACCGGTTACACTGTTTATGCGCAGGCCGACCCGCAGAGCGCTGCAGGTAAGGTGGTTGGTCACGTCGCCAAAATGAGCGGAAGCGCAAGCATCGTTCGCAACGGCGTGACGATCGTCGCAAATGTCGGCGACGCGATCTACCAAAGCGATGTGGTACAGACCGGCAGCAATTCTACAATTGGCCTGGTTCTTGACGATGGCTCGACTTTCAATTTGTCCGCTAATGCGCGGTTCCTGTTGAATGATCTTAGCTACGATCCAAACGGCACGTCGAACAGCTTGTTCCTGACCTTGGTGCAAGGAGCGGCGAACTTTGTTGCCGGCCAGGTGGCCAAAACGGGCGATATGCGGGTGAGCACTCCGGTCGCCTCGATCGGTATCCGCGGAACGGCAGTCAACCTCGACATTTCCTCAACCGATGGAAAAGTATCCATCTCTGTCGTCGATCAGCAGGACGGTGCCGTACATGCTGTTCAGGTGTTCAACAATGCCGGCATTCTTATCGGGACCGTAACGAGCAACGGGACGTCGCTGACGCTGACCCCCACGGCAACTTTCGACGTGATCGCGCAGCAGGTCAACAAGACGCCAGATCAAGTGGCGCAGGAATTCAGCGCGTTCCAGCAAGTGCTAAGCACATACGATGCCGCGAAGCAGATCTTCCCCAACCTGCCTCAGCACACCGACAACAGCGATCACCAAAACGACAATAATAATGCTAGTCCGAATTCCACTACCAGGTTCGCTGGAAGTCCGCCGCTCAATCCTCCAGGAACCGAATATCATCCGCCAACCGGAACAACCACGGTTCAAACCGCTGGCGCTCAAACGGTGCCGACAACCGCCGTGGTGATCACGACTGCAAGCACGGATACAACTGCCACGCAGCAGCAGACGACGACGGCGACGACGACAGAACCAGTTATCATTCCGGTAAAGGTCGTATCTCTGCCATTTGTTGTCACTTCGCCAAATGTGGTGGCTATTACGTCCGGGTCTGGAGATCACACAGGCCCTGTGATGAGTGCCGACGGAGACGTCGTCTACGATCCGGACGGCGCAATCTATTTCTATGATCGTGCGGCAAATACAACGACCACAATTGCTTCCCCGTTGAACGGCTGGAGCTACACGTCACCCACGATCAGCTCCGACGGCCGATACATCTTCTATGAAGGATCCGCCGGCGGCAGCAGTTACGTGTTTGTTTATGGTACTGATCCGTCTGATGCCAGCCACTACCATGTTCAAACGCTGGTTGCCACAGGAGGGGCGCCCGCCGTCAATGGTGACGGTAGCACGATCGTGGCCGAGCAGGCCTCCGGCAAGATCGCAATCTACGATCTGCAAGGCAATCTGAAGGCATCGATTACGGCTGCCGCGGTCGCAAGTTCGGGTGCTGTTTGGTCGCCGGCGATCAGTGCCGACGGTCACATCATCGCTTTCTGGACGTCAGATGCAACCACCGCGGGCGGATCAGGCCAGCTCTACGCATTCAACGTATCGACAGCCACCTTTGCTCACGTTGCCGGTACGATTATCGGCGCTGGGACGACAGCACCAACCGTTAGCGCTGATGGTCACCTCATTGCGTATCAGAGCACAGACGCCAGCGGTCACTCGGAAATCTACCTTTACGATCTGAGCACCGATTCCATTATTTTCCATACCGCTAATAGCTCGGGCAGCAGCACCAACGCCACTTTAAGCCCGGATGGCCACTTCATCGTCTTTACCAGTGACGCTCAACTGACGGCCGATGACACCAACGCAGTCCCCGACGTTTATGTCGTCAATGTCACGTCTCCGTCGACCCCCGTCTACAAGCTGGTCTCGGAAGTGGGCGGTGTATCCGCGACCGGTGGCGTCGCTATTAGTGCCGGTGGTCAGTACATCGCGTACGGCAGTAACAGCAACATCTTCTTCGCCGATCCGACATCCGGGCACAGCGCCGTCGTCGTAGAAAACGCGAATTCGCCAAGCATTCTGACCGCAAATGGTTTTATCACGATCACTGGGGACTACACTGGCGTTCAGATCGGTGCCACCGACCAATTTGGCAATGCAACGCCGAATTTTAACGCAAGTTTTGACACTTCCGGACGCATTCACTGGACATTTAGCGAAGACAAAGGCGATTTCGCCACGCTATCCTATGGCCAGGACGCAACACAAGAATTCATCGTCACGCTTTCTGCTGACACTGGCAGTCTGACCATTCCCGTGTTCGTCACCGTGCATAATGGTGCACAGCCGCCTATCATTGTGACTGACTTTGCCCCGGTTGCCTCTCCGGTCAGCCTGCTGGATGGACAGCAGAACGTCTCCTATACGGTGACATCCGCCGCTCTACTAAGTGGCGTTGTCGACGTGGATGGTCCATCGCTTTCTATTTCGTCGTTATCGATCAATAGCTCCGACGGCACACTATCGCAGGTTGATGGTAACACCTGGACCTTTTCGCCGACCGCCGGGTTCAGTGGCCGCGTTGTCTTCGACTACCAGGTCACTGACTCAATAAAGATCGCGAGTTCAACCGCAAATCTTGATATCGAGCTGCCGTTGGCTATCACGGCGATCAATCCTGACAGCGGCACGGCAGGCGACTTCATTACCAAAGCTCCCATTCTGACCGTATCCGGCACGAATGGCCCGACGATCAGCGGCGAGAAGATTCAGATTAGTAGCGATAATGGCGCCACATGGGCTGACGTCGTTGAGACCTCATCGACAAGTTGGAGCTTTGACGATCCAGTTGCGCACGATACGGGCTTCACTTACCGGGTGCGCGTCGTTGACGCCGACAGCGTTCCGATAAGTTCAACGAGTCAAGTGGTCGTTATCGATACCACACCGCCGATCGTCTCAATCGCCAATGCTGGCGGATTTACCAACCAGCTTTCTCTCACCCTCGCCGGAACGCTTGATCTCGTTGATTCCGGCTCGCTCGTCACGGTCTTCGATGATGGCCAATCCGTTGGAACGGTTACGGTCGGTTCGGATGGAAGGTGGAGCACAATCGTCTCGTTGCATGACGGTGCGAACAGCCTGACCGCGCAATCGGCGGATATCGCGGGAAATCTCGGGACCAGCAGCGCCGTCGTCGTCACGCTGGACACCACGGCGCCATCTGAAGCCGTGTCGATCACGGCGATTGCGACCGACAGCGGTAGTTCGTCGTCCGACTTCATCACCAATGACACGTCGCTGACGGTGTCGGGCACCAACGGCACCC
>JAUEPE010000066.1 GCA_030403585.1 Frankia sp. RB7
TGCAACTCGCCAATAAGGGCAAACAGCGCGTCTACGGTCAACGAGGAGTTGGGCGGCGTCATCCATACCTTGACTCACGAATGCATGTGATCCGTCAAGGCATTCGATCAGTGACCTGGGCAGTTACAGCAATCGTTCAAAGAACTCGTCATGCCCGGGCACGAGCGCGAAGCGCGTCGTCGCGCAAGATGCCCCGGGCATCCTCGTTATTGGGCGCGCCGAGCACCCAAACCAAATCATCCCTGAACATTACAACCCTAGACAGAAGCCGTCGGCTGACGGATCATGCAGTGCTGAGCGAAATGGGGCGCATCGACGAGGCTTTCCAGGAAAGGGACGTCCAGATGTGGCAATCTCGAGTGCGTAATCGGATATTGGCGACAGTGAGCTTGCTGTTCGCGCTGCTCATCAGTCTTGAATCCGCGAACGCGAGGGGCGTCGGTCTGCCCAACGTCATGGTTCTCGCAACCGGCGGCACCATCGCCGGCTCCGGGGCGAGCAGCACCACCGTGGTCGGTTACACCGCGGCGACGGTGGGCATCGAGACCCTCCTGAACGCCGTCCCCGAGCTGAAGACGGTGGCCAACGTCAAGGGCGAGCAGGTCTTCCAGATCGCCAGCGAGAACATGAACAATGACTACTGGCTGAAGCTCGCCAAGCGCGTCAACACGCTGCTCGCGCAGGACGACGTCGACGGGATCGTGATCACGCACGGCACCGATACGATCGAGGAAACCAGCTATTTCCTGAACCTGGTCGTCAAGAGCAAGAAGCCTGTCGTCGTCGTCGGCGCGATGCGGCCGTCGACCGCGATCAGCGCGGACGGGCCGATCAACCTCTTCAATGCGGTGATCCTCGCAGGCAGTGAGGAAGCGGTCGGCAAGGGCGTGCTCGTCGCTCTCAACGATCAGATCAACGCGGCGCGCGACGTCACCAAGAACAACACCTCGACGGCAGACACTTTCCGCACACCCGAGCTCGGCTTTCTCGGCTATATGCAGGGAAACAAGCCGTATTTCTATCGTCAATCGACCCGCCGGCACACGGCGGATTCCGAATTTGACGTCTCCAACCTCGATACGCTGCCGCAGGTCGATATCGTCTACGGCTACGCCAACATGAACCGGGTCGCAATCGACGCTTTTGTCGCCGCCGGCGCCAAGGGGATCGTGCATGCCGGCACGGGCGACGGCAGCCTTGCCCGGCCCGCGATCGAGCCGGCTCTCGACGAGGCCCACAAGAAGGGTGTCGCGATCGTTCGCAGCAGCCGTGTCGGCAACGGCATCGTCGCGCGCAACGGCGAAGCCAAGGACGACGAACACGACTTCATCGTCTCGGATACGCTCAACCCGCAGAAGGCGCGAATTCTGCTGATGCTGGCGCTGACCAAGACGACCGACAGCAAGGAAATCCAGCGGATGTTCTACACCTATTAGAGCATCCGCTCTATTCGCGCCTGTAGCGGTAATCAAAGGCGGCGCCGAGCGGCTTGATCAGGCCGACGGTCGGCGCCGGAAAATGGATCGGCAGGATCAGCGTGTCGGTGTCTGCGACGGAAGCGAAGAACTTCCGCCGCGACACCGCCGACTGCTTCGCGTCCCAATCGGGCTTCGCCGACCAGTCCGGCTCGCGGCACTGGATCTGGTGATGCATGAGGTCGCCGGCGACCACCGCGCGCTGGCCCTTCGAGAAGATGTTCACGCAGCAATGGCAGGGCGAATGCCCCGGCGTCGGCGTCAGCGTGACAGTATCGTCCAGCGCATAGTCATCGTCGACCAGCAGCGCCTGCCCCGCCTCGACGATCGGCAGGCAATTGTCGCGAAACACTGTGCCGGGCGGGTTGTTGCCCTTGGCATTCTCGACTTCCCAGGCCGCGTACTCGCCTTTGTGAAAGACGTATTTCGCGTTCGGGAAGGTTGGCACCCAGCGGCCATCGCGCAAGGTGGTGTTCCAGCCGGTGTGGTCGATGTGCAGATGCGTGCAGAAGACATAGTCGATCTGCTCGAAGCCGATGCCGAGCGCGAACAATTCGTTGCGCCAGCGCTCCTTGCCGGGAAAGTCGAACGGCGGCGGATGGCCCTTGTCCTCGCCGGTGCAGGTGTCGACCAAAATGGTGTAACGCGGCGTGCGCACGACGAACGTCTGATAGGTGATGACCATCATGCCGCGTGCGGCGTCGAACACCTCCGGCTCCATCGTCGGCAGATGGCGCTTGAACACGCCGTCGTCATAAGCCGGGAAAAAATCCTGCGGCCGCCGCCACGGCCCTTCCCGCTCGATCACCGCATCGATGGTGATGTCGCCGATCCGCAGTTGCTTCATGGTTGTACGCTCCCTTTTTGAAGGAGCGTAACGGGCGACCTCAGCGCGTCAAGGCACGTCGCGGAATGCTAGCTCCGCAATCCCGGCGCTTCCTGGCCGGTGCGCGCGACGTATTCCGTGTAGCCGCCGCCGAACTGGTGGATGCCCTCCGGCGTCAGCTCCAGCACGCGGTTCGACAGGACGCTGAGAAAATGCCGGTCATGCGAGACGAACAGCATGGTGCCTTCGAAATCGGCGAGCGCCGTGATCAGCATTTCCTTGGTGGCGAGATCGAGATGGTTGGTCGGCTCGTCCAGCACCAGAAAATTCGGCGGGTCGAACAGCATTTTTGCCATCACCAGCCTCGCCTTCTCGCCGCCTGACAGCACGCGGCAGCGCTTCTCGACGTCGTCGCCGGAGAATCCGAAGCAGCCGGCGAGCGCGCGCAAGCTACCCTGCCCCGCGGTCGGAAACGCGTATTCGAGTGACTCAAACACCGTCTGCTCGCCGTCGAGCAGATCCATCGCGTGCTGGGCGAAATAGCCCATCTTGACGCTGCCGCCGACCGTCACGGAGCCCTCGTCGGGCTCGCTCGCGCCGGCGATCAGCTTGAGCAGCGTCGACTTGCCGGCACCGTTGACGCCCATCACCGCCCAACGCTCCTTGCGGCGGATCATGAAATCGAGGCCGTCATAAATGCGCTTGCTGCCGTAGCCCTTGTAGACGTTCTTGATCGCGACGACGTCCTCGCCCGAGCGCGGCGCCGGCAGGAAGTCGAAGGCGATGGTCTGGCGGCGACGCGGCGGCTCGACGCGCTCGATCTTGTCGAGCTTCTTGACCCGGCTCTGCACTTGAGCGGCGTGCGAGGCGCGCGCCTTGAAACGCTCGATGAACTTGATCTCTTTCGCGAGCATCGCCTGCTGGCGCTCGAACTGCGCCTGCTGCTGCTTTTCGTTCAGCGCGCGCTGTTGCTCGTAGAATTCGTAATTGCCGGTGTAGGTCGTCAGCGACCCGGAATCGATCTCGACCACCTTGGAGATCACGCGGTTGATGAACTCGCGGTCATGCGAGGTCATCAGCAGCGTGCCCTCGTAATCGTGCAGAAACTTCTCCAGCCAGATCAGGCTTTCCAGATCGAGATGGTTGCTCGGCTCGTCGAGCAGCATGACGTCGGGGCGCATCAAAAGAATGCGCGCCAGCGCGACGCGCATCTTCCAGCCGCCGGAGAGCTTACCGACATCGCCGTCCATCATCTCCTGGCTGAAGCCGAGGCCGGACAGCGCCTCGCGCGCACGACCATCCAGCGCATAGCCGTCGAGCTCCTCGAAGGCGTGCTGCACCTCGCCATAGCGGGCGATGATCTCGTCCATCTGGTCGGCCTTGTCAGGGTCGGCCATCGCGGTTTCGAGCTCGTGCAACTCGGCCGCCACCGCACTCACCGGTCCCGCCCCGTCCATGACCTCGGCCACGGCGCTGCGGCCAGACATCTCGCCGACGTCCTGGTTGAAATAGCCGATGGTGATGCCGCGATCGGTCGAGACCTGCCCTTCGTCGGGCAGCTCCTCGCCGGCGATCATCCGGAACAGGGTGGTCTTGCCGGCGCCGTTGGGGCCAACGAGGCCGATCTTCTCGCCCTTGTTGAGGGCGGCGGAGGCTTCGATAAACAGGATCTGGTGGCCGGCTTGCTTGCTGACGTTGTCGAGGCGGATCATGAGGTCTTTTTGGGGGAATTGTTGCGTTGCGGCGTAATAGGCCATGCGGGCCGCTAGGGGAAGCCCGGCGGGGTACGGATTCCGCCCTCGCCGGACGTCAAACGCGCCAATTCGTCCCGGGATCAGGCCTTATAAGGTGGCAGCCCTGATTGATCACACCGGCAAGGACCCCCTCGTCGGCTGGGCCCGGAAGCCCGGCTTCGGCCGCGCGCTCATAAACCTCGCCCCCCGCTTGGTCGTGTCATCGACGGCTCATGACCCCATGGCAAACCTGCATCTGTTGTCCGATGTCGGCTTCCCCTCAAAGCGGCCGTCTTGCAGCACTAGAGTTCGCCGGGACGTGCTAGATTGCGAGGGTCTCGAAAAGAGGAAGCGATTGATGTCGGCTTCGATGCTTCGGCCAAAACGTCGCTTCCAGCTCGTGATGATCAAACCGTCACATTACGGCGAAGATGGATATGTGATCCGATGGTGGCGGGCGACCATTCCCTCCAATTCGCTGGCCAGCCTCTACGGAATTGCGCAGGAGAGCCTGGCACGTCGCGTGCTGGGGCCCGATGTCGAGATCGATATCGAGGCGACCGACGAATTCAGCGCCCGCGTTGACATTGCAAAGCTGATCGCGCGCTTTTCGCGGCACGACAATTTCGGCATGATCATGCTGGTCGGCGTGCAGTCGAACCAGTACCCGCGCGCGTTGGATATTGCCCGTCCGCTGCGCGATGCCGGTATTCAGGTCATGATCGGCGGCTTTCACGTCTCGGGGTGCCTGTCGATGCTCGACGGCAGCGCAGTCGATCTGGATGCCTGCCGGGCCATGCAGGTTTCCTTGTTCGCCGGGGAAGCGGAAGGTCGCTTCGATACGATCCTGCAGGATGCCGCTGCCGGACGGCTGGAGCCCATCTACAATTTTCTCAAGGACCTGCCCGGCATTGAAGGTACGCCTGCCCCCTTCCTGCCCATCGAGAACGTGCGACGGACCCTGGGTCTGAGCACCAGCTTCGATGCCGGACGCGGGTGTCCCTATCAGTGCTCGTTCTGTACGATCATCAACGTTCAGGGACGCAAGTCGCGCTTCCGCACACCTGATGATGTCGAGGCGCTGGTCCGTAGCAACTGGAAGCAAGGCATCTGCAAATACTTCATCACCGACGATAATTTCGCACGCAACAAGCACTGGGAGGAAATCCTTGATCGCTTGATCTGGCTAAGGGAATCCCAGGGCATTCCTCTCGGGCTTCTCATCCAGGTGGACACGCTTTGTCACAAAATTCCGAATTTTGTCGAGAAAGCAAAACGCGCAGGCGTCACGCGCGTGTTCATTGGGCTCGAGAACATCAATCCCGACAATCTCCTGGCGGCGAAGAAGAGACAGAACAAGATCACCGAATACCGCAAGATGCTCCTGGCCTGGAAGGACCAGGGCATTCTGACGCTGGCCGGATACATCCTGGGCTTCCCTGCCGATACGCCCGACTCGATCCGCAACGATATTGCCATTATCCAGCGTGAGCTGCCGATCGACATCCTCGAGTTCTTTTGCCTGACCCCGTTGCCGGGCTCGGAGGATCACAAGAACCTCTGGACGATCCAGACTCCCATGGATCCCGATCTCAACAATTACGACCTCGAGCACGTCTGCGCCCCGCATTCCCGCATGTCGGAAGACGAGTGGAAAGCGATCTATCGGGAGGCCTGGGCGATCTATTATACGCCGGAGCACATGCGGACGCTGCTGCGCCGGGGTGCTGCGACCGGCGTCAATCTGGGTAGCCTGGTGAAACTGCTCATGACCTTCTCGTTGAGCCAGAGGCTCGAGAATGTCCATCCGCTGCAATGGGGCGTCATTCGCTTGCGCCATCCCTCCGAGCGGCGTCCGGGTCTGGCAGCCGAGAGTGCCTTTTGGTTTTGGCCACGGCTGACGATCGAGATCGCACGCAAAACGGCAATTGCACTTGCCGCCTTGTCACGCCTTGCCTTCCATGGTGTCAAAATCTCCCGCGACCAAAATCGTCTGAAATACACCGATCAGGCCTTGTCTCGCGCCAGCGACGATGATGAAGATTCACTCCAGTTGCTGACGCAAACTTCAAGCGCAAAGCAATCTGCAGCTCATCAGAAAAAGATCTTCAATCTCACGCACGGCGTCGGATGATTCAACGAAGCGACGCCGCTGGTCGCTTTCGGGCTTGAAGCAGACCTTTGGGCATCTGCTGGATACCGTAATTCATATCCGCGAGCCCGCCTGCAACGGCTAATGACCCAACTGAGACATCCGGCGCGCTCGGTCTTGATACATTGCGAGCCCTCGGTTTAGGGTTACCAGCACCAGAGTTTGGAGCGTACATGCGAAGGCGAGATTTCATTTGTGTTTTGAGTGGCGCTGTTGCGTTGCCATTGACTGCCAGGGCGCAACAGCGGGAGAAATCTTACCGGGTCGCGTACCTCGCACTGCTGCCCGACGAGGACACGACACTGGCGAAGCCATTTTTAGCGCGACTGCAGGAGTTGGGTTACAGCGAGGGCAAGAACATTACGTTGGTGTACCGTTCTGCCGATGGCCGACCGGAGCGCCTGCCAGAACTTGCTGCTGAGCTGGTAGAGGCCATGCCAGACATTCTAGTCACGGGATTTGGGACGCTTGCGGCAAAGGCAGCCAAGGGTGCTACCAATAGCATTCCCGTCGTATTTACGATGGTTGGCGATCCCATTGGCGCAGGTCTCGTCGTGAGCTTGAGCCGGCCCGGCGCAAATGTCACCGGCTTCAGCGATCTAGCCAGTGAATTTGCGAACAAACGACTGCAATTGCTGCAGAACCTCATCCCCGGTCAAAAGCTTATCGCGGTGCTTGGGAACCCTGACACGCCCTTTACCGCCTTGGCACTAAAGCAAGTCAAGACGGCAGCCGCGGCAACTCATCAACCACTTGCGATCTTCGAAGCTAGAAATCTCAGCGAGGTGTCCGCCAGTATCGAGGCTGCGATCAAATCAGGCGCAGCAGGTCTAATGACCCTGGATGATCCCTTGCTGCTCAGTGCCAAGCAGCAAATCGTCAACCTTCTAGCAGCCGCCCGACTGCCTGCTGTTTACGGATTAAAAGAATACGTGGAAGCAAACGGCCTGATGTCCTACAGCATGGACAGACTGCAGATGTGCCGTCGGGCTGCGGATTATGTGGACAAGATTTTAAAGGGCGCAGTCCCAGCCGACCTTCCGGTCGAACAGCCGACCAAGTTTGAGCTGACCATTAATTTGAAGACCGCCAAGGCACTCGGCATCGACATCCCACCCTCGCTGCTCGCAATTGCCGACGATGTGATTGAATAAGCTGGTTTACGGATTGCAAGTTCGCTTATGGCCGATTTTGTTGCAAAAGTCGGCTCAAGCCCGACATCCAGGCGCCCGGCCTTTGTTGTCACCTTCCGACCGCAAAACGGACGCAATGACTTTGCGAGCCGACGACTACGCCCTTCGCATCAACCTGAGCGATGCCGCCAGCCGCAAGCTGCGCTTCCCTGCCAGCGCGACACCTTCCAGCTCGCCACTGTCGGACGTGCAGGTCCCGGAAAAGCCGATCCCGACCTCGTAGCCGCCGAACACCGGATTGTCGCCCTTCGCCGGCGTGTGCTCCTGGTTGAGCATCTCGCCCTTCCAGCGGCCATCCGCTGAGGAATAGGCGCCTAGATAGTAGAAGAACGCATCGCCGCCGAGAATGCGGCCGTCGATCAGCAGCATCACGCCGGAGAGGCCGGCATCGACGCCATCGAGCGCGCGCAGGCTCATCCCATAGAGCCCGTTGGCGATGCCCCCCTCCCCGATCGTGCCGCGTGGCGGCAGCGCGCCATCGTCGAGCCGCGTCAGCACGGCCCAAAAGTTGCCGCCCGGCATGGTGTCCGCGCTGCCCTCGAGACGGATCTGGTTGCCGTTCAGCCGGCCGCGTGCGCCGATCGTGGCGACGTCGGCGCCCATCAGCGGCTTGTGGTGGGGATCGTCATTGTGCCGTTCGGTGATCACCTCGGCAATGATCTCGCCGTCCCGCTCGGAATAGGTGCCGAGATGCGCGAAGGCGGAATTGCCCCCCAGCATCTTGCCGTCGTGCAGGCACATGATGCTGCGCCCGGAAGCATCGTGGATGCCGTATTCAACCTTGTAGAGCCCGTCGAGCAACGTCATGAATCCGCAACATCAAAAGGAATTGCGGACTACCTAGCATCGTCGCCGGGCCGATGCCATCCGGCTTATCCGCGCAGGGCCGCTCGCGGAGCCTACCCTGCCATGATGCCATCGTGCTCCTGTTTTGCCCGACGGGTCAAGCTAATTTCGTAAAATCCGCAGTACGCGATTTCGAAACCTGGCTGCCTTGAATTTCAACCACTTGGCTACTGTGCATGGGGTTGTTTTCGACGTTTCGAACCCGCAAGTGCCTACATGAAGTGAGCTAGAAGCACAGGGTGGTGACGAGCTTGCCCTGCTTGTCCTTGATCGCATAGGGACAGCGCAGCCGCTCCAGCGCCTTCTTGGCATCCTCGTCGCCGAGCGCTGCCGCACGCTCGTAATAGGCCTTTGCCGCGTCCTTGTCCTTCGGACCGCCGCGGCCCTCCTGCGCGAAGGCGCCCATCCGCTCCAGCGCGCCGGGATGGTTTTGCGCCGCCGCCTTCTCGAACAGCGCGCGCGCCGCGACATCGTCCTTGTCGCCGCCATTGCCGTCGGCAAGCATCAGGCCGAGCTGGTACTGCGCCTCCGAATTGGTCTCGGCGGCCTTGCCGAGCAGCGTGCGCGCCTGCGCGGGATCGGCGGGCGCGCCACCGCCGGCGCTGCCGAGCGCGGCGAGGTTGGAGACGCCGCGGGGGTTGCCGGCTTGCGCTGCCTTCTCGAACAGTTTTCGCGCCTGCGCCTCGTCCCTGGCAACGCCTGAGCCGTTGCCGTAGGCGACGCCGAGCTCGACCATCGCAGCACTGGAGCCCTTGTCGGCCGCCTTGCGCCAGGCGGCGATTGCGTCTGCCGTCTGGCGGTTGGCCGCATAGGCGCGCCCGAGTGCGAACATCGCACGGCGCGACGAAGATGCCGCCTGCTTGCAGAATTTGATCGCGGTCGCGACGTCGGACGCTGCGATGTCAGGCACGCCCTTCACGTCGGCCGGCTTGTCGGGATCGCTCGGATCGGCAGCGACACGGTCGCACAGGACGAGGTCGGCCGATTGCGCATGCGCGGCGATGGGTGCGGCAAGCGCAACGAGGATGGCAAGGAGACAGGTCCGCATAGCCATCAAATTGCGGCCGCTCGCCTGCGATTTCAAGGCTCGAGTCCGGATTGCCGCAGCACGGGCACGACCTCCGGCGATGCCAGATAGCGCAGCAGCCGGTCCGCCGCTTCGGCCTGTTTCGCATCGACCATGCGGCCGGCGGAGAACACCGCCGGCGTCTGCAATTCGTGCGGGACCGGACCGATCACCGCGATGCCCTCGACCTGCTTCAGCTCGCTGATCTGCTGCACGGCCAGATCAGCGTCGCCGCTGACGAGCCGCTCCGCGGTAAAGCCCTGCTCGACGATGGTCGCCTTGGCGTTGACCTCGGCCGCGATGCCCATCCGCACGATCAACTGGGCGAAGTACACCCCGCTCGCGCCGAGCCGCGAATAGGCGACGGACCGCGCCGCGAGCAGCGTCTGGCGCAGCGCGCTCTCGCTGCCGATGTCGGGATGCGGCGCGCCTTTCCGCACGGCGAGGCCGACATAGGAGCGCGCCAGGTCAGCCGCGCTGTCCGCGATCACCCGGCCCTCGCCGATCATTTCGTCGAGCCCTTCGCGCGTGAGGATGACGAGATCGGCAGCCTCGCCGGCGCGCAAGCGCTTCAGCAAGGCGAGCGTCGGTGCGAAATCGGCATCGACGTGAATGCCGCTCGCCGTCTCGAACGCGGACGACAGGCTGCGCATCGCGCCCATCAGGCCGAGCGTCGAGAGCATGCGAACTTTTTCCATGTGCAATTCCCTGTAGCGATCAGGCGCGATGCATGAGCTTCAGCGCCGCGGTCAGGCGCAGGCTGCGCTTGCCGGCGAGCGCGGTTGCTTCCAGCACCGCCTCCTCGCCGTCATAGCTGCCGGAGAAGCCGATGCCGACCTCGTGGCCGCCGAAGATCGGATCGTCCTTGGCGGGCGTGTGCTCCTGGTTGAGGAGCTGCCCCTTCCAGCGGCCGTTCGCGGCGGTGTAGCTGCCGAGATAATAGAACGAGGCATCGCCGCCGAGGATGCGGCCCCGGTTGAGCAGCATCACGCCGGTGAGCCCGCCATCGACGCCGTCGAGCATGCGCAAGTGAACCGAGTAGAGGCCGTCGGCGATGCCGGCCTCGCCGACGCCGCCTGCGATCGGCACCTCGTCCTCCGTGATCGGCGTCATCAGCGACTGGAAGAGCACGCCGGGCAGCTCCTTGAGCTCACCCTTGAAGCGATAGAGATTGCCGTCGGCAAAACCCTTCGCGATCAACGTCGCATCGTCGGTGCCGGCCATGGCGCGGTAGTTCGGATCGGGGTTATGGCGAACGGTCTTGATGACGGTGTCGATACCGTCGGCGGACTTCTGGTAGGTGCCGATATGGGCGAACGCAGAATTGCCACCGAGCATCTTGCCGTTGCCGGCATGCATCACGCTCCGGCCGACGCCGTCGCCGAGCTGAAATCTCACCTTGTAGAAGCCTTCAAACACCAGCCGTGTCCCCGGCCCCGCGCGCATCCTGCGGGCACTCTATCCCGGTTTGGGCTGACATTGACAGGCTCCAGGCCGGCATGGCCGCCAGACCCACAACGAGCACTGTCATCGGCAAGCACTGTCATCGAAATGCAAAAATCCGCCGGAGCCTTTTGAGCTCCGGCGGATTTGAAAGCCAACCCGGGCCAGCCCCCCAGCCCGGGCCGGGAGGATCTTAGGCGACCGCCTTCTTCTCGGTCGGCACCGACGCGATCGTCTTCAGGATCTGCGAAGCGATCTGGTATGGGTCGCCCTGCGAGTTCGGACGGCGGTCTTCCAGATAGCCCTTGTAGCCGTTGTTGGCGAAGGAGTGCGGAACGCGGATCGAAGCGCCGCGATCGGCAATGCCGTAGCTGAACTTGTTCCACGGCGCGGTCTCGTGCTTGCCGGTCAGACGCTTGTCGTTGTCCGGGCCGTAGACGGCGATGTGGTCCATCAGGTTCTTGTCGAACGCCGCCATCAGCGCCTCGAAGTACTCCTTGCCACCGACCGTGCGCATATACTCGGTAGAGAAGTTGGCGTGCATGCCGGAGCCGTTCCAGTCGGTGTCGCCGAGCGGCTTGCAGTGGAACTCGATATCGACGCCATACTTCTCGGTCAGGCGCAGCATCAGGTAGCGGGCCATCCACATTTCGTCGGCGGCTTTCTTGGAGCCCTTGCCGAAGATCTGGAATTCCCACTGGCCCTTCGCGACTTCCGCGTTGATGCCTTCGTGATTGATACCGGCAGCCAGGCAGAGGTCGAGATGCTCTTCGACCATCTTGCGGGCGACGTCGCCGACGTTCGAGTAGCCGACACCGGTGTAGTACGGTCCCTGCGGCGCCGGATAACCGGAGGCCGGGAAGCCGAGCGGACGGCCGTCCTTGTAGAAGAAGTATTCCTGCTCGAAGCCGAACCACGCGCCCTCGTCGTCGAGGATGGTGGCGCGCTTGTTGGTCGAGTGCGGCGTCTTGCCATCGGGCATCATGACTTCGCACATCACCAGCACGCCGTTGGTGCGGGCGCCGTCCGGGAACACCGCGACCGGCTTCAGCACGCAATCCGAGCTGTGGCCTTCGGCCTGCTGGGTGGAGGAGCCATCGAAGCCCCAGAGCGGAAGCTGCTCGAGCGTCGGGAACGACGCGAATTCCTTGATCTGAGTTTTGCCGCGCAAGTTCGGAGTCGGCGTATATCCGTCGAGCCAGATGTACTCGAGCTTATACTTGGTCATTGAGCCTCTCTGTAGATGATGCGAAAGGTGGGGGCCGAAGGCCCCCGCACGTTGTTTCCCGGCCAACATCGGCCATCCGTTTACAAGCATTTAACGTGCCAAAAGGCCGCACTGCGGAAGGTTATCCCCGGTCCCGGGCGGCGCGATTTGGCCGGTGACGATCGCCAGCTGCGTGCGTCAAAGCAGCGCACCTTTGCGTTACCCCGCACCGCAAAAAATCCACGGAAAACGCTCCATTCTAAAGCACCAGCGGTTGAATCCCGACCTGCGACTAAACCAGCGCCAACCGCTCGTAATTTTTGCGAAGCCGGCTGGCTTGTTCCAGCAACCTTCGGAATGGCCCAAGCGTTAGTCAGCCAACCGCTGCCTTTGAGGGTGCAGAACCCCAGATGCCTACAAACTAGGCCAACAATGATTTCCTTTTCAGCACTTTGCATTTCGAGATGCACGGCCGATATGGAGTCCGGTAACCACAAGAAAACGAGTCGGGCGCACCATGGAGGTAAGCGCTTCGGCGTCAGGAGAGACAGAAATGATGAACAGTAGTTTGAGCCACGGCTCAGCCCAGATCTACCAATTCCCTGTCGGGGGCCGCGCGGCCCTCGCGGGACGCCGCTACGGTGAGACCGGCCACCCCGCCAATCATCTCTCGCTCCCCGTGAACGAGACGATCTGCAGCGGAAGCTGGTACCACCAGGACGCGGTCGACGAAGCAAAGCCCAAATGGGAACGCTAATGCCAGTATCTGGTTTGAGACCGCCGCGCACTCTCGATCGCTCGACGGAAGTTTGAAAAAGGGTCGAAACAATGAGGTTTCGACCCTTTTTGATTCCTGACCTGATGAGCGTCGTCAGATCACCGAGCAGGCCGTCACAGGCCGCTTCAGATGCTTGACCGTGGTCGCCCCGGCCTTGCCGATCCTCAGCGTGATCCCCGTCCCCGAATAGCGCGCGCCCGAAATGGCCAACCGCTTGGCAAGCGTCACCGGCTCGCCGTCGATCTGGAGGAACGCGCGCTTGTCGCCGTCATAAAACGCAACAATGAACTGCGTACCATCGGCACAGCGGTAGTTCCGGAAGGTCTGCGCGTCGGCCTGCCGCGCGCCGGAAATTCCGCCCGCCAGCATGGTGATCCCCAAAAGAATGGCCTTGTGCCGGCCCATGATCGCCCCCTGTAATGGTCCGTCGGCAACATAACAAAAGCAGCTCCGATGTCAGACTCCCCTTCCCGTCACCTCGCCTTGCAAGGCGCCAGCAATTTTCGCGACCTCGGCGGTTACGCCGCGAGCGACGGCCGCACCACGCGATGGCGTCACATCTTCCGCTCCAACCATCTGGGCCAACTCACCGCTGAAGACATCGCGATCGTCCGCGCACTCGGCGTCAGGAGCGCGTTCGACTTCCGCGGCGTCGAGGAGCGCGCGGCCGGCGTCTGCGTCGTCGACGAGATCACCGTGCATTCGCTGCCAATCGAGCCGACGGTGGTGGCCTCACTGCGCGCCGAGCTCGCCAGGGGTGCGCTGACTGCTCCGGTCGCGCTCGAACTCATGCGCGAGTCCTATCGTAACTATGTCCGCCACAACACGCACAGCTTCCGCATGCTGTTCGGCCATCTCATGGAGGACCGCGCCCCGCTCGTGATCCACTGCACCGCCGGCAAGGACCGCACCGGCTTTGCCAGCGCCCTGATCCTGCATGCGCTCGGCGTGCCCGACCACGTCATTGCAGAGGATTATCTGCTGACCAATCGCCACTACAAGCGCGACGTGTCGAGCGTCTCCGATCTGCCCGCCGACGTCCTTGACGCCATCGGCTCGGTCAACGCCTCCTATCTCGATGCCGCTTTCGATGCCGTCGGCCGCGACTATGGCGATGTCGAAACGTACCTGCGCGACGGCCTCAAGCTCGGGGCGGCGGAGCGGACCGCGCTGAAGGAGCGTTATCTTCAGGCGTGATCAGGCCTCCGTTTCGGACAGCCAGCTTCCCGACGGGGTGGCGTCAGTGATCGCCTGGCATAGGGCTTTGGACACCTGGAGCGTACTCCAGTCGCTCTGGTGAAGCATGTCAGGACGATCCGTGGGATCGAGCAATTGGTCGAATGACACGTCGTTCTGCACGTGCCAATGTCGCATTAAGGCCCAGCGCTGAAATACATTCACCTTGGCGTCATCCGCGATCCTGCGGATCTCCAAGACCATTTTCTCCGAAAGCTCCGCCTTGTCGTCGCGGAGCATCGCCGTGACATACTGCGGGTCGATCAACACTACATCGATTGGACGCTCAGCCAGCCGATGCACTCCTTCGGCAATCTTGCCAACAACGTCTTCGAAGTTGAATTCATCCTTACGAAAGACGGCATTGGTGCCGACCTGCCAAAGCACCATTGCCGGCTGGTCGTCGAAGATGTCGGTATCGAACCTATCCAACTCCTTCGGAGCCTCTTCTCCTCCCTTGCCTCGGTTCAAGACGTCAATCCAAACGTTCGGCAACGGCCCGGCGTAGTGCTGTCTCAGATACATCTCGAGGCGATGAGGGTAAGGCACGACGTCCGCCCGTCCAGCCGTCGAGGACGATCCCATCGCAATGATTTGAACCGGACCCTTTACGCGCAGGGCATCGAAGAAGTTTCGCAGCGGATGTTTGAGCTTGATGATGTCTTGGGGGACGTCCACGGTCGGTGGCCTCTCGGACATCTTAATCCCCTCTCGCTATCCAAGGTTGCGGTGATCATTCAGCCTTGATGCCGCCGCCATTGCAAGTCCAATTCACAGCGCGCAATAGTCGATGCGAATTGAGACGACGGAGAGTATCGTGCAGGGAAAAATCATTGTCGTGACCGGCGCGCTCGGCGCGCTTGGCAAAGTCGTCGCCGACATCGCGCAATCACGCGGCGCGCGGGTCGCCGGGATCGATCACGCGCCCTCTCAACTGCCGGCGACGACCGAGCGCATCGAGATCGGCGGCGTCGACCTGTCCGACGCGGCGCAGGCGAAGACGGCGGTGGAGGCTGCTGCGAAGCATTTCGGCAGACTGGACGCCCTCGTCAACATCGCCGGCGGTTTTGCCTTCGAGACCGTCGGTGACGGCGACATCAAGACGTGGCATCGCATGCATGCGCTGAACGTGCTGACCGCCCTCAACGCCTCGCACGCGGCACTGCCGCATCTTGCCGCCTCGAAGGCAGGCCGCATCGTCAATATCGGCGCCATGGGCGCGCTGCAGGCGGGCGCCGGCATGGGTCCCTACGCGGCATCGAAGGCAGGCGTGCACCGCCTCACCGAGGCGCTCGCCAACGAATGGAAAGGCAAGGTCACGGTGAACGCGGTGCTGCCGTCGACCATCGACACCAAGGCGAACCGCGCCGACATGCCGAAAGCCGACTTCACCAAATGGGTTACGCCGCAGGAGCTTGCCGAGGTGATCCTGTTCCTCGTCAGCGACGCCGCGAGCGGCGTCACCAGTGCGCTGATTCCGGTGAGCGGGCGGGTCTGATCAATCCGGCACCAGCAGCCGCAGATTGCCCTTGAAACGGATGCTCTGCTTGCCGGCGAGCGCCATGCCTTCGCCATAGGCGGTCTCATCGGTGTAGGTGCCGCTGAAGCCGATGGTGACGACCTTGCGGCCCCACACGGGGCGCTCGTCGAACGAGGGCGAATGCTCCTCGTTGGTTAGCTCGCCCTTCCACTTGCCGTCGGCGGACGTGTAGCTGCCGTGGGCAAAGAAAAAGGAATCGCCGCCGCGCATGGTGCCGTCACGCAGCACCATCACGCCTTGATTGCCGCCCTGAACGCCGTCCAGCATCTCGATCCGGATGTGATAGAGCCCGTTCCTGATCGTCATATTCGCGCGCGCCCGCCTGTTCCCCGCGCAGGGTATAGCTGGCTTGACCGCGTCCGGGCAATTGGCCGGCAGCCGGAGTCCGATCCGGGCTAAACTGGCAGAAACTGATTCTCCGATCGGAAACTCACTTTGGAAACCGCGCTCTATCTCCCCGTCAAACGCTTCCTCGAAGAGCTCGGCTTCTCTGTGAAGGGCGAGATCGGCGGTTGCGATCTCGTGGGCCTGAGCGTCAGCGATCCGCCGGTGGTGGTGATCGGCGAGCTCAAGCTCGCCTTCAACCTCGAACTGATCCTGCAGGCGGTCGATCGCGCACCGGCAGGTGACGAGGTCTGGATCGCCGCAAAGATGTCGATCCGCGGCAAGGGCCGCGAGAGCGACGCACGCTATCGCAATCTCTGCCGTCGCCTCGGCTTCGGTATGCTCGGGGTGACCGACAACGGCCAGGTCGAGGTGCTCGTGAAGCCACCGACGGCAGCCCCTCGCCGTGAACCGAAGACGCGCTCGCGGCTGGTGGCCGAACATCAGCGCCGCCGGGGCGACCCCGTGCTCGGCGGCAGCACGCGCGCGCCGATCATGACGGCCTACCGTCAGCAGGCGCTGGCCTGCGCATCGGAGCTTGCAGGCGGCCCGCGGGCCGTGCGCGATCTGCGCGAACGCTGTCCCGATGCCGGCAAGATTCTCCTGCACAACGTCTATGGCTGGTTCGAACGCGCTGAGCGCGGCATCTATCGGCTGACCGAGGCCGGCCACGCCGCGCTGAAGCGCTGGCCGCAGACGCCGGTCAAGACCATGGCGCGTGAAGCATCCCTGCCCTAGCGGCAGCCACATTGGGGAATGGCATGATCGTGGTGACTGGGAGTGTGACGGTCCGGCCCGAGACGTTCGAGGAGGCACGCCGCCTCAGCCTCGAACACGTCCATCGTTCGCGCCAGGAGCCCGGCTGCATCTCACATGCGGTGCATGTCGATTGCGAGAACCCGCTCAGGCTGGTGTTCTTCGAACAATGGGCCGACCGCGGCGCGCTTGCGGCCCATTTTGCGGTACCTGCGTCCGGCGAGTTCGTGCGGGCGCTGCGCTCGCTCGCCACAGGGGCAACGACGCTCGAACTTTACGACGCCAGCAAGCTTGAGAAGCTTTGAGTGCATAGCTGAGATGCCACACCAAATTCATATTGCAATGCAACATAGACCGCACTAGGTATCCCGGCATCGAAACGAGGCCGATATGAGCGCAGACTGGAATACCAAATATGGCACGCGGCGCGTGCGCCACGATCCGCCCACCCTGGACGAGGCGATCTTCGCCGCTGTCGGCATTACCGACGATCAGGAGCAGCAGGCCGAGATCGCCGCCTCACTGATGGGGATGCCGCTGGACGTCGTTCAGGCCGAGGTGAAGAAACAGGCCCGCACCAACAGCCGTATCACCGCAACCCGGGTGATCGCCGGCGAACAAGGTGCGCAGCGCTCGATCGTGGTCGAACGCCGTGTCGTCCGCCGCTTCGGCAACGACAAGCGCACCGGCACCTGAGCGCTTACTCCTTCTCCAATAAAAAAAGCGGACCGGCGTTGCCGGTCCGCTTTTTGATTCAGGCCCTTGAATTTCAGGTCTTTGAATTTCAGGCCGCGTGATTGCCGTACATGCTGGAGATCAGCTTCCAACAGGTCGAGTTGAAGTTGAGAATCGCGCGACCGGCCTTGAACGGCGCCGCTGCGAGATCAGCGAGCTCGGCCTCGGGCGTCTTGGCAAGATCGATCGTGCCGGTGGATTCACCATGGCGGAACTGCAGATGCGCGCCGAACTTCTTGGCGAGCGCCCGCATGGCGTGGTTCTCCGCGCCCGTGGTGATGCGCAGGCTCTTGTAGCCCTTCCAGCGCGCTTCCGCGATCAGGCGGCTGAAAAGCACGGTGCCGACGTTCTGGCGGCGGGCGGAGGCTTCCACGCTGAAGGCGACTTCGGGCAACGAATCGCTCTCCGGCGGATGCAGCTCGGCCGCACCGCGGACCACGCCATCGACGATATAGGCGACGATTACGGTGCCATCTTCGGCACAGCGGCCAGCGTAACGCTCGATGAAGCTATCGTCGAGAAAACCGTTGAAACGGTCATGCCGGCTTACGGCATCGAGCCTCAGCAGGTGATCGCGCAGCAGCGGCAATTCTTCCTGCTGGCTCAGGGTCCGCACATAGCCCGGGGCAGTGCGGACGGTGTCTTCAAGTACCACGTCAAAACTCCTCTTGGTGTCCCTCGAGGAGGCGTTCGAATCCCTAGGCCTCCAATATTGTGCATCGCAACAAATTTTTCAAGACGGGAACCTGCTCAAGTTTGAGGCAGCTGAAGCGACTAATTCGTTAACAAAATCAAAGTCCCGTAGTCTTACAGGACCAGCTGCGTCTGGGTCACGATTGCAACCAGCTTGCCGTCCTCGGTCTCGAGCCGGGTGGTCCAGACCTGGGTCCGGCGCCCCCGATGGACCGGGGTGGCGGTGGCGACGACAGTGGTTCCCTCCTTGGCGCCGCCGATGAAGTTGGTCTTGCTCTCCAGCGTGGTCGTGCCCTTGGCGCCCTCCGGCAGGTTGATCACGGTTGCGGCCGCGCCAACGGAATCGGCGAACGCCATCACCGCGCCGCCATGGATGGTGTGATGCAGGGTGCAGAGATCGGGACGCACCGTCATCCGCGCCACCACGCGATCCCTCTCGGCCTCCACGAATTCGACGCCCTTGAGTTCGGCGAACGGCATCTTCATCGCTTTAAGTTTTTCGAGCGGCGTCATCAAATCCCCTCCCAATTCCTTGTTGTCGCAGCGTGAATGGCCTCGCGCGGCAAAGCAATGACGTCCGAGGTAATGGCCGCCGTGACATCGGCACTCTCATTTGCGCATATGCTCCTCCCATGCGCCACTTCCCGCCCCGCCGCATCGTCTGTCTGACCGAAGAGACGGTCGAAACACTCTATCTGCTCGGCGAGCAGGACCGCATCGTCGGCGTCTCCGGCTATGCCGTCCGCCCACCGCAGGTGCGGCGTGAGAAGCCGCGGGTCTCCGCCTTCATCTCTGCGGACATCCCAAAAGTGCTGGCACTGGAACCGGATCTGGTGCTCGCCTTCTCCGACCTGCAGGCCGGCATCGTCGCCGATCTCGTCCGCGCCGGGATCGACGTCCACGTCTTCAACCAGCGCGACGTCGCCGGCATTTTTGCGATGATCCGCATGCTCGGCGCGCTGGTTGGCGCAGCCAAGCGCGCCGAGGTACTCGCGCATGGCCTTGAGCAGCGCCTCGCAACGATCGCGGCAACGCCCCGCCCCTCGCCGCGGCCAAAAGTCTATTTCGAGGAGTGGGACGATCCCTTGATCTCAGGCATCAGCTGGGTGTCCGAGCTGATCGAGATCGCCGGCGGTGAGGATGTGTTTCCGGACCTGCGACACCAACAAGCCGCGAAGGATCGCATCATCGCCGCGGACGCGGTGCGCAAGGCCGCGCCCGATGTGATCCTGGCGTCATGGTGCGGCAAGAAGGTCGTGCCCGCCCGCATCCAGCTGCGCGACGGGTGGAGCGAGATTCCGGCTGTACGTGATGATCGCATTATTGAGATCAAGTCGCCGATCATTTTGCAGCCGGGGCCGGCGGCGTTGACGGACGGGCTGGATGCGATCGTGAATGCGTTGTGGGGGTAAGCCCAACTCTCTCATCCCGTCATTGCGAGCGAAGCGAAGCAATCCAGACTGTCTCCCCGGAGGGATTCTGGATTGCTTCGTCGCAAGGGCTCCTCGCAATGACGTTGAGAGAGACCTCCGCCCTCACGTCACCGCATTCACGACCTGATATTCCGGCTGCCGCCACACCTCACCGGCGATCACCTCCTCGATGATCTCGGCCGCCCGTACGATCTCGCTCTCGCCGATATAAAGCGGCGTGATGCCGAACCGCATGATGTCAGGCGCGCGGAAATCGCCGATGAGGCCGCGGGCGATCACGGCCTGCATGGCGGCGTAGCCGCCCTCGAAGGCGAAGGAAACTTGCGAGCCGCGGCGCTCATGCGCACGCGGCGTCACGAGCTTGAGTTGCGGGCAACGCCGTTCGACTTCCGCGATCAGAAGATCGCCGAGCGCCAGCGAGCGGTCGCGGACCTCCTTGAGGTCAACCCGATCCCAGATATCCAGCGAAGCCTCCAGCGCCGCCATCGCCAGCACCGGCGGCGTGCCGACGCGCATGCGCTCGACGCCGCCGGCGGCCGCGTAGCCAAGCTCGAACGCAAAGGGCTTTGCGTGCCCCATCCAACCCGATAGCGCAGCGCGCGCGTCGTCGGCATGTCGCGGCGCGACGTAGAGGAACGCCGGCGCGCCCGGGCCGGCATTGATATATTTGTAGGTGCAGCCGGCTGCAAAATCGACGCCGCAACCGGCGAGATCGACCGGCAGCGCGCCGGCTGAGTGCGCGAGATCCCAGACAGTGACGATGCCGAGCGCATGCGCCTTTGCGGTCAGCTCCGCCATGTCGTGACGGCGGCCGGTACGGTAGTCGACCTCGGTGATGTACAGCACCGCAATCTCTTCCGACAGCGCGGCCTCGATCTCCTCTGGCGCCACCAGGCGCAATTGATGGCCGCGCTCGAGCGTCGCGATCAGGCCTTCGGCCATGTAGAGATCGGTCGGGAAATTGCCGGTGTCCGACAGGACGACCTTGCGCGATGCATTCATGTCGAGCGCGGCGGCGAGCGCTTGATAGACCTTCAGCGACAGCGTGTCGCCGACCATCACGGAGCCGGCTTCCGCGCCAATCAGCCGCGCGATGCGGTCGCCAACGTGGCGCGGCTGAGCATACCAGCCTGCGGTGTTCCAGGCGCGGATCAGCTCGTTGCCCCACTCCGCGGTGATCACGCGGCTGACGCGCTCGGCGACGCCAAGCGGCAATGCACCGAGCGAATTGCCGTCGAGATAGATTACGCCGTCAGGGAGATGAAACAGCGCCTTGGTGTCGTCATAGACGCGAAGCCTGGTCATGGTCTTCTCTACAAAATCGTGCGGACGCGCCAGAGCTCGGGAAACAGCTCGACCTCCAGCATGCGCCTGAGATAGCTGACGCCGCCGGTGCCGCCAGTGCCGCGCTTGAAGCCGATGACGCGCTCGACCGTCGTGACGTGGTTGAAGCGCCAGCGCCGGAAATAATCCTCGAAATCGACCAGCTTCTCGGCGAGCTCGTACAGCATCCAGTGCGTCTCCGGCACCTCGTAGACGATCCGCCAGGCCTGCAGCACCCCCTCGCTAAAACTGTGGGTCTCACGAACATCGCGCGCCAGAACCGCCGCAGGCATTTTCAGGTCATTGCGATCGGCAAGCCGCAGCACCTCGTCGTAAAGGCTCGGCGTTGCGAGTTCGGCTTCGAGCAACTTCGTCGTCTCGGCATCATGCGCGTGCGGCTTCAGCATGGCATGATTGCGGTTGCCGAGCAGGAATTCGATCAGCCTGTATTGCCGCGACTGGAAGCCCGAGGATTGGCCGAGCTGGGAGCGGAAGCGCGTATATTCGCTCGGCGTCATCGTGCGCAGCACATCCCAGGCGTTGTTGAGCTGCTCGAAGATGCGCGACATCCGCGCCAGCATCTTCATCGCGGGCTGCACTTCATCCTTGGAGATCGCACGACGCGCAGCAGCCAGCTCGTGGATGGCAAGCCGCATCCACAGCTCCGTGGTCTGATGCTGGATGATAAACAGCATCTCGTCATGCGCTTCGGAGAGCGGATGCTGTGCGCCGAGGATCGCATCCAGCGCCAGATAGTCGCCATAGGACATGCGCCGGGCGAAATCGGTCTCGGCGCCGTCGCTTGAGGGATCGTAATCGCTGGACGTCATGACAGGCCCTCCCGATCGATCATCTCTGCCGTCGTCAATCGAGGCCGATCAGCCGCGCGGTGATCGGCGACGACGGATCCTTGAGCGCATCGATCACGGTAAAATGGTTGAGTCCGGGATCGACCACGAGACGCGTTGGCACGTCGAAGCCGGTCCAGACATTGGCGAACAAGTCGGACTGACGGATGAATTCGGGCCGCTCACTGCCACCGACCCAAGCGGTCACCGGCGAATGTCCGCGTGGCAAATGCAGCGCCGCGCTTTCGAGCGTCGCCTCCTCCATGGTCATGCGCAACGTCTCGTTCATCCCGGTCTTGAGCAGCGGCCGCAGATCGTGCAGGCCGCTGATCGAGAGCGTGCCGGCGATGCGGTTGAAGACGGCGGGCTCGAGCCGGCTGTCGTCGCAGAGCATGCGCGTGACGAGATGGCCACCCGCTGAATGTCCGGCGAGCCGGATCGGTCCTGGGACGAGCGACGCCGCTTTCGCGATCGCGGCGGTCATCTCCGCGGTGATCTCGGAGATGCGCGCGGCCGGCGTCAGCGTGTAGCTCGGCAGCGCCACCGTCCAGCCGTGGTGCCGCGCGCCTTCGGCGAGATCGGTCCAGGTCGACTTGTCGAAGCGCATCCAGTAGCCGCCATGGACGAACACGACGAGGCCCTTGCTGTCGCCGTCGGGCAGGATCAGGTCAAACCGCTGACGCTCACCGGAGCCGTAGGCTATGTCGGGACGAAAGCCCTTCAGCCCGGCGCGGTAGGCCGCGGCCCGCTCCGCCCATTGCGCCGGCATCTTGTCCGAGCCCGGGATATGGGCCGAATTGGCGTAAGCATCATCCCAATCGCGCATCGTTGCTCCCAAGGACTCGTCCAGCGAACCGCGCCAGTCTGCCACCGGTCAGGGCGGCATCCTAGTCTTTCTTTTAAGCTTAAAGGATTTGAGGGAGCCCCCAGATTGGGCAGACAGGCGCGCCCCGGCAACTCACTCCGTCATTGCGAGCGAACGAAGCAATCCAGTCTACCTCCGGGGCGGCAGTCTGGCTTGCCTCGTCGCAAGAACTCCTCGCAATGACAAAGGAGAGAGGCTTAAGCCTTTTCCACCCCGCACCATTCCGCGATGAACAGCGCCATCGCCTTGGTCGTCTTCTTCAACGACTCCAGATCGACATACTCGTTGAAACCGTGCATCTCGCCACCGCTGGCGCCGAAGCAGAGGCTGGGGATGCCGTAATTGAGTCCGTAGAAACGGGTATCGGTGAGCGCGGTGAAGACAAGATCCTCGACCGCGCCGCCATAGACCTTGCCGAACGCCTTGCCGAATGCGGCTTCCGGCGCGGCGGAATCGGTCAGCTCATAGCCTTCCGACAGGAAGCCCGACCATTCGACCTCCGGCGGATTGTTGGCGAGGAAGCGGTGGCTGCGCGAGGCGGCGGCAACGCAAGCCATGATCTCCTTCTGGTGGTCGGCAACCGACCAGCCCGGCAGGACGGCGATGCGGCAATCAACGTCGCACCAGGCCGGCACGCTGGAAGCCCAATCGCCGCCCTTGATGATGCCGGGGTTGAAGTTGATGGGGTGGTTGAGCGTCTTGAAGTGACGGTCGGCCTTGGCGCGCTCGTTCCACTCGATCTCGAGCTTCTGCAGCGCGTGGACGAGATGATAGGCCGCCATGATCGCATTGGAGCCGGAGCCGGCAAAGGCCACATGGGTCGGATGGCCCTTCACCCGCAGGCGAAACCAGATCACGCCGACCTGCGAGCGCACCATCTTGCCCGTAGTCGGCTCGGGGATGAAGCAGGCATCGGCCCGGTAGCCGCGCTGAAGCGTCGAAAGCGCGCCGACGCCGGTGCTCTCCTCCTCGATCACCGACTGAAAGTGAATCCGCGCCGTCGGCTTGAGGCCGGCCGCCTTGATCGCATCCAGCGCATAAAGCGCGCCGATGGTGCCCGACTTCATGTCGCAGGCGCCGCGGCCGAACATCTTGCCGTCCTTGATGACCGGCGAGAACGGCGGCGTGTCCCACAATTCCAGCGGCCCCGCGGGCACCACGTCGCAGTGTCCCTGCAGGATCAGCGATTTGCCGGCCTCGGTGCTCGGACGATAGGTGCCGACCACCGTGCGCGCCTTGGAGAAATCATGCTCGATCGGGCCGAAGCCGCGCAGATCCTTGAGATCGTCGACATTGATGTGCCAGTCGTCGACCTCATATCCGCGCGCGCGCAGGAGGTCGCCGATCATGTCCTGGCACGGCCCCTCCGCCCCGCGGGTCGAAGGGATCGCAACGAAATCGCGTGTGGTCGCAAGCTGCGTTTCGAAGCCGGCATCGACGGCGTCAAGAATCCTCTGCTGCGTTTCGGCATTCATCAGGCAACTCCGGGCATCCAGTTGGTCAAGGGTGCGCGCAAGCTAGCCGATTTCAGCCGTTCGGGTACTCCACAAAATAAGCATCCCGCAATGCATCTTCGAGCAGTCGGCCCTCCGAATAGCCATTCAGCGTCGCCGGCCGGCTCACGCCGTCGAGCAGCCGCGGGCATGGCTCCGGCGCGCCGAGAACGGTGCGAACCGGAATGCGCTCGGCATAGATCGGCAATTCGTAGTCCTCATCGTCGTCAGCGACACCCTTGGCGCGGACCTTTGCGGAGGCTTCCTCGATCTCCATCGCGATGAACGAGGTCGCCTTGATCTCCTGGGTGTTGCTGGCCCGCAGGCTCGCGGTGCGATCCGGGAAGAAGCGATCGACCATCGCGACCACCGCGCGCTCCTTCTCATGCGCATCGGTCACGAGATAGGCTGTGCCGAACGCCATCACCGCACGGTAGTCGGCCGAATGGTTGAAGCCGCAGCGCGCCAGCACCAGGCTGTCGAGATGGGCAACAGTGAGGCACACGCGCTCGCCTTTGGTCTGGCTGCGCAGCATGCGGCTCGCGCTCGAGCCGTGCCAATAGAGCTTCGTCCCCTCGCGCCAGAAGAAGGTCGGGGTGCAATAGGGCTGGCCGTCGATGACATAGGAGACGTGGCACAGCATCGAGGAATCCAGGATGCGATGGACCGTGTCGTGATCATAGAAGCCGCGGTCGTGCCGACGCTTCACCTGGTTGCGCGCCGACGTCGGGTAGGAATCTTGGCTCTCAGTCTGGCTCACGGCCGCTCCTCATCAGAATTGGAAGAATTCCAGACTAGTTGTAGCTGCCCATTTGGTCTGCGATAGTGCCAATTCCATGCAAAACATTCCGACCAATTCCGTCGCCCCGGCCAAAGCCGAGCTGCCGCTCGATCTCACTGGTCCGCACATCACCGCCGGCGCCTCCTCGGCGCACCGGCTGTACCAGGCGCTGTGCGAGATGATCGTCTCTGGCCTCGTCAAACCCGGCGAGCCGCTGCCGCCCTCGCGCACGCTGGCCAGGCAGACCGGCTTTCGGCGCAACGCGGTCGTCACGGCTTATGAGCGCCTGATCGCCGACGGATTTGCGCAAGCGACCGTCGGCTCCGGCACGTTCGTCGCTGCACGCATCCCGGCGCGCGCAGCAACATCGAAGAAGCCGAAGGTGATTGTCGAGGCGCCGCGGCAAGGCGCGCTCTCGCTCGGCTGCACCCATATCGACCAGCGCGCGGTGCAGCGCTTTCGCGCGTTTGTCGGGCGACGCATGCGCGCCTTCGGCGCCGAGCATCTGCATTACGGCGACCCACGCGGCAGCCGTGAGCTGCGCGTCGCGATCGCGGATCATCTGTTATCGGCGCGGGGGCTACGCTGCGACCCCGACCAGATCATGCTCACGTCAGGCACGCTGCATACGCTGCGCATCGTTCTCGGGACGATCCTGAAGGCCGACGATCAGATCTGGTGCGAAGACCCCGGCTATCCGATCGCGCGCAGGACCATCGCGCAATGCGGCTATCGCACCGTGCCCATTCCCGTCGACGCCCACGGCCTGCAGATCGCGAGAGGCCGCTCGACTGCGCCGTCGGCGCGCGCGGCCTATGTCACGCCCTCGCATCAATTTCCGCTCGGCGTGCAGATGTCGATGCCGCGGCGGCTCGAGCTTCTCGACTGGGCAAAGCAGGCCGGCGCCTTCGTGTTCGAGGACGATTACGACAGCGAGTTCCGCTATGACGGCGCACCGCTGATGTCGCTCGCCGGCATCGATCACCTCCAGCGCGTGATCTACATGGGCACGTTCGCCAAGACGCTGTTTCCGGGCCTGCGCATCGGCTATTGCGCCCTGCCCGAACGCCTGATCGGCGACGTCACGGCTGCGCGCGCCGCGCTCGACCGTTTTCCCGGAACGCTGATGGAAGGCGCGGTCGCCGACATGCTCAATTCCGGAGCGTTCGCCGCAAATTTGAAGCGCGTGCGCAAGCTTTACCGTGAGGCGCGCGATGCACTGGCCGAAACACTCGAAGCCGCATCGGATGGCGCGTTGTCGGTCCCGGTGCCGTCGCAGGGTCTGCACCTTGTCGCGCAGTTCGATCCGTCGGTCGCGCCAGCGGTTGCGGCCGAAGCGAAGCAGGCCGCGGGTGCGGAAGGCTGGCTGCTCGCCGACACCTATGCGCGGGCGCGGGCGCTACCCGGTTTCGTGCTGGGATTTTCGGGGCACGCGGTTCCACGCCTCGTCGCCTCAGCCGAACGGCTCGCGCGGGAAGCGCGGGCCGCCTTGCGCAACAAAGGCAAGGCGGGTCGGCGAGCGTGAGAAAGGTTCACTATGAGAATCGTGTGCCGCTCCCTACATTGCGGCACCGACGCCGGAACCCTCATCATGCCACTTTGTCGCGCAGCCTGTCTCTCACTCCTGATCTCCGCCGCGCTCGCGACGGCAGCGCACGCGGCCACGATCGGCCGCGAGCAGGACATCGTGGATCTCAAGCTTGGTCAGCGCGTGATGGTGGATGACGGAACCTGCCCGGCTGGACAGATCAAGGAAGTTCGCGGTTCCAAGATGAGCGACAAGGGCGTCCTGCGAACCAGTTCCTGCGTGGCGCGGTACGGTCCGAAATCGATTAACCGCTAAGACTTCGCCGGATCGAACATGCACTGCAAGGTCGGTTTGGCGATCTTGGTGAAGGTCGCGCCGATCTCACCCTGTTTTGCCGCCGGCACCCAATCGGTCTCGATCGTGGGAACGCCGGTCTCGCTGATGCCGCGCAGCAGCGCCTCGCGCAGATCGCGATCCTCGACCACGGCCGCGGCATGGTCATGCAGGCAACCGCAGACCTCTTCCGGATGCTCCCAGCGCCCCAGCATGCGCGGGGCACATTGCCGCACAAATTCGGTGCGCGGGTCGGGCAGCCGGCTCGGTGCACGCACCTGTGCCTGGACGGAACTGATCGTCAGAAGGGAGAGGACCGCTGCGGCGCAGAGTCGAAGGGACATGATGGCCTTTGCCGGCTGATTTTCTTGTTGCTGATCAGAGGCGCGCGGCGAGAACGATGGGCTGCGGCGCCGTGGTCGTCACAGGCGAGCCGCTGTACTGGAAGGTGCCGATACCGGGCAGATTGCCGTCCGGCGCGCCGGCGAACGAGGAACCGGCGAGCACGAAGCCGAAAGCAAGGATGAAGCTGAGCGCGCGCATGGATCTGTCCCCGAATTGCGTGGCCGGCGGTGCGCCGTCGTCGTTGTCAAACTGATAACCATCCGCGGTTTCTCCCGTGATGCGCCCAAAGCCCAAAATGGTTTCGTTCCCGGTGGGAATTGTTTCGTCGCCCGCGAACTGACGAAACAATTCCCGGAAAACGTCAATCATTTCAGATGGAGCACGTGACGGTTTGAACCCGCTTGGGAGCAACCATCCACGCAGGTTGAAGTGACGCGGTCACATTCACGACGTCAACGCTTCACATGCATTTTACGGTTTTCTGCTGAAGAGAACCGCAAACGAAGGCCGGTCCCACCGATGAACCCGGAGCTCGCCGGGTGCGACCGAAGTCTTCGAAAACCGAAAGGCCCGTCAACCGGGCCCATGCAAGGAATGGCCATCATGACGGCGCAAGATCGCGCAACGGCGCGCGACCCGGCCGAGAGGAACGACCGAGCCGATCAACGCACCGCTTCGCCAGGGGCGATGGCCCTGCAATCAGGCCGCGGCTACGAGGCCACGCCGCAGGCGTTCGTGCGGCTGAGCGGCTCGCACCTTGCGAAACGGCGTGTCAGCCGCGAACCCGTCACTGAGTGAAGAATTCGCCGCACTTCTGGACGTTCGCGTCGGCCGGTCCCCACGGCATGATCGGCACCGTCGAGGTCGAGTTCTTCGGCGATCCCTCAATCAGCCTGTCCGAATAGACCATGTAGACCAGCACGTTGCGCTTGGCGTCGCAGCCACGCACGATCTGCATCTTCTTGAAGAACAGCGAGCGGCGCTTGCGGAACATGTCATCGCCCTGCTCCATCTTGTCCTTGAATTTGATCGGACCGATCTGGCGGCAGGCCAGCGAAACGTCGGAAACCTCCTCGGCAAGTCCGAGCCAGCCCTTAAAACCGCCCTTTTCCGGCACCGTGAAATGGCAGGCCACGCCCTCGACCTCGGGATCGTCGAGGCCGTAGGTCGCGAGCTTGTCATTCGGGCTCATCCATTTGAACACGGTAGAGCGGCGAAAAATCAGATCCGGCTCGTCGGCGGCTTGCGCGGACACCGCCGGCATGGCCAGAGCCATCAGGAATAAAGCAAGGCCCTTCAAGCGGATGCCGGAAAGACCGGGGAAACGAGATGACATGAAGTTCTCCGGTGGCAAGTTCCAGCCATGTAGGCATGGGGTGGTCGTTCAGGAAGACGGTGACAGCCGGGCACGAGCGCCGTTTACCGCTCCGTGAGGCTTTTTTGCTACGTTTTGGACAAAAGTAGCTGACGGCAGAACTGCCCTGTTGGTGAACGCGTATCCCCTCTGCGACACTAATGTCTGATTTGGATTATGGATTCGAGGAATGACTAGCGTGAACGGGTCCCGTTTTGCTGCCGCGCCGGCACGGCTGTGGCAGTTCGCCATTCTGACGGCCGCGGGTGCGATCGGTACGACCAGCCAGGCGGAAGCAGCGTTTTACTACACGCCGGACTATTCGGGTTCTTCCTACTACTCCCAGCAACAACGATATCCTGAGGAGTCGCGCCAGAAGCCGCGGAAGCGCGGCTCGGCTGCCGCCAAGAAGGAGGCCGTCGCCGAGAAGGAAACCGGCGCAAAGCCGCAAGGTCCGCTCGTCATCGTCGTCTCGATCGACCGGCAGAAGGTCACCGTCTACGACTCCAACGGCGTGTTCGCTGAGGCGCCGGTGTCGACCGGCATGAAGGGCCACTCGACGCCCATGGGCGTGTTCAGCATCATCCAGAAGCACAAATTCCACCACTCCAACATCTATAGCGGCGCGCCGATGCCGTATATGCAACGGATCACCTGGTCCGGTGTCGCCATGCATGCCGGCGTGCTGCCGGGCTATCCGGCCTCGCACGGCTGCATCCGCATGCCGATGGCGTTCGCGGTGAAGATGTGGAACTGGACCAAGATGGGCGCGCGCGTGATCGTCACGCCCGGCCAGATGACCCCGCAAAACTTCTCGCATCCGATGCTCGCTTCGCTGCGCGTCCAGCCGCAGCCGGCTGCAAGCCTCGAACCGACCACGAGCGTTGGCGACAAGGCGGACAAGGGTGCGCCGGAAACCAAGGTCACCGAAGCAAAGCCGGTTGAGACCAAGTTTTTTGAGACGCAGACCGCCAGCGCCGACGGCGTGCTCGAGCTGCGTTCCACGGTGGGCCACACCGTGATGTCGGACGCGACCACGGGCAATGCGCCGGTTCGCGAAGAAATGGCCAAGACTGAAGTCAAGGCGGACACCACGTCCGCCGAGGTCTCCGAGGCTGCGAAGCAGCCCGACGCGGCGAGCACGGAAACGAAGCCTGCAGAAGCCGCAGAGACTTCCAAGGCGAGCTCGGACGAGATGCCGGCTGACAAGGTCGAGGCCACGAAGTCCGACGCGCCGAAGGCGGAAGCTGCGCCTGCCGAAACTGCAAAGTCCGAACCTGCCAAGCCAGATCCAGTCAAGGCTGACGCGGCAACGACCGATAAGAAGCCTGACCCAGCGGCAATCGCGCCCGCGCAAGCCGCTTCGCCGGACGCGAAGAAGGACCAGACCCGCGTTGCCGATCCCGCGCCATCCGTGAAGCCGGACCTGCCGAAGCGGACCGGCCAGATTGCGGTGTTCATCAGCCGCAAGGATTCCAAGCTCTACGTGCGGCAGAATTTTGCGCCGCTGTTCGATGTGCCCGTAACGATCGCGGCAAGCGACCGGCCGCTCGGCACGCACGTTTTCACCGCCGAGGTCGACAAGACCGATTCCAATGCGCTGCATTGGTCCGTGGTGTCGCTGCCCGTCGCCGTTCGTGCCGCCGCGCGCGAGGACGACGGTCACGTCACGCGCCGCCAGCGTGGCGCCGCGGTGATCCCCGTTGCCGCAAAGCCGGTGATCATGCCGGACAGCCCGGCCGAGGCGCTGGATCGCATCACGATTCCTGCCGACGCCATGGCGAAGATCAACGAGATGCTCACCACTGGCGGCTCGGTCATCGTGTCCGACCAGGGCATCAACCAGGGCGAGACCGGCGAAGGCACCGACTTCATCGTCCGCCTGTACTGAGCCTGGCACCGCGTCAGATAACGCGGTGTTGAGCGGGCAGGTCGTCTCGGCGGAGTATGCTGCGTGACGGATCACATCCGGGGGACGCCGCCATGCTGAACCGCAGAACGATACTCACCACGGCGCTTCTCGCTGCAGCCACATCGGCAACGCGCGCACGGGCTGATGGCGGCATGAGCCGGATCTCCGCTTACGCATTCTCGTTCCCCGCTTTGTCCGGCGACGACATTCGGCTGGCCGCGTTCACCGGCAAGCCGGTGCTGGTCGTGAACACCGCTTCGCTGTGCGGCTATACCCCGCAATATACCGGACTGCAGGAGCTCTGGAGCGAGTTTCGCGAGCGCGGGCTGGCCGTGATCGGCGTGCCCTCCAACGATTTCGGCGGCCAGGAGCCCGGCGGCACCAGCGAGATCTCGGAGACCGCGCACCACCAATACGGCGTTACCTTCCCCATCACGGCCAAGGCCGTCGTGGTCGGGGCCAAGGCGCATCCTTTCTACAAATGGGCCGCCGAAACGCGACCGAGGGACGTTCCGAAGTGGAACTTCCACAAATACCTGATCGGCCGCGATGGTTACATCGCCGAGGCGTTTCCGTCGGCCATCGAGCCTGCCGACACACGCATCAAGACGGCGATTGCCAGGGCCCTGGTTGACAGCTGACGCACCTGCCTCGAACAGGCTTCTCGAACAGGTCTGGGCACAATTGTGGCGGAGCGCCAAACAGCCGTTGCCATGGCGACGGAGCACCATCTAGGCTAGGATGAGCGTAGAGATATTTTTGGGCAGGACAGGTTTTGCCGGAGGCGAAAAGCCGCGGCGGAACAACGGGATCAATCTCGAGGACAACACCATGCGTGTGGCGGCAGGACTGATTTTGGCAAGCGCGATGTCTGTCGCGCTGACAGGCGTGGCATGGTCGCAGACCCCAGCCGCGAAACCCGCAGCCGCCACCCAGGCCGCCCCCGCGGCAGCGCCTGCCGCTGCTCCGGCACCCGCTGCAGTCCCTCCCGCAGCGCCTGCGCCGCAAGCCGCCGCCTTCCCACCCCCGCCGCAACAAGCGCCGCAGCCGGCGCGCGCGGCCTGCACCAATCCGAACGCGCTGGGCGTGGCCCGCACCGTGGAGATCGACACCACAGGCGGTCCCGGCTTCGGCTTCGAGCATTTCAAGGAGCTCGATTTCCTGCGCGACAAGGAGGTCGTCCTGACCTTCGACGACGGCCCCTGGCCGCACAACACGCCCGCCGTGCTGAAGGCGCTCGCCGACCAGTGCACCACCGGCATCTTCTTCTCGATCGGAAAGCACGCCACCTACGAACCGGAACTCCTGAAGCAGGTCTACGCGGCCGGCCACACCGTCGGCACCCACACCTGGTCGCACGCCAACCTCAACAACAAGAAGCTGACCGAGGCGCAGCGCAAGGAAGAGATCGAGAAGGGCATCAGCGCCGTGAAATGGGCCCTCGGCGGCATCTCGCCCGCAGCGTTCTTCCGCTTCCCGGCGCTGCAACACCCGCCGGAGATGGTCACCTATCTCGGCAACCGCAACGTCGCGATCTTCTCCTGCGACATCGACTCTTTCGACTTCAAGGCCTCCAAGCCCGAGAAGGTGATCGAGACCGTGATGAAGGGGCTAGACAAGAAGGGCAAGGGCATCATCCTGATGCACGACTTCCAGAAGCACACCGCGGAAGCCCTGCCCGAGCTTCTGAACCGTCTCAAGGCCGGCGGCTACAAGATCGTGGCGATGCGCGCCAAGGCGCCGGTCGCCTCGCTCCCCGAATACGACCAGGACCTGATGAAGGACGTCAAGCTGCCGACGGTGAGCACGCGTCCGGTCAATTCCGTGGTGACGACCGTTACCGAATAGACGTCGCTTGTCATTCCATTTCGAAGGTTACGTCATCGTCTCCGCGGACGGCATGCTTGCCGACGCCAGCGGCGTCATGCCCGACAGTCTGAAGTTCGCAGGCGACAAGCTGTTCTTCGAGCAGGCGCTCGACGGCGCGGCACTGATCGTGCACGGCCGCAATTCGTATGAGCAGCAGCCGAACTCGCCCAGGCGCAAGCGGCTGATCACCACCCACAAGATCAAGGCCCTCACCGTCGATCCGGAGATGCCGAATGCGACGCTGTGGAATCCGGATCATGCGAGCTTCGAGGAGGCAGCCGCGTTTGCCGGTGTCGCCTCCGGGCGGGTCGCGGTCATCGGCGGCCCCGTCGTGTTCGACCTGTTCATGGACCGCTTCGACACGTTCTGGCTGTCGGAAGCCCCGCATGTTCGGTTGCCCGGCGGCGAAGGCTGTTTTGTCGGCGTGCCCAAGCGGACGCCGCAAGAGGTGCTGGCGTCGCATGGGATGAAGCCGGGCGCTCCGTATCTGCTCGACGCCGGCCATGACGTGACCGTCACGCCGTGGCGGCCCATCTAAAACCTCGAAAACAACCCCATGCACAGTACCGGTGCCTTGATACCTGCGCACAAGGCTTGGGCTTGCCACGCATAACCTCACTGCACGGCGGGGCGCATCAACCTTGATCTCTCGAGTTCAGCGCGCACGTTCCGGAGGACGCTGGTCCAGTCGCCTGGCTGAGTTTGCCGGAATTGCCGCAAGCCTGGATACCAGGGGCTATCGTCGCGGTTCAGCAGCCACCGCCAGCACCGGTCGAAGCGATTGAGCAGCCAGACCGAGCGGCCCAGCGCGCCTGCAAGATGCACCACTCCTGTATCGACACCGATGACCAGATCCAGCGCCTCGATCAGCCCTGCGGTTTCGCCGAAGTCGTGGAGATCGTCGGTCCAGTCGTGCAAGGACAGACCCGGCGGCGGCGATTGGCTGGCCGCCGATCCTTTCTGCAGAGAGACGAAACTCACCCCCGGCAGATCCGCCAGCTCCGAAAATCGTTCGAGCGGAATCGACCGGCGCCGGTCGCCGCTCATCGACTGATTGCCGGCCCAGACGAGGCCGACCCGCAGGCCATCGAGCTGCCCGACGCGCTCGCGCCAGTCCGCCACGCGTTGCGGATCGGCCCGGAGATAGGATGCCTCCCGCGGGATGGTCTCGAGCGTGGTGCCAAGGACGCGCGGCAGACTCAGCAGCGGACAATGCAGATCGAATAGCGGCAGCGGATCGCCACGCGCGACGATGCGCTCGATTCCCGGTAGCCCATTCAGCAGCGGCAGCAACGGCCGCTGAACTTCGAGAACGACCCGCCGCCCCGCCGCAATTGCCGGCGCGAAGCGACAGAACTGGAGCGTATCGCCCAGGCCCTGCTCGGCATGCAGCAGCAAGACGCGATCGCCGATATCGCCTCCATCCCAGAGCGGCTGGCTGAAGCCGCGGAGATGCGGCTTTTTCGTCTCCTGCTTCCACCGCCACTCATATTCCCGCCAGCCTTCGTCGAACTGGCCGGCCAGCAGCAGCGTGATCCCAAGGTTGAAATGCGCGTCGGCATAATCCGGCCTTTGCGACACCGCCGCACGTAAACTCTGAATGGCTTCATCGGGATGCCCAAGATCGTACAGCAGCGTGCCGAGATTATTGAGCGCCTCCGGCCAGGCCGGATTGCGATCGAGCGCTGCCCGATAGCAAGATTCCGCTTCGTGGAAACGACCGGACTCGCGAAGGGCGTTGCCCAGGGTCAGTTGCGCCGGAACATAATCCGGCTTCAGACGCAAAGCTTCCCTGCAGCATGCTTCCGCCTCTTCCGTCCGTCCCCGGAGGCGCAGCAAGTCACCGAGATTGTTCAAGGCCTCGGGGAAATCCGGCCTGATCTTGCAGGCTGCGCGAAGATTGACCTCGGCGTCGTCGAGGCGCCCCAGTTTGATGAGAAGACCACCAAGATTGTTATGGGCCTCCGCAAATCCTGGGTTGAGGCGCAGCGCCTCGCGATAGCAACGCTCGCATTCCCCAAACGCGGCGAGATCGAACAGCACGGCCCCGAGATTGCAATGGGCCTCCGCAAAATCCGGCCTGTGCCGCAGCACCTGCCGAAACTCGCTGATCGCATCGTCGAATTGCTTCCGTCGCACCAGCAGATTGGCGAGATGGAAACGGGCATCGACCTGAGCGCGAACCGCACCGAGGTCGAGGCCAACGGGATGTCGCAGCACGAGCCGGTACTGGGCCTCCTCACCGGCGAAATCCCCGCATTCACCCAGCAGGAGACCAAGCTGAATGTGCGTATCCAGATTGCCGGGCTGATGCAGCAGCGCCTCCCGATAGCTCGCGATGGCCTCGCCCCTGCATCCGAGCGCGCGCAGAGCGACAGCCATGTTGCCGTGATAGGCGCTGTTGCGAGGCTGCAGCTTGACGGCGCGGATGAAGAGATCGAGCGCCCTGGCGGCGTCACCAGTCTGGAGCGCAGCAACCCCCAGCAGGAAAACAGCGTCCGCGTGATCCGGCTGGGTTGCCAATATCTGCCGATAAACCGCCTCGGCTTGCGGCAAGCGCCCTGCGCGATGGTGTGCGAGACCCGCCTCAAGCGAGACAGCAACTGACGACGCTTCGGCATACATGACGCTGGGGCCCTATCATCGATGCGATGAACAGCTCCCGATCATTCTGCAGCAACGACCTTGCGCGAAGCTGGGCACAGCGCGAGCGCCCACGCGTCAGCAGTCACTAACCCGAGATGTCTGCGTTGATGCACGAGCCGCGCTTTGCGCAGTCGCCAAGCTAAGCCGTCCGACGTAACCTACGGGGTCGGAAGGTGATAGACCAGCGAACCGCGCAGCGTGTGGATCGTGCCACCCGCGCTCACGCTCGTGAAGATGACGCTATCCGTCAGATCGTCACGCGTTGCGACATGAGTCATGCGATACTCGGCACGTGCCGAGATCCTGTCGCTGAAGAAGCGCTCGAAGCCGCCACCGAAGGTGGCGCCATGATATTCGCGCTCCGGACTGGTGCTCTGAATGCCGAAGACGCTGTAGGTGATGGATCGCGCGGTCGAGCCGGTATAGCCGCCGAGCAGATAGACGAGCGTCTCCGGCGAAACGAGATAGCCAGCGCGTCCGCCGACGGTCCAGGCCCACTTCACTGACGCGAGATCCGACGTGACCGTTGTTCCGGCGCCGGCACCCGTTGCCGTGACTTGGGCCCCGCCATTCGTCGCCGCATCGATCAGGCCAAATACGCCGACGACCCATTTCGGTGCAATCTGGCGATCATAGCCGATGGTGAAGGTGCCGCCGACGTCGGCGCCGCCAAGGCCGGCCGCGTTGAAATCCAGCGCGCCGGGAAGCGAGGCCGCGACATGGGGCGTGAGCGCATCGCCCCCGATGCCCGCACCGACATAAACACCCGTCCACGCCGGATTGAGCGCCGGCGCGGCCGCCGCCGTCGTCGCAGGGCCGCCGAACTGTCCGAAACGATAGGCCGCGCCGATCCGGATCACATGCTCGGAGAGGTCGGTGGTCCACACCGCGCCGAGCGGGTCGACCGTCGTGTTGTGGCCAAGCGCGACATAGCGATATTCGCCGCGCAGCGACACATTGCTGGAGAGGCGATACTCCGCACCGGCGCCGATCGTGTAGCCGTGCGAGGTCTGGGCGGATTCCTGCATCGTGAACACAGGGCCGCCGAACGTGGCCGTGGCGTTCCAATTGTTGATACGCATCTCGCTGTATCCGGCGAGGCCGTAGAGCAGGATATCGGGCGTCGCCAGAAATCCCGCGCGGCCGCCGATCGTCCAACCCTGGTCGAGCGACGGCATCTCGGCAGAGAGATTTGCCGTCCCAAAGAGGGTTGTGTTGACTGCCGTTCGCTGACGCGACCAGTCGTAATCGACGAAGCCGCCGACCACGAATCGCGGCGCCACCTGGACGTCGAAGCCGGCGAACGCCGACAGTCCGAGGTCGGCGCCCTGCAAGCCGTCGAGATTGAACAATGCCGGACCGCCGGCGGTCGGCGTCAGGTTCGAGCGGCCCGACGCGAAGTCGAAGCCCAGTCCGGCACCGACATAGAACTGGGTCCAGTTCGCCACGGGAGCCAGTTGCGGCAACGCCTTCACCGGCAAGTCGGCTGCGCGAGCCGCTGTTGTTACAGCAAAGGCTGCGACATGCGCGGCTCCCAAAACGGCTACCGCACGCGCCACACGTCGCTTCGAATGAACCAAGTCCAGCCCCCAACATCCCGTGCCGGTTGCGCCCATACAACCGGTCGGCAGCTAGTATTCGGTTCCTGCAGAGTCCGACAAGGCGAGAAACGTGCGCGCTCCACAGCGTCCGCGATTTTGCGGAACTGCTGTGATCTCAAAGCCATAATGTGTGAATGAGGGTTCACGCGATCGACGCGTGAAAGCCGCTCGAGACGCCTGCTCGGGGCTACACGTCCCCGTAGGCCGTCTCGGCCGAGCGTGTGGCGCGGCCATAGCCCATGATCATGAAGAGCGCGCCGATGATCGAGAGATTCTTCAGCGCGTCGACCACCATCTTGGCGTTGTCGGGCGCCGCCTGATTCCAGAAATCGTAGAACAGGACGGTCGAGACCGCGGTGTAGATGATCAGCAGCATCGCGAAGAAGCGCGCGCCGAAGTTCAGTGCGATCAACAGGCCTGCGATGATCTCGAGGCCGCCGACCGCGATCGCCAAAAGCTGCGGCGTGGTCATCGCCGTCGCCGTCTCGACCTGCTTGGCATAGGGCGCGATCACATCGGGCACCACGACCTTGGTGGCGATGAAATCGGCGGTCGCCTGGATGGCGATCAGCTTCGTCGCGCCCGTGTAGATGAACAGCACGGCGAACAGGATTCGCCCGAAAGTCACGAACGCTGGCATGGTCGGCCTCTTGGCTCAGGCTTTTTGAAATCGGCGTCTTGACGAGAGTACCGAGCGATTATGAAGACTAGTGCGCCGGTTTACAAACGGGGAAATGGCGAACTGTTTTGAAAAGATCGAGGTGCGGATGCGCCGGAGGTGCGCTCCCTCGCCCCGCTTGCGGGGAGAGGGCTGGGGTCATACGCGCTAGCTTAAGCGAGTTTTCAGATAGTCGCATTGTTTTCGACGGCTTCGTGGGGGCTCACAGATATGACGCCAGGTTCGGAGGAACATGTTGCGGAGCGTCTGCCACT
>JAUEPE010000067.1 GCA_030403585.1 Frankia sp. RB7
CACAAGCCGTTCCCGCCGATCGCGCCGCGGCCCTGCATCTTCGAATACATCTACTTCTCCCGTCCGGATTCCATCGTCCACGGACGATCCGTCTATGAAGTGCGCAAGGCCTTCGGCGCCCAGCTCGCCAAGGAGAGCCACGTGCCGGTCGACGTCGTGGTGCCGGTGCCGGATTCCGGCGTGCCCGCAGCGGTCGGCTACAGCCAGCATTCCGGCATACCGTTCGAGCTCGGCATCATCCGGAACCACTATGTCGGCCGCACCTTCATCCAGCCGACGCAGGCGATTCGCGAATCCGGCGTGCGCATGAAGCATTCGGCCAACCGCGCCGCGATCGAAGGCAAGCGCATCATCCTGATCGACGACTCGCTGGTGCGCGGCACCACCTCGAAGAAGATCGTACGCATGATGCGCGATGCCGGCGCAAAGGAAGTGCATTTCCGCCTCGCCTCGCCCCCGATCCTCTATCCCGACTATTACGGCATCGACCTGCCCGATCGTGGCGGCCTTCTGGCGGCAACGCATTCGCTCGAGGAGATGCGCGAGATCATCGGCGCCGACTCGCTCGCTTTCCTGTCGATCGACGGCATGTACCGCGCCATGGGCGAGCCCGGCCGCGACCCCGCCAATCCGAAATTCTCGGATCACTGCTTTACCGGCGCCTATCCGACCCACCTCACCGATCAGACCCAGACCGAGCCGCAACCGCGGCAATTGTCGCTGCTGGCGGAAGCGAGCTGACGCCGAAGGCGTCGGCCCGGGGCGGTCCGCAGGACCGAACCCGGGATCTAAAGATTCTCAGGTGCGCAAGCGCGCACCATAGTTCGATGCTTCGCATCGCACCGGAATGACGTCGTGTGGGGGCTTGTCCCGGCCGTCCACGCCTGTAAAACGCGGCCATGACCAAGCTCCTCGCTAACCGCATCGCTCTCGTCACCGGCGCCTCACGCGGCATCGGTTTTGCCACGGCACTCGCGCTGGCGAAGGCCGGCGCGCATATCGTTGCCACTGCGCGCACGCAGGGCGGGCTCGAGGAGCTCGACGACGAGATCCGCAAAGCAGGCGGCAGCAACGCTACGCTGGTCCCGCTCAACCTCACCGATTCCGACGGTATCGCGCGGCTTGGAGCCGGCCTGCACGAGCGCTATGGCAAGCTCGACATCCTCATCGGCAACGCCGGGGTGCTCGGCCCCTCCTCGCCGGTCGGACATATCGAGCTCAAGACGTTCAACGACGTCATGGCCGTCAACGTCTCCGCGAACTTCCAGCTGATCCGCTGCATGGAGCCATTGCTGAAGCAGTCCGACGCCGGTCGCGCCGTGTTCATCACCTCGGGCGCTGCCAACAAGGCGACCGCCTATGTCAGCCCCTACGCCGCTTCCAAGGCCGCGTTGGAGACGCTGGCGCGCGCCTGGGCGCAGGAGACCGCGAACACGCCCCTGCGCGTCAACCTGTTCAACCCAGGCCCGATCCGCACCCGCATGCGCGCCACGCTGATGCCGGGCGAAGATCCGGCGACGCTGGACATCCCCGAGCAGGTCGCCGAGTTGATCCTCCCACTGTGCGCGCCCGACTTGACCGAGACCGGCAAATTCTACGACTACAAGACGCGCAGCCTGATGAGCTTCCGCGCGCCGGCCTGATCGACTGAGGCGCCTCCCAGCGATTGACTGCCCGCGCTCAAGCGGCAGCAAGCCGCAAGCCAAAAAAGGGGAGGCGAGGTCGACACCAGAAAGCGCATCCAGAAATTCAGACTGACCTCGGACGCGCTCAAATAGCGCCTCAACGCATTTTGCCCAAAAGTTAACCGACGGATGACGCTACGACGCAGCGTCATCCGGCTTTAGGCGCATTGCCGCCGCCCCTGGGACCGGCTACGGAGTCCGGCGGAACAAGGCTCCGCAAGAGAGCCGTCCGCTTATTTTGACAATGGAGGAAACCTTTTATGACGACGACGTTCGCGCGCCGCTCTGCGGCCCTTCTGGCCTGCGCCGCTTTCGGTTTTGCCACATCCGCCTACGCCCAGGACAAGACCGTCACGATCGGCGTGCTCAACGACATGTCCAGCCTCTACGCCGACATCGGCGGCCCCAACTCTGTGGTGGCCGTCAACATGGCGGTGGAGGATTCCGGTCTCCGCGCCAAGGGCTGGAAGATCGAGGTCATCAGCGGCGACCACCAGAACAAGCCGGACATCGGGGTCAACATCGCACGGCAGTGGATCGACACCCAGAAGGTCGACATGATCACCGACACGCCGAACTCCGGCGTGGCGCTGGCCGTCAGCAATGTCGCCAAGGAAAAGAACGCCGTCCTGCTCAACAATGGTGGTGCCAGCGCCGACCTCACCGGCAAGGCCTGCAACGCCAACACCATCTCCTATACTTACGACACCTACATGCTCGCCAACGGCACCGGCAAGGCACTGACCAAGGCCGGCGGCGATAGCTGGTTCTTCCTGACCGCCGACTATGCCTTCGGCGCCGCGCTTGAGCGCGACACCAGTGCTGTTGTCACCGCAAACGGCGGCAAGGTGCTCGGCGGCGTCAAGCACCCGCTCAACACGTCGGACTTCTCGTCGTTCCTGCTGCAGGCGCAGAACTCCAAGGCGAAGATCGTCGGGCTTGCGAATGCTGGCGGTGACACGACCAATGCGATCAAGCAGGCGGCCGAGTTCGGCATCGTCGAAGGCGGCCAGAAGCTTGCAGCGTTGCTGCTCTTCATCAACGACGTCCACTCGCTCGGCCTCAAGACCGCGCACGGACTGACCTTCACCGAGTCCTTCTACTGGGACCTCAACGACAACACCCGTGCCTGGTCCAAGCGCTTCCAGGAGAAGGTGACCAACCACGCGATGCCGTCGATGACCCAGGCCGGCAATTATGCCGGCGTGCTACATTACCTGAAGGCGCTCGAGGCGCTCGGCGGCAATCCGCATGACGGCGCCAAGGTCGTCGCCAAGATGAAGGAGATCCCGACCGACGATCCGCTGTTCGGCAAGGGCCCGCTGCGCGAGGACGGCCGCCGCATCATCCCGGCCTATCTGTTCGAGGTGAAGAAGCCGGAGGAGTCGAAGGGCGCGTGGGACTATTACAAGCTGGTCGCGACCATCCCTGCGGAAGACGCGGCCAAGCCGCTCAAGGACAGCGAGTGTCCGCTGGTGAAGAAGTGACCGCGTAGCGGTCATCCCGGGGCGATGCGAAGCATCGAGCCCGGGATCTCGCACGGCATCGATGCTGCCGTGGACAAAGCGTAGCGTGCCCACCGCTTCTTGAGATCGTGAAGAGATGGTGGGCACGGCGCTTAGGCGCCTTTGCCCGCCCTACGAGACCGTCTTCGTCGCAGCCAGCGTCCGCACCGCGATGGCCACGCACACGACCATCAACGCCGCCGCAAGCAAAAACGGTGCGCCGGGCAAATGCAACGGCGCGCTGCCGCCGATGAAATATGAAAACGTCAGCGTGAACAGGAACGGGCCAACGAGCTGCGACACGCTCTGCACGCTCGAGGTCGCGCCCTGCAACTGGCCCTGCTGATCCGGCGCGACCAGCCGCGTCATCAGCGCCTGAAGCGCGGCGCCGGCAATCCCCCATAGCGACATCACGGGAATGCCAAGCCAGAACAGCGGCCCGCTCGGCGCGCTGCCGAAGATCGCAAAGCCGACCGCCCCGCAGCACAATCCGAGCAGCAGCGTACCGCGTTCGCCAAGCATGCGCACGATGGGGCCGATGGCGAGCCCCTGCACCACCATGGTGCAGACGCCAACCATCGCGAGCGTCAGTCCGACGGTCTTGGAATCCCAGCCATAACGATAGGTCGCATAGAGCACGAATGTCGACGGCAGCACGACATGCGCGACCTGCGCGATGAAATTGACGACCGACAGTGCCGTCAGCCCCGCATCGGAGCGCAGCAGATACACCGCTCCGACCGGATTGGCGCTGGTCCAGCGGAATGGCGCGCGCTTCTCTCGCGCCAGTGACTCCGGCAGGATGAATAGGCCGTAGAGCGCATTGGCAAAGCTCAAACCGGCCGACGCCCAGAACGGCAATCGCGGATCGATATCGCCGAGCAGGCCGCCCAGCGCCGGGCCGAGGATAAAGCCGGCGCCGAACGCCGCCCCAATTTTACCAAAGACCGCCGCGCGCCGCTCCGGCGGCGTGATGTCGGCGATATAGGCGAACGCTGTCGAGATGCTGGCCGAGGTAATGCCGGAGATTACGCGGCCGACGAACAGCCAGATCAGCGACGGCGCGAGCGCCATCAGCACATAGTCGGCGGCAAGCCCGAAATTCGACAGCAGCACCACCGGCCGGCGCCCGAATCGATCCGACAGCGCGCCGAGCAGCGGCGAGAACACGAATTGCATCAGCGCCCAGGCAGTACCGAACAGGCCGAAGATGCGGGCCGCATGCGCGGTGTCGTTACCGACAAAACTCTCGATCAGCTTGGGCAGGATCGGCATGATCACGCCGAGCGCGAGCATGTCGAGCAGGATGGTGACGAAGATGAAGGCGACGGCACCGCGCCGGGCAGGCGCAGCGCCTTGCGCTATCGCCTCGCCGGCCTCATCGCTCACGACGGCCGCTTGCGTTTGTGGGCAAAGGGATTGGCCTTCTCGCGCAGGGTGATGCGCACCGGCGTACCCGGAAGGTCGAAGGCCTCACGCATCGAGTTGATGAGGTAGCGCAGATAAGACTGCGGCACGGCGTCCGCGCGCGAGCAGAACAGCACGAAGCTCGGCGGGCGCGCCTTGGTCTGCGTGATGTAGTTCAACTTCAGCCTGCGGCCGGACACGGCAGGCGGCGGATTGGCCTGGACAGCTTCCTCGAACCAGCGGTTCAAAGCCGAAGTCGACACGCGCCTGTTCCAGAGCGCATAGGCATCCTGGATCGCCTGCATCAGGCGATCGATGCCCTCGCCCATCAGGCCGGAGACGGCAACGATCGGCACGCCCCTGACCTGCGGGAGCAAGTGGTCGGCATCGCGGCGCAGGTTGGAGATCGCGCCCCCGCCTTTGCTCTCCATCAGGTCCCATTTGTTGACGGCGAGCACCATCGCGCGTCCCTCGCGCTCGATCAGATCGGCGATGCGCAGATCCTGCTCCTCGAAGCGATTCTGCGCATCCATCATCATCACGACGACTTCGGCAAAGCGCACCGCGCGTAACGCATCCGCAACCGAGAGCTTTTCCAGCTTCTCCTCGATGCGGGAGCGACGGCGGAGACCTGCCGTATCGAAGACGCGAAATTCGCGGCCCTTCCAGTTGATCTCGACCGCGATCGAATCGCGCGTGGTGCCGGCCTCCGGGCTCGTCAGCAGGCGCTCCTCGCCGAGCAGATGGTTGATCATGGTCGACTTGCCGGCATTGGGACGGCCGACGATGGCAACCCGGATCGGGCGCGTCGCGGCTTCTTCCTCGGTGAGCGGCTCGTCGTCCTCGGCCTCATCCTCTTCGACGGGCTCCGGCATCAATTTGGCGAGTTCGTCGTAGAGTTCGCCCATGCCCTCGCCATGCTCGGCCGAGATCTGGATGGGATCGCCGAGGCCGAGCGCAAAGGATTCCATCGCGCCGGCGTCGCCGTGCTTGCCTTCGCTCTTGTTCGCGACCAGCAACACCGGCTTGTTGGCCTTGCGGGCGAAATCGGCGAAGGCGCGATCGGTCGGCGTGAGGCCGATGCGGGCATCGATCACGAAGAACAGTGCGTCCGCCTGCGCGATCGCCGCCTCGGTCTGCTGCTGCATCCGTGCCGTCAACGAACCCTTGGCGCCTTCGTCCAGGCCAGCGGTGTCGATGATGGTGAATTCGAGATCGCCGAGCCTGGCTTCGCCCTCGCGGCGGTCGCGGGTGACGCCGGGCAAATCATCGACAAGCGCGAGCTTCTGTCCGACCAGGCGGTTGAACAGCGTCGACTTGCCGACATTGGGTCGGCCGATGATGGCTATCGTAAAGGACATTGGTCATTCGTGCGCCGTCGAGGTAGCGCCTGTCAAATCTGTGAAAAATATCAGCGGGAGAAACTGCCGCTGGGCATCGGCGCAGGGAAGGCCCCTTGCGACTGCTGCTGCTGGGTGGTCTGTACCGATTGTGCCGGCTGCTGTGCGGATTGCTCGTCCGGCGGCGGCGCAGTGGTGCGCTTGCGGACGATCTTGTGCTTCGGCGGTGGGGCGGCCGGCGCCGGCGCCGCCTCGGGCTGGGCCTCGCCATCGACCTCGCCGGCCGGCGCTTCAGCCGGTGCGGCTGCGGTCGCGGCCGGCTGCCGGGTCTTCTTCGCCTTGGCGGATTTCGACGATTTCGCGGGCTCGGCGGGGGGCGGCTCGGCCGGCAGCGCCGCGACAGCGGGCGCGTTCGGATCCTGCTGCTGCGCGCCCTTGTACATGTCCTTCGGCACGCCCTGCTCCAGACCCGGCACGCCCTCAGGGAACACCGGCTTGCGGTCGCCGGGCAGCTTCTTCTTGGTGTCGAGGAAGTCGAGCAGATCGCTCGGATCGAATCCGCCGCTGGAGCAGCCGCCCAAGAGGCCCGTAAAGGCGATCAGGACGGCGGCTGCGATCAAACGTGGCGTACGGCGCATATCGATATCTCGTCTTAGCTCTCTAGACCGTCAGCTTTTGGCGACGGGCGGCAGCAAGGCCTGGAGCGCTTCGGCGCGCGAGCGCAGGCCCGGCGGCGTTTCTCCGTCCTCGGCAATCGCGTCGACCCATTTGCGGGCCGCGGTCACGTCGTTGTTGCGCCAAGCCGACAGCGCCAGCAATTCGCGGGCACTGTGACGGAAGGTCGATTTGGGTTCGGCAGAGGTTTCCAGCCGCTGCTGGATGTCGGCGTAGCTCGCGCTGTCCACCAGCAGGCCGGCGGCGCGAATCTTGGCAATATCCCGCCACTCGCTGCCGACACCGGAGTCAGCAGCGATGTCGTCATACATCTTGGCCGCAGCCTTGGGATCGCGGGCCGAGGCCTCGGCCGCGGCGCGGAGCCGCGCCAGGGTCCGGTAGCCGGATGGGGCCTTCGCAGCTAGATCGGCAAAGGCAGTCTCGGCCTCTGCGTGCTTGCCCTGTTCCGAAAGCTCGGCGGCCTTCTCGAAGGTCGCGCCGGCCTCGGCGGCCTTCTTGGCCTCCAGATACTGGTAGCCGCGCCAGCCGCCCACGGCCGCCACCACCAGCACCATCAGGGCGATGAAGTAGAGCGAATATTTGTCCCACAGCTTCTTGAGCTGCTCGCGACGTACTTCCTCGTCGACTTCGTCAAATAATTCAGACACTTATGATAATCCCATGCCCGGCCGGGAGCGCGCGCCAGATCGTGCGCGTCTAAAGCCCGTCCCCACGTCGCGGCGGCGATACCCTATCGATATGGCGGAGGCAAGGCAAAGCGAGGCCGATCAAGGCGTTAACGCAATATCCGGGATATCCCGGTACCGGACCCGATCCTATTCAGGCCCGGACCAGCAGCTCCCGCAGCTGGCGCTTCACGACCTTGCCGTTGGCGTTGCGCGGCAGCGGATCGGCGGTGATCGTCATGGTCTCCGGCACCTTGTAATCGGACAGCCGCTCGGCGCACCAGGCCCGCAAATCGTCGCTACCGACCTGGACGCGCGAGACCACCACCGCATGGACGCGCTCGCCCAGCACCGGGCATGGCTTTGCAATGATCGCGCTCTCGACCACGGCGGGATGGCCGGCCAGCACGGATTCGACCTCGGCCGAATAGATTTTGAGGCCGCCGCGGTTGATCATGTCCTTCTGCCGGTCGAGCACGCGAACGAATCCTTCGGAATCGATCGAGCCGAGATCGCCCGAATGCCAGAAGCCCGCGGTGAAACTCTCGGCCGTCGCCTTCGGGTTGTTCCAGTATCCCTTGATGACGGAGGCGCTCTGGATCCAGAGCTCGCCGATCTCGCCGGGCGGCAGCTCGCGCCCATCCGTTCCCATCGCCATGATGCGCGCGCCCGGACACGGCAGGCCGACACTGTCGATGTGGCTGGCCGTCAACTCGCCTGGCATGATGGTGGACGGCGACGTCGTCTCAGTCGAGCCGTAGCAATTCGCAAGCTTCAGGCCCGGAATTGTCGCCTTGAGCTTCTCGATGATCGCGACCGGCATCGGCGCGCCACCAAAGCCGCCGATCCGCCAGCTCGATAGATCATAGTTGTCGAAATCGGGCTGCAGCAGGCAGAGATTGTACATCGCCGGCACCATCACCGTGTAGGTGACGCGTTCACGCGCCGCGAGCTTGAGATAATCGGCCGCCTTGAATTCCGGCATGATGATCAGCGCGCCGCCACAGCGGATCATGGTCGTGATGTTGGCGACGACGCCCGTGACGTGCCCGAGCGGCACGGCCGCGATCGAGCGGTCGGCTGCCGTTAATTGCAGGCAGGACACGAACACCATCGAGGAATGCACGATGTTGCAATGGGCGAGCATCGCGCCTTTCGGCTTGCCTGTTGTGCCCGAGGTGTAGAGGATCATCGCGGTATCCTCCTCGCTGACGTCGACCGGTGCCGGAGCCGGGGCGTTGTCGGCGAGCACCGCAAAGCGCGACAGAGCCGGATCGCTGTCGATGGCGACGCGATGGATCACAGCGGGCACATCCTGCGCATCAGGCAGCCGCTCGGCGAGACCCGCTTCGTGGATCAGGATTTTGGCCCCGCAATCACTCAGGACATAGGCGATCTCCGGCTTCTGCTGGCGCGTGCTGAGCAGCACCGTGACTAGCCCTTCATGCGCGGCGGCAAATAGCAGCAGCGGAAATTCGATTCGGTTGCCGAGCAGGATCGCAACGCGGTCGCCGCGCTGCAGGCCAAGCTTGCGAAAGCCCGAGGCAATTCGCGTGGCCTGCTCCACCGCCCGCCGCCAGTTGAGCCGGACATTGCCGCAGACGAGCGCTTCGCCATCGCCGTTGCGCGCGGAAGCCTCGGCGATCATCGCCCAGAGACTCGCCGGCCGATCGGTGAAGGCCGGCACCACCCGATCGCCAAAACGCGCCTCGAACCGCATCGGCGGAATCTGAGATTGCGACCAGTCCATCGGAGGGTCCTCGGCTTGTTGCTTTTGTCACCTTCCGCGCATGCGCACGCGGCTGCTGTCTTGCGCTGATCGGCTAGCCGCCCATGACGGGAACGCCGATCACGACAGGATGGAATGCAAACGCCAGCGCCAGATAGGCGACGATGCCGACCGCAATCGCAATCAGATCGTTGGTGACGCCGCCTACGGGAATCGGCGGGCCGCCGCTATCGGTGCGATGCTTCAGCGAAATGCGGTCATAGACCCCCCAGCCCAGAAACGAGCCGAACAGGATGATGGAGCCGAGATCGCCATTGGCCAGCAGATGTGCAGCCGCCCACAGCTTGATGCCGGCAAGCATCGGGTGCTTCAGCGTCGCATAGATGCGCCCACGCAAATATGACGCGACCGCCAGGATGACAGCGGGAAGCATCAGCGCGACCGTGATGTGCTTCATCGCCTTCGGCGGATACCAGACATCGATCCAGCCGGTCGCGCGATAATGGGCAAAACCCCAGACGATCAGCGCCAGCCCCGCGAGCGAGACAACCGAATAGAGGATCTTGTAGGTCCCCTCGCCCAGTCGCACGATCGCCTGCGCGCGCGCGTCTCGTTTCGTTGTGAAAACATGGGCGGCGAAAAACAGCACCAACCCCAGGATCATGACCAGCAGACCCACGACATCCTCCCCTCAACCAGCGCCCCGCTTATGGCGTATCATCGATTGCCCGCCGGTCGCAACTAATGCGCTACTTGCCAGTCTCGCGATTGTCGACGTAGCGGATCGCGATCGGACGCCCGGCCAGGGCACCACCGAGACCGCTGGTGAATTTGAGCGGCAGGCAGGCGTTCAGCGATGAATTGATCGCGTTGAGATAGGTCGTCCTTGTATCGGCCGGAACGCCTGCGGTCGCGTATGTGAGGCGCGGAGGGCCGATCAGGCCGCCGGTCTTGTTGAAGCTGAAGCGCACCGACATCTGCATCCCGATCCGCGCATTGTCCGATGGCGGCGACCAGCAGGTGCGCAGCTCAGCGAAGAGGTCGCCGATCGTATCGAGATCGTGATCCGGCTTCTGGTATCTGGCACGGTCGGCGTCTGACGGGACGCTCTCGATCGTGAGCTGGAGGTTTTCCCCATAGGGATAGTCCATCTCGGGAATGCAGGGGCCATGCTCGAGCACGCTGCAAAAGGACGGCGTGCAGGGCCGGCCGTCGAGCACGCTGCACGGCTCGTGCGAGAACGGAATCGGATTGATCTGCCGACGCTGCGCGCCAGCGGTGACCATTGATACCGCTAGCAGGATCAGGACAAGGATGCCGCGCCACATCACGAGAACGTGGCACTGCCAGAGAATCCGTCAAGCCCGCGGGCGTTCACATGCTCGCGCTTAAGTGGCGGGCTTTGCCCTACCCCTTCTTCTTGACGTCCTTGACGTTGGTGAACTCAATGCCCTCGGCGCGTTCCCTAGTGTAGCCAAGATAGAACTCGTTCCGGGCCAGATACACGGGATCACCGTCGACATCGTCGGCAATGCTCGATGTGTTGGACGCGAGGAATGTCTCGAGCTTCTTGCGGTCTTCCGAGGAGACCCAGCGCGCAAGCTGGAACTCGCTGACCTCGAACTCCACCGGCAGCGAATATTCCGCATCGAGCCGCGCCTTGAGCACGTCGAGCTGCAGCGCGCCGACGACACCGACCAGCGCCGGTGCGCCGTCGCGCGGACGGAACACCTGCACGACGCCCTCTTCCGACATCTGCTGAAGCGCTTCCTTCAGCTTCTTCGCCTTCATCGCGTCGGTGAGACGGACGCGGCGGACGATTTCAGGCGCGAAGCTCGGCACGCCGACGAAGTTGAAATCCTCGCCCTCGGTCAGGGTATCGCCGATGCGCAGCGTGCCGTGATTGGGAATGCCGACGACGTCGCCGGCAAAGGCCTCGTCCGCCACCGAACGGTCCTGGGCAAAGAAGAATTGCGGGCTCGACAGCGGCATGCTCTTGCCGGTGCGCACCAGCTTCGCCTTCATGCCGCGGCTGAGCTTGCCGGAGCAGAGTCGCGCAAACGCGATGCGGTCACGATGGTTCGGATCCATGTTGGCCTGGATCTTGAAAACAAAGGCGCTCATGCGCGGATCGGTGGCTTCGACCCTGCGCTGGTCGCTGTCCTGCGCGCGCGGCTCGGGTGCGAACTTGCCGAGGCCTTCAAGGAGATCGCCGACGCCGAAATTGCGCAGCGCGCTGCCGAAATAGACCGGCGTCAGATGGCCCTCGCGGAACGCCTCGAGCTCAAACGGTTTTGAGGCCGCGGTGACCAGCTCGAGCTCGTCCTTCACTGCGGAGACGTCGAGATTGGCATTGAGCTTGGCGAGTTCGGCGATCTCGATCTGCTGTGCCGCGCCCGTCTTGGCGCCGCCGCCTTCGAGCAGGCGCACGCCGCCATTGACGACGTCATAGGTGCCGAGGAAGTCGCGGCCGCGGCCGACCGGCCAGGTCATCGGCGTGGTGTCGAGCGCCAGCGTCTTCTCGATCTCGTCGAGCAGATCGAAAACGTCGCGGCTCTCGCGATCCATTTTGTTGATGAAGGTGATGATCGGGATATCTCGAAGACGACAGACCTCGAACAATTTTCGCGTCCGCGCCTCGATGCCCTTGGCGGCGTCGATCACCATCACGGCGGAGTCGACTGCCGTCAGCGTGCGATAGGTGTCTTCCGAAAAGTCCTCGTGGCCCGGCGTGTCCAGCAGGTTGAAGACGAGGCCTTCGAATTCGAAGGTCATCACCGAGGTCACGACCGAGATGCCGCGCTCACGCTCGATCTTCATCCAGTCCGAGCGGGTGTTGCGCCGTTCGCCCTTGGCCTTGACCTGCCCGGCCAGATTGATGGCGCCGCCGAACAGCAGCAGCTTTTCGGTCAGCGTGGTCTTGCCGGCGTCCGGATGCGAAATGATCGCAAAAGTGCGCCGCCGCGACACTTCTGCGGCAAGCGGGGAACGGGCCGGCGATTCGGCTGTGGTGGCAATGTCGGACATTGCGGGAGCGTTTGACAGGGAAAATGGGGCTGATCAAGCCTCATATGATGATTGCGGAGCCCTTCGGCCAGCCCCATATCGGCTTTTGGGAAGGACGACCTTCTTGCTTATCAATATATCAGCCTGCGGGGACGACCCTGCCTTGAATGGAGGGTCGTCATGGCCTGGAGCATCCTGTTCTTCGCCGGCCTGCTGGAAATCGCCTGGGCAATCGGCCTGAAATACACCGAAGGCTTTTCGAAGCTCGTTCCGTCGGTTTTGACGCTCGCGGCCATGGCTGGCAGCGTCATCCTGCTCGATCTCGCTCTCAAATCGCTGCCGATTGGAACCGCCTATGCGGTCTGGACCGGCATCGGCGCGGTCGGCACCGCGACGCTGGGCATCATCCTGTTCGGCGAACCGGCCACCGCGCTTCGCCTCGCCAGCATCGGGCTGATCGTGGCCGGCATCGTCGGGTTGAAGCTCGTTACTTGAAGATCTGAACCGCCCACCAGCTCAGCGCCGCGACGATGGCCGAGGCCGGGATCGTGATCACCCAGGCATAAACGATCGAGCTCGCGACGTTCCAGCGCACCGCCGAGACGCGGCGGGCCGCGCCGACGCCGACGATGGCGCCGGTGATGGTGTGGGTGGTTGAAACGGGAACGCCGAGGAAGGTGGCGATGAACAGGGTCGCCGCCCCGCCGGTCTCGGCGCAGAAACCCTGCATCGGCGTCAGCTTGGTGATGCGCAGGCCCATGGTGCGGACGATGCGCCAGCCACCCATCAGCGTGCCCAGCGCCATCGCGGCCTGGCACGACAGCACCACCCAGAACGGCACGGTGAATTCGCCGCCGAGATGACCCTGCGAATAGAGCAGCACGGCGATGATGCCCATCGTCTTCTGCGCATCATTGCCGCCATGCCCGAGCGAATAGAGCGAGGCGGAGGCGAATTGCAGGATACGGAAGGCGCGGTCGACCGCGAACGGCGTCGAGCGCACCGAGAGCCAGGACACGATCGCGACCAGCATCATCGCGAGCAGGAAGCCGACCAGCGGCGACAGTACGATCGCCAGGACCGCCTTGGTCAGTCCGCTCCAGACCGCCGCCGATAGTCCGGCCTTGGCCATGCCGCCGCCGACGAGGCCCCCGATCAGCGCATGCGAGGACGAGGACGGAATGCCCAGTGCCCAAGTCACGAGGTTCCAGACGATGGCACCGACAAGCGCTGCGAAGATAACCTGGGCATCGACAATCGCTGGATCGATGATGCCGGTGCCGATGGTCTGGGCAACGTGCAGCCCAAACACCATGAAGGCGACGAAATTGAAGAACGCAGCCCAGAACACCGCGAATTGCGGCCGCAGCACGCGCGTGGACACGATGGTCGCGATCGAATTGGCGGCGTCGTGCAAGCCGTTCAGGAAGTCGAACAGCAGCGCGACGGCGATCAATCCGACCAGGACGGGAAGACCCAACGCAGCATCCACAACGCGGCCCCTGCGCTAGACTTGTTCAATGACGATGCTGTTGATCTCGTTCGCCACGTCATCGAAGCGATCGGCGACCTTTTCGAGATGGTCGTAGATCTCCGCCCCCACGATGAAGTTCATCGCACTGCCGTCGCGATGCTTGAGGAACAGCTCCTTCAGGCCGATGTCATGGAGGTCGTCGACGCGGCCCTCAAGCTTGGTCAATTCTTCGGTAATCGCGGTCAGCATCGCCACGTTCTTGCCGATCTCCTGCATGAGCGGCAGCGCACGTCCCACCAGATTGGCACATTCGATCAGCAGCGCACCGATCTCGCGCATTGGCGGCTCGAAGGTGCGGACCTCGAACAGCATCACGGCTTTGGCCGTCTGCTGCATCTGGTCGATGGCATCGTCCATCGCGGTAATGAGGTTTTTGATGTCGCCGCGGTCGAACGGTGTGATGAAGGTGCGCCGTACCGCCGTCAGCACCTCTCGGGTGATGTTGTCGGCGTCGTTCTCGAACTGGTTGACGCGCTGGCAATAGACCGGCGTCTCTTCACCGCCCTTCAGCACCCCCTGGAGAGCGATCGCGCCCTGGATCACGGTCTGGGCGTGGCGGTCGAACAGGTCGAAGAACCGTTCTTCCTTGGGCAAGAACGCTCGAAACCATCGCATCATGGGGATAGTCTACCGGTTGGAAATGGCCCGGCCCGAGCAGGCCGTCACAAAACTGTCATAGACCATTTTCGATCCGCGCGCGTGTTACCTCACGCCCGCGGAGCCCGATCATCCACTGGATTCGCGCACCAATAGAATTGATGCGATATCAATGATTTAGAGTGATCGCCGGAAGTAATGGGCAACTTCACCAACGACGCCACGGCGGAAGGTGAGCACGCAGATCACGAAGATCGAGCCTTGGATCACCGTCACCCATTGGCCGAAGCCAGCCAGATATTGCTGCATGGCGATGATCGCGAAGGCGCCGACCACGGGACCGAAAATGGTGCCGAGACCGCCGACCAGCGTCATCAGCACGACTTCGCCCGACATCGACCAGTGCACGTCGGTGAGCGAGGCGTTCTGCGCCACGAATACCTTCAGCGATCCGGCAAAGCCGGCCAGCGTGCCCGACAGGACGAAGGCGAGGAACTTGTACTGGTCGGTCCGATAACCGAGCGAGATGGCACGCGGCTCGTTCTCGCGGATCGACTTCAGGACCTCGCCGAACGGCGAGTTGATGATGCGATAGATCAGCAGGAAGCCCGCGAGGAAGCCGACCAGCACGACGTAATAGAGCACGGTCGGCTTCGACAGGTCGAGCAGGCCGAACATGCGCCCCTGCGGAATGCCCTGGATGCCGTCCTCACCATGGGTGAACGGCGCCTGGAGATAGATGAAGTACAGCAGCTGCGACAGCGCCAGCGTGATCATCGAGAAATAGATGCCCTGGCGGCGGATCGAGATGTAACCGGTGATCAGCGACAGCCCGAATGCCGCAGCAATGCCGACGAGAATGCCGAGCTCTGGCGGCAGCGCCCATACTTTCAGCGCATGCGCGCTACAGTAGCCGGCGGTGCCCATGAACATCGCATGACCGAACGACAGCAGGCCGCCATAGCCGATCAGAAGATTGAAGGCGCAGGCGAGCAAAGCGAAGCAGAGCGCCTGCATCACGAAGAACGGGTAGATACCGCTGAACGGCACCGAGGCCAGCAGCAGCGCCATCACCACAAAGACGATCATCTCGTCGCGGATCGCGCGCGGGGCTACTGGCAGTGTATCGTCCGTCAAGGCTGTCATATCAGGCTGCCCTTCCCGTCAATCCCGTTGGCTTCACCAAGAGCACCAGCACCATCAGCACGAACACGACGGTGTTAGAGGCCTCGGGGTAGAAATATTTGGTCAGGCCCTCGATCACACCGAGCGCGAAGCCGGTGATGATGGAGCCCATGATCGATCCCATGCCGCCGATCACCACCACCGCGAACACCACGATGATGAGGTCGGCGCCCATCAGCGGCCGCACCTGGTTGATCGGCGCAGAGAGCACGCCGGCGAGCGCGGCAAGGCCAACACCGAGACCATAGGTCAACGTGATCATACGCGGCACATTGACGCCGAAGGCACGCACCAGCGTCGGATTTTCAGTGGCGGCGCGCAGATAAGCGCCGAGCCGCGTCTTCTCGATCAGGAACCAGGTCGCAATGCACACGACCAGCGAGAAGATGACAACCCAGGCGCGATAGATCGGCAGGAACATGAAGCCAAGATTCACGCCGCCCTTGAGCTGGTCCGGAATGGAGTAAGGCAGGCCCGACGAACCGAAATAGTTCTGGAACACGCCCTGCACGATCAGCGCGATGCCGAAGGTCAGCAGCAGGCCGTAGAGATGGTCGAGCCCGGCCAGGAATTTCAGCATGGTCCGTTCCAGGATCATGCCGAAGATGCCGACGATGATCGGCGCTAGCAACAGCGCCCACCAGTAACTGATGCCGCCGAGGTTCAACAGGAAATAGGCGACGAAGGCGCCCATCATGTAGAGCGCGCCATGCGCGAAATTGATGATGTTGAGCATGCCGAAGATGACGGCGAGCCCGAGACTGAGCAGCGCGTAGAACGAGCCGTTGATCAGTCCCACCAGTAGCTGTGCGTAGAGAGCCTGCATCGATCCAGCACCCAGTCCCTTCGGCGTTCCCAAAGTCGCGCCCGCCGGCTTGCCGCCGGCGGGCTGTTGGCCTTATTTCTTGAGCAGCGCGCACTTGCTCTCGGAGAGCGGCGTGAAAGCCTGATCGCCCGGCACCGTGCCAACGAGCTTGTAGAAATCCCAGGGTCCCTTGGACTCGGAGGGCTTCTTCACCTCGAACAGATAGGCGTTGTGGATAGTGCGGCCGTTGGGCTGAATTTCGCCCTTGCCGAACAGTTCGTCTTCCGTTGGCATCGACTTCATCTTCTCGACGACCTTGACGCCGTCATGAGGATTGCCGCCGAGCGCGTCCAGCGCCTTGAGATAGTGGCGCACGCCCGCGTAGACACCCGCCTGCACCATGGTCGGCATGGCGCCGTTCTTCATCTTCTCCGAGAACTTCTTGGAGAAGGCCCGGGTCTGGTCGTTCATGTCCCAGTAAAAGGTCTCGGTGAAGTTCAGGCCCTGCGCAGTTTCCAGACCGATCGCCTTGACGTCGGTGAGGAACAGCAGCAGCGCCGCGAGCTTCTGGCCGCCCTTGACGATGCCGAACTCGGCGGCCTGCTTGATCGTATTGGTGGTGTCGCCGCCGGCATTGGCAAGGCCGATGATCTTGGCCTTGGAGGCCTGGGCCTGGAGCAGGAACGACGAGAAGTCCGGCGTGTTGAGCGGATGCTTGACGCCACCGACGACCTTGCCGCCGTTGGCGGTGATGACGGCGGTGGTGTCGCGCTCGAGCGCCGCACCGAAGGCGTAGTCCGCGGTCAGGAAGAACCAGGTATCACCACCGGCTTTCACCAGGGCCTGGCCCGTTGTGTGGGCCAGCATGTAGGTGTCGTAGGTCCAGTGCACAGTGTTGGGCGAGCACTGCGCGTTGGTGAGGTCGGAGGTCGCCGCACCGGAATTGATGTAGACGCCGTTCTTCTCCTTCACGACGTTGTTGACGGCGAGCGCCACGCCGGAATTCGGCACGTCGACGATGATGTCGACCTTGTCGACGTCGAACCACTGCCGCGCGATCGCGGTGCCGATATCCGGCTTGTTCTGGTGATCACCCGAGATGATGTCGATCTTCCAGCCCTTCGCGGCAAGGCCGGAATCTTCCACCGCCATCTGGGCCGCGAGCGTCGAGCCGGGCCCGCCGAGGTCGGCATAGAGACCGGACTGATCGGACAGCGCACCGATCTTGACCGTCTTGTCCTGCGCGAACGCCGCGCCGGCGGTGGTGACGGCCAACGCCGTGCCGAGCAACAACGATGCAATCGACTTTTTCATGCTACTTCCCTCGTGAATCTTCTCGTGACCGTCCGACCGTTGGCCGTACTAGACGCCGAGATAGGTGTGGAGCTTGTCCATGTTGGCGGCAAGCTCCGCATTGGAAAATCCGTCAATGATCTTGCCGTGCTCGACGACGTAATAGCGATCGGCGACAGTGGATGCGAACCGGAAGTTCTGCTCGACCAGAAGGATCGTGAAACCTTCCTTCTTCAGCCGCGCAATGGTGTGACCGATCTGCTGAATGATGACAGGTGCAAGACCTTCAGTCGGCTCGTCCAGCATCAGGAAGCTGGCGCCGGTGCGCAGGATGCGCGCGATCGCGAGCATCTGCTGCTCGCCGCCGGACAGCTTGGTGCCCTGGCTGTTGAGCCGCTCCTTCAGGTTCGGAAACAGATCGAAGATCTGTTCGAGCGGCAGTCCGCCTGGGCGCACCACCGGCGGCAGCAACAAATTCTCCCGCACGTCGAGACTGGAGAAGATTCCACGCTCCTCCGGGCAGAACGCGATGCCCATGCGCGCGATCTTGTCGGAGGTCGTGCGGATGATGTCCTGGTTGTTAAATTTGATCGAGCCGGCACGCTTGCCGATGATGCCCATGATCGACTTCAGCGTGGTCGTCTTGCCGGCGCCGTTGCGCCCGAGCAGCGTGACGACCTCGCCCGCGTTCACGTCGAAATTGATCCCGTGGAGGATGTGGGACTCGCCGTACCAGGCTTCGAGGTTGCGGACCTGGAGGACGTTGCCGCCGGTTGCGGCCTTTGCCGGAGCGTCGGCCATTGCAGTCTCAGGCATGACCGGCTCCCAGATAGGCTTCCTTGACGCGTTCGTCCTTGGTGAGTTCGCTGTAGTGGCCCTGCGCGAGCACCTGCCCGCGCGTCAGCACGGTGATGATGTCCGAGAGATTGGCCACGACGCTCAAATTATGCTCGACCATCAGGATGGTGTATTTCGCCGAGATGCGCTTGATCAGCGCCGCGATCTTGTCGATGTCCTCGTGGCCCATGCCGGCCATCGGCTCGTCCAGCAGCATCATCTCCGGATCGAGCGCGAGCGTGGTTGCGATCTCGAGCGCGCGCTTGCGCCCATAGGCCATCTCGACCGCCGGCGTGTTGGCGAACTCGCTGAGACCCACGTCGTTCAACAATTCACGCGCGCGGTCGTTGAACTGATTCAGCACCGACTTGGAACGCCAGAAATCGAAGGAGCTGCCGTGCTGGCGCTGGAGCGCGACACGGACATTCTCCAGCGCGGTCATATGCGGAAATACCGCCGATATCTGGAATGAGCGCACCAGCCCCAGGCGCGCGACATCGGCCGGCGCCATCGCGGTGATGTCCTGTCCCTTGTACAGGATTTTTCCGGCAGACGGTTTGAGGAACTTGGTCAGAAGATTGAAGCACGTCGTCTTGCCGGCCCCGTTCGGGCCGATCAGCGCGTGAATACTCCCACGGCGGACCTTGAGCGCAACGTCGCGGACGGCGAAGAAGCCCGCGAACTCCTTGGTCAAGCCTTCCGTTTCGAGAATGAACTCATCGGCCAAACAGATTTCCCCCTGCCCGCGCAATACGCGTGGCTGTCCTTGTTGCTTCGGCTTTCCGGAGGCCTTGGAGCCTGTCCCGGAACGCCGCCTCCGGGCGCGGAATATGCCGGAGGTGACGGGGGTTAGGCAAGGCGGAAAGCTGAGCAGGTCAGACCTCCGGCCGGGAGTCTTATGCTCCCTTAGTTGGAGGTTTTGTGATGTCGCCTGCCGGCCTCCCGGTTCGCAAGACACCGGTCATCAAGCCGTCGTTAACGGTCTTTCGTCCCGCACGCCAGCCTTCATCAAAAATTTTCCCGCCGCGGCGATCATGCGCGGGTTTCATTCGTCGTCGGGAATATTGTTTTGGATTTCACGAGCGCCCCTCCCTCCGCCGTCAAGTCGATCAAGCAGCGTGACCTGCTCAACACGTGGTTGCGACTTTATGCTCGCCAGCAGACTGCGCCGGCGATCTGGGAGTATCAGCCCGCGCGGCTCGAGGAAGAGCTGTGCGACCTGATCTACTACACGGTAGACAAGTCGACACCGACGCCGCGCCTGACCATTCAGAGCGAGGGCACGCGGATCTCGCGCGCCTACGGCCATACCGGAAAGGGAATCCTGCTGGAGGATTATGTCGGGCCGCGGCTCGCTCCCTACGTGATGCCGGTCTATCACGAATGCGTCGCGCGCGGGCTTCCGGTCTACAGCGTTGCCGACGTCGACGACATCTACGGCCGCATCGTTGCCTATGAACGGCTGCTGCTGCCGTTCCTGACCGACGACAAGGTCAGCCACGTCATCGCGTCGCTCAAGACCTTCTGCGAGGACGGCGGCTTCGAGATCAAGAATCTGCTGCGCGGAAATGACGCGCTGCCGCGGCCGAGACTGCGCACGGTAATCGACCGCGATCTATTTCACCGCGCGCCCGGGCGCATCGCGGCCGCCGACGTCGTCGAATTCGTCGATCAGCCCGGCGGTCAGAGCGTCTCCGCCGAGATCATCGAGCTGAACTAACGCCTAGCGCGATTTGACGCTGGCTTGCTTGTCGTAGATATCCGGCTTGAAGCCGACCAGGAGCTTGCCGCCGATTTCGAGCACCGGCCGCTTGATCATCGATGGTTGCGCTAGCATCAGCGCTAGCGCCTTCTTCTCGGTTAGGCCTTCCTTGTCGGCATCCGGCAGCTTCTTGAAGGTGGCGCCGGCGCGATTGAGCAGCGTCTCCCAGCCGAGCTGGTCGCTCCATTGCTTGAGCTTGTCCTTCTCGACGCCGGCGGCCTTGTAATCGTGGAATTCATAGGTGACGCCATGGGTGTCAAGCCAGGCGCGCGCCTTCTTCATGGTGTCGCAGTTCTTGATGCCGTAGATGATGTTGGGCAAGACGGTCCTCGCGCATGCGTCGTGACTTGCTGTGGCGTTGTACGAAACTCCGCTTCGCGCGACAATATTGCCAACGACGCTTTCGACATCTTCCGAACGGACACACCATGCACGTCACCCACGATCCCGCGGCATCCGCCTCGCCGACCATCGACTTCAACACGTTTCTCGCGGTCGACATCCGCGTCGGCACCATCGTCGATGCAAAACCGTTTCCCGAGGCGCGCAAGCCGGCTTGGCGGCTGTGGATCGACTTTGGGCCTGCCATCGGCGTGCGCAAGAGCTCGGCGCAGATCACCGAAAACCATCCGATCGAGACGCTGGTTGGACAGCAGGTTGCCGCCGTCGTCAATTTCCCGCCGCGCCAGATCGGACCTGTCGTCTCGGAGGTGCTGACGCTCGGCTTCCCCGATGCCGACGGCAAGGTCGTGCTGATGCAGCCGAGCAAGCCGGTACCGAACGGCGGGCGGCTGTTCTAGCGGCAGACATCGCCTTCGCCGGCCGCCCGCCCATCGCTTCATCCTCCTGTCTCATCGGCCCGGCCGCCGGGACTTGACGAAGATCCGTTTTGCCAATAAAAATGACTGACTGATCGTTTTTTATTTCACGTGGCTACGCTCAGACTGTTCCCCGCAACTTCCTAAAACGATCAATCTGTCAGTTATTTATGGACAAGACGGATGCCCAAGATCAGCGACAAGAAGCGTGAAGACCGGCGTCAGCAGATCCTCGAAGCGGCGCTCGCCTGCTTCTCGGAAGACGGATTTCACCAGACCGGCATGGCCGACATCGTCAAGCGGTCGGGCCTGAGCCATGGCGCGGTCTATCTCTACTTCCAGGGCAAGGACGATTTGATTGAGGCGCTGGCCGACGACCGCCATCGCCGCGAGGCCGTCCTCAACTCGGTCGCGCAAGGCTCCGGTGATCCCATCGAAGGGCTGCACGCGCTGGTGCGTGTCTATACGCAATGGCTCACCGATCCCGCGGGCGAAGCGCGGCGCCGCGTCGGCATTCATGGCTGGGCAGAGGCGCTGCGCAACCGCCGCGTCCGCACCAGCGTCGTCGAAGGCATCGACATGCCGCGCGCACTGATCGTGGCCCTGATCGAACGCGGCCAGCACGACGGCCTGATCAAGCGCGACATCGGTGCCGATGCGACCGCACGTGTGCTGGTCGCGATGTTCCAGGGCTTTGTGCTGCAAAAATGCTGGGGCGAGGATTTTGACATCGGGGCCTGTATGGCGGCCGTGACCGGCGTGATCGACGGCTTTCGTACGACCAAGCCCGATATCAAGCGACGAACGAGGACATAAGCCATGTCCGGGATTCACGACCTCCTCGCTGGTGCCGGTGTCGGCCTCATCAGCGGACTCACATCGGGCTTCATGGGTACGAGTCCCGGTGGCGGCCTCGTCATCTTCTCCGTGCTGCTGCTCGGCGCGGAACAACACGCCGCGCAAGGAACCTCGCTGATCACGCAGGTGCCGCCGACCGGCCTTGCGGGCGTACGCCGCTACTGGCAAAACGGCAACCGTAGCCCATTGCTGTGGATTGTCTGGATCGGCGTCGGATTTCTCATCGGCGGCGCGGGCGGCGGCTATGCCGCGACCGCCGTCTCCGACGCGATTCTGCAATGGACCTACGTCACCTATCTCGTCGGGCTGATCGCGCTGCTGATCCTGCGTCGTGACCGCAAGGACGGCAGCAGGGACGCCGGTGATCAAGACCAACTGCCCCGGCTCCCCCTGCTCCTCATCGGCGTGCTTGCCGGCTTTTCCTCGGGCTTCATGGGCATCGGCGGCGGGCTCGCGATCACGGTCGGCCTCGCCGCAGGCCTGCGCGTGCCGCAGCATCAGGCGCAGCTCGTCAGCCTCATTTTCTCTGTCATTCCGACCAACATCCCGGCCGCCTGGATCTACTGGAGCAAGGGACTGATGGTCGGCTGGCCGGCCATCATCGGCATCATTGCCGGCCTCTGGATCGGCACCGATCTCGGAGCCCGCGCAGCCAACGGCGTCAGCAAAGCGGTACTGCGCCGGAGCATGATCGCCCTCGTCGCACTGATGGCGCTCTACATGAGTTATAAGGCTCTGAGCTAAATTTACGGACGCTTTGGGATGTTGAGCCCGCGCTCGACGGCCGGCCGCGCCAGCCCACGTTCGAGCCAGGCGGCGACCGATTTGAACTGGCTGAAAGCGACGAGATCGCCGGCGCCGTAGAAGCCGATGAGATTGCGCACCCAGCCAAGCATCGAAATGTCGGCGATGGTGTAGTCGTCATCCATGAACCATTGCCGGCCGGCGAGATGCGTTTCCATCACGTCGAGCAGGCGCTTGGTTTCGTTGACATAGCGGTCGCGTGGTCGCTTGTCCTCAAAATCCTTGCCGGCGAATTTGTGGAAGAAGCCGACCTGGCCGAACATCGGCCCGATGCCGCCCATCTGGAAATGCACCCACTGAATAGTCTGGTAGCGCCGCGCGGCGTCCTGTGGCAGCAGCTTGCCGGTCTTCTCCGCGAGGTATTGCAGGATCGCACCGGACTCGAACAGCGGCAGCGGTCTGCCGCCGGGGCCGTTGGGATCGAGGATAGCCGGAATCTTGCCATTCGGATTGAGCGAGAGGAATTCCGGCGTCTTCTGGTCGTCCTTGCCGAAATCGACCAGATGAACCTCGTAAGGAAACCCGATCTCTTCCAGCATGATCGAAACCTTGACGCCGTTCGGCGTCGGCAGCGAATAAAGCTGGAGCAACTCAGGATGCTTGGCAGGCCAGCGCTTGGTGATGGGAAATGCGCAGAGGTCGGACATCGGAACCTACAATCTGCTGTTGAAGCGCATCTAATCTAGGTGAGCCGCAGTATGACACAAGGCTCAATAATTGATCTCCATCCGTAGACCGCGCGGATCGATCTCATCCCCGCCGACACGCTGCGTGCTGTCCCGCGCCGCGACCGCGCAAGCGCAGGCATCGATCAGATCGTCGCGGCCGATGCCGGTGCCGTGCCGCTGCGTCAGCCATTTTTCAATGTTGATGAAGCCCCGGTCTCTCAGCAGCTTAACACGCTGCTCGCGGCCTCGCGGTGATGACTTCGGTTCGAGCTGGATCTGACCGGCGAGATTCCAAAAGATCAATTCCGGATGCGCTTCGCTGATCGTCGCTTGGCGTTCTGGCGTCATTATCTCGTCTACCTCTCTGATTTTGTCTCTAATGTTCCAGAGCTGAGCCGAGACGCCCTTGTCGCTACGCTGCCAGTAGTGCTTATTCGCTGCCGCCATGTCGGAAAATAACCAGAGGTCGCGGCGGGCCCCGAGAAATACAGCGGGGCCCACTAATTTGCGCGCCGACTTGTCACAACAACGATAACCTTCGGTCTTCAGCCCAATCGGCATGTCGATCATCGCACGCGCATGCGGCATCGCGAGCAGACGCGTGAGGCCCGGCGAATAGTCGAAGCCGTGATCGCCGCGATCATCGATCCACGCGGCGACCCAGCCGAAACGAAATCCGTCGAGACCGAGATAGTTCGGCACGTCCTGATCCCTGACGGGCAGAATTCAGCGTCAGCCTCCGACCGCCTGGTAGGCCAGACGCTTGAACTCGAAGAAGAATGGATTCCAGAAGCCCATGTGACGCTGGGCCATCAGGACGCCGGCGGTATTGGCCTCGGGACAAATCCACCAATGGGTGCCGGCGAGCCCGCCCCACTGGAATTCGCCAGTGGAATTTTGGGGATCGAACTGCGTCGGCGCGAAGGTCACGGCGCCGCCGAGGCCAAAGCCCTTGCCGGGCATCGGCCCGAGATTGGCGAAGCGGATCGTCTCGCCTGCCGGCAACTGGTTGGTCATCATCTGCCGCAGCGTCTCCGGCTTTAGCAGCGCCTCCGGCCCAGGCACTAGTGCGCGCACCAGCGCGAGCATGTCCGGCAGGGTCGAGACCAGCCCGCCACCACCCGACAGCCGCGGGAACGGCCGTCGATAGGCCTGCGGATAAGGCAGATTCTCGGCGCGGGTGAGGCCCGGCTTCATCGGATCGAGCACGTCGGCACCGATATAGTGCGCAACCAGCCTGCCCTGCTGCGCTTCGGGCACGGAGAATCCGGTATCGGTCATGCCGAGCGGATCGAGGATGCGCGCCTTGAAGAAAGCGTCCAGCGGCTTGCCCGAGACGACCTCCACGACGCGGCCGAGCACGTCGGTCGCCACCGAATATTCCCAGCTCGTGCCGGGATGATAGGCCAGCGGCAGATCGGCCAGCTTGTCGATCATGTCGGTCAGCGGCGTCAGCGGATTGAGAACGCGCGCATCATTGTAGCCTTTGAACAGTACCGCACCGGGATCGAATATCCCGTAGCTGAGGCCCGAGGTATGGGTCAGAAGCTGCCGGATCGTGATCGGGCTTCTCGCCGGCTCGACATCGGCGAGGCTCGAAGCGCCCTGCTTCAGCACCTTGCGATTGCCAAGCTGCGGCAGGAATTTCTCGATCACGTCATCGAGCCCGATGCGGCCCCCCTCGACCAGCAACATGATCGCAGAGGTCACGAAGATCTTGGTATTGGAAAAAGCGCGGAAGATATGGTCCGGCCGCAGCGCCGTCTTCGCCTCGCGATCGGCAAAGCCGACGCATTGCTGGTCGACCACCTCGCGGCCGCGCAGCACCGCCCAGGACACGCCGGGGACGATCTCCTGATCGACGTAACGCTGCATCGCCGTCCGCACAGCGGAAAAATCAGGTGTCTTACTTGTCGTCCTGGCGTCCATAAATAGTCCCCTCTCGAATTGGTTGCGATGGATATAGCAACGAATCGGCCGCGGGAAAGCCCGTTCGCGCGAGGTGTGGGCGGCCCCCTCAATACCCACATTTTTGTTTCGCCGCGTGTTCGCACCCCTGCGAGCAACACAACGAAAACGCCAGCAATCCTTGCGGCAAGGCCTCGTTAAGCGAGCGACCTTTAGCCTTACGGTCATGTTCAGCGTATCCCAACCTTCATCAAAGGTGACCGGCAATGACCTCGATCTCCGCAACGACCACCAGTTCCTACTCCCCACTCGACCGCCTTAAGAGCGAGCTTACCAAGGAAGTCTCGGCGGGCACCATCAGTTCGAGCGATGAGTCCGCACTCTCGTCCGCGCTCGACGATATCGACTCGTCGCTCAAGAGCGGCGCGTCGAGCGCGAGCTCCTCGTCGCCGCCCTCGGCTGACGGGATGCAGTCCAAGATCGACGACCTCATCCAGAACGAGGTATCGAGCGGCAAGCTGACCAGCGAGCAGGCCAGCGAGCTGAAAAACGTGTTCGCCAACACCTTCTCCGGCAGTGCCGGTGGACCGCCGCCGCCCGATGCCAGCAGCGACTCATCGAGCACGAGCAGCACTGGCAGTACGGACTCGACCTCCTCGTCCGATTCTTCGTCCAGCTCGTCCTCGACCACCACCGCAGAGCTGATGAAAGAGCTGATCTCGCTACTCCAGAATGCAACCAGCCAGTCGACCTCCTATAGCTCCAGCGGCAACTCGGCGTCCTCCAACGCATCGAGCGCGCTGCTCGTCGACTATTCGACCTAAACCAAAGCGCGACGGCGATAAATCGCCGTCGCGCTCCGGATGTTCTTTTACCCCTGCTTCATGAACGCCGTCACGTGCAGACGACGGCGGATGCGCATGCCCTGGCGCTGATAGAGCGCAATGGCGGAAGTGTTGTTCGAAAACACGTGCAGGAACGGAATCTCGCCGCGCGCCTCGATCCGGCGCGCGACCGCGGCGAGCAGCGCCTGCGCGTAGCCGCGCCCGCGATAGTCCGGATGAACGCAGACGGCCGTCATCTCGACGTACTTTCCCGGCTTCATGCGCTCGCCCGTCATCGCGACCAGCTCGCCGCCGGCGCGAATACCGAGGAATGTGCCGAGCTCGTGCGTTCGCAACGCGAACGGCCCGGGCTTGGTCAGCGCCGTCAGCGCCATCATGGCAGGCACATCAGCCTCGCCGAGCATAACAATCTCGGCGCCACGCAACGGACTGTCGGCAGGCGATCCGATCATCTGCTCGCCGGTCTCGGCCAGCACGACCTTGAAGCCCGAGGGAACCTCGACCGGCTCCGGCGTGAACAGCGCGGCGACCTGTGAGCCAGACATGAGATCACCGAGCGCGGCAAAGCTTGCCGCCGACATGTCGACCATGTCGGCGAACGGCGTCATGTCCAGGGGATAACGCAGCGCCCGCGGGCCGCCTTCGGCCAGATGCTTATGGCTCGTCGTCAGCGCGCTCCAGATCGGACGATCCAGTAGCGGCACATCGCTGTCGGACACCGGCCTAGTCCTTGTCGAAGCTGACGATGACCGCCGCATTGGCGATGAGGATCGGGTCGTTGGCCTGCTCCGTGGCCGAGGGGATCTCCAGCCCGCCCTTGACCGCGTTGACGGTCACGGTGCCGTAGGGAAGTTCCTTCGCAACCGCCTCCTTGTCGACGGCCTCGGGATTGGGCACGCCGATCGTGACATCGACGAACATGTCGTTCGCGGTCTTGCCGATCATCCGGAAGAAACCGAGGCTCGAATGCCGGATCGCATCCGACACCGCCCGCTTCGCTGCCTTCGTGGCGTCCCGGCCGTGAACGTCGACACCCATGCCCATCTCGGTGATACAGCGAACGCGAGTCATTTTTCAGTCCTGTTTGTTGCCCTCATGATTGAGGAGTGTCGGCGATCGGAGATCGCGAGACAAGTGCGGTTGTCGTGCTCAGGCGCGGTCTCCGCCACATACTCCGTCATTGCGAGCGCAGCGAAGCAATCCAGACTGCCACTGCGGAAAGACTCTGGATTGCTTCGCTGCGCTCGCAATGACGAACAAGGCGAGAGTTTCTAACAACTCACGCCTTCACCTTCTCATGCGCCCGCAGCTCGTCAACGAGCACCCGCACGTTCTCCGAATAGTCGATCGGAATCACGACAAGATGCACGCCGCCCTCTTTGAAAGCCGCATCTAACGTCGGGCCGAAGCTGTCGATGCTTGCGATGCGGTGGCCCTTGGCGCCATAGGCTTTTGCGTACAGCACAAAGTCGGGATTGCCGAAGGTCATGCCGTAATCGGCAAAGTGATCGACGGCCTGCTTCCAGCGAATCATGCCGTAGGCGTTGTCCTCAAGCACCAGCACGACGAGATTGAGCTTGAGGCGAACGGCGGTCTCCATCTCCTGGCTGTTCATCATGAAGCCGCCGTCGCCGGCAACCGCGAGCACGCGGCGGTCGGGATAGAGCATCGCGGCCATCATCGCCGACGGCAGGCCGGCGCCCATCGTCGCCAGCGCATTGTCGAGCAGCAGCGTGTTGGCGACGCGGGTGCGGTAGTTGCGCGCGAACCAAATCTTGTACATGCCGTTGTCGAGCGCGACGATACCGTTCTCCGGGATGACCTGGCGGATGTCGTGCACGATACGCTGCGGCGTCGGCGGCCAACGCGTCTCGGTGGCGCGGTCGGCGATGTGGTTGAGAATCTCTTCGCGCAACGGCAATAGCGCCGCCGCATGCGGCAGCTTGCCTTCAAGCCGGTCGGCCAAAAGCTCCAGGCTCGGGCCGACGTCGCCGACGACCTCCGCGTCGGGAAAATAGACCAGCTCGACGCTTGCCGTGGTGTAGCTGACGTGAATCACCTTCGGCCCCGATGGCCCCATGATGAAGGGCGGCTTCTCGATCGGGTCATGGCCGATCGCCACAATCAGATCGGCGGCGTCGATGGCGTCGTGGACATAGTCGCGCTCGGACAGCGCCGCGGTGCCCATGTAGAGATTGGTGCCGCCAGGAACGGTGCCCTTGCCCATCTGCGTGGTGAAGAACGGAATGCCGGTCCGCCGCACGAAGCTCGCGATGCCATGGGTCGAGCGCGGCCGGCTGGTCGCCGCGCCCATCATCACGAGCGGACGTTTCGCGGCCAAGATCATCTCGGCGGCACGATCGAGCGCAGCGCGGTGGGCAACGGGAATCTCGATCGGGTGGATATGGATCACTGGCGTGGCCGGCACCTCGTCGCCCGCAATGTCTTCGGGAAGTTCGAGATGCACCGGACCCGGCCGCTCCTCCATCGCCACGCGGAAGGCATCCCGCACCACGGTCGGAATCGAGGAGGCGCTGATGATCTGCCGCGACAATTTCGTCAGCGGCTTCATGGTCGCGACCACATCGACGATCTGGAAGCGCGCCTGCCGGCTGCTCATGATCGGCTTCTGCCCTGTGATCAGGATCATCGGCATCGCGCCGAGATGTGCGTAGGCCGCGCCGGTCGACAGATTGAGCGCACCGGGGCCAAGCGTGGAGAGGCAGACCCCGGGCTTGCCGGTCAACCTTCCATGCGTGGCGGCCATGAAGGCAGCCGCCTGCTCGTGGCGGGTCAGGACCAGCTCGATTTTGGACGTGCGCAGCGATTCGACGAGGTCGAGGTTTTCTTCGCCGGGAACACCGAAGATACGATCGACGCCTTCGTTCTCCAGCGCCGCGACGAACAGGTCCGATCCTTTGACTTTACCTTCCTGTTTGCTCATGTCGCCTCCGCGGTCGTTAGCTTTGGCTCCCGCTTCCGCCGGGAACCTCGCGCGCATCGTAACCGCGTAACGCTCGGGCACAACTCACAATGCAGCTGGCTTTTCAGGTTGCACGAATTTTCTCAGAATCTATCGCTCTCGCGTCCCGGACGCGCTGCGCAGCGTCCGGGGCACGAGACCATTGTTCGACCATAAGCACACCACGCAAGGTGTTGTGGCGGCGGCCCTTACCGCACCTTCAGCGACAGTTCCGTGCCGCCCTTGAGCGGCAGCGTCATCGACACAAAACCGTTGTTGGGATCGCGGATGTAGGCGAGATAATCAGGCTCGGCATTGTCGTTCATGACATAGCCGCCGACGAGCAGCTGGGGCGCGACGATCTCGATCACCTCGCGGGCGAGCGACGGACCACCCTCGCCCGGCCAGCCGTCGATCAGGACGAAGTCGATGGGGCCGCCGAGATCGCGCAGCGTCTCGCGAGCGTCGCCTTCTCGAATCTCCGCATAGTCGGCCAATCCGGCCTCAGCGAGGTTGCGTTTGGCGGCTTCGACCTTGGCCGGCACGATCTCCGAGCCAATCACCGTGCCGCCGCCATTGTCGCGCAGCGCGGCCGCGAAATAGAGTGTCGACATGCCGACCGAGGTCGCGAACTCCGCTACGCGGGTGGCGCGCAGGCCGCGGCACAGCAGGTAGATCAGCTCGCCCTGCTCGGGATGGATCGAAAAGCCCTGCTCGGCATAGGCGTGAGGATCGCGGCTGTTGAAGACGCTGCGCGGTCCACCGCCGGAGGGCCGTTGCCGCGCGCCCTGCAGGCGCGCGATGACGGCGTTGACACGCGGATCTTGAATCGGGCTGCGCGGCAGATCAGTCATGCCTTGCTTCCTTTCCGTCACTTGCCGAGAATTTCCGCGGCTGCACGCTCCAGAATTCCAGCGATGCGACGCGCCTCGGCGGAATCGCTGCCGTGCTTGGAACGCAGCGCGCGCTTGAGGTTGTGGCGGGCGCGGTGCATCTCGTCGGAGGCATCGGCATCGAGATCGCTGACGCCGGCAAAGGCCTCGCGCACCTCGTCCATGCGGCGCCCGATCCGCGACAGCGCCTGGAGGATCGCATCGGCCGTCCCGCGCTGCTCGGCGAGATAGGCCTCGCCCTGCGGCGTGATGCTGTAGAGTTTTCTGCCGCCATCCTGCGCGACGCTGGCGTGGCCGACCTCTTCGAGATAGGTCAGCGCCGGATAGATCACGCCGGGGCTCGGCGTATAAAACCCCTCCGAACGCTCCTCGATGATCTTGATCAGCTCGTAGCCATGCGCGGGCTTTTCGGCGAGCAACGCCAGGATCACGAGCTGGAGGTCCTGCGAGGACAGCCGCCGCGCGCCCGGAAAGTCGTCGCCCCCGCGGCCGAAAAAGCCATGCCCGCCGCGGCCGAAGCGATGCCGCCCGCCGTGCCGGCCGATGGCGAAGTGGGCGAAGTGCCCAAAGTGGAAGTCTTTGTGGTCTCGGTGTTTGCCAACCATATCTTACGTCTCCTTCTCAAAACATATCTTACGATATAGTTTGCGATAGTCGAGACGCAACTCACGGATCCGTGATCAGTCGCCAGCTGGGAGCGGCAATCGCCGGCCGCTACTCGGCGGCCTCGCTGTGGGGAACGCCCTGCTCGACCTCGAGCTGGAGAATGTCGTTGAAGCGGTTGAAGGCGCCGCACAGCGCGATGCGCCAGGTCAGCTCGACGATCTCAGCTTCTGAGAAATGGACGCGGAGCCGGGCAAAGATCTCGTCACGCGTCTTGTTCCAGTTGTTGGTGACCGCGATCGCATATTCGACGACGAGCTTGTCGAGCTCATCGAGCTCGGGATGATCCTTATAGTCGACAAGGCGCGCCGCGCCCTCCTCCGACACGCCCTGCACCGCGAGTTTTGGCGCGTGGTGCGAAACGCAATAGTCGCATTTGTTGAGCAAAGACACCGTGACCAGCGCGAGCTCCAGATGCCGCTTCGAGATCATGCCTTCGCTGGCGAGATCGACCAGCAGCGACCACATGTGCTTGAAGATCGGCGGGCGATGCGCCATCACACCGGCCTGGTTCTCGAACGCGCCATAGGTCGTCATCTTGTCCCACAGCGGTCGCAGTGCTTCCGGCAGATCGTCCCTGGTCTTGATCGATACGCGCGACATGGCATTCCATCCTCGGTTGGAACATGCATGCTGCCACAAAGGTGCGCCGATGTCCGCTATTGCAATCGCATGACTCCCAAGACCTTCGAGACCCGCTGCCTGCGACTGCCCGCCGCCACCAAGGTGGTGCAATGGGAAGGCACCTCCGTATTCAAGGTCGGCGGCAAGATGTTCGCGCTGACTGGCGGCTTTACCGCAAGCTACATGTTCAAGACCGCTGATATGGCCTACGCGATGCTGATCGAGCACGGTGTCGCGCGGCCGGCGCCCTATCTGGCGCGAGCCAAATGGGTGCAGTTGGTGAGCAACGACGCGTTGCCGGATGCCGAGCTCACTGCCTATCTCGCGCAGGCCCATGCCCTGACTGTAGCAAAGCTGACGCGCAAGGCCCGCAAGGAGCTTGGGCTGGACTAGAGCTTCGCCTCGCCAAAAATGCGACCGACCCAATCGAGGAAGACGCGCAGGCGCAGTGTCAATTGTCGGTTCTGCGGATAGAGCGCCGACAACGGCGTCGGCGACGGCGGATGATTCGGCAGCACCTCGACCAGCGCGCCGCTGGCAAGGTCGTCCGCAAAACGATAGCGCGGCGCCTGCACCAGGCCGAAGCCGAGCCGCGCCAGATCCGCCATCGTGTCGGAATTGTTCACCCTGATCCGGCTCAGCAGCACGATCTCGCGCAAGGCACCGTTGACCGAAAACTCCAGCGGCAGCACGTCGCCGCTACGCGACGAGATAAAGCCGACCATCTGGTGGCTGTCGAGTTCATCGAGGGACGCGGGCGTGCCGTGCGCGGCGAGATAGGCGGGGCTCGCCACCGTCACCTCCGCAATCGAGCCGAGACGGCGCTGGATCATGCCGCTGTCCTCGGGCTGCCCAGAGCGGATGACGCAGTCGACACCCTCGCGCACGAGATCGACGAGGCGATCGCCCTGTCCGATCTGCAGCTCGATCAGCGGATGGCGTGCCAGGAATTCCGGCAGTTTCGGCAGAATGAGGGTGCGCGTCAGCAGTGGATGCGCATCGAACCGCAACAGCCCGCGCGGCTGGGCGTCACGCATCGCGCTCTCCGCCTCCTCGACCTCCGCCAGGATCGCGACGCAGCGGCGATAATACTCCTCGCCGTCGAGCGTCGGCGTGACATGCCGCGTGGTGCGCTCGAGCAGGCGCACACCGAGATGGGCCTCGAGGCCGCGCAGGACTTCGCTTGCGGTGGAGCGCGGCAGACCGAGATCGGCCGCAGCAGCGGTGAAGCTGCGCCTTTCCACGAGGCGGACGAACAGGCGCATGGTCTCGAAGCGGTCCATGGCCGGATTGTTCAACATAGCCGACCGGTGATGGCAAGAGCCGCCGGATCATCCGTGCCGTGCGATCGGCTGGGATGATTACCATCCTCCCACTGGAATGGTGCTCGGAGACTGACGCCGCCTCCGGCTCTTGTTGCGGATGGGCGCCGCGCGTCCTACTGCGGTGATTGTCGTTCCTTCGAGCGGCGGAGTTTCGGACGGCTCTCTTCGACATGAGGAAGATCGAGCGCCGAACGCAGCCGGCCCTTGCCACGTTCGTACAACATGGCATGAGTTGACGGCTCCAGAAGATCAGTACGAGGCTTGAAATCGGAAATCACTTTGTTGAACGGGATCGCGCCGCAGCCCGGCGCTGCGCAATCTCGTTTGACGTTCGGACAAGCGTTGAACTGACAGAGCCGGCCGAGATAGCGGTCGGTGCTCGGCTCAATCAGAAAAATGTCGAGTTGCTGGCTGACCACGCTGGTACCGGCTCCTCGTTCGAAAGCGGCTCGTAGCGCCCGGGCCGCGGCGCGACGTAATCCGTCGAGTTGTCGCTGCGAATCGATCCAAAGCGCCAGATCGAGATCACGGCATTCATGCCAGACTTCGATGCCCTGTCGTCGAAATTCCGAAAACCGCGGGACTTCCTTCCAGAGCGCCTTGGCGACCGAGCCGATCACGGCGACGGCCCGCACGTCCGGAAAAGACGTCCACGCGTCCGTGACGACGTCAGCAGCAATCCTGAATTCCCGTTGCCGAAGCAACATGAAGCGGTCTTGTTCCGCAATCTCCGAACGCCTCACTGTCTCTCCATGGACCGGCTAAGTGCCCCGTCGATCTTCCCCCCAGGTATGATCAGCTAAGTTGTCCCGCCGCGCAAGGTTCTGCCCAACTCAGACAGGAGGTCGCCCAATCGGCTGGCGGTTTCTGGAGAAGGGAGCGGGATCCTGAGACTTTGTGAACCGTTGGCGGGATCGCGCTCGAGCCAGGGATAAGCAGCAGAGCCGGAACCATTTGCCGCAGCGATGGCGCCGATGAACTGCGCCCCCATCTGAATCAACGCTTGCCACGGATCGGACGACACATCGCGAGACGTGGATTCTTCGGCTTGCACGAACGAGGCTTCGCTCGCGTGTTCGCCCAGAGGGTCGGCACGGCCGGCGCTATCAACGGGGCCGGCCTCCTCTGCCGCAGTGACGGCCTCGCCGCTTCCCATGCTCCCGGTCACGCTCTCCACGTCTTTCATGAAACGGTTCAGGCGCGATCCCCCCAGCGAGACCTCATTGCTGCCTCCGTCGAGAATGCCTTCGGATAGCGACCGCTTGAACGCCAGCACCGAGAGCATGCCTTCCTCGATGGTTCCCTTCGCAACGAAATTGACGATCTGGACCGGACGTGCCTGGCCGAGGCGATGGATGCGCGCGATGCGTTGCTCGAGGACGGCGGGATTCCATGGCAGGTCCATATTCACAAGCGTTGAGGCGTGCTGGAGATTGAGGCCGGTGCTGCCGGCATCCGTCGACAGGAATACGCGACAGGTCGGGTCGTCCCGGAAGCGCTGGACCAGGTCCGGCCGCTTCGCCGACGGTACGCCGCCATGGAAGCTGACATAGCCGATCCCACGCGCCTGAAGGCGGCGGATCACAATGTCGTGGGTGCGTGTCCACTGTGAAAACACCACGGCCTTGGCGTCTGGCACTGCAAACAGTTGATCGAGCAGTACAGCAAGTTCGTCGGCCTTGACGCCGTGATCGCTCTCGTGATCCAGCAGATATGTGCTGTTGCAGGACATCCGCATGTTCTGAAGCGCGCAGGTCAGCCGGCGCTGATCCTTGTCCGAGAGAAATTTGGTCCTGCGCCAGCGCTTCACGATCGCGGCCACATTGTCCGCGTTTTCCTTGTGCAGCTCGATCTGTGGCTCGGTCATGGGAACCAGTACGTTCTGGTCGGTCCGGCTGGGCAATTGCCGGAGAACTTCCGACTTTCGCCGACGGATCATGACGGGTGCCAGGGTTTCGCCGATCTTGTCCAATGCGCGATAGCCGGTGACGCGGCCGTTCTCGTCCTTGACCTGGTGCTCGTGCAAGAGCTTCCAAGTCGGCCCCAGGCGATGCTGATCGACGAACTGGACAATGGAGATCAGTTCTTCAAGCTTGTTCTCCAGCGGCGTCCCCGTGAGCACGATCGCGTATGGGCTGTCGATGCGCTTCAGGGCTCGTGCGGCAACCGTATTCCAGTTCTTGACGCGTTGGGCTTCGTCGACGATGACCAGTTCAGGCGACCAAGCGGCGATCAATTCGAGATCGGGCTGGAGCTTCTCGTAATTCGTGATCTTGCAGAAATCGTCGAGCGCATAATCGTTCCGGCGTTGCACGCGGCCACCCTCGATGACGCGCGCACCGCGCTTGTCACGCCGGCCCGTGAACCGTGCCATTTCGCTTTGCCATTGATATTTGAGCGAGGTCGGACAAATCACCAGGACCCTCGATACGCCGAAGTGACGGGCCAGGATCTCCATCGCTGCGACCGCTTGAATGGTCTTGCCCAGCCCCATGTCGTCACCGATCAGCGCACGGCCGGTGCGCACAGCAAACAACGCGCCTTCGGCCTGATAGGGATAGAGCGACATCTTGAGCAGACGATGCAGCTTGGGGTCAGCTGCACCACGCGGAAACAACCGAGCGAGTTGCTTGGACCGACGGTCGGCATCCCGGCGTCCCGCGACAAAATCGAGCGCGTCGTCGTAGGCGCGCAGCTCATGTCCGCTCTTCGATGCCAAGCCGAGGAAAACGTCGAGTAGGCCCAGACGGTCTACAGGCAGAAGGCCGTCGCGGTCCTGATCAAACAGCCGGGCGGCCGCCTCCCTCAATTTCGCCGGACAATCGGTTCCGGCGCGGAAATGCAGGCTACGCGGACCCTGGTTGCGCAAGAAGAGCTCGGAAAATGGCGGTTGGTAGCCTCGGGCGAAAGCCGCTTTGGCGCCGCGCTTCTTCTCCAGTTGGGCAAGCACGAACTCCAGATGCTTGCAGGTCCCAAGCTCGTTGGTGGCGTAGTCTGGACATGAGCAGAAATTGCCGCCGGGTCCGATGCCGCGTATCGCCACGCGATAGCTCGATTTCGAGACCGGGTTGGTGACCTTGAACTCCGAGAAAAACGGATCGACGCCCAAATTCTCGAAGAGGAAGGACTGCTCGCGGCCGAACTGGCGACGCAGCCCGCGTTGCCACTCGACGGGCGACAAGTCCGTGGGTGGGTGCGCGCGCGATAGCTTGGCCGGTTTGCGTGGCGCGCTACGCGCTGGAACAGATGTCATTTGCTGGCTCTCATGATGGCAGGCGACTGGCGCTGCATACTAACGCTTGCGCAATCGCGGCATAACCAGCTTCAGATCGAAATCCACTGCCGGCTGCATGATCTCACTCGAACGGCGCTCGCCTTCTTCTCCGATCTGTCCGGCGCAATTGACAGATAGATATATCTGACTAAAGTCAGGTATATGCTCGATCCCGTCTCCCGCGTCCGCCGCTTCAACCGTGCCGTGACCTCTGCTGTCGGCGCGCTCGATCATTCATTCCTCGGGCGCGGCCGGCCGTTAGGTGCGGCGCGCGTGCTCAATGCGATCGGGCACGGACGCTCGGATGTGGCCGAGATCCGCGATTATCTCGGCCTCGATTCAGGGCTGATGAGCCGGCTGTTGCGAAGTCTCGAGGACGAAGGCGTAGTCGAGACCAGCGCGCATGAGGACGATGCGCGGCGCCGCGTCGCCCGGCTTTCGCGCACGGGCCGGCGTGAGTTCGCCGCCTATGAGGCGCTGTCGAACAAGCAAGCGGAAGGCTTCCTTGCTGGGCATTCGCAAGCCGAGGCGCTGTTGGCGGCGATGGACCTGATCGCCTCTGCGCTGACGCGCGAGCGCATCGCGCTTGACGAGATGGATCCACAGGGCGACGAGGCGCGCTATTGCCTCGGCGAATACTATGCCGAGCTCGGCCGCCGCTTCAAACAGGGCTTTGACGTCTCGCTGTCGCGCGATCCCGATGCCAAGGACATGCGCCGGCCCCGCGGCAGCTTCATCGTCGCGATGTCGGACACGCTGCCGATTGGCTGCGTCGGCCTGAAGGGAACCGATCACGGCTATGCCGAGATCAAGCGGCTGTGGGTCGCGCCGTCCGCGCGCGGATTGGGGCTCGGCAAGCGCCTGATGGAGGCCGCCGAGGATGCCGCACGCACGCTCGGCATCGCGCTGCTGCGGCTCGACACCAACAGTGCGCTGCCGGAAGCCGGCCGGCTCTACCGCAGCACCGGCTGGCGCGAGATCCCGCGCTTCAACGATGACCCGTATCCGGATCTGTTCTTCGAGAAACAGATCCGGTCGTAGATCTCGTCACGCCGCCACCGGCGCCGGCTCGGCTCGCGGCTTGGGGAACGGCCGGAACGTCATCGCCATCAGGAACGCACCGAGGCCCATCGCCCAGGAGCCGATATAGAGCCAGGCGTAGCTGGAGAAGGCATCGTAGATCAGGCCGCCGGCGAGCGGGCCGGTCGCCATGCCGAGACTGCCGGCCATCGCCGTACCGCCGATCACGGTGCCCATCATCTTGAGCGGAAAGTTTTCGCGGATGATCACCGCGTAGAGCGGCATCGTGCCGGCATAGATGAAGCCGAAGATCGTCGCGACCGCGTAGAACGTCGTGAGCTCATGGGCGAAGACATAGGCGAGCGCGCCGAAGGCTTGCGCGAGCAGGCCTCCGACCAGCACGCGCTTGGCGCCGAGCCGATCACCCATCAGGCCGAAGGCGATGCGGCCGCCGAGGCCGGCCAGTCCCTCGACACTGTAGATCGTCACCGCCGCGATC
>JAUEPE010000012.1 GCA_030403585.1 Frankia sp. RB7
AGGGGACTACGGAGGATGTCCCCGCGTGGAGAGAACCCTCACCCGCCGCGCGCGGGACGATGCTTCGCATCGCCCGGGGCGCGTCGGCCTCTCCCGCAAGCGGGAGAGGCGGAGCAAGCCCACGGCCTGTGGCTATTCCGCCTTGATGTCCGCGGCCTTCACGATCGGCCACCATTTCTCGGTCTCGGCCTTCTGGAACGCGGCAAGCGCTGCGGGCGATTGCTGGTCCGCCGACGGAATCTCCTGGCCCAGTTCGGCAAAGCGCTGCTTGACTGACGGATCGGCAAGAGCCGCGACAATGGCGGTGTTGAGCTTTGTGACGATCTCCTTCGGCGTATTCTTCGGTGCCCAGATGCCGTGCCAGTAGGAGATGTAGAGGCCCGGCAGGCCCGCCTCGTCGACGGTCGGAATATCCGGTGCGGATGCGAGCCGCGTCGGCGATGTCACTGCGAACACCTTGATCGCGCCGTTCCTGTATTGCGGCAGCGAGTTCGAGGCCTGGTCGAACATGATGTCGATCTGCCCGGCGACGAGGTCGATCATGGCGGGCCCCGCACCGCGATAGGGTACGAACTGGAAATCGGTGCCGGTCTTCTCCTTGAAGAAGACGCCGGCGACATGCGCGCCGGTGCCGGCGCCAGCGGTCCCCGCGCTGGCCTTGCCGGGATTGGCCTTCAGCCACGCGATCATCTCTTTCAGATTGTTGGCCTCGAGCGACTTCCGGCCGACGATCAGCTGCGTCCCCATCGCGACCAGCGCGACCGGCTCGAAATCGGCAACCACGTCGTAAGGAAGCTTGAAGATCCCGCCGTTGAGCACATGCGTGCCCCAATGGCCGATGGTGATGGTGGTGCCGTCAGGCGTCGCACGTGCGACGCGGGCACCGGCGATGCTGCCCGAGGCGCCGGCGACATTCTCGACCACGATCGTCGCGTGCAGCTCGGCTGCGATCCGTTCCGACAGGATTCGCGCCAGCGTATCGGTGGGCCCGCCCGCCGCGAACGGGACCACCAGCGTGATGGGACGGGAGGGGAACGACTGAGCACTGGCCGACGCGGTCCACGCCGCACATCCGATCAACGCGCAAATGACGATCACATGACCGCGCAATCCGGCCCACAGCCCCCGCATCACTCTCTCCCCAAGCTTCTTGTCGCCCGCATGTCATCTGCGGACTGGAGCCGGAGTGAACGCTGCCCGGTGAGCGGAGGCAAGCCGGAAAATTGACGAGCGGCTATCCGGCCGCCCGCCGCGGCGTCAGGTTGGTAGCGACATCGGCTGGCGGCGCGACGTGCATCAAAATGGTCTGGGTGGCGGATGCCACCTCGATGCCGTTCTGCTGAAAGCGCTGTTTCATGCGGCGGTTGAATTCGCGCTGGACCGGCCAGCGGCCGGCCTCGGTGCAGCGGATCTGGCCGACGATCGACACCATGGCACCATCGACCTTGTCGATGCCCCAGAGCTCGAGATCGCCGCGGATCAGGCTGCGGAATTCCGTCTCGCGGCGCATCTCCTCGACGATGTCCTTGAGGATTTGGCCGGCGCGGTCGGTGTCTTCCTTGTAGGCGACATTGACGCTGACGGAGGCATTGCCGGCGCCCCGGCTGGCATTGGTGATGGTCGTCACCGCGCTGAACGGCACGATGTGCACGGCGCCGTCGCCGGCGCGCAGCCGAATGGTACGAATGGAAACGTTCTCGACCACACCTGACAGGCCCGACACGCTGACGGCGTCGCCGACCTGGACCGTGTTCTCCAGCAGCAGGAACAGGCCGGTGATGAGATCCTGCACCAGCTTTTGCGAACCGAAGCCGACGGCGATGCCGACGATGCCGGCGCCTGCAAGGAGCGGCGCGACATTGACGCCGATCTCGCTCAGCGCCGTGAGCCCGACGACCGTGGCGATCAGGCACAAAAGCGCCGTGCGCAGCATCGGCTGGAAGGTGCGCAGGCGTGCCGCGCGGGCATAATGTCCGTCTCGCGACAGCGTATTGATCTGCCGGTCCAGCAGCGCATTGCTGGCTTCCCAGATCGCCGCGGCGATGAACACCGCGACGCCGGTCGTCGCCACCGCGGCGAGCAGCCGGCTGCCGATCTGGCCACCATAGAACCAGACGATGGCATCGACGCCCCAGACCTCGAGCACGGCGACGAGGCCGATGAAGGCAATCACGCCGGAGACGATCTTGCGCAGCAGCGGGAGATAGCGGTTGGCGCGGATCTCCAGCCCCGGAAAGCGCTGGAGTATCTCCGGCTGGATCCGGAAGCCGCGATCGATCAGGCTCAGCGTCACCATGATCGCGACCCGCGTGATCAGCACCACTGCGATGGTGCCGACGAAATATTGCAGCAGCAGCGAATAGCCGTTGCGGATGTTCAGCGCCCAGACCGCCCACAGCGCCAGATCGAGCGCGATGGCCAGATAATGCCAGCCGCCGGCGATGCGGTTGCGCAGGCGCGCCGCGATCCCCTGCCGGTCCGCAGGCGCGCGGATGGCGTCGGCGACCTGGCAGCGGCATTGCAGGATGATGACGACCACGAAGAGATGCACGACCAGCATCACCATGCGAATGACCGCCGCGTAGCCGGCGCGATGCAGGCCGAGCAGCAGCGCCACGTTGGCGAACGCAAGGCCGGAGACGCCGACGCCGACGATGCGGCGCGCCCAGATCTCGATATAGGCTGCCGTCTCTGCGCGCACCGGAAACAGGCCGAACGGGCCAGCCAGCGCACGGACGACGCAAATGAGCCCACGCGAGAACGCATAGGCGTTGACGACGGCAAGGATCACGAGGCGGACGATCGCGGGCTCGCCGATCTCCGTTCCGAGCAGTGCGGTCGCGATGCCAACGAAAAAGATCACCGGAAGCAGTTCGAACAGAAGCCGCCCCAGCACGAAAGGCAATCGCAGCAACAACTGCCAGACCCGCGCGAGGCTGTGCCTGCGCTTGTGCAATTCCGGCTCGGGGGTGACGTCGGCGACCGATGACGGTGGATCGGCGATGGGCAGCACCTGCGCCGGCAGGTGCGCGGTCTGCGGCACGCGCCCTTCGAGGAAGACGACCGGACGCCGGATCAGGCGGACAATTACCCATTCGGCCGCGAGCGCGCAGCCGAACACCAGCGCCAATTTCCACGCGATCTCGATCAGGAGGTTATGAGCATCGGGATCATTCGCCGTCCGCACGACCCAGTAATAGAACGCCGGAAAATGCGTGAGCGTCCGCGCCATGCCGGCGACATCGCGCGAGATCTCACCGATCTGCTCCGACACGGTGAGCAGAAGCTGCGCGCCAAGGCCGTCAGCCGACAGCGGAATCGGTGACTTCTGCTCGGGCGCGGGTGCCGGCTGCTGCGGACCGGACGCATTCGCGATTGCGCGCAGCGTATCGATCATTTGCGCGCGCTTCTGGTCGTCCTGAAGCGTCTCCAGCGCCCGCTTGGCCTCGTCAGGCGACAACAGTGCGGCCACGCCATTGGCGGCCGGCGCAGGCGGCTCCGCGCGGGCCGGGGCGAAGGACGAGATAGCTAGGAAGAGCGCTGCAAGAAGCGCCGAGACAAACTTATGCGACACGCGGATTCCCCAAAATAAATGAAATGCGCCGGCGGAATCGGGACCGCGCGAAGCACTGCGTCATGTCGGATGGTGGCTATTCGCCCCGATCATGTGTCGGAAGTTTGCCGATCAGGCGACCATCTTTTGGCATTTCCGCTGGCATTTCCGCTGGCATTTTCTTGGGCATTTCCGGCAACGCAGATGTGATGGAACCGCGTCGTGGTCAATGTCGCAAAAGCATGCGAAATTGGCGTGGGAATGCGGGGGCGCCACATGACAGATTTCGATCGGCGCCGGCTCGTGCTTGCAGGGACTGCGGTCCTGCTCGGCATGCGGTCGGCGGTCGCACAGAGCGGACCCACCTTCATTTATCGCGGCATCACGGTCGACACCAGCGCCGCGCAAAGCCAGCCGAACCTCAAGGACGTCGTGGCGTCGCTGAAGCATCAGATCGACATCGTCGTCGAATGCGGCGCGAAGCCCGCGATCATGACCTTCTTCAAGAGCCAGCCGGTCTCGGTGAAGCCCGGACAGGGCGACGGCGGCGGGCATTTCTCGTCCAAGGTCGAGGGCGTCACGGTTGACGCAGCCGTCGCTGCGCCGGAGAAGCCGGTGCTGCTGCACGAGCTGCTCCACGCCTATCATTTTCGTGTCCTGCCGGGCGCGCTGGAGAATCCGGACCTCGTGCGCTTCTACGGCATCGCCAGGCAGAACGAGCTTTATCCGCCGGACTCCTACGTGCTGAAGAACGTGCAGGAGTTCTTTGCGGTGACGGGAAGCCTCTACCTCTGGGGTAATGTCGACCGTCCGCCCAACGACCGCGCCACGCTGCACGACAAGCAGCCGGTTTATTATCAATGGCTCGGTGATCTCTTCGGCGTGCAGAAGAAAGCGAGTTGACGCGCGAGGGTGCAAAACGCACAGCGCCGGGCAGGTAGGGGCTCTGCCTTGCTGATGCAGCCCACTAAACCTTAACCCGGCGTGCCGTTCGCGGTTTCTGCCGCTATGCGATAGTCCGAACGAGCTCCATCGCACTCAACGCGGCTGGATTTGCGGAGGTGGAGTCATAGACCTCCCCTTGCTCATGAGGTGGACGTTACGCGTCGCTTGTTTGCGACCACCTGCATGCTCCTCCCGTGACATAAAACTGTCAAGCGGGATCAAGGATCTTAGGATCACATTTGCAGAGCGGTTCCGCGACGACTGACCAGAGCATATGTCCGCTGAAGTGAAGACCGGCGCGATGGTGACATCATGCTCCTGTTTTGCCCGACGGGTCAAGCTAAATTCGCAAATTCCGAACATCATTTGTGCCGGCAATTAAGCCATTGATTCTGCGATCATCGGCTACTGTGCATGGGGTTGTTTTCGAGAAACCGCGAGCCCTCACGGCTTGCGCGGAGATCGCTTCCCCTTCCCTTCCTTCTCGAGCGCCTTGCGCACGTTCTCGAACTCCGCCGCCGAGGCCTGGTCGGCGCGAGGAAAGCGCAGGTCCAGTTTTTCCAGTTCCGCGACGATGACGGAGCCGATCACGACGCGGGCAAACCATTTGTGGTCGGCGGGCACGACATACCAGGGCGCATGCGGCGTAGCGGTGTGGCGCACGATGTCCTGATAGACCGCCTGATAGCGTGGCCACAAAGCGCGCTCCTTGATGTCGTCCATCGAGAACTTCCACTGCTTGGCCGGCTCCTCAAGCCGGTCGAGAAAGCGCTGGCGCTGCTCCTCCTTGGAGAGGTTGAGGAAGAACTTCAGCACCAGGGTGCCGTTGCGGGAGAGATAGCGCTCGAAGGCGGAGATGTCCTCGAACCGCTCCTTCCAGATATTCCCCGTGACGAGCTTTTGCGGCAGCTTCTCCTTGGCAAGGATCTCAGGGTGCACGCGCGTCACCAGGCATTCCTCGTAATGGGAGCGGTTGAAGATGCCGATATGACCGCGCTCCGGCAGCGCGATGACGTGGCGCCAGAGGAAATCGTGATCGAGCTCCTTGCTGCTCGGTGCCTTGAAGGAAGACACCTCGCAGCCCTGCGGATTGATGCCCTCGAAGATCGCCTTGATCGCGCTGTCCTTGCCGGCGGCATCCATGGCCTGGAACACGATCAGCACCGACCAGCAGTCCTGGGCGTAGAGCTTCTCCTGGAATGCGACCAGCCGCTTCTTGTTGGCGTCGAGAATCTCCTGCGCCGTCTCCTTGTCCAGATCGCCCTTCTCGCTGGTCTTGTAGCTTTTCAGGTGGAACTTGCCGGACCCGTCATGCCGGAATGGCGTGATGTAGCGGTCAAGTTCCTGGGCGAGCGATTTGGACGGCTTTTTGCTCATGAGCGCTGGGCACCTTGCGTTGCGACTTCAATCGGTCGAGCAGGCTACCAAGGATGCCCTTCGGAAGGAATATGATGAAAAGCACCAGCAGCACGCCGTAGACCAGATTGTCCCAGCCGACCGCCCTGGTGCCGAAGCCGATGCGCAGGGTTTCCGCGAGCAGGATGGTGATGACGGCACCGACGGTCGGACCGAGCGAGACGAACAGGCCGCCGACGATGGCAGCGAACACCATCTGGAGCGACACCGCGATCCCGGAGACGGTGTCGGGCGTGATGAACATCTGGTACTGGCAATAGATTGCGCCCGCGAGTGCGGTCATCACGGCGCTGATCAAGGTGATCTTCAGTTTCTCCGCGGTGACGTCGACGCCGGCGGCCGCAGCCGCGTCCTCGTCCTCCGAGATCGCCTCGAGCGCGTAGCGGCTCATGCTGCGATCGATCAGGTGCCAGACGACGATGCCGCCGAGCCAGACCGCCAACGCGATCAGATACCAGGTGATCTTGTCGTCGAACTGCAGCGCCAGCAGCTTGTTGCCCGAGGCGCGGTTCGGCGTGTAGCCGAGCGAGCCGCCGGTATAGTCGCGCGTGGCCGTAATAACCTGAAGCACGATGCCGGAGAGCGCGAGCGTCACCAGCACGAAGTAATGGCCGGTGATGCGGAAGCGGAAGCAGGGATAGCCGACGATCAGCGCCAGCACGCCGGCCGCGACCATGCCGATGGGAATGCCGATCCATGGCGACAAGCCGACATGGTTCCACAGCAGCGCGGTGACATAGGCACCGATCCCCATGAAACCGCCATGGCCGAGCGAGACCAGGCCGAACCGCCCCATCATCGACCACGACGTGTAGGCGAACGACCAGATCAGGATCAGCACCAAAATGTGCAGATGATAGGGATCGCGATACACGAACGGCAGCGCGACCAGGGCCGCCAGTCCGATCCCCCATGCGACAAGCCGGGCCCGCCCCATCATCGACGCCTCGCGAACAGGCCCGCGGGCCGGATGAACATCATGACGATGAAGAAGGCGAAGGCAAGCACGTAGCCCCATTCGAGATCGGAGAACAGGCCGCCGAGTGAGATGATCTCGGCGAACACGAAGGCCGCGATGAAGCCGCCGATGAAATTACCGAGGCCACCGAGCACGCAGATCAGGAAGGTGATCGGCCCGAACGAGAGCCCGACGAAGGGATGCACGTCATATTGCAACACGAGCAAACAGGCGGCGAGCCCGGCCAGCCCGCCACCGATCGCGGACGTGATGAGATAGATGCGCTTGGTGTCGACGCCCATCAGCGCCATGATCTGGCGGTCCTGCGAGATGGCGCGGATCGCGGTGCCGGTGAAGGTGCGCGTCATGAAGAGGTAGACCGCAACCATGCCGACCAGCGCGGCCAGAAACGACAGCAGTCGAGCGTAGCTGAAGTTCATGTCGCCGAAAGCGAGCACCGGCAGGCGGATGCCGAGATTGCGGAAGTCGATGCCGAAGGCGACGGTGGCAAAGCTCTGCAACACGAACAGCACGCCGCCGGTTGCGAGCAGCTGGTTGATCGGCGGCGCCGTCAACAGCGGCGCGATCACGAGGAAATGCAGCAGAGCGCCGAGGATTGCGACCAGCAGGATGGTCAGCGGTGCGGCGATGAAATAGCTGATGCCGAAATACTGCACCAGGTAATACATGGCATACATGCCGATCATCACGAGCTCGGCGTAGCAGATCCAGGTCACGTCGATGACGCCGAAGATCAGGTTCAGCCCGAGTGCGAGCAGCGCCAGCACGCCGCCGAGCAGGATGCCGTTGATCACGGCCTCCAGCAGATAGATGTCGAAAATGTCCAGGAAACCCTGCATGTGCCCCTCACACCCCAAGATACGCTTCCTTGACCGTGTCGCTCGCCAGCATCTCGGCCGAGGTGCCTGACGCGCGGATCGTGCCGGCCTCGATCAGATAGGCCCGGTCGACCACGCGCAGCACCTGCTGCACGTTCTGCTCGACGATCAGCACCGTCAGCCCGCGGCTGCGAATCCGCTTCACCAGCTCGAACACCTGCTGCACCACGACCGGCGCCAGCCCGGCTGACGGCTCGTCGAGCAGCAATAGTTTTGGATTTGACATCAGCGCGCGGCCGATCGCGCACATCTGCTGCTCGCCGCCGGACATGGTGCCGGCCATCTGGCGGCGGCGCTCCTTCAGACGCGGGAACAGGTCGAACACGACCTCCAGCCGCTCGGCATAGTGGGCGCGCGCCTCCTTCATGAAGGCACCCATCTTGAGATTGTCGTCGACCGAGAGCTGCGGAAACAGCCGCCGGTTCTCCGGCACATGCGCGATGCCGAGACTGACGATCTTGTGCGGCGGTGTCGCCAGGACATCAACGCCCTCCATCGCGATCGACCCGCGCGAAGGACGGATCAAGCCGGAGATGACGCGCATCAGCGTGGTCTTGCCGGCACCGTTCGGACCGATGACACCGACGGCCTCGCCGGCCTTCACGTCGAGATTGACGTCGAACAGCGCCTGGAACGTGCCATAGCCGGCATTGACGCCGCGAAGCTCCAGCATCATTGGCCTCCCGCACGGCGTCGCGCTTCGGCGGCCGCGGCCTGCGTGGTCTCGGCATCGGTGCCGAGATAGACCTCGATGACGCGCGGATCGCCGGCAACCGCACTCGGCAGGCCTTCCGAGATTTTCTCGCCGTGATCGAGCACCATGACGCGGTCGACGACGCGCATCAAGACGCCCATGATGTGCTCGACCCAGATGATGGTGATGCCGAGCTCGTCGCGGATGTTGCGCAGCATGTCGGCCGCCTGGCCCATCTCGCCCTCGTCGAGACCACCGAGGCTCTCATCGGCGAGCAGCAGTTTTGGTGCGGTGGCGAGCGCTTTGGCGAGTTCGAGCTTCTTCAGCCCCGCCGCGCCCAGCCCGTCGACGCTGGCGTGGCGATCCGTCGGCAAGCCCACCATGGCGAGTGAGCGCTCCGCCGCCTCCTCCGCCTTGACGCGGCTATGGCAGCCCTGGCCGTAGAAGCCGGCAAGCGCGACGTTCTCGAAAATAGTCAGCCGCCGGAACGGCCGCGGAATCTGGAAGGTGCGGCCGACGCCGCGGTTGATGATCCGGTGCGGCGCCAGCCCTGCGATCTCCGAGCCATCGAACAGGATAGACCCGGAGCTTGGCGCCAGCGTGCCGGAGAGCATGTTGAAAATCGTGCTCTTGCCCGAGCCGTTGGGGCCGATCAGGCCGAGGATCTCGCCCTGAGCGACCCTGAACGACACGTTGTTGACAGCGGTGAAGCCACCAAACCGCTTCACCAGCCCTCTGACCTCCAGCACCGCCCCCGCTCCGCTGCTACTGGTTGCTGTAGGTGGTGCCCTTCGGCAGCGGCAGCACGGCTTCGCGCTGTGCCTGGCTCTTGGGCCACACCACCGAGGACTTGTCGTCGATGTACTGGATCACGACCGGGAACGAGCGCTCGTTCTGGCCCGCCATCGGTGTGCCCTCGCCGTAGAACTTGACGCCGAAACCGAGCATGGTGCCACCCTCGGGGATGTCGGTGTCGAGCGCCGCCTTGCGCAGCGCCTCGGGATCGACCCCGCCATATTTTTTGATCGCGCGCGGCAGGACGTCATCCATGAACACGTAGGTGTTGGACGCGCCGATGCCGACATGGGCGGAGCGGATGGCGACGCCGGGCCTGATCTTGTCGAACTCTTCGCCGACCATCTTGATGACGGGCGCAAGCGTCGGGTTCATCGTCTTCTGGTTGGCGAGCCAGATCGAGATCGGATCGGTGTTGAAGATGTAGCTCGCGTCGGCGCCCATCCCTTCCTTCAGTTTCTCGTAGACGCCGTAGCCGGCGCCATGGCCGACGAGGGCTGCAAACTTAAGGCCCTGCTCGCGCGCCTGCCGCAGCAACAGCGTGATGTCGGGGTTGTAGCCGGTGTGGAAAATCACGTCAGGCTTGGCGCGCTTCAGCTTGGTCACCAGCGCCGAGAGATCCGGTGCGGTCGCCGAATAACCCTCCTTCATCACGACGTTGAAGCCGGCCTTCTTCGCGCCGGCCTCATTGCCCTTGGAGACGTCGACGCCGTAGGAGCCGTCCTCGTGGATGATGGCGACGCGGAGATCCTTCGGCTCCTTGCCGAGTTTCGATTGGGCATTCTGCGCGATGAAATCCATCGTCATCGCACCGAACTGATCGCCGCTCGCCTGCGGGCGGAACACGTATTTGTAGTTCTTGTCGGCGAACACGGCGGACGAGATGCAGGTCGTCATCCACATGAACTTCTTGAGCTGCTCGACACGTGCGGCAACCGGCACGCATTGCGCCGAGGAGAAGAAGCCGAGCACCATATCGACCTTCTCCTGCTCGAGCAGGCGGACGGATTCGTTGATGGCGATGTCGGGCTTGCTCTGCGCGTCGGCGTAGACCGCCTCGACCTTGTAGCCCTCGACGCCTGTCTTGCTGAAATGGTCGAGGATGATCTTGGTGCCGAGATATTCGAGCTCGGAGCCGCCGCCCGCGAGCGGGCCGGTCAGGTCGAAAATCACGCCGATCTTGATTTTCTTGTCTTGAGCATGAACCGAAACGGTCAAGCCCATCGCAGCAATTGCGATCAACAGCCCACGTACCAAGCGGGCAGCCATGCGCAGGCGCATCTAAACCTCCCTGGACGATTGTGCATTGCAATTTTTTGTCTTGCTTTTGCACCCATCACATGGGCTGGAGCGCGCGATGTCAAGCCTCGCGCCTCAGCGCGAGGCGAACTGCTGCGCGATGAAGGCCGTGACAAATCGCGGCATGGTCGGCGTGAGATCATCCATCCCGCGCACGAGATGGATGGCAGAAAGCTCCGGCTCGTCCTGACGAGCCAGGTTGGCTTCGATCCGCGCGCGAGCAGCCTCACCGGGCATATCCAGGTTGAGGATCTGGATCATTGCAAGCGCGCTCCCGGTGACGACACAATGCCAGTCCGCCTCCGCGGAATAATCGGCAGGCAACAGGCCGGTCTCCTCCTCGAGCTCGCGGACGACGCTGCCGGGAATATCGAGCGTGCCGTCCCTGACGTCATCGAGATCGGGCGTGCCCGACGCGAAGTAGACGCGGCCGGCATTGGCCGTGTGATGCGCCATCTCGCCCATCACGAAGGCGCCATCGGAGGTGCGCAGCGCGCCCATGCCGAACCCGTTGAACACGGCCGGATCGGGAAAGCCCCAATCGCGCCAGGCCAGGAAGCTGGCGAAATCCGTCTCGAAATAGGTCGCGGCGAGATGACCGTCGGTGAAGACGGCATCGCGCCCGAGCAGGACCCGGCCGTTCCAGATTTTCGGCCGCGCGCGTTGCTGCTCGGCGAAATGCGTCGCGATCTCGGCGCGCCGCGCCTCGGCGAACGGCCAGACGACGGGGCGCACGGCAAGTTCAAGCGTCGAGACGCGATGAATGATCGGAGACGTCATGACGCCTGATTACCAAGTCTTCGCGTCAGTTATTTGGCGCTCCCCGTGGTCTTCTTGGCCTGGTCGACGAACTTGTTGGTAAAAGTCTTGCTGACGTCGATTTTTGCATTGGCCACCTCGGGCGAGCCGACGCTGAACACCGCCAGCACGGCGTCCGCGCCCTTGGGATCCATCTTGCCGGTCTCGGAGAACATCGGGATCGTGTTCTTCAGCGCGGCGAGATAGAGCTCCTTGTTCTTGCCGACCATCTCGTCCGGCATCTTGGCCATGATCTCTTCGGGCGAATGCGAATGGATCCAGCCGATCGTGGCCAGCATCGCGTTGGTCAGCGCCTGCGTCTCCTTCTCGTGTCCATTGATCCAGGCCACGGTCGAGTACAGCGCGCCGCCCGGATATTCGCCGCCGAACGTCTCGAGCGTATCTTTCTGGGTCCGCGTGTCGCTGAGAATGCGCAAATCCTTGTGGGTGCCCTGGAGCACGGTGACGGAAGGATCGAGCATCACCGCGGCGTCGATCTGTCCCTGCTCCATCGCAGCGACGGCCGTGGCGCCGAGGCCGACGCCGATCACGGCGGTGCCGGCCGGATCGAGCCCGTTCTTCTTGAGCATATATTTGAGGAAGAAGTCGGTGGAGGAGCCAGGCGCGCTGACGCCGACCTTCTTGCCGGCGAGATCCTTGATCGACTTGATTTCGTTCGTGTGCGAGGGCGAGACCACCAGCACGAGGCCGGGATAGCGATCATAGACCACGAAAGCCTGCAGCTCCTGCTTCTTGGCCGCCAGGTTGACGCAATGGTCGAAATAGCCGGAGACCACGTCTGCACTGCCGCCGAGCACGGCCTTGAGCGCGTCCGAGCCGCCCTTGAGGTCCACGAGTTCGACATTGAGGCCGGCCTTCTCGTACTCGCCAAGCTGCTTGGCCAGCACTGTCGGCAAATAGCACAGGCAAGCGCCGCCACCGATCGCGACGGTCACCTTGCTTTGCGCTGCGGCAAGACCACTGGTGAGCGTCAGCGCGAGCAGCGCGCCGGCGAGCCTGGCAATCGTGTTCTTCATTGGTTTCCTCCGTTCGGCTGGCGGCACCATAGAGCAGCGGGACCGGCTTGAGAAGCACCGCTTAAGTGGCACTAGCCATTGGTCTTTCGGCGCAATAGCATGCCCGCACGACAACAATTCCTGATGGGAAGGATTACTCGACTGAGTCCCTTCTTGAACTAGCCTCGCGATCGGGACTCGCGCCGATGCGCGGGCCCGTTCTGTGAATATCCGCCGCTAGATCGGGCGCGCCTGCTTCCGGATCTCGTTCGCGATCGGCTTGAGGGCGTCCCCCGGAAGCTGGCCGACGAGCGTGTAACCCATGCCACCATCCGCCCACACGAAGCCCGCGACATCGCCGGTTGACTGAGGCATCATCGGCGTATCCAGATTGCGATTGCTCATCGGGCGCGTCAGCACAACGAGACGGTCACCATGATCATCATCGTACATGAACATCGCGGCCGGACCATGCGATGTCGCAACCAGGCGTCCGCCCATCAGCCGATAGCCCGAGACGGAGAGGTCCGGCACTTTGACCGGCTTCTTCAGCCGGTTGGAGACCCATTGCGTGAGCTCGGCACTGTCGGACGCTCTGATCTCGACCGGCCGCACGCGATCGGGTGCAAAGACGTTATAGGAGTAGGCGGCCTCCTGCGCCAACGAAGTCAGTCCGTTCGATCCCTCCTGTAGCAGGCTGCGCACGGTCCAACCGCCGAGACCGCCGATGCCGAGGAGCAACAGTGCGGCGATCGCGCCCCACGCCCGCAGAGGACGCCGCTTCCGGTTCTCGACGATGTGCGCCAGATTCAGCTCGGCCGGCAATGGCTCGTCCGCAATTGACGCAAGGGCGCCACGCAGCTGCTCGCGCTGGGTGGCATAGGCCGCGACGCGCCCGGCGACATCCGGATGATCGTCCAGATAGGATGCGATCTCCGCGCGCCGTTCAGGCTCGAGCGCCTGGTCCACATAGGCGTGGAGATCATCTTCTGTGATCGGCCGCTGGCTCATTTCGCGCTCCGCAATGCCACGACGTTCCCTGGCGCAACGCCATCCATCTCCTGCTGTAACCGTTCCCGCGCGCGCGACAGGCGCGACATCACGGTCCCAACGGGAACGTTGAGGACCGCTGCTGCATCCGCGTAGGAGAGATCCTCGACTGCAACGAGTAGCAATACGGCCCGCTGCTCTTCCGGCAGTTTCGCAAGTTTGCCCAGGACATCCTGATAGATCAGCCTTTGCTCCTGCGCTGCCGCGCTGACGAGCTCCTGCTCGCCTGCATCGTCGATCGGCATCTGCCTGCCCCGCGCTGTCGCCTGGCGGAATTGCGTGACCGCCAGATTGTGGAGGATGGTGAACAGCCAGGCGCGCACGCTGCCGTCGCGCCGCTGATGCCAGCGGCTGACGGCGCGCTCCAGGCAGTCCTGGACCAGATCGTCAGCCGCCGCACGATCGCGCATGAGCGCGCGCGCATAGCGGCGGAGCGCGGGGATCAGCGGTTCAACCTGAACCAGCATGTCCTTCATGGGGCGCTCCGCCTGCTCTCCGTTGCCGTTCGGCTGGACGTCATTGCGCCTCGATCTGGACCGCCTCGCCGGGCATGGCCGCGTCGCCGGATGCTATCACCAGATAACGCCTGGCAGCCGCAGCAGACTGGTCGACGATCTGCCGGATCGGACCGGCAGCGTTGACGATAGCGGATCCGGCAGGATTGGTCATGAACGCTGCCAATGGCTGCAACGTACCACTTCCATCTCCATGGTCCGCCAGCGCAAGCACATATTTCTGTTTGGGCTGAAGTCCCGTCACCGAGGCCTGCAAGACCTGAATCAGTCCCTGATCGAACAGCGACACGCTGGTCGGCGCCTTGCCATCCTTCGGGCCGTCTTTCGACGCGAGCGCCAGATGAGCAACCTGGCCGGCAACGCCGAGTGGCTGCAGGTTCTGGCGGTCATCCGGGTCAGGCGCCGCGTTTGGAACATAAGCGATCGCTTGCGGCGCCTGGCCGATGGGCACGTTGGCAACCACCTTGTTGGTCGTCGTATCGATGGCCGCAAGCGCGTCGGCGTTCTCCAATCCCACGTAGATGCGCGTGCCGTCGCCGGACGGCCAGACGCCGTGCGGAAGATTGCCGACCGGGATTGTCGCGACCTGCGAGAAATCGTCGGTACGGAACACTTTCACTTCGTTCAGGCCGCCGATCGTGACATAGGCGAACGTGCCTTTAGCGGTGTGCGCGAAGTTGACGTGATTGGTGATCGGCCCGGTGTCGATCGTCTTGATCGGGTTGAACGGCGGCTTGGCGTTGAACACTTGTGTGCGGCCGACATCCTTCAGCGTGAACCAGACCTGGCTCCCATCCGGCGTCGCCGCGATGTTGGGGCAGAAAGGACTCTCCTGCTTCACCGTGGCGATGATCTTGTGCTCCGCGACCGCTACGACGTCGGTTTCGGGATTGAAGGACGAGCAGATGTAGCCGTACTTGCCGTCAGGGGAGAAAATCTGCATGCCCGGTCCGTTCGGGGTCGTGATGCGGGTCTTCTCTTCAAAGCTCACGGGATCGATGACGGAGATGTAGTTCTCACCGCGCACGGTGACCCAGACTTCCTTGCCGTCCGGCGTGAAAAACGCCTCGTGCGGCGACCGCCCGACATAGGTGATGTGCTTGACCGCGTTGGTCGCAGTGTCAATGAATGTCACCGAATTCGAGCCGATCGACACCACTGCGAGCGTCTTGTGATCGGGCGAGAAACCCATACCGTGCACGAGAACCTGGCCCTTGTAGAGCGGGCTGAAATTGCCCGGCTGCGGATCGCCCAGCCGGATCACGCCAAGCAGCTTGTTGTCCACGGGATCGGTGACCGAGACCGTATTCGAGAACTGTTCTGCGGCGTAGACGCGGTCGTGGTGGCTGATCGGGATATCGCGGGCTGACAGTGCGCCCGGGGCCTGCCCAGCCCATGCGACTGAGCCGGTGGCGAGCATGGTGGCTGCCAGGAAGATGCTCTTTATCATATTGCTTCGTGAAATGGTCATCTGCGGCTCCTACTTCCTCATTCCGGCGGACATATCCATCTGCATGCCCGGGTGGTGATGGACGTTGGCGACTGGACCGGGTTGCGACTGGGTCGGCGCAGGCGCGGTGTCGATCGCCGGCTCGCCGATCGCGAGCTTCATGGCCGCGATCTCCTGCATCTGGTCGACGATGATCTCCTGGGCGATGCGCCGCAGCTGCTCGTTCTTGCCGTAACGCAATTCGATGATCGCCATGTCGATCGCGCCCTGATGGTGCGGATTCATCATCGCGACGAAATCGCGATCGACATCGCCGGTCGGCTTGGCGGCCATGTCGTTCATCATCTTGGTCATGGCCGCGTCGTTCTCTTGCAGGAAAGCGCTCTCCTCGGCGCTGAGGGCAGCCTGCGGAGCGGCCGGATGAGCTTCGTGCGCGAATACGAGCGGCGGCACCGGGAAAGCGACGAGAATGCGCGCGGCGAGGAGCGCCGTGCCGAGGCCGGGCCTTGGCCATCGGCATCTGCTTGCGAGCGCCGCGACGACGCGGCGAAACTGTGACGGGTGCATCCAAAACTCCCATGCAGGTGGTTGCATGGGGGTATGACGCGTGGCCGCGCGTTCTATTCCGGACGGTCAATCACATAAATGTCAGCAGTCGAGCGAGGTGGCTCGCTTAGCCGCGCCCGTCCACCGTCGGCCGCCACACCAGCAGGCGACGCTCCACCAACGTAACCCCATAATCGATCAAGATCACGAAGGCCGACAGCACGAACATGCCGGCGAAGACGCCGGCGACGTCGAACACGCCTTCGGCCTGCTGGATCAGATAGCCGAGGCCTGCCGCCGATCCGAGATATTCGCCGACGACGGCGCCGACCACGGCGAAGCCGACCGAGGTGTGCAGCGAGGAGAACATCCACGACAGCGCCGACGGCCAATAGACGTGCCGCATCAGCTGCCCTTCGCTCATGCCGAGCATGCGGCCATTGTCGAGCACGGTGCGGCTGACTTCCTTGACGCCTTGATAGACGTTGAAGAACACGATGAAGAACACCAGCGTCACGCCGAGCGCGACCTTGGACCAGATGCCGAGCCCAAGCCACAGCGCGAAGATCGGCGCGAGCACGACGCGCGGCAGCGCGTTGACCATCTTCACGTAAGGGTCGAACACCGCTGCGACCAGCGGCTGACGCGCGAACCAGAAGCCGACCAGTACGCCGCCGAGCGAGCCGATCACGAAGGCCAGGAGCGACTCCACCAGCGTGATCCAGAGATGTTTCCAGATCACGCCGGAGACGAACCATTTGACGATCTGATCGAACACGTCGACCGGATTGGAGAAGAAGAACGGCGGCAGCAGGATCTTGCCGAAGATGGGAAAGGTCGACAGCAACTGCCACAGCACGATGCAGACGATGGCGACCAGAATTTGCAGCGCAAGGAGCGTGACGCGCGACATCAGACGGCCTCCGCCGCATGGCTGGATTGCGCGTAGCCCTTCATCACCTCGTCCTTGAGCACGCTCCAGATCTCGCGGTGGAGCGCATGGAACTCCTTGTCCATCCGCACCTCGAAGATGTCGCGCGGGCGGACGAGCTGCACGCGCCAGTCGCCGATGATGCGCGAGGACGGCCCCGCCGACATGATCACGACGCGATCGGCGAGCGCGATCGCCTCTTCGAGATCGTGGGTGACGAACAGCACGGCCTTGCGGTCGGCATTCCAGAGGTCGAGCAGCAGATTGCCCATCACCTGGCGCGTCTGTGCATCAAGCGGCCCGAACGGCTCGTCCATCAGCAGGATCTTCGGGTCGCGGATCAGGACCTGCGCCAACGCCACGCGCTTGCGCTGGCCGCCGGAGAGCATGTGGGGATAGCGGTTGGCAAAGGCGCCGAGACCGACCGAGGTGAGCCATTTCTGCGCCTGCGGCAGCGCCTCGGCGCGCGGCATGCCCTTGATCTCGAGCCCGATCGCGACATTGTCGAGCGCCGTCTTCCAGGGGAACAGCGCATCGGCCTGGAACAGATAGCCGGCGTCCCGGTTCAGCCCCGCGAGCGGCCGATCAAAAATCTTGACGCCGCCGGCGGCCGGCTTGAGGAGCCCCGCGGCGACATTGAGCAGCGTGGACTTTCCGCAGCCGGTCGGGCCGACAATGGCGACGAACTCGCCCTGCGCGACCGCGAGATGGGCCTTCTCGACCGCCGTATAGACCCGCCCGTCCCCCAGCCGGAACGCAACCTTGGCATCTTCCAGCGCCACCGCCGTTGGCGTTGTCATGTGTTTCCTCCGAACCCTGGCGATGCCTTAGCCTCTCGCGCGGCGAAGTTCAATCAACCGGCCAAGCGTGCTACGCATGGGTCCGGCCGCCCTCTTACCGTCCCTTGAGCCCACCCGCGATGTCCTCCAAGCTGGCGATCAGCTACAGAAACGTCACCAAGAGCTTCGGCCCCCTCAGGGCCGTCGACGACGTCTCGCTCGACATCGCCGAGGGCGAGTTTCTTGCCATCGTGGGCGGCTCGGGCTCGGGCAAGACGACGCTGCTGCGGCTTGCCAACCGGTTGATCGAGGCCGATGGCGGCACCATCACGGTCGAGGGCGGTGATGTGCAAAACGTCGATCCGGTCGCGCTACGGCGCCGGATCGGCTACGTCTTCCAGAGTGGCGGCCTGTTTCCGCACTTGAGCGTCGCCGACAATATCGGGATCACACCAAAACTACTCGGCCAGCCGACGACCGATATTGCCGCACGCGTCGACGAACTGATCGAGCTGGTGCGGCTCGACCGCGCCTCCCATCGCGACCGGCTGCCGGAGGCACTCTCGGGCGGGCAGCGCCAGCGGGTCGGCGTGGCGCGGGCGCTCGCAGCAAAGCCGCGCATCGTGCTGATGGACGAGCCGTTCGGCGCGCTCGATCCCCTCACCCGTGATGCGCTCGGTGACGACTATCGTTCACTGCATCGCAGCCTCGGCCTGACGACGGTCATGATCACGCACGACATGACCGAAGCGATCCTACTCGCCGACCGCATCGCCGTCATGCGCAGCGGAAAACTGCTCGCGCAAGGCACGCCGTCGGAGCTCTCCACGAGCAGCGATGCCTATGTGCTGGAGCTGCTGCGCACGCCACGGCGCCAGGTCGAGCGGCTGAACGCGCTGCTGCCACAGAGCGGTGCGGCATGAGCCTCCTCGATGATCCGCGCTGGGGCGAGGCGCTGTCGCATTTGCCCGATTATCTCGGCAATCATGTGCGGGTGAGCCTCGCCGCGCTCGCGCTCGGCCTCGCCGTCAGCCTGCCGCTCGCAATCATCACACGCAACCGCCCGGCGCCGCGCGCCATCCTGCTCGCACTCGCCAGCATCGTGCAGACCGTGCCGGGACTGGCGCTGCTCGCGCTATTCTATCCGCTGCTGCTGCTCACGGCGTCCGTGACGTTGAAATGGTTCGGCGTCTCCTTCTCCGCATTCGGATTCTTGCCGGCGATGCTGGCGCTGGCGCTCTATTCGATGCTGCCGGTGCTCCGCAACGGCATCACCGGGCTGAACGGCATCGACCCTGCGCTGATCGAAGCCGCGAAAGGCGTCGGCATGACGGAGCGTCAATCGCTCATCATCGTCGAGCTGCCGCTGGCGCTGCCGGTGATGATGGCCGGCATCCGCACCGCCGCGGTTTGGGTGATCGGTACCGCGACGCTGTCGACGCCGATCGGTCAGACCAGCCTCGGCAATTACATCTTTGCGGGGCTGCAGACCCAGAATTGGGTGTTCGTGCTGTTCGGCTGCTTTGCCTCAGCCCTGCTCGCGCTTGCCGTCGATCAACTGCTTGGCCTGATCGAGAGCGGCCTGCGCCATCGCAGCCGCCTCCGCGCCGGGCTCGGCGCGATCGGGATCGCAGCGCTGGTTGCGGCCACGCTGGTGCCGACGATGGGACGTTCGTCGTCCGGCTATGTGGTCGGCGCAAAAACCTTCGCGGAGCAATATGTGCTCTCGGCCCTGCTGCGGGACCGCCTCCAGGCAGCCGGCCTCTCCGCCACGGCGCGGTCCGGTCTCGGCTCGAGCGTGATCTTCGAGGCGCTGAAGGCCGGCGACATCGATCTCTATATCGACTATTCCGGCACACTCTGGGCCAACCAGTTGCACCGCACCGACATCAAGCCGCGCGCGGAGCTGGTGGCAGATTTGAAGACGGCGCTCGCCAAGGACAACATCACGCTGCTCGGCGAGCTCGGTTTCGAGAATGCCTATGCGCTGGTGCTGCCGAAAAAGCGCGCCGACGCCCTTGGCATCCGCACCATCGCCGATCTCGCCGCGCACGCATCGACACTCTCGATTGCCGGCGACTACGAATTCTTCTCGCGGCCCGAATGGGCGGCGCTGCAAAAGGCCTACGGCCTTCAGTTCAACGCACAGCGCCAGATGCAGCCGGACTTCATGTATGCGGCAGTCGCCAGTGGCGAGGTCGACGTGATCGCCGGCTATACCAGTGACGGGCTGATCGCGAAGTACGAGCTCGTGGCGCTCGACGATCCCAAACAAGCGATCCCGCCTTACGATGCCATCCTGCTGCTGGCGCCGAAGCGTGCCGGTGACGAGCGGCTCAAGGCGGCGCTGGGCCCGCTGCTCGGCAAGATCGACATCGCCACCATGCGTGAAGCCAATCTGCGCGCCAGCGGCAATGATGCCAATTCATCGCCGGATGCGGTGGCGAGGTGGCTGTGGCGGAAGGTCGGCGGGCGCTAGGCGATCCTCGCGCACCGCCAGTCTTGATGCCCTACATCACCGGCTTCTCGATCGCTCCGCCAGCGTCGACCCAATCCTTGAAGCCACCGACGTTGTAAACGTGGCTGTAGCCCATATCCCTGAGCAGCTTGCCGGCCAGGGCGGAACGACCGCCCGAGGCACAATACAGGATTACGGTCTTGTCCTTGGCGAAGGCCTTGTCGTGATAGGGCGATTCAGGATCGGCACGGAACTCCAGCATGCCGCGGGAGACATTCAGCGCACCATGGATCTTGCCGCTCTTCTCGATCTCCGGCGCATCGCGCACGTCGAGCACGAGCGCGTTGCCCTTTCCGATCATCTCCTTGGCCTGGGCCGGCGTGATCTTGGTCACGACGGCGTTGGCGGCCTCCAACATCTGCTTCACGGAAATGGACAAATGAACTCTCCTGGGGTTCGCGGTTGATCGAGCGCTCCCCTTACAAGGCCTCGTCTGTCATCGCGTCCCTCGATCGGAGGAGAGCGCGACGGTAGAGTGGAATTGAGGGGGTGGCCGCGATGGGGGGCTACGGCCACCCCCTCTCGCCCGTCTCTGGAGGAAGAGAGGGCAAACCGCAATCAGTTCACGCCCGCACCTCCTGCCGCTGGAACAGCACGTAGCCGAACGCGAACAGCACGATGGTGCCCGCAACCAGGCCAACGGTTTGCGGCCATGCGATCATGACGCTCTCGCCGAACGGAAGCGGCGCGCCCATGACGGCGCCGCGGAGCTGGTCGAGGAAGACCGGACCGAGCGTGCGCGTGGTCGGCGACAGTACGGCCAGCATCGCCTCGCCGAACAGGTCGTTGGGCGACAGCCGCAGCAGTTCCTGAGCCCAAACCGCGGTCGCAGGATCGTTCAGACCGAGCAGTGCGTAGCGCGGATCGGCCGGCGCGATCGCCTGCGCGATGGCTGGGGTCAGCATCGGCCAGAGCACGGTCAGGAACAGCCAGATGCCGAGCGAGACCAGCGCGGCGGTCGCAGGCGAGCGGAACACGATCGAGAGCAGTATCGCAAGCGACAGCCAGACGCCCGCATAGAAGATCGCTACGACCAGAAATACCAGCGAACGCGCGATCTCTTCCCCGCCCGGCGGCACGCCGAGGAAGATCAGGCCGAGGCCGATCACCAGGAGCCACAAGGCGGCGAGGCTGATGCCGATGGTGGCGAGTGCTGCAAGAAATTTCCCCATCAAGAGCGCATCGCGATAGATCGGCTGTGCCAGGATACGAGACAGCGTCCGCCGATTGTGCTCGCTGTTGACGGCGTCGAAGCCAAGGCCGATTGCCATCAGCGGAATGAGGAATCCGAGGATCGCGACAAAGGACGGCAGCGGCGCCTGGTCGATGGTGAAGAGGCGCAGGAGCAGAAACGGATCTTCGGCGGTGTTCTGCCGCAGGCTGTTGATCGCCTCGTAGAGCGCGGCGAGCGCGGTGAACACAATCAGAAGTTCCAGCATCAGCATGCGGACGCTGGAAATGTGATCCGCGAGCTCCTTGACGAAGACCGTGGACAGACCCTGGAACGGTGACCCCTCACGCCGCATGACGAACGTCTCCCGTGGGCTGGGCCTGGAAATACCGCGCATAGATCGCCTCCAGGCTCGGCTCGTCGACCGACAATTTTCGCAGCGAACCATCGACCGCGACGACGGCGCGCGCCGCATCCGGCCGCACGTCGCGTTCCGCGGTCATGCGGAAGCGATCGGCGGCAAGCGTCTCGACCTGGGTCACGCCCGGGATCATCGCGAGCCGTCGCGCGATGCCGGGCCCCTCTGCCTCGACTTCCACGGCGAAGCCCGCGCCGAGCACCTTGACCGCCAGCTCCGGCACCGCACCCATCAGCACGATGCGACCGGCCTGGAACAGCGCAACGCGATCGCAAATGCGCTGAACCTGGTCGAGCATGTGCGAGGACAGCAGCACCGTAACGCCTTCGGCTTTCAGCTCCCCGATCAATGCGAGGAATTCCTGCGTCGCCTGTGGATCGAGCCCGGAGGTCGGCTCATCGAGGATCGCGATCTCGGCGCGTTTGACGATGATCTCGGCAAGACCCAGCCGTTGGCGCATGCCGCGAGAGAACGTGGCGACGCGGCGCGAAGCGACGTCGGCCAGTCCGACCCGCACCAGGGCCGCCTCGATCCGCCGCGCGCGCTCGGCGCGCGCCAGACCCATCAGCTTGGCGGTATAGGCCAGGTTTTCAGTCGCGGTGAGCTGATCGTAGAAGCCGACGGCATCCGGCAAATAGCCGACGCGCCGCTTGACCTTCAGCGGCTCGCGCGCCGGGTTGAAGCCAAGCACGCTGACTTCGCCGGACGAGATCTCGGTCAAGCCGAGCATCATCAGGATGGTCGTGGTCTTGCCGGCACCGTTCGGGCCGAGCAGGCCGAACACTTCACCACGCCCAATGTCGAAGTCGATGGCGTTCACGACCTCGATCTTGCCGTAGCGCCTCGTCAGCCCGCGCGCGGTGATGACGGGGTCCGAGGCGGTCCTTGAGGCGTTCCTTGGGGTTTCGTTCTGTTGATCGTTCATCGCCGTCCAAACCTCGCAACTGCGCCCAGCATCAACAGCAGCGCGACCCCGATGACGCCCGCGCCGGCCATGCCCCATGCCGTCGAGGTGCCGACGGTGACGCGGAACTGGCTGGAAGCGCTCTCGCCGCGCGAGGTGGCGCGGAGCGTGGCCTGGTAGTCACCCGCCAGCGACTTGTCGCTCGGCGTCACCAGTGCCTGGACCTCGCTGTCCTTGCCGGGCACGAGGCGCTCGATCGTCGCCGGCTCGAACGTCACCTTCCATCCGCTCGGCGCGTTCCCCGCGAGCGCGATGTTCTCGGCCGGCGCCGTACCGGTGTTTGTCACGACGATCGGGATCGAGCTCTGCCGTCCGGCGACCGCACGCGCGCTCAACAGACCATCGCGGCCGGATATCTGGAGCTGCGGCTCGCCGACCACGTCGAGCACAAGCTCGGTCGACGCCGAAGCGTCCTCCGCCTTGACGGTGACCTTGACCGGGAAACGACCGGCGTCGATCGTGCTGGGAGGACGTACCTTCAGCTTGACGTCCTTGGACTGGCCGGCGTCGATCGGGATCGAGGACAGTTCCTGCGTGCCATAGGCTTCGGTGAACGAGGTCTCGAAATTGGCCGGCGCTTCTGCACCGAAGCTTGCGACGAGGTTGCGGCCCGAATCGTTCTTGATCGAGAGTGTATAGTCGAAGTTGGATTTCGGACTGCCGCGCAGCGACGGCAGGCTGGACTTCACGCTGAGCTTGGCGGGAAGCTCCTTGGCAAGCGACACCGCAATTGGCAGCTCCGCATTGGTGCCCTGCCCTTCGGCCTTGACCGTTAGCGTGTGTGCGCTGAGATCGTTGCCGGCGGGAACGTCGAGCCTGAGCTGCAATGCGACGCTGCCATCGGGCGTCGGCATCGCCGCGCCGACCGGCTGTCCGCCGCCGAGCAGCGTCGCGGTCCAGCCACTGGGAACGCCTGCGACCGAGAGCTGATAGCGCTCCGGTGACAGGCCGTAATCCTGCAAGCGCAGCGCAACGTTGGTCGTGGTGCCGGGCCGCACCGTGATCGCCGGATAGTCGGTCATCAGATACAGACCCTTGATCTCATGCGACGGTTCGGCGGCATCGACGACGGGACTGACCAGCGTCAGGGCAAATGCAAAACGCGCAACATCAAGCGCTCGCATGGACGATACTCCTGCAAGGAAGGGTGGACCAGAGATCGGCATCGTGCCGCCGAAGAGACAGTCAAGGCAGTGACGGCGACGTGTCGAATGATGGAAATAATCGTGACGAAGTTTGGGTGGTGAAGTGCCGTACCAATTACAAGTCGGTGATAGCGGGCGTTTTCGGTTCAGACTTTAGTTTTAAATCCGCGCGCATCGCGGAAGATTAAAATGCCGTAATGTGATCTATGGCGCGCAGCAGGCAACGCGATCGGCAGCGGCGATGTCATCGCTTGAGGTCCGCGCGACCCGGCGTTACAGCCCTCGGATCATTCCCGCATTGATCAGCAGCCGGTTCAACCGCCGCGCCTCGGCGCCGTCCTTGCATCCGTAGAAGATGCCCTTGCAGCGGAGCATGATCTCCTTCTGCTCGGCGAAGGACGGATCGAGCGGAATGCCCGCGGCTTCCTGGATCACCAGCGGCAGATAGGGACCGTCGACCGTGTCCATCACCGCGTCGCTTTTCACCGGCTCGAAATTGACGGCGTCGATCGCGTAATAGGTCGCATAGAGGCGCGGATCGTAGGCGTCGAGCTTCTTGCCGATCGCGCCTTCGTCGAGCCCGGGTTCGAGCAGATTGGGCGCGAACTCGGGCTGGTGATCGCCATAGCGCACGATCAGGAAAGGCTCCCCCGGAAAAGTCTTCTTCAAGTCGGCGATGAAAGCCTTGTACTGCTCGGCGCTCATCACCTGCCGGCGCAGATATTCGTCGATGGAAGGCGCGTTGCCCGGCGCGCGCCAGTTCGGCACCAGATCAGGGCGGAAGCGCGTCTCCCAGGGGAAATGATTGGCGCCGAGATAGATGAAGCTGAACAGCGGCTTGTTCGGCGTCCGCTCGCCCATCAGCCGCAGGGCCTTGTCGTAGAAGAAGCTGTCGGGCTCAACGTCCTTCGCGCCGAGATCCCTGGAGTCGAAGAAGCGCTCGATGCCGGTCGTCATCTGAAAGCTGCGCGCGCCCATGAAGCCGCCATAGGCGGGATAGAGCGACATGGTGTCGTAGCCGCAGCGGCGCAGCGCCAGCGGCAGGCCGCGTTCGACTCGTCCCGACGCAATGCGCGTCACGAAATAGGCAAAGCGGCCGAACGAGCGCGAGGAGAGACCCGCCAGTACGTTGTATTCGGTGAACCAGCTCGGCCCGCCATTGCTCTCGGCCAGGAATGTGCGCTGCTTGCCGTCCCAGGACTTGAAGTGGCTGCCGTAACCCTGCGGCACCTTGATGCCCTGCGCGGCGCGGATGTCAAAGCTCGATTCATCATGGATCATGATGATATTCGGCCGGCGGCCGGCCGGATGGCAGGCATCGACCAGCGGCATGTTGAGCCGCTCGTTCGTCGAGGCGGCCGACTCCATGAAGCCGTACTGCGCGAAGTCGGAAACCGCACTGACGCCGGAGCGGAAGAATTTTGAGAGATAGCCGTCGTCGTAATAGCCGCGCCAGGCTTCGTCCGGATGATAGACGGAATAACCGACCAATCCCGCGAGACAGGCGAGCATCGCGGCGAGTGCCGGCAGGCGGCGGATGCGGAACGGATCGAGCCACCACAGCGCGTACATCAGCGGCAGCGTGACGAGGCCTGTCCCGATCACCGACCAGCGCAAATTCGGGAAGATCGTGAACAGGAACGCGACCGTGTCGCGGTCGATCATCATCAGATCGATGAAGTTGACCGTCATCTGCACGACGTCGTGCTTGAGCCGCGACAGCAGCACCAGCACCACGACCATGGTCAGCGACAACGCGCCCGACAGTGCCGGCCGGCGCAGCAGCGTGATCCAGAAGAAGTTGAGGATACCCCAGGCGAACAGGAAGGACAGGCGCGAGCCGAAATCGGTCTCGGTTTCGTACATCAGCGCAAGCGCTGCGAAATGCGGCGCGGCAACCGCAAGCAGCCGCCAGATACCGAGCGCTGCGACGCTCGCCAGGACGGCGGTGGTGGCGGAAGGACCTGAATTGGGCGCGGACGCCATTGACGACACGCAACTTCTGGTCCGGCGCGGTGATGCCTGCGGCGCTCGGCGCAGCCGGAAAGCCTGCACCGTGTCATAAAACTGTAATTGAACGGTCACGGACAAGCAACGCGCGCGGCGATCCGACCTTCGCTTAATGTTAGCGGGAGGCGAAAGGCCGCAGGCCCACTCCATCCCTCACATTGAGGGGCGAGAGCCCCTACCGGCTACTCGATCACCTCGTCGACCCGGGCGAGCAGGTTCGGCGGAATCGTCATGCCGAGCGATCTGGCGGTCTTCAGATTGACGATCGTCTCGATCTTGGTCGAACGCTGAATGGGAATATCGGCCAGCCTGGCTCCCTTCATGATGCGCGCCGCGTAGCCGCCGACGAGACGCGAGGCGTCGTGCGCACTGGCCCCATAGCTCACGAGGCCGCCCAAATCGACGAACTCGCGCTGGAAGTACAGCGTCGGCACCCGCTGCTTCGCGGAGGCCTCGATGATCTGGACGCGATTGATGATGAAGACCGGATCGACCGTCACGAACAGCGCCTCGACGCGAGCCTGCGCGATCTCGGCAAAGGCCTTGTCGATATCGTCCCTTTGACTGGCTTTGAGCACGAGCAGGGTCTTTCCGATGGCTTTCGCCGCCTCGCTAGCGCTTTCGAGCTGGGACGCCGCAGTCGGACGATTTGGATTCAGCAAGACGCCGATCGTCGTCGCGGCCGGGACCAATTCGCTGATCAGCTCGAGATTCTTGGCCCCAAGCTCGCCGGCAAGCCAGGTTACGCCGGTGACGTTGCCGCCGGGCCGGTTCAGGCTTTCGACCAGACCCGTGGACACGGGATCGTCTCCCGTGAGGAACACGACCGGAATGGCGGACGTCGCCCGCTTGGCCGCAAGCGCAGCCACATTGCCCCCCATCGTGACGATCACGCTGACCTGCTTCTGGACCAGTTCGGCCGCGAGTTCGGGCAGCCGATTGAACTGCCCCTGAGCCCAACGGTATTCGATGGCGACGTTGCTGCCCTCAACCAGTCCGGCGGCCCTGAGACCCTCCAGAAAGCCGGTCACCACCGTGACAAAGGTCTCCGGCGAACCACTCGCCAAGAAGCCGATGGTCGGCCGCGCGGCCTGCGCAAGCGCCCGGGTCGTCCAAATCGGCACGGAGCCGGCCGCGAGCAGAAAAGCGCGTCGATCCATTTTTCGCCGTACGTATCAAAAAAATCGAACTGAAAGAATATGAGCCCGAGTGTATGCGGCGCGGCGTCACCCGCCAATGCCAATCGGAACAAGATTTCGGACCGGCCAAGCCTAGCCTAATGCTTCGCGATCCCCGCGATGAACAGATCGATCACCCCCTCCGCCATCCGCTCGATTTCGTCCTCCGCCAAGCCCCAGCGCGGACAATGGCCGTCGAGGTTCATCCGGGCAAAACCGTAGATCAGGGCGCGGGCGGCAATCAGGATGCGTTTGAGATCCGTCGATCGCAGCAGGCCCTGCTCGGCGGCCTCGGCCAGCATCCGCTCGGTAAGCGCGACCAGCTCGGCATTGTCGCGCGTCAGCTCAGCCGAGCTGCCGTGTGCGAAATAGCGGCCCGTGGAGATGATCTCGAAATGGGCGGGGTTGCGTATCGCCCAGCGCACATAAGCGATGCCGAAGGCACGGAAGCGTGCCAGCGGATCGGCCGACGGCGCTTCCGCCAGTGCGGCCTCGATCTCGGCGCGAAAGCGCCGCTGCGCCTCCTCCGCCACCGCCGCCATCAACGCGTCGCGGTTGGGAAAGTGCCGGAACGGCGCCCCCGGCGACACCGCGGCCCGGCGCGCGGCCTCGCGCACGGAGACCTCGGCGCCCTCCGCCGCCAGTTGCAGCGCAGCATCAATCAGCACGCGGCGGAGGTCGCCGTGATGGTAGGGCCGGGCTTCGGATGTCTGGCGACGGGCGCGAGGTTTTGAGGTCTGAGGTTTGGTCTGACGGGCGGGCATGGCGCCTTCTAGCATCACCCGAACGTGAATGTAAGCATCGATTACATCGTTGACGGCCGCGTCGCCTCGAAATGTAATCGATGATTACATAATGGAGAAAGCCGCCATGTCGCAACGTCAAAGCTGGTTCGAAGGCTGGCGGCTGCTCGCCGTCCTCACACTGAGCCTGATTGCCTTAAGCCTCTGGATCGCTTCAATGCGGCAGTTCGAGGTCGAGGGTGTGCGCATGGTGATCCGCTTCACCGCGCGTAGCTCGCTCTTGCTGTTCTGCCTGGCCTTCGGTGCCGGGGCGCTGGCGCGGCTCTGGCCGAACGCCTGGACACGCTGGCAGCGCCGCAACCGGCGCTATCTGGGCTTGAGCTTTGCGGCCTCCCACGCCATCCATGCGGTTGCGATCGTCGCGTTCGCCAACATGGACCCCGCGGGCTTTGTGGAGGCGACCTCGCCGGCCTCCTATATCTTCGGCGGCATCGGCTATGCCGTGATCATCGCCATGAGCGCGACCTCGTTCGACCGCACGGCGGCGCTGATCGGGCCGCGCGCCTGGCGCACGCTGCACCTCGTGGGCGGCTACTATCTCTGGTTCCAGTTCATGGTGTCGTTCGGCAAGCGCGTGCCCGCCATGCCTGGCTACGCGGCGTTCCTCATTCCGCTGCTCGCCGTGATGACGCTGCGGATGATCGCGATGGCCGCGAACCCCACTCGACAGGCCGCTGAAGCGCAATAGTGCGCACACAAGAAAACGCAGCTGACCTCGCTTCTTAAGATGAAGTCGCATGCAAGCGGCGCGCGGCGAGATTGTCGTGCGGTGAGAGAGCGGATGAAGAGCCGAGTCTTCGGCTCTGAAGACACTGGTGTTTTGGCGCTTGGAATCTTGCGAGAACTGCTCAGAAACGACGCGAGCTCAAGAATGTGGTTTAAGCGTCAGTTCTTGGCTCTCTGAGAGCACATCAACTCGCGAAGAATTTGAATGAAGCAGCAATGCTTCGGGCGAGATGAAAAGAGCGAGACCGCAGCCTGCGATCTCGCTCAGATATAGTCGTGAAGATTTAAGATTTGGTTTGGCGAGCGAAGCTTTTCGTTTCGCTCTTGTCCCGGACAAGTGGTGCGCAGAGCCGGGACCCAGAAGCCGCGATGGGCCCCGGATAAGCAGCGCACCGCTCACGCGCTGCGCCGCATCCGGGGCACGCAAGCCTTAGTTCTTGCTCTTGTCGACCAGCGCGCCCTTCTTGATCCAGGGCATCATGTCGCGCAGCTTGGCGCCGACTTCCTCGATCGGGTGCTGGGCGAGCTTGGCGCGGGTTGCCTTGAACGAGGTCTGGTTGACCTTGTTCTCGAGCATCCAGTCGCGGGCGAACTTGCCGCCCTGGATGTCGGCGAGAACGCGCTTCATCTCGGCCTTGGTCTCGGCGGTGACGATGCGCGGACCGGTGACGTATTCGCCGTACTCCGCAGTGTTGGAGATCGAATAGTTCATGTTGGCGATGCCGCCTTCATAGATCAGGTCGACGATCAGCTTCACTTCGTGCAGGCACTCGAAATAGGCCATCTCCGGCGCGTAGCCGGCTTCGACCAGGGTCTCGTAGCCGGCCTTGATCAGCTCGACCAGGCCGCCGCAGAGCACGACCTGCTCGCCGAACAGGTCGGTCTCGCACTCTTCCTTGAAGGTGGTCTCGATGATGCCGGCGCGGCCACCGCCAACCGCCGAGGCGTAGGACAGGCCGAGGTCATGGGCGTTGCCCGAGACGTCCTTGGCGATCGCGATCAGGCAGGGCACGCCGCCACCGCGCTGATACTCCGAGCGCACGGTGTGGCCGGGGCCCTTCGGCGCGATCATCAGAACGTCGAGGTCGGCGCGCGGATCGAGCAGGTTGAAGTGGACATTGAGGCCGTGCGCGAACACCAGCGCAGCACCCTTCTTCATGTTGTCGTGCAGGTGCTCGCGATAGATGTCGCCCTGGAGCTCGTCCGGGGTCAGCATCATGACGAGGTCGGCCCATTTGGCGGCGTCGGCGACTTCCATCACCTTGAAGCCGGCGGCTTCCGCCTTCTTGACCGAACCCGAGTCCTTGCGCAGCGCAATGGCGACGTCCTTGACGCCGGAGTCCTTCAGGTTGAGCGCATGGGCGTGGCCTTGGCTGCCATAGCCGACGATGGCGACCTTCTTCCCCTTGATCAGGTTCAGGTCCGCGTCGCGATCGTAATAAACACGCATAGTCGTTTCCTCGTTCAGGGCCAGAATCGGCCGATAGTCAGTGTCCGAAGGGTGAAATTTGCGGATTTCGAGGGCTGTCTAGAGCATTTTCAGCCCTTAGGGAAACCCGTTTCTGCATGGAAATCCGCGACATCATGCATCCATGAAAACGGGGTAGAGGGAAGCGAGCAGCAGGAGCGCCATCAGGATATTGAAGGCGCGGACCAGCCGCTCCGAGGTCAGCACCGGTCGTAGTGCAGTGCCGAAGAACGCCCAGACCACGGTCGAGACCGTGCCGACCAGCAGGCTGATCAGGGTCTGGATCGCGATGTTGATCGGGAACTGGGCAATCGCCGCGTAAGCCGTGATGGTGCCGATCACGATCACCCAGCCCTTGGCATTGATCCACTGGAACATGGCGGCGCCCCAGAATGTCATGGGGCTGCGGCCGTCCTCGCTGCCTGGCGTGGTCGGGCCGGCCATCGCGATCACGGCGGCAAGATAGATCAGATAGGCCGCACCGGCGTATTTCAGGAGGGTCTGGAGGATCGGGTACGCCAGGAAGACGGTACCGAGCCCAAGACCGACGGCGCCGACCATGAAGGCGAAGCCGATGACGATGCCGGCGATGTGGGGAATGGTGCGCCGGAAGCCGTGGGTCAGGCCCGAGGCCAGCAGCATGATGTTGTTCGGCCCGGGGGTAAAATACATCACCACCATGAAGGCGAGGAACGCATAGAAGAGCGAGTTGGCCATGTTCACCTCACGCGGTCTTCGCAAGCGATTCTTTGGGTAACGCCTTGGGCCGCTTGACCAGCACCATCACCGCGATGCCGCCGATCACGGTCAGCATGCCGGCGAGGCGCAGCGGCCCGAACCGTTCGCCGAACACGATGCTGGACGCAGCCGAGCCGACGAACGGCACCAACAGCGCGAACGGCACCACTTGCGCGGCCGGATAATCACGCAGCAGCCGGCCCCACAGCCAATAGGCGATGCTGGTCGAGATCGCGCCGATCACCAGCAGGCAGATGAGGCCGGTCAGCGACATATGGATCAGCGACCGGAAGGTCGGCGCCGGTCCGTTCACGACCAGCGCGAGCGCGAACAGCGGCACCGCCGCGGTGAGGCAGAGCCAGGCGAACAGATCGAACATCGGCGCGCCGCGGGCACCGCGCAGCAGGAGATTGCCGACGGCAAAGCAGATCGGGGCGATCATCAGCACCGCGAAGGCGCCGACGCTGAAATCATACCCGACGGTGCCGCAGATCATCAGCAGCCCGATGGCTGCGATGACGATGCCGAGCGTCTGCGCCGGCGTCGGGCGTTCGCCGAAGACGAGCGCCGCGAAGCCGATCGTGAACAGCGCCTGGCTCTGCACGACGACGGAGGTCAGCCCCACCGGCACACCGTGGGCGATGCCGTAGGCCTGGCTCAGGAATTGGCCGAGAAACAGCGTAAAACTGATCGCGATCAGCAGCGACCAGGCGACCTTCGGCTTGGGAACGAACAGGCACGGCACCGCGGCAATGGAAAAGCGCATCGCCGTCATCAGCTCCGGCGAAAACTCGTCGAGCGCGATCCGGCTCGCCACAAAGGCAAGCCCCCAGATGATCGCCACCACGAGGGCGATGAGGATGTCGGCCGGCTTCATTGTTGTTTCCGGTTCTGCCCTGTCGTGCAGCCCTGCTTGTTGTTCTCGATTAGCCTTGCTCGCCGGCCTTTAAGTTGAAGGATTGGGTTTGCGCAGGAGATAAGTGCCGTGCATCGGTGCGTGATAATCGGCCGAGACCAGCGTGAAGCCGACATCGGTCAGCATCCGCTCCATCACCCAGCCGAAGGTGGAATATTCGTCGCGCATATGTGTCACCACGCTCTCGTGCGAGAAATCGTGGTTATTGATGTGATAGTCGGCCCATTGCTCGACGTCGCGCTCGACCGCGTCGGGCATCGAGGCATAGACGATGTCGCGCAGGTAAAAGGTCGCACCCGGCTTGAGCGCGCGAAAAATCCGCGACATTGCGACCGCCTTCCAGAAATCCGGCAGATGATGCAGCGTGAACTCGCTGACGATCAGATCGTAGGATTCCGGCTGGTAGGCGAAGCTGAGCAAGCCGGCCGACTGCGTCGCGACCTTCGCCTTGCGGTCTCGCGCATAGATCTCGGCCAGCGCCAGCATCGCCGGCGAAATGTCGATGGCATCGACCTCTGCACCCATCAGCGACGCTTCGGTCGCCAGCACGCCGTTACCGCAGCCAATGTCGGCAATCCGCCAGCCCCGTTGTACACCCAACATTTTCAGCGCGGCGCGCGCCCGCAGATCGGCGTCGTCGTGAGAGTCGTAGATCGACGCCACCGTGGGCCCGATGCCCATCCGGTTCCGCTCGTTGTAGTACCAGTCGCGCGCCAGCATGGTTCACATCCCCTCGGGCCCGCGGCCGATCGCGGCAACGCCGGTGCGCGACACCTCGACAAGGCCGAGCGGGCGCATCAGGTCGATAAACTGGTTGATCTTTTCCGTATTGCCTGTGATCTCGAACACGAAGCTCTCGGTGGTGGCGTCGATGACGCGGGCGCGGAACGCGTCTGCGAGCCGCAGCGCCTCGACACGATGCTCGCCCTGCCCGCGCACCTTGACCATCGCTAGCTCACGTTCGATCGAGCGCTTGCTCAGCGTCATGTCGACGACCTGGTAGACCGGGATCATGCGATCGAGCTGGTGCTTGATCTGCTGGATCACCATCGGCGTGCCCGTGGTGACGATGGTGATGCGCGAGAGGTGCTTCTGGCTCTCGGTCTCGGAGACCGTAAGGCTCTCGATGTTGTAGCCGCGGCCCGAGAACAGGCCGATGACGCGCGCGAGCACGCCCGGCTCGTTCTGCACGAGCACCGCAAGCGTGTGCGTCTCGTTGGGATCGTGGCGCTCCTCGATGAAATAGGCGGATGCGGGCTGGTTCATTCTCGTCCCCTCTTGTCTGTTCCTCACGCCATCGCTGGCGCGTCCGTCCCGACCCAACGGCGGAACAGATCGAAATCGATATTGCCGCCGGACAGCACGAGACCGACGCGTTTGCCCTTCAGCTTGCTCTTTTCCTGCAGCGCCGCAGCAAGCGCGGCAGCACCGGCGCCTTCGGCGAGATTGTGCGTATCGGTCCAGTAGGCGCGGATCGCGGCGGCAACCTCGTCGTCTGTGACCTGAACGATCCGCGAGGCGCCCTTGCGGATCAGCGCGAAGGCATCCGCATCCGGAATGCGTGTCGCCATGCCGTCGGCGAGGGTATTGGCGGTCTCAGTCGCGACGATCTCGCCCGCCGCGAACGACAGCGCGTAGGACGGCGCTTCCGTCGACTGCACACCGACGATCTCGGTCTTCAGACCGAGCAGATCGCGCGCCATGATGCAACCGCAGATGCCGGAGCCCTGCCCGATCGGCACATAGAGACTATCGAGGTCGGGCGCGGACCGAAACAGCTCGAGTGCGTAGGTCGCGACGCCCAGCACGAGGTCCGGGTGAAACGACGGCACCATGTGCAATCCTGCAAACTGCGCGCGGCGCTCGGCCTCCTCGCGGGCGGCCTGAAAATCCTCGCCGTACTCGACCAGCTCGGCGCCAAAGGCCTTCATCGCGCGATTCTTCTCGACCGAGTTGCCGCGCGGCACGTAGATCACCGCGGGCACGCCGTGTCGACCGGCAGCAAAGGCCAGGCTCTGGCCGTGATTGCCGCGCGTCGCCGAGATGATGCCAGGCGTGTTCGGCCGCTCGCGCTTCAACCGGTCGAGATAGACCAGCCCGCCGCGCACCTTGAAGGCGCCGATCGGCGTGTGGTTCTCGTGCTTGACCACGGCCTCGGTGCCGAGGCGTTGAGCGAGCAGCGGCCAGCCGCGTGCCGGCGTTGCCGGCACCGCCTGCCCCACGATCGCATGTGCGCGCTCGAGCTCCGTCAGGTCGAACATTGTAGCCCCGCATTCGGTCTGCTCCCTCGCGCCGCTCTTCGCGGGGAGAGGGTTGGGGTGAGGGGCTGCTTCCGCACAAACGGTGATAGCGGGACTCGCGGAGAGTCCCCCTCACCCGGACTGCGCTCACGCGCAATCCGACCTCTCCCCGCAAGCGGGGCGAGGTGAAGAGAGAGCGCTTGTTGCGGCTGCATCATCTGCGCACCAGCTCACACCAGCGCCTTGCCGCCGGCAAACGCCTTGGCCGTCGCTTCGTCGTTGGCCTGCTCCGGCAACAGCATCTCGTTATGCGCCTTACCGGAGGGGATCATCGGGAAGCAGTTTTCCAGCGCAGCGACGCGGCAGTCGAACAGCACCGGGCGCTTGACCGAGATCATCTCCTGGATGGCGCCGTCGAGATCCGAGGGCTTGTGCACCTGGATGCCGACGCCGCCATAGGCTTCCGCGAGCTTGACGAAATCCGGCAACGCCTCCGAGTAGGAATGTGACAGCCGGTTGCCATGCAGCAGCTGCTGCCACTGCCGCACCATGCCCATGTACTGGTTGTTCAGGATGAATATCTTGATCGGCAGCTCGTATTGAACTGCCGTCGACATCTCCTGCATCGTCATCTGCACCGAGGCGTCGCCCGCGATGTCGATGACGAGGCTATCCGGGTGCGCGACCTGGACGCCGACCGCGGCCGGCAGGCCGTAGCCCATCGTGCCGAGACCGCCCGACGTCATCCAGCGGTGCGGCTCCTCGAAGCCGAAGAACTGCGCCGCCCACATCTGGTGCTGACCGACTTCGGTCGTGATGTAGGTATCCTTGCCGCGCGTCGCCTCGAACAGGCTCTGGATCGCGTGCTGCGGCAGGATGACGTCATTGCTCTTCTTGTAATAGAGCGAGTTGCGGGCACGCCACTGCGCGATCTGCTGCCACCACGCCTTGATGTCCGGCTTCTTCGCCTCGGCCTTGAACACCTGAAGAATATCGCCGAGGATGTTGGCACAATCGCCGATGATCGGCACGTCGACGCGGATGTTCTTGTTGATCGAGGACGGATCGATGTCGATGTGGATCTTCTTCGAGTTCGGCGAGAACGCATCGACGCGGCCGGTGATGCGGTCGTCGAAGCGCGCGCCAACGCACAGCATGACGTCGCAATCATGCATGGACATATTGGCTTCGTAGGTGCCGTGCATGCCGAGCATGCCGAGCCAATTCTTGCCCGACGCCGGATACGCACCAAGGCCCATCAGCGTGGAGGTGATCGGGAAGCCCGTGACCTCGACCAGTTCGCGCAGCAACTTCGTTGCCTCGGGACCGGAATTGATGACGCCGCCGCCGCTGTAGATCACCGGGCGCTTGGCGCCCGCGAGCAGCGACACGGCCTTGCGGATCTGCGTCGCGTCGCCCTTCACCCGCGGCGCATAGGAGCGGTGCACGTCGGACTTGCGCGGCGGATGATAGGTGCCGGTCGCAAATTGCACGTCCTTGGGAACGTCGACCAGCACCGGGCCGGGACGGCCCGTGGTCGCAACGTAGAACGCCTCGTGCAGGACTTTTGCGAGATCGTTGACGTCGCGCACCAGCCAATTGTGCTTGGTGCAGGGGCGCGTGATGCCGACGGTATCGCATTCCTGGAACGCGTCGTTGCCGATCAGATGCGTCGGCACCTGGCCGGAGATGCAGACCAGCGGGATCGAATCCATCAGCGCGTCGGTCAGCGGCGTCACCATGTTGGTGGCGCCGGGACCGGAGGTCACCAGCGCAACGCCGGGCTTGCCGGTCGAGCGCGCGTAGCCCTCGGCGGCGTGCCCCGCGCCCTGCTCATGGCGAACCAGGATGTGCTGGACTTCGCTCTGCTGAAAGATCTCGTCGTAGATCGGAAGCACCGCGCCGCCGGGATAGCCGAAAATGTCGGTCACGCCGTGATCGATGAGCGCGCGGACGATCATCGCGGCGCCGGTCATCTGGTTCGGATCGTGGCTCTTGTCGCTCATTGGCTTGCTCCGGATGCGCTGTTGTCAGCGGCTTCGTTCGTGTCGGGTTCGGGAAATAAAAAAGGCCCCGAAGAGGGACCCTGCACACCGCCTGTCATGTGGATGGCAGCTAGCCAACCCCGGCGGTGTGCCTGGGTACGACGACGATAAGGAGTTTGGTAATAATATTACGCATGGCAGGCGCTCTGCTTCCCAAAGGTTGCGCGAAACATAGCGACCAAAGCCTCGATGTCAAGGCAAAGCGGCCATTCCCGCGCGATTTTGGCAGTGTAGCGGTGTTCCCGGGGTTCGGCGAGAGGTAAATACGGGAACTGGGCACAAAAGCGCGTCAACCGGCGTCGCGCGCCGCGTTCGAGCCGGCTGCCAGCCATCCCCTCGCCTCCTCCGGCTTCACCCATTCAAACTCGGGTAACTGGTGCCGGAACCAGGTGAATTGCCGCTTGGCGTAATGGCGGGTGTCGGCCCGGCCGATCGTCGCGGCGTCCTCCAGACTGAGCTCAGCACGCAGATGCCGGATCAGAGCCGGCACGCCATGGGCCTTCATGGCCGGCAGCAGCGGATCGAGGCCGCGGGCGGCGAGCTGCTCGACCTCGGTCAGGGCACCGGCGCCCAGCATGGCGTCGAAGCGGGTGTCGATACGGGCATAAAGCTCGTCACGCTCGGGGGCGAGAAACACCGCGCGGAAACTGTCCTTCGGCAACAGCGGCGGCTGGCCCTCATGGTGCCAGTCGAGCAGCGAACGGCCGGTCGCCTCGATCACTTCGAGCGCACGTGCGATGCGTGTGCGATCGCGGAGATTCAGTCGCTCGGCCGCCCTGGGATCGCGACGCGCGAGTTCCGCATGCAGCGCCTCGACGCCGTTGCGCTCCAGTCGGGCACGTACGTCCTCACGTATTTCCGCAGGGATCGGCGGCACGATCGAGAGGCCCGCCGTCAGCGCCTTGAAATACAGCCCGGTGCCGCCGATGAAGATCGGCAGACGGCCCTCTGCCTTCGCCTCTTCCAGCATCTTCGCGGCATCAGTCACCCAGGCGCCGGCGGAAAAGTTCACGGCCGCATCGACATGGCCATAGAGGCGATGCGGAACGCGCGCCTCCTCATCCTGCGTGGGACGCGCGGTGATGACGCGGAGGTCGCGATAGACCTGCATGGAATCGGCATTGATCACGATTCCGCCCGCGCTCAACGCAAGCTCCAGCGCCAGCGCCGACTTGCCGCTGGCGGTCGGGCCTGCGATAAGCACGGCCTTGCTCGAATGCCTCTCGCTCACGAAAACCTCAAATGTCCCTCGTCGCCACGCTGATCTGCAATCCCGCCAATCCCGCCCTCGACTCGACCATCATCGACGGCGCCCGCGCCGTGCTGCCGCAAGCGGCCCCCGCGCACTGGCTGTTCGACGCAGTTGCGGTTGACATTCCCTTCGGCGCCGACAGTAACCTCGAAGGCGACCGTCACGCCATCGAAGAGCGCTTGCGCGAGCTTCGCGGCGATCTGCCCATCGACATCGTCGTGCAGCCTGCCGGCGTCCGGCGCAAGAAGCTTTTTCTCGCCGACATGGATTCCACCATGATCGGCCAGGAGTGCATCGACGAGCTCGCCGATCTCGTCGGGATGAAGGCGCATGTGGCGGCCATCACCGAACGCGCGATGCGCGGCGAGATCGAGTTCGAGCCGGCCCTGCGCGAGCGCGTCGCGCTGCTGAAGGACCTCCCCGCCAGTGTGGTCGACAAGGTGCTGGCCGAGCGCATCACGCTGACACCGGGCGGCCGCGAATTGGTCGCGACCATGCGCGCCCACGGTGCCTATACCTGCCTGGTCTCCGGCGGCTTCACGCTGTTCACGAGCGCGGTCGCCGCAAAAATCGGCTTCCAGGAAAACCGCGCCAACGAGCTCGTCGTGCGCGACGGCAAGTTCACCGGCGAAGTGAAGGAGCCGATTTTGGGTCGCGCGGCCAAGCTCGCGACGCTGGTGGATTTGATGGAGTCGTTCGATCTCGACGACATCGACTCCATCGTCGTCGGCGACGGCGCCAATGACCTCGCGATGATCCAGGCGGCAGGCCTGGGCGTGGCGTATCACGCCAAGCCGGCGGTCGCAGCCGCCGCCGCGGCGCGGGTCGACCACGGCGATCTCACCGCGCTGCTCTATGCGCAGGGATATCGGCGGGACGAGTTTGTGGAAGCGTAGTCTCTCTTGCTGAACGCCCCTCAGCCGTAGGTGGGCAAAGGCGCACTTGCGCCGTGCCCACCACTCTTGCTGCGAAGGTGGAGAGATGGTGGGCACGCTTCGCTTTGCCCACCGAGATTGTGCCTCGACTACTGCACGCTCAGCGCCACAAACCGCAGCTCGCCGTCAGCGTTCGAGACCAGCAGCAGCACGGACTTCTTGCCGTCCTTCTTGAGCTGGTCGACCCGCTTCTGGATGTCGGCGCCGCTCGCGACCGCTTCCTGCGCGACTTCGACGATGACGTCACCGGCGGAGAGTCGCTTCTCGGCAGCATCCGAATTGGCGTCGACATTGGTGACGACGACGCCCTTGACGGTGTCCTTGATCTTGAAGCGCGTGCGCAGATCCTTGTTCAGCACGGCGAGATCGAGGCCGAGCGCCTTCTGCGTCACCGGCTTCTCGGGCGCCGGCTCGTCGGTCTTCACCGCGGCCTGCACCTTGTCCGGATCCTGCAGCCGGCCGAGCGTAACCTTCTTGGTCTGCTCCTCGCCCTTGCGGATGACGATGACGTCGACCTCCTTGCCGACCGCGGTGTCGGCGACGACACGGGACAAGTCCTTCGGGTCCTTGACGTCCTTGCCGTCGAACTTGACGACGACATCACCGGGTTCGATGCCGGCCGGTTTGGCCGGGCCCTTGTCGTCGACGCCGGCCACCAGTGCACCGCGCGCCGGCTTGATGTTGAGGCTCTCGGCAATCTCGTCGGTGACGCTCTGGATGCGCACGCCCAGCCAGCCGCGGCGCAACTCGCCAAACTGACGGAGCTGATCGACGACGCCCGCGACCGTCTTCGACGGCACGGCGAAGCCGATGCCGATCGAACCGCCGGACGGCGAGATGATCAGGGTGTTGACGCCGACGACGTCGCCGTCGAGGTTGAACAGCGGGCCACCGGAATTGCCGCGATTGATCGCGGCATCGGTCTGGATGTAGCTGTCATAGGGCCCCGAGGAAATGTCGCGGTTCTTGGCCGAGACGATGCCCGCGGTCACGGTGCCGCCAAGACTGAAGGGGTTGCCGATCGCAACCACCCAGTCGCCCAGACGCAATTTGTCGGAGTCGCCGAACTTCACCGAAACAAGCGGCTTCGGCGGCTTGAACTTCAAGACGGCGAGATCGGTCTTCTTGTCGACACCGACCAGTTCAGCCTTGATCTTGGTGCCGTCGTTGAGAATGACGTTGATCTCGTCGGCATCGGCGATGACGTGATTGTTGGTCACGACGACACCGGATTGTTGGTCACGACGACACCGGAGGTGTCGATGATGAAGCCGCTTCCGAGCGAGTTGGCCTTGCGCGGCGGACCGCCGCCGTTGTCGCCGCCCTTGCTGCCGCCGCCGGGGCCTTTGCGGTTCTTGAAGAAGTCGTCGAAGAATTCCTCGAACGGCGAGCCGGGCGGCAGTTGCGGCATGGTGTTGCCGCCGCCGCCGCCCTTGGCCTCGACCGTCTGCGACGTCGAGATGTTGACGACGGCGTCGATCACCTTCTCGGCGACGTCGGCGATGCCCTCCGGTCCGCGCGCCTGCGCCGGCGAGCCGAGCACGCTGAAAGCGCCGACGGCGAGCGCGACCAGCCCAAATCGCGCATGTTGGCGCAAGCGGGTCGGGACAATGGTGGCAGCGGTCATTGTGGTCTCCAGAGAATTAAGGATTCGGCCTCAAGACTGCGCTCGAACGGGGGCACCGTGCAAGCACGGAGCTTAACGGGCCTCAAGACCCGGATAATACGGCGAAAACCCGCCCCTCGCCTTCACTTTGGCGTTGGCTTTGCGGCTAGATCGGACGTCGCATCACCCAGATCAGGATCAGGCCGGCCACGGCCGAGCCGATCCCAACCACCCGCAGGATATTGTCCGGCGTAGCAATGGCGCTCTTCATGGCCTTGCGCATCCAGTTCGGACTGGCCGCGAACATCAAGCCTTCCAGCACGAACAGAATGCCTAAGCCGATGAGGAAGTCGGCGAACGCAATGGACCTCATCGGATTGGAACCTCCCGTTGTGCTGTTCTTGTCTGGACGAAGGGCGGCCAAACCTGCCGCCCTTGTCTAGCTCACGGTTTCGCCGGCGTCTCGGCCGCCGTCTTGCCGGACGGGTTACTAAAATACCGGAAGAAATCCGAATCCGGCCGCAGCAGGAAGCGGGTATCGGCCGACTTCAGTCCGTTCTCATAGGCCGTCATCGACCGGTAGAACGCGAAGAAGTCGGCATCCTTGCCGTAGGCCTCGGCGAACAGGCGGTTGCGCTCGGCGTCACCGACGCCGCGAGTCTGTTCGGCGGTCGAGTTGGCTTCGGCAATGATCACCGTGACGTCGCGGTCGGCCTTCGAACGAGTTTCCTGCGCCTTCTGGCCGCCCTGCGCGCGGAATTCGGCCGCTTCGCGCTGGCGCTCGGACTTCATCCGGTCGTACACCGCCTGGCTGTTCTGCTCCGGCAGATCGGCGCGGCGAATGCGGACATCGACGACCTCGATGCCGTAACCACCGGCCTCGCGGTCGAGCTGCTCGCGGATGCGCCCCATCAGCTTCTCGCGCTCATCACGCACCACGGTGATGAAATTGACCTCGCCGAGCACACGGCGCAGCGCCGCGTTCAAGAGCGACGTGAGCTGGACGTTCGCAGCCTGGATCGAACCGACGCTCTGATAGAAGCGCAACGCGTCCTTGATGCGGTAGCGCGCAAACGCGTCGACCACGAGCCGCTTCTGGTCGGCGGCAATGACCTCCTGCGAAGGGTTCTCGAGGTCGAGGATCCGCTTGTCGACGTTGATCACGGAGTTCCACGGCGCCTTGAAGTGCAGCCCGGGGTCGGTGATGACGTCCACCGGCTTGCCAAATTGCAGCACGATGGTCTGCTCGGTCTGCTGCACCGTGAACAACGACATGTAGGCGACAATCGCGACCAGAAGCGCCGCGAGCAGCGCAACGATGCCTGTAACCGGAGACCTCATCGCGTGCCTCCGCTCGGCTGCTGGCCGGGAGTCGTCGACCGCTTGGCCGACAATTCATTAAGCGGCAGATAGGGCACGATGCCCTGGCCCGACGAGCCTCCGTCATAAATCAGCTTGTCCGAGCCGCCGAGCACGCGCTCCATCGTCTCCAGATAAATCCGTTCACGCGTCACGTCGGGTGCCTTCTTGTATTCCTCATACACTTTCAGGAAGCGTGAGCTTTGGCCCTTGGCCTCGGCGACCGCCTGCTCCTTGTAGCCTTCGGCAGCCTGAATGATCTGCGCCGCGCGACCGCGCGCGTCCGGCACGACCTTGTTGGCATAGGTCTGCGCTTCGTTTTGCAGCTGCTCCAGATTGGCGCGCGCCGCCTGCACATCGCGGAACGCGTCGATCACCTGCGCCGGCGGGTCGACCTTCTGCATCTGCACCTGGGTGATCTGGATGCCGGCGCCGTAGCCGTCGAGCGTCCTCTGCATCAAATCCTGCACGGTCGTTTCGGTCTGCGTCCGGGCTCCGGTCAGGATCGGCTGGATGTCGGAACGGCCGATCACCTCGCGCATCGCGCTTTCGGCGACCGCCTTCACGGTGCCCTCGGGGTTCTGGATGTTGAACAGGAAGTTGCCGACGCCATTGGGCTTGATCCGCCACAACACGGTGAAGTCGACATCGACGATATTCTCGTCGCCGGTCAGCATCAGGCTCTCTTCGGGCACGTCACGGACCGAGCGGCCGCGACGGGCCGGATCGTCGATCAGTGTCATGCCGATGGAAATGGTGGACACGCGCAGCGCCTTCGGCAGCAGCACGGTCTCGATCGGATAGGGCAGGTGATAGTTCAGGCCCGGGTCGACCGTACGCACGTGCTTGCCGAAACGCAGCACCACGCCTTGCTCTTCGGACTGCACGCGGAAAAAGCCCGACAACAGCCAGAGCGCGATGATGATGAGCAGGATCAGCGTGATGCCGATGCCGGAAAAATAACCTCCCGGCATGATCTGCTGGAGCCGGTCCTGGCCGCGCCGCAAAAGATCCTCCAGATCCGGCGGCCTCGGCCCGACCGGTTGCGGGCCTGAGCCCCACGGTCCCTTCGGACCCGAGCCCCACGGGCCACCGCCCTGATTCTTCCACGGCATTCGACGCTCTCCTAGGCAGACCGGGACTAGAACTAAAGCCGGCCCGCATTGTCCGGCCCGGCTTTATAGGGGACCGAAAGGACCCTTACAACGCAAGCCTGACCGACCCACGAGCTATGCTCGGGGACGGAAAAGTCAATGTAAACATTGGCGAATGCAGTTAATGGGGCGCCCGCCGACGATATGTCACATAGGAGTAGTCGGCGCTGTCGTCGGGACCGGCGGGATGACGGACGCGCGCCACCTCGTCCCATCGCGCCTTGTCGATGTCGAAATGCGTGTCGCCCTCGGGCCGCGCGTGGACTTCCGTGATCTCGAGGCGGTCGGCACGATCGAGCCATTGCCGGAAGATTTCGGCGCCGCCGATCACGGCGATTTCAGCGGCTGAACGCCGCAGGGCATCACCAAGCGCGATCGCGCCTGCATCCGCCGCCGACGTCGTGACGACAGCGCCGGCGGCGCGATACGCCGCATCGCGCGTGATCACGATGTTGGTGCGGTTGGGGAGCGGCCGGCGTCCAGGCAAGGATTCAAAGGTCTTGCGGCCCATGATCACAGGCTTGCCGATGGTGAGCGCCTTGAAGCGGGTCATGTCGGATTTCAATCGCCACGGCATCGCGCTGCCGGCACCGATGATGCCGTTCTCCGCAATCGCAACGACGAAGACGATCTCCATCAGGATGCACTCCCTGCAAGCCGCGTCAGCGCAGGACCGGAGACGCGGCACAGCGTCCAGTCGTCGAGCATGACGGCGCCGAGCGATTTGTAGAACGCGATCGACGGCGCGTTCCAGTCGAGCACCGCCCATTGCAGGCGCGACCAGCCGTTGTCGACGCATTCCTTCGCCAGATAGACCAGCAGCGCCTTGCCGAGGCCCTTGCCCCGATGCGACGGCCGCACATACAAATCTTCGAGATAGATGCCGTGGCGGCCGCTGAAGGTCGAGAAATTCAGGAACCAGACCGCAAAGCCGACCGGCTCGCCGTTCCACTCCACGATCGCACAGAACAGCCGCGGATCGTCGCCGAACAGCGCGTCGGCGATCATCACCTCCGTCGCCTCGACCTCGTGTGAGAGCTTCTCGTACGCGGCAAGCTCGCGGACGAAATCAAGAACGAGTCCGGCTTCGTCCGGACGCGCGCGGCGAATGCTGAGCGACATCGGCGTCAGACCGCGACCGCCGCCTTGATTTGCGGATGCGGATCGTAGCCGACGAGTTCGAAATCCTCGTACCGGAAGGAGAAGATATCCTTCACCTCGGGGTTGATCCGCATCACCGGCAGCGCGCGCGGCGCGCGGGTGAGCTGCAGCCGGGCCTGCTCCAGATGATTGGAATAGAGATGGGTGTCGCCGAACGAATGCACGAAGTCGCCGGGCTTCAGGCCGGTGACCTGCGCCACCATCATGGTGAGCAGCGCGTAGGAGGCGATGTTGAAGGGCACGCCGAGGAACACGTCGGCCGAGCGCTGATAGAGCTGGCACGACAGCTTGCCATTCGCGACATAGAACTGGAACAGGCAGTGACAGGGCGGCAGCGCCATCTTGTCGACCTCGGCCGGATTCCAGGCCGAGACGATCAGGCGGCGCGAGTCCGGATTGCGCTTGATCATGTCGACGACGTTAGAAATTTGGTCGATGCTGCGGCCGTCCGGCGCCGGCCAGGAGCGCCATTGATGACCGTAGACCGGGCCGAGATCGCCATTGGCGTCAGCCCACTCGTCCCAGATGGTGACGCCATTGTCGCGCAGATATTTGGTGTTGGTGTCACCCTTCAGGAACCACAACAGCTCGTGCACGATCGCCTTCAGCGGCAGCCGCTTGGTGGTCAGCATCGGGAAGCCGGCGGACAGATTGAAGCGTATCTGATGGCCGAACACCGACAGCGTGCCGGTACCGGTCCGATCCGTCTTCTCGGCGCCGTCTGAAAGAATCCGCTCGAGCAGGTCCTGATACTGGTGCATGTGCGATAGAGCCCTTGGGAGGCGGCAAACCTAACGGCGCCCCCGGCGCTGCGACAGCGGCGATTCGCTGCCTCGACCGATTATACCCGGAAAAGTGAGCGATCTTGGCGCAAACGACAAGGGGCGGAACTCGTGTCCCGCCCCCATCTATCGGCTTGATTGTGCTGGCTTAACTTGCCGGCTTGAGCACTGGGGTCCACTTCGCGATCTCGGATTTGACGAGGGCGGCGAGCGCCTCCGGCGTCCGTTCCGCAGGAGCCGGGATAACACTGCCGAGCTCGAGCAGGCGCTTCTTCACGGTTTCGTCGTCGAGCGCCTTGACGGCGGCGGCGTTGAGGCTCGCCAGGATCGCGGGCGAGGCTCCCTTCGGCGCGAACATCGCGTTCCAGGCCTGGGCCTGGAACGTGGGCAGGCCCGCTTCCGCCGTCGTCGGTACGTTCGGCAGCGACGGATTGCGCTCCGGCGTTGCAATCGCATAGGCCTTGATGGTGCCGGCATTGATCTGCGGCACGGCGTTGACGATCTGGTCGCACATGTAATCGACCTGGCCCCCCACCAGCGCGTTCATCGCAGGTCCCGTGCCGTTGAACGGCACGCCGACCGGTTTGATGTCCAGGATCGAGTGCAGGAGCTCGCAGGAAACGTGCGAGACCGAGCCGATGCCAGCGTGCGCCGCGTTCACCTTCTCGACGTTGGCCTTCACGTAGGCGACGAACTCCTTGAGGTCCTTCGGCGGGAAATCCTTGCGCGCCAGGATCAGGATCGGCGTACCTGCGAGCAGCGCGATCGGCTCGAAGTCTTTCTCGGGATGGTAGGCGAGCTTCGGATAGAGCGGCACGGAGGCAGCGTGCGTGCCCATATGCCCGGTGATCAGCGTATAGCCGTCATTGGCCGCACGCGCGGCACGCGTGGTCGCAGTGGTGCCGCCGGCGCCGACCACGTTCTCGATGATGATGCTCTGCCCCAGCGTCTGCGCCATGTGCGACGTGACGATGCGCGCGACGACGTCGGTCGGGCCGCCGGCTGCGAACGGCACGATCATGGTGACGCTGCGCGTCGGATAGGTCTGCGCTTCGGTTGGTGCGACAAAGCCGCACAGCGATGCGAGCACGACTGCACATGCACCCGTGAGTCCGCGAATGGAGGTCATCTCGATCTTCTCCGACATAAACAAAAATGCCGGCCACAGGGCCGGCATTTTCATTTCACGAAGCTGTCACAGAAGTCGATTGGACTTCCGAATGCGGCGCGCCGACGCAGGCGCGCCGCGACGACGCAATCAGTTCTCGGATTCGGTGAAGACTTCGTCGCGTTTGGCCCGCAAGAAAGGCAACACCGTGAGTACAAGAAGGAAGGCCGCGATCGCCAACAGCACGGCCGACAACGGACGCGTCAGGAATACAGTCCAGTCGCCGCGCGAGATCAGAAGTGCGCGGCGCAGGTTCTCTTCCATCAACGGTCCGAGCACCATGCCGAGCAGCAACGGCGCCGGCTCGAAATCGTGCTTGATCAGCCAGTAACCGACCAGGCCGAACACGCCGGCGAGGATGACGTCGACCGGCGCGTTGTTCACCGAGTAGATGCCGATCGCACAGAAGATCACGATCGAAGGGAACATCAGCCGGTACGGCACGCGCAACAACCGGACCCAGATGCCGACCAGCGGCAGGTTGATGATGATCAGCATCAGATTGCCGATCCACATCGAGGCGATCATGCCCCAGACCAGCTCCGGCTGCTTTTGCATCACCTGCGGGCCCGGCACGATGCCGTGAATGGTCATCGCGCCCACCATCAGCGCCATCACGGCGTTCGGCGGGATGCCGAGCGTCAGCAACGGGATGAAGGAGGTCTGCGCTGCGGCGTTGTTGGCGCTCTCCGGCGCCGCCACGCCCTCGATTGCGCCACGGCCGAACCGCGACGGGTTCTTGGCAATCTTCTTCTCGAGCGTGTAGGCCGCAAACGACGCAATGACTGCGCCGCCGCCCGGCAAAATGCCGAGGATCGAGCCGAGCACGGTGCCGCGCAGGATCGCAGGCGTGGAGTCGATCAGGTCCTTCCTGGTCGGCATCAGGCCGGTGATCTTCTGCTGCACCAGATCGCGGTTCATCTCGGCGCCGGCGTCGAGATTGCGGATGATCTCGGCAAAACCGAACACGCCCATCGCCACCGTCGCGAAGCCAAGTCCGTCGGCAAGCTCCGGAATGTTGAAGGCCATGCGCGAAGCGCCGGTCTCGATGTCGGAGCCGACCATCGACAGCAACAGACCGAACACGATCATCGCGATCGCCTTCAGCACCGAGCCTTTGGCCAGCACCACCGCAAAGATCAGGCCGAGCACCATCAGCGAGAAGTACTCGGCCGGTCCGAACGCCAGCGCGAGCTTGGTCAGCGGCGCGCCGAGCACAGCGATGAGCACAGTCGCGACGCAGCCGGCGAAGAACGAGCCGATGGCAGCGATCGCCAGCGCCGGGCCAGCGCGGCCCTGCTTCGCCATCGCGTGACCGTCGATGGCGGTGACGACCGATGTCGCCTCACCGGGAATATTGACCAGGATCGAGGTGGTCGAACCGCCATACTGGGCGCCGTAATAGATGCCGGCGAGCATGATCAGCGCGCCGACCGGCGGCAATCCGAACGTAATCGGCAGGAGCATCGCGACGGTTGCGACGGTGCCGATGCCCGGCAGCACGCCGACAAGCGTGCCAACCAGTGCACCGATCAGGCACATGAGAATATTGATCGAAATCGGGAGCGACAGGCCGTAGAGCCACCAGGGTGACCACCAGGAGATCTGAAACACCACACCGAAACCGAGGCCCAGATTGTGGAAGAGATCGAACATCACACCCTCACTGAACCAGGAAGCGCGGGAACATCGGCATCGGCAGCCCGAGCACGTAGGGAAAGAGCAGCGCGCAGCCGAGCGTCAGGCAGGCGCCGACGATGACCGCTTCGATCCAGCGCGTCTCATGCGTCCCAATCGCCGCGATCAGGAAGCTCACGAACGCCGTAACCACCACCCCAAGCGGACGGATCGCCAAGGCGAAGAAGACGATCGAGACCATCACGAACAGGGGCCCGCGCCAGGAATAATGCGCCATCGCCGGCCCATCGGTCAGCAGTCCCGTCAATGCGATGCCGGCGCCAAGCGCAACGAGCAGCCCGCCAAACATCCGCGGCGCCGTGCCTGCGCCAAAGGAGAAGCCGCGCATCCCCTGCAAATCGCTGGAGGCCCATAGCGCAAACAGCGCCAGCGCCATCAGAACGATGCCGCCGACATAATCCTGTGCCGACCTGATCGTCATGAAGACCGTTAGGATCGCCACCGCAAACAGCGGATAGGAATAGATCAGTGCCAGCAGCACATCGGATGACGCCTGCTTGGTGTCACCGCCGACCGCTCTGAGCAACGCACCGGGTGCACCAGCGAGCAACGCCGTGGCATGGCTGATCAAGACCGTTGCCGGGCCACGCCCCGCGCCCCAGCCGAAGATCGTCCCGATGGACCAGATCAACTCGAAAATCTGTGGCGCCACGGCCAGCAGACAGAAGGCGATCACCACCGATTTGTTTCGGGTCGTCGTCGCCGAGTGGCCCATTGTATCGGCCATGCATGTCTCCTCCGCGACTCAGTAAGTCACGAGCATTGTTGTTCTATCGGCTGGAAATCGATCCCCCGCCCGGATTATTGCCTAGCCATTTTCATCACACAATGCCAGCAAAACCCAACAGGCCTCCCGCGAGCAGAAGCCACAACGGATTGATGCGCGAGACGGAGGCGATCACTGCAACCGTGGCCGTCAGAAGCAGCGCAGCAATATTGCGATCGGTCGACTGGGCCAGGATCAGGGCACTCGCCGCCATCAATCCGATCGACAGCGGAACCAGTGCAGCCTGGATCAGGCCGGGCCAGCGCGATTGGCTCGGCCGGTTCAGCAATCGGCTGACATAATAGGCAAGCAGCGCCGTCGGCAGGCACATCGCCAGCGTTGCGGCCAGCGCGCCGGGAATGCCGGCAACGGCATAGCCGATTAACGTGACGATAAGCACGTTGGGACCTGGCGAGAGCTGCGCGATCGCATAGGCATCCGCGAACTGCTTGTCGGTCATCCAGTGATGCACGTCTACGGCGATGCGGTGCATCTCGGGCACCGCGGCTGCGGCGCCGCCGACAGCGAACAGCGACATCAAACCAAAGGTGGAGATCAGCGCCCAGATCGGGTTCTCGCTGTTCATGCTGCTACCTTCCGTCGCATCAGGAAGGTGACGCCGATGCTGAGCGGGATCGCGACCAGCAGCACCGCCTGCAACGGCCAGCGAAACACGCCGATGGCTGTGAACACACCGAGCATCAGGATGATCACCACGACGTCCATTCGCTTAAGCAGCGGCGTCATCATGCGGAAGACCACCGCGATCAGGAGACCGACCGCGGCGCAGGAGATGCCTGCAAGGATGCGGCGGAGCAGATCCACGTCGCCGAACCGGGCGTAGATGATCGCGAGCACGGTCATGATCAGCGTCGGCGGCAGCAACAGCCCGGCGAAGGCGGCGACGCCACCGGCGATACCGCGCAGCCGCGAGCCGAACACCATCGACAGGTTGACGATGTTGGGCCCGGGCAGGAAGTGACAGAGGGCAAAAGTTTCGTTGAATTCGTCCGCCGTCATCCAGCGGTGCTGATCGACGATGGCGTGCCGGGCAAACACCAGGACGCCGCCGAAGCCGGCCAGCGACATCCGGGCAAAGGCCAGGAACAGCGCGAACAGGCCGGGCGGAGGGGCGTGGGCGGCGGGGATATCCGGCTCTTGGGCGGCCGGCGCTGAATCCGGGGACATGCCAACAGCTTAGAACGCGCTCCGCCGCGGGGCCAAGATCAGACGGAAGGCCAACCGGAATCTATCCAAAGGGAACCTCGGTCCGCCAGCGCCAAACCCCTGTCTTTCTAAACCTTTGCCCCCTATATTGGGGGTGCCGGTTCGCCGGCTATGGAAATAAACGGTCGTCGCAATAAACCATTCGGACCCGGGGGCGGTACCCGGCGCCTCCACCAAAGCTCATCGTTCGGCGGGCTTTGGCCCACTGACAAGTGAGCTTCGGCGGGGGCGAAATAGGATCGACGAGGGCGTAAAGGGCGAACTTTTTCCCGGTATTGTTCCGCCGTTATCGGGCTATGCAATAGTTGCCAACGACAACTTTGCTCCGGTTGCTCAGGCTGCGTAACGCAGTTTGAAAGACCATTCTGAAGTCCTAACGGGTTAAGCTCCGTTAGGCGGGGTTCGGAGGCACCTGGCAACAGAAGCCTCCACTTACCTCTGATTTCCTTCCCGGCGGGGACTCCTGCTGACCCGTCAGGCGCGGTACTATTGCGGCTTGGCGAGTCGGGCCGGCAGGGCCCGCCTCCTGGAATGCAACAGGACCACCATGGCGACCGATCATATCCGATACGATGTGCTGGCCCGCGACGCGCTGCGCGGCGTGCTGCGCAAGGTGCTGACCGACGCCGCGTCCCATGGACTGCCGGGCGAGCACCATTTCTTCATCACCTTCGTGTCGAAGGCCGAGGGCGTGAAGATCTCGTCGCGGCTGCTGGCGCAATATCCGGAAGAGATGACGATCATCCTCCAGCACCAGTTCTGGGATCTGACCGTGCTCGAGGACCGTTTCGAGGTCGGCCTGTCCTTTGGGGGAATCCCGGAGCGACTGATCGTGCCGTTCAGCGCCATCAAGAGCTTCCTCGACCCGTCCGTGAAATTCGGCCTCCAGTTTGAGACCTCGGATGTCGCCGAGGTCGCGGGCGAGAATTTGCCGGCGACCCCGGCCCCATCAGCCGCAGCAGTGCCCGCGCCGGCCGCCGAGACGGCAGAGATCGCCGAAGAGCCGACCCCGCCGAACCAGGGCGGCGCCGAGGTCGTACGGCTCGATCGTTTCCGCAAGAAATGATCCAGGTTGGCCGCGAGACCCTCGCGCCCGGCCAAACTGCCTATATAGAAGAGCACATGAAGAGGCCGCGCGGCGTTCGCGCGGCAGAATGGATGTGCTCATGGCCAAAGCTGCCCGCGCAAAGACCGCCCGCCCCGCGACCCGCATCGAGACCGACAGCTTCGGTCCCATCGAGGTCCCCGCCGATCGCTATTGGGGGGCGCAGACCGAACGCTCGCGCCAGAATTTCCGTATCGGCATCGACCGCATGCCGATCTCGCTCGTGCATGCGCTCGGCATCGTCAAGCTTGCGGCCGCACAGTCCAACCTCGAGCTCGGCCTGCTCGACAAGCGCCGCGCCAACGCCATCATCCGCGCCGCGCGCGAGGTGATCGAGGGCAAGCTCGACGATCATTTCCCGCTGGTGGTATGGCAGACCGGCTCGGGTACCCAGAGCAACATGAATCTCAACGAGGTCATCGCCAACCGCGCCAACGAGCTGCTCGGCGGCGAGCTCGGCAGCAAGAAGCCGGTGCATCCCAACGACCACGTCAACATGAGCCAGTCGTCCAACGACTCTTTCCCGACCGCGATGCACATTGCGGCCGCAAGCCGCGTCACCGCCGACCTCGTCCCCGCCCTCGGCGAGCTGCACAACGCGCTGCGCGAGAAGGAGAAGGAGTTCGCCAAGATCGTCAAGATCGGCCGCACCCACACCCAGGATGCGACGCCGCTGACGCTCGGCCAGGAATTTTCGGGCTATGCCGCGCAGGTCGAGAGCGGCATCGCGCGGCTCAAGGTCGCGGTGAAGGACCTCTATCCCTTGGCGCAGGGCGGCACCGCGGTCGGCACCGGCCTCAACTCCAAGCCGCGCTTTGCAAAGCTGTTCGCAAAGCACGTCGCCGGGATCACGAAACTTCCCTTCACCAGCGCGGCCAACAAATTCGAGGCGCTGGCTTCGAACGACGCCTATGTGCTGGCGCACGGCGCCATCAATTCCGTCGCGACAGGCCTGTTCAAGATCGCCAACGACATCCGCCTGCTGGGATCGGGCCCGCGCTCGGGCCTCGGCGAACTGATCCTGCCGGAGAACGAGCCGGGCTCATCGATCATGCCGGGCAAGGTCAATCCGACGCAGTGCGAGGCGATGACCATGGTGTGCTGCCAGGTGTTCGGCAATCACACCGCGATCACGGTCGCCGGCAGCCAGGGCCATTTCGAGCTCAACGTCTACAAGCCCGTGCTCGCCTACAACATGCTGCACTCGATCCGCCTGATGGCGGACGCTGCGCGCTCCTTCACCGAGCATTGCGTCAGCGGCATCCGCGCCGACGAAAAGCACATCAAGGCGCTGATGGAGCGCTCGCTGATGCTGGTGACGGCGCTCGCGCCGAAGATCGGCTACGACAACGCGGCCAAGGTGGCCAAGACCGCGCACGCCAACGGCACCACGCTGAAGGAGGAGGCACTGCGGCTCGGCTTCGTCTCGGCCGACGAATTCGACCGCCTGGTGCAGCCGGAGAAGATGACGAGGCCCGGATGAATTCCGAATTCCGATAGTCATCCGTAGTGATACGGAGCCCCAAGGCTCATAAATATAAGGCTAAACGGACAGGATTTGATTACCGTCAATGTGGCGACGGGGGCGCGTGTTACGAGAGCGTCCTCAGCCCTGACGGGGCGAAATTCATCGTTTTGATGGCCGACAGGCCGATTGACGAGGACAAGCGAATGACGATCAAATCTCGTGGGGCGCAGTGCGGCGCCCGGTTTCTGGAAGTTTCATCCAGCCTGAAGAGGATCGGGTGATGGAGACGCGACATGGGGAACGTCATCAACCTGAATCGTTTCCGGAAGCGCGCCGAGTGGGAAACCTCGGCGAAGCAGGCGGACGTCAACCGGGCGAAGTTCGGCCGCACGAAGGCCGAGCGGTCGTCGGAGGAGAAGCAGGCGGACCAGGCGAAGGCGCATCTGGACCAGCACCGGATCGATCGCGAGGAGCAGCCATGAAGTCGCCCGTCGTGAAGCGCTCGATCGTGGTCGCCGGCCACAAGACCAGCGTCAGCCTGGAAGAGGCGTTCTGGAACGGCATGAAGGAGATCTCGGGCCTGCGCAACATGACGCTGTCCGAGCTCGTCGGCGAAATCGACGGCGGCCGCCAGCAGGGCAATCTGTCCTCGGCGATCCGCCTGTTCGTGCTCGACTACTTCAAGAGCCGCGCCATGGCCGCCATCCAGCCGGAAAAGGTCCCGGCGCAGTAGCGCCGGGGTGCTCCGCCCACGGCTTCGTGATCTGCACTTTAAAATCACTCTAAGGTGCAGTTTGAACGAGCGTGCGCGCTTGACCTCCCTGCCCTGCGTTGAAAATACAGGGCATGACCGACACCCATGATACGCGCCGCGAGATGCCGCTGGGCCTGGCCAAGCGCGGCTATACCGGCGTCATTCAGCACCTCTCCGCCAAGGACGCCGGCTCGGCACTCTCGGACATCGAGCTCGAGAGCCGGCTGATCGAGCTCGGCTTCGTCGAGGGCGCCCGGGTCGAGGTCCTGCACGAGGGGCTGGTCGGACGCGACCCGATCGCCGTTCGTGTCGACAACATCACCATCGCGGTCCGACGTCGCGAAGCCATGGCCATCATCGTCGCCTGAGATTGCGGCCGGACATCTGATTCCATGGAATTACCCCTTCTGCATCTCGCCCTGGTCGGCACGCCCAACAGCGGCAAGACCTCGCTGTTCAATGCCCTGACCGGCAGCCGGCAAAAGGTCGCGAACTATCCGGGCGTCACGGTCGAGCGCAAGGAAGGTTTTTTCGTCACGCCCTTGGGGCGCCAGGTCTCCGTCGTCGACCTGCCTGGCACCTATTCGCTGCGCGGCCGCAGCCCGGACGAGGAGATCACCCGCGACTTCGTGCTCGGCAAGGCCTCCGGCGAGACCGTACCCGACCTCGTGCTGTGCGTGGCCGACTCCACCAATCTGCGCCTGACCATCCGCCTGCTGCTGGAGCTGAAGCGCACCGGACGGCCGATGATCCTCGTCCTCAACATGTTCGACATCGCGAACCGCCGCGGCATCTCGGTCGACGTCGAGCGGCTTGCCAAGGAGCTCGGCGTCCCCGTGGTCACCTCGATCGCAGTGCGCAAGGGCGGCACGGCCGACCTGCTGGCGCTGACCGACGAGATCTCAGCCAAGCTCGCCGCCGAGCCGTCCGAGAACAACTGGCGCGCGCTCAGCGTCGCCGAATTGCGCGCGACCCAGCGCGAGGCCGATCGCATCATCAGCGACTGCGTCAGTCTGCCAAGCCGGCCCGACACCTGGACCGCGCGGATCGATGCGATCGTGCTGCATCCGGTCGGCGGGCTCATCGTGCTCGCGCTCATCCTGTTCGTGATGTTCCAGGCGGTGTTCGCCTGGGCGCAGCCGCTGATGGAACTGCTGCAATCCGGCTTCGACGCGCTCGGCGACGCCGTCCACGCCACCCTGCCCGAGGGCCTGGTGCAGAGCTTCCTTCAGAACGGCGTGATCTCGGGCGTCGGCAGCGTCATCGTGTTCCTGCCGCAGATCATCATCATCTTCCTGTTCATCCTGCTGCTGGAAGATTTCGGCTACATGGCGCGCGCGGCGTTCCTGATGGACCGCATCATGGGCGGCGCGGGGCTGCACGGCCGCGCCTTCATTCCGCTGCTGTCGAGCTTTGCCTGCGCCATTCCCGGCATCATGGCGACCCGCGTGATCGACAACAAGCGCGACCGGCTCACCACGATCCTGATCGCGCCGCTGATGACCTGCTCGGCGCGCATTCCGGTCTACACGCTGATCATCTCGGCCTTCATTCCGGCCAAGGACGTCTGGGGCTTCATCAACCTGCAGGGCCTCGTGATGTTCGGCCTCTATGCCACCGGCATCGCCAGCGCGCTTGCCGTCTCGTTCCTGATCAAGTTCTTCATGCTGCGCGACTATGCGCCGGCGCCGTTCATGCTGGAGCTGCCGGACTACAAGATGCCGCGGCTGAAATCGATCGCGATCGGCGTCACCACGCGGGCAAAAATGTTTTTGCACCGCGCCGGCACCACGATCTTCTCGATGATGGTGCTGATCTGGTTTCTGGCCTCGTTCCCGCAGCCGCCGGCGGGTGCGACCGAGCCCGCGATCGACTTCAGCCTCGCCGCCATCATCGGCAAGGCACTGGAGCCGCTGCTCGCCCCCGTCGGCTTCAACTGGCAGATCGCGGTCGCGCTGATCCCGGGCATGGCGGCGCGCGAGGTCGCGGTCGCGGCACTCGGCACCGTCTATGCGATCGAAGGCGGCAAGGAAGCGGCCGAGCAGATCGGTCAGGTGCTGGCGACGAAATGGTCGCTCGCGACCGCGCTGTCGATGCTCGCCTGGTACATCTTCGCCCCGCAATGCGCATCCACGCTCGCCGTGATCCGGCGCGAGACCGGAAGCTGGGGCTGGATGGCAGCGACTTTCGGTTACATGCTGGTGCTGGCCTATGCGGCGAGCCTATTGACCTACAACGTCGCGGTCGCACTCGGGGCCGGCTAGCCTCTCTCGCAACCAAAACTGCGAAAACAACCCCATGCACAGTAGACGGGGGTTGCGAAATCAATGGCTTACGCGTGCGCAAAATCATGCGACCGCAGCCAAAGCTCGCAGGATGGGTAGAGCGAAAGCGAAACCCATCATCGCCTCCGAGCGTGCCGAGACGTGATGGGTTTCGCAAGAGCTCTACCCATCCTACGCATCACGCGCAGCGAGCGTTGACACGTCGGGCAAAACACCGGCACGATGCTATCATCAGCTTCAAAACATGACAGTCCAACTGTCGCTTTGACGTCAGCGTCAAACGCAGATGCCGTTTGCACTCATCATCTCCCGGCGTCATAGTTTAGCAACGCTGCCCGGACGTTCGAACCGGCTCAAAAAAACAAAGCGGGAGGCTGCGCCATGCAGGACGTCGAGACTCGTGTCATTGGCAAGGTGATGTGGCGGCTCATTCCGTTCCTGATCGTGTGCTACTTCGTGGCCTATCTCGACCGCGTCAATGTCGGCTTTGCCAAGCTGCACATGAACCAGGCGTTGGGTCTGAGCGAAGCGGCTTTCGGGCTGGGCGCCGGCTTGTTCTTCGTCGGCTACTTCCTGTTTGAAGTTCCCTCCAACATTTTCCTGGAAAAGGTCGGCGCGCGTGTCTGGATCGCCCGCATCATGATTACCTGGGGGATCGTCTCGGCGGCTTTCGCATTCATCCCGTCGATATCGGCAGCAACTGGAATTCCGACGACGGGCGTTTTCTATTCGCTTCGTTTGCTGCTCGGCGCCTGCGAAGCGGGTTTCTTTCCCGGCATCATCTTCTACCTGACGCTCTGGTTTCCCGCCGTTTACCGCGCCCGGGTCATCAGCCTGTTCATGCTGGCCATCCCGATTTCGTCCATCATCGGATCACCCATCTCCGGGATGCTGCTCGGCGTGACCGGTTGGGGACTGGCAGGCTGGCAGTGGCTGTTCATTCTCGAAGCGGTGCCGTCGGTTCTGGTCGGCATTGGCGTCCTGCTCTATCTGACCGATTTCCCGCGCCAGGCCCGCTGGCTGCAACAAGACGAGATTGCCTGGTTGGAGAACGTGCAGGCCACCGAGAAGCGTAACAAGGAGCGCGTGGAACATCTGTCCCTCGGACAGGCGCTCACCGATCCCCGCATTCTCGCGTGCGCTCTGGTGTACTTCTGCCTGAACGCTGCAAGCTATGGCGTGGCGTTCTTCCTGCCGACCATCATCAAGGGCTTTGGCGTCAGTGACACCCAGACCGGCTTGCTCGCGGCGCTTCCCTTTGTTTTCGGAGCCGCCGGCATGGTGCTGCTTGGTCGTCATTCCGATCGGACCATGGAGCGAAAGGGTCACGTCGCCGTGGCACTCGTGATGGCAGCAGTCGGGGTCGGGTTGGCAGGTCTCGTTTCCAACTCCGTGCTCGTCATGGCGCTGCTCTGCTTTGCACAGATCGGCATCTCGGCGGTGCCTCCGATGTTCTGGCCACTGCCGGCAAGTTTTCTCACGGGAGCGTCGGCCGCCGCCGGCATCGCCGCGATCAACTCGCTCGGAAATCTTTCCGGCTTCGCCGGTCCTTACGCGATGGGGTATCTGAAGGATCTGACCGGCAATTTTACTGCGGGCCTGCTCCTGCTGGCGGGTTGCGCGCTGGTGGGCGCCGTCGTCGTCGTGATGCTGCGGATCGATGCAAGGCGCGAGCAATTGTCCGGTGAAATCGCAATGGCGCATTAGACGGCATGATGGCCGGTGGCTTCCGCGGAGCTGCTGGCGCATCGGCAAAAACCGGATGGAGCGTAGCGAAATCCGGGATTCTCATCTCGCGGAAAAACCGTCCCGGATTGCGCTGCGCTCCATCCGGGCTGATGCGTCTGTTGACCCGTCGGGCAAAACAGCGGCACGATGGCATCATCACCATCAAGATCGCGATCGGCCTCTGAAGCGGCTATCTTGCTCCATGGATCACTTTAGCACAGCAAGGCTGCTCGCCGAGCGGCTGCGCGAAGATCACCTCGCCGACCTCGTCGCGCTCCATCTCGATCCCGAGGTCTCCCGCTATCTCGGCGGCGTGCGCTCGGCCGAGGTGACGAAGACCTATCTCGCGACCAACATGGCCCATTGGGACCAGCACGGCTTTGGGCTGTGGGCGCTGCGAACGAAGGACGGCGCCTTCGCCGGGCGGGCTGGGATCCGGCATATCCTCGTGGATGGCATCGATGAGCTCGAGATCGCCTACACGTTCAAGCGCGATGTCTGGGGTCGGGGATTTGCGAGCGAGATCGCGACCGCAATGACCGAGATCGGACTGTCACAGCTGAAATTGCCCTCGCTCATCGGCCTTGTCTTCGTCGCACATGGCGCATCGCGCCGCGTGCTGGAGAAGGCGAACTATCTGCTCGAGAAAAGCACGACGCATCACGGCGAAGACGTCGTGATCTACCGCATACGGCGGTGAGATGAGCAACCTTGTAGGATGGGTAGAGCAAAGCGAAACCCATCACGCCCCAACATGCTCAAAACAATGATGGGTTTCGCTACGCTCTACCCATCCTACGGACCATAGCCTCATGGCTGGCACCTTTCTCGCCGAGCATTGAGTTGTAACCATCGCGTCGGCTGGATTGAGGCGATGGCACAAAGTGCATAGCCAACCCCTCGACACAGACCTTATTGTGGGCGTTGTCCCTTCCTCGCCCAATTGTCGCAGATGACGGCGTTGCCCCGACTGACGTTGACCTGCCATCGGACGGGCATAGTGTACCTCCGAGCGCATGAAAACAGAGGTTGCAATGAAAAAAGTGATCCTGGCGACGTATCTTGTTGCGGCATCGTCCCATTTTGCAGTTGCTCAGACCAACAGGGATGGTTGGCTGAACAACGAAACCCTGGAAACCCGCTACGGCACATTCCAGTTCAAGAACGGCTATCCGGCAGGCAATTCCAGCGCGCGACTGCTGGACATGCAGAAGCTCAACCGCGCCATCGAAGTCTACACGACGCAGATGATGCGCGTGAGCGAGATCGGGCTGCGCGAGGGATTGCGCGAATTTGGCGCGCGCGCACCGCAGCACGTCGTCGTCTGGGAAAATTTGATGGACGCAAAGACGGTGTTGCTCACGGCGAATACCGAAACAGTCTACGCGTTGAGCCATCTCGATGTGAAGACCGATGGACCCACCGTGGTCGAAGCGCCGCCGCACATGCTCGGTTTCCTCCAGGACGGCTTCCAGCGCTATCTGGCCGATGTCGGTTCGCTCGGGGCAGACAAGGGTGCGGGCGGAAAGTTCCTGGTCTTGCCGCCCGGATACACCGGGCCCGAGCCGGAGGGTTACTTCGTATCCCGCTCCCCGACCTATTCCGTCACGCTCGGACTGAGAGGTTTTCAAGTCGACGACAAGACCGATCAGGCCGTCGCCCTGATGAAGCAGATCAAGATCTATCCGCTTGCGAAGGCGGCGGCACCGCCAGCCATGCAGTTCATGAACGGCTCGAACCAGACCATCAATACGGTGTTTCCCGACACGCTGCGGTATTTCGAACTGCTGGCAATGCTCGTGAACGAGGAGCCCGCTGAGCTGTTTGATCCGCTCGAGCGCTGGCAGATGCAGGCGATCGGCATCGAGAAGGGCAAGCCATTCACTCCCGACGACAAGACAAAAGCTCTCCTCTCGGAAGCAGCACGGATCGGTGGCGCCATCGCACGCGCCAACACCTATGACGATCCGGCGACGGTCTACTACTACCCGAGCCGCAAATGGCAGCAGATGCAGGGTGGACTGACCTACACTTTCGCGCGCGATGGCGCGCCCCAGATCGATATCCGCAACAACGTCTACTACATGGCCGCGGGCAACAGTCCGGCGATGATGGCCAAGAACGTCGGTCAGGGCTCGCAGTATCTCTGGACCTACCGCGACGCCAAAGGCGAATTTCTCGACGGCGGCAAGGCCTACCGTCTGCACGTGCTGGCGAACATCCCGGCCAAGGCGTTCTGGTCCGTCGTCGTCTACGACGCGCTGAGCCGTTCCGAGTTGCAGAACGGCCAGCCGCTCCCGTCAGTAAGCAGCTACGTCAATCCGAAGATGAATCCGGACGGCTCGGTCGACATCGCTTTCGGACCGAATGAGCCGCAAGGCGGCGCGAACTGGATCAAAACCGTTCCCGGCAAAGGCTGGTTTCCGATCTTCCGCTTCTACAGCCCGACCGACGCTTTCTTCGACAAGACCTGGGCCCTGAACGACATCGAAGCGGTGCAATAGGGAAAGTCGACGGCGCCGCTTTTGCCATCGCAAAAAGCACTCCGGGTCGATCGTCGGTCAGCCACCGTCACCCGGCCACGCCGCCATCGCCGCCTCGGCTGCGCCTTTCAGGTCCGCCTGCGTGGCGCCGTCCTTGGCCTGGATGGCCATGCCCTGGAAGACGCTGAGATAGAACCGGCTGAGCGCAGCAACGTCGGTCGCACCGGGCAATTCGCCGCTGGCGACCGCCGCTGCGAGCCGCGCGCACAGACTGTCCAGCAGTTCGAGCCTGACCTTTCTCACCTCGCGCGTGATCGAGGCCGGCCATTCGTCGCTGACGGCGCTCAGCGCAACCATGCAGCCAGCCGGTGCCGTGCGGGATTTCGGCAGATTGCCGGCCGCCGCAAGCAGCAGATTCTCGACGCCGGCGCGTGCGGTCGCCCCGTCCGCGAGCTTGTCCCAGACCGCCTGCCCCTCGGTCGTGGCATAATGCTGGAATGCGGCCAGATACAGCGCCTCCTTGCTCTCGAAGGCCGCATAGAGGCTCGGCGAGCGGACGCCCATGGCGTCGCACAGATCGTTCATCGAGGCGCCAGCGAAGCCCTTGCGCCAGAACAGCAGCATCGCGGCTTCGAGTGCCGCGTCACGATCAAATTCCCGTGGCCGTCCCGCCATGACGTCTCTTTCTGTAATGATCAACACATAATTCACTTGACGCGGGCGATCAAGATCCCAGATATTCTGTGTCGATCATTACAGAATAGGAGAGTATGATGACATTGGCAGGAAAACGGGCCCTCGTGACGGGCGCGAGCAGGGGTATCGGCGCGGCCATCGCAAAGGCGCTCGCCGCGGAAGGCGCCGATGTCGCCATCACTTACGAAAAGTCCGCGGACAGCGCCGCGAAAATCGTCGACGCCATCAAGGCTTCGGGGCGGAAAGCAGTGGCGATCCAGGCCGACAGCGCCGATGTCGCCGCCGTCCAGGCCTCGGTCGACAAGACCGTCGCTGCGCTCGGCGGACTCGATATCCTGGTCAACAATGCCGGCATTCTGCGCCTTGGCGGCCTCCGCGACATGTCGCTCGCCGACATCGACGCGCTGCTGAACGTCAACGTGCGTTCGCCGATCGTGGCGAGCAAGGCGGCACTGCCCCATCTCGGCAAGGGCGGTCGCATCATCACCATCGGCAGCTATTTCGCCGACCGCGTGCCGTCGCCGGCGCTCGGCATCTACGCCGCGTCGAAGTCGGCGCTGATCGCGTTCAACAAGGCGTTGGCGCGCGAACTCGGCCCCAAGGACATTACCGTCAATCTGGTGCAGCCGGGCTCGATCAACACCGACATGAACCCGGCCCACGGCCCGACCGCGGAGACGCTGAAGCAGTTCATGGCGCTTGGCCGTTATGGCGCGCCGGACGACATCGCCAATGCGGTCGCGTTCCTGGCGAGCGAGAAGGCGAAATACATTACCGGCTCGGCCTTGACCGTCGACGGCGGTGCGAACGCGTAGACGGCAAGGACGTGACGGCCGGGCCGAGATTCGGCCCGGCCGGATTTTCCGTTCGCGCGGCCGCAAAAATCCCACTCGAATTTGAATGGCGTTCCCGCGACCGACTGTTTATGGTCGACCCATGTCGCGCCTCTTATGTCTGTTTGTTGCTGTCATCCTCTCGCTGTTGCCGGCCATGGCGCCTGCCGCGTCCGTCGCAAAGAAGCCCAGGCAGAGCTGGCACGGCTACGGCTTCCTGCCGGGCTATCGGCAGCCGCTGAGCAACAGCCAGCCGATCTACATGCAGAAGAACGGCTTTCGTCGCTACGCGCGCGAGAACCAGCGCCCCTGGTATATCGATCCCGTGCCGGCCTATTACCGCTACATTGACGGCGAACGATACTATTTCGGCCGGCCCGGCTTTGGCGGCTCCCGCTACAATGGCGGCAGTTTCGGTCCGTGCTGGACGCGGACGCCGATCGGCGCGATCTGGAATTGCGGCTGAAGCACTATTCGGAACAATACGTTCCGAACACGCGATCCCACATGCTGGTGACCACGCCGAAATTGCACGGCCGCTTGCCGTAGTGATGGCGCGTATGGCGCCGCTTCAGGCGCCAGAGATAGCCGCCGCGCTTCACGGGGTGATGGTGGATGATGTGGTGAAGCGCACCGAAATAGATGTAGCCGAGCATCAGTCCCGCCGTGACGGTGCAGGCGCTGCCAAACCCGACCAACAGCCACACCGGCAGCAGCGATCCCAAACAGATCGAGCCCAGGCTCAGCCACAGCGGCGAGCCGACCAGCGCACGCGGGTCGGAATGGTGCATGTCGTGCAGGGCGGCGAGAAAGGCCGGACCGTGGAGCGCGAACCGGTGAATGACGTATTCGGCGAGGCTCCAGAGCAACAGCCCGCATGCAAAGCCGATCGCGGCCTCGTCCCAGCGCAGCGGCTCCTTCAGCAGCAACGCGACCGCGACCAGCGCTGCGCTTGCCAGCGGATAGAATGCGAAATCGACGAAGTACAAGAACGTTTTCAGTCGCATGGGTTTGCGCATGGGCTGGTCTTGCGGGAACGCTCCATGGCCGCCCGCGCTTCGAAAATCTCCGGCAACTCCCGTGCGTTGGTGAACATCCCGACCACCGGACCGAGCACGCTGTGCGCCTGCGCATCGGTTCCGCTCGCCTGATACAGTCTCGCAAGCGAAAGCGCTGCGCGCAGCTCGTACGTCGCGGTGTGCTGCGCCCGTGCGGTCTCGATGGCCTGGATGAACGCCGCCTCCGCGGCGACGATATCGATGGGATCCTTGCGCAGCAGCAGCTCGCCGCGCCAGCGCTGGATCTCCGGCGTGAACCATTGCTGTCCGGTCCGCTCGACCTCGACAAGCTGTTCGTCGAGGATCGCGAGCGCCTCGTCGAACTGCCCCTCGCCGGCCTTGGCTTCCGCAAGCAGCGTCCAGGTCAAAGGCACATAGAGCCCGGTCGCCATCTTTCCGACCAGCGGCAGCGCGATGGAATCCTCCATCTCCTGGAGCCCGGCCGCGCGCTCGCCGAGACGGCAGCGGATCCAGCCGTTCCAGAATTTGCCGGCTCGCGTGTAGAGCAGAAGGCCGTGCTCGCGGCTGAGCTCGATCACGGCATCGACATGGGGCCTCGCGCCTTCAGGATTGCCGCGCACCGCTTCGAGCACGATCTTGTGGAAATGCGTGTAGACCATCGTCGCGACATGGCCGCTGTCGGCCGCGCGGCGGATCGCCTGCTGCGCCAGTTGCTCGGCGCGGTCGACTTCGCCGAGCGGCCACAGCACCAGCGCGAGGTAGATCGCCGCAGCGATCCCGCAATCGTGGCCGTACAGGAAGGCGAGATTGCGATCGTGCTCGTCGCGGTAGATCGTGATCGCCTGCTCGAGATGCCGCTTGGCATCGACGAAATTGCCCTCGAACCATCGCGTCATGCCGCAGACACGATGGGCGATCCCCGCCTCCGGCGCGTCGGGCCGGTCGGCGGTGTCGTGCACGAAGGCCTGCGCCAGCTCCTGCATCGATCCGAGCTCGCTGCGAACGAGGCTGCCGACCCACAGGCCGTAGGTGGCGGCGAAGCGCTCGGGTGCGCCCTTGAGGCTGGAGGCGAGCTCGCGCGCGCGTGCGAACGCGACCGACGTCTCCGGCGCACCATAGCCGCGCGTTGCGATCAGCGCGTTGCCATAGGCGATCTGCAATTGCAGCCGCCGGCTCTGTCCGGCCGGACTTTCGCTCAAGCCTTCCGCAAGACCGATGGCCTTGGTCAGATGCGCGATCGCCTCCGGATAGGCCGAGCTGCGCAAGGACCGGTCGCCCGCCTTGCCCCACCACTCGACGGCGTCCTCGACGAGACCGGCCTGCGTGAGATGATGCGCGGTAATTTCGGGCGCTGCTGCGGCGGCGTCCGGGAATTTCTCCTGGAGCACGGACGCGATCCGCTCGTGCAATCGCCGCCGGCTGCTCCTGAGCAGGCTTTCATAGGCGGTGTCCTGCACCAGCGCGTGCTTGAACGTATAGACGCTTTCGGGCGCGGCCCCGCTGCGGAAAATCAACTCGGCGGCTTCGAGCTGGGCGAGCCGGGCATCGAGCTCCGCATCGTCCTTGTCCGAGATCGCACGCAGCAGCACGTCGGAGAATTCGCGGCCGATGACGGCGCACACTTGCGCGACCTCCTTTGCAGGCCCGAGCCGGTCGAGCCGCGCCATCAGCGAATCCTGGAGCGTCGTCGGGATCGACAGGCGCGGCAGGCTGCCGGCCATCCTGTAGCGGCCGCCCGCGCCCTTTTCGAGGACGCCCATCTCGAGCACCGTGCGCGTCAGCTCCTCGACGAACAGCGGGATGCCGTCGGTCCGCGTCGCGATCTGCGTGACCAGTTCGGACGGGACCGCGCGGCTTCCGATCACCTCGGCGATCATCCGCTGGACGTCGGTTTCCTCGAGCCGTCCGAGCTCCAGCGTCGTCAAATTCGCCGGGCCCATCCATGGCAGCGTGAATTCGTCGCGGAACGTCAGAACGAGCAGCAGGCGAAGCTGGTCGGCCAGCCTGACCGCAAGCCCGAGCAGCTCGAGCGAGGTCGCATCGGCCCAATGCAAATCCTCGACGATGCAGACCACGGGCGCCTCGGCGCACAGGCGCTGCAGGCGCTGGATCAGCGCGGCAAGCGTGTTGCGCCGCAGCTGTTGCGGCGTCCAGTCGAGCGGCGGATGGCGTCCGTCGGTGGCAATCGACAGCAGATCCGCAAACAGCGGCACCAGCGTCGGCGTCTTCAGATCGCTGCGCCCGAGCAGCGCTTCGAGCTTGCGCAGCCGCTGCGCGTTGCTATCGCCGGCGCCGAGCTTCGCCGACCGCTGCAGCTGCGTGATGACAGGATAGAGCGCGCTGGCGCGATGATGTGGCGAACACTGATAGCGCAACCGGATGTGCGGCTCCGCCGCGATCCGCTCATTGAAGAAATGCGCCGCGAGCCGCGACTTGCCGATGCCGGGCTCGCCTGAAATCAGCACGACCTGGCCCTGGCCGCGCCAGGCCCGTTGCTTGCACTCGGCCAGCCGATCGAGCTCGTGCTCGCGGCCGACGAAACCGCCGAGGCCAGCCGGGTGGTAGGCTTCGAAGCGGCTCGCGAGCGGCGATGGACGCTCCACCACCGAGACTTCGACGGGCTCGTTGAATCCCTTGATCGCGCGCATGCCGAGCTCGCGCAGCTCGAACAGATTGCCGAGCAGCCGGCGCGTCGAGGACGCGATGATGACGGTGCCGGGCTCGGCGAAGGCCTGCATCCGCGCCGCGAGGTTCGGCGTTTCGCCGATCACCTCGAGCCGGCTCGAGGCGCCCTTTGCTATGAGATCGCCGACGACGACGAGCCCGGTCGCAATGCCGATCCGCACCTCCAGTCGCAAGCCAGGCTGCACGTCGATGGCCTGGACCGCGGTGGTGATCTCGAGCCCGGCACGGACCGCGCGCTCGGCATCGTCCTCGTGAGCGGATGGATAGCCGAAATAGGACAGGATGCCGTCGCCCACCAATCGCGAGACGATGCCGTCATAGCTGGCGATGACCGCGGTCGCGGCCTCGCGATAGGCCTGCAGTATCTCGCGCATCTCCTCCGGATCGAACTGCTGCGACAGCGCAGTCGAACCGACGAGGTCGCAGAACATGATCGTGAGTTGCCGGCGCTCGGCGCCCGCGTCGATCCTAGGCACGAGCGGACGCGGCTTCGGAACGTCGAGCTCGGCAATCGAACGCAGCAGCCTGCGCCGGTGCCCCAGCACAACGCCCATGGTCGCGAGATCGCGATCCGTAATCTCGGAAAGAATGTCGAAATCAATGCCGTGGTCGGAAAAGGATTTTAGGTATTGAGGGAGGCCGACCTTCTCCAACCAGGCAGCAACCTGCCCAGTCATCACGCGGGGTCCAGCTTTCTGTACTAAACCTAAAGTATATTCCCCCAAGGAATGAAGTCAATCGTGGCAGGCAAGCGTCGCCCTTGTTGACGCATCGAGGGCCTTGGCTCATGCTTTATGGTGGAAGCGTTCCCCATTTTCGCGTGAGAGTATTCATCCGTGAAGCAGGATCCGTATCCGACAGCGGCAAACCCGATCCATTCGGCCGTCGTAAAACTGTTTTATTCGCGCGCCGCGCGCCAGCTTTTCACCAACACCTGGTACTCCCTGCTGAGCAACCTCGACAGGGACGCCGCGATCCGGTTCCTCAACTACGGCTATGCCTCGCTGAACGGCGAGCAGGTCGCGCTGCAGGCCGCCGACGAGCCCGATCGCTATGCGATCCAGCTCTATCATCACGTGGCGTCGGGTTCTGCGATCGAGGGCAAGGATGTGCTCGAGGTCGGAAGCGGCCGCGGCGGCGGCGCGTCCTACATCGCGCGATATCTCCATCCGAACAGCTACACCGGGCTCGACATCTGCAAGCCGGCGATCCGCTTCAGCAAGGCGCGCTATGCCGACCAGGACAATCTCGCGTTCCGCGTCGGCAATGCGCTCAGCCTGCCGTTCGCGGACGAGACTTTCGACGTCGTGGTCAACGTCGAGAGCGCGCAGCATTATGGCGACATGGGGCGCTTTCTGGAGGAGGTCCACCGCGTGCTCAGGCCGGGCGGCGCTTTCCTGATGGCGTGCTTCGAAGACCGGTCGAAGGACGTGTATCCGCGCGAGGCCCTGGCACAGTCGCGCCTGCGCCTCGTTCGGGAGGACGACATCACCGCCAATGTGGCGCGCGCGCTGGAACTCGACGGCGCGCGGCGAACGGCGCTGGCGGACGAAATCGTGCCGCGCCTGCTGCTCGGCGTCTCGCACGAGTTCGCCGGCATTCCCGGCACGCAGCTGCACGCCTCCTTCGCCGACGGCACTTGTCCCTATTATTGCTTCACCTGCCGCAAGGACTGAACCGGGCGCTCACAGCGTCTTGAGATATTCGATCAGCGCCTTGCGGTCGTCATCGGTCAAATCGGTTCCGTAAACGTGCCCGGCGTTCGAGTTGCCGCGCACGGTGGTGTCGAACAGGAATGCGCCCGGCGCCTGCGCCTTCATGTCATATCCCACGATGTCCGGATTGAACTCCCAATTGCCGACATAGAAGGTCTTTGGCCGCTGGCCGGGCGGCGAGAGGAGATCATTGAGCGACGGCACCGAGCCGTTGTGCAGATAGGGCGCCATCGCCCAGACGCCGTTGAGCGGCCTCGCCCGGTAGGCGAGCGGCGCCCTGTACTGGTTTGGACGGCCGCAATTGATCTCGGCGGCGCTGGCCGCGTTGTCCTTGGACCGGCCGATCCATTGCGCGGCGATGTTTCCGGTGAGAACCTCGGCGGCCTTGTAGTTGGACATCGCGTCCGGACCGCCGATCTTCGACAGCGCGATCTTGCGGTTGTTGAACGTCACGGCCTGCTCGGGATCGGTGCCGATCTTGCGGAGATCGACCAGCGGGATCTGGATCTCGCTGCAGGCCCCGGAAGCCGCTTCAACGGGCGCGGCTTCGTGGCAATTCGCGCACGCGCTGACATAGACGAGCTGGCCGCGCAGCGCCCGCTTCTGGTCGAGTGCACCGAGAATGGCTTCCGGCCAGCGCGGAGAGCGCAGGTCCATCAGCTTGCGCTGCCCCCAGACGACATTCTCCATCTGGACCCCGTGCATCACGTCGGGCGTGATCATCGTCGCGTCATGCTTGATAGGTGCGAGCACGCCGAGTGCCTCGACGAGGTTGCGCGCCAGCGGCTGGCGGATCGAGGCGTTGTACAGCACCCAGCTGAAGCGCGGCGTATCCCACAGCGCCGGGTATCGCACCGGCGCGGTCAGATGCGCATAATTCCTGGTCTCGCCGATGTCGGACGGGTCGGTCATCAGCCTGAACGGCCCGGCCAGCAGCTGGTTCAAGCCGGCGCCGTGCGCGTCCAGCCTGCCCGCCCCGCCCGCCGTATCGCCGGAATTTCCACCGACGATCTGGTTGAACTTGGCGGCCGCCTGCAGGACGCCACCGAAACATTGCAATCCGCTCTGCACGTCAGCGGGCGGCGCCTTCACCCGCGCCATGAATCGCTGTCCGGCCCCGTCCTGATTCTGCAGGACCGCGGTGATGGACCCGACCAGCTGTCCGACGAATGAATCGATATCGATATGGGAAGGACCGCCCTCGATGCGGATCTGCTGGCCGCGGTAGCTGACTTGCCCGGTGTGACAGCCGGCGCAGCCGAGGCCAAGCCAGTTGCCTTTCCAGCACGCGTGCCTGCCATCGGGAATATCCACCGGCGTGCTGTAGAGACCGATGGCAAGACCGTCCGGATTGTTGGTCGGGCTGACGGGCTCGGGCAGGAAACCCAGACGCTGCAGATTCTCGGGCGCCTTGATCAGTGCGGTCTGCCCGGAAGGCTGTCCCGGCTGCTCCAGCGCGACGAACCATTCATAGGGGATCAGCGCCGTTCCCTGCGAGATGAAATGCCAGCGATCGGCGGTCTCCTCGCTCCAGCCCTGTTGCAAGTGGACGGGACTGTTCGGCGCTGGCTTATCTTGAGGCTTGTCTTGGGCTAATGCAGCGATGAAGCCGGCGAAAAGGGCTGCGACGGCGATCAATGGTACGCGCACATCAAATTTCATCATCGGCTCCAATCAGGGTGAAGCTCTCAATCATGACGGCGTGAATGCCGCCGCTACTTCGCAATCAGCAATCGTGCGCCACCGATGGCGCTGCGCGCAGCACCGGGGGCCTTCCAGATATTTTCGTGCAAATGACAATGCGCGGCGAGCGCGTGCGCTCGTGCCGAACCACCAACAAGGAAGACACGCCGCCCCATAGCGACCGCTCCGAACCCCATGACCTGCGGCCGCTTTTCGCCGCCCGCAAGCGGAGGCTACATCATGTCAGACATGAGCGCAAAGGTAGAGATGGGGCATTGAGACGCGCGGCCGAGAGGCGCGACGAGGCAGGCTGCGCTAGCTGGCCCGTAGGATGGATCGTTACCGAAAATATCCCAGCACGAGATCGGTATCCGCGCTGGCGGCGACCTTGCCGTTCAGCTCGGCGTCGATGACGCGGCGGCTGGCTTCGATCGCGGCGTGGTCGCCGAGATCGTTGGCGGCTTCCAGTACGAGCCAGGCGGCGTCGACCGTGGCCTTCTCCGGAGCCGCTCCGCCGGTCTCGGCGGAGAGGTTGTTGGTGAGGCTCTTGTTCTTGCGAACCGCGGTACCGAATTGAGGCAACATTGCAAATACTCCCTCGATGTCCCGTTCAGTGAACCTGGAGCTCGGGCTGACGACCCGTCGCGGGATCGGTGCCGGCGCTGTTCTTGCGCGACTGGTAGAACTTCAGAATGCTGCGTGACGTCTCGATCTTGAGCCGGCCGAAATCGCGCTCGTTGTCGTGCAGCTCGCGCGCCGTGATCAGATGATCCTTGGCGCCGAGGAACAGCAGCGACATCGTCGTGTTCCAGGAGAAGTCGAGCGCCTTGCACAGCACCAGGATCATCTCCCGGTTGCGGTCCATCAGCGCGCGCTCGATCACGTCGACCGGCAGCGACGACAGCAGCGAGAGGCCGATCTGCACCTCGTCGAAACGGTGCTGGCGTGCATAGTTCGAGATCGAGTCCTGGTTGAGGTTGCCCTGCCGGTACTGCGTCGTCACCACGCGTTTGGCGACGAAATAGCTGCGCGAGGACGGACCGAACTTCGACTGCAAATCGCCGGTGACCTCGGTCACCGAGCTCTGGATCTGCGACATCATCTCGGGCCGCTCGGTCTCAAGCCGGCGGCGGACGTCTTCCGACGCCTTGGAGATGAGCTGCTGGAAGATGTGGCGCGGCACGTCCTTGCGCAGGCCGAGCTGTTCGGCAAGAATTGAATCTCCTTCGGCGCGGCGGACCATGTGCAGCAGGCCCGAGCCTGAGAAGCGCGCGCCCTCGTTCCTGGCGATCGAGGTGACAACCTCCTGGTTACCACGCTTGACGAGAACGTCGGTCACGGCCTCGCCGATCGCGTCGCGCTGGGAGATCGCGAGCAGATGCGCCTGGCCCTTGGTCATGGCGCTCGCAACCAGCACCTTCTCGTCGATCCGGGTCGAGGCGCGCAGCACGGGACCCGCGACCTCGATCTCGTCGTCCAGAGCGAGCTTCTCGATGACGTTGAGCGGAGCATGATCGCAGCCCGCCATCAATTCGGAGAGCTGCGCCCGCGCCTCGACCTCGATCTCCTCGGCAAGCCGGCCGATGACCTCGCCGAACATGCTGATCTCGTCGTCGACGTAGCGACCGGTGATCAAGAGATCGGTCGCATGCCACAACGCCTTCGCCCGGCTTTCGTCGGTGCCGCGCGCGATCGCGTCGTCCAGATCCTGTAGAAGCGATGGTGCCCCGTTCATCTCGATAACCCCAGTTCTTGGTAGTTTCTTTGGCGGCCATCCTGCTTGTGCGGGCAGGACGCGTCTTCCTCTGGGAACCACACTAGGGATCAAACGCGAGAATCCGGTAAAATCGGCAGTTCAGTTTTGCCGGGCAAAATTCGTTCAAATGCGAGCGAATATGGTTACCGTTGCGTAACGCGGACGGTGCGCTCCCTCTCCCGCTTGCGGGCGAGGTTGACCGAGCCCGCGACCCGTTCCGTGCAACCCAAAACGGCCCTACGGATTCGACGGCGTCAGGACCAGCGGCGGCTTCGGCCGGGGCTTTGCGGGCGGCGGGCCCGGGGCGGGCCGGACGTCGATCGGCGGCGGCAGGGGCGCGATCTGCTGGCTCGCGAGCGGCGGGCTCGGCACGGCAGGCGCGGCAAGCGGCGCCTTCGGCATCGGTGCGACCTTGGGCTCAACCTTTGCCTTCGGCGGTGCGCGACGCGGATCGCGGCCGGGCGTCGGCACATCGGTCAGCGACGGCGCGGGCTCAGGCTCGGGCGAGACCAGCGTCGGCAGCGCGGCGGTCGCCGGCGGCGGCTCGCCGCGCTCGATGGCGTCCAACCTTCGCGTCTCGCGATCGATCGTGCGCACCGCAAGCCACGACGACAACGGCGTGAGATCGACGGTGCGGTTGAGTTTGTCGGGTGGACCTGCCGCAAACAGCTGGATCTCCGGCGGTGCGCCGGAGAGGCCGGTCATGATCGGCGTCAGGCTGGCGCGGATGTCGGCCTGATCGGCGGGAATGTCGTAACCGCCGGAGACGATGGCGCGTGCGTTCTTCGCTTCGAGCGGCGTTGCGCCGACGCGCAGGCGGCCGTCGCGGATCGTGAACGAGATCTGCGCCGAGGCGACCGCAATGGGAGCGGCCGACAATGCGGGCTCGACGAGCTGACGCAGCCGGTTGTCGTCGCTCACCTGCCCGCCGTCGCTGGCGCGGATGGCTATCTCGAAGGCGCGCGGATTGAGCCCGCTGATCTCGGCCGCGTCCAGCGTCACCGTGCCGTTGCCGGCGAGCGCGCCAGTCAGCGCCGAGACGCTGCGGCCCTGGCTCGTCAGCGTCATCTGCACCGAGGCGCGTCCCTTGGGCAGCGCGAGATCGCGGTAGCGCAGCGAGGATGCATCGACATTGGCAAAATCGAGATGCGCGTTCAGCGCCAGGCCATTGGGGCCGTTGCGCGCATCGAGGCTTGCGGTGATCTCGCCGCCGCCGACGCCGCCCTTGAGCGCATCGAGCGCGAGCGACTGACCGTCGCCCCTGATCGTGCCGCTGAACGGGCGCATCTCGATTCCGCCAGGCAGGCTGCCGCGCAATGCCTGGAACGCGATCCGGCCGCGCCAACCGCTGACGAGACCTGCGCTCAAGGGGGCGGCAGCGTCCTGTCCGGCCGCGCCGACGGCAAGCGCGAACGCGGGCATCAGATCGAGCGAGTCGAGACCAATCTCGCCGTCAACGTTCTTCTCCTGATCCAGCGTCATGGCGAGATGGCCGCGCAGATGCGAGCTGGACGCGGCGCTGTCGAGATCGTCGAAGGTCAGGCGATTGCCTGATAGCCCGACGCGGGACGACAGACTCACATTCTGCGCCGATCTGGTCCCGAACAGCGGCGCCAGATTCGCATTGCGCACGCGCAGATTCACATTGGCCTTCGGCTCCGGCAATTCGACGCTTCCTTGCGCATCCGCATCCAGCCCGCCGCCGCTGAACTTTGCGTTCAGTTGCATCGGCTTGCGCCATGCGCCGCTCAACCGCCCTTCGAAGCGGGATGTGCCTTCACCTGAGGCAACCGCGCGATCGAGACCGAATAGCGCGAGCAAGGTGCTGCCGCGCTCGGACGACATCCGCGCATCGACGGTGAACTCGTTGCGAGAGAGGGCATCGAGATCAAGACCGCGAAGGTCGGACAGCGGAGGCGCAGCGACTGCCTGAAGATGCCCTGTCGCTTGCGGCGTCGCGAAGTCGAACTGGGCCAGGGCCGAGCGGCGGCCACCATCCCCCTTCTTGTCAGCCGCGAGATCGAGGACCAGGCTTGCGGTGGAGGGTCCCGAGGCAGAATCGATCGCCAGAAGACGCTGGGCCCATGCGGGCGAAAGCGTTTCGGCGACGGAGGCCATCGGCCGCAGCGAAGCGGCTCTCATGTCCAGCACGAACCGTCCCTGCAAACTGACCCGATCGAGATTTCCGCCGCCATCGACGGACACGCCTCCTGCCTGATTGAACTTCAGACGATCGAGGGCGATGCTCTTCGGATCGTAGGCGAGTCCGGCCGAAAACCCTTGCAGCTCCTGTCCGGCCGAAATCGCGCGCCCGATGTCGAGCGAGAGTTTAGCTTCCTCCGGCCATTCGCCCTGCGGTCCGGCGAGCGCGCGGACAAAACTCGTGGCGGCATCGAGGTCGAGACGGTCGGCCTTCAGCTCGGCATCGATCCGCGAGCCCTTGCTCGCGCCTGTCTGCACGTAGGCAATGCGGCCCTCGACGGCGCCGCCCTCGATGTCGGCTTTCAATTTGTCGATGGCGAGATGATTGGCGGCGATCGTCACGTCGCCGGCAAGCCGCAGCGGCCGCGTGCTGCGGCGGTTGACCTCGTTGCGGCCCTGGAGCCAGGCCACCAGCGTATCGGGATCTGACGACTCCACGCTGAGGCGGCCGCTAAAACTGTCGGCACCGGGCGTGGCGCCGTTGAGCGACAGCTGCGTCATGCCGGGTGCGCGCAACTCGAGCCGCTGGAAAGTCCAGGAACGGCCGTCGGTCTGCAGCTCCGTCGTGATGTTCTGAAGCGGGCGGCCGCCTAGCATGATCTGGTCGGAGTTGAACTCGATCTGCGCCGGGATCGGCGCCTGCGGGATCGCTGCAAGACCTGCGCGCAGTGCCGGCAGGATGCGCAGCGGCTGGGAATCGTCCCGGCCGGCGAGCTTGTCGGCATCGACCTGCCGCGCCGACAGCACGGCGCGCAGCAGCGGCGAGGCGCCAAACCTGAGGTCGCCGACGCCGCCGAGCTTCAGCGCGGTGTCCTCGGGACCAAAGCTCGCGTCGACCTGGTCGAACTTCGCGCCGGCCGGATCGGCCTTGAGTTTTGCGGTGAGCTTCCAGGGTGTCGGTCCCGCCTCGCCCGGCTTCTTGGTCGGCGGCACAGCCAGCGTCAGCGCGCCGTCGAATTTCGGCTGGCGGTTGTCGAAGGCGAGCACGCCTTCGAGATCGGCCAGGATGGCGCGCTCGCCAGGGTCGATGTTGAGGTGGAGACGGGTGGCGCTGCCGTCGGCGCTCGGGCCGGAGGAGACGCGGAACGGATAGCGCGTGCCTGCGGCGGTGAAATTGCCGTCGCCGCGCACGGAGCCCGCGAGCGAGCGGACGTCGCCGGAAAAGGCGATGTCGGTGAGCTCCAGCGTGGAACGGCTGGCAGCGTCATGAAGGGCGATGCGCCCGGTCAGGTTGACCCGTTCGATGGCGAGCGAAGCCAGGTTGAAGGTGCCGCTCGCAGTGGACGGGAGGTCGACCTTGCCCCTGGCGTCGAGGCCGAGGTCCACCGCCATGCCGCCGACCGAAAGCTCGGTGGCGCGCCACTGGCCGCGCATCAGGGAGCTCAGGCTGAACTCGACGTCGAGCTTGTCGGCCCGCAGCCGGCCGAGATCATTGTTGCCGCCGAACGTGACCGAGCGCAGCCGCAGCGTCGGCGCCGGCAAGAGCCGCGCATCGAGTTCGCCCGCCACGCGCACCGGCACGCCGATGATCTGGCTCGCCTCCGCCTCAAACTGGGGCCTGAACTGGTTCCAGTCGACGAAATAAGGCCCGATCAGCGCGGCCAGCAGCGCTAAGATAAAGGCAATTGCCAATCCGAGCAGCGTCGTCTGCACGGGTCTCCCCTCGGCCAAGCCGGCACCCGGGTCAAACCCAAGCTGACAAACCAAGCTTCAGGCGCGCCGGAACTGCCCCTTATATAAGGGGAAGTGTGGCGAAGTCACAGCGACTGTTGCGCACGGAGGTTAATGCGGATGCGAGACCCTCATGGTGAGGAGGCGCGCAAGCGCCGTCTCGAACCATAGAGGCCCCGCTCCCGCCCGCAGCCATCCTTCGAGACGCCCGCCTCTGGCTGGCTCCTCAGGATGAGGAAGAGTGCTCGTCGGACCAGCGTAACGACTATCACCAACTGGCCGGCAGGTGCCTCAGCCCGCGCAGCACGAAGGTCGGGCGCCATGCCGGGTTTTCGACGTCGTCGATGCGCAGATCCGGCAGCCGCCGCAGCAGCGTCGCGATGGCGATCTCGGCCTCGATGCGCGCCAATTGAGCCCCCAGGCAGAAATGGATGCCGCCGCCAAACGACAGCGGCCGGACGTTGGGGCGGGTGATGTCGAGCCTGTCAGGGTGATCGGGATAGACCGCCGGATCATGATTGGCCGAGCCGAGCAGGCACAGCACGCTCTCGCCCTTGGGGATCCGCTTGCCGCCGAGATCGTCGATCTCCTCCAGTGTGACGCGGCCGGTCATCTGCACCGACGAATCGTAGCGCAGGAATTCCTCGATCGCGTTGGTGATCAGGTCCGGCCGCGCCTTCAGCAGAGCGAGCTGGTCCGGATTGCGGTGGAGGGCCAACAGGCCATTGCCGATCAGATTGACGGTGGTCTCGTGGCCGGCGCCGAACAGCAGGATGATGTTGGCCGTCAGCTCCTCATTGGTGAGCTTGTTGCCGTCTTCCTCGGCCTGCACCAGCTGGGTGGTGAGATCGTCGGCGGGACTGCGGCGGCGCAACTCGAACAGCTGCTGGAAGTACATCTGCGCCATCATGTTGGCGGCGTTGCCCTTCGCGATCTCCTCGGGCGTCATCGGCACCGGATCGAGCAGCCGGCCGCCCTCGCGCGAACTCTTGTAGAAGACCTCGCGATGATCCTCGGGGATGCCGAGCATGTCGCAGATGATGGTCACAGGCAGGCGGAAGGCGAAATCCTCGATCAGGTCCATCTGGCCGCGGTCGATCACCGCGTCGATGGTCTGGTCGACGATCTCCTGAATGCGCGGCCGCATGTCCTCGACGCGGCGGGCGGTGAACGCCTTCACGACGAGGCCGCGCAGGCGGGTGTGGTCGGGCGGATCGGCCTGCAGCATCCAGTTGCCCATGCTGCGGAACACCGGCTCGTTCATGATCTCGGGGCCGTAGCGGCGCGTCGTGCGCTCGACGAAATCCTTGCCGAAGCGCTTGTCGCGCATCACGAGGCTGACATCGGCGTGACGGCTGGCGACGAACTGGCGAAACGGCGTCTCATGGATCGGATCGATCGTGCGCAGCCGCTCGTAATGCGGATAGGGATTGCGGATGAAGTCCGGCGCCAGCGGATTGAACAGCGGATCGCCTGCGGGTTGCACTTGCTCGTTCATGGTGGACCTCGAAATCGGTTGCCGCATGACACACGCGAGGCTGCCCCGGAGCCTTACGTAACCATCCCTGTAGATTATCAACTCGATACATTGTTGTATCGAGTTGCATTCTGCCCTAAACTGGCCCGATGTCAAGGGTGAGAACCAGGCCGACCAGGGACGACACGCGCGACAAGCTGTTCGAGGCGGCCGCGCGCGTGTTCGAGCAAGACGGCATCGGCGGCGCCAGCATCGAGGCGATCGCGGCTGAGGCCGGGTTCACCCGCGGCGCGTTCTATTCGAACTTCAAGAGCAAGGACGAATTGATCTTCGCCATGATCGAGGATCACGTCGAGCAATCGATCCGGCGCAACATGGACATCCTCGCGCAGCACAGGAATCTCGACGACTTCATGGCGGCGCTGAAGGCGATGGATCGCACCCGACAGGACCCGCTCGGCCGCTCCCCGCTCCTGCACATGGAGATGATCCTGTTCGTCGCGCGCGCCGAAAAGCGCCGGCCCGAACTCGCCAAGCGCCTGCGCGCGCGGCGCAAGCTGATCGCCGATATTGTCGAGGCGACATTGAAGAGTAGTTCGAAGGGCGAGATGTTGAATCCGCCCTGGATGGCCTCAATCGTGCTGGCGCTGGAAGACGGTTTCCGCCTGCACCGGCTGATCGATCCGGAGACGACGCCGGCCGACAGCTTCTTGCGCGCGATCACGGATTTGCGGCGCAGGACGGGATTGGCGTCGGATTGAAGACGACTCTTCTCAGTTTGTGGAGACAAGCTTTAGTCCAATCACGCCTGCTAAAATCAAAACAATGCAAAGCAACCGCGCCGGCGACGCGGAGTCGCCCAGTACTACGATACCCAGAATGGCGGTACCCGCAGCGCCAATGCCGGTCCAGACCGCGTACCCCGTTCCGACAGGAAGCGTGCGAAGCGCCAGTGAGAGAAGAAAGACACTCGACAAGCCGGTGGCGGCCGTAAACAGCGCGGGTATCAGTCGCGTGAAACCCACGGACCACTTCATACCGAAGGCGAAGCCGATCTCGAGAAGACCGGCGGAGGCCAATATCATCCATTCCATGTGGGTCATCCATTCGCTGGCCGCCGGGGCACGTCGGCTGGGCGACGCTCGTGAGGGCAGGATGCGCATGGACGAATGTCCATGCGCGACACGTTTGCTGACGGGTGCCTCAAGCCTTGACGGCGGAAGCGGGAATCGAGCGGAACGAAATTCCAAATCGATTGAACGCATTCATCAAGCCGATGGCATAGGTGAGGTCAGCGAGCTCCTTGTCGCTGAATTCGCTCGCCGCGGCCTCGTAGTCGGCATCGGGAACGCCAGTTCCGGCCACGCGCGTCACGGTTTCCGTCCAGGCCAGCGCAGAGCGCTCGCGCGCATCGAAGACTTCCCCGGCGTCGCGCCAGACCGGCACCAGCACGAGCTTGTCAACGGCGATGCCGGACTCGAGCAGGTCGCGAGAGTGCATGTCGATGCAGTAGGCACAGCCGTTGATCTGAGAAACCCGCAGATACACGAGATCGACCAGTTGCTTCGAAAGGCCGCTTTTTTGAAGGTAGACGTAGACGCCTCCGAAAGCCTTGAAGCCCTCCGGAGAAACCTTGGCGTAATCGATGCGCTTGCTCATGATTGAATCCTCATCTGGTTGAAGGATTCCATCGTCTCGCATCTTGGCCTATCCAGGAAGGTCCATGATTGGCCTTCGTTGCTAGGCCATGATTCTCGCCTCCAGCAGGTCCACTCGAGCTGCCGTCACATCAATCTCAGAATGCGCTGTCCGAATTTTTCGGCCGTGCGACGAGAATCAATATTCGTGAAGTTCAAAAGAAGGGCGGAGGCTCCATCGCTGCGGGCCGTCCACTCCGTGAGCGCCTCCGCGTACAAACCTTGTTCGCGCATGCTGGCAGCGAGCCGGCGGTCTGAACGTTTGGCCCGCAGACGCAAGATCAGGTGCATGCCACCCGGTTGTGAATCAATTTGCACATATTTTCCCAGCACGCTTTCAAGGCCAGCCGCGGTCGCTGCCCGGCGCTCGGCATAGAGCTTCCGCATCCGCTGGATATGGCGCGCAAAATGTCCTTCGGCGATGAAGGCCGTGACGATGGTTTGCGTGAGCCCGGGACAGCCGGCCGAAAGGCTTTCAGTGACCCGCTCAAATCGGTTGACCTGAGCCTCCGGCACGACGAGATAGGCCAGCCGCATGCCTGGAAACAGCACCTTGCTGAAGGTGCCCGCATAGAGCACCCGCCCGTCACGATCGAGGCTCTTCAACGCAGGGAGGGGGCGGCTGACATAGCGGTATTCGCCATCATAGTCGTCTTCGATGATCCATGCCTTGTTTCGCGCGGCCCAGTCCAACAGGGCCACGCGCCGGGGTAACGACAAGGACATGCAGAGCGGGCTCTGATGCGCTGGCGTGACCACCGCTGCGCGCGCCCGGGGTGAGAGCTTGGTAGCGTCGGAAACAACCATGCCTTCCGCGTCGACCGGGACCGGGACGCCTTCGATATGCATATACTCGAATATTTCTCGCGTAGGCGGATATCCGGGGTCTTCGAGCCAGACGCGATCACCCGCCTTCAGCAGGGCATGACCGATCAGCTCCACGGTTTGGCGATATCCCGAGGTCACGAACACCTGAGACGGGGAGCAGTTGATCCCACGCGACACCTGGAGATATTTCGCGATTTCAGCACGCAGCGAAGGCAAGCCGTACACAGGAGGATGGATCATGTCGGAAGGCTGCATGGCCCGCGCACTGCGCGCGCCATGGCGCGCCCAAATCTTCCGGGGAAACGCATCCAGGGCAGGCAAACCCATCTGGAACGGCAGGATGGAATCAGGACGAAAACTAACTGCGTCCATCCGGGGATCCGGTCGCGGCATCGGGTTCGCAATGGATATTCGCGGCGTAAGGTCTGGGCTTACGATGGTTCCCGCCTGCCCGCGCGCCTCGATATACCCCTCGGCGGCCAGCAATGAATAAGCGGTTTCGATGGTACCTCTGGCGAGCCCCAATTCCTTGGTCAACGCCCGTGCCGACGGAATGCGATCACCGGGCTTCAACATCCCACTGGCGATAGCGGCGCGAAACCGAGCGTAAATCTGCCGGTAGAACGGTGCGGCCGCCGTCGGATCAAGCGGCGGGAGCTTTCGGGGATTCGCGGCAGGCATGGCCCGATCCGATCTTTCGATGAACGAAAACCCACTATGCCATAACGGTTCGGACTGGTCTCCATTTCTCACGGGCTGCGGTAGTCGAGCTTGCGCGTGGAAAATCATGGACCAGTCACAAAGCTCTTTCATGGTCCTTTGATTCAGGCCGAGATTCCTTATCGTTACTGATCCGAGCTCACACAGCAGCGATTGGAAAGCGAATGACGAAAATACTACATTTGATTTGCAGCCCCCGCGGGCAGGCCTCGGAGAGTTACAAATTATCCGAGAAAATCCTCGGCTACTTGCTGGATAGCCAGCCCACAGCAACGGTCATCGTTCGATCGATCGGCGGCGCCATGGCCAACCTCGATGAGAGTTACGCAACTGCTCTTGGCGGCACGGAGCGATCGTTCGCGGAACTGTTTGCCGAAGGTTCCATGTCCCGGTCCGAAGAACTGATCCAGGAACTGGAGAGCGCCGACTGCGTAGTCATCGCAACTCCAATGCATAACTTCACCGTGCCTGTCGCTCTCAAGGCGTGGATAGATCACGTCGTTCGAGTCCGTCGAACGTTCAACGTGACTGCCCAAGGAAAGCTGGGCGCGTTGCGCGACCGTCCGGTCTTTGTCGCAGTCGCCTCGGGCGGACGATTTTCCGGCGAGCGCACGTATCAGCCTGATTTTCTCACGCCCTATCTAAGAGCCATCCTCGGTACCATCGGGCTGCATGATTTGACGTTCTTCTCCGTTGAAGGTTCGGCCCTTGGCTCTGATGCAGTGGCCGCAGCCCGGACCAAGGCGGATCAGGAAATGCAGCAGTTCTTTCTCGGTTTCGCGCGCAATTCAGCGCCGGTGTTTCAGCAAGCTGTATAAGCGGGCAACGGCCGATGAATAAAAGGAAAGGCCGCCCTACAAGCGGCCTCTCCTGCCTACTTCCGATGGTTCGCTTGTTGCGATTAGCCTTTTTGAACGGCGGCCGCGGCCCTGCGGATCACGTCGATCACGATGTCGGGCTGGGAGAGCATCGGCACGTGGCTGCTCTTCACCTCGGTGGCGGTCGCGCCCATGCGCTTGGAGACCCAGCGCTGCAGATCGGGATGCACGGTATGGTCCTGGGTGGCCAGGATGTACCAGCTCGGCTTTGACCTCCATGCAACCTTGTCGGCGGTGAGCTTCTGTTGCTGGAACAGATTGGCGACAGGCGCATAATGCGTCGCCCACACCAGCTTCTGGTCCGCCTCGGAAAGGTCACCGCAGAAGAACTCGGTGCCGTTCGGAAGCAGCCAGGCGCGCCCGTCCGCGACCTCGACGCGCGAGAAAATATCCGACGGATATTTCTCGAGCTGGTCCTGTACGGTCTCACCGGCGTCCGGCGCGACCGCTGCGATGTAGACCAGGCCAACCACGCGCTCATCGGTGCCTGCGCCGGTGATGGTGGCCCCGCCATAGGAATGACCGACGAGGAGCACCGGGCTGCCGACACGGTTGAGCGTCCGCTTCACCGTCGCCAGATCCTCTTCGTAGGAGTCCAGACCATATTGAACGGCGATCACCTCGTGCCCGTCGGCCTGCAATGCCGGGATGACCTTGCTGAAGCATGAGCCGTCGGCCCAGATGCCGTGACAAAAGACAATCGTTGGTTTGGCGTTCGCGGGCATTTGCGCTCCTTTGCAAGTGGAGAGCGCAGTATGGGCGAGCAGGCGATTGCGTCTTTCCTGATCGCACGATCGAGGGCGTCAGGTCGGGTGACGTTGCGCCCCGGCGAGCCAATCCGTCAGGGCTTCGCGCACGCGGCCGATGACGCCGCCGTACTCTCTGCTCTCGGATTGCCGGAACAGTCGCACGGTCGGATACCAGGGATTGTCGTCGCGGCCGAGCAGCCACCGATAGTCCGGAATGTGCGGAAGCAGAATCCAGGTCGGCTTGCCCAGCGCTGCCGCGAGATGGGCCACGCTGGTGTCGACGCTGATGACGAGATCCAGACATGAGATCAACGCCGCGGTCTCGCTGAAATCGGTGAGATCGGCCGCCACGTCGCGGATGTCGGTTCTTTCGAGCAAGGCCGTGCGATCGGCGGCGCGGACGTCCTTCTGCAAGCTGACGAAGCTCGCGTCGGCGTCGAGCATGTCCGCAATCATGCGAAACGGAATCGAGCGGTTGTGATCGTTCAGATGCTGGGGATTGCCAGACCAGACCAGGCCGATCCGCAACCGATCGCGCGGCCCAAGCCGGTCGTCCCACACGCGCACGCGTTCCGCGGCGACCGCAGGCAAATAGGATGGCGCAGCTGGAATCGTCTCCAGCCGGGTGCCGAACAGCAACGGCAGACTGCCGAGCGGACAATGGACATCGTACGGCGGGATCTGCGCCCCCGACGATCCCGGCAGGCACTGCGCGACGCCCTCAATTCCCGCAAAGAGCGGACACAGCGCGTCCTGCACGACCAGAACCACGCGCGCGCCCTTTGCCGCAAGCATCGGGACGTAGCGCACGAAATGGATGGCATCGCCGAGGCCTTCGTCGGCGCAGACGAGGATGGTCTTGCCGGCAACGCCGTCGATCCCGGCGAGCCTTGGACCGGTCAACGGCGGATAGCCCTTCACGACGGACGGAATATCCCACCGCGCTTCCCGTCCCTTCCAGCCGCGCGCAAAGTCGCCGGTGAGCATGTGAAGCAGCGCAAGATTCCAGGCCGCCTGCGCCTGTTTCGGACCGAGGGTCGCGGCCCGCTTGTAGGCAGACATCGCCTCGTCCAGACGCCCGAGATCGGCGAGCGCAAGCGCGCGGTTGAACACCGTGTTTCCTGCATCGGGCCGGAGCTTCAGCGACCGGTCGTACCAGGACAGAGCTTCATCCAGGCGTCCCTGCGCCTGAAGAAAGCCGCCGAGATTGGCAAGCGTCTCGGCATTTCTGGGATCAAGCCCGGCTCCACGCTTGCCGTCCGCGATCGCCTCCTCGCTCCGCCCAAGCTGATTGAACACGAGCGCGCGCATATGCAGGGTCGGTGCGTGATCGGGTTGCAGATCCGCACTCTGGCTGAGGCAGGCGAGCGCCTCCTCGAATTTCCCCTCGCCGTAGAGAATGTGCCCCGTCTTGTAGGACGCATCGGCATTGCGCGGATCGAGCTTCAAGGTTTGTGCGAAGCACAACAAGGCTTCACGCAGCCGCCGCACCTGGATCAGGGCATCCCCCATCTGCCGCCAGAGCTCGGCGTCGTCAGGCTTGAGCTGCACGGCCTTGTCGAACGCCCTGAGCGCATCGTCGAAGCGGCCAAGACCGAGCAAGGATCGGCCGAGCGTCACCAGATAGGCGGGCTGCGGGCTGTTCCGGATCGCGCGCGAGGCCCACTCCATCGCGTGGTCGAACTGGCCGCCGGCGACGCCGATGACCGCCATGAGATGCAGGGTCTCGGCATTGTCGCCGTCCAGCTTGAACGCCTGCTTGATGCGGGATTGCGCCTCCAGCAGCCGTCCGTTGCCGATCTGCTCGCGGGCGCGCGCGTGAAGCTCCGCGATCTTGCGATGGGCTGCGTCGGCCGGATCCGAATCTTGCCCGCGATGGTCCGGTCCGACGGTCTGGCGATCGAGATCGGCCATCAAGACTCCCCAGGGAATAGCTGGATGGAATCCCTAGGTGATTCGTCAGTCACAGTAACGGGATGCGATACCGGTGCGGACCGCTTGACGCTAAAAGCGCTCATCTGTAGCGTTACAACTGGTAGCATTAAGCCTGCCTTCAAGTCGAGGTCACGAGAAACCATGAAGGCCCGGGTTTGGTTTGTTTTGGCGGTCGTGTTCGGCACGTCGCCCGCATTCGCCATCAGCGATGGCGATCTGAAGGCCGCGCTGTCGCAGCGCTTCACCGGCGATCGCACCGGCGCCTGCGTTGCGGCCGGCGTGATCGACCACGGGACCATGGCGACAGCTTATGTCTGCGCCGATCCCAAATCCGCGCGCCCCTATGACGACCACACGGCGTTCGAAATCGGCTCCGTCACCAAGACCATGACCGCGGCCCTGCTCGCCGAGCTGATCGCAACGCATGACATCGCGCTCGACGATCCCATCGCGAAACTTTTGCCGCCGGACACAAGCGTGCCGTCATTCAACGGCCACGAGATCACCGTCGGCGAAATCGTGACGCATACGTCGGGCTTGCCTGCGAACCTCCCCGACTATCACCCGCCGGACCCCAGCAATCCCTATGCCGGCGCAACCGAGCGCGACCTGCTCGATACGCTGGCCGCGATCAAGCTGACGCGGGAGCCGGGCTCGAAATGGGAATATTCGAATCCCGCGATGATCGTCCTGTCATACGCGCTCGCCAAGCGCGCGGGCAAGGATTACGAGACGCTGCTTCGCGAACGCCTGCTCGGTCCGCTCGGCATGAACGAGACCTATGTGGCCACGCGGCCGCCGCAGGTGCATCTGGCGCAAGGCCATTATCCAAACGGCGAGGCCGCGCCACCCTGGGATTTTCATCCCGACATGGCTGGCGTCGGAGGGGTGCGCGCGACGCTGGCGGACATGTTGCGCTACATGGAAGGCGAACTCGGCACCCGCGACAGCGCGATCACGCCGTCGCTCGCACTAACCCAGCAAGAGGTTGCGGATGTCGACAAGCACCGCATGGGCATGAACTGGATTCTGTCCGTCGTGAACGGACACACGATTGCTCTCCATGAAGGCGCGACCGGCGGCTACTCGTCCTTCGCAGGGTTCGATCGTGACGCGAAGCGCGCCGTGATCCTGCTGAGCGACACGTCCCTGGTCACGCTCGGCGGCCTCGGACAATTTGGATTTCATCTGCTGGACACCTCACGGTCCGGCGGTGAACCGCACATCGCGATGGACGCCGATGCCAAGCTGATCGACGCGCTGGTGGGCAAGTATCGCCTGCGGGGCGGCCTCGGCATCGAATTGCGGCACAAGGACAGCGGCCTGACCATCCAGGCCGACGGTCAGAGCGAGTTCGAGATGGGCTACGACAACGCCGGCGATTTCTATCCGCACAAGTTTGACGCCGTGTTGCGGCCGAAGCGCAAGGCGGACGGAACCTACGCATTCACCTGGTTTCAGAGCGGGGGCGCAGTCGAGGCCAGGCGCATTGATCCGGTCCCGGCGACGGCGAACAAGTGGATGCCGACTGACGCGCAACTCCCGGACTATGCCGGACTCTATCCGCTGACGCAGAAGTTCGGGCTGCGCATTTTCGTCGCGGACGGACGGCTCAATGTGCAGGGGACCAACCAGCAGCCGCTCAAGCTCGCGCCGGTCGAACAGGATATCTTCGTTGCGGAGCAGGTCGGCGCGGAGATCGATTTTGCGCGCGATGCGGGGGGCAAGATCGTGGCATTGACGCTCAGACAGCACGGACAGGTCCTGAAGGGCGAGCGCCAGCAGGATATGACGACCGAACCGGCCAATCGCTAAGCCGTAACGATCCAAGGGGACGCAGCGAAGCTGCTGCGTCCCCTGATTTACCGACCTGTCGTCAGCGCGATGCCGTGCTGAGGTTCTCGCCGAAGAACTTCCAGGTCTTGCCGTCGAACTTCGCCAGCTTGAACGTGTCGTAAGTGGAATAGTCCGTTGGCGACACCGAGACCGTGATTCCGGGAAGGAGTAACGGCAGCGAGACCTTGCTGATGTTCGTGGCCTGCTTCAGCACGTTTTCGCGCGTCAGCACGTCGCCGCAGTTCTTGAGGATGATGGCGGTGAATTGCGCGGACATGTAACCGATCTGGTTGCTGCCATCGATCGGATTTCCTTCCGGATACCACTGCTTCATGAACGCCAGATAGTCCTGCACGCCCTGATCGGCGTCCCATGCGGGATCGCCGACGACCTTGGTCGCGAGCGCCGTGATCAGGCCGGTGGACGCCTCCAGCCCGGCCGGCTCGAGCACGCCACCGATCGAGCTTGCGACCGACACGATGAAATGTGCCGGCTTCCAGCCAAGATCGGTCACCTTGCGGATCGCCTGCGCGCCGAACTTCGGCGTCGTGATCGTCATCAGGACATCGGCACCCGCGCTCTTCAGGTTGACGATCTGGGAATCGATCGTGGGATCGGTCACCTCGTAGCTGAGCTCCTTCACGATGAGATCGGCCTTCTCGCCGAGCCCTTCCTTGAACCCTCTCAGGTAGTCCTTGCCGAAATCGTCGTTCTGATAGATCACGCCGATCTTGGCGTTTGGAAATTCCTTGAGGATGTACTTTCCGTAGATCTTGGCTTCCTGCGCATAGGGCGGATAGAAAGGCGTGGTCCAGGGAAAGTTCTTCGCATCGTTCCACTTCGAAGCGCCGGTGGAAATCAGGATGTGCGGAATCCTCTTGCCGTTCAGGTATTTCTGAATGGAGGAGTTGGTCGGCGTGCCCAGCGACCCGATGTCGGCAAGGATCTCATCCTGCTCCACGAGCTTGCGCGTCTGCTCCACCGTCTTCGGCGGGCTGTAGCCATCGTCCATGCTGAGGAACGTGATCTTGCGCCCGTTGATGCCGCCCTGGCTGTTGATCATCTTCCAATAGGCGGCTTCAGCCCTGCCCTGCGTGCCGTAAGCAGACGCAGGGCCGCTATACGGCATCGTCTGTCCGATCTTGATTTCGGTATCGCTGGCGCCGGGATCGTATTGCTTGTCGGCGGCCCAGGAGGCCGCGGTCGAAAGAATGCCGAAGGTGGCGATAGCCGCCACCGCGATGCAACAACGCATTGAGTTTCTCCCTGCAGCGTCGCTGTTTGCCGCGACGTCTACGGGGATAATGGTCCTGGCTGTTGGGATTGTCGACTCCCAGTGTCGGCCCACCTCCTCGCGAAACGGCCCATCGCGCCTCAATATTTGCATATCCCGAATTTCGAAAAGTCGTGTGTTCTCGCAAATATGGAGGCACCTTCGAAAGAACAGGGCTTCGTTGCAAGCGATGATGGTGTCGACGTCGTTGCGCGTCTGGCTTCCTGAAATCCGAGAAGGTTCTTCCGATGGCTCTCCTATCAAAGACGACAATGGCCGCGGCCGTGTTCGCAGTCATTTCAAGTCAGGCGCTTTCGCAAGCCTGCTGGGACTTCAAGTCGGACATGGCCTACATGTATCGTGGGCCAGGGAATATGACCACCGGCGCAATTGGAGAGGGTCATCGCAGCGCGTTCATGAAGTATGCGGCAAAGGTGCCGAAGAACACCGTGTTCTTCATGAAGGATGGCGAACTCTATACGGCATCGGGAATGCCGGATTCGTTGAACGATCTTCATATGGAATGAGCTGAACGCAAGAGCGCTCAGAAGCCTACGCCGACCGCTTCACCGCGGGCACTTCCGCCGGCTTGACGTCGAGCCGGCCCAGCATCGCCCTTGCCTGCTCGGCGCAGTGCTCGATCAGCCAGCGCTCGAAAGCGACCGGCGCGAGCGCGGGGGCATAGAGGAAGCCCTGCACGACGTCGCAGCCGAGCTCGGCCAGCATCTTGCGCTGGCCCTCGGTCTCGACGCCTTCGGCGACGACGGTTAGGCCGAGGCCCTGGCCGACGCGCACCACGGCGGTGGCGATGGCGAGTGCGCCGGCGTTTTTCTCGATGTCGCGCATGAAGCTGCGGTCGATCTTGAGCTCGCGGATCGGCAGATGCGCGAGGCGGCTGAGGCTCGAATAGCCGGTGCCGAAATCATCCACGGACAGGCCGATGCCGAGCGCGCGGATCGCGTGCATCGTCTCCAGCGCGGCGGCGCCGTCCTGCATGAAGGTGCCTTCGGTGATCTCCAGCATCAGCGCATCCGGCGGCAGCTGATACTCGGCGAGGACGTCCGCGAGCCGCGCGGCCAGCGTGACGTTGCGGAAATTGATCGGCGATAAATTGACCGAGACGCTGGGGATGTTGAGCCCGGCGCGGCGCCAGCTCGCCATCTGCCGGCAGGCCTCGCGCACCGACCACAGCCCGATCTGCTCGATCAGGCCGCATTCCTCGGCGAGCGGAATGAACTTTGCCGGCGAGACATCGCCGAGCGCGGCATCGTGCCAGCGCGCCAGCGCCTCGACGCCGTGGATGGCGCCGTCGCCGCTGCGGATCTGCGGTTGATAGCTGAGCGTCAGCGCACCCTCGGCAATGGCGCGGCGGAGCGCTGCGATCATCGCGAGCCGCTGCTCAGTCAATCCGTTCATCTCGGCACTGAACATGCGATGGGTCGAGCGGCCCGCCTGCTTGGCCATGTACATGGCGGCGTCGGCCTGCTGCATCAGCGTGTCGATGTCGGTGGCATGGTCGGGATAGAGGCTGATGCCGATGCTGGCCGACATCGGCATCAGCTTCGAGCCGAGCCGCAGCGGCGCGGCGAGCGCTTGGGTGACGTCGGCCGCGACGCGCCTGGCGCTCTCGGCATTGCGATTCGGCAGCAGGATGACGAATTCGTCGCCGCCGAGCCGGCCCAGCATGTCTTCGGGCCCGATCTGCTCGCGCAAACGCTGCGCGAGCTGAATCAGCAGCTCGTCGCCGGCGGCGTGGCCGAGCGTGTCGTTGACGTCCTTGAAATGGTCGACGTCGAGGAAGGCGAGCGCGACGTGGCTGCCGTTTGGACAGGCGGCGATCGCGGTGGTGATCAGGTGCCGCAATTGCGCGCGGTTGGGCAGGCCGGTGAGGATGTCGTGATAGGCGAGCCGCGCGATCTCGGCACGGGCTTCCTTGCGCTCGATCGCGAACGCGCCGAGGTTGACGCAGGCATCGACGATGCGCCGGTGCCAATTGCTTGGCGCACGCGGCTCCCGGAAGTAGAACGCGAAGGTGGCGATGACGCGGCCGTCCTTGGCCTTGATCGGCGTCGACCAGCAGGCGCGCAGACCTATGTCGAGCGGCATGGTCTTGTAGGGCTGCCAGCGCGGATCGGTGTCGAGATCCTGAGCCAGCACCGGCTCGCCGTAAAAGGCGGCGGTGCCGCAAGAGCCGACATTGGGGCCGATCGCGATGCCGTCCAGCGCGCGGGAATAGTCCTCGGGCAGGCTCGGACCACCGAGTGGATGAATCAGGCCGGCGGAATCGACATGGAGCAGCGAGCAGACGACGTCGGGCGCGATCTGCTCGACACGACGGCACAGCCGATCGGCGATCTCGGTGATCGGCACCTCGTCGGCCAGCGCGCTCATGATGAGCTGCTGGAGCGAGCGCAGCTGCCGGGATTCGGTGATGTCCTCGAGCAACGCGAAGATGTGTCTGACGCGGCCCTTCTGGTCGCGGAAGGCGTCGACCCGGGCGCAAACCCAGATCTCCTCGCCGTCCTTGGTGTAGACCAGCGTCTCTGCCTCGCCGCGCCGGCCGCCGTCGAGCAGACGCTTGACCAGCTTCGCAATGGCAGTGCGATTGGTATGGCAGCCGGCGATGAGCTCGCCTGCGCGACGTCCCTCGGCCTCCGCGCTGGTGTAGCCGAACAGCGTCGTGAAAGACGAATTGACGTAGCGGATGTTCTGCTCGACATCGGTGATGATCACCACGCGATTGGTCTGGTCGGAGACCGCGTTGAGCAGTCCGATCCTGACGCGACGCTCGGCATCGGCCGTGACGTCGCGCGCGAACACGATGTGATGGGTTGTGCCCTCGACCGTCGCCGACGACAGCGCGATCGTCGCCTTGATCCGGCTGCCGTCGCGTCGCACCAGGCTGATCTCATCGCGAAAATCCGCGACCGGATCGGCCTGAAGGCATCTCAGCGAGAGGATTTCGGCATCGCGGCCGAGCACGTCAGCGCGCTCAAGCTTCCAGACCCGCTCCGCACCGGCGTTGAAATGCGTGATGCGATGCGCACCATCGACAATGACGATGCCATCGTCGGCGCATTCGAGCGCCGCGCGCAGCACGTCGGGCATTTCGGTCACTGGGCAGTCGGAGGCGGACATCGTCGGGCTCGGCAGCATCAGGAGAATGCGGCAATCGGTCCCAAGCTAACGCTCCGATGGTGTCCAAGACGTTTTTGCAACCGGGCTGCTCTCAGCCAAGCCGCGACATGCTTAACGTTCCGCGAAAGCGGCGATGGTAATACAGTGCAGCCGGAACCTACTTTGCACCGTGAAGCTTGTGCAGCCGGCCGGCCACGGCCCGCACCTTGCCCGGCGAGGCCTGCCAGACCGACAGCGCCGACAGACCGCTGACGACGATGGCGATGGCAAAGGCGAGCGTGTAGTCGCCGAGGCGATCGTAGAGCAGGCCCGTCACCCACGGGCCGGCCGCGCCACCCGCCAGTGCCGCGAGCATGATCATGCCGAAAATGCTGCCCTGGTGCCGCCCCCCGAAAATCTCGAATACCACCGCGCCCATGATCGAAGTGAGACCGTAACCGAGCGCGCCTTGCGCGAACACCATCAGCCAGACCAGCCAGAACGAGGGTTGGAACTTCAGCGCCATCAGCGCCGCGAAGCAGATCGCAAAGCCGGCGCAGCTGATCGCCCACACCCATTCCCGCCCGATCCGGTCGGAGATATGGCCGAGGAAAATCTGGCCGGGAATGCCGAGCAGGCTGACGGCGCCGAGCGCCCAGACCGCGACGCTTGGGCTGAAGCCGATATCGAGCAGGAATTTGGTCTGGTGCACCTGCACCGCGTACCAGATGTACAAGCCGCAGAAATAGCCGAGCGCAATCCACCAGAAACGCGCGGTCGCAACCGCACGCCGCAGCGTCCAGTCGGTGGCGGCCCAGACGGGATCGACGATGTTGGAGACCGGCTTTGCGCTGCCCGCGGCCGGCGCGGCGTCGCCGTCGGGCTGAAGGTCGATGTCTTCCGGCCGCTTGTGCAGGAACAGATTGATCGGCGCCAGCACGATCAGGATTATCAGGCCCATCGCGGTGCAGGCGGTGCGCCAGCCGGTCTGCTCGATCATGTGCTGCACCCATGGCAGCAGCGTCACCGAACCGATGCCGACGCCGGCAAAGGCAATGCCGATGGCAAAGCCGCGCTTGCGGATGAACCAGTTCGGCAGGAACAGCGACTGGCCGGAATAGCCGAGACATACCGAGCCGGCGCCGACCATGACGCCGATCGTCAGATAGAGATGCCAGGGCTGGCTGGTGAGCGGCGCGAGCAGCAGCCCGCCGGCCATCAGCAACACGCCGAGCTCCATCACCGCGCGCGGTCCCGCACGATCCATCAGCCGTCCGATCAGTGGGCTGGCAACAGCGGACGCAACGAACCCGAAGGAGAAGGCACCAGCGGTGACGCCGCGCTCCCAGCCGAATTCGGAGAGAATGGGCGGATAGAACAATGAGAAGGCGGTGCGCGCGTTGACCCCGATGGCCATGGTGACGAACGTCACCGCGACCACGACCCAGCCGTAGAAGAACGGAAGCCGCATTTTTGCTTATTTCATCCCTGGACGATCCTTCGGACCATCTGGGAATGCCTGGGTCAAGCGATTTTCGCGAATGCCTCTTGGGCGGCAGGGGTCACGCCGCGTCGCGCTGCGAACGCGCGGTGGGCCCGTAGAGCTCGATCTGGTCGACCGGCAGCGGGCGGCCGAACAGATAGCCTTGCGCAAAGTTGACGCCGAGCGCCTTCAGCCGCTCGAATTCTTCGGCCGTCTCGACACCCTCGGCGGTGACCGACATGTCGAGCCCGCGCGCCAGCGTCACGATCGAGGAGATGATGGCGGAGCTGCGCGGCTGGTGCGTGAGGTTGCGGATGAAGGATTTGTCGATCTTGATCTTGTCGAACGGAAACGCGGTGAGATAGCTGAGCGAGGAATAGCCGGTGCCGAAATCGTCGAGCGCGAGCTCGATGCCGATGTGCTTGAGCCGCTCCATGAAGGCATGGTTCTCGGCACCGCGCTCCAGCAGGACGGATTCGGTGATCTCGATCTCGAGCCGTTGCGGCGACAGGCCGGAGTCCCGCAACGCCGCGCAGATGACGTCGAACAGATCGGCTTCCTTGAACTGGATCGGCGACAGGTTGACCGCGACCATCAGATCGGACGGCCAGTCTGCCGCGTCCGCGCAGGCGCGGCGCAGCACGAATTCGCCGAGCGGCACGATCAGCCCGGTCTCCTCGGCGAGCGCGATGAACTGATCGGGCGGGATCAGGCCGCGGGCCGGATGCCGCCAGCGCACCAGCGCCTCGAAGCCGCGTCGCCCGCCGGTCGCGGCATCCATGAACGGCTGGTAGTGCACCTCGAGCTGACAGAGTGCGATGGCGTCACGCAGATCGCCTTCCAGCGTGTTGCGCGCCTCGAGCTCGGCCGACATCGCCTCATCGTAAATGGTGAAGCAGTTGCGGCCCGCCGATTTCGAGCGGTAGAGCGCAAGGTCGGCCTTCTTCAGCAGTTGCTCCTGATCACGGCCATGATCCGGCGCGATCGCGATGCCGATGCTGGTCCCGATCTCGACGCGATGGCCGGGCAACAGAAACGGCTCGGCTACGAGCCTGGCGATCCGCGCGGCCAGTTCGGTCGAGCAGGCGCGCTGGTCCTCGCAGCCTTCCTGGATGATGGCGAATTCGTCGCCGCCGAGCCGCGCCAGCACGTCGGTGGCCCGCACCGCGGCTTTCAGCCGCTGCGCCACCAGCCGCAGCAGCGCGTCGCCGGCGCCATGACCGAGGGAATCGTTGACGTTCTTGAAGCGATCGAGATCGAGCATCAGGATCGAGAAGGTCGGACCGCGATCCCTGAGCTGGCTGTTGAGCTCATCGAGCCGGGCGAGGAAAAAGGCGCGGTTCGGCAGTCCGGTCAGGACGTCGGTCTGCGCAAGCTCAAGCACGCGCCGGTTGGCCAGCGACAACCGCCGCGAGTTGCGGCTGGCAAGCATCAGATAGGTCGCCAGCGACAGCGTCAGCAGCATGCCGACGATCAGCACGGTACCCGCGCGATCGTAACTCGTCTCCAGCGCGCCGCCGGCCGTCGGCATGGCACGCACCTGCCAATCGGTGTCGCCGATTCTGAGATGGCCGGCCCAGTACCTTCCTCGCGCGACATCGCGCATCGATTGGGGCCCTGTGGACGCCGATGCAAAGTCCGGCACCGCCTCCTCGAGACTGACGATGCGGCCCGTGAAGGGCGGATAGATGTTGACGCTGACCGCAGGGTTTGCCCCGGTCGTCACGCGAACGGCCTGCATCAGCAGCGGCAGGTCGAACACGCCGACGACGTAGCCCGCGAGGTTGCGGCGACGGTCCGCGATCGTCTCGCGCGAGGTGCCCTTGGCATAGACGGGCACGGAGACGATCACGTCGGGCTGGCGGCCGGCCTCACGCTCGGCGTAGAGGCGCGCGCGGATCGCGACGATGCGGTCGTTGTCGCGTGCGCGTTCGAGCGCAACGCGACGTTCCGGAACACTGCCGTGATCCATGCCGTAGACCGTCGAGGTCTTCGCCTGGGTCGAGTAGAACACGGGAAAATATTCGTCGCTCTGGGGCGCAACCGCGAAAGTCTCGCCCTGGAGCGACCTGATGCGATAGCCGGAGATCCCGTCCGTAGCCGCAGCGGCCTCGTACTCGGCGCGTTCCTTGCGGTTGACGCGCGGCAGCCAGGCGATGCGCAACATACCGGGATGACGCTCGAACAGCCGGGCGCTGAAGGTCTCGAACTCGCTGCGGGTGATTTCGTCGTTGGTCGATTCGAACAGGGTCCGCAACGCGACGAGCCGGCTGATATATTCGCTCATGCCGTTCTGCATGACGATGGACTCGGTCTCGGCCGCGCTCTCGAACTCGATCTTGTTGACGCGGTCTTCCCAGCGCGCCACCGCGGCGGCACCCGCGATCGAGAACAGCAGGCCGACGGCAGCCGCGACCAGCGCAGGGCGATAGAGGCCGAGCAGCGGCGCAATGCGCCACCATCCAGTCACACGCCTTCGATCCTGATCATTCTGATCGCGATCGCCCATCCGCAAAGCCGTCGACCCCTCTCCGCGCCGGACTGAACTTCCGGTTGAACCGTCGTGGCGGTAATCGGACAAGAACCGCAGTTAAGAACTGCACAAAATCGGAACCCGGCTTTCTGGCATTGCGCGGCTTAGTTAACGAAGTTCCGCACGAACCCGCTCAATCGGAGCTTGACCCGGAGTTTTACGGGAATATCGCGACACTAAGTTGGCGGCAGCGGCGCTGGAGAAAGCCGGACCGAACCCCGACACGCAAGGGCCTGCTACGCGCGATCAATGATATCGGCCGCTTCGACATCAGCAGCATCGTCACCTCGGCGTGCGTACGATCGAGACGCCGGCAAGGTGTTCCTGACGGTGATCCAGAAGGACGGGACGTTCAAGGCGATCGACAAGCTGTAGGGCAACTCACGGCCGCCGCGTCCAGCGATCGGCGTTGACGGCGCCCTGCGGGGCCTCGCCCTTGATGATGGCGTCGACTTGGCGCACGGTTTCGAGCGACTGATATTCGATCGCCTGCGGCGTCAGCCCGCCGACATGCGGCGTCGCGACGACGTTGGCAAGTTTGGCCAGCTCCGGCGTCGGCATCTGGTCGGGCGCGCGGCCGACATCCATCGCCGCACCAGCGATGCGGTTCTCCAGCAGCGCCTTCGCGAGCGCGGCCTCGTCGACGAGATTGCCGCGCGAGAGATTGATGAAGACGGCATGCCTCTGCATGCGCGCCAGCGCCGCCTCCCCGATCAGCTTCTCGGTCTGCTCGTTGGCGATTGCGAGGCAGACGACATAGTCGGACGCCGCCAGCAATTCGTCGAGGCCGACCTGCTTGATCGCGCTGTCGCTGACGGTCGCATAGGGATCGGCAATCAGCACCTCCATGCGCAGCACTTTTGCGATCTCGGCGAGGTAACGCCCGATGCTGCCATAACCAATGATGCCGATTGTGCTGCCGCCGAGCTGGCGACCCATCCGCGCCTCCGGCCTGCGGCCGGCGTGGTAGTCGGCAGTGGCTCGCGACACGCCACGAGAGAGATCGACCATGAAGCCGACTGCGAGTTCGGCGACAGCCTGCACGAAGCCGGGACCGGCGCGCGTCACCAACACGCCGGCTGTTGATGCGGCATCGACGTCGACATTGCGGATGTCGACGGCGCAGCGGACGAAGGCACGGAGATGCGGCAACTGCGCAAAGATCTCGCCGCGGCCTTCCGTCATGCGATCGGCGACGATGATGTCGGCGTCCTTGGCCGCATTCACGAGGCTTGCGGAATCCAGCACCTGATCACCCTCGTGCAGGATCACGTCCGCAATCGCCCGCAGGCCGTTCAGGCTGCGATCGCCGTAATAATTGCGGCGCATCTCCGGCGTGTGGGCCAGCAGGACTTTCACGGCAACACTCCTTCAGTAGCCGAATGCGCGCGGCAAGGCGGTGCTCAGCCATGGCACGAAGGCGATGACGAGCAGGCAGAGGAACAACAGGCCGAGATAGCCCAGGATCGGCTTCACCGTCTGCTCGATCGGCACATTGCCGATCAGGCAGGCGCCATAGAGCCCAAGCCCGAGCGGCGGCGCGAACAGGCCGACGCCCATCGCGATCACCAGCACCACGCCGAAATGCAGCGGATCGATGCCGAGCTGCACCGCCACGGGAAGAAGCAGCGGCCCGAAGATGATCAGCGCGGCCGCGCCCTCCAGCACGGAGCCCATCACGATCAGCACGCCGATCGCGAGCAGAATGAACATCCAGGTGCCACTGCTCTTGGACAGGCCGAGCATGAAATCGCCGACCGCATGCGGCACCTGCTGCAAGGTCAGCGTGAACGCCAGCGATTGCGCGGCGGCGACGATGAACAGCACCAGCCCCGCGCGCGTCGCCGCCTGAACGAAACTATGCGTCGCCGATTTGAAGCTGAGCTCGCGGAACACGACGCTCCCGACGATGAGCGCATAGGCGACCGCGAAGGCCGAGATCTCGGTCGCCGTGGCAAAGCCGCTCTTGAAGCCGAAGAAGATCATGAAGATCAGGCCGAACGAGGCGATCGCGCCGCTCCACAGGCCCGAGACGGGCATTTGCGGCTCGACCTCCTCGGCGTCCGCCGGCTTCTTGCCGAAGATGATCGAGAAGGCGATGAGCACCGCCGCCATCAGCGCCGCCGGCAGCAGCCCCGCCATGAACAGGCCGCCGATCGAGAGGTTCGCGACAAAACCCAGAATAATCAGGTTGATGCAGGGCGGAATGGTTTCCGCCATCACCGCGGACGCCGCGAGCAGCGCCACCGCGCTGCCCGGATTCTGCTTCGAGCGGCGCGCCGCCGGGATCAGCACGGAGCCGACGGCAGCGACATCGGCCATCTTCGAACCCGAGATGCCGGAGAACAGCACCATCGAGGCCACCATGACGACGTTCAGGCCGCCGCGCATGCGGCCGACTCCGCGCTGCAGCAGCTCGATCAGACGGACCGACATGCCGTTGGCTTCCATGAGGTAGCCGACGAGGATGAAGAACGGAATCGCGAGCAGCACGAAATTGTCGATGCCACGCGCCATCTGCTGGGCGAAGATGACGCCGGGCAGCGCGCCCTCGACCCAGATGAAGATCAACGCGGCCAGCGCCAACGCAAAACCGATCGGCAAGCCGCCGAACAGCGTGGCAAAGAAGCCGATCAGCATCAGCACGCCCGCCGACGGCACCGAGGACGGCGACAGGTAATCCCAGGCGAGATAGAGCACGGCCACGACAGCGACCGCAATGAGGCCTCTGACGATCTCAGGCAGCGGCCGCGCGCAGAGATGGTCGATCGCGAACACCGTCATGAACAGCGCGCCGACGCCCATCGGATAGAAGGTCAGCTCCAAAGGCAGGCCGGAGCCGGTGGTCTGTCCCGCCGTCAGCGAGCCCAGCTTGATGGCGTTGTAGGCGACATAGCCGGAGATCAGCACGACGAGCACGGCGCTGGCGGCATCGACCAGCGTGCGCAGCCGTTGTGACAGCAAATCGCGGAAAAAGGACACGCCGACATTCTCGCCGCGCGCAAGCGCACTTGCCGCGCCGAAGAACGCCGATCCGACCATCAATCCGCGCGCGACGTCATCCGACCATTCGACCGGTGCGTTGAAGCAGAAGCGCAGCAACACCGAGCCGCAGACGACCGCGAGATCGGCGGCCAGAAGGATGGCCGCGATCGTGTCGCTGAGGCGAAGCAGAAGGGCGATGCTCCCGTGGCGACCGCCCGAGAGCGGCAAGGCGCCCGTCATCGCCAACTCGGATTTGGCCATCTCAGGCTTGAGTCGAACGAATGATGTCGATGACGGCCTTGGACTCCGGGCGCGCCTTGATGAAGTTTTCGGTCTGCGGCAAAACGCGATTCTTGAACGCCTCCCGGTCGCATTCGGCCACCGTCACGCCCTTCTCGGTCAGAGCCGTCAGCGCTTCCTTCTCGACTGCGAGCCCATGGACGCGCGTGTCGAGCGCGGCCTTCTTCGCGGCGTCGAGAAAGCCTTCGCGCAGCTTCGGATCCATGCGGTTGAAGGTCGCGTCGCTGAAGTAGACCGCGAGCGGCGAGAAATTGTGCTGCGTCAGCGCATAGAATTTCGCCGTCTCGAAGAACTTGCTGGCGAGGATCGTCGGCGGATCGTGCTCCAGGCCATCGAGCACGCCGGCCTGCAACGCCGTGTAGATTTCGCCGAACGCCAGCGGCGTCGCGGCGGCCCCCATCAGCCGCAGGCATTCCGTGATAACGGGATTCGGCAGCGTCCTGATCTTGAGACCGGCGAGATCTTCCGGCGTCTTCACCGGCTTCTTCGCTAACACGCTGCGCGAGCCGAAATTATAGGCCCAGGCGATAATGCGGATGTTGCTGCCCTTGAGCAGCGCGTCCTCGATCGGCTTGGCGGCGCCGGCGTCAAACGCCTTGGTCTGCTGCGGGAAGCTCGAGAACAGATAGCCGAGGTCGTAAGTGCCGACCAGCGGCACCAGATTGGCCGAGATCGACGAACCCGACACCATGAGGTCGATGACGCCGAGCTTCACCGAATTGATGACGTCGATTTCCTGCCCCAACTGGTTGTCGGGGAAGAAGGCGACCTCGACCTGCTCGCCGAGCCCGTTGCCCTTCAGACTCTTGACGAGGTTGTCGTAGTAGACGCGGCCGTTGGCGAATTTGGGGTCGTTCGGCAGCGAGGAGGAGCATTTCAGCTTCAGCGTCGCGGCTTCGGCGCGGCCGATGATGGCGGGAGAGAGCACGAGGCCGGCGGTCACTGCCGTCGACGATCTGATGAACGTGCGACGGCTGACGGGCACGATGGTCATGGTGTCTCTCCCCGATATTTTTTGTTCGCGGCCACGGTCACAGCCCCGGCCTGTTGCGCGGACTGTATGGCCAAAGCGACGGCGCAGGCAAGGGTTGCGACCAGCGCAGCCGAGATGGGAGGAGAGCAAGGCGCACCGGCAGAGACTGCAGCGAATGCCTACATTTGCCGATGTTTGCGATCATGCCGCATCGCGACCGAACGGCGGGCTATGCAAGATTGACGCAGATCGATCCAATTCAGGTATGGATCAATGCCGAACGCAGATTGATGGGCTTTGGCCGCCGCACGCACGTTGGCACGCAACAAAAAGCTGCAGGACCGTGATCCCGCAGCTCTCACATTTCAATGATGCGACGATGTCACCGCGACGGCGCGACGCTCAATTGTGCATTCGCGGCCTCGACATCGCGTGAAGGACGCAGCGCATAGGCGCCGTCGCCGAGCAGTACCTGCGCTACGAGTCCGATTGCCCAGAAGGCGGGGAATTCCCAACCGCCCTTCGGATTGGTGAAGAAGAAGCCGGCGGCACCGTGCACGGTGAAGATCGCGCCGAGCAGGATCGGGATGCCGGCCAGCGCCGCATAGCGGGTCCAGACGCCGAGGATCAGGGCGATGCCGCTGAGAATCTCGACGGTTATCACGAGATAGGCGAGTTCCGGCGGGAAGCCGAGGCTGCCGAAGAATTTTGCGGTCCCGGCCGGGGTGAAGACGAACAGTTTCAGGCTGGCATGGGCCAGGAATAGCGCGCCCAGGGTCACACGCAGCACCAGGGCGGCGTAGGGAGCGGTACGGGAATCGATCATGGCGGTCTCCATTGTTGGGACAGCTATGATCTATTCTCAAAATCATGATAATTGGCTATTCTGTAAAAATACTTCACACTGATAGAGTGAGATAGATGCTCGACCGGCTGACCAGCCTGGAAGTCTTCGCCAAGGTGGCGGCGAACGGCAGCCTGTCCGCTGCGGCCCGGGCGATGAGCCTGTCGCAGACCATGGTCACCAAGCACGTCGCCTCGCTGGAGGCACGGCTCGGCATCAAGCTGTTCCACCGCACTACGCGGCGGCTGTCGATCACCGAGGCCGGACGCCTCTATCTGGAATCCTCCGAGCGGATCCTTGCCGACATGGAGACGGCCGATGCCGCAGTCGCGCGGGAGCGCGCCGAGCCGCGCGGATTGTTGCGAGTCAACGTGCCCGTCGTGTTCGGCACGCGGCAGATAGCGCCCCTCATTGCAGACTTCTCGGAACGCTACCCCGAGGTCACGATCGAGCTCGGCCTCAACGATCGCCTCGTCGATCTCGCCGAGGAAGGCTGGGACCTCGCGATCCGCATCGGACGCTTACGCGACTCCAGCATGGTGGCGCGAAAGCTCGCGCCGAACCGCCTGGTGGTCTGTGCCGCGCCGTCCTATCTGGCAAAGCACGGCACGCCGCGCACCGTGGCCGACCTCGCCGCGCATAATTGCCTCGGCTACACGCTCACGCAGCAAGGCAGCGCCGCGGAATGGCCGTTCGGCGTCGATGGCGAGATCCGCATCCAGATCAGCGGCACCTTGCGCGCCAACAATGGCGATGCGCTGCGCGCCGCGACGCTGGCCGGCCTCGGCCTCGCCCGGCAGCCGACTTTCATCATCGCCGATGATTTGCGCGCCGGCACGCTGGTCGCGCTTCCGCTCGACCAGCCGGAGATGCAGTCCTCCGCCGTGCATGCGGTCTACCTGCCCGACCGCTGGCCGCCGGCGAAGGTGCGCGCCTTCATCGATTTCCTCGCCGCACGCTTTGCGCCTGACCCGCCCTGGGACCGTGGATTGTTCTGAAAACACAGCACAGCGCGTCGGCTCCGGCAGACCTCCTGCCCCACTTTGCCGCACGCGAAAGCGTGAGATAGCGCACAGACAGAGTCGTGGCGCGCGATTAGAAAAGGTGACATCCTCGCGCCCATTGCCGATGGAGGTCATTCCATGCGCCGCCCAGTCCTTTGCAATTTAGTTCTCGCCTCCGGTCTCCTTGCATTCACTCAGTTGATGACGCCGACAGATGCTGTAGCTGAAGCGCGGCTTGCGCTGGTGATCGGCCAATCCGCCTATCGCACGGTGCCGGAACTGCCCAACGCCGCCAACGACGCCAAGGGCATGGCGGAACTGCTCGGCAATGCCGGCTTTACCGTCACCGCAGCACCCAATTTGTCGCAGGATGCGATGCGCCAGACGATCTCGGATTTTGCCGGCAAGGTCAGCGCCAGCGGCGCCGACACGGTCGCCCTGGTGTTCTATGCCGGCCATGGCCTCCAAATCGACGGCGAGAACTATCTCGTGCCTGTCGATCTCGATCCCAAGCGCGAGGCCGACATTCCGCTGCAGGGCGTGCGGCTGAACGATCTGCTCAACACGCTCGGCGCACTGCCGACGCGCGCGCGTATCTTCATGCTCGATGCCTGCCGCAACAATCCGTTCCCGGCGCTGAGCGGTGCCGGCCACGGGCTTGCCATCGTCGACACCAAGGCCGGCGCACAGGGCACCTTCATTTCCTATTCGACCTCGCCCGGTGCCGAAGCCGAGGACGGCTCCGGCGTCGACAGCCCGTACACCACGGCGGCGCTGACCGTCGCCAAGCAACCGAACGTGCCGATCGAGGAAGTGTTCAAGCGCATTCGTATCTCGGTCGCGCAATCGACCGACGGACGGCAGATTCCCTGGGAGAGCTCGTCACTGACGACCGACTTCAAATTCTTCGGTGGTGACAGCAACAGCGGTCAGCCCCCTGCTCCGGGCGCGAACTCGATGGCGCTCGCCAGCGCGACGCGCAGCGTCGAGGATTGGCGCAAGGATTTGCAAGGCAAGGACGCCCGGGCCGCCTATCAGCTCGTGATCGCCGACGACACGGTGCCCGCCTATCAGGCCTACGTCGAACTCTACACGCAGGACGCTCAAACGCCGCGCCTGCGCACGGTGCTGGAGCGGCGGCGCCAGATGCTGGCGTGGGACCGTGCGGTGGCGATCAATACCCGCGCGTCGTACGAGGCCTATCTCGTGAACTGGGACAACAGCGATCTCGCCGCGACCGCGCGCCGGCTGCTGCTCCGCGTGCAGAACCGCAATTATGTCTTGCCGGTGGCGGCCGCCGCGGTGCCGGTCGCGATCGCCATGGCACCGACTTGCCCCTGCTCGACACCGTCAACGCCGGCGACGCCGATCAACCCGACGGTTGCGCCTATCATCAAGAAGCGGGTCGACGACACGCCGCCAAAGCGCAAGGTCGTCGACACGCCGCCGAAGCGCCGGCCGCCGCCTGACGAAACCGTCGTCGAGCGCGCCCCGCCTCCCGGCCCGCCGCCGGAAGCCGTCGGGATCGGCATCGGGATCGGTCTCGGCATGGGAATGGGAATGGGGGGGCACGGCGGAGGAGGCATGGGACGCGGCGGCGGCGACTACAACCGCGGCACCAGGTACTGACACCGCCGCGCTGCGACAGGCATTGATGTCCGCGAGCCTCGCTTGCGGACATTTTTGTTGATGGCGCCGGGCCCTCGCCGTCTGCCGTCCTCGAAGCCGGAAATGCTGTAGTCTGACGGCCCAACGCAGATTTTCCGGGGACTCCGCATTGATGCCGCAAGACACTCACGCCAAGAAAGCATGGCCGCTGTTCCAGTCGCTCGCCTCCTATTCCCTGCCCGGCGATCTCATGGCGGGGCTGACGCTGGCGGCGATCGCGATCCCCGAGCAGATGGCGACCGCGCGGCTCGGTGGCTTCGCGCCGCAGATCGGCTTCTTCGCCTTCATGGCGGGCTCGCTCGGCTTTGCGCTGCTCGGCGGCAACCGCTTCCTGTCCTGCGGCGCCGATTCCACGATCACGCCGATCTTCGCCGGCGGACTTGCGGCGCTCGCCGCTGCGGGCTCGCCGGACTATCAGGGGCTCGCGATCGCGCTGGCGCTGATGGTCGGCGCGATGATGCTGGCCGGCGGCGCGTTTCGGCTCGGCGGCATCGCCAACCTCTTGTCGATGCCGGTGATGGTCGGCTTCCTCGCCGGCATCTCCGTCCACATCATCGTGTCGCAATTGCCGGGCGTGCTGGGACTGGAATCGCCGAGCGGGCCGACACTCGATCGCATCGGCGTGCTCGCAACCGAGCTCGGCCGCACCAATCCCGTGACGCTCTGCATCGGATTCGGCGTACTGGCCGTGGTCGTCATCTCCGAAAAAATCAGTGCAAAGATCCCCGGCGCGCTGATCGGGCTCGTTGCCGCGACCCTGGCCACGATCGCGCTTGGCCTCGAGAACAAGGGCGTCAATGTCGTCGGCACAGTGCCGGGCACGCTGCCGCGACCGACCTTCCCCGCGCTTGCGCCGGAGCTTTGGGTGCGGCTGGTGCCGCTCGCCTTCGTGATCACGATCGTCGTGATGGTGCAGACCGCGGCCACCACGCGGTCCTTCCCGTCCGATCCCGACAAGCCCGCCGATGTCGATCGCGACTTCCTCGGTGCCGGCGCCGGCAGCGTACTGTCAGGCCTGTTCGGAGCCTTCCCCGTCAACGCCAGTCCGCCACGGACCGGCATCGTGGCAGAGACCGGCGGACAGTCGCAGCTTGCAAGCCTTGCGGCTGCAGTGATCGTCCTGCTGTTGCTCGCGTTCGGAACGGGGCTGCTGCAGCACGTTCCGGAGGCAGCCCTCGGCGGCATCCTGCTGTTCGTCGCGCTGCGGATCATCCGCACCAAGCAGATCGTGACGATCTACCGCCAGTCGTTCAGCGAGTTTCTGCTGATCGTCGCCACCGCCGCGCTGATCATCGTGCTGCCGATCCAGCAGGGCGCGTTCCTCGGCATCGTGCTGTCGCTGCTGCACGGCATCTGGAGCACGACGCGCGCAAGACTCATCGAGTTCGAGCGCGTGCCAGGCACCACGATCTGGTGGCCGGCGCATCCGCACATCACCGGCGAGCGCATCGCGGGCGTCGCCGTGATCGGGCTGCAGGCGCCGCTGTCCTTCCTCAACGCGCCGGGCTTCCGCAGCGACGTGACCAAGGTTCTCAGCACGGCGACGCCGCAACTCCTGGTGCTGGAGGCGAGCGGCATGGTCGAGATCGACTTCACCGCCGCGCAGATCCTGCTCGACGTCTTCAAGGCATGCAGCGAACAGGATGTCACGGTGGCGCTGGCGCGGCTGGAATCGGTGCGTGCGCAGGACGCGTTCGAACGGTTCAAGCTATTCGATGTGCTGCCGAAGGAGCACGTCTTCCACAGTGTGGATGAGGCCGTGAGAAAGCTGGCGAAATAAGGGCCTTGGATTGAACCGATCGTGCCGCAGGCTCCCACCTCTCCCGCTTGCTTGCGGGAGAGGTCGGCGCGGGCGCCGGGTGAGGGCTTTCTCCTCGTGGGGACTGTCCCGTTGCGGAGATACCCTCTCCCCAACCCTCCCCCGCAAGCGAGGGAGGGAGCGCACCTTCGATGCGGCAACAGCCGCCGTTACTGCACCAGCGCCGGATGATCCCGCTGCGCTGTTTCGCGAATCCAGCTGGCGTGGATCGCGCGAAACAGGATCTGCGCCGTCTTGATGTCGTTCGCGGTCATGCAGAGATCGACGATGCGATGCACCGCGTCGTCGCGCATCAGGCTGTCGGAGATCTTCATCGCGATCTCCATCGCGACCTTTGCGGCGCGTTCATAGCGCGCACTCTCGTTCTTGTCGTTACAGGCGGAGCCTGCGGCGCTCTGGGCCGCAGCATCACAGATGGCACGGATGCGCTCGGCCGCCTCGATGTCGCCGAGCGGCCATTCGATCGCTTCGTCCCAGATGTCTTTTCGCGTCTTGCGCGCGAACCACTGCATTGCCTCGCTCCGCCGTGACGGAACGAGCATAAACGAAAGGCAATGCCGCGCGCTACGCCTCCGGCACGATCTTGCCGGGGTTGAAGATGTTTTGCGGATCGAGTGCCTTTTTCAGCGCACGCATCGCATCGATTGCTTCAGGACCGAGTTCCGCCTTGAGATATTTCTGCTTGCCCTGGCCGATGCCGTGCTCACCGGTGCAGGTTCCGTCCATCGCCTGCGCGCGCTCGACCAGGCGATGCATGAATTCCTCACCGCGCGCCATCTCGGCCGCATCGTTGGTGTCACACACCAGCGAGCAGTGGAAATTGCCGTCGCCGACATGGCCGACGATCGGCGACAACAGGTTGAGCCGCTTGAGATCTTCCTCGGTCTCGCTGACGCAATCGGCAAGCCGCGAGATCGGCACGCAGACGTCGGTCGCGACCACGCCGATACTGTCGCCGGGCCGCAGCGCCTTGACGGACCAATAGGCATCGTGCCGCGCCTGCCACAGTTTTGTGCGGTCCTCCGGCTTGGTGGTCCAGGAGAAATCTCCACCGCCGCAATCCTTCGCGATCTCGCCGAACGCCTTCGACTGCGCATCGACCTCGATCTCGCTGCCGTGGAATTCCATCAACAGCAGCGGCGTCTCCGGCAGCGTCAGCTTCGAATAGGAATTGCAGGCCTTCACCTGCGCGGCATTGAGCAACTCGATGCGCGCCACGGGGATGCCGGTCTGGATTGCCAGGATCACGGCCTGACACGCCCCGTGCACGGTCTCGAACGACACCGCGGCCGCCGCGATCGTCTCGGGAATGCCGCGCAGCCGAATGGTCAGTTCGGAGATGATGCCGAGCGTGCCTTCGGCGCCGACAAACAGATGCGTCAGGTCGTAGCCGGCGGATGATTTCTTGGCGCGCGTGCCGGTGGTGATGATCTCGCCATCGCCGCGCACGACCTTCAGCGCCAGCACGCTGTCGCGCATGGTGCCATAGCGCACCGCGTTGGTGCCGGAGGCGCGTGTCGAGGCCATGCCGCCGAGCGAGGCATCGGCGCCGGGATCGATCGGGAAGAACAGGCCCTGGTCACGCAGATGCTCGTTGAGCGCCTTGCGGGTGACGCCGGGCTGGATCACGCAGTCGAGGTCCTCGGCATGCACCGCGAGCACCTTGTTCATGTCGCGCAGGTCGATGCAGATGCCGCCGGCGGGCGCGTTGACCTGGCCCTCCAGCGAGGTGCCGGTGCCGAAGGGAATGACGGGCACGCCGTTCGTGGCGCAGATCCGCACCACGTCCTGGATGTCGGCGGTGTCCTGCGCCATCACCACGCCGTCGGGCGGCTGGTTGACGATCCATGTCGTGGTATGGCCGTGCTGCTCGCGGACGGCCTGGGAGGTGATGAGGCGGTTGCCGAAGCGTGCCGCAAGCTGCTCCAGCGCGCTTGCGAGGGCTTTCGGCGCCGGCCGCGGCGGATTATTGGTGATGGTCGTACCCACGGATAGTCCTCCCGACGAGAAGAAACCGTGGCAAAGGATATCTCACCGGTCAAGTCAAGCGACCGGACGCATAGCCAGGGACTGAGACATGCCGGAGAGTGCCGCCACCGCCCCTACGCCTGAGCCGTTCCGCTCCTCGATCATGCAGATCGAGCCGCAATGGATCGACTATAACGGCCATCTCAACATGGCCTATTACAATGTGATGTTCGACCGGGCGATCGACGAGTTCTGGCTCGAGCTCGGGATCGGTCCGGCCTACAAGAAGGAACGCCACGGCTCGACTTTCACCGCCGAATGCCATGTGCGTTATCTGCGCGAGATTCACCTTGGCGATCCCGTGCAGATTCTGGTGTGGCTGCTGGGGGCCGACGACAAGCGGCTGCACACATTCGAAGAGCTGCGGCACGGGACCGAAGGCTGGCTGTCGGCCTGTTCGGAGAACATGTCGCTGCACATGGACATGAACGCCCGGCGCGTTGCACCGTTTCCGTCCGATATTCAGCAGCGTATCGCAGGGGTCGCCAAGACCCACAGCGCCTTGGGTCGGCCCGAGGGCATCGGCCGAAGCGTGGCGATGCCCTCGAAGCGGTGAGTGGCTAGATCCTGCGGCCGCGGGCCAGGCCGACCACGGCCGAGACCAGGAACAGGACGATCGCGACGAAGAAGATGATCTTGGCGATTTCGATCGACGCGCCGGCGAGGCCGCCGAAGCCCAAGATGGCTGCGATCAGGGCGATAACCAGAAACGTCACAACCCAGCTAAGCATGATCCGAACCTCTGTTTGAATGACTGTCTGCAATCGGCGCGGCTGGCGCGCCTCACTTGCACAAACAATCTCCAGCTCGGAACATTGGTTCCGGCCCTCTGGGGCTGGAAATTCGCCCAGCACGCAGGAACAAAATCAGCCCGCCGCGCACGTGGAAAACCCGGCACGGCCGCCCCATATAGGCAGTAATCCCTGTTATGAAGGCTCCCTTCCACCACCTCGCGGTGCCATCGTGGGGCCAATGATTCGCATGACCGAGCCAAGCAAGATCACCTCCCAGGACGTCCCCGACCACCAGCCCGCGGCCGGCGGCATCGCCGCGCGTGCGCGTGCCTCGGTGGGCCCGAAATATTTGACCGGGCTCAATCCCGAGCAGCGCGACGCCGTGGAGACGCTGGATGGCCCGGTTCTGGTGCTGGCCGGCGCCGGCACCGGCAAGACCCGCGTGCTGACCACCCGCATCGCCCACATCCTGAGCCAGGGCCGCGCCCGCCCCGCCGAAATCCTGTCGGTGACCTTCACCAACAAGGCCGCGCGCGAGATGAAGCACCGGCTCGGCCAGATGCTCGGCCAGGCCGTCGAAGGCATGCCGTGGCTCGGCACCTTCCACTCCATCGGCGGCCGCATCCTGCGCACCCATGCCGAGCTGGCGCAGCTCAAGTCGAATTTCACCGTGCTCGACACCGACGACCAGGTGCGGCTGCTGAAGCAGCTGCTGCAAGCCGACAACATCGACGACAAGCGCTGGCCCGCGCGCATGCTGGCCGGGCTGATCGACGGTTGGAAGAACCGCGGCCTGACGCCGTCGCAGGTACCATCAGGCGAAGCCGCTGTCTTCGCCAACGGCAAGGGCGGCAAGCTCTATGCGAGCTACCAGGAGCGGCTGAAGATCCTGAACGCGGCCGATTTCGGCGATCTGCTGCTCGAAGACATCCGCATCTTCCGCGAGCACCCGGACATTCTCCGGCAGTACCAGCAGCGCTTCAAATTCATCCTGGTCGACGAATACCAGGACACCAACGTCGCGCAGTATCTGTGGCTGCGGCTGCTGTCGCAGGCGCCGTCGTCTCCTTTCACCTCTCCCCGTTTGCGGGGAGAGGTCGCATCGCAAAGCGATGCGGGTGAGGGGGACTCTCCCAGCACCGAGCTGGTGGAAAGAGCCCCTCACCCCGACCCTCTCCCCGCAAGCGGGGCGAGGGAGCAGACGCCCCACGTCAAAAACATCTGCTGCGTCGGCGACGACGACCAGTCGATCTATGGCTGGCGCGGCGCCGAGGTCGACAACATCCTGCGCTTCGACCACGATTTCCCCGGCGCGAAAGTCATCCGGCTCGAGCGCAACTACCGCTCGACCGGCCACATTCTCGCGGCCGCCTCGCATTTGATCGCGCACAATGAAGGCCGGCTCGGCAAGACGCTGCGCACCGAGGACCAGGACGGCGAGAAGGTCACGGTGACGGGCTCGTGGGACTCTGAAGAGGAAGCCCGCGGCATCGGCGAGGAGATCGAGCAGATCCAGCGCCAGGGCGACAAGCTCAACGAGATCGCGATCCTGGTGCGCGCCTCCTACCAGATGCGCGAGTTCGAAGATCGTTTCGTCACGCTCGGCCTGCCCTATCGCGTCATCGGCGGTCCGCGCTTCTATGAGCGCGCCGAAATCCGCGACGCGCTGGCTTATCTGCGCGTCATCAACTCGCCGGCCGACGATCTCGCCTTCGAGCGCATCGTCAACGTGCCCAAACGCGGGCTTGGCGATGCCACGGTGCAGATGCTGCACGATCACGCCCGCAAGCGCCGCATCCCGCTGTTCGAAGCGGCGCGCGCCGTGGTCGACACCGACGAGCTGAAGCCGAAGGCGCGCGGGTCTTTGCGCGACGTCGTCGCCCAGTTCGACCGCTGGCGCGCCCAGCGCGAGGTCACCGCGCACACGGATCTCGCCCAGATCGTGCTCGACGAAAGCGGCTACACCGAGATGTGGCAGAAGGATCGTTCGGCGGACGCCGCCGGCCGGCTGGAGAACCTGAAAGAACTCGTGCGCTCGATGGAGGAATTCGAGAACCTGCAGGGGTTTTTGGAGCACATCTCGCTGGTGATGGACCGCGACAGCGGCGCCGACGAAGACGCGGTGTCCTTGATGACACTACATTCGGCCAAGGGTCTCGAATTCGACAACGTGTTCCTGCCCGGCTGGGAGGAAGGCCTGTTCCCGAGCCAGCGCACGCTGGACGAACAGGGCCGCGCGGGGCTGGAAGAAGAGCGCCGGCTCGGCCATGTCGGCCTCACGCGCGCGAGGCGGCGCGCAAAAATCTATTTTGCGACCAACCGGCGCATCCATGGCACCTGGTCGACCACGATCCCGTCGCGCTTCCTCGACGAATTACCGGCGGCCAATGTCGAGATCACGGAATCCAAGGGCGGTTCGGCCTGGGGCGGCACCGGCGGCTACGGCGCCTCGCGCTTCGACGACATGGAAGCCTTTGGCTCGACCTATTCGACGCCGGGCTGGCAGCGCGCCCAGGCCAACCGCAGCAGGGGCCAAGCGAATGGACAAGGCCGCAATAGCGGCGGCGGACGTGGCGGCTTCGAGGAAGAGGCCTCGAATTTCTCGTCGTCCTCGTCCCCCTCGCCCGATTTCGGCAGCTTCTCCTCGCGCCGCCGCGGGCCAATGACGATCGAGGGCGAGCTGGTCGCCAAATCGACCGGCACGACATCCGAGTTTTCGCTCGCCGACCGCGTCTTCCACCAGAAATTCGGCTACGGCCGCGTCACCAAGGTCGACGGCAACAAGCTCACCATCGCCTTCGACAAGGCCGGCGAGAAGAAGGTCGTGGACAGTTTTGTACAGCGGGCGTGAGGCTGACATGCCTCACTACGTCGCCATCATCGAAGACAATGGTCCGGACGAGGCCGTTGGCATGTGGTTTCCGGACCTGCCTGGTTGCATCTCAGGCGGCGACGACGTCGACGAAGCCCTGGAGAATGCGCCCGAGGCGCTCGCGCTCTATGCGCAGGAGCTGAATGAGGACGGCCGCGAACTTCCCCCGCCGCGGACTTTGGACGAGCTCAAGGCCGATCCCGAATTTGCCGACGACATCCGGAACCACACGGCCGTCCTGATCGAATTTCCTCCCCCCGCCGACGCCACGGAGTGAGGACTGTTCGCCGCACTGGCCGAACTCTCGACAGTTCTGGGGCGAACAGCCCTTGACCATGGCGAACTTCCCCGTATCAGATGCAGCCATGGTCCGGGGCTCCATCACACTGATCGTGCTTGCATTGGGGATGCCGTCGCTTGCGACGGCGGAGACCATGAGTTTTGGCGATTCGATCGGGCTGCTGGCGAAAAGCTGCGGTGCGGAAATCGTCGCCAATTGCCGTGGCGTCAATCCGGATTCCACCCGCCTGAAGGAGTGCCTGTCCCGTAACCGGGACGTGCTCTCCCAGCAGTGCCAGAACGACTACCTCACCGCGTTCGACGCCATCCTGAAGCGCGTCGCCGCCCGCGTCACGGTCGCGAACGCCTGCCAGCGCGAGATCGTCAAGGTCTGCGGCGGCTCGACCAAGGAGACCAGCAAGTCGGTCCCCTGCCTGATCTCGACGCCCAAGGGCATCAGCAACAACTGCCTGAAGGCCGTCGACGACGCGGGGTATCGATGATGCGCGCAACCGGGCACATCACCGCCGGCATCGGCATCGCGTTGGGTCTCGCTCTGCTGGCGGGTGCGGCCGGCGCGCAGACGGCGCCGACCCGCGACGACATCGTCGGCAAGCTCAATCATTTCGAGGAGACCCCCGAGGTCGACTTCCCCGCGCTGAAGCAGCAGGTGATGGAGCGGGCCAAGGCCAGGATCAAGAACGATCCAGGTCCGGTGAACCGGCCGCTGATCGCACCCGATCTGGCCAAGCTGCCCGCGTTCAACGCCCAGATCCAGTTCGACGCCGACACGCCGATCATCCAGCCGGAGTCCTACCAGACCGTCGGCAGGATCGCCGACGCAATGGTTCACGCCTCGCTGCTGCCCTACACGTTCCTGATCGTCGGCCATGTCGAGTCCAATCAGAAGACGCGGGAAGCCAACGCGATCCTGAGCCAGCGCCGGGCGGATGCGATCCGTGACGTGCTGGTGAACACGTTCAAGATTTCGACCAAGCGGCTGCAGCCGATCGGCCTCGGCGAGGAGCAGTTCCTCGACCGCGCCAAGCCGACCTCGGCAGTCAACGGCCAGTTGCAAATCCTGACCTTTGCCAAAGTGCCCGATGAGGTGCCTGCGCATCCCGCAGCAGCGCCTGCGCCTGCGGCGAAAAAGCCCGCCAGGAAGCATTGAGCGCGGGGTCTCTGCGCATGGCGGAACCCGTTGAAGTCCTGACTATTTTGTGACCTGTCTCACAGCGCGATAGCATGGTCCTGCGCGACAATAGCGCCAGTTTGTGCACTGCCCTGTCCGGTGCTATAGGCAATCTTCGCCCTTCCCGACCCCGTGCCGCATGAGACTGAGATGGCTGGCTATTTTCAACGCCAACTGGCCGATTATGTCGAATACCATCGCGATCCCTGGAATTGCGCGATGCATGTGGTCGGGATTCTCCTGCTCTTCACCGGCGCGACACTGCCGCTGACGCTGGTGCATTTCTCGGTGTTCGGGGTCGAGGTCAGCCTGGCGGTGATTTTGGCACTGCCCGTGCTGGTCTACTGGCTGATGCTGGACGCTGGAGTCGGGCTCGGCATCCTCTTGTCGATGATCGTGCTGCTTTCGGTCGCAACCGCAATCGGCAACCAAGTCTCGCTTGCCATGATGTGGTCGATTTTTGCGGTGCTGATCGTGCTCGGCGTCGCATCGCAGATCGTCGGCCACAGGGTGTTCGAGGAGCGGCAGCCGTCGATGGTCGACCACCCCACCCATTTCCTGCTTGGACCGATGTTCGTCATGGCAAAATTTTACATTGCACTGGGTTTTCGTCGCGACCTTGCCGCGATTCTCGCGCCTCTTCCGACCAATTCTCTTTCAACCCGATAGCTTTCTCGAAGCGGAACAGCAAAAACCTACTTCATGACTCTCGTACTGGTTACCGGTGGCAGCGGTTTCATCGGACAGCATCTCGTCGAAGCGCTCCGCGCCCGTGGGCAGCGGGTACGTGTTCTTGATGTGCGGCCGCCGGCCGCCGCCAACGCGGACGTTGAATATGTGCACGGCTCGGTGCTGGACGGTGCCGCGGTCGATGCTGCGCTGTCCGGCGTCGATCAGGTCTATCACCTCGCCGGCCTGCCCGGCATGTGGGTCGCCAACAAGCGGGACTTCCACGACGTCAATTTCCGCGGCACCGAGGTCGTGCTTGCGGCTGCGATGAAGCGCGGTGTGTCGCGCTTCCTGCACTGCTCGACGGAATCGATCCTGTTTCCTTACGCGAACCTCAACGGCGTTGCCGCCGAGGAAGCGCTGCAGCCGGCCGATGCGATGCCCGGCGCCTATACGCGGTCGAAGTCACTCGCCGAGCACCACGCCGCGAAGGCCGCAGCCAGTGGCTTCCCGCTCGTGATCGGCACGCCGACCATGCCGATCGGCCCCGCCGACCACAATCTGACGCCGCCGACCGCGATGCTGTGGTACTTCCTGCAGAAGAAGGTGCAGCCGCATCTCGACTTCCTGGTCAACCTCGTCGACGTCCGCGACGTCGCCATGGGCCTGGTGCTGACGATGGAGCGCGGCCGCATCGGCCAACGCTACATCCTCGGCGGCGATTGCGTCCGGCTCGGCCAGATCCTGCGGATGATGTCGGCGATGAGCAGGCGACGGCAATATCCGGTCGTCGTTCCCGGCAAGATCGCCGAGCTCTCCGCCATCATGCTGGAATCGATCTCCGATCGCATCACGCACCGTCCGCCCAACGGCACCGCCGAGGGCGTGCGCATCGCGCTTGCCGCGAGCGACCTTTCAATCGGCAAGGCCCGTAACGAGCTCGGCTATACGCCGCGCCCGATCGAGCCGGTGCTGCGCGAAACCATCACCCATCTGCTCGCCCGCGGCGGCCAAGCCGCGTCCAATGCCATCGAGCATCACGCGCTGTCGTCGCGCGCGAGCTGACCTGCTCCCCAACCCAAAGAACCTTTCCTTATGTCCTTCGATTTCAGCAAGCTTCTCTCCGTGGCCTGGGGTGGCTGGACCACGACCTGGCCGACCGAACTTCTGGCCCTGATCTGGCTCGCCTTTCTCGCCAGCTGGGTGGGCGCCTCGTTCTGGCAGGGACGGACCAAGAAGCAGGTCATGACGCTGGAGTCGCAGCGCTATCGCCTGCCGATCCTGGTCGGCGGCATCCTGTACACGCCGTGGATTGCGGAAGTCATGGGCTGGAAGCCGCTTTGGGTGCTCGGCAACACCGGCATCGCCATCGCCGCGGTCCTCTCGGTCGCCGGCATCGCCTTCGCCTGGTGGGGGCGGCTGCATCTTGGAAAGTTCTGGTCCAACACCATCACCCACAAGGAAGACCACCGCGTCATCGACACCGGCCCCTACGGTATCGTGCGTCACCCGATCTACACCGGGCTGATCTTCGGCATGCTCGTCACCGGCATTGCGATCGGCATAGTGACGACGATCCTCGGCGCCATCCTGATCTCGCTCGGCATGTGGCAGAAGGGACGGATGGAAGAGGTGTTTTTGTCGAAAGAGCTCGGCGAGGACGCCTACGGCGCCTATTGCCGCCGCGTGCCGATGATCATTCCGTTCCTGACGCTGCGGTGACGTAGCAAGGCGCACGCATCCTTGCCATGCAAATTCGGCTTGCTGCTATTTGCGCCGTGAACGACCCGATCCAAGCCTACACAGGTTGACCTTTTTACCGCCACCCAGTTGGATGCGCGCGCAAAACGGCACGACGACGTTCTATCGTGGATCTGGAGAGGTCGACGATCCGGCAGGAAATAGGCCTTGGCCTGCGCGGGGCTTTGGACGATCCGTCGTTGGACAGTGCCGCAGGGTTCGACAGGGGATTTTCATGACATTTTCCAGCATCTTTGCGCAGTTCGTCGCGTTCGTGGGCGGCATCGCGCTGCAATGGCGAAAGCTTTCAGGCACCACACCCGCGCCGGCCTGGGGGCAGGCCCCGTCGATTCCCGAAGCGAAGCCGCAAGGCGCGCTGCCGACGCTGAAGATGCCGACCGCCCGCGGCTGGAGCGAAGGCCAGAAGCCGACGGTCGCGCCCGGGCTCAAGGTCAACGCGTTTGCCACCGGCCTCGACCATCCGCGCTGGATCGAGGTGCTGCCCAATGGCGACGTTCTGATCGCGGAATCAACGCAGATCGCGGGCACGCCGAGATCGGTGTTCCACTACGCGATGCAGGCGACGATGCGTCGTGCCGCGGCGCTCGGCGAGTCCGCCAACCGCATCACGCTTTTGCGCGACAAGGACGGTGACGGCGTCGCGGATGTCCGCGGCGCCTTCATGGAGAACCTCAGCCAGCCGTTCGGCATGGCGCTGGTCGGCGACACCTTCTATGTCGGCAACACCGACGGCGTGATGGCTTTTCCTTACGTCGCCAACGCCGATCGCATCACCGCACCGGGCAAGCGGCTCACCACCTTCAAGCCGAGCGGCCACTGGACGCGCAGCCTGCTCGCCAGCCCCGACGGCAAGAAGCTCTATGCCGGCGTCGGCTCGCTCAGCAACATCGCCGAGATGGGCATGGAGGTCGAGGAAGGCCGCGCCGCGGTTTACGAGCTCGACCTCGCCGCCGGCACCCACCGCATCTTCGGCGCTGGCCTGCGCAACCCCGTGGGCCTTGCCTGGGAGCCGAGCACGAACGTGCTCTGGACCGTCGTCAACGAGCGTGACGGGCTCGGCGACGAGACGCCGCCGGACTATCTGACATCGGTGCGCGACGGCGGCTTCTACGGCTGGCCCTATTGCTACTGGGGCAAGACGGTGGACGACCGCGTGCCGCAGGATCCGGCGATGGTCGCCAAGGCGCTTCAACCCGACTATGCGCTCGGTGGCCACACCGCTTCGCTCGGCCTGTGCTGGATGCCTGCCGGCACGCTGCCGGGCTTCCCTGACGGCATGGTGATCGGCCAGCACGGCTCGTGGAATCGCAGCACGCTGTCCGGTTACAAGCTGGTGTTCATCCCGTTCGAGAACGGCAAGCCCTCCGGTCCCGGTCGCGACATCCTGTCGGGCTTCCTGTCCCCGGACGAGAAGGAATCCTACGGCCGCCCGGTTGGCGTCGTGATCGGCCCCGACAAGAAGTCGCTGCTGATGGCCGACGATGTCGGCAACGTGATCTGGCGCGTCACCGGCGCGTAAAAATCAGGTCCCAACGCAAAGCGTGGCGCGTTGCTTGCGCAGCAGCGCGATCACGGACAGCGCGGTGATCATCCCGGTCTTGGGGTTTTCGGACGGGATGTTCTCGATGCCCATCGAGAACCGCGCCGAATCCGCTTCGACCTCGATGCGATGAACATTGCGCGTCACGGTAGGGTCGGCCCAAACCTGCATCTGGGTGCGATCGGGCCCGATGCCCGCCAGCGACAGCGCAACGGCGACATTGACGTTTGCCGGAAAGCCCTTCGCCGCGTCGCGCGCGCTGCCCTCGAACAATTTGAGCGGCTCGCGCAGATTGTCGATGTCGATGTTGTTCTGAACGATGAACGGTGCGCCCTTCAGCCCGTCGATCGGCTTGCGCGTGACCATCTTCACCGAATGAATGGTGCCGACCGCGGCTGCATTGACCGCATCGAGCCCGATCAGCGCGCCGGTCGGCACGAGAATGCGACCGCCATTGGTGCGGGCGAGATCGATCAGATCGTAATTGTCGAGCAATCCGCCGACGCTGACCACGACCGCGGACCTGCCGCGCGTCACCGCCGGTTCGACGATCGCGCGCAGCTGGCTGCTCGGCGCACATTCGACCACGATGTCGGCGGCGTCGCCGAGCTGGTCGATCGGCAAAACCTTCGGCGGGCGGCGCAGGCTGCTCAGGAAGCTCTGATGTTTCGCGGGATCGCGTACCGCCACGGCGGAGAGCATCAGCCCCTCGATGCCCTGATCGAGCGCGGTTGCAATCTTGCTCCCGATCGAGCCCAGCCCCGCAATCGCCACCCGCAACTCATTCGAAGCTTTCTGTTCAGTCATCGCAATCTACCTTCTCGCCAAGCCCAACTCATAGCCGCTCACGCCTCCCGCGCATAGCTGCGCAGGCGCGTCTCCAGCACCGACAGCATGGCATCGCGGGCCGGATCGCGCGAACCACGCAGCCAGGCCGCCGCCAGCGGCAGCCGCCCGACGGGGCCGCTCTGCTTCGGACGGAGCGGCACGAAACGCACGCCGGAGACCGCCATCCGCGTGGTCCAGCGCGGCACGATTGCAACGCCAAGCTTCGTCGCCACCAGATGGATGATGGTCTGCTTCTCGTCGGCGACCTGCACGATGCGCGGCGTCAATCCAGCCTGCTCGAACAGCTTTATCGTGAGGTCGTGGCTGTGCGGTCGCGAGCGGCGGTCCGGGACGAGCATGGCTTCGTCGGCTATGTCGGCCAGCGTGATTGACTTCCGTACAGCCAGTGCGTGGCGCTGCGGGAACGCCACGATGGCGGTCTCCTGGAGCAAGTGGCAAAATTCCAGCCGCTTGTCCGGACGGTCGGGCGGACGAACGAAGGCGAGATCGAGCGCGCCGGTCAGGATCTTTGGCAGCAGCCGGATCGTCTTGTCCTCCAGAAGCTGCACCGCGACCTCGGGATGGCCGGCGCGGAAGTCGCGCAGCAGCGGCGGCAGCAGCCCCGCCGCGGCGCTGTCGATGGCGCCGACCCGCAACCGCCGCGCAGCGCCCGCGCGCGAGCGGTTACGCAGATTGCTCTCGACGGCCTCGACCCGGGCGAGGATGGCGCGGGCATCGCGCAGCAGCGTCGCGCCGTCCTCGGTGAGCGAGACCGCGCGGGTCGTGCGCGCGAACAGCCGCGTTCCCAGATCCTCTTCCAAGAGCCTGATCTGCCGCCCGAGCGCGGACGGCAGCATCTGGAGATGCTGCGCGGCGCGGCCGAAATGCAGCTGCTCGGCCGCCGCCACGAAGCATCGGAGCTGATGCAATTCCATTCTGGATCCTCTCGTCTCACGCTGCGAGGATTATATCATTTTTTTGTATAAACCAGCGCCAATTGAGTCCACCTCCTGTCCCCGCCTAGGCTCGCTGCCACACAACGAAAACCGTGGGGAGGCCAGAGTGGCGAGCGAGATTCAGACGCGCGTGCTGCGCAAGATCAGCTGGCGCATCGTTCCCTTCATCATGTTGCTCTACTTCGTGGCCTTCATCGACCGCGTCAATATCGGCTTCGCCTCGCTGACGATGAACAAGGACATCGGCCTGTCGCCGACCGTCTACGGCTTTGGCGCCGGCATCTTCTTCTGGGGCTACTTCCTGTTCGAGGTGCCCTCCAACATCATCCTGCACAAGGTCGGCGCGCGGATCTGGATCGCGCGGGTGATGATCACCTGGGGCCTGGTCTCGGCGGCGATGGCGTTCGTACAAGGAGCGACCAGCTTCTACATCCTGCGCTTCCTGCTCGGTGTCGCAGAAGCCGGCTTCTTTCCCGGCATCATCCTCTATCTCTCCTACTGGTTCCCGGCACGCCAGCGCGCCGCGGTCACCGCATTGTTCATGGCGGCAGCACCACTCTCGACCGTGCTGGGCTCGCCGGTCTCCGGCGCATTGCTGGAGATGGACGGCCTGTTCGGCTTCAAGGGCTGGCAATGGCTGTTTGTGCTGGAGGCCGTCCCGGCCGTGCTGCTCGGCTTTGTCGTGCTGGCCTTCCTGACCGATCGGCCCGAGAAGGCTAAATGGCTCGCCGATGACGAGCGCCGCTGGCTGGTCGAGACCATGAACGAAGAGACCACCAGCAAGGCCGCGACCGCGAGCCACAGCATCTGGCGCGGGCTCGCCGATCCACGCGTGCTGGCGCTGTCGCTGATCTATTTCGGCACCTCGGCCGGCCTCTATACGCTCGGCGTCTGGGCGCCGCAGATCATCAAGCAGTTCGGCCTGTCCACGCTCCAGGTCGGATTCCTCAATGCGTTGCCGGCAACAGCCGCCGTCGTCGCCATGGTGCTGTGGGCACGGCATTCGGATCGCACCGGCGAGCGCACCTGGCACGTCGTGCTCGCCTGCCTGATCGCAGCGGTCGGGCTTGCCTATGCCGGCCTTGCATCCGGCGTCGTCGCAATCCTCGTCGCTCTGACGCTGGTCAATGTCGGTATCTCCTCGGCAAAGCCGCCGCTCTGGAGCATGCCGACGCTGTTCCTGTCCGGTCCTGCGGCTGCGGCCGGCATCGCCACCATCAACTCGATCGGCAATCTCGGCGGCTTTGTCGGGCCCGCCATGATCGGCTGGATCAAGGACCAGACCGGCAGTTTCGTCGGCGGACTCTATTTCGTCAGCGGCCTGCTCGTTCTCTCGGCGGTCCTGACCCTGCTATTGTCGCGCGCGCAGACCGCGCCGGTCGAACCCGTCGCGCAAACTCATTAATATCTGAAACGGAGCACTCCCATGCGCACCCATTCGATTGCAGCGATCCCCGCCGACGGCATCGGTCCCGAGGTCATCTCCGCTGGCGTCCGTGTGCTGGAGGCACTTGCAAAACGCAGCGGCGACCTCGCCTTCAACATCAAGACCTTCGACTGGGGCTCGGACTATTACAGGAAGCACGGCGTGATGATGCCGGCCGACGGCCTCGCTGAGCTGAAAAAGTTCGACGCGATCTATTTCGGCGCGGTCGGCGCGCCCGACGTTCCCGACCACATCACGCTGTGGGGCCTGCGCCTGCCGATCTGCCAGGGCTTTGACCAATACGCCAATGTGCGTCCAACCAAGATTCTACCGGGGGTCGCCTCGCCGCTGCGCAATGTCGGCATCGGCGATCTCGACTGGGTGATCGTGCGCGAGAATTCGGAAGGCGAATATGCTGGCATGGGCGGCCGCGCGCATCGTGGCCTGCCGGAAGAGGTCGGCACCGAAGTCGCGATCTTCACCCGCGTCGGTGTCACCCGCATCATGCGCTATGCGTTCCAGCTCGCGCAGTCACGTCCGCGCAAATTCCTGACGGTGGTGACCAAGTCGAACGCGCAGCGTCATGGCATGGTGATGTGGGACGAGATCGCGGCCGAGGTCGCGGCCGAATTCCCCGACGTCACCTGGGACAAGATGCTGGTCGACGCCATGACGGTACGCATGACGCTGCATCCGAAGAGCCTCGACACGATCGTTGCGACCAACCTCCACGCCGACATCCTCTCAGATCTCGCCGGCGCACTTGCCGGAAGTCTCGGCGTGGCGCCGACCAGCAACATCGATCCGCAACGCCGTTTCCCCTCGATGTTCGAGCCGATCCACGGCTCGGCCTTCGACATCACAGGCAAAGGCATCGCCAATCCGGTGGCGACGTTCTGGACCGGCGCGCAAATGCTCGAGCATCTCGGCGAGAAGGATGCAGCGGTGCGGCTGATGGCGGCGGTGGAGAAAGTGTGTGCGGCCGGCGTGCTGACGCCGGATGTCGGCGGCAAGGCGACGACGAAGGAAGTAACGGACGCCGTGATCGACGCGATCCACGGCTCGAACGTGTGAGAGAAAACTACTTCCGCCGCGAAGGTGCCGCTGGTGGCGGCACCACCATCGCGGCCGCGGCGTCCGGCGGCGTCAAATGCCGCGGGACGATGATGGACTGGCCCGGGGTCAGCGTTGCGTTCTCCGGCAGCGAGTTGCTCTGCGCGAGCGTCCACAGCGGCACGCGATTGGCTGCGGCTATGCTCTCCATGGTGTCGCCGCGACGGACCGGCACGCGCACGCCGCTGTCCCACAATTCGACCAGCGTGTCTGCGGGGACGAGATAGCGTAGCGGCACCGCATCGGCCTCGGTCTGCACCGCCTGGATCCGCGGCAACTGCGTCACCATCTCGACGATCTGACGATGGATGTCGTCGGACTTCTCGATGTTGATGTGCGAGACGCGGCTGTTCTGTTTCAAATCGTAGCTCGCGTAGTGGCCACGAAAGCCCGGCACCGCCACCACATTGCCGCCGCCAAGCACGCTGTCGGAGAGGAAGATGTTGATGAAGCGCTCGACATTGAGCGGCACGTCATCGGTCGCATGGGCGGGGTCGATGGTGATGACGAGGCTGATCGGGATGTTCTCCTTGGCCGCCATCTCGGAGATGATGACCGAGCACAGCCCGCCCATGGAATGGCCGATCAGCACGATTGGCGCCGGGCTCTCCTTGTAGCTGGAGATGGCGCGATCGCCGATCCATCGGCAGATGGTGAATTCGTAGACGTCGGCCGAAAAGCCCGCCTTTGTCAGCTTCTCGCTGAGCCGGTCCATGCCGGTCGAGAAGATCGGCCCCATGGCGCCACGAAACAGATAAATCTTCGGCGGCGGCAGCGGCTCGGCCGGAGGGGGTGGCGGCGGTGCGACGGTCGGGGCCACAGCCGGCTTCGGCTTGGCGGGCGAGGCTGAGGCCAGACAGGGGTTCAAGGCGAGCAGCGCAAGCGCCGCCAACACCACAAATCGCCTTGGATCAGTCATCAAGTGCTGCAGTCCCACCATAGGAGGCAGGGGCCTCCACCGCGGCGCTTAGTGACCCCTGATTGGGTGGTTTTTGGGGCACGGAACCGGGCGCAGCCGTTGCCATGGGTGCAAGCCTGCGAATTCGCCACCATCCGCCTGTCAATGCTTCCTCTTGAGCCGGCTGCGATGTGCGGCCTGCTTGGCGCGGTTGCCGCAGGCCGCCATGACGCACCAGCGCCGCGCCCGCCGGCGGGTGTGGTCGGCGAACAGCATCGTGCAGTTATGGCCCTCGCACGCTTTCACGTCGGCGAAATCCTCCTCGCAGACGAACTTCGCCATCGCCTCGCCAACAGGCAGCAGCAGAGCTTCCGGCGATCGCCAGCGTCGCTTCCTGTGCAACGACAGGGCGCCGCCATCGTCATATCCGGGCTCGATCCGACTGAATCCGTCGTCGCGCTCCAGCAGGCTGTTCAACGGATCGAGCTCCTTCAGCGCCGTCGCCGTGAGCGTCCGGCCCGCATGGTTGCGAACGAAACCCCTGAACCATTCGCGCAAGGCGCGCGCCTGATCCGCGACCTTGTCCAGTTCGCCCGGTGTCGCGCGTGCCTTCAGTGCGTTCAGCTCGTCCATCGGTACGAGCTTCGCCTGGGCGAGCCAATCGATCAGGCCATTGCCGTCGTCGAGCCAGTCGACGGGCGTATCGACCGGCGTCGCGACCGAGTTGAGGAAATCGAGGCCGAGCGAATCGGCGATGAACATGGCAGGCGGTTTGTCCATAGGCGGTCCCTGACCGATCCGAGGGGGAGCATGATCTAAGTAACCTCTAAAATGGCTATTGACAAGTTACTACGTGGTACATAACCGTATTGATGCATTATAATAGGTTACTAAGAATGGAGACGGTTATGACCCCAACCACCTACCGCACCGCCGATGTCGATGGATTCAAGGTGTTCTATCGCGAGGCCGGGCGCGTCGGCGCACCAAAACTCCTGCTGCTGCACGGCTTCCCGAGCGCGGGCCATATGTTCCGCGACCTCATCCCGCTGCTTGCCGACAAATTCCACATCGTCGCGCCCGATCTTCCCGGTTTCGGCCGGTCCGACATGCCTTCGCGCGAGACCTTCCGTTACACCTTCGACAATATCGCGCGCGTGATCGAGCGCTTCACCGAGGTGATCGGTTTCGACCGCTTTGGGATCTATGTCTTCGACTATGGCGCGCCGACCGGCTTCCGATTGGCACTCAGCCATCCCGAGCGGATCACGGCCATCATCTCGCAGAACGGCAACGCCTATGAGGATGGGTTGAGCGACGGCTGGACTCCGATCAAGGCCTATTGGCAGGATCCCTCACCCGCCAATCGTGAGGCGCTGCGCGCCTTCCTCACGCCGGAGACGACGCGATGGCAGTACACGCATGGCGTACCCGATCCGACCCTGGTGTCACCGGACGGCCAGAACCTCGACAATTTCTACCTGGCGCGCCCTGGCTCCGACGACGTGCAGCTCGACCTGTTCGGCGACTACAAGAGCAACGTCGCGCTCTATCCGGCATTCCAGAATTATTTCCGCACGCACAAGCCGCCGTTCCTCGCAGTGTGGGGCAAGAACGATCCCTTCTTCATTCCGCCCGGCGCCGAAGCTTTCAAGCGCGACAACCCCAACGCGGTAGTGCAGTTCTTCGACACCGGACATTTCGCGCTGGAAACGCATGCAAGAGAGATTGCGGACGCCATTCGCGCATTCCTGGCGTGAATGGAGCTGCGCCCTGCCGCGCTACGCCGCCAGCCTCTGCTGATCGCGAAACGCGCTGATCGCCATGTGGACGAGATGCAGCTTGCCCTTCACCGCGGGAGAGATGTCGAACGGATAGGCGTCGCTCATCCCGAGCGAGCGGTTCAGCTCATTGATGCCGCGAGAGAGCGGCGTCCACAACGCCAGCAGCGCCTCGAAGTCGCTCTCGAGATAGGGATCGGTCAGGGTTTGCCGGGCGCGCTCGTCCAGGGCCAGCGGCAGGCCTGCCAGCGAGTCCAACGTCGACACGATATGAAGAAAATGCGCGAAGGTCTCGGCCCAATCCTCCCAGGGATGGGACGTTGCGTATTCGCTGATAAAGCCGCTCCGGTCGTATGAACGATCGCTTCGGTTATAGTAGCTCTTGATCGCGGCCTGATAGTCCTGCGAATCGTCGCCGAAGATCAACTTGAACGGCGCCTGGAAACTCGTGCTGCTGACCAGCATATCCCAGTAGAAGTGGCCGATCTCATGCCGGAAATGCCCGAGCAGGGTGCGGTACGGCTCCCTGAATGCAACACGACGGGTCTCGCGCTCGACATCGTCGGCTTCCGCCAGATTGAGTGTGATCACACCCGAAAGATGCCCCGTCAGGATCGGATTGATCTGGTCAGAGAGAATATCGAACCCCACGTGATCACCGCTGCGGGATTTCAGCGGAAGTCCTAGCCGACTGAGATCGTAGAGCAGACGGCGCTTGGCTTGCTCCACGCGCCGCCAGAGCATGACGTTCCTCGTGCTGCCAAGGTGTGGAATGGTTCGCGTCAGGCGGCAGGATCCGCAATACCAATCCGCACCCCCGACACACCAGTTACAACCGATGATCTCGCGATTGCGGCAGGCCTGATTGGAGGCCAGTTTTCCCATGTCGATGCGCGAAGCATCGAACACCAACTGGGTGCGACAATTCGCGCACGCGACGTGCTCGAACGAGACAGGCTGCCGACACGATGGACACTGAAATTCTTTCACGTGCTGTGGTCCCAGGCAGACGACGCATCACGCTGCAACAACACCGGATTGAACGCCGGGTTCCGTTGGGCACCGTGGAGCAACCTTTTCACATCCCGGCGGCAGCGCGGACAAGACAATGCCGCCGTCGACAATCAAGTCGACGGCGGCATGATGAAGTCAGCCGTTGCAGGCGAAAGTCTTCAGTTCCTCGCCGGTGCCGTTGCCGCCGCCGAGTGCGCAGCCCGTGGCGCGCCGGGTTCGGCGACCGGTCCAGCCGGACCGCGCGAGCGGGCGATCGCGGCGTCGATCTCGGCGATGACGCGGCGCTGGATTGCCTCGTTCTTGTCGATGGTGATGTGGCCAACGCCGCTGCCGCGCACGTCGACATTGTCGAGCTTGCCACGCAGGCCGTTCGCAGCCCGCACCGGCTCACCCGGACCGTCGCCGATATAGATGTTGATGTAGCGCTCGGCGCCGGTCGTCAGCTTGGTCTTGAAAACCGAGTCCAGTCCGATCGCGAGCTTCACGGGCACGCCGAGTTGGTTGAGCTTGGCGATCATGTCGGGCAGCGCGGTCGCGCCCGAGGAATGCCCGACCAGCACAATGGTCTTGAGCCGGCCCGCCTTGTAGTTCGCAGCCGCCTCATCGGCGAGCGACGACCAGGACACGAAGTTCGCGACGGTCACCGGGATGCCCTGCGCCTGGAGGCGGGCGCCGATCGTGTCGAGCCCGAGCGAGAAGATGTTGAGGACGCCGCGGAGCAGATAGACATGCGTCGTCGCCGCAGCCTGGCTCGGCGCCGCCTTGGCGCTGGTCGGGCTCATGGCAACAGCTGACAGCAAAAGCAGGCTGAGCGCCCACATGCGCAGAGTGGACAACTGGCTGGCGCCGGCGGTGTGACGGCCGTTCGGTCTCATCGATCTTTTCCCTGGGGACATACGCTTCGCGATTGGCCGGAATCGTAGCCACGGCCTGCTCGCAGACGCAACAAAGAGCCGCGTGAACGGCGATGTTAGCCGCAATCCGTGACCATCGCGCAACACTTGCCTGAAACCTGCCACTGAAGTGCCTGTTTTGAGACCATATTTCTCTCGCCAATTGCGACCGGGCAAGGCCATTCCTATTTCAGGGCTCCGCCGGTCTTCCGCCCTCCAGGGTGCGGGTTCCGGCGCAGCCCTCCCCACCCCCGACCGGCCCTCATGTCCTCCATCATTTCCGTCGCCAATCTGTCGAAGACCTATGGGTCCGGCTTCAAGGCGCTCAAGAACGTCAATCTCGACATCAAACGCGGCGAGATCTTCGCGCTGCTCGGCCCCAACGGCGCCGGTAAAACCACGCTGATCTCCATCATCTGCGGCATCGCCAACCCCAGCGAGGGCCGCGTCCTAGTCGGCGGCGAAGACATCCAGACCTCCTACCGCAAGGCGCGCTCGCTGATCGGCCTGGTGCCGCAGGAACTGCACACCGACGCCTTCGAAAGCGTGTGGGCGACCGTGAGCTTCTCCCGCGGCCTGTTCGGCAAGCCGAAGAACCCGGCTCATATCGAGAAGGTGCTCAAGGACCTCTCGCTCTGGGACAAGAAAGACAGCAAGATCATCACGCTCTCCGGCGGCATGAAGCGCCGCGTGATGATTGCGAAAGCACTGTCGCACGAGCCGCAGATCCTGTTCCTGGACGAGCCGACCGCCGGCGTCGACGTCGAGCTGCGCAAGGGGATGTGGGAGGTGGTTCGCACGCTTCAGCAATCCGGCGTCACCATCATCCTCACCACGCACTACATCGAGGAAGCCGAGGAGATGGCCGACCGCATCGGCGTCATCAACAAGGGCGAGATCGTGCTGGTCGAGGACAAGGCCACCTTGATGCAGAAGCTCGGCAAGAAGCGGCTGACGCTGCATCTGCAGAACAGAATCGCCGCGCTGCCGGAGAGCCTCGCTCATTACGAGCTCGACCTTTGCGACAGCGGCGCGACGCTGGTCTACGATTACGACACCAAAGGCGAGCGCACCGGCATCACCAGCCTGCTCAGCGACCTTCGCACCGCCGGCATCCGTTTCAACGATCTCGACACGAGTCAATCGTCGCTCGAGGACATCTTCGTCGACCTCGTGAGGGCGTCATGAATTACCGCGCCGTTCGCGCCATCTATCTGTTCGAAATGGCGCGCACCTGGCGTACGCTGTTTCAAAGCATCGTCTCGCCGGTGGTTTCGACCTCGCTTTATTTCGTGGTGTTCGGCGCTGCGATCGGCTCGCGCATCAGCGATGTCGAGGGCGTCAGCTACGGCACTTTCATCGTGCCCGGCCTGATCATGCTCTCGGTGCTGACTCAGAGCATCAGCAACGCTTCGTTCGGCATCTACTTCCCGAAATTCGTCGGCACGATCTACGAAATCCTGTCGGCGCCGATCTCCTATTTCGAGATCGTGCTCGGCTATGTCGGCGCCGCCGCGACCAAGTCGATCATCCTCGGCCTGATCATTCTCGCCACTGCCGGGCTGTTCGTGCCGCTGCACATCCATCATCCGATCTGGATGCTGACCTTCCTGGTGCTGACGGCCGTGACCTTCAGCCTGTTCGGCTTCATCATCGGCATCTGGGCCGACGGCTTCGAAAAGCTCCAGATGATCCCGATGCTGGTGGTGACGCCGCTGACCTTCCTCGGCGGCAGCTTCTACTCCGTCGACATGCTGCCGCCGGCTTGGCGCACCATCACGCTGTTCAATCCCGTGGTCTATCTGATCTCCGGCTTCCGCTGGAGCTTTTACGAGATCGCCGATGTCAGCGTTGCCGTCAGCTTCGGCATGACGCTAGCGTTCCTGGCGCTTTGCCTGGCTGTGATCTGGTGGATTTTCCGGACCGGATATCGGCTCAAGAACTGACGGTCATTCCGGGGCCCGCGTAGCGCGAGCCCGGAATGACCAGCAGCCATCAATAACAGCGGAAATGGTGGTACCCGTCATAGTAGCCGCGGCAACGGCGGTGGCCGCGATAGGGAATCCCCAAAATACCGTCGACGGCGCCAACCGCGCCACCGACACCGGCGCCAACGACACCGCCGACGGCGCCGCCCACCGGACCAGCAATGCGGTTACCCTCGTAAGAACCTTCCTGGGCGCCACGCACGATGCCCTGGGCGTGGCCGGCTTGCGGCAGGCAAGTCAGGGCAAGAAGGACGGCGGCGCCCGCGAAGAGCAGTCGGACGGGTAGACGCGCCGGCAATTGCACGGCGGCGATACGAGCTTTGTTCATCTTGAGTCCCCGGGAGTAGACGGCGGCGATTGCCGCCAATTGGTAGGCCCGGTTCAACGCTGAAGCGGCCAAATGGTTGCGCCTTTGTGACGAATTGTCGGCGTTGTGAACGCGGCTCCCGCTCGCGAAAATGTCAGCATTGCCGGAGCCGGGGCGACACAAAGCGGCCTTGCTTACGCCCGGCATGACGTTAACGATGGGTGACTAGGCCGCTGGAACGAAAGCCGGATTGCAGGCATAGTGCACGCCGGGGGACGGAGAGCCGCGGTGTTATTGTTTGAGCATGATCTTTTCGGAAAACCGCTACACACTTTTCCGGATCATGCTTTAGCGCGAACAGGCCGGAGGCCGGAATTCAAATGCGTTCGTTTTTCATTGCGTTCACGTCCCTGATGCTTTTGAGCGCGGGCACCGCGCAGGCCAAGGTCGACATTACCGTCGACAAGGACAATCAGCAGATGACCGTCGTGGTCGACGGCGTCGCGCGCTACCACTGGCCGGTGTCGACCGGCATCCCCTCGCGCGAGACCCCTGGCGGTTCGTTCCGCGCCTTCCGCATGGAAGAGGATCACTACTCCAAGGAATTCGACGACGCGCCGATGCCGCACTCGATCTTCTTCACCAAGGTCGGGCACGCCATCCACGGCACGGACTCGGTTGGACGACTGGGCACGCCCGCCTCGCATGGCTGCGTGCGGCTGTCGCGCCAGAACGCCTCGACGCTCTACGCGCTGGTGCAGGAGCAGGGCGTGCTCAACACCACGGTGACGCTGACCGGCTCGGCGCAGGTGGCGCTTGCCCGCAACCCGCGCGGCCGCACCAACAATGCGGTGGCCCGCGCCCAGCAGCCGGCTCAGGAGCAGTACGCGACCTCAGGCGATCCCGTGAATCTGACGCCGCCGATGCAACCCGCTCGCCGCTACACGCCGCAGGATGACAACTACATCTATCCCGCCGACGGCAGCGACACCGGCGCACGCTATCCGGCGCCGCGCCCGATCACCCGTCCCAATGGCACGCAGGTCTACCAGCAGCTGCCGCAACAGCAGTCGAGCTACGGCTACGATCCGGCGTATAGCCAGCAGGGCTACTACTATCAGCAGCAACAGCAGCCTCGGCAGTATTATCAGCCGCGCGGCTACTATCAGAATTGATGCTGCCGGAAGGCTTGCCACCGTCAACCGCCCTCGCCGACCAGCACGAACGGTGCCCACACGGCCGGATCGGCGTTACGCGGTGATGACCGATCCGCGATCAGCGCTTTCATCGACCGCCGCAGCGCTTCGGCGCGGCCGATGCCGGGATGCGCGCTGAGCTCGGCGAAGGCGCCTGTGGTCAGGCGCACCGCCGCATCGGAATCGACCGGCCAGTGCGAGACCAGCAGCGCGCGCGCACCGGCATAGAAGAAGGCGCGCGCCAGACCCGACAAGCCTTCTGCGCCGGGCTTGTCGCCCGCGGCCGTGTTGCAGGCCGACAGCACTGCCCAGTCGGCATCGAGCTTGAGTCTTGCGATACGGCTTGCGGTCAGCAGACCGTCGTCATCGCTGGTTGGCCGGTCAGGCAGCGTGAGAACCAGCGCCGGCTCGCTGAGACCATTGACCTCGCCTGCTACGAGCCCGTGAGTGGCGAAGTCGACGACGCGGTATTGATCGAGCGCGAGCTGGTTGACGCTGGTTACAGTCGCAGCCGCACCGAGCTTGACGTCGTCCTGCGGCGAAGCACCGAGCGCCTTCGCCACGGCCCGAAGTTCGCCCGCAGTTTCCGGCAGCGCCGGCAGTCCCGTCCGCAGGCGCTCGAGATCGACCGCAGAGCCCTCATAGTAGTTCTGATACGGCTGCACATTGCGTGCCGGGCGCTTGTCGCCGGGTGACCGCTGAAACACGGGATCGCCGAAGCCGATGAAAGGCTTTTGCGCCCGCGAGTCCCTGGCAAGGCTGCGCAACGCCCGCAGGCTCGGCACCGAAGGCAGCACAGTGATCGCACGCTCGTTGAGCAGCCACGCCGCCTGCCGGTAGCGATCGGCGGATGCACTATCGGGCTTCTTGGTCACCAGCACCTGGAACGGCAGGCTGGTCAGCGCACCCGCGGGGACAATCAGCAGCTTCGGCTTGCCGGCGATATCCGCCGCAATCGGGCCGAACAATCCATTGTAGAGCTCGAAGGAGGCATCGAGGTCAAACGGCGATTGGGCCGTCTCGGGATCGCTGAGCCCTTGCCGCAAATGCGCAACGCGGTCACTGATCTCGCGGCTGCCGAGCGCGATCTGGCGCAGCGCGCTCGTCTCGCGCGTCATTGCGAAGGCGTAGGTCTTGTCGCCGAGCACGATGAACACGATCAGCGCTTCATCCGGCTTCAACAGGGCTTGCGTTTGCGCAAGCGGCAGCGGCTGTGGATTGGACAAATCGGCATAGGCGGGAAAGCTGCGGTCGAGCTGGGCCGAGACATCGTCCAGCGATTTTTGTGCTTGCGCCGTTTGCGCGCGCAGGCTCGCAATCAGCGTGTCGTTACGCTTTCCGTCCGCCTGCCCAAGCTCCGATGTCACGCGTTTGTCGAGTGTATCGATGCTTGCCTTCAGATCCTGCTGCCGCCGCACCAGTACCGCGATCGCATCATTGCCGGCGCCGAAGCGGGCCGCCATCTGCGACAACGCGGCGCCCGCTTTGGTCTCATGCGCGCGCTGCGCGGCGCCAAAGGCCTCATCCTTGGCCGCATTGTCCGGCTTACCGTCGGAGACACGCCAGATCGTATCGATCAGCCAGGGATCGATCTCGGTAAAACGGATAAACTGCAAATTCTGCTGCGCATTGAGCGCGGTGGCGGCGAGCCGCAGCCGCCCCAGCGCATCCTTCCATTTGTCTTCGCGGCGGTCGATATCGGCGAGGTTGATCAGCGTGGCGATGGTGTCGCGATGGCGCGGACCCAACCTGTCCTGTGCGATCAGAAGTGCCCGGTCGAGCCGGCTACGGGCATCAGTCAAATTGCCGGTCTTGAGGTCGAGCAGAGCCAGGCTCCGCAGATCCTTGATGAGTTGCGGATGCCTGCTGCCGAGGATGCGCTCATCGATGTCGAGGCAGCGTACCAGATAGGGCCGGGCCTCATCCGGCTGGCCGGCGTCTGCCAAAGCCTGCCCGAGCGATCCCGCCGCCAGCGCAGTCGGGCCGCTGCCCTCGCCGAACTTGTGCTCCATCACGGCCAGCGACCGCCGGTAAAGATCGAGCGCCTGCGCGGTGCGCCCCATATCTATGTAACTATTCGCGAGATTGTTGAGGGCCCGCCCGACATCGGGGCTGTCAGGACCAAAAGTCTTCTCGTAGATGGCGAGCACGCGCTCCTGAAGGCCCGCCGCCGCTTCGTTCCTGCCCTGCGCTGCATAGACATTGGCGAGATTGTTGAGCCCGATCGCCGTCGTTGCATGGTTCGGACCGAAGATCCGCTCATAGGCCTGAAGCGCCTGTTGGTAAAGCTTTTCGGCCTCGGCATAGCGTCCCTCGTGCTCCAGCACGGTTCCAAGATTGCCCATGGTGCCCGCGACATTCGGATGCGCTTCGCCGTGCCGCGCCCGCGTAATCGCGAGCGAGCGGCGCATTGTTGCCTCGGCATCGGCCAATCGCCCGGCATCCAGATAAAGGTTGCCGAGATCGTTGAGCATCTTGTCGTAGTTCGGGGCGGCTTCGGCGTTGTTGCCAAAGCTGCGGTCGAACAGATCGAGCGCCTGCTTCAGCAAGCGCTCGCCGTCGTCGAAACGCCCCTGCAGGCCGTAGACATCGCCAAGATTATCCATGGCGGACCCAACGTCTGACGGGGACGAATTAGCGGCTTGCAGGCCGCCAAGCGCCCGCTCGAAATAGCGGACAGCCTCCGTCAAATTCTCCTTGTCACGCGCGAGCCCGCCGAGTGCCGACAGCGTGTCGGAGAGACGGACGTCGTTGGCTCCGAAAGTGCCGGTGCCAAGCGCCAGCGCACGCTCGGCGACCGTGGTCGCTTCCGCCCGGCGCTCGAGCATGCCAAGCGATGCGACCAGGATATTCGAGGTGCGCAGCGTGGAGGCGACGTCATTGTTGCGCAGCTTGATGGCGAGCGCCGCATTGAGCCTCTCGACGGCTTCCTGGTAGCGGCCGAGGTTGTTCAGAAACATGCCCTCGTTATGCAGCACGCCGGCATAATTCATGTTGTCGGCGCCCTGCCGGCGACGCACCAGGTTTTCGAGTTTCTGGGCGGCCGCCAGCCCCTCGGCCCAATGGCCGGTCTGCGTCGCCGCGTTCATCTGCGCCAGCAGCGAATCAAAATCATTGCCGCGTTGGGCGGTCGCCGGCTTCGATAGGGTCAGGGCCGCGAGCAAAAGGGCGGCGAACAAGCGGGCGCGGCTCATGCGAAAATCCCGTCACGCGCGTCAAACTGCAATTTTCGCAGGATAAAGGCGGCCGCAGCCCCTGTCGACCGCGAGAAATCGCGCAGCTGTGCGCGAAATGAGCATCCGGCGACGCAGGAAAGCAACAGTCCCCAACCTTCAACGCCGCGGCGTTTGGGCCAAATTGACAACCTTGGGGTCGTCCGTATTGTCGTTCCGACTGTTTCTGGGAAATGACATGACACGCGAGCAGATTTCGGATTTCTGCGTTACGGCGCTGGCCAATATCCTGAGAATCTCAAAGGACCGCGTCGATACCGGCACAAAATTCAGCCGAATTGGCCTTGATTCGGCGATGCTCGTCTATCTCATGATGGAACTCGAGGAGAAGCTCGACCTCGAACTGTCGACGGACGACTTCTACGACCACCCTACGGTTGAGGCGCTGTCGCGATTTCTCGCCGACAAGCGCGCGCTCCGCTCAGCCGCCTGAGAGCGGCGCAAGCCGGCACAATCCCAATGGACAATCTCCGCTCGCTCGTGGCGCTCCTGGCCCGGCGTGCAGCGGATCAGGCCGACGACCGCGCCTATGTCTTCGTCTCCGATCGCGGGACGGAGGAAGCCTCGCTCACCTTCCGTCAACTCCATGAGACCGCGCACGTCCTCGCCGCGCGTCTGACCACGTCCGCGCAGCCCGGCGACCGCGCGATTCTGGTGGTTCCGCCCGGCATCGAATTCATGGTGGCGTTCTTTGGCTGCTTGATGGCGGGTATCATCGCCGTGCCGATGATGATGCCCCGGCGAAACAGCGCCCGCGATTCCAGCGCCGCGATCCTCGCCAATTGCACGCCGGCGCTCGCGCTGACGACCACCGCATTCGCACTGCGTGGCGATCTGCAGGCGCGCTTCGCGCAGGAGAACATCCGGTGGATCGAGGTCGATCTCTCCGAAGCGGATAGTGCGATGGTCGACCTGCCGGAGCCGGCGCCCGACGACATCGCGTTCCTGCAATACACCTCCGGTTCGACCTCCGAGCCAAAGGGCGTGATGGTGAGCCACGCCAATCTGCTCGCCAATCTCGAGATGATCCGGATCGCACTCGGCAACACCAGGCAATCGACCTATGTCAACTGGGTGCCGCTCTATCACGACATGGGGCTGATCCTGAACGCGCTTCAGGCCCTCTATGTCGGGGCGACCTGCGTGCTGATGGCGCCGAACGCGTTCATGCAGCGGCCGCTCGGCTGGCTGCGCGCGATCTCGCATTATTGTGCTGAGGTCGCGTGCGGCCCGAATTTCGGCTTCGACCTCTGCGTCAGCCGCTATCGCGCCGATCAGATGGAGGGCGTGGACCTGTCCTCGCTCCGGATCGCGCTCAACGGTGCCGAGCCGGTGCGCGCCGACACCATCGCGCGCTTCATCGAGACATTTGCGCCGCACGGATTCGATTCGTGCGCGATGTATCCCGCCTATGGCATGGCAGAAGCGACGCTCCTGATTTCCGGCGGGACCCGCGGCGGCGGTCATGTCACGCGGCATGTCAGCCGTGCGGCGCTTCAGACACATGCGGCCGAGCCCCCGGCCAATCCTGACGACACACAACTCGTCGTCGGTTGCGGCCGCGCGCTGACCGGCGAGCTGATCGCCATTGTCGACCCCGAGTACCGCGGGCGGCTTCCGGCCGACCGCGTCGGCGAAATCTGGGTCAGCGGCGCCAATGTCGCCCGCGCCTACTGGCGCAACGATGCGGCGACGCGCGAAGAGCTCAATGCAGAGATCGTGGGCGAGGACGGCCGGTGGCTCCGCACCGGCGACCTCGGCTTCCTCGATCATACCGGCGAGTTGTTCGTCACCGGCCGGATCAAGGACCTCATCATCATCCGTGGCATCAACCACTATCCGCAGGACATCGAGCACACCGTGCAATCGCTGGACAACGCATTGCGTGAAAACTGCGGAGCGGCCTTTTCGGTGCCGGACAAAAACGGCGAGGAAAGTCTCGTCATCGTCCAGGAGGTCGAGCGCACCGCACGCCACGCGATCGATACCGTCGAGATCAAGGGCCAGATCCGCGAGGCCATCGCAGACAGCCATGAGCTCTCCGCACGACACATCGCATTGATCCGTCCCGGCGCGCTGCCAAAAACCACCAGCGGCAAGATCCAGCGCAAGCTCGCACGCAGGCTCTGGCTCGACGGCGGATTCGAGGAGATCGGCTGAGCCGGCTCAGAAATCGATCGTCGCGCTCTCGCCATCGCGCATACTGGCGATAATGCCTTGCTCGATCCTGCGCGCGAGCTTCGGGCGATAGTGGATGAAATCCGCAAAATTGTTGCGGTCGCGGGTCAGATCGTTGTCGATGCGATAGTTGATAAAATTGCTGCGCGGACGCCCCGCGATGACGGCTTTCAGCGCGGCATCGCAAGCGCCGCGCTCCAGCGCCACATCCGTGCCGGGCTTCGGCACGGTGGCCGCGAAAGTCGGCGGCACGATGATGACGACGGGCAATTCGGCCGGCAGCTTCCCGACGATCTCCACCAGCGCAGCGATCTCGGGAAATGTCGCCCGCGCCTCGGCGGATGGAGCCGGCGCAGGATCCTTGGGCCAGCCAACCTCCTTGAATTGGCCGGGCGGCCAGATGTCCTCATAGCTGACAAAGCCGTCCGGATTCATCCGCTGCCGCCAGCCTAGCCCGATGCCGAGCCGCTGAAAGGCCTGCTCGATCGCCTGCCAGGAGATCAGCCGCACCGCGTAGGTGACGACACTTCTGTCGTAGAGCCAATAGGGGAACGGAGCGCCCTCTTCCTTCGGCCGCGCATGCACGCACCAGCCGGGATCGGCCGCGATCACCAGCGCGCCGACTTGGCTGTGATTGCGCAGGAAGAAGTCGAGCACGGCAAGCTGCTCGCGCGGAACCGAGCCGGTGGTGTAGAGCTGCACGAAGCGCAGGCCCGTCGCGCCGGACAATTCCGCCGGCTCGATCATCTGTGCCGTCGAATTGCCGAGGATGGCCGCGTTGAAATTCGGGTCTCTGGCGCGGCTCGCAGCCGTGATCTGCGTGAGACGATTGTCGACGCCGTCGATACCGAGCAGGCCGAGCTTGCCGCTGTCATAGGGATCAACGAGCACCATCAGCGCCAGCACCAGCACGGCCGCGCCGATCAGCGTGCCCAGGCAGGCTGTGATGCTCCTCCCCCAGCCGGGATCGGTCTCAGAACTTGAAGTAGACGAATTCATGGAGATCCCGACCACCCATCTGGAGCAGCAAAGCGAAAAGGCAGATCCCGAGCAAGCCCGCAAGCCGGGGACTCGGGCGGCGCGTGAAGAACGCGACGATGTCCTGGCTCGCCGGCAACAGGAAGGCGAACAACGGCGCCACGATCAGCGGCCAGAGGTGCTGCCCGCGCGCGAGCGGCAGCGGCTGGGCAAGCCCGGCGAAGACATGCCAGGCAGCCTCGACCGAGCCGGCGCGAAAGATCACGCCGGTTGCCAGCACGAACAGCACGGTGAGCGCCCAGCCGAGCCATGACGGGACGTGTGGGCCATAGCGCCGCCACAACGAACAAAGGACCTGCGCGACACCGTGCAGGACGCCCCACAGCACAAAAGCCCAGCTCGCGCCATGCCACAAGCCGCATAGCGCCATGGTGATCAGCATCGCGCCGAAGAACTGCACCGGCAGAAAGCGCCGCGGCAGCAGCCGCAGATTGACCAGCGGATAGAACACGTAATCGCGCAGGAACAACATCAGCGTGATGTGCCAGCGCTGCCAGAAATCCTGGATGTTGGTCGAGCGCAGCGGCGCATTGAAATTGTAGGGCAGCTGCACGCCGAACAGCAGCCCAAGGCCGATCGCGATGTCGGAATAGCCGGAGAAGTCGAACAGGATCTGGAACGAAAAGCAGAAGGCGAGCCAGCCGTCGCCGCTTGCAAGCGGTCCAGCCGCCGCCTGCGTGTAGATGGGATCGAGCAGGTGCGCGATGCTGTCGGCGATCACGACCTTCTGGAACAGGCCGATCGCGATGAAGCAGATCGCGATGCAGAACTGGCGCTGCCAGCCCGGCACGTAGACCTGCCTGCCGAACTGATGCATCACCTCCGACCAGCGCGCGAGCGGACCTGCGATCGCCTGCGGGAAGAAGGCGATGTAGAGCGCATAGCGATCGAGCGCGTAGAGCGGCGCCTTGCCGCGCTTCAGATCCACCAGATACATGATGTGGTGGAAGGTGAAGAAGGAGATGCCGAGCGGCAACCCGATGTCGAGTGTCGGCAGCGCGACGCCCAGCACATGCCCGAGATTGCCGAGAATGAAGTTGGCGTATTTGAACAACGCCAAGACGCCGATATCGAGCGCGATGACAAGTGTCAGCACCACTTTCCACTTCACCCGCCCATAGGCGACCGAGGCGAGCCAGTTGACGGCGATCGAAGCGATCAGGAGCAGGATGAAGGACGGACTGCCCCAGGCGTAGAAGGCCAGCGACAGCGCCACCTGCACGCCGATGCGCAAGCGCGGATAGGGATCGAACAGGCGGTAGATCAGCAGTGCCGCCGGCAGGAACACCAGGAGGAAAGGGTAGTCGTTGAACAGCATCGGTTCAGCGCTGCGCCGTCATCGCCGGATGCCGATCCTCAGCCCGTTTCCAGATCGGGCGCCGCATCGTCCGGCTGCCGCAGCATGCGCCGGGCGATCTTCTCCTCACTCGGCACCTTGACGTCCCAAGCGAGCCCGAGCGCCTCCAGCGCGCGGATGAAGATGAAGCCGGGATCGAACTCGAACCAGCGCAGGCCGAAGGCCGCCGAATACGGGAAGGCGTGATGGTTGTTGTGCCAGCCTTCGCCCCAGGCGAGCCAGGCCATCACACCGAGATTGCGACTGTTGTCGTCGCGCGTGACGAAAGGCTGCGCGCCAAAACTGTGCATGATGGAGTTGATGGCGGACATGGTCTGCTCGACCACGAACATGCGCACCACGCCGCCCCACAGCAGGCCCGTCAGCGCGCCCCACAGGCTCATCGTGGCGAGGCCACCGATCGCGGCCGGAAGCAACAGGCCGAACGCGACCCAGCTGTAATAGTAACTGTTGACGGCCACCAGGGTGCGGTTGGCCATCAGATCCGGCACATAATGGGCGACGTTGGGATAGTCGTGCGCGATCATCCAGGTCAGATGCGCGTGCAGGAATCCGCGCAGGCGGCCCAGCATGCCGTCGCCATGCAGGCGCGGCGAATGCAGATCGCCGTCGTGATCGGACAGTTCGTGGTGCCGGCGGTGCATCGCCGCCCAGGACAGCATCGGGCCGCGCCCGGCCATCGATCCCATCACGATCAGGATCGCGCTCATCGCGGTCGAGGTGGCAAAGGCGCGATGAGTGAACAGGCGATGATAGCCGACGGTCAGCCCAAGCCCGGTGATGAGCCAGAAGCCGAAGAACAGGCTGAGCTCCATCACCCCGATCGGACGGTAGAACAGGAGGCCCAACGCAATCAGCGTACCGACGAAGGGCAGAACGTCGAAAATGATGAAATGCCGCCGCTGCATCCTGTGAAGATGCCGGCTGCGGATGATGCGGTGATCGCGTTTCTGTTGCACGGTCGGGGATTCCAAGGCGTCAACAGTACATAACCGCAACGCGATCGCAACCCAAGCCGCTGCCCAAGGTTTCAACAGGCGCGAAAGCCTGTAAAATGGCCCGTCCGCTCCAAAATGCGTTCAAATACAACCCCTTTCGCTTGCCCTCCGAGGCGCCATGCCATCACGTGCTGCGACAATTTTGACTGTGATCTCGGTTCTGATTGCGGGAAAAACCATGGCTTTCGATCTCGAGGCGCATCGCGGCGGGCGGGGGCTGATGCCGGAAAACACCCTGCCGGCCTTTGCCAATGCCCTCACGATGGGCGTGGACACGCTGGAGCTCGATGTCGGCGTGACCGCCGACGGCGAGGTGGTCGTGTCGCATGAGCGCGGGCTCAATCCCGATCTCGCGCGGGATGCGAACGGGGCCTATGTCGCCGCGCCCGGCACACCCTTCGTGAAGCTGCGGTTCGCCGATGCCAGGGCCTACGACGTCGGCCAAATCCGGCCGGACAGCGCCTATGCGAAGCAATTTCCCGACCAGCGCGCCGTGCCGGGGACCCGCATTCCCGCGCTGAAGGAGCTGTTCGCGCTGGTGCGCAAATCCGGCAACGAACGCGTGCGCTTCAATATCGAGACCAAGATCGATCCGGATCATCCGGACGAATCGCTGGAGCCGCAGGCCTTCGTCGCAAAGCTGCTCGGGGTGATCGCAGATCAGAAGTTTTCCGACCGCGTCATGATCCAGTCGTTCGACTGGCGAACCCTGCTGCTGGTCCAGCAGCAGGCCCCGACAATTCCGACCGTGTATCTGACGCTCCAGCGCGGCTCGGCACCGACCATCGCCCTCGACAAGGCCACCAACTGGACGGCAGGTTACAGCCCGGCCGATCACGGCGGCTCGCTGCCCCGCACGATCAAGGCCGCGGGCGGCGCGGTGTGGTCGCCCTATTTCGGCGACGTGACCGCGGCGCTTGTCACTGAAGCCCATACGCTAGCATTGCGCGTTGTGGTCTGGACCGTCAACAAGCCCGACGACATGGCGCGGATGATCGAGATCGGCGTCGACGGCATCATCTCGGACCGGCCGGACCTGTTGCGGCAGGTCGCCGGCGAGAAGGGCCTTGCGCTCCCCGCGGGGACGCCGGTCGAACCGTAGCCTTTGAGTTACTGCTCCCCGTACCGCAAACGCCGGTACAGCGCGCCCAGGATGTTGGAATAGTCGTCGGTCCAGACCCGCACCTTCTCGTCCGCGTCAGTCTCCTCCCATTGCTTGGAGGAGGCGAGCTTGCCGACGTCATCAGCCTCGCGCGCCGAGATGACGACGTCGGTGGAGAAGATGTAGTCGGCGTCGCGGCCCGAATCCTCGTCGTAGACCCAGCTCTTCAGATCGTTGGCATCGGCAATGCCGACCACGACGGGCTCGAGATCGAGATGCCGGTTGGAGACGTGCATCACCACGGCGCCGTGCGGGGCGAGCTTGTCCTTGTAGATCTTCATCGCCTCTTCGGTCGCCAGATGAATCGGGATCGCATCCGACGAATAGGCATCGACGATGATGAGGTCGTAGACGCCGTCGGGCTCCCTCGCGAAGGTGAGACGCGCATCCCCGATCACCGGCTTCAGGTCCGGCAGGCAGCTCGATATGTAGCGGAAATTTTTGGGATCACGCGCGGCATCCACCATCGACTGGTCGATCTCGAAGAATTTCCAGTCCTCGCCGGGCTCCGCGGCGCAGGCGAGCGTGCCCGATCCGACGCCGATCGCCGCGACTTTCAACGGCGCGCCCTTGCGTTCGCGGATCGCGGCGATGGCCTGACCGATGCCGCCGTCCTTGTGATAATAGGTGATCGGCTCGGGCCGGCCGGTGACCGGCGTGCCGTCACTGTTGCGGAAGCGCTCGGCGCCGTGAATCGTGGTGCCGTGCATCAGCACGTGGAAATAGCCGCCCGGCGTCACCACGATCTTGTGCACGCCGAAGAAGCTGCGCACCGTGGTGACGCGGCCCTCGTCGGCTGGATAGATCCGCGTCAAGGCCAGCGCCAGCGCGACGGTGGCAAAGATCTTCCAGCGCTCTGCGTTGAGCGCCAGCGCCAGAAGCGCTGCGAGCACGCCGACGGCGCCGGCGAGCCAGACGCGGTGATCCTCGAACCAGCTCGAAATATCCCCCGTCATGTAAGACGGTGCTACGAGCGCCGCCGCGAGCACGGCAAGCGCCAGCCAGTACCATCTCACGATGCCCGCAAGACGCTCGTTCACTGAGGACCGGCACAGCGCAGCGAGCGCGACCAGGATCGGATATTCCGCGATCCATGAAAAGGTGAAGGGAGCGACGAGGCCGGCAAAGAGGCCGCCGACCATGCCGCCGAACGACAGCGCGACATAGAAGCCGGTGAGATATTTTACCGGCGGCCGCGTCCGCGCCAGTTCGCCGTGACAGGCCATGGCGATGACGAAGAAGCACAATTGATGGCCTCCGAGCGTGAGCAGCAAATTCTGCTCGCCGCCGAAGGCGAGCAGAAAGATGATTCCCGCGATCGCGACCGGCTGGAGCGCCAGCATCCATTTGTGCGGCAGCAGCGGCCGCGACTGGAACACCACAACCCAGGTCAACAGATACAGCGACAGCGGCAACACCCACAGCAGCGGCGCCGCCGCGACGTCGGTCGAGATATGCGCGGTGACTGCGATCAGCAGGCCTGACGGCACCGCGGCGAGGAAGATCCAGCGCAGTCGCGTCACCAGCGTCGGCGCCGGCGCATTCGCCTGCTCGGTTTGAAGGTCAACCACCGCCAGCTTCGGCGAGCGCAGCAGCAGCACGCCGCAGGCGGCTATCAGCAGGATCAAAACACCATAGCCGCCGGTCCAGAGCCGGTTCTGCGTGTGCAGCGTGAAGATCGGCTCCAGCAGGAACGGATAGGACAACAGCGCGAGGAAGCTGCCGATGTTGGATGAAGCATAGAGGAAATAGGGATCGCGCCCGTCGGGATGGCCGGTGCGGACGAACCAGGCTTGCAGCAGCGGATTGTTGGCGGCGAGCGCGAAGAACGGTAGCCCAATCGATATCACGAACAGGCCGAGCAGCCAGAACGCATAGCCTGACGCCGGCGGCTCGCCATAAGCGCTGGCGATGCTGAGCGGGAGCGTCGCGAAGGCAGCGATCAGCAGCACCAGATGCACCACGACCGGAACCACGCGATTTTTGATCTGCATCAGGAGATGCGCATAGGCATAGCCCGCCAGCAGCAGCGACTGGAAGAACACCATCGCCACCGACCACACCGCCGGCGAGCCACCGAGCCGCGGCAGCACCATTTTCGTGAACAGCGGTTGCACCGAGAACAGCAAAAGCGCACTGACGAAGATCGCGGCGGTGTAGACCGTCAGCAGCAGCCGGTTGCGCGACGAGGACGGCTGCTCCGTGGCGGCGGGTTGCACGATCGAATCCATGGGAGCTCCGGCTTATTCCCCCAGCGGGCGCCGGGCGCGCGCAATGGAGCACACCGCGCCTGAACGGGCAATAAATGGTCTCGTGATGTTGCCGCTGCCGACGTTTGATGTAGACAGTCATTTCCGGGGCGGAGCGTCAGCATCGAACTACGGTGCGGCTCCCGCACCGGAGAATCTCGAGATTCCGGGTCTGGTCCTTCGGACCATCCCGGAATGACACCAGGAAGGTCATGAGCGAAACCGACGTCGTCATCATCGGCGCTGGCCATAACGGCCTTACCTGCGCGGCTTATCTCGCGATGGCGGGCTTGCGCGTGATTGTCGTCGAGCGCCGCAAGGTGGTCGGCGGAGCCGCAGTCACGGAGGAGTTTCATCCGGGCTTCCGCAACTCCGTCGCGGCCTACACCGTGAGCCTGCTCAACCCGCAGGTCGTCCGCGATCTGGGGCTTGCCGAGCAGGGCTTGCGGGTGGTCGAGCGGCGCGCGCAGAATTTCCTGCCAGCCCCTGACGGCAACTATCTCCTCACCGGCGAGGGCCGGACCAAGGCATCCGTCGCGCGGCTCAGTGCGCGCGATGCCGATGCGCTCGACGGGTTTTCGCGCGAGCTCGAGGACATCGCCGACGTGTTGCGGCAGTTCGTGCTGCGGGCGCCGCCGAACCTGCTCGGCAATTTTGGCATTGGCGCCATCCGCGAGGCCGCGAATGCGTTGACGACCGCCAACATCCTGCGCGGCCTGACGCTGGAGCGAAGTCGCAGCCTGCTCGATCTCTTCACCCGCTCCGCCGGCGAGATGCTGGACGAGCGCTTCGAGCACGATCTGGTCAAAGCGCTGTTCGGCTTCGATGCCATCGTCGGCAATTATGCGAGCCCCTACGCCGCCGGCTCGGCCTATGTAATGCTGCATCATGCCTTCGGCGAGGTGAACGGCAAGAAGGGCGTCTGGGGCCACGCCATCGGCGGCATGGGCGCGATCACGCAGGCGATGGCACGCGCCGCGCGCGACCGCGGCGTCACGATCGACCTTGATGCCGGCGTGCGCGAGGTGATCGTCGAGCGCGACCGCGCCACAGGCGTGGTGCTGGAGAACGGAACGGCGATCCGCGCGAAATATGTCGCGGCCAACGTCAATCCAAAGCTGCTCTACACGCGGCTGATTGCGGCCGACGCCCTGCCCTCAGATTTCCTCACCCGCATCCGCAACTGGAAGAACGGCTCCGGCACCTTCCGCATGAACCTGGCGCTGGACCGCCTGCCTTCCTTCACCGCGTTGCCTGGCGACGGCGATCACCTCACCTCCGGCATCATCCTGGCGCCGAGCCTCGGCTACATGGACCGTGCGTATCTCGACGCGCGGGCGCAGGGCTGGAGTCGTCAGCCGATCGTCGAGATGCTGATCCCCTCGACGCTCGACGACACGCTCGCGCCTGCAGGCAAGCACGTCGCGAGCCTGTTCTGCCAGCACGTCGCGCCGGAGCTTCCCGACGGCAAGTCCTGGGACGACCATCGCGACGAGGTCGCCGATCTCATGATCGCGACGGTGGACAGCTACGCGCCGGGCTTTGGGACGAGCGTACTCGGCCGCCAGATCCTCTCTCCGCTCGATCTCGAGCGGCAGTTCGGCCTGCTCGGCGGCGACATTTTTCATGGCGCGCTGACGCTGAACCAGTTGTTCTCGGCACGGCCGATGCTGGGCCACGCCGATTATCGCGGGCCCCTGAAGGGCCTCTATCACTGCGGCTCCGGTGCCCATCCCGGCGGCGGCGTCACCGGCGCTCCCGGCCACAACGCCGCACAGGCGATTCTCAGGGATCACCGCAGCCTGTTCGCAAGCCGTGGATAGGTCTGTCGACGGGCTGTGGAGAAGTCTGTTGGCAGAGCTGTGATGAAGCCGTGGAAGGCTGACGCGATAGCTTGGTACAAGCCCGGATCAAGCTGTGGAAAAGGGACTGGATAAGCCGCGTATAAGCCGGTGGATCGCGACTTGATTTATGAGCGGAAATCCTTGGTAGATCCTGTGAAACGGGCTCCAAAACGACTACGCCCGCCAGGGGCAATTCCCCAGCGGGCGGTCGTCGAAAAGAGCCGTTTATGAAGAAAGTAGCCCCCGCTGGGAAATGGGAGGCAGAAATTACTTCAAGGAGCTGCTAATCGAACCGAACTTGTCGTTCATGGTGGTGCCCAGGCTGTTCACCACGGTGATGATCGCCAGCGCGATACCGGCCGCGATCAAGCCGTATTCGATCGCAGTCGCACCGGACTCATCGGACCAGAACTTCGAAACCATGCGCTTCAAGACTCGCCTCCATTTCCATTCAAGGGTGTGTTGGTTGGTCCCAACATCCGGAAAACTACCGGCTACAACCTGCGGTCGGGTTAACACTGGAACTGCAAGTTGTAGGAAAAATCGGGAACAAAAGTTCCAAAAATTGAACCCGTCGGAACCCTAGATGCTGCTTTCCCCCACCCACCGCGCCAGCTTTTCGATCGGCAACGAGGCCTCCGCCAGGCGCGTCGTCGACGTGCTCACCGAGGTCTTTTTCGACGGCGATGCCGCCGTCGCCGCCTTCGAGCGGCCGGACGGAGAATGGGACGTCACGCTGCATTTTGCCGAGGCGCCGGACCAGGAATTGCTGCGCGAACTCGTTGCAACTTCAGCAGGAAATGACATCGCGGCCACGCTTGCCTTCGACACGATCGAGGCCAAGGACTGGGTCAAGGCTAGTCTCGAAGATCTCGTCCCGGTGCCGGCTGGGCGCTTCGTCGTCCACGGCAGCCACGACCGCGAACGCGTGGCGCAAAACAAGCTCGCCATCGAGATCGAGGCGGCGCTCGCCTTCGGAACCGGCCACCACGGCACCACGCGTGGCTGTTTACTTCTGCTTGACCATGTCCTGAAACATGCGCGGCCGAAGCGCGTGCTCGACCTCGGCACCGGTACCGGCGTGTTGGGGATCGCGGCGGCGAAGGCACTGCATCGCGCAGTGCTGGCCTCCGACATCGACCCGCCCTCGGTGCGGGTCGCCGCCGAGAATGCGGCACTCAACGAAGCCGGTCATTATGTGCGGGTGATCCGGGCCACCGGCTTCGCTGCGCCGGACTTCGCCAAAAGCGGCCCGTTCGACCTGGTGCTGGCCAACATCCTTGCCAATCCGTTACGCCAATTGGCAGGTCCGATGACGCGACATCTTGCGCCCGGCGCACGCGTCATCCTCTCCGGCCTGTTAACCCACCAGGCCCCTGCCGTGATCGCTGCCTACCGCGCGCGCGGCCTCGTTCCGTTGCGGCACCTGCGGATCGAGGGGTGGAGCAGTTTGTTGCTGCGGAAGATGGGGTAAGCGAAGTGTCGTGGGCAAAGCGTAGCGTGCCCTCCACTTCATCCGCGAATACAGGAAAAATCGTGGGCACGGCGCATGGCGCCTTTGCCCACGGCATCGTCGACTTGGCTACTTTAGCGGCTTCCCGTCGGGGCCCTTCGCCGGACGCAACGCCCGCCTCGCGCGACGCTCGGCGACGCGGTCCATCATCTGGCTGATGAGGCCGCGCGGCTTCTTCGGTGTCGTTGCAGCCGGAGCGCGGCGCACCGGCGGCGAAATCTTTTCAAACGTGAACGCTGGCATCGTGTGTCCCCTCGCCGTTGAGATGAACCACTTGCTCGAATTTCCCTGTTATTCGGACGAAGCGCAACTGCTGCATCCTTTACTCCACTCAATTCGAATGGAACTATTTCAAGCACAGTCCATGCCAGATGCGACCTCAAATGCGTCTACATTGCGGACTGATCTCCATGATCCTAAACTGAGCCATGTTCGAAGCACACTACCAGACATTCGAGGAGCCCGAAGCCGGCGTCGCATTGACGGCGCGGCTTGCCGCACTTCGCGAAGAACTCGCCCGCCGCAAGCTGACCGGCTTCGTCATTCCGCGCGCCGATCAGCAGCAGAATGAGTATGTGGCCCCCTCGGAAGAGCGGCTCGCCTGGCTGACCGGCTTTACCGGCTCGGCGGGGCTCGCCGTGGTGCTGACCCAGGAAGCCGCATTGTTCGTCGACGGGCGCTACACGATCCAGGCGGCCAAGCAGGTCGATGCCAAGGCGTGGGCGGTGGAGTCGCTGATCGATCCGCCGCCGGAGAGCTGGGTCTCGGCGCATCTCAAGGCCGGCGATCGCCTAGGATTTGACCCGTGGCTGCATACTTTTTCGGCAGCTGAGCGCCTCTCGGCCGCCTGCGCCAAGGCCGGCGCCGAACTGGTGGCGGTCGACAGCAATCCGGTCGACGCGGTCTGGCAGGATCGGCCGCAGCCGCCGGTCGCACCGGTCGCAATCCACGGCCTGCAATATGCCGGCGTCGCCGAGGCCGAGAAGGTGGCCCAGATCAAGAGCGAGATCGACAAATTAGGCGCCGACGCGCTGGTGCTGTCGGACAGCCACGCGGTCGCCTGGACCTTCAACATCCGCGGCGCCGACGTCGCGCATACGCCGCTGCCGCTGTCCTACGCGCTGGTGCCCAAGGTCGGCCGGCCGACCGTGTTCATCGATCACCGCAAGCTCTCCAACCTCTCGCGCGATCATCTCGAGCAATCGGCCGACGTCCGCGAGCCCGATGCGCTGACGCCGACGCTGATGGCGCTCGCCAAGAGCGGCGCGGCAATCGCGCTCGACAACGCCACGGCGGCCGACGCGCTGAGCCGATTGATCGCGAACGGCGGCGGCAAGCCAATGCGCGGCAGCGATCCGATCGCGCTGCTGAAGGCGGTGAAGAATGCGACCGAGATCAAGGGCACGCAGACGGCACACCGCCGTGACGCCATCGCACTGGCGCGCTTCCTCGCCTTCATCGATCGCGAGGCAGGAAGCGGCAAGCTCACCGAGATCGACGCGGTCGAGGCACTGGAGACGTTCCGCCGCGACACCGGCGCACTGAAGGACGTGTCGTTCCCGACCATCTCCGGCACCGGTCCGAACGGCGCCATCGTGCACTACCGCGTCACCCGCAAGAGCAACCGGCGAATTGCGCGGGGGGATCTGCTGCTGATCGATTCCGGCGCTCAGTATGAAGACGGCACCACCGACGTCACCCGCACCATGGCGGTGGGCGAGCCGACAGGGGAGATGCGTGACCGCTTCACCCGCGTGCTGCGCGGCCATATCGCAATCGCGCGCGCGGTGTTTCCCGACGGCACCACCGGCGCGCAGCTCGACACGCTGGCGCGACAATATCTCTGGGCCGCCGGCGTCGATTTCGAGCACGGCACCGGCCACGGCGTCGGCAGCTATCTCAGTGTGCACGAAGGCCCGGCGCGAATCTCAAAACTCGGCACCACGCCACTGAAGCGCGGCATGATCCTGTCCAACGAGCCCGGCTATTACAAGACTGATGGCTTCGGCATCCGTATCGAGAACCTCGAACTGGTGGTCGCCGCCGACATCAAGGGGGCCGAAAAATCGATGAATGCGTTCGAGACGCTGACGTTGGCGCCGATCGATCGCCGGCTCATCGACGCAGCGATGCTGAGCAAGGAAGAGCTCGCCTGGCTCAATGCCTACCACGCGCGCGTCCGTGCCGAGGTGGGGCCGGCGCTCGATGAAGCAACGAAGGCGTGGCTTGATCAGGCGACGGCGGAGCTGACGTAGCGCGCATGGCGCTACGCGGTTTGCGCAAGGCTGCTTCCCCAACACAGCTGTCATGCTCCGCGAAGGCGGGGGATGGATTCACGTTTGAAGTGCAACGATTGATCTAAGTTCGGAGAATGCCTCGGCGGGCGTCTTGAAGTCCAGGCATTTGCGTGGAGTATCGTTGAGACGCTGAACGTGCTGTCTAAGATCTGCCGCCGTCATGAGGTCGAGGTCCGTTTTGCGCGGCAGCGAGCGTCGCAAGCGGCCGATTGAGTTTTCCACGCCGCCTTTCTGCCAAGGACTGTGAG
>JAUEPE010000068.1 GCA_030403585.1 Frankia sp. RB7
GCGTACGCTGCGGCGGCGCGGCCGCCGTCGGCGTCGCGCGCTACTGACAGCCAAGCGACGACTTGAGCTGAAGACCGAGAACAGAGAATTTAACCTACCGGGCCTCGGCGATCTTCGGTCCGGATGACAGGATCTGCGCGTTGGTTGCCGAGGGCCGGTTCGACGGCGATGCCGGGTCTGGCGATTGGGACGCGGCGTCGGGCGGCGCTCCCTGGGATGGACGACGGGCAGCGCTTGGCGGAAGCACGATCACTTTCGCTCCGACTTTCACCCGCTCGTAGAGATCCGTGACGTCGTCATTGGTCAAGCGGATACAGCCGGACGACACCCGCTTCCCGATCGTGTCGGGCTTGTTGGTGCCGTGAATTCTGAATTCGGTCTCGCCGAGATACATCGCCCGCGCACCGAGCGGGTTGGTGGGACCGCCTGCCATGAACCGCGGCAGATAAGGCTGACGCACAAGCATCTCTGCAGGCGGACGCCAATCCGGCCATTCCGTCTTGCGGGCCACGGTCTGCTCACCTGACCATGCGAAACCCTCGCGGCCAACACCGATGCCGTAGCGCATCGCTTGCGTGTCGCTCAGAACGAAATAGAGGAATGTGTTCTTGGTATCGACGATCACCGTACCCGGCACCTGGTGGCTGGCATAGTCGATCACCTGCCGGACAAATGCTCCGGGACCGTCGGCGGCTTTTGGTGGTTCGACCAGAGGGGCCGGGGCGGGAATCGGAGCCGGGGCTGGCGCTGATGCATGAACGGGAGCTGACACGTAAACCGGCGTCGACGACGCCATGGCCTGGTGCGCGGACGGCTTCCCTGTCGGCTGCACGCTCGCCGGGCGAGACAGCAAACCGTACCCCACGAGGGCGACGGCCACGGCGCCAATTGCAACTCTCGCGACCATTGGTATTGCGAGCGTCTCTGCCTTTCGACGCTTGGCCCGCTTACTCATGTCGTTCCCCAGGTCACCATGCCCAAAAGAGGTACCCAGCAATATTTAAGAAACTTCGAAGGGATTTCGCTCAGGCGGGAACCATTGAACGTCGTTAACGCCAACTCTTTTTTGGAAGTCGGGAGTTCCGCTCGATATCCAGGTCGCGACGCGGACGACGCACGTCTCATCGCGGATGCGAGTCGGGGGCTGGAGTGTCCCGGCGGAGCGGCACGGTCCGTTATTTCGCTAACGGCGGCCTCGGGTCATGAGCGACCTATGGCAACCCTCTCCATACCCAACAAGGGATGTGGGCCCCCTGCTCGTACGGCGTCCAGCGCGGAGAATGGCGCGCGTCGCGAACAGCGCAGCGAGGTTATGGCCGGGCGTTGCAGCCGCAGCCTGGACGACTGATCGTCAGATTGCCACCATGGTACAACTTGCAGCTGTCGGGATGGCATTTCCGTCCCGCATTTGGGGAGCTGTCGCATGAAATTGTCATCAGGCTTCGCCGTGCCGTCAGCCGTCGCTATTTTGTCAACTCTCTTGCTGTGCAGCGCAAGCGGTCCGGCAATGTCGCACCCCACAACAGGCTCCGACTCCGCGCTTCCCGCCGTCTCGGTCGAAGCACCGAAGCAGATGGCAAAGCCAACCGTTGCGTCGAAGCAGAGGTCAACGACAGTGACATCCCACCGGGCAACCGGCTCTTCAACCGCTCAAAATCCGGTATTCGCGCCGGGTACGGCATTAGGGCGGCTTGCCAGGCTGGAGAGATCCGCCAGCACTTGCAACGGTGGTTGCGAAACAAGTTACAGGGTCGGCAACACCCCCTGGGTTGGATGTAGTCAGAGTGGGGACCCTCATATCGGAAATTTCTCGCCGACGTGCCGAGACACGCTGACCTACAACACCTACGCGCAGTGCGTAGAGACCAAGGGTTTCCTTGGCGCGACCTCCAGAGAGTCTCGGTGGCTTTGCAGCAGCCTGCTAGCGGGAGGCAAGTTGGCCGGCGAAAATCAAGTCGCCGAAATCAAGGGCCGCCGCTAGTCTACGGCGCCCGCCGGCTGTACCCGAGACACGGGATCGCATGGCTCGACGGATTACGAGCCATGCGGAGGCGATTTGACGCTACTTCCCCAGTGCCGCGGCGACTTCGCCAACCAGATTCTCTGCCAGCGTGTGATAGCCCTCTGGCGTGAGATGTTGCCCGTCAGGCTGATGCGGGAGTCCGTGCAGCATCCCATTCGGGAGCATGACAACCTTGATTCCCATCGCGCCCAGCCGACCTTGGATGGCAGGGGTGTTGTCGGCGGCCAGTTTTCTCCGGTCGTTGCCGCCGGGTTGAAGGATCACAACGCTCGTTCCTTTCGGGACCACGCGATCCAGCCGGGCCAGCATGCCTCCCGTGGTGTCACCGTTGATGCCGGCATTGATGACACGGACGTTGAGACCCCTCGAACGGAGCAGCGTTTCAAGCTGTGCGGGATAGGCTTGGCTGCGCGACACACCCTTACCGAAGGTGTTGCTGGCTCCGAGGGCCACAACGGTTGCTGCGTGAGCGGTGCCAAGCGCGGAGAGCACCCCGAATGCACTGAGAAGAATGATCTTGCTAAGCCTTGCTGCCACTCTCGCGTCCCCCCGACAGGCATGAAGTCCCGCCGCATGCTTATCACCAATCTCTCCTTATGAGAACGCGGACGTCGGCTCGGGGGGCAACAAGCGACGATCACGGAGCGCGAGCCGCGTGTCCGTTTTGCTTTCGGAGAGCAGAACTTAGAGTCCCCTCTCAGTTCGGGCGACCAGGCCCCGCGAGCAAGCCCAGCACAATTCCGAACAATTCGTTCTGCGAGGAAATGCCGAGCCGCTGATAGGCGCGCTTGCGGTAGGTCAGGGTCGAATGCAGGCTGATGCCGAGCGCTTGCGAGATCGCCTCGGAACTGAGGCCGAGCAGGATGTGGCGGCAGACTTCCCGTTCGCGCGGCGTCAGCGCGGAGATTGGCGCGCGTGTCGCGAACAACGCGGCGAGGTTCTGGTCGGGCGTTGCAGTCGCGGCCCGCTGGAAATGCCGCGCGACGCTCGCGCCAATCGCCGGCGCGATCGCCTGCAGCCGCGCACGCTCGGCGTCGGCAAAACGGCCCTGAGACGTGATGCGGTAGAAGTTGACATAGAAGCAGGTGTCGCCAGTCCAGATCGCGGTGGCGCATTTGTCGACGATGTTCGATTCCCTGAAAAAGATCTTGCGATAGCGCGCGCCGTACATGCGCGGCGCGAACGACGGCAGCACGATCGGCGCGCTGCCCTCGCCTTCGAACAGCGCATCGCGATTGGGATCGGATTCGTGAAACTGCCCGGCATAGGCGGCGCCGAGATCGCCGCCGGTCGGGATGTTGCCGACATCGAGCAGACAGCTCGCCGCGCCGGCGCGCGTCAGCGCAAACACCATGCAATGGCCGACGCCGGCCTGCCGGCGCAGCGTGTCGATGAGGGCGTTCGGGAAGTCCGGACGGCCAATGGCGAGCACCGCGGGCGTGACGTCGCCAGCCGCTGGATTCGAGGCCATCGCGTGGGGCCGCATGGGTGTCCTCCGCCAAGGTTCTTTTGGCGAACGATATCAGCAAGGGCCCCGCGCCGGAAGCGGCCCCCTACCCCGCAGCGCAATCGCGCATGGGAGCATTTCCCCTGTGGCCATCCTTCGAGACGCCCGCCGTTGGCGGGCCCTCAGGATGAGGACCGAGTGTGCGGCCGTCATTTTGACGAGCACCGATGCCGCTCAGCCTCATCCTGAGGAGACCGCGAAGCGGTCGTCTCGAAGGACGAGGCGCGCGCTCAGGTCGCCCAAAATGCCATATGCGATCGCCCTGCCCTACCCCGCCGCCTTCGCGGGCGGAACGTTGATGGCGAGCTTGCCGTAGCGGTCGGTAAAGGCCTCGGTGTCGATCTCTTCCAGCTTGATCTCGCCGCTCATCACGCCCTGCTTCCAGGCCGTCTGCGCCGGATCGTTCTGGAATTCCGGCATCACCTCGCGGCCGAACAGCTCCAGCGATTCGCAGATGTGCTCGTGGCTGTTCTTGCCGGCCTGGTTGAGCAAAATCACCTGGTCGATATGCGAAGACTGGAAGCGCTTCAGCTTCTTGCGGATCGTCTCGGGCGAGCCGATCAGGCCGCCGCGCAGCGCCGCCTCCTGCGCTTCGGGATTGTCGCGCTTCCACTTGTTGTACTCGTCCCACATGTTGACGGTGTAGGGCGCGGGACGCTGGCGGTTCTGCGAGGCGCCGTAGAAGCGCAGCGCGAACTGGAAGAAGGTGGCGCCGTCGGCGCGCGCACGCGCCTCTTCATCCGTCTTCGCGCACATGAAGAACGACACCAGCGCCATGTTCGGGTTGATCTCGTAGTCGGCGAGTTTCGCGAGACGCTTGGTCATCGCGTTGTAGTAAGCGTGCACCCAGGCATGCGCGGCATCGGCGCTGACGAACTGGAAGCCGAGCGCGCCAAAGCCATGGCGGCCGGCACGCTCGATGGTCGGCAGTTGCGAGCATGCCATCCACAACGGCGGATGCGGCTTCTGCACCGGTTTTGGTACGACATTGCGCAAGGGGATGTCGAAATATTTGCCGTGATGCTCGCTTCCGGCGTCCTTGAACATCGGGAAGATCGCGGCGACGGCCTCCTCGAAGACTTCCTTCTTGGTCTCCATGTCACGGCCGAACGGCGTCAGCTCGGTGATGGACGCGCTCTCGCCCATGCCGAATTCGCAGCGGCCGTTGGACAAGAGGTCGAGCACCGCGACGCGCTCGGCGACGCGCGCCGGATGATTGGTGGTGAGCTGCAGGATTCCGTGGCCGAGCCGGATGTTCTTAGTGCGCTGGCTTGCGGCGGCGAGAAACGATTCCGGCGACGGCGAGTGCGAGTACTCTTCGAGGAAGTGATGCTCGACGACCCAGGCGTGGTCGTAGCCGAGCTTGTCGGCGAGCTCCATCTGCGAGAGCGCGTTCTGGTAAAGCCTGAGCTCGTCGCCGGCGACCCAGGGCCGCGGCAGTTGCAGCTCATAGAAGATGCCGAACTTCATGACGCTTCTCCCGCTTGTTTTTGTTGCGGGCATCTTAATGCGTGGGGCGGCGCTGTCTACGCGGTGGCAATTCCGCCTTGCGGGAGAACGCGCTTTTCGGCACGGCGGCCATTCAGCACCGCACCGATGAAGGTGAAGCGCACCAGCAGATGATAGCTCGCCAGCATCGGCGGAATCGCGACGATGAGAATGATGGCGAACTTGATCAGCCCCGGCCAGTCGAGCGGCGACAGCACGACCTGCAGCGCCATCACAATCGGCATGTGGATCAGATAGAGCCAGTAGGAGGCATCGGCCAAGTAGCGCCAAATCGGGCTGAAGCCGGACATGAAGCGAAGCGCGAGGCCGATGGCGGCGAAGGTCGAAATCCAGATCGCCGGCGCGTACAGGATCGCGGAGACAAGCCTGAGCGTGGCGAAGCTGACCGGCAGTTTCGGTGCCCCCGGCGCTGATGTCATCACCCCGACAAGCACGAAACTGATCAGGATCAGGCCAAGCGCGATCAGAAGATGCGGGAGCCAGCGCCGCTCGAGCAGCCGCAGCAGATCGATCTGCCGATGCAGCAGCCAGCCGACGCCGAACGCGGTGCCGAAGCCGATCCAGGCCTGCGCATTGGTGACGAGCGATTGATCCGGCGTCCTCACACCCATCACATTGATCCAGCGCTGGTCGAGGCTGAATGCGATGCCGATCGGGATCGCCAGAAGCAGCGGCGCCAGCGGATTGCGCATGATCCGTGCGAAGAGGCGGTCGAGAGCCGCACGCCAGGTGCCTGATGGATCGAGCCAGACGATGGCGCCGCGCAGCAGCAGCATCGCGACATAGAGCTCAAGCAGCACGTAGAGAAACCAGAGATGGGTCAGCGGGAAAGTCGGCAGCACCGGCGGCCAACTGCGGGACCAACCGCCATTCGGGAAATGAGACGCCCAGATCGCGATGAGGCTCATGGGCGTGAACAGGATCGGCCATCCGATCACGAGCGGCAGCCCAATTCTCTGTAACCTGTCCCGGACGAAACCCCGGGCGCCCCGGCGATGAAAGCTCATGCGCGCGAAGAAACCCGCCATCAGGAAGAAGGTCGTCATCCGGAAGACGTGGATGGTGAAGGACAGCAGGCCTACGAGCAGGCTTGGATGGGTGTCCTGGATGAACCAGAACCGGGGCGTGGCAGGCACAAACGACATTGCCGCGTGCAGGACGATACCGAGCAGCAGGGCGCCACCCCTGAGCGCATCGAGAGCATGGAGCCGTTCCGATACAGGGACGGCGGTGGTCGAATGGGACATGGATGGGCTCGCGCTGGCTGGGCTGGTCTTTCTGCTCCGCAGTCTGCCCAATCGGGGTCCGGCCTTCTCGCCCCATCCAAAAATCGGCTAGCCGATTTCTCGGCGCGGCTGGTCGATTCCGGGATCGCCGTCGTTTTCCGGCCGGCTCAGCACCTCGCGCCGGAATTCGGTCGGGGTCACGCCGGTCTCGGCCTTGAAGGCGCGGTTGAAGGGTCCGATCGACTGGAAGCCCGCATCCATGGCGATGGTCAGCACCGGGACCTCCCGCTGCGTCGCATCGGACAGCGCCAGTCGGGCATCCTCGATGCGGTAGCGATTGAGGAACGCATTGAAGTTCCGATAGCCCAGTCCCTCGTTGATGGCCTGGCGCAGCCGGTGCTCGGGAACATCGAGCCGCGCCGCCAGCGCGCCGATCGCAAGGCCTTCCTGCCGATAGGCTCGCTCCACGGTCATCAGATGGTCGAGACGCCGCAGCAGGATCGGATCGACGGCGATCCGGGGATCGACCACGACCCTTTCCGCGGCGGCGCGGTCGGCGACCCGGGCCGGCCTCGCCACATCGCCGGATGCGATCGCGGCCGTGGCGTCGCCGACGGCCACCACCGGCGGACTGAGCACGCCCAGGGCCGCGAGCGTCGCCACCACGAACAGGCTGAGCGCGGTCGGCAGGCTGCCGGACGCGCCCGGCACTGCCACGGGAATATCGGCGACGGCCGCAACGGCGACGAGTCCTATGGTCACGACATTGATGGCGAGCACCGCCAGCCGCAGCCGGCGCCGCCGCATCACCAGATCCACGCGCCATGTCCTGACCGTCTGGATCGCGGCGGCCAGCGCGAGCCCCAGGACGACCAACGACAGGACCTTGCCGCCGGATCTGGCCAAAGCGGGCCATTGCGGAAAACTGAGCGACACGGCAAATCCCCAGGCAACGACGGCCAGCCACAGGGCGCCGTGCCAGCGCCTGAGCACGAAATCATCATCGAACGCGGCCCGCGCCCATAGCCAAAAGACGGCGGCGAGCGAGGACACGAACGGCATCGTCCACCACCAGGATGCTTTGGGAAAGAACGGCGCGGTCACGATCGCATAGAACACGCCTCCGGCGCACATCGCGATGCCGAGATAAGTGTTCTGATTGACGGCACGGCGCTGCAGCGCCACCAGGACGATCAACAGGAACACGCCGCTCGCCGCGCCGCGAAACCCGAGATCGATGGCCGTCAGCCCCATTGCGCTCACAACTCGGATTTCCCTTTTGACATTCAATTCTCGCATCGGCTCCGTGCGGGCACAATCTCAACTTGCGCTGATGATCCCAGCGGCAACAGTCCGGCCCGACCGCGCTTGAACCGGCGGGGCGAATGGTTAGTTTTGGGGGATGGCGAATCGCCTCGTTTCGCCCCTCCTCAAAGCAGACATGGCCACATTCACCCCGCACCAGGATGCCGCGCTGAAAGCCGTCGGCGACTGGCTGAAAGCAAAACCCGGCCGCAACGGCACGCCGCCGGTGTTCCGCCTGTTCGGCTTTGCCGGCACCGGCAAGACCACGCTGGCGCGGCACATCGCCGAGGGCGTCGACGGCGAGGTGAAGTTCGCCGCCTTCACCGGCAAGGCGGCGCTGGTGATGCGCAACAAGGGCTGCGACGACGCCTCGACCATCCACTCGCTGATCTACCGCGCCCGCGAATCCGGCGAGGAGCAGCCGAGCTTTGAATTATGGGACGACGCGCCGGCCTCGAAGGCCAAGCTGATCGTGATCGACGAATGCTCGATGGTCGATGCCGAACTGGGCCGCGACCTGATGTCGTTCGATTGTCCCCTGCTGGTGCTCGGCGACCCCGCGCAGCTGCCGCCGATCCAGGGCGCCGGTTTCTTCACCAACACCGAGCCCGATGCGATGCTCACCGAAGTGCATCGCCAGGCCCAGGACGATCCGATCGTGCGGATGTCGATGGACGTCCGCGAGGGCCGCGAGCTCGACATCGGCCGCTACGGCGAGAGCGAGGTGGTGTCGCGCAAAGAGCTCGATCCCGATCGCGTCATGAGCGCCGACCAGGTGCTGGTCGGCCGCAACAACACGCGCCGCGCCTACAACATGCGGGTACGTCAGCGGCAGAACATCGAGGACGTCTTTCCGGTCGCCGGCGACAAGCTGGTCTGCCTGCGCAACAACCGCAAGAAGGGCCTGTTCAACGGCGGCCTGTGGCGGGTGAAGTCGCGCAACACCTCGCGCTCGAAGTCGCGCATCCTCTCTATGCGGCTGTCGCCGGACGAGGATCTTGGGCACAAGGTCACAAAAGTCTCGGTGCGTGCCGACTGCTTCGAGGGCGGCGTCGAGGCGATCGCCTGGGAGCAGCGCAAGCCCTATGACGAGTTCGACTACGGCTACGTGCTGACCGTGCACAAATCGCAGGGCTCGCAATGGGACGACGTCGTGCTGTTCGACGAGAGCTTTGCGTTCGGGGAGAGCCGCGCAAGGTGGCTGTACACGGGGATCACGCGCGCGGCGAAAAGGTTGAGTATCGTGGTTTAAGACTCCACTGCCGCGCCCTCACTTCCCCGCCACGAAATAAAAATCTTCCCGCCCCGGCGGCGAGCCGTACGAAAACGGCTGCTGCTCATGCTTGGTGGCGGACCAGACGTCGTCGCGGACGATGTCGAACAGCTTCCGGATCTCGACCTTCGGCACCTTGATCTCGCGGGCGAGCGCGGTGGAGAACGGGCTGTCGGCGCCGTTGTCGCCGTCGATCGCGGTCTCGCCGTGCTTGGCGGCGTAGACCACCATGAAGCCGGCGCCGGGCTCGATGTTGGAAAAGCCCTTGTCGACCAGCTTTAGCGACAGCGTGTGCTGCATGGTCGGCGCGAACGGGTTGTCGCGGCAGGCATCCAAGATCACCAGACGCACTTTTCGCGCGGCACCGACCGCGGCGATCACCTGCTCAAGGGCGACCGCCTGGGTTTCGGCATCCCGGTCGACGGCGAGCTTGGCGTCAACAGGAACGAGATAGTTCACCCCGCCGATCTCGAAACCGTGGCCGGCGTAATAGACCACCGCCCAATCGGCCTTTTCCGCTTCGTCAGCGAAGGTCTTCAGCGCGTCGAAGAACTTGTCGCGGGTGAGGTCGCTGACGGAGATCACGGTCTGGAAGCCGACATCCTTCAACACGCTCGCGATCATCTTCGAATCGCGCGGCGGATTGGGCAAAGCGTGGACGTTCCTGTAGGCGCCGTTGCCGATCACCAGCGCAACGCGGCGCCCGCTGGGTGCGCCGCCCGGCGTTTGCGGCGTCAGTGCGGCGAGCCGCTCCTGCGCGATGGCGCGGGCACGCGCGACGTCGAGCTCGTCGAACTTCGTCAGCGAATAGGCCGCCGAGCGATAATCGGCGCGGGCCTGGGCGAGATCCTTCTTGCGCTCGTAGACCTGGCCGCGGCCGGAATGCGCCCGGATGTTGTTCGGGTTGATCTGGAGCGCCGCGGTGTAGTCCTTCAGCGCGGCGTCGAGATCGCCCTTCATGAAATAGACGTCGGCGCGGTTGTTGATCGCGTAGACATTTCTCGGCTGTTTCTCGATCAGGCCGTTGCAATCGGCAAAAGCCTGGTCGTATTTGCCCATCAGGCCGTAGGTGGTGCAGCGGTTGCCGGCGATCTGCTGCGCGGCCGGATCGATCTTCTCGGCCTCGGCGAAATCGGCGAGCGCGCCGTCATAATCCTTCATCAGGGTGCGGACGCGGGCACGGTTGGTCCAGCCGAGAATGAATTTGGGCGTGTATTTGATCGACAGGCTGAAATCGTCGAGCGCACTTTGCAGCGCGCCGCGGCGCAGCTGGATGACACCGCGATTGTTGTAGGGAACACCGTAGGTCGGACGCTTCTCGAGCGCGAGGTTGTAGTCGGCAATCGCGAGGTCGTCCTTGCCCGTCCGCTCATAGGCGAGGCCGCGCAAATTGAGGATGACGACATTGTCGGGGTCAAGGCCGGCGGCCGTGGACAGGGCATCGATCGCGCGATCGTAGTCGCGCTTGTTGATCAGCGTACTGCCGCGCACGGACAGCGCGACCGCCTTGTCCTTGCCGGTGACGCGGTCGGCGTTGAGCAGGTTCTCGCAGGCCGTCGCCCGCGCCTGGGCGTCGCCCTGGCGGTCGCGGCAAATGGCGAGATCGTCGCCGAGTTGCGGCTCGGCCGCGGCGATCGCGAGGCCGGAGACGAGTATGACTGATATCAGGGGGACGACGCGCAGCATGTTGTCAGATCAGCTCCAGCCACCACATTTTTAAGTCGATCGTCGATCGCGCCGGTTCATCTAGCCCGGAGTTCCCCACCCCGCCAAGCCGGGCCATGCGTTGCGGCTTTTTTTCACGGGTTCGTGTCTCCAGGACCGTAACAAACTCCCGGTCCGCCCGTATCTCTGATGTCTGACAAACGCCGGGCAGGCTGTTCGCCCGCCCTCAACCGCCCTAAACTGTCAGGCCTTCCGAAAGAGGATCCGCCATGCGCCGCTCCGTCGTCCTGTCCCTGCTCGCCGCCACCACCGCCCTGTCGCTGGCCTTTGCCTTGCCGTCCCGGGCCGCGGAAGACGCGGTCGTGATCCCCGCCCCCGCACTGGACGCAGCACCCGCGAGCGGCATCCAGACCGCGGTGATCGCCGGCGGCTGCTTCTGGGGCGTGCAGGGTGTGTTCCAGCACACCGCCGGCGTCGTCAACGCCGTCTCCGGCTATGCCGGCGGCAGCAAGGCGACCGCCGACTACCAGACCGTCTCGGGCGGCCGGACCGGCCACGCCGAGTCGGTCGAGATCAAGTTCGACCCCAAGAAGATCTCCTACGGCAAGATCCTCCAGATCTACTTCTCGGTGGCGCACGATCCGACCCAGCTCAACCGCCAGGGACCAGACTCAGGCACGCAATATCGCTCGGCGATCTTCACCACCTCCGACGAGCAGAAGAAGGTCGCGGAGGCCTATATCGCCCAGCTCGACGGCGCCAAGGTGTTCAGCAAGCCGATCGTCACCAAGGTCGGCGCGCTGGAGGCGTTCTATCCGGCCGAGGGCTATCATCAGGACTATCTGACGCTGCACCCGAACCAGCCCTACATCGCCTACAACGACATCCCGAAGGTCGAGAACCTGAAAAAACTGTTCGCGGGTAACTATATTGAGAAGCCGACGCTGGTGAGTGCCAGCAAGGCCACCAACTGATCGCGAGATCATCGACAACAAGATCATCAGACAAACGGGAGACCCATGCCCGACACCAGGACGAAAACCACCGACGACAAGGTCATCAAGAGCGAAGAGCAGTGGCGCAGCGAATTGTCGCCGATGCAGTACGCCGTGCTGCGCGAGAAGGCGACCGAGCGTCCCTTCTCCGGCGAATATGAGCACGACCACCGAGCCGGCACCTATGTCTGCGCCGGCTGTGACAACGTCCTGTTCGAGTCCGACGCCAAGTTCGACTCCGGCTGCGGCTGGCCGAGCTTCACCGCACCTGCGGTCGAGAGCCATGTCGACGAAGAGCGCGATGCGACGCACGGCATGATCCGCACCGAGGTGCTCTGCTCCAAGTGCAGCGGCCATCTCGGCCACGTTTTCCCCGACGGACCGGGGCCGACCGGCCTGCGCTACTGCATCAATTCGGCGGCGCTGAAGCTCGAGCCGAAATAAGATTGCGCGCCGCCGGGTTCCCGGATGGAACCCGGCGGCGCGATATGCTTTTCTTGTCTGGCGGTGCAGCCGATGAGCCTCTTCCGGCGGCCGCCAGGGAGGACGCCATGTCACTCGGGACCATCCTGATCATCCTGGTGATCATCTATCTCTTGGGCGGCTGGTCTGGCCGGATCGGCGGCTATGGCTACGGCATGGGCCATTCCGGCATGGGGATCGGCGGCGTCATTCTGGTGGTGCTGCTCGTCCTGCTGCTGCTTGGCAAGCTGTAAATCATATAAGCCACTGAAATTATTTAGCTTTCGACGATTGCGGACCTGCCATGCACGGATTCATCATCTCCCATCGCAGGGGTCGCATTTCTGTCAAAACGGCTTATATTAGTGGACGAAAATGATGTGCGGCGGGCCCGGCCGAGTGTGGCCTCCGCCCTCCCAAACCCCACGCGCTTAAAGCCCCAGACAAGATCACGAGGTCTTTGACCATGCGTCCACTGCGTCCGTTCAACTTCAACACTTCCGCCGAACTCTTTCCCGCCGCCATTCGCAAGAAGAAGCGCGCAGGGTTCACCTATCGCCGGTTCGGCACCGCGGCCGAAGCCGTGCAGTTCGCGATGGAGCAGTTGCCGACGGATTCGCTGAATGGCGCGTACCTCCAGGTCGAGGAAGCCCGTTTCGACCAGAACGGCATCCGTTCGCTCTATGAGAGCGAAGCCTTCCCGCTGCCGCGCCACCGCAAGCCCGAGCCGGTCGCCGAGGCCGACGCCGACGCGGCGTAAATTTCGCAGTCTCCGATGTGCGCAGAAAGCGCGACGGCCGAAAGGCTGTCGCGCTTTTTGCTTTTCTGGGAAGCGGATTTCAGACGCGCGGCTGCTTGTCGAGCCAGCGGCGCAACAGGCGCACGTTGCGCATGTTGGCGCGGAACATGACGTCGAAGGCGTCGCCCACGAACGGCACGATGCCCACCACGCCGTCGACCGCGACATTGCCAAGCATCCGCGCCGTCAGGTACCAGGGCGCGCCGAGCGCACGGGCCTCGCGTACCAGCCACAGCGAGATGGCGGTGGTGATGATGTCGCCGATCACGGGGATCAGGCCGATCAGCCCGTCGATGCCGTAGCGGATGTTGGTGCCGGGCAGGATGAAGGCGACGTCGAGCAGCTTTGCGAGCGCCTCGAGCCGCGCAATACGCTGCTCGCGCGTCAGATTGCCGAACGGGTTGCCTTGCCCAAACTCGAAGCGAAACTGTTGAAACCCCTGCTCCAGCCGTTCAGGGCGGATCTGGTCAGGGTGGATTTCCTGGCCGTCCTGATCAATGACCGGCCCGCGCGCCGCGCGGCCCGAAAAATCGGCGCGCGACTGCGTCCCCGAGCGGGATCTGCGTGGCGCGAGAATGTCGTCATCGGGCATGGTCATGGCCATTGGGGAACGCGCGAGAGCAGCAGAGGTTGCTGCGCCGCGTCCGAAGGTCGCGTGCTCAGCTCGCAGCCGCCGCGGGTTGCGGCTCCTCGACATAGTGATGCACCAGCCAGGATGACAGGACCGCCGGCACGAAGCCAACCAGGCCGTACAGGATGAACTGCACCGCGCCCGAATCCGCCCCCCGCGAGCTATAGGTGAACGCGGCGAGGACGAATGCGAACAGGCCGACCAGCAGCATCCGCAGCACCGGCCTGACGCGCCTGACGTGGATCAGGATGTCGTCGACCGCGCCGATCATCAGCGATGGCAGGAAGCCGAACAGATAGCTGTATTGCAGCGTCTTGAAGAACACGACGAACAGCTTGCCGACCTCGCCGAGATTGGTCTGGGTCCAGTAGCCGGACTGGTAGGTCGTCGTCAGCAGCAGCAGGAAGCCACCCACGAACGGACCAACGAGCGCAAACACCAGATAGCGTTTCATCAAGAACTCCTCATACGCAGGGCATTTATAGCAGCGCGGCGGGAACCTTGGATAGCGGGGTTGCGGGCCGTTTGAGGGAACAAGTGGCAAGGCGGCGGGTTCAGACTGGACCTCAAATTCCCTGTCAGATCTGGAGCCGCCGATGTCTCGTAAACTGTTGTTGCTGGCGACGATTACGCTTACGGCCCTTGGCGGCGTGTCGAACGCGCCCGCCTTTGCGCAAGGCCATATGGGCACGCCGCAGGAGCAGCGGGCCTGCTCGCGCGACGCCTCGCGGCTGTGCCGCAAGGATCTCGGCAATGACGGTGCGGTGCAGTCGTGCCTGATGGGTAACCGGGCCAAGCTGTCGAAGTCGTGCAGCAAGGTGTTTCAGAGCCACGGGATGTAACATCGGCATGTGAGCTCGGCATGTAAGTTGCGCGCCGGCATTTTGCGTGACGGCCGCGCAACAGCTGCGGATTCCTTCGCGTCGCCCATTGCAGCTTCGTAACAATCGCGCATACTCGAATCGGGCGGCGCAGCACTTTTCGATTCGAATATCAAGAAATCGAGCGACCACATGCGGGATTGAATTCCCGGCGTGAAGGCTGTGACATGCGGCAGATCAAGCCGCGTGCGGCGCCCCAAAACCAAGTGGCTCAACCCACGGAACTCGGGGACGCATTCTTCATGACACGCTACCAGACCATCGCTTCGCTGTTCGCAATCGCCGCCACCGCCTTCGCGCTCCAGACATCGCCCGGCCTCGCCTTCTCGTCCGAAGCGCAGCAGATGTGCTCGGGCGACGCGATGCGGCTGTGCTCCAGCGAAATCCCCGACATCCAGCGGATCCGGGCCTGCATGGTGCAGAAAAAAGCGCAGGTCAGCCCCGGCTGCCGCGCCGTGATGGACCGCGAAGCCGCCGCCGCCGCGTCATCGCGCAAGCGGGAAGCGGCCGCGCAGTAGAACAGCGTACCGGCGACCATCCTTCGAGACGCCCGCCCAAGGGGCGGGCCCTCAGGATGAGGTCTCGTTTCGCGGCGAGATATCAAAACCTCATGGTGAGGAGCCCGCCGAGGCGGGCGTCTCGAACCATGCAGGCCGAGGTCTCACGGAGTACTCCTAGTCGCCCCACTGCGCGAAGGCGTCGTTGAAGGCGCGCTCGCCGGGGGCGCCCTTCTCGATGGCGATGATGGCGCGGCGCTGGTTGGCGTAGACCAGCGGCACGTCGAACCACGAGCGCTCCTTCAGGAGCTGGACGTTGCGGGCGCGGTCGGCGTCGACGTTGGAGAGGCCGACCAGGAAGAAGCCGTCGGTGACCTTGACGGCGAGGCCCGCGAGCGGCGTGCCGCGCGCCTGCTCGTTCGACTTCATCAGGATGCCCGGCACGTTGGAGACGCCGCCGCCCGGAAAGTCCGGCGGCAGGATGAAGGTCAGCTCGGCCGTGTGGCTCGCCGGCAGCGACGAGTCGGTGTTGCGGCGGAACGACATCGTCATCTTGAACTTGCGGTCGGGGATCTCGATGTCGGCGCGCACGGCGATGTCGGCCTTCTGGTTGCCCGACGCCTTGATCGGCTCGAGCCGCCACACCACCGAGCCGACATATTGCTTGCCCTTCGGGTCGGACGGATCCTCGTCATAGAGCACGACCTTCTGCGCCACCGGCGCGGCCGGCTGGTCGCTGGCCGAGGGCTGGCCGACGCGATCCGGAATCTTCGGCTTGCTCTGCGGCTGCGAGGCATCCTTCGGCGCCTCGACCACCTGGGTCGGCGAGGACTTGAACAGATTGGTCGCGGTCTGCGCCAGCTGTTTGCCCCAGAGGATGCCGGCGCCGACCAGGATCAGCACGATGCCGATGGCGATCGCGCTCTTGAACGGGAAGATCGAGCCGGCACGCTTGGGCTTCCTGGCGCCGCGGTCGGGCGCAATGCGCGGACGCGGCGACGGCGGCTGGGCTTGCGGCGCGTAGCGCTCGGCCTCCTCCATCGACTCGTCATAAGAATAGGGTGCGTCGGGTTCGGCGGCGCGGTTCTCCAGGCTCGGCTCGAGCCGGTCGAATTCCGGCGAGGGCGACGGCACGTTGGCATAGGTGCGGCGCGCGGCGCGATTGGCCTGCGCGGCGGCACCGCCGAGATCGTTGACGTCGGCGGTGATGTCGCGGAAGCCGCGCACGCCAGGCGCCGGCGGCAATGGCGGCGGCGGTCCGCTGTCCTGCGGGCGACGCGGAGGCGAGCGCCCGGCCGGCGGCTCCGGCGGACCAGACTGGCGCGGCGCATCGAAACGCGGGGCGCGGGGCGAACGTGGCGTGTCGTTCTGGTCGTCGCCGCCGAGCGGCGGGCGATCGTTGCGCGGCGGCGGTGCGGCGGGACGGGCCCGCGGCGGCGCGGCCGGCTGAGCAGATGCGGGCGTGTTGTTGTCGGCTGCGCGGGCGCTGGCCCGGCGGAACGCATCGCCGCTGCCGCTGGGGCGAGCGCCGCCACCGGGACGCGAGGCCTCGCGGGCGCGCTGGGCGGCTTCCGATTCGACCTTACGGACGGCCTCTTCCAGCGACAGCCGTTCGCGGGTGATCTCGGATTCGGAGAGCGGCGGCTGGACGCTGCGAAGCTGCGCGATCAGGGCCGTGCGCGCCCGCTCATAGAGCGCGCGCCGGCTTTCGCCGGGAGCGTTGGGGTCCAGGGCGGCAATAGCACGGGCGATCAGCGGATAGTAATCAGCCATTTCTACTCAACTATATCCGCGGCCTGGTAAGAGATCGTTAAGCCTCAAACGGATTTTGCACCAGGATAGTATCCTCGCGTTCGGGGCTGGTGGAAAGCAGGGCAACCGGGCACCCCACCAATTCCTCGATCCGGCGGACATATTTGATGGCCTGGGCGGGCAGGTCGGCCCACGACCGCGCGCCGGCGGTCGGCTCCTTCCAGCCCTCGATGGTCTCCCAGATCGGCTCGACCCGGGCCTGCGCGCCCTCGCCGGCCGGGAAATAATCGATCTCCTTGCCGTCGAGCTTGTAGCCGACGCAGACCTCGATCGAATCGAAGCCGTCGAGAATGTCGAGCTTGGTCAGCGCCAGCCCGTTGATGCCGCAGGTCCGCACGGTCTGGCGGACCAGCACGGCGTCGAACCAGCCGCAGCGGCGCTTGCGCCCGGTATTGACCCCGAACTCGCGGCCACGACGGCCAATCTCCTCGCCGATCTCGTTCAAGAGCTCGGTCGGGAACGGCCCCTGGCCGACGCGGGTCGTATAGGCCTTGCAGATGCCGAGCACGTAGCCGACCCCGCCCGGACCGATGCCCGTTCCGGTCGCGGCCTGCGCCGCCACCGTGTTCGACGAGGTGACGTAGGGATAGGTGCCGTGGTCGACGTCGAGCAGGGCACCTTGCGCGCCCTCGAACAGGATGCGCTTGCCCGCACGCCGCTCGCTATCGAGCAGGCGCCACACCGTCTCGGCATAGGGCAGCAGCTGCGGCGCGAACGCGGTCAGCTCTTTCAGGATCTCGTTGCCGTCGAACTCCGGCAGGTTGAGGCCGCGGCGCAGTGCGTTGTGGTGCGCAAGCAGCCGGTCGATCTTGTGCGGGAGCGTGTCGAGATCGGCGAGGTCCATCAGACGGATCGCGCGACGGCCGACCTTGTCCTCATAGGCCGGTCCGATGCCGCGACGGGTGGTGCCGATCGCCGTCGCCGAGTTGGACGATTCGCGCAACGCATCGAGCTCGCGATGCAGCGGCAGGATCAGGGTCACGTTCTCCGCGACCCGCAGATTCTCCGGGCCGACCGCGACGCCCTGGGCGCGCAGCTTGGCGACCTCGTCGAGGAAGGCCTGCGGGTCGAACACCACGCCGTTGCCGATCACCGCCAGTTTCGACGGGCGCAGCACGCCCGAGGGCAACAGCGCGAGCTTGTAGGTCTCGCCGTTGATGACCAGCGTATGGCCGGCATTATGGCCGCCCTGGAAGCGCGCGACGATGTCCGCCTGCTCCGACAACCAGTCGACGATCTTGCCCTTTCCTTCGTCGCCCCATTGGGCGCCGACGACGACAACATTGGCCATTCGCGGGTAATCCTTCGAAGAATCTAGATGCGCCCAGCCCAATTCCCGGCCCGGAGCCGTTCGTATGCAGGGCAGCAACCGGATAAAGGAAGCAGCCTCTCTAGGCAAGCAAGAACCGGGCTTTTTGAAGACCCAACGCCCGATCCAAGCCTTTGATATCCCCGGAAAATCCTAGTGGGCTGAGAGGAAACGGCGGCCCGCCCGCAAGCCTCGTTCGCCGAGTTGAGGACCGCGCCCCCGCGTGGTCGCAATCTGGTCGCTGGACATGAAAAGTTCACTTCCTTAGGTTGCATGAACTGATACTTTATACCTGATCTTTCGGCATTCGCGTTTCAGAAGGCAATTTCCAACCCGGGCTCCGGCACCGACCAGCTCAAACGACATCACGGGCCGGCCCCATTTTGAGGCAACGACCATGGTCCCGAAATCTTCGCTGCGAGGCATCGTTTCGATTCTCTCTTGTTCGCTGCTCGTCCTGCTGCCCCGTGTGGCTCACGCGGATCCCAACTCGATCGACTTCGCGACCTATTTCGATGCCGACATGCGCGACGCGGCCGAGTGCGCCATGTCCGTGGACAACGGCAAGGTCGTCGTCGATCCAAAATCCTCCAATCCCGCCATGAGCTGCCCCGACATGCTGTCGTGGAAGCTGTTCACGGAGGTCACGAAGGAGCGCTGGTGGACCAATTGGGCGTCCGACCCGCAGACCTGGCCGGGCAAGCCGTTCAAGCTGTGCACCGCCAATGCGACCGGGGCTGATTGTTGCCAGCCCGACGCGGCCAACAATCCCGGCTATGGCGACACCACGACCGACAAGGACTATCCCAACTCGCTGCACTGTCCGTACTTCCCCGGCGATCACATCGCGCCTGCGACTGCTGCCGTCGCAGCAGCAGCTCCGGTCGCGCGCCGGCTCGGCCAGCCGATCGGCGCACACGCGATCTTTCTCGGCCAGGGCGGCCTCGGCGCGGCGCTGATGAACGCATTGCCGAAGGCCGGCGAGCCTGAGCCCGGCCGGGTCATCCGCCAGGAGGTCGGCGAGATCACCGTCCGCAACAAGCCGATGTTCGACCACATCTTCCGCGGCAATCTCTACAATCAGCAGGGTATTGCCGCCGTGTTCAACCGCAGCAGGGACAATCTCGCCGGCAACGCGCCCTATCAGGCCACCAACGGCCCGGCCAGCATGAGCAGGATCGACCTTCCGATTCCCGCCATCATGATCAAGAGCAACTGGCTGTACGAGCCGTTCGCCAAGGAGCTGGGACTGACCGACGATCCGTCGGCGCCCTACATCAAGAAGGAGATGGTCTCGACGGCCTTCGGCAAGGAATACAAGGGCATCCACTGGCTGGTGTCCTTTCACATCTCGACCAAGGACATTCCGCAATGGGTGTGGACGACCTTCGAGCACGTCAACAATCCCGGACGCTGCGATTTCATCGGGTGCAATGATTCCTACGGCTTTGCATCGAGCGACGCACGGCCGAACCCGGCCGCGACCCTCAACAACTTTACCCGTCCGCACGTGCGCAACGACGGGCTCGGGAGCTCCAGCGTGATCTTCGAGCTGGGCACGCGCTATTCCAGCGGCGCGGCTTCGCGCGAACTCGCCTCCGTGCTCGACGCGATGGGCATCGGTACCTCCGCGACCGCCAAGGCCGAACCCGAACCGAGCGACAAGGCCTGGCGCAGCTACCGGCTGAAGGGGTCGCAGGTCTCCTTCACCAATGCGATGGGACGTGCGACCCGGCTCGGCAATTCCGTGACCGAGGGCGGCTTCATGACGACATCGAGCTGCATCAGCTGCCACGCACGCGCCGCCGTGAAGAGCACCGGCAACGACGCGAGCCCGCTCGCGCCGGCACTGGGCGTGTTCAGCTTCGATCGATTGAGCGAGGTCGGCTATCAGCAAAGCGTGTCCGGCACCCCGCATCCCGACTGGTATCACGGCAGCGGATCGCGCCCGGCGCTGCAGGCGATGCAGACGGACTTCATGTGGGGCATGCCGTTCTTCGCGCAGCCGCTGAGCAAGTAGACAGGCGTCAGGCGGCGGCAACGCAGGTTCCCGCCGCCGCGCCGCGCGCGCATGGACCCGATGCGCCTCGCGCCATTGATATCGGTCGCGTTTCCGTGTCTTTGAACGGGGCCGGGTTTCGACCGGCCCGGACAAAGCCGGGCCGGAAGGCCTTGGCGTATTCTTGGCGTATTCCACGCGGGGCCATAACAATCACAATGTCCGCCACCGGCCAGACCACGAGCGCCGAAACATCCGGCCAGCACTGGATCGCCAACCAGCCTTATCTGCTGCTTTGCATCACCGCGCTGTGCTGGGCCGGCAATGCGGTCGTGGGGCGCCTCGCCGCCGGCCATATCCCGCCGGTGACATTGTCGTTCCTGCGCTGGACCTTCGCCTTCCTGCTGGTGCTGCCGTTCGCCTGGAAGCATCTCGTCCAGGACTGGCCCGCGATCCGCGAGAAACTCGGCCTGATGATCGTGCTGTCGATCACCGGCATCGGCGCCTTCAACACCCTGCAATACTGGGCGCTGGAGCATACGCAAGCGCTCAACACCCTGCTGCTGCAGTCGGCCGCGCCTTTGGTCGTGGCGCTTTGGTCTCTGGTCATCCTCGGCATCCGCCTCACCGCGGCGCAGGCCTTCGGCGTGGCTCTATCGATGTGCGGCGTGCTGATCATCCTGCTGCATGGCGATATCACCACGCTGTCGAACATCGCCTTCAACAAGGGCGACCTGATCTTCACCGTCGCGCTGATCATCTTCGCGCTTTATTCGGTGCTGACCCTGAAGCGGCCGCCGATCCACGGCCTGTCGTTCCTCGCCTTCACCTTCGGCGCTGGCGCCGCATGTCTCATTCCATTCGAGATCTGGGAATTGTCGGCCCGCCCCGTCATGAAGCTCGACGGGCCGAACCTGCTCACTTTGTTCTACGTCTCGGTGTTCCCCTCGACGCTCGCTTATCTCTGCTTCAACCGCGGCGTCCGCCTGATCGGCGCCAACCGTGCCGCGCCGTTCTTCCACGTCGTGCCGGTGTTCGGCTCGATCATGGCGATGGCATTCCTCGGCGAGCACCCACAGGCCTTTCACTTCATCGGTTTTGCCCTGGTGCTGTCGGGCGTGTTCGTGGCGTCGAGGAAGCAGGCGACCTGAGCGGCAAATCGGCGCACATTGCAAACCGGCGTCCTTGCTATTTCTCCGGGACCAAGGTTCAATATCCTTATTGCTGACTGCCCGATCCGACACCCCAACTCTGATTATCAGGGAGAGTAGTATGGGCGCGTTGATGGCCGAGGACGATATCTATATCGGTCCGTTTTTCGATCTGTTCAATTTGAGGTTTGGCCCCGAGCAGAGCGAGAGCGAGTTCAGTGCCGGGGGCATGTCAGAGATCAAGGCCCTCCAGGATGAATTCGAGATGTTCCGGAAAGGGCGGCCGTTCGTTGATAGCGCAAAGCTTCTCGGGCTCGGCGGCCTGCACAACAATCGCGCGAAGAACCGCTGGTTCACCCTGCTGACATGGCTGGCCAGGGTCCCGTCGGATCAAGTTGGCGAAACCGGCGACCAGCGCATCGTGAACGCGCTGGTCAAGAACTTGGCACGCAAATCACCGCTGCCTTGCTTCATGAAGGCCCACGATTCTCGCGATCCCGACGGCCTGCGGGTCATTGTTAGCGAGGACAAGCCGATCTTCTATATCGAGCGAACCTATCTCACGATCTCGCTGCCGATGGCGCCCGGCGTCCCGCCCGAAGGCAAGGGCAAGGCCAAGAAGAAGTCGAAGAAGTAGGACGGGCCGATGCGCGCCGCCGTCGCAAGGGAGCTCGCCTCTCCGGGCGGCGAGGAATTGACCGGGATCTACACCGGCATCGCTGCCTATTATTCGGCAAAGGTCGCACGCTTCGGTGCGACGCCGTCCGGCGTCGACTGGACCTGCCAGGCCACGCAGGAGATGCGCTTCGTCCAGCTCCTGAAATTGTGCGACTTCGCTTCGCCCTTCTCGCTGAACGATCTCGGCTGCGGCTATGGCGCGCTGATCGCCTATCTCGACCGCCGGCATGACGACTGCGCCGTCGACTATCTCGGCATCGACGTTTCCGACGCGATGCTACGACGAGCGCGGCGGCTGTGGCGCGACCGCAGCAATGCCGCCTTCACCCTCGGCCATGCCAGCACGCGGATGGCCGATTATGCGATCGCCAGCGGCATCTTCAACGTCGCGCAGGATCAGCCGCGGCACGATTGGGAGCGCTTCATCGTGGCAAGCCTCGACGACCTCCATCGCAACACCAGGCGCGGCTTCGCCGTCAATTTCATGAAGCGGCAGGCAGGAGCGACTGCCCGCCACGGCCTCTACACCACCGACACCGCGTCCTGGGCGCGCTACTGCGCGACCCGGTTCAATGCCATAGCCGAGGTGCATGACGGCTATGGATTGATGGAGTTCACGCTCATTGTGCGGAAAATCCAACGCTCTCGCCCTCACGCGCCGACCGACAGTCGTCGCCGCGTCTCCTCCAGCAGCCGCCGGTAGATGCCGGCGCCCGTCAGCTTGATCAGAGCATCGGCGCGATCGACGAGACGGGCCACTTCGCCGAGACGATCCGGATCGTTGCTCGCAGCAAGCGAGGCCGCCAGTGTGATGGTGGCGCGGCATTCCGGCAAGCGGGCGTGCCGTTCCTGGGCGACCGCGATCGCTTCCCGCGCCTTGTCGGTGGCCGCGGCATGGGCACCGGAACGGAGCTGATAGTCGGCGATGCTCGCAAGCATCTCCGGCTCGATCTCCATGGCGACGCTCGCCCCGCGCACGAACTCCACGCCCTCCGTCAACGACGGGATCGCCGCCTGATAGTTCTGGGCGATACCCTGCGCCGTGCCGATGCAGGCCAGCGAATAGGCGCGCAAATACGGGGTTGCCTGGCGCGCTGCCAGCTCGATCACGCGCCAGGCATGGGTCGAGGCCATCGCGGCATCGCTGAGGCACCAGGCGAGATCGACGTGCCCGAGATTGGCGATGAACTGCACCGTCGGATCGATCAGCGTCGGATCGATGGCGAGGATGCGGTCGAAACACAACCGCGCTTCATCGAAACGTCCAAGCCGAACCAGGATCCGACCGCGCAGGCTGACGATCCATTGCTCGACATTGTAGCCAAGGAACTTGTGCTCGAAGTCGGTGATGGCGGAAACACCGCCCAGCGCCGCATCGCTCGCCGCGAGCGCTTCGCGCAAGAGGCCCGCCCAGCCATAGGCCTGGCTGAGCGAGGCATTGAGCATCGCGGCGCGGCCGGTGAGCTGGCGCGATTCCGTCAGCGCCAGCGCCTGCTTGACGGTGTCGACATAGGCATCGGCCTGCCCGCCGCTCGCGCCCGCGATCCGTCCTTCGACGAACAGCAGGAGCGGGATCATCGAATCGTCGGTATCGTGCGCCAATTCCAGCGCTTCCTGGATGAAGGGCTTTGCATCCTCCGACGTCATGCCCTCGCGCCAGCCGAGCCAGGCGATCTGGCTGCTGGCCGTGATCCTGAGCGCATCGCCCGCCGGGCTGCGCTTCTGTCCCGCCTTCAGCGCACGCACCTTGTGCCAATGCCGGATCGCTTCGGCCGGACTGGTCGAGCCGATCCAGCGCGCGGCGCGCGCGGCATATTCGGTGGCGGCATCGGCCTCGCCAGCCTGCTCGAAATGGTGCGACAGGAGCGCTGCGAACTCCTCGAGCCGCTCCGGATAAAATTGCTCGATCGCCCGCGCCACCCGTGCATGCAGGACACTGCGTCGCGCCCGGAGCTGGGTCGAATAGGCGACCTCCTGGATCAAAGGATGACGGAAGCTATAGCCTTGGCCGTCCTGGCCGGTACGCGCCTGGAGCATCTCGCCGGAACAGAGCCGGACCAGCGTGGCCTCGAGCTCAGGGGCGGATAGGCTGGCGACACTCTGCAAGACCGCGAGCTGAAACTCCTTGCCGATGATCGCCGCCGTGTGCAGGAGGTCGCGGTCGCCCGGTGCCAGCCGATCGATCCGCGCCCCGATCACGGCCTGCACGGTCGGCGGCAGCACGTCGGAGGCTCCGGGGATGCCGCGCTGGTAGCCGCCCTGTTCGCCGACGATGGCAAGATGTTCGACCAGGGAACGGATCAGTTCCTCGGCGAAGAAGGGATTGCCGCCGCTGCGCTCGGCGACGCGCCGCCGCACGTCGAAAAGTGCGTCCCCCGGCCCGAGCAGCTCGTCGACGAGATCGTCCGTATCGGTCGGCGAGAGCTCGGCGAGCTCGATCTGCTGGTACATCGGCCCGCGCATCCAGGGCGCGGAATAGGCCGGCCGGAAATTCACGATCAGGACCGTCTTGGTGGGGATCACAGCGTCGACGAGCGTTGCGACGAACTCCTCGCTCGCGGAATCGAGCCAATGCAGATCCTCGATGATGATCACTGAGGCCGACGCGCCGCGCTGGCGAATCATTTGCCGCATGATCTCGAGCAGACGGACGTTGCGGGCGCGCGGACCGAGCCAGGAGGGCGGGCCCTGGCCGTGCCTGATGCCGAGGAAATCGCAGACCAGCCACAGGTCCGCCTCGAAGGTCGGGCCGAGTTCGACGAGGCGCGTGGCGATCTGTTTCACCGCCAGGTCAGGCTCGTCGTCCGGCGAGACGTTGAAATAGGTCGAGCGCAAGAACTCCAGTACCGGCTGGAGCGGCGTTGCCGTGCCATAGGGCTGCGCGCGAGCCTCAAACACCGGAATGAGGCGCGCGCGGCACCATTCGGCGAACTCATAGCATAACCGGCTCTTGCCGGTCCCGGGCGCGCCGACGATGCCGGTGACGCGCGAGCCGCCGGTCTCCACCGCCGCCAGAGTCCGCTGCAACAGAGACATCTCTCGCTCGCGCCCGCGGAACGTGGCCAGAACGACGCCGCGGAATTGCTGGCTGGCGACCGCCGGCTTGAGGTTCTTCAAAAGATACAGCTCGACCGGCTCCGGCACGCCGCGCAGGCGATGACGGCCGAACGGGCCGACGTCGCAGAACGAACGCACCAAACGATAGGTCTCATCGGTCAGGCAGATCTCACCCGGCTCCGCCTCGGCCGGAAGGCGGCTTGCGAGATGGATGGTAAGGCCATATGCGCCGTGCTCGGTGACGGTGTCGACGAGGGGAGCATCCGCGACGATCTCGCCGGAATGCAGGCCGATGCGCACCAACATGGCATCGTCGCGCGCGCGAAACGCGTCCCGGATCGCCAACGCCGCCTCGCACGCCAGCAGGGCGTGACCTTCCTGCGTGCGCGGCGCGCCGAAGAAGGCGAGAATTCCGTCGCCGAGCGTTCGTACCACCGTGCCCTCGAACCGCACCACTGCGTCGCACATGGCATCGAGCGCGGGCTTGAGACGCTGCATGGCATCTTCTGCGGTGAGGCCGGCAACGATCTCGGTCGAGCTGACGAGATCGGCAAACAGCACCGTCACCTGCTTCAGCTCGCCCCGAACCGGCCTCGTGGAATGTCCCGACGCTGCCGGGATTGGCCTGCTCGCGGCGCTCAGGGCTGTGCCGCAGGCCCCACAAAAGCCCGAGCCGGGCGGGCTGAAATGGTTGCAGGCTGGACAGGCCATCGGCAAAGCCGAGCCGCAGCCGTGACAGAAGCGATTCGCCGCCGGATTGTCTCCGCCGCAACGCTCACAGAGCATCTGATCCCCTAACGAAGCAATACTCGACCAGGAGGAAACAACGCCACAGCACCACACGCCGGGCCGGCAATGCCCCGACATGTGGGCTCACCTGCCAAAGGCACCATCTTTGGCACCCCCACGCAATCGATTAGTTCACATTTGGCACGTAACTCGCCGAAGCTGCGCCGGAAAAGTTGCGAAATTCGACCCGGCTGCGCCCTCTGGTCGCAAGCCGGCGATTTCAGCCTGCCTTGAACTTGCTGTAGGCTTCGCTGGTCGCAATGATGACATGCTCGGCGCAGCCGTTGAGGCGATGCGGATCGGCATCGCGCTCGTAGGCTTCCGACGTCATCATGTCGAGGAACGCCGCGACGGACGGATAGAACACCAGCGCGACGAAATCCCAGTCATTGCCCGCATGAGGGCCGAGCGCGACTGCCTTGGCTTCACCGGTCCACAGCAGCGTGCCGCCGCGCGCCTTGATCATGGGCACGGTGATCGCGCTGTAACGCAGATACGCATCCCAGCCGGAGCCGTCGCCGTCCAGAGAGCGCGCTTGAAAGCGCATCAGGTTCAGCATCACCACCGGCGCATGCCGGTCGAGCCGTTCCAGGCCCACGATGTTCAACATATTGACCGCCAACGGCACCTCCCCGGGTCGCGCCTGCATTGTAGCATTGCGGCGGCATGACTTGTGTCACGACGGCAATCCGGCGCAAGGTCGTATGTGACGCCAATGACGATCGCTTCGCCCGCGCCACCTGCCTCGAGTCCGGCCAGCTGGCTCAACAACCAGCCTTATCTGCTGCTCAGCCTGAGCTCGCTGTTCTGGGCCGGCAACATCGTGCTCGCGCGCCATGTCGGCGCACATGTGCCGCCGCTGACGGTGACGACGATCCGCTGGTTCGGCGTGTTCCTGATCCTGCTGCCGTTTTCCTGGGTGCACCTGAAGCGCGACTGGCCGGCCTTGCGCAAAAGCCTGCCGCTGATGCTGTTCCTCTCGCTGGTCGGCTTCGCCTTCAACAACGCGATCTCCTATTGGGCCTTGCAATATACCGAGGCGCTGAACGCGCTGCTGATCCAGTCGGCCGGGCCGCTGTTCGTGGCGCTGTGGTCGCTGGTCCTGTTCGGCGTGCGGCTGACCCGCGGTCAACTCGCCGGCATCGCGATCTCGCTGGCCGGCGTGCTGATCATCATCCTGCACGGCGATCTCGCGGCGCTGGCCAGCATCTCGTTCAACAGGGGCGACATCATGTTCGCCTCATCGCTGGTGGCGTTCGGGATCTATTCCGCCTTCATCCCGCGCCGGCCGAAGGTTCATCAGCTCTCCTTCCTGTCCTTCACCACCTGCTGCGGCGCCATGATGCTGCTGCCGACGGCGGTCTGGGAGGTGCGGTCCGGCAATGTCATGCAGTTCGACACCGTGACGCTGCTGACGCTCGGCTACATCCTGATCTTCCCTTCGACGCTCGCCTATCTGTTCTTCAACCGCGGCGTCGCGCTGATCGGACCGAACCGCGCCGCGCCGTTCTTCCATCTGGTGCCGGTGTTCGGCTCGGCGATGGCGATCCTGCTGCTCGGCGAAAAGCTCCAGCCGTTTCACCTGATCGGCTACGCGCTGGTGCTCGCCGGCGTCGTCATCGCCTCGCACCAAGGCCCGGCGGTCAAGTAATTTCGCGCAGCAGACGTCGCGCTCTCGTGTCCCGGACGCGCTGCGGCACGCAGTGTCGCTGCGCAGAGCCGGGACCCAGATTGCCGCAACATGTGCCCCGGCTCAGCAGCGCACCACTGCGTGCTGCGCTGCGCCCGGGGCACGGATACAAGGGTGGGCAAGGCGAAGCGTGCCAGCCCTCGATCACCACTCATTCCAAAAGAAAAAGGTGGGCACGACGCTTGCGCGTCTTTGCCCACCTTACGAATTCAGCGCGAAGCTTACGCCGCGCGGACCTTGGCGAGGAAGCCGTCCACCGCGCTGCGCAGCGCGCCGGACTGGCTGTCCAGCTCGCGGGCATTGGTCAGCACGTCTCCGGCTGCGGTGCCGGTCGCTTCCGCGGCCGAGGTAACGCTGCCGATATTGGCGTTGATCTCGTTCGAGCCGGCCGCGACCGACTGGATGTTGCGGGCGATCTCGCGGGTGGCCTCGCCCTGCTGCTCGATCGAGGACGAAATGCCTGCGGTGATCTCGCTCATCTCGGCGATGGTCTGGGTGATGCCGCCGATCGCTGCGACTGCATCGCTGGTCGAGGTCTGCATCGCCGCCACTTGCGCGGAGATTTCCTCGGTAGCCTTGGCGGTCTGGTTGGCCAGCGCCTTGACCTCGGAGGCGACGACGGCGAAGCCGCGGCCGGATTCACCGGCACGCGCCGCCTCGATGGTGGCGTTGAGCGCGAGCAGATTGGTCTGTGCCGCGATCGAATGAATGAGCTTGACCACCTCGCCGATCTTCTCGGCGCCGGTCGAGAGTTCCTGCACGGTGGCATTGGTACGCTCGGCGTCGCTGACGGCGCGGCTCGCCACTTCGGTCGAGCGCGTCACCTGGCGGGAGATTTCCGCAACCGAGCTCGACAGCTCTTCGGCGGCGGCGGCGACCGTGCCGACATTGCCGGAGGCCTTCGACGAGGCCGCACCGACAGTGGCGGCGCGCGACGAGGCGTCGCTGGCGGTTGCGGTCATCGACTGCGCGGTCGACTGCATGCCGGCCGCGGCCGAGGAGACCGAGCGGACGATGCCGTTGACGCTGCGTTCGAAGTCATTGGCGATATCTTCCATCGCGCTGCGACGTTCCGCCGCGGCACGCTCCTTCGCCGCTGCGTCGGTCTTTTCGAGGTCGCGGATGCGAACCGCATTGTCCTTGAAGATCTGGACGGTCGCAGCCATCGCACCGACCTCGTCGCCGCGGCCGACGCCGGGGATATCACCCTCGAGCTTGCCGTCGGCGAGATCCTTCATGCGCGTGCCGAGCAGCGCCAGCGGACCGCTGATGCTGCGGCCGAGCAGCCAGGCGACACCGCCGGCCACGATGACGATGCCGAGCATGGCAAGGCCGAGCGACCAGAACACCGGACCCATCTTGGCGTCGATGTCGTCGAGATAAGCGCCGGTGCCGAGATACATGTCGAAGCCGGGGACCGCGACGGCGTAACCGATCTTGCGGATCAAGCCTTCCACGCCCGGCTTGGCATATTCATAGTGCAGCAGGATCGAACCGTTGGCCTTGGCTCCGTTCATCAGCTCCCAGGAGAGTTTGCGGCCGTTGGTCTCGACCTCCATGCGGTTGGTGCCGACCTGCTTCGGATCGGGCGCGAGCTGGGTAATGCCGTCATAGGACGTGCCGAACAGATAACCCGAGCCGTTGTCGTAGGTCATCGCATTGCCGTAGCGGCGAAGATCGGCCATGGCGGCGTCCTTCGTCATCTCGCCGGCATCGACGCGCTTCTTCAGAGTGAGGGCATAGTTGCGGCCCATCTCGACGATGGCCTTGGCCTGATCGATGCGCGCATTCACCATCTCGCGCTTCATCAAATAGCCAGCGAGAACTCCGGCCACGCACAGACCCAACAAGGTGACGCCGACAAGGATGCCAAGCTTGGGGGCGATCTTCAGATTGCTCAACTTCACGGGGTGGGCTCCGGGGAAAAAGGGATGCGGGCGCGCGAGTGAATCGATCGAAATTGAATCAACTTTTAGTGTCAGACCCCTTATCAACCTGTTACGGGCGGCTCCGTAGAAGCCCGGTAGAAATGCCCAAATCGCCGAATAAATCGCCGCAACAGCAACCGACGATTGTACGCGACCGCGCAAATTTCGCGTAAAAGACGCAAAGGCCCGCCCAAAAGGTGCGGGCCGCAACAAGAACCGACAAACCAAATCGGGAGCAGGAAATGCCGAAATACAGGGTGGTGACGCCGAAGGGCGCGAGCTTCACGGTCGCCGGCAGCGACTATTCGTTAGAGCGCGAGGCGCTCGATCCGATCGATGCCGAGATCGTCGAGGCGCCGGCCAACGAGGCGGAGTTCATCGCCGCCGCCAAGCATGCCGACGCGATCTACGCCAAGGGCATCCCGATCACCAAGACCATCATCGACGCGCTGGAGAGCTGCAAGGTCATCACGCTCGGCTCGGTCGGCGTCGACAGCGTCGACGTAAAGGCCGCGACCGCGCGCGGCATTCCCGTCACCAACATCCCCGACACCTTCATCGAGGAGGTCGCCGACCACGCCATGATGCTGCTGCTCGCCGGCTTCCGCCGCCTGGTCGAGCAAGACAAGATGGTGCGCACCGGGCGCTGGGCCGAGGGCCGGCCGGCGCTGCTCAAGGTCCCGCGGCTGATGGGCCAGACGCTCGGCTTCGTCTCGTTCGGCCGTGTCGCACGTGCAGTTGCGAAGCGCGCCGCGCCCTTCGGCCTGCGCATGATGGCCTACGATCCCTTCATCCAGGAGACGCTGATGTGGGACCACGGCGTCATCCCGGCGACGCTGAACGAGGTGCTGTCGCAATCCGACTTCGTCTCGATGCATGCGCCTGCCCGGCCCGAAGTGCATCACATGCTGACCGAGAAGCATTTTCGGCAAATGAAGAAGGGTTCGATTTTCATCAATACCGGGCGCGGCGCCACGGTGGACGAGGAAAGCCTGATCAAGGCGCTGCAGGAGGGCTGGATCGCGCATGCCGCCCTCGACGTGCTGGAAAAGGAGCCGCCGTCGCACAACAACCCCATCCTCAGCATGGAGAACGTGACCCTGACCGCCCATGTCGCCTCGGCCTCGGCACGGTTCGACGAGGCGCGCAAGCGCCGGGTGGGCTACGAATTGTCACTGGTGCTTCAGGGCATGTGGCCGGTAAGCTGCGTGAACCCGTCGGTGCTGCAAGACACCGCGCTCCGCCGCTGGCAGCCCGTCAGCATGGACCGCGGCCCGAACAGCTAAGGCGGCTGGCCGCAAAGAGCGCGCCGAAAGTCCGAAACGGCCCTTCACCGGCGATCAACGCCGGGAAGGGAAACATCATAGGGAGGAACTGATGAGGAATGACATCACACGTCGTGATGCCTTGGCGCTGGGCCTGTCCGCTGCAACGGTCGCTGCCACTGGTGTTGCAGCGCACGCTCAATCCGCGATCAAAGCCGCCGACGTCGCCGCGCCGAAACTGCCGATCGAAAAGGGCGCAAGCTTGCGCATGCTGCGGCCGGTGCGCTTCGTCCAGGCCGACGAGGACGTGTTCCGCGCCAATGCGGCCAAGTTCACCAAAGAGACAGGCGTCGAGGTCAAGGTCGATTTCGTCGGCTGGGAGGACATCAACCAGCAGACCGCGGTCACCGCCAATTCCGGCGCCGGCCCCGACATCATCATCGGCTTCTCCGATGCGCCGCACATCTATATCGACAAGCTGATCGAGCTGACCGATGTCGCCGACTATGTCGGCAAGCGTTACGGTGGCTGGCTGCCGCTGGCGCAGCGCTACGGCAAGAAGAACAAGAGCGACACCTGGATCGGACTGCCGTTCGGCGCCACCGGAGGGCCACTGGTGTACCGTAAGTCGATCCTGCAATCGGTCGGCTTCGACAAGGTGCCGGAAGATCATGCCGGCATCCTCGACCTGTGCCAGAAGCTCCAGAAGGCCGGCAAGCCTGCCGGCTTCGCGCTCGGCAATGCCAAGGGCGACGGCAACGGTTTTGCGAGCTGGGCGCTGTGGTCGCACAACGCCGCGCTACTCGATGAAGAGGGCAACGTCGTCATCAACAGCAAGGAGACGATCGCCGCGCTGAACTGGGTCAAGCAGCTCTACCCGACCTTCATCGCCGGCACGACGTCATGGAATGACGTCAGCAACAACCGTGCCTACGCCGCGCAGGAGATCGCGCTGACGGCTAACGGCGTCTCGCTGTATTTCTCACTCAAGAACGATCCGGCGACCAAGGCAATCGCCGACGACACTGAGCATCAGTTGCTGCCCAAGGGCGTGGCCAAGGTCTCTCCGATGGCGGGCCTGACGCTGAACGCCATGGTGTTCAAGCACAGCCAATACCCCAACGCCGCAAAAGCCTTCCTGCAATACATGCTGGAAAAGGATCAGTACGAGCCGTGGCTCAACGCCAACTCCGGCTACTGGGCCCAGCCGCTCGCCGCCTATGCCGACGCGGCGGTGTGGGCTCAGGATCCCAAGGTCGCGATGTTCAAGGACACGATGAAGAGCACCTATTACGACGGCTATGCGGGCCCGATCTCGACGGCGACCGGCGCCGTCAGCGCCGACTACGTGCTGATTCAAATGTGCGCGTCCGTTGCGACCGGCGCGGCCACGCCGGAGGCCGCAGCCGCGGAAGCCGAGCAGCGCTGCAAGCGGTATTTTAGGCGGCAGAAGTAGCGGCCGACAGAAAAGTAACCGTCATTGCGAGGAGTGAAACGACGAAGCAATCCAGACTTTCACTGCGGAGACAGACTGGATTGCTTCTACCTTCGCCGAGGCTTCGGCGGACAAGTCGCTTCGCTCGCAATGACGGCGTGGTGACCTTCAACGACGGGACGACGCCCTGATGTCCGTGACCACCCTCTCCTCAGCCGTACTGGTCCAGCGGCAACCGAACTGGCTGGTGCGCCTGTTCGACTACAAGCCGTTCCTGGTCGTGATGTGCCTCGCGCCCGCGATCGGGCTGCTCGCGGTATTCCTGACCTATCCGCTGGGGCTCGGCCTCTGGCTCGCCTTCACCGACACCACGATCGGCCGCAAGGGCGAGTTCGTAGGCCTGGAGAACTTCCAGTACCTGCTCACAGATTCGCTGTGGTGGAACGCGGTGTTCTACAGCGTGGTCTACACGGGCATCGCAACCTTCGGGAAGTTCGCGCTCGGCTTCTGGCTCGCGCTATTGCTCAACAACCATTTTCCGTTCAAGAGCCTGCTGCGCGCGATCATCCTGCTGCCCTGGATCGTGCCGACGGTGCTGTCGGCGCTGGCGTTCTGGTGGATCTACGATCCGCAATTCTCGATCATCTCCTATCTGCTGGTCGACGTGCTGCATTGGCGCACGACCGACATCGACTTCCTCGGCTCACCCTGGCCGGCGCGGTTCTCGCTGATCGCCGCCAATATCTGGCGCGGCATTCCCTTCGTCGCGATCTCGCTGCTGGCGGGCCTGCAGACCATCTCGCCCTCGCTCTACGAGGCCGCCATGCTCGACGGCGCCAGCGCCTGGCAGCGATTCCGCTACATCACCTTCCCGATGATGATGCCGATCCTCGCCATCGTCATGACCTTCTCGATCATCTTCACCTTCACCGACTTCCAGCTGGTCTACGCCATCACCCGTGGCGGGCCGGGCAATTCCACGCATCTGCTGGCGACGCTCGCGTTCCAGCGCGGCATCGCCGGCGGCGAGCTCGGCGAGGGCGCGGCGATCGCGGTGTCGATGATCCCGTTCCTGGTGTTCGCGACGCTGTTTTCCTATTTCGGCCTGGCGCGCCGCAAATGGCAGCAGGGAGAGAGCAATGACTGACACCGTCGCGCAACCCGCCGCCGTTGCCACCACACCGCCCGACACCATGGCCTGGGATTCCGGACTGCGGCGGCTGATGATGATTTATCTCCCGCTCAGCTGCTTCGTGCTGATCCTGCTGTTTCCGTTCTACTGGATGGCGATTACGTCGTTCAAGCCGAACGCGGAGCTGATGAACTACAAGGAGCACAATCCGTTCTGGATCACCTCGCCGACGCTGGCGCATATCAAGCACCTCTTGTTCGACACCGCCTATCCGCGCTGGCTGTGGACGACGATGCTGGTGGCGATCGGCTCGACTACGCTGTCGCTGATCGCGAGCACGCTGGCTGCCTATGCCATCGAACGCCTGCGCTTCCGCGGCAGTCCTTATGTCGGCCTCGGCATTTATATGGCCTATCTGGTACCGCCCTCGATCCTGTTCATTCCGCTGGCGACCGTGGTGGTGCAGTTCGGCCTGTTCGACTCGCCGCTGGCGCTGATCCTGGTCTACCCGACCTTCCTGGTGCCGTTCTGCACCTGGCTCCTGATCGGCTATTTCAAGTCGATCCCCTACGAGCTCGAGGAATGCGCGCTGGTCGACGGTGCGACGCGGCTGCAGATCCTGCGACGAATCACGCTGCCGCTGGCGGTGCCCGGCTTGATCTCGGCTGGCATCTTCTCCTTCACGCTGTCCTGGAACGAGTTCATCTACGCGCTCGCCTTCATCCAGAGCGGCGCCAACAAGACCGTGCCGGTCGCGATCCTGACCGAGCTCGTCACCGGCGACGTCTACCAGTGGGGCGCGCTGATGGCGGGATCGCTGCTCGGCTCTCTGCCGGTTGCGATCTTCTACTCGCTGTTCGTGGACTATTACGTGTCTTCGCTGACCGGCGCGGTGAAGGAGTAACCCGTTACTGCGCACGAGCGCGGCCGATCGTGCAATCCTGATAGACCGCGTCCTGCCTCGGTCGCACCTTCGGGTCAACGGGGAGCGACCGTGGCGGCAATCGATACTCGCTCCGGAAAGCGAGAATCGCATGGCATCGCCAAAGCTCCATTCAATGTCCCGACGCGGCTTTTGCCTGTGTTGCGTCGGCGGTGCTGCGTTCGCCGCCACGGCGGGCTGGCTCAGCCCGAGGCAGGCCTACGCCGAAGCGCGCGGCCTCGTCAGCCTGATCAAGGACAGTGCGGCCACTTCACCAATCACGACATACAAGCTCCGCAACAATATCAGCGTGCTCGAAGGTTCCGGCGGCAACATTGCCGTCCTCACCGGACCTGACGGCAAGCTTCTGGTCGATGCCGGCATCGGCGTCTCACGCCCTCAGCTCAGCAAGGCGCTGGCCGAGCTCGGTGGAGAACCGATCGCGCATCTGATCAATACGCACTGGCACTTCGACCACGCCGACGGCAATGAATGGCTACACGCGGCCGGCGCCAAGATCATCGCCCACGAAAACACACGCAAGCATCTCGCCGGCATTCAGCGGGTCGAAGACTGGGACTACAATTTCCTTGCCTCTCCCGCCGGTGCCGTGCCGGCCGAGGTCTTCGCCAAGGAGCATCATCTAAAGCTCAACGGCGCCTCGATTGCTCTGAAGCATTACGGGCCCGCGCATACCGACAGCGACATTTCGGTGATGTTCACCGAGGCCAACGTCCTTCATGTCGGCGATACCTTTTGGAACGGCATCTATCCCTTCATCGACTATTCGACCAGCGGCAGCATCAATGGCATGATCGCGGCGTCCGACGCCAATCTGGCCGCGGCCAAGGACGACACCATCATCATTCCCGGTCACGGCAAGCCCGTCAGCAACAAGGCCGAGCTGCAGGAATTCCGCGACATGCTGGTCGCGATCCGGGACAATGTCGGCAATCTTAAGAAACAGGGCAAAACGCGCGACGAGACGGTTGCCGCCAAGCCGACGGCTGCGTTCGACGCGAAATTTGGCCAGTTCGTTATCGACCCCGGCTTCTTCACCCGGCTGGTCTACGAGGGCGTATGAGACTCGGCGCCGGCAATGAAATAACCGACGCCTGCGGCGTTTGGCCCGGTTTCACAAAACTGCAATGTACGATCCGCATAAGACGGCCTCCGTTAACAGGAGACGCACATGCGCGCGACTTTTCTTGCCACCGTCGCAACGATCGTTCTCACCGCGAGCACCGCGCTCGCGCAGAGTGAGGGTGAATTCCCGGCCAAGCTCGCCGGCCATGTGGTGATGCCGGCCGCGACCTTCATCGATGCCCCAGCCGATGCCCCCGCCGATCTCAAGACCTCCGGCAAGTACACCACCGGCAAGCGCG
>JAUEPE010000069.1 GCA_030403585.1 Frankia sp. RB7
CCGTTCGCCAACGCTCCAGCCACTTGTAGCCGGTCGTCGGACTGATACCGAACCGACGGCACAACTGCCGAACATTGGCTCCCTCTTCCGAGGCCAGCATCACAAACTCCGATCTTGCGTCCATCCGCGACACCTCGTGGAACGGCATCCGACAGCCTCCTTATTGAGCTGTCGAAAGTGTCCACGATGTCTCCGAACACCCGTCCACCATCTCCCCGGTCTGAACATTCTTACGGGGAGAGGGTTGGGGTGAGGGGCCTCTCTCCGCACGTGAGAAAATTCGAGGGACCTGTACCCCCTCACCCGGATTGCATCTTCGATGCAATCCGACCTCTCCCCGCAAGCGGGGCGAGGTGAACCGGCGGCTCCATCCGAGTCGTCAATTGAAAGAGTTTACGCGGCTACTTCAGCGCCAACCAGCCGAGCGTGAACAAAATCCCGCCGATGATGACGACGACCGCGACCGCCCAGGTGCTGACGCGGATGCTGCCGGTGACCTGTTTGGCTTCCTCATTGCGCGCGATCTCGCGATTGCGCTCCTTGTTGGCGTCGCTCGTGTCCGTCATGGGTCATCCAAATCGTTATTTTGCTAACGCGTCTTGATGAAGCACATGCCGATGCGGCTCGATGCCGAAGCAGCCTGACAGGTGAGACCTTTAGCACAGGTCCATGACGTAAAACTCTTATCCGGCGTTCCCGATCCCTCGTTTTGCAAAGAACAATGGGCGCCCCAGCCGTCCTGATATTCGGTGCCGGCGAGCTCCTTGCTGCCGCGGGTTTGCGGCCGGCTGGCAAATCCGCGTGAGAAATCAGGAGGTTTGCCCGCGGCGAACGCGGTCAGGATGTCGCGGCGGCGGGGCTGATCGCCGAAGAAATGCGGCGAGGCCGGCACGATGATGGAATTGGAGGCTTTTTCCGTCAGCCAGTCCACGCCCGGGAAATGAAAGCCGCCGATGCCGCGGGTCTGGTGGCAGCCCGAGCAGGTGACGTCGTTGAGGCGGCGCTGGAAGCCGGCGACCGAGCGGATGTTCTCCATGGGGATGCCGCCTGCCGCAGCCTGCTTCAGCGCGGCGACGACGTCGTTGTCGGTGAAGACGGGATCGCTCTTGCCCTCGCCTTCGCCCTGCATCAGGCCGAATTCCGGCTGCAGCGTCGAGGCGTCAAGACCCGCAGGCGTCGGCGCCACCGCAGCCTTGGCGAGATACTGCTCCGGGATCAGCACGGTGCCGCGATCGAATTCGCGAAGGTTCGCAGGCGTCAGCAGCCAGGCCTTGAAGTCGCGCCGGAGCGCGTCATCGGCAAGGATGTGATCGCGGTCGATCTGGTTCTCCAGTGTCGATTCCGCGAACGTCCTGGTGGCGGCGTCGTATTTGAACACCTTGAGCAGATAGTCGGAGCGGAAATCGTGCAGCGCCGATTTCGGTGCGATCGAGATCTGGATGTTGGTCTCGATGCGATCGATCATCGCATCATAGGGAACATTGCGGCTGCCGATCAGCTCTTGCCAATCGCCATTGTCCAGCCAGCGCCGCGCGACTTCGGCGCAGGTGATAGGTTTGCCGTTCGCATCGGCCTGGCGCGCGTCGCGTGCCTTCATCACGAGGTTGAACGTCATCGGCAGGCGCGTCGCGGTGTTGCCGGTCTCGAACCGTGCCAGACGATAGATCAGCCGGATCTCGCCGCAGGACTCTTCCGAGACATAGGCGCGGTCCATACGGTTGACGATGCCGGCCAGCACGAAGCGCGTGTTGGAGGATTTCAGATTGGCGCGGTCGAACAGCTGGACGTCGAAACCTTCGCCGACGCCGATGGTCTCGCTTGGCGACACCGCCTTTTGCCGCGCGATATAGCGATCGAACTCCGCATCGATCGTCGGCGGAATTTCCTTGAGTTGCGGCAGCGAAGCGAACAGCAGATCGCTGGTCAGCGGAACATTCACATTCCGCTCAGGCTGCAACAGGCGGGAAATCGACAGCGCATCGCTCTGGTCGAGCTTGCGGAGGAAATCGGGATCGGTGATCGCGGTACCGCGCGCGAGCGGCGCGTTCTCTGCTGCCGAGAGCGACATGAGGCTGCCTAGCAACAGAGTGGCAGCCAGAAGGATTTGGGCAGCCAGGAGAATTCGCAACGCGCGGCTCATGCCTCCAATAACACCGCGCGCGACGGCCTATTCAAGTAAAAAGGCGCTTCACGCGGTGGTGAAGCGCCTCTTTCAAAGTCGGATATCGGACGCTCAGCGTGCGACGATCAGGCCCTTGCTGGTGACGACCACCCAGCGGCCGTCCTGGCGGCGGATCGCATCGACGCGGCCGATGCCTGGGATGGGATCGCCGGCATAGACCTCGTACAGGCCATCCCGGCCCTCGATCAGCGCGCCGCCATTGGCGACGTCGCGGAGCCTCCAGCCGTCAATCGTCGGCAGGCGGCCCAGTTCTGTCTTTGGCGCGGGAGCCGGGGCAGCGGCGGCCGTCGCGACCTGGGTCGGAGCCGGTGCGATCGAGCCGGTGGTCTCCTTCGCGGGCGCCGCGGCTGCAGCCTGCGCGGGGGCTGCCGGCGGCGTGACGCGGAGCTTGTCGACGGTCTCGGACAGCTTTGCGAGCTTGGCCATCGGTTCGGCCTGCGCCTTCTCGAGCTTGTCGAGACGGTCGTTGGACCGGTTGAACTGGCTGAGGCCGGTCTTCGAGGCGTGCTCGACATTGGCCTTGAGCGCGACGATGTCGGCATCGATCCGGGAAACGGACGCATCCAGCGCACTGGTATCGGTGACCTGCGCCGGCGCGGGGCCTGCGAAATGCATCATGCCGGCGGTTGCGAGCGCGCCACTGATGGCGCCGACGCAGGCCGCGATTGCCACCACTGCGGCCATCGCCGACAGGCGGCGCTTGCTGCCGGCGTCACGCACCTCGTCCGCCTTCACATGCGGGGCAAACTCTTCGCGGTCCCAGGACCGCTCCGAGGGGGCCATGACAATGAGCTTGCCGGGTTTGGGCTCTGGCTTGGTCTCGGCCTTGGTTTCAAGCTTCGGCACCTCAATCCTTGAAGCCTCGATCTTTGGCGGCTGCGGAGCGTCCGCTTTGGGCGGCGTCTCATGGTCAGGGGCGATCGAGGGGGCCTCGATGCCGGCGGCAGCCTCGACGGCCTGCGGCGCGTTTGCGACGGCGGTCCGGTCACCCGTCTCTTCGCCGGCCAGTTCGGGCATTGCTTTGCTCACGGCTCAAATACTCCAGTCCAGGTTGACTTTTTGGTAACTTTCATTGCTTGCGAATTCCTTACCTCGGGACCCGCTTACCGAAATTTTAGGAACTCGTCCGAGGCCGAATTGGGTCGGGAAAGTGGAACCGGCGTGGCGGCGTGCAACAAATTGTCAGCCGATGCTGCTCTGCGGCAGGACGGAGGCTTAGCCGAAGCGGCTGTTTGCCCGTCACTGTTCCCCGGCTAACATGGGCCGTCCCGCCAGCCAGAAGGCGTTTGGGGAGTGCCATGACGATCGAGAAATGCATCAACGCGTTTGCCGTCGATGACGTCATCTTCGAGGAGGGCTCGACCGGCCGTGAGCTGTTCGTCGTGATCGACGGCGAGGTCGAGATCGCCAAGATCGACGGTGCGCGCAAGACCAGCATCATCAAGCTCGGCAAGGGCGAGTTCTTCGGCGAGATGGCCGTGATCGACGGCTCGGCTCGTTCGGCCACCGCGATCGCATCGGCGCCGAACACGAAGGTGATGCGGATCAACCACGCCCGCTTCGTCTATCTCGTCAGCCAGCAGCCGGCATTCGCGCTGATGGTGATGGATGCGCTTTCGAAACGCCTGCGCGCGTCCAACGCGGTCGTTTACCGGGCAGCGCAATCATGAGCGAGCGCAAGCCTACCGCATTCCCGATCCTGATGAAGAACGACGTCTGCTCGCTGATCCAGGCGGCGGACGACGTCTACCAGATCCGCTTCGCCAATCGTGCTGCGAATGCCTATCTGGTGCGCGGCTCCGCGCGCACCATCCTGATCGATGTCGGCCTGTCCTCGAACTATCCGGCGATGGTCGAGTGTCTGACCTTCGCGGGCTGTCCGCCGGAAAAGATCGACATGGTGGTACTGAGCCACGAGCATCTCGACCATATCGGCGCCGCCTGGCACTTCAACGAACGCCGCACCTTGGTCGTCGCGCATCGACTTGCCGCCAACAAGATCATGCTGCGCGACGACTTTTCCATGCTGCGCAAGATGTTCAACGAGCCGAACGTGCCTGTTAACATCGACATCTGGCTCGAGGAAGGCAATGTGATCGACCTCGGCAATTTCCGCCTCAACGTGATGTACACGCCGGGCCATACCTCGGCCTGCATCACGCTGTTCGAGCAGGACAAGGGCCTGTTGTTTGCCGCCGACACCCTGATGCCGGGCGGCGTGATGGGCGGCGTGTTCGGCTCCGGCAGCATCTCCGACTACATCCAGTCGCTGGAGCGCATCAAGGGGCTGAATACCAAGATTCTGCTGTCGGGGCACGGAAGGCTGTCCGACACGCCGCAGGACGACGTGCGCATTGCCATTGCGCGCTCCCACGGTTTGCTCGAGGACACTGCGCAATTGTTCGACGCACTGGATGCGCGCTCGAACTTCGAGCCGATCATGCAGTCGGTGCGGGATCTGAACAAGCTGGATGATTGATTCGTCATTGCGAGGAGCGAAGCGACGAAGCAATCCAGAATCTTTCCGCAGAGACAGCCTGGATTGCTTCGCTGCGCTCGCAATGACGGAGTAAGCTGACAGACTTGGGACTACATCACCACTGGTTTGTCCGGCAGCTCATTCAGATGCGGGCCGCCCGGCGGAAAGTATTTTGCCAACTCACTCGATACCGCAGCGATCCCGTCAATCACGCCGCGCTCGAAATGGCCGGAGCTGAACTCGGCCTCCATCGCACGACAGATCGTCTCCCAGCCGGCGGCGCCGACCTTCGCATCGATGCCGCGATCGGCGATCATCTCGACGTCGCGGTCGGCGAGCAGCAGATAGATCAGCACACCGTTGTTATGCGCGGTGTCCCAGATCCGCAAATGCGAGAACACCTCGATCGCACGCTCGCGGGCATGCTGATTGCGGAACAGCGGACCGCCGTCGAGCGCGCCTTCGACGACGAAGCGGATCTGGCCGGAATGCGTCGCTTCGCTTTGCTTGATGGCCTGCTCGATGCGGTCGAGCACGCTTTGCGGAAACACCTGCCGCGCACGCCAATGGTGCTGGAGGAGATGCCGGGTGATGCGCCCAAAGCTCATGACTACCAGCTCCCCGAGGCGCCGCCACCGCCAAAGCTGCCGCCGCCTCCGCTGAAGCTGCCGCTGTCACTGGACGACGATCCGCTGCTCCAGCCTCCCGACGAGGAGCCGCTCGACCAGGAGCCGTGACGCGATCGCCCTGTACCCGGCCCGACCGATGTAAACAGATCCGCAATGAATGCCACGATGAAGCCGGCCGCTCCGATGCCGGCCGCGACCAGGGCAGAGCCCATCAGAAACCAGGCCAGCACGCCGACGACGGCTCCGGTCGCAGCCGAACCAAGTAGCCGTCCGAACAGGGTGCGCAGGAATCCGCCCACGGCCAGCGCGCCGAACAGGGCGAAGGGGGCGACAGGCCCAAGATCGCTCCAGTTGAAGTTGACGCTGCGCGAGGGAACCGGCAGCGGTTCGCCATCGATGACACTCATCATCCGGTCGACGCCGGCCGAGATGCCGCCGGCGAAATCACCGTCTCGGAATTTCGGCGTGATGACCTCGTCGATGATCCGCCGCGAGGTGACGTCGGTGAGCGCGCCTTCGAGGCCGTAACCGACCTCGATGCGCAGATGCCGGTCGTTCTTGGCGACGACGAGGATCGCGCCATCGTCGACCTTCTTGCGGCCGATCTTCCATGCTTCTGCGACGCGGATGGAGAACTGCTCGATCGTCTCCGGATCCGTCGTTGGCACGATCAGCACGGCGAGTTGGCTGCCTTTCCGCATCTCGAAATCGCTAAGCTTTTGCGACAGCGCGGCGACGTCGCTGCTCGACAACGTACCGGTCCGATCGACCACGCGACCGGTGAGCTGAGGCACGGCGACGTCGGCTGAGGCGGAGAACGCCCAGCCGAGTAGCAGCGCAAGCAGGATGGCCTTGACGGCGCGCATCGGGAGCGAACGCGCTTACTTCGACGGCGCGGGCGCGGGGTTGAAATCGACCTTCGGCGCGGTCGAGATCTCCTTCTCGTTTTCGACCGAGAAATTCGGCTTCTCCTTGTAGCCGAACATCATTGCGGTGAGGTTGTTCGGGAACGATCGGACGGTGACGTTATATTCCTGCACCGCCTTGATGTAGCGGTTGCGCGCGACCGTGATGCGGTTCTCGGTGCCCTCGAGCTGCGACATCAGATCCTTGAACAAGGCGTCCGACTTGAGCTGTGGATAGTTTTCCGTGACCACGAGGAGCCGCGACAATGCGCTGGACAGCTCGCCTTGCGCCGCCTGGAACTTCTGGAGGGCCGCAGGGTCGTTCAGCACCTCGGGTGTGGCCTGGACGCTGCCGACCTTGGCGCGGGCATTGGTGACGCCGAGCAGCACGTCCTTTTCCTGCTGCGCAAAGCCCTTCACCGAATTGACCAGATTGGGCACGAGATCGGCACGGCGCTGATACTGGTTCACCACCTCGGACCAGTTCGCCTTGATCTGCTCGTCCTCGCTCTGGATCGCGTTGTAGCCGCAATTGGTCAGGCTGAGCGAGGCCAGCGCTGCCAGCACGGTCAGGACCTTGCGCATCAAATTTCTCCCGGTGGAATCGGGTGCAAACTACCAGATTGAGCGCGCACGGCGCCAGCTATCCCGCGCGGGCGGCGCGAAAAGCAGCTGGCTGACGCAAGCCCCTTGCCTAGCACCGGGCGACATAGTCAACTCGAAGCAAACAAGACGAAAAATGGTAGGGGAGCGCGCCATGTCCTCGTTCGAGACCATCCTCGTGGAGCGGCCGGAGCCGGCGATCGCCCGGATCGTGATGAACCGGCCCGACGCGCGCAATGCGCAGAATTTGCAAATGACTTACGACCTCAACGCCGCCTTCGATGCGGCGGTGCAGGACGACGCGGTCAAGGTGATCATCCTCGCCGGCAACGGGCCGCACTTCTCGTCGGGCCACGATCTGCGCCCCGGCGGCAAGAATACAGCCGGCATCGATTTTCCGCCGATTGGAAATTGGGGCGGCTTTGCGGAGGCGAACGCGCACGGTCGCTTCGCCCGCGAGCAGGAAATCTATCTCCAGATCACGCGGCGCTGGCGCAACCTCGCCAAGCCCACGATCGCCGAGGTGCATGGTAAGTGCATCGCCGGGGGCTTGATGCTGGCCTGGGCTTGCGACCTCATCGTTGCCAGCGACGACGCGCAGTTCTGCGATCCCGTCGTCACCATGGGCGTCTGCGGCGTCGAATGGTTCGTGCATCCCTGGGAGCTCGGCCCACGCAAGGCCAAGGAATTCCTGTTCACCGCCGACAGCTGGAGCGCCGAGGAGGCGCACCGGCTCGGCATGGTGAACCAGGTCGTGCCGCGCGCGGACTTGTCCGCAAAGGTGCTGGAGTTGGCGCGCAAAATCGCATCAAAGCCGTCGTTTGCACTGAAGCTGACCAAGGAGGCCGTGAACCGCTCCGTCGACGTGATGGGGCAGCCGGCGGCGATCGACCAGGCCTTCGCGCTACATCAGCTCTGTCACGCCCACAACCTTCAGGAGTTCGGCATGGTGGTCGATCCATCCGGACTGCATCCCTCCGTGCGCAAGCCGGCGGCCGCGGAGTAAAGACATGGATCTCAATCTCAGTGACGAGCAACGGCTCCTGCGCGAGAGCGTGGAGCGCTTCGTGGCCGAGAGCTACGATGCCGACCACCGGCGCAAGACGGCCAACGATCCGCTCGGCTTCAGCCCCTCAGTGTGGAAGCAGTTCGCAGAGCTCGGCTGGCTGGCACTGCCGATTCCGGAGGAGTTTGACGGCCTCGGCGGCGGGCCGGTCGAGATCGGCATCTTGATGGAAGCGTTTGGCCGCGGACTGGTGTCCGAGCCCTATGTCGCAACAGTCGTGCTCGGGGCTGCGCTGATCGAGAAGTGCGGCAGCACGGCGCAGAAGCAGGCAAACCTGCCGAAGATCGCGGACGGCTCATTGAAACTTGCGTTTGCGCATTCCGAACGCGCGGCGCGGTTCGATCTCGCCAAGGTCGCGACCGTCGCTCACAAGACGGCGCAAGGTTGGCGCTTGGCCGGCAGCAAGATTGCCGTGCTCGACGGCCACGCCGCCGACGGGATCATCGTCTCCGCGCATTTGCATGATCATCAGGGACCATCGGGGCGGATCGCCCTGTTTCTGGTGCCGGCAACCGCGCAGGGCCTTGCGATCTCCGACTATCCGCGCCTGGGTGGCGGACGCGCCTGCAACATCGAATTGTCAGGCGTGCAGTTGGCGGAGGATGCCCTGCTTGGCGACGGCAGGGACGCGCTGCCGGCGGTCGAATGGGCCGTCGATCGCGCGATGGCCGCGCTCGGTGCGGAAGCCGTCGGCATCATGCAGACGCTGCTCGACACCACGTTGGACTACACCAAGATCAGGAAACAATTCGGCCGTCCGCTGTCCGCCAACCAGGTGATCCGCCATCGTCTCGCCGACATGGCCATTCAGGTCGACGAAGCCCGTTCGATGGCGCTGCGCGCCGCGCTGAAGGCCGATAACCCGCCGGTCGAGCGCGCCCGAGCCGCTTCGGCTGCGAAGGCGAAGATCGGCAAATGCGCCCGCTTCGTCGGCGAGCAGTCGATCCAGTTGCACGGCGGCATGGGCGTTACCGAGGAGCTCGAGGTCGGCGCCTATTTCAAGCGGCTCGTCGCCTTCGATACGCTGTTCGGCGGCACCGGGCATCACTACGCTCGCCACGCCCAGCTTGGCCGCACCACCCAGCCCGCCTGACGCAAGGAGCGCATCATGGACCTTTCGTTCAATGCCGAAGAGCGTGCCTTCCAGAGCGAGGTGCGCGGCTTCATCGCCAAAAATCTCACCGAAGAGATGAAGCGCGCCACCGCGCTGACGCCGTCGGTGTTCTCCGACCCCGATATCGGCATGGCCTGGCAGCGCGCCCTGCATAGGCAGGGCTGGGGCGCGCCGGGCTGGCCCGTCGATCATGGTGGTCCCAACTGGACGCCGGCGCAGCGCTGGATCTTTGAGAGCGAATGCGCGCGGGCTGGCGTGCCCAACGTCAACGTGATGGGTGTGAAGATGGTCGGGCCCGTCATCATCGGCTTCGGCTCGCCCGAGCAGAAGAACTTTTACCTGCCGCGGATTCTCTCCGGCGAGGACTATTGGTGCCAGGGCTATTCCGAGCCTGGCTCCGGCTCCGATCTGTCCTCGCTGAAGACACGCGCAGTGCGTGACGGCGACGACTACATCATCAACGGCACGAAAATCTGGACCACGCATGCGCACCACGCCAACCGCATGTTCGCGCTGGTGCGCACCAGCGACGGCCCCCGGCAACAGGACGGCATCAGTTTCATCCTGATCGATATGAAGACCCGGGGGATCACGACGCGACCCATTCTGACCATCGGCGGCGACCACGAGGTCAACCAGGTGTTCTTCGACGACGTGCGCGTGCCCGTCACCAACCGCGTCGGCGACGAAGGCAAGGGCTGGACCTACGGCAAATATCTGCTCGAGTTCGAGCGTGGCTCCGGCATCGCGTCGGCCAAGCTCCGCGAAGGGCTCCGCGCCATCACCGAGCTGGCGGAGTCCGATCTCACGGGACGCGCGATCGACAGCCCCGATATCGCGTCCCGCATCTCGGAGGTCGAGGTCGACATCGACGCACTTGAGATGACCGAGCTGCGCGTGCTCTCGGCGCTGCAGACGGGACAAAATCCCGGCGCGGTGTCGTCGATCCTGAAGCTGCGCAACAGCGAGATCCGGCAGGCCGTGACAAAACTCGGCGTCGACGTGATCGGCCACGATGCGCTCGCCGTCGAGCCGATGCGCCCGCTCTACAAGCTCAACCACGAACCGGCGCTACCGGAGGATATGCTGACGGTGGTACCGGAATATCTCAACGGCCGGGCCTACACGATCTTCGGCGGCACGTCGGAAATCCAGCGCGATATCATTGCAAAGATGATGTTGGGGATTTGAGGGGCGCGCTGGCGCAACAAACTCGCTGTCGTCCCGGACAAGCGCAGCGCAGATCCGGGACGACAGCGGAGTGTTAGGCGCCCACCTTCGCGTCCTTGATCGCCTTCCAGATCTTCTGCGGCGTCAGCGGGGTGTTGAGCTGGGTGATGCCGAGTTCGGCCAGCGCATCCATCACGCCGTTGGTGACGCAGGGCGGGCCGCCGATGGCGCCGGATTCGCCGCAGCCCTTGGCGCCGAGCGGATTGGTGCGGCAGGGCGCGGAATCGTCCAGCGTCACCACGATCGGCGGCACGTCGTCGGCGCGCGGGATGCAATAGTCCTGGTAGCTCGCGGTGAGGAGCTGGCCATCGGTATCATAGGAGACGCCCTCATACAGTGCCTGGCCGATGCCCTGCGCAACACCGCCATGGATCTGGCCGGTGACCAGCATCGGATTTACGGCCACACCGACGTCGTCGACCGTGGTGTAGCGCACGACCTTGGACACGCCGGTCTCCGGATCGATCTCGACCTCGCAGATATGCGTGCCGTTGGGCCAGCTGGGACCATCGACCTCGCCCTCGGAATCGACGCTGAGCTTGGCCCCACTCTCCTTCTCGGCGAGATCGAACAGGCTGATGCGGCGGTCGGTGCCGACCACGGTGAGCATGCCGCCTTGGTACTCGATGTCCTCGACCGAAGTCTCGAGCACATTCGCCGCCTTCTCGCGCGCCTTCTGGATCATGTCGTTTGAGGATACCGCGACTGCGGTGCCGCCAACGAAGAGCGAGCGCGAGCCGACGCTACCAAAGCCCATCGCGAGATCGGTGTCGCCTTGCACGACGTCGATCTTGTCCATGGGAATGCCGAGCGAGTCGGAGATCATCTGGGTGTAGGTGGTTTGCAGCCCCTGCCCCATCGCCATGGTGCCGGAATGCAGGATGACGCGGCCCTGCGCGGTCGCGTGCAGGCTGACCTTCTCGGTGTGAGCGCGGCCGCCGGTCCATTCGATGTACGACGTCAGCCCGCGGCCGTAGAGCAGACCCTTCTTTTTCGCGGCCTTCTTGCGCGCCGCAAAGCCGTCCCAGTCGGCGAGTTTCACCGCACGATCGAGCATGTGGGCGAAGGCGCCGGAATCATACACCTGACCGGCGGCGTTGGTGTAGGGCAGCTGCGCCGGCTTGATGTAGTTCGCCTTGCGGATCGCGCGCGGATCCATGCCGATTTTTCGAGCGGCAGCGTCGAACAGGCGTTCGACGATGAAGACGGCTTCCGGACGACCAGCGCCGCGATAGGCGCCGACCGGCGCGGTGTGGGTCATCACCGACTTGATCTCGAAATGCACCAGCGGCAAATCATAGACGCCGGTCTGCACGAACGGCCCGAGCACCAGCGGAATGATGTTCGCCGCGCCCGAGGAATAGGCGCCAGTGCAGCCGATGGAGGTGACGCGATAGGCCAGCACCTTGCCCTTCTCGTCCAGCGCAAACGAGGCGGTCGAGGTGAGGTCGCGGCCATGGGTGCCGCCGACGAATTCGTCGGTGCGGTCACCGCGCCAGCGGATCTTCCTGTTCAGCTTGGTCGCGACATAGGCGACGATGCCGTCTTCCGGATAGAGGTTGGTCTTCTGGCCAAAGCCGCCGCCGATGTCGCCGACCAGCACGCGCACGCTGTCCTTGGGACGCTTGAGCACGGCTTCGGCCAAGACATCGCGGGTCGAGGCCGGAGTCTGCGACTGCACGTGCAGGAGGAGACGGCCGGTATTCCTGTCGATTTCGGCAATGGTCGAGCGCGGCTCCATCGCTGACGGCACGAGGCGCTGGCTGACGAGATCGAGCTCGACCGTGTGCGCAGCCTTGGCGAAGGCTTCGTCCACCTTGGCGGCGTCGCCATAGCTCATCGCGCCGACGATGTTGTCGGGCGCATCCGGCCACACCACCGGCGCACCGGGCTTCACGGCCTCGACGGGATCAACTACGGCGGGCTGCACGTCGTATTCGATCACGATCGCTTCGGCCGCGCTCTGGGCTTCCGCACGTGTCGAAGCCACGACCGCCGCCACCGCCTCGCCGGTGTAGCGCACGACCTCATGGGCGAGCAGCCGTCGCGGCGGCACCGTCATCGGCTTGCCGTCGGGGCGCTTGAAGATGCTCAGGGTCGGGATGGTGCCGACGTCGTCCTTGATCAGATCGGCGCCGGTGTAGATCGCAGTGACGCCAGCCATCGATGCCGCCGCGCTGGTGTCGATCGAGACGATGTTCGCGTGCGCATGCGGCGAGCGCAGCACGTGCAACCACAGCGCGCCGTCCTCCGGCTTGTCGTCGATGAATTGCCCCTTCCCGGTGAGCAACCGCTGGTCTTCCAAACGCTTGACGGGCTGGCCCGCTCCGAAACGCAAATTGCCGGGAAGAATGTTCATTCCGCAGGGTCCTCGGGGTCTCTTGAAATTCGGGCTGCCTTTTAGCGGATCGAGCCATGCGAGACCAGCCGCGGTTTTGGGCGGTGGGACCATGGATTCGTCATGCCGGGAAGGCTATGCAAGCTCCCGCAGCGCCGCTTCCACCACCTTGCGCGCGTCGGCTGTCAGAGGGGCCTGTGGCGGGATGGGATCCCCGACGTCATAGCCCTGGATCACGAGGCCGGCCTTGATGCAGGCCGCGAGGTTGAAGCGGGCGAAGGCCTCGTTGATGCGCCACAGCCTGCGCTGGAGCGCCATGGCCTCGTCCCAGCGGCCGGCCTGGCAGAGCTCGTAGAGCGCCACGCTCTGGCGCGGGATGATGCAGGCCGGCCCCGCCATCCAACCGAGGCCGCCAATCAGCATCACCGCGGCCGGGATGTGGGCGGAGGCCGAAAAGACGCGCAAGCGATCGCCGCAGCGGTTCATGATCGAGAGCAGCCGTCCGGTGTTGGTCGAGGCATCCTTGATGTAGCCGATGCGCGGATGCTCGGCCAGGCGCGCGATGACATCGAGGGTCAGGTCCGAGCGCTGGAATTGCGGATTTGTGTAGATGACGACCGGAATGTCCACGGCGTCGGCGATGCTGCGGAAATAGGACTCGACCTGGGCATCGGCGAGCGGGAAGTAGGCTTCGAGGATCGCCAGGATGCCGTTGGCACCGAGCTTTTGGTACGCTTTCGCCTGTGCAACCGCGTCGGCAGTCGAGGTCGACGCGACGCCCGCCACCACAGGGACGCGGCCCTTCGCGGCCTCGATCGTGGTTTGCACGATCGCGATGCGTTGCGCGGCGTTGAGATAGGCGAATTCGCCGGTCGACCCGAGCGGCGTCAGCCCGTGCACGCCGGCACCGATCAAATCGTCGCAGAGCTTTGCGAGTACGTCCGTTCGCACCGTGCCGTCAGTGCCGACGGGCGAGACGAGATACGGGAAGACGCCGCGAAAATCGGTCATGTCGGGAATAAAATCCGGGGAGCTGAGTGCTGTCTGGCAGGCGCGCGATCCATCGCGTGCTAACATGGGGTCCTATTGCCAGCAAGCGACGTGCTTTCGAAGCAGCGTATTCGAGGTTTTGGGAATTGTCCTGCAGCGTTGGCAGGCGTCGATCGCGACTGATCGTCCTGACGGCGTCGGTTATTCTTATCGACGGGACAACGTGATCGGCACGGGGATGCGATCGATGCTTCGGCATTGACCAGTTTTATACTGGAACGTCAGGCAGGCTGACTTCCTGTACACCACAATCAATAATGATTCACACCACCTTATACATCCTTTCGGTGTGAACGGCTTCACACCGGATTTGACCCCACGGGTCTAGCGTCGCGGGCGCTGCAGACAACAAGCGCAGCTATCTCTCAGCGAGGAGTCAGGCCATGGAAATTTGCATCAACTACGGCGGCAAACGGCATTGCTTCTTCCTGCCCATCTTTCAGATCCCGATCAGCTGGGGCAAGCCCGGGCCCGGACCGGTCAACTACCCCGCTCTGTTCCAGGATTCGATGATCCTGGCCGCTGTGGCCAATGTGGTCAAGCAGATCACCGACGAGAACGTGCGGAAATCAGTCGAGCATGGCATCACGGCCGGTTTCCAGGCCGCGCAGAAGCATGCCGGCGCCGACGTCTCGATCAACCCCGTGGCACGCGGCTGAACGTGCACCACTGACCACGCGAGGGCCGTTCGCCCTCGCGCGGGCACCGGCGAACGCTTCATCGATCCCGAGACCGACAAGCACGTTGCGGTGTTCATGCGGCCCGAGACCGGCGAGCGGGCCCATCGCGAGCTGTAAGGAGCCGCTCAGACCTTGAGCAGCCGTACCCGCGTTCCCCAGGGATCGACCGCCTCGACGCCATCCGGCAACTGCACCATCCGACTGCCGCCCTTGCGCAGGCGCTCCTCTTGAGCTGTGAGCAGCTCCTGCTTCTCCGTTACCAGCGAGAACCAGGCGAGCCCGGTCGTGGCGTCGTCGCGCTGGCCGGCGCCCTGGCTCTGCCAGACGTTCATGCCGAGGTGGTGGTGATAGCGGCCCGACGACAGGAACGCGGCGCCGTTGCGGCTGCGGGTCGGGTCGAGACCAATCGTGCCGTGGTAAAAACTCTGGGCCTGGGCGAGATCGCCGACACGCAGATGCATATGGCCAACGCGCATTCCGTCCGGCGCCTTGGCATAGTCGCTGACGCGTGTGTTGGTCAGCGACAGCAGGTCAGGAATGTTGAGCTCGTCGGCCGCCATCTTCACGCTGCCCTCGCTCCATTGCCATTGCGAGGGATCGCGGTCGGCATAGACCTCGATGCCGTTGCCTTCGGGGTCGTCGAGATAGACGGATTCGCTGACGAGATGATCGGCAAAGCCCGACAGTGGCACGCGGTGCGAGGCGGCATGCACCAGCCAGCGCGCGAGATCCTTGCGCGACGGCATCAGGAAGGCGGTGTGGTAGAGGCCCGCGGCATTGCGCGGCTCGATCGCGGCATCGGGACGGGCCTCCAGCACCAGCAGCGTGATACCGGCGGTGCCTAGCTTTGCGGCGGCGCTGGAGCGCTGCATCACGGTGAGCCCGATGACGTCGCGGTAGTAGTCGGCGACATTGTCGAGATTCTTCACCCGCAATGTCACCATGCCGACCCGCATCGGCGTGCGGCTGGCATAGGTCGGCCCGCCGCCTTGCGGATTGCCCTCGGCGCGCGCGGCAGCCACTGCCGCCATCGAGAGCGAGCTGGCGCCGGCGAGTTGAAGCAGGGTGCGGCGGGTGAGGTCGATGGTCATCGGTCAGGGCTCGCTGCAAACTTTGAGGCCATATGGCGCAATTCGGGGATTGCTACACGTTCCCGTGAGCGGCTCCCAATCACATGTTCGTCGGCCGTGGCCCAGGGAGGACTGGCCACCCGGCCAGTTTCGCAATGGCCCGCGACATCCCAGATTGTGGGCAGCTTACAGGAGCCTGCCATGACCGACTTCACGCCTCTCACCTCGCTGTCGTCCGCGCTCGCGGATGTCGTGGCGCGCATCGCGCCGTCCGTCGTCTCGGTGCATTCGCATCGCTCCCGCTCGACCGGCTTCGTCTGGAAACCCGGCCTGATCGTGACCGCCGACGAGGCGCTGGCCGATGAGGGCGAGGTCCAGATCGTGCTTGCCGACGGCAGCACGGCCGTTGCCACCATCGTCGGCCGCGACCACACCACCGATATCGCGTTGCTGCGCGCCGATACCAAAATCACGCCGGTCAAGCTGGCTGCGACAGTCCCTGCCCTCGGCACGCTGTCGGTCGTGGTCGCCACCAATCGCGACGCGCCCAGTGCGGCGCTCGGGATGGTGTCGGTTTCAGGCAAGAGCTGGCGCTCCTTGCGCGGTGGCGAGATCGATGCGCGGATCGAGCTCGATGTTCGCTTGCGTCCGAGCCAGGAAGGCGGCCTCGCCCTCGATGCCTCGGGCGAGGCTTTCGGCATGGCCGTCCTGGGACCGCGGCGCGTGCTGGTGATCCCGGCGGCGACGATCGAGCGGGTCGCGACCCAGCTCGAGACCCGCGGCCGTATTGCCCGCGGGTATCTCGGGCTCGGGCTGCAGCCGCTGCGGCTCGACGACGGCATCGGTGCGATGGTGATGAATGTCGACAAGGCAGGTCCGGCGGCCACGGCCGGCATCCGCCAGGGCGACGTGATCGTGGCGGTCAACGACCAGAAGCTCTCCGGCGTGCGCGCGCTGCTGCGAACACTGGGACCCGCAAGCGTCGGCCAGGTGGTCGATGTCGCGGTTCGCCGCGGCGGCGAGCCGGCGAGCTTCAAGGTCACGATTGGCGAGAGGCCGGAGGCGTGAGCGAGGACAACGCACCCGAGATCGTGCTGTCCCTGGAGATCGACGATCCCGCGCTGGCCGACCGCCTCGCGACGCTGCTCGGCAGTGTCGCGGGGCTTCGCCTTGCCGCCCCCGGCGAGACCGCCAATGCGAGCGTCGTCGCGCGGGATCCGCGCGTCATGCCGGACGACATCGCCCTGACGCAGCGGGAGCTCGACGTGCTGGCGCTGATGGCGGAAGGCGCCTCCAACAAGATGATCGCGCGTCAGCTCAACATCTCCGTGCACACCGTGAAATTCCACGTCGGCTCGCTGCTCGACAAGCTGGACGCCACCGGCCGCACCGATGCCGTGGCGCATGCGGCGCGCCGCGGCGTAATCGAGCTATGAGTAGCCCGGATGGAGCGTCCGGGCTATCCCACTTCCGGTTGCTTCCGATTGGTTCTGATTGAGTGCGAGAAAGCCTTTAATTACAGGCATTTTCTGCTCGAAAGCCTTCCGATTGGTTGTAATATGCCCCATCTAATTCCTGCCCGTTCCGAGATCGGACCGGGGGTAGAACCGGGGTATGAAAAATGCGGACATGGGACAAACTTTCGGCGACGTTCGTGCGCGGTTTGAAAGAGCCGGGAAAATTCGGCGACGGCGGCGGCCTGATGCTGCAGGCGACGGCGACCAAGACCGAGGGCGTCGTCGTCAAGAGCTGGCTGCTTAGGTATCAGCTCGACCAGCGCGAGCGCTACATGGGGTTGGGCAGCGCCAAGGTCGTCTCGCTGGGCGAAGCTCGCGAACTCGCCCGTGAGGCCCGCAGGCTGTTGGCGCGCGGCATCGATCCGATCAGCGCCCGCGACGACGCGCGCAGAGCCGCCCGCATCGCCGAGCTGCACACCAAGACTTTCGGGCAGTGCCTCGACCAGTTGATCGACAGCCATGGCGATCAGTGGCGGGAGAAGCACGCGCGGCAATACCGCAACTCGATGGACACCTATTGCAAGCCGCTGATGCGCGTCGCGGTCGGCGACATCGATGTCGGCCTCGTGCTTCAGTGCATCGAGCCGGAGTGGAAGCGCGCGCCGGAGACGCTGGACCGTGTCAGGCGCCGCATCGGCGAGGTGCTTGGCTTTGCCGAGGTGCGCGGCTATCGCAAGCCCGGACCGTTGCCGACGCGCTGGAAGAACCATCTCGACCAGACGCTGTTGCACCCGCGCGATCTGAAGCCCGTCAAGCATCACCCGGCGATGCCCTACGGCGAGGTGCCGGCCTTGGTCGCCAAGCTGGTCGCGACCGATGCGCTGCCCGAACTGGCGCTGGCGTTTACGATCCTGACCGCCGTGCGCTCGCAGGAATCGCGCGGCGCGAAGTGGAGCGAGATCGATTTCAAAGCCAAGGTCTGGAAGGTGCCGCCCGAGCGGATGAAAAGGAAGCGTCCGCACAATGTGCCGCTGTCGTCCGAGGTGCTGGCGCTGCTGAAGCGGTTGCCGCGCAACGGCGAGTTTCTGTTCAGCATCAAAGGCCGCAAGCCGGTTGTTGCAATGTCGCTGCGCAAGGCGCTGGATCGTCACGGCGGCGACGGCTTCACGGTGCACGGCATGCGAAGCAGCTTCCGGACGTGGGCCGACGAGCGCACCAACGCGCCGCGCGAGCTGAAGGAAGTCGCGCTGGCGCACGCCATCGGCAACCAGACCGAAGCGGCCTATGCGCGCGGCGATCTGCTGGAGAAGCGGCGCCGGCTGATGCAGCAATGGGGGACGTGCTGCGGCAAGCCGTCTGTCCGCAGAACTGCGAAGGTCGTCACGTTGCGCAGAGCTGTGGTGGAGGCCGGCGCCAGCGATCTCGCGATGGCGAGCTGAGGCGAAAGAGACTTCCTACAATAGGACTTCTCAGCCCGGTGTCGTTCGCGGCACCGGGTTTTGTTTTGCCCGTTCTCCTGATTCGCCGCGCCGTTTTGGTGCCGCCGGCCGGCATCGCGCCGTCGCTCGAAAAAAAACTTCGCGCGAAATTCATCAAGCGACTCAATCAAAAATTCGGAAAAAACTGGCTTTAGGAAAGTGCCGGCTTTTTGCAGGGCTTGCGCGCGCCGTCGTGTCTCGCTTGGATGGCTCCCGGTTTAACACCGTCTGAAGTGGAGGAAACGCACATGACCGACGATGACACGCTCGGCCGCATCCGCGACAGCGACGAGCTGATCGACCTCGCCGAGACCCGGAAAATCTTGGGCGACCCGTCCGTTTCGACGGCCTACGAAGACCCGGACCTTCAGGCGTTGAAGGTCAGGATGACGCCGCCCGGTCGGCGCAGCCAGAAGGTCTGCTGGATCAGGCGCGAGATTCTCACGTTGCGCGCCGAGCGCGTCTCGCTCTCCGAAGCCAACGCCGCCAATGTCCGCGCCGAAGTCGAGCAGCGTGTCGAACGGCGCCGCACCCGTCAGCGGCTGAACAAGCGCAAGACCGACCGCACCAAGGCCGCGCGCGCGGAGGCCTAGCCATGCTGCACATCGTGACGACTGACAAGAGCACCGACGAGATCGGGCTCATCGCGCAAGCGCTGCACGAATTGATCGAGTCATTCGACATCGAGACGCACATCGAAAACGAAGAGACGCCGCGCGGGTACATCATCGATCCGGCGAAGGGCATTCTAAGAGGGAGCGCCGCGACGAGCGACGCTGTGTATCAGCTCGGCATCACGTTGCTGGGCCGCATGCTGTGCGACCGTGGCGGCGCGGCGCTGATGCACCGCGTCCGTGATCAGGTTGTCGATCAGTGCGTCGCCGACGTGGATGGGTTGCGCGGCAGCTATGGCGAACTCACCAACGGCGAAGAGCATCGGCGCTGGCTCACGCACCTGTTCAAGGTTTGCTGGAAGGGCATCGGGGACTGACACCGCACGATCCCGGACCGCGAGGACCGGGCTGGAATGCTCACCGGCGGGCAAGCCGAAACCCACAGCGCGGACCTGACCGAGATCAGGCACCGCCTTCGCGCCTTTCATTGCTGCTGATGCGCGTCCGCCCCGGCCTTGGAGACCGGGGCGGCGCATCACCACCATGGGACTCAATCGTTGCTGTTGCTCTGGCTGAGAGCGGCATCGGTTTAGCGCGAACGCAAGGGCTTCGCAACATGCCGATCACCGACACCACCACCCCCACCGACTTCGCCGAGATCATCGAACCGCTTGCCGAGCTGCTGTTCGGCGAGCCCAACCGGGCGATGTCGTCGGAGCATGAATGGCGTTATGGCGCGCGTGGTTCACTCTGCATCGATCTGGCCAAGGGGACGTGGTTTGATCACGAGGTCGAGCAAGGCGGCGGTGTGCTTGATCTCGTCACGCGCGAGAAGGGCCTGACCGGCGAGGCGCGCATCGACTGGCTGCAGCGCAACGGCTTCCTGCCTGATCGCAGCAACGGCGCACATCCGCCGCGCGCCAAGATCGTCGCGACATACGACTACACCGACGAAGCCGGCGCGCTGCTGTTTCAGGTCTGCAGATACGCGCCGAAGGATTTCCGGCAGCGCAAGCCCGATGGCAATGGCGGCTGGAGCTGGAGCGTCAAGGGCATCAGGCGCGTCCCCTACCGCTTGCAGCAAGTGCTGGAGACCGGCGACAAGGTGATCTGCATCGTCGAGGGCGAGAAGGGCGCCGATGATCTGGCGCGCATCGGCGTGCCGGCAACGACCAATGCCGGCGGCGCCGGGAAATGGTCCACCGAGCTGAGCGAATTCTTTCACGGCGCCGATGTCGTGGTCATTCCCGACTACGACGCGCAGAAGCGGCACCCGAAGACCGGGGAGCCGATGTTTCATGATGATGGTCGTCCGATCCTGCCGGGACAGGATCACGCTCAGGCGGTCGCGCTGGCGCTTTCAAGGGTCGCGGCGCGTGTGCGCGTGCTGGAGTTGTGGCGGTCGTGGCCGGAGATGCCGGCGAAAGGTGATGTCAGCGATTGGATCAAGGCTGGCGGCACAGCGGAGGCGTTGTATGCGCTGATTGATGCGCTGCCGGACTGGACGAAGCAGGCGGACGCGCAGCCAAAGGGCCGCTTCGAGCTGGTGCATATCGACGAGATCGAGCCGGGCGACGAGCCGCCATGGCTGATCAATGAAATCCTGCCCGCCGGACCGGCGCTCGCTGTCGTGTTCGGCGCACCGAAGACACGTAAGACCCTGCTCGTCGCCGACATCCTATTTCACGTCGCGATGGGCCGGACCTACTGCGGTCGGGACACGCAGCAAGGCGCCGTGGTCTACATCACCACCGAGGGCGCACGCGGCTTCCGCGAGAGAATGACGGCGATGCGCCAGCACTACGGCATCAAGGGCGTGCCGTTCTACACGATCACTAACGTCATGCCGCAACTCGGCATCAAGCCCGGCGACGCCGAGGCGCTGACGCAGGACATCAAGCGCGCTCTCCCGCAAGGCGTGACGGTCGCCGTGGTCGTGATCGACACGCTGGCGCGCGCGATGACCGGGCAGAGCGATGCCGATGGCCGCGACATGGGCGTGTTCGTTGAAAACTGCGATCACATCGCCAAGGCGTTCAAGGCGCTGATCGTCGTCATCCACCACAGCCCCCGCAGCGACGCCACCCGGACGCGCGGCAGCAACGTGCTCGACGGCGCGGCCGACGCACTGATCTCGGTGGTCGCCGATGGCGCCATCTCGACCGCGACCGTCGAGGCCTTGAAGGACGGCGAGCCCGGTTTGACGTGGCATTTCAGGGTGGCGCTGGTCGAGATCGAGCAGGCCAAAACCGAAACCAAAAAGGGCGGTTTCGGACCCCTCTGCGAAACCATCGGAACTCCGGCCCGGAAGGACGACAGCGAAACCAGAGCGAAACCAAATCTGGCACCGGCACATCGCCGCTTTATCGACATCCTCGCCGAGGCGTTGCTCGACGTTGGCGAGACCGTGCCGGCCTCCAACATGATCCCGTTCGGCATCAGGGCGGTGACGCGCGAGCAATTGAAAAAAGCCCTGCAGATGAAGGGGTTTCTCGATGGATACAAATCCGACGACAGCGCCCGTGCCGGCATGAGCAAGGTCATCAATCAGCTCGCCGGCAAGCACGTCATCGGCACGACAATGGAGCACGTATGGCTTCCGCGTTGAACGACCGAAACCACCGAAACCATCCCGAAACCAACCGTTGGTTTCGCCGAACACTGCAACCGAAACCACCGAAACCTCCCCTTACTTAAGAGGGGAGGTTCGGGTTTCGCGTGTTTTGCCGGTTGAGAAAGGAAGGGGGAGGAAAGCTGACATGCAACAGCAAACCGAGATGACCGCGCTCGCGTCAACCGGAGACTGGACGCTGTTCGAACGCAAGCGTCGCAAGCCGGGGCACGCATGGCTGAGTTTGAAGCTCGTCACCACCGGGGCGTCGCGGAAAAAGAACTTCTGGTTGGGCTGGAACGGCCGAAGGCTCGCGCGCTGTCACGATCTTGATCATCTGACCGAGCACCATGCCGAGGTCATGCAATGGGTCGTCGATCATCTGCAGGCCGCCGGCTGATGCACGACCGCCCACCAACCGACGCTGTCCAAAAACGCCGCGCCCGCCGGCTGCGCTACGTTCACCGGCAAGCGGATGGCCGCATCGTGCTCAAGGTCGAGATTCACGAGCACGATTTCGCCAAGGCGCTCCAGCGCAGCACCCGGCTGACGGCCAAACAGACGTTGATCAGGAGCGAGCTGGAACTGGCGCTGGCCGGGATCGTCGCCGACTTCGTCGAGCGCTGGCGGGACGCGTCCCTTGCGGACGATCTCTAATCGCGCTCGATTGCGTGCCGTCACAAGTTTGGATGGAATGTCATGCAGCTACAGCAGCGCCGGCCGCTGGTCCCTGAAGACCGCCGACAGTCACATCGCCCGGCCACGTTCCTTTACCGTGCCCTGCTTAGCCACGCGCTCGATGCCGCCGGCCGCGATTATGTTTCCGGAGAAGCCTTCTCCGAGGACGCGAGCGCCGAGCGGATCGCACGGAAGCGCTGGCGCGATGACATCGTCGAACCGACCGAACTGATCCTGCGCGGCGCCGTGCCGCCAGCGGAGACCGACAATCCGGATTGGGCCGGCGTACTCGCGCGCGACAGTGTCGCCGATTTCGTTGAGAGCTTGGAGGCGCTCGGCGCGGGAGGGAAGGTCTTGAATGCCGCGCGTCGCGTTCTTCTCGGCCGCCACGCGAGACTCCTGATCCCGCGCCGTGACGGTCCGACGGCGCCGACAGGTCACTGGTGCGGCGAAGATGGTTTGATCCCCGTGGCACGGTACTCGCTGCAGGCCGCGAAGTTGGGGCCGATGAAGCGGCTTGCGGTCATCGTGGTCATGACCCGCGAATTGGTCGAAAGCAGCGCGGCGGAAGTGGTGTTGACGACGCTGGCGCGCGAAGGCGAGGCTTTGGCGCTGGATATGAAATTGTTCAGCGACGACCCTGAGACAGCTCTGGCGCCGCCGGGTCTGATGGTCGGCATCCCGCCGATCGCCGCCGCGTCCGGAGGCGACAACGCGGCAGCGCTGGACGATCTTTCAGCTCTCGCCGGCAGCATCGCGCCGTTCACGTCGGGTCCTGTGGTGTTCGTCGCGCACCCGCTGCAAGCCGCGTTCATTAATTTGAGGCGCGGCTTTGCCGTCGCATCCGACGTTCAGGTGCTACCGACGTTGGGCGTTCAGCCCGGCACCGTCATCGCGCTCGACCCCGCCGCACTGGCCAGCGCGTTCGAACCGCAGCCGGAAATCAAAAGCAGCAAGGATGCCGTGCTGCACATGGAAGCCGACGATCCGCAGCCGATCAGCATCGAGGGATCGCCCGCCAATATCGTCGCCGCGCCAAGCCAAAGCATGTTTCAGACGGATTGCATCTCAACCCGGCTCACCTTGCGCTGCGCGTGGGCGTGGCGCGCCGCCGGCTGTGCCGCGTGGATCAAAAACGCGAGCTGGGGCAGCGCAGCGGCAACGCGACAGGTCCGGCGGATCGAACAGCGCGACGATGGCGACGCGCACCACGACGTGCGCCACAGCGGCGGACCAAGTGTCGGCCATGTGGCCGACAACCCCGACGACGACGATGAGCACCACCATGCATGAACGCGCCCGCAGAATTTTCGACGAAGCCCGCGCGGCGTTGGCCCGCACCGCCGATGTCGTGGTCGAGCACCGCGTGCATGACGACGACGGGATGCTGACGGAATGGTCGCGCAACATGCCGAAGAAAGCGCCGCCGCCGACCATGGAGCAGGTCGAGGCGAAGATCGCCGACGCGCAAGTCGGCACCGACAGCAAGATCGCCGCCGCATTGGCTGCTCACGATGAGCTTTGGCACGATGTCATTGGCATGCTGATCGCTGGAGAGCGGAAGAAAATGCGCGCCGAGGTTCAGAAGCTGCGCGAGGAACACGATCTCCGCATCAGCGCGTTGTTGCAGGGGACCGAGAAGCTGGAGCGCGGACTCGGTGACCGTGGCGCCGTGGTCGAGCTGCCGAACCCGTTGAGGTCGCGCCGTGGGTGACGATGATCTCGCCAAGGTCGTCCGCAAGCTGCGGCAATCGACGACCGCCGACGCCGTGGTCGCCGATGCCAAGTTTTTCGCGCGACTGCTCGCCGAGGTGTCGGCGCCGTTGCCAGCGTTGCCCGACGACGCCTCACCACGCGAGGTTTACTTCCATGTCCGTCTGCAAAACCTGCGGGCTCACGCGCTGCGACTGCTCGATTTGCTGGCCTGACCACGATGCTGATCAAAAACCGCGCTCACGGTTCTTGATCCTTAAGGTTGTAAATTCAAATCACCAGTCTCAAAGGCATCAGACGCGCACCGGCTGCAATGGAACCGCACCACTGGCTTTTAGAAAGTCATTCTCCGGAACCGCAACCGCTCCGTGTGCAATTGAGGCCTGCCGAGATGGCAAATAGTGTAGCAAGATCAAGAGGTTAGAGATGCGTCTCATCTTCCAGAAACCTGAATATGTTCAGAGGCTTACGGGCCGCAAAGGACGAGCCTCAGCCGTGGCCGCCCATGCGGTGGATCGGGCTGGGAGCTGGCGAAGGCCAGCCAAGGCCGCAAAACGCATGGGAGAGGCCGGCAGCGGCCCTGCTGCGCGTTTGCCGGGTGGGGGGCGGTCCCGGAAATAGTCGGGTTCCAACAATTCCCGCGCGGCGGCGCACGGAACTTGCTACCTGCGGTTGTAGGCGTTATTGGAACGTAGAATTTTCTTCCAAGGCGCGGTAAGGTTCCCCGGAACCCGGATTTGACCGGGCTTCAACCTCAACGATCATCGCGATGACCGGCCACAACCTCTCATTCACCCGCAGGAGCCCGCTGGGAAGCGTTCGCCTCGCCCGGCCTGAGACAGCTCCCGGCCGGAAAGAACGCCTGTAGGAGCCCGCCACCATGCCACGCCAAGCCGCCGCCAGCGCCGAGTTCATCGCCAACGGCTCGACCCGCCAATTGCTGCAGCCGCCGGCCGATCTGGACAAGCTGGAGCGCGAGGTTTTCGTCGATCTCGTCATGGGCGCCGGGTCGGCGCATTTCGTGCCGAGCGACGTGCCGTTGCTCGCCTGCTACGCCAAGGCCGTCATCGGCGAGCGGATCGCGGCCGGTGAGCTGGCCGCCAAGCCGGTCATCAGCGGCCCGGCCGGTGACAGGCCGTCGCCATGGTTGGCGATTTGGCAGGCCCGCATCAGGAGCGTGACGACCTTGGCGCGAATGTTGTCGCTCTCGCCCGGCGGTCGCGTCCTGTCGAGGCCGAGCGAGCCCGACCCGATCAGCGGCTATGAGAAATTCGCGTTGGAGGCCGCGCGCGATGGACGCAACTGACAAAGACGCGCTGACCCGAGCCTTCGACCTCGCGCGCCGAGATGATGATCCGGCGATGCGCGGTCGCATTGATCGATGGGTCGCCGAGCGCGGCTGGGAAGGTGCCGCGAAATCCTGCGCCTGTGATTGCCAATCGGCCGCGCTGAATCTGAAGCCGTGGCAGATGCCGCCGTGCTCGCCCACCATCGCCAACCATCTCGACGACGCCTTGCGCGTGCCGTTCAACGATCCGTCCGGCCGCCGCGAAGGCGCCGAGATCGTCCGGAAATTGCGGTCGCTCGGTTTGAGCGACTTCGAGCCCGATCCACTGGCCGCGATTGCGCAGGCCGAGCGATGCGCGACCGCGAAGTGAGTGACACTGTCACTGAAGGTTCCAGTGCTACTAGCACTGGCTTTCCGGGGTAAGTGCTGATGCCGATTTCACTTTCCGATGACGAACTGGCCACCGTGATGTCCGCCGCCAAGCCGCTGGCGCCGCATCAGCGCGGGGCCTTCCTCGCCGATGTCGCCGCCGAGCTGGCGCGCCATCCGGAGATCGGTCCCGGCCTGATCGGCCGCGTCGTGCGCGAGCTGCAACGCCGGCATCTCACCGCGCCGAGCCTGCGCGGTGGCCAATCCCACTGGCGGTGATCGTATCGTGACACACCAGCCGTCACGATATTAATCCTCTGGACGGGCTCCCGTTCCGTGACATACTGGCCGTCACGATACGGGAGGCCGCCAGATGCCACGTCATCCGCTTGGCGACAAAGCCATGACCGACGCCGAGCGCCAGCAGAAGCGGCGCGAGCGGCTGCGGAAGGAAAACCCGGTCCAGACCGACCGCCAGAAGCTCACCCAAGCGCGCGCCGAGGTCGAGCGGCTCAAGCAGCAACTGGCGGCAACGGCGCGTCAGCAGTCCACCAAGGCCGCGCCCGAGCCGAAGGCCCCCAACGGCGCGCCATCATGGCGGGAGACGATGGGCAAGCTGATGAACGCCCAGCTCGACAACGACCGGCTCCGCAAGCAACTGGAGCAAGCCCGCAAGTCCGCGCCTGAACAGCTCGCCCCTCTGCGCAAGCGCGTCAGCGAGCTTGAACAGGCGCTGGCCCGCCGTGAGAAGGCCGCACAGGCCAAGACCGCCAAGGTGCCGTTCGATCCCGACACTAAGGAGCTGATGGCCTTGCGTCGCAAGATCAACGAGACCGCCTTCTCGGTGCGAACCAAGATCAGCAAGGCGTTGACCGAGCAAACCACCGACGCGGCGGCGCGGCTGGCGGCGCTGAAATCGTGGAATTCGCTGGGTTCGAACAAGGGCAAGAGCACGCGCCGCTAAAACTGGCACAAACTGCATAACTACCTGTGGGCGTGACCGCTATGATTTAATCATGTGGCGGGAAGTGGCATTTCGCATCGTCATCGTGGTGGTCGGCATGCTGCCGCCGGTGCTGCTCGCCTTCCTGCTTTTCAAAATGTGATGCGCGCCGACTCGGACGTGATCTTCGCCGACGTGCCGCGTCCATCCGACGCGATGCACGTCACCACCAGCGGCGCGAGCATCTTGAGCCGGTGCGCCTTCGTAGGGCCGCTGCACACTTGCGCGATGCCGTCGAGCCCGTAGCGGACGACGCTGGTCGTGCCGCGCGCGTCGATGGTGACCAGATGAAACGGCGCGGTGTAGCCGCACGACTCGACGAAGTCGCGGATCAGATCGGCGAAGCGTTGCTCGTCGCGTGGTGTCATGCCGGAATTTTTTCTCGTAACGCTAACGGTTGACACCTCCACGGTACCGCCCACCTTTAGCGTTACAATGCGCAGGAAAGCTGTCACCCGTGACGAAGTCCGCCTCAGCGACCGGGGCCGCATTGCAACGCTACCGCTCGACAGCGTTCACGACAACCGAGGATTAGGCCCAGAACCCATCAAGAAGCTGTGGGCACCGCTGGTGCAGGCGCTGCAGCGAGCGCAGAGCGCTGACAATGGGTGGAAGCGAAAGGCGTATGGTGCTCGCTTCACGGTCCCGGACCCGATCAAGGTGCCTTGGCCGGACTTGCGAGGTCGGCGAACGTGCCGACACTGCGGCCAAGGCTTCTACAACGCACGACGCTGCTGGGGAGGCTTTTGCTCCGACGCATGCATCCGCGCTGAGCGTGTCGCCGAGACGGTCAAGGCACGGGCAGACTCCAGAGCAGCAAACCGCGTCGGTCGCAAATGCGAAACCTGCGGCAAGCGACTGGTAGCGCAACGCTCGACCGCACGCTTCTGCTCGGTGCGGTGCCGCGTTTCCGCTCATCGGGCGCGTGCCTGACCCTAACCCGTCGTCCCCATGCGCGCCGGTTCGAACTTCGGCCGCACCTCCGCGCCGCGCTGGCCGCAGCGTTGGCAGATAAAGCGCAGCTCGATGTCGGAGAGCCGCACATCGTCAGGCCAGCCGTCCGCGTCGGCTTCAGTGTGGTGCCCGCAACGATAATCGCGGCAGTAGATCAGCACGTCGCGTGCGCCGGACTCGCGCATCTCGCCGAAGGTGATTTTTTGCGGGTAGGCCATTTTGGCATCGTACCACAGCGCCCGCAGCGAGCCACCGACAGCGGCCCCAGCGTCGGCGACACCGCGCGCAGCTTACTGACTGGAAAAGGCGAAGAAACTTCGTCTTTTACATGCGCGGCGGCACGGGCGGGGTGATTCAAACCGCGCGGCCAACGCGCGGTTTGCGCGCGCAGTTCAGTTGGCTCTTTTGTGCCAACTGCCGACGGTGGAGCGGGCGGGTGATCGAAGATCATCAACGGCTTAGACAGCAAACCCGCCGCTAGTAGCGGCGGGTGATGGTTCGGACTCGACCATCTGGGTGCTACTAGTGGCACCCTGAATAAGCGCACCTTGGGCGCGCGCAGTTCAGTTGGCTCTTTTGGGACAACTGCCGGCGGCTGAGCGGCGGCACGGGCGGGTGAGCGGAGCGCAGATCAACTGGGACAAATGTTACAGTTGGCCGATTCACCGCGCCCGGTCGTGGGGGTAGGACCGGGGGCAGGATCGCCAATAGGCGAAATATCTCAACAATTTCAATGCCATTGCCCGGATAGAGCGCAGCGCAATCCGGGGCATGCGACCCGCATTCCGCTTCGCTCCATGCGGGCTACGGCTCTCTTACGCCCGCTTGCTGCCGTTCTTCTCCGCCGCACGGCGCATCGCCTCGGCGAGCGCACCGCCACCGCCACCGCCAGATGATTCCTGCTGGCGCGGCGCAGATGACGTCATACGGGGGGTGTTGCGCGTGTTGTCGCGCTGCATGCCTGGGGCGTCCTTCTTGGCGCCGACCTCGTCGTCGAGGCGCAAGGTCAGCGAGATGCGCTTGCGGGCGACCTCGAAGTCCAGCACCTTGACCTTGACGATGTCGCCGGGCTTCACCACCTCGCGCGGATCTTTGATGAAGGTTTTCGACATCGCCGAGATGTGCACGAGGCCGTCCTGGTGCACACCGATATCGACGAAGGCGCCGAAGGCGGCGACGTTGGTTACGGTGCCCTCGAGGATCATGCCCTTCTGGAGATGCTTGATCTCCTCGACGCCCTCCTTGAAGACCGCGGCCTTGAACGCCGGACGCGGGTCGCGGCCGGGCTTCTCCAGCTCGCGCAGAATGTCGGTGACGGTTGGCAGACCGAAGGTCTCGTCGACGAAATCCTTCGGCTTCAGCGTACGAACAACCTCGCTGCTGCCGATCAGCGCCTTGATGTCGCTCTTGGTGGCGCTGAGAATCCGGCGCACCACCGGATAGGCTTCCGGATGCACGCCGGAGGCATCGAGCGGATCCTCGCCGCCGAGGATGCGCAGGAAGCCGGCGCACTGCTCGAACGCCTTGGGGCCGAGCCGTGGCACTTCCTTCAGCGCCTTGCGCGACTTGAACGGGCCGTTGGCGTCACGATGCGCGACGATGCTCTGGGCAAGACCCGAGCCGACGCCCGACACGCGGGCGAGCAGCGGTGCCGAAGCGGTGTTGACGTCGACGCCGACCGCGTTCACGCAGTCTTCGACCACGGCATCGAGCGACTTTGCGAGCTTGGCCTGGCCGAGATCGTGCTGATACTGGCCGACGCCGATCGCCTTGGGCTCGATCTTGACGAGCTCGGCGAGCGGATCCTGCAGGCGGCGGGCGATCGAGACCGCACCGCGCAGGGTGACGTCGAGACCGGGCAGTTCTTCCGAGGCGAAAGCCGAGGCCGAATAAACCGACGCGCCGGCTTCCGACACCACGATCTTGCTCATCTTCAGTTCGGCCAGGCCCTTGACCAGATCGCCCGCGAGCTTGTCGGTTTCGCGCGAGGCGGTGCCGTTGCCGATCGCGATCAGTTCGACGCGGTGCTTGATCGCAAGCTTGCCGAGGATAGCGAGCGCCTCGTTCCACTGCCGCTGCGGCTCGTGCGGATAGATCACGGCGGTATCGACCACCTTGCCGGTCGCATCGGTGACGGCGACCTTGACCCCAGTGCGGAAGCCGGGATCAAGCCCCATGGTGGCGCGGCTGCCAGCGGGCGCCGCCAGCAGGAGGTCGCGCAGGTTGGAGGCGAACACGCGCACGGCCTCGGTCTCAGCCGCATTCCACAATCGCATGCGCAGGTCGATATTCAGATGCACCTGGATCTTGGTCCGCCAGGCCCAGCGCACGGTGTCGATCAGCCAGCGGTCACCGGCGCGCTTGAGGTCGGCGATGCCGAACCGCTTCATGATCTTCAGCTCATAGGCACCCGGCACGCCCGCCGGCGGCACTTCGGCCTCGGCCTGCATCTGGAGATCGAGGATCTCTTCCTTCTCGCCGCGGAACATCGCGAGGATGCGGTGCGACGGCAGTTTTGTCAGCGGCTCGGAGAACTCGAAATAGTCGGCGAATTTTTCGCCCTCGGTCTTCTTGCCCTCGCGCACCTTCGAGGCCATGCGCGCGTTGGTCCACATCTCCTCACGCAACACACCGATCAGATCGGCATCTTCGTCAAAGCGTTCGACCAGGATGGCGCGGGCGCCGTCCAGCGCAGCAGCGACATCCGCGACGCCCTTCTCGGCGTTGATGAAGGCTTCCGCGACGACCTTGGGATCGTTGCCGGCCTCCGCGATCAGCTGGTTGGCGAGCGGCTCGAGGCCGGCCTCCCTGGCGATCTCGGCCTTGGTGCGGCGCTTCGGCTTGAACGGCAGGTAGATGTCTTCCAGGCGCGCCTTGCTGTCGGCGGCGAGAATGGAGGCCTCCAGCGCGGCATCGAGCTTGCCCTGCTCGCGGACTGATTCGAGGATCGCCTTGCGGCGGTCTTCGAGCTCGCGCAGGTAACCCAGGCGCTCCTCCAGGGTGCGCAATTGCGCGTCGTCGAGCGCACCGGTCGCTTCCTTGCGGTAGCGGGCGATGAAGGGAACCGTAGCGCCGCCATCGAGCAACGTCACCGTCGCCTCGACCTGCTCCGCTCGTACCCCAAGCTCCTGCGCAATTTTCTGATTGATATTTGCCACGCGAGAATCCTCTTATACCCAAGCACGCGATGCAAACCGAAATCCGGTCGCGGGACGCCGCTTATGGACCAACCAAGGTTGATTCATCAAGGTGCGGCGCGCAACCGTCGACAGAGGATTTTTTTGTTGGGGAGATACGATCTCGCCACAATCGTGGGGATGTCGGGGGCTGCTCTCTTGCGGCGAGGCAAACCAAAATAGCCGATCCGTCATCCTTCGAGGCTCGCTTCGCTCGCACCTCAGGATGACGGGGTGAGATCGTGCGGTTAGTCGCTTGACATCCACCCGCTTCCACGGCTGGTTGGCCTTGCCGGACTACCGAACTTCCGACGAGGACCATCCATGCGGACAACATCGGTCGGCGTCTTCAAGGTCGCCACCAGGGGACCCGGCGACGTTTCCGGCCTCATGCGCCTGATCGGCTCCGGCGCGATCGATCCGGCTGCCATCCTGGCGATCCTCGGCAAGACCGAGGGCAATGGCGGCGTCAATGATTTCACCCGGGAATATGCCGTCGCTGCTCTGTGCTCGGCGCTGGCCCCGAAACTTGATCTGATGCCGCACGAGGTCGAGCAGCGCATCGCGTTTGTGATGTCCGGCGGCACCGAGGGCGTGCTCAGCCCGCACATCACGGTGTTTACGCGCCAGCAGGTTGCGAAGCCGCCCGCGGGCATCACCGGCAAGCGCCTGAGCATCGGCATGGCGCAGACGCGCGATTTTCTGCCTGAAGAGCTTGGCCGCTCGGCACAGATCACCGAGACCGCCAGGGCCGTGAAGGCCGCGATAGCGGATGCCGGCATCGTTGATCCCACTGATGTCCATTTCGTCCAGATCAAGTGCCCGCTGCTGACCAGCGAGCGCGTCGAGGCGGCGGCCGCGCGCGGCAACAAGACGGCGACGATCAGCGCCTACAGCTCGATGGCCTATTCGCGCGGCGCCTCCGCGCTCGGGGTGGCGGTCGCGCTCGGCGAGATCGCTTCCGACATCGGCGATGACGTCGTGCTGCGGCGCTACGATCTGTTCTCGAAAGTCGCCTCGACCTCGTCAGGGATCGAGCTGATGCACAACGTCGTCATCGTTCTCGGCAATTCGGAAGGCTCAGCGAGCGAATTCGAGATCGGGCATGCCGTGATGAGCGACGCGATCGATGCCGCGGCGGTGACCGAAGCTCTGAGAGGCGTCGGACTTGGTGGCGTTGGACTTGGCGCGCAGGCAAAACCGGGCCGCGAGCTCGTCAACATCCTCGCCAAGGCCGAGGCCTCGCCTGATGGCACCGTGCGCGGCTTCCGCCACACCATGCTGGAAGACACCGATATCAGCTCGACACGCCATGCCCGCGCAGCGGTCGGCGGCCTGATCGCCGGGCTCGCGGGCACCAGCGCAGTCTACGTCTCCGGCGGCGCCGAGCATCAGGGACCGGCCGGCGGCGGACCCGTTGCGGCCATCGTACGACTGTCCTAAAGCGCGATGACCTCTCCGCCCGGCGCAACCCTGCCCTTCGCGCCGGCTCAGTTGATTCAGGCGGGCCCTTGCGAAAAAGGTGGCGCCGCTATCCAAAGGGATTTGACTTCATGACTTTGCCGATGAGCTGGAACGAATGGGCACAGCACGATGGCGTGGGCTTGGCGGCGCGCGTCCGCAAGGGCGAGCTGACGGCGAAGGAACTGGCACGCCAGGCCGCCGCGGCCGTTGCCAAGGTCAATCCGACGCTGTCGGGCGTGGTCGAGCTGTTCGATGACGTGATCGCCGATCCCACCAAGGACGGCGCCAATCTCGGCGGGCCGTTTGCCGGCCTTCCCTTCCTGATGAAGGATCTCGGCCCAACCATGAAGGGCCGGCTTCAGGAGATGGGCTCGCTGCTGATGCGCGGCAATCGCGCCGCGGCCGACACGTTCCTGACCGGCAAATTCCGTCAGGCAGGCCTCAACCTGATCGGACGCACGACGACGCCGGAATTCGGCGTATGCAGCTCGGCCGACAATCCCGCCGTCTATGTCACCCGCAACCCCTGGAATACCGGCTACACCACCTGCGGTTCGTCGGCGGGCAGCGCCGCGATGGTCGCGGCCGGTGTGGTGCCGATCGCGCATGCGACCGACGGCGGCGGCTCGATCCGTATCCCCGCCGGCGTCAACGGCAATATCGGGCTGAAGGTGTCGCGCGGCGTGTTCTCGCTGGCGCCGCACATGTCGGATCTCACTGGCCTCGTCTCGATCCAGGGCTGCCAGTCGCGTACGGTGCGCGACACCGCCGCTTTCGTCGACAATGCCCGCGGGCCGGCACCCGGCGAGTTCATGCCGTTCTGGACCACGGCGCAGCCTTACAGCGAGATGATCAAGCGCGATCCGTCAAAGCTGCGCATCGCGCTCTCGCATACCTGGGGCGACTATACCGCGACGCCGGAGATCGCAGCCGAGCTGGAGAAGACCGGCCGCTTCCTCGAAGGCCTCGGCCATCACATCGACTACGCTCTGCCCGAACTCGATTTCCGCGCCGCCTTCGAAGCGCAGACCACCTGCTATATCTCGAACTTTTCGGTTGTGATCTCCAACATGCTGGCCGCCCGTGGACTGGAGCGCCCGCCGGAAGATCTGATCGAGCCCATGAACATCAGGATCTGGGAAGCCGGCCGCCACACGACTTTCGCTGAGCGCGCGAAGATGCAAGGCGTCTTCAACACGACGTCGCGCGGCTTCGGCAGTTTCTTCGAGCAGTGGGACGTGATCCTGACGCCGATCACCGCGCTGCCGACACCGAAGGTCGGCACCAGAGAATATCTCACCATCTCCGACAATCCTGACGTGCTCGATTGGTTCGGCAATCTCTGGCGCTTCTTCGCCTTCACGCCGCTGGCCAATCTCTGCGGCATGCCGGCAATCTCGATGCCGATGGCCGCGCAAGAGCACGGCCTGCCGCTCGGCATCCAGGCCATTGCGAAGCAGGCCAATGACGGCCTGCTTCTGCAACTCGCCGCCCAGATCGAGCGCGCGCTCGACGGCAAATGGAACGGCGGCCATAAGCCGAAGGTGCATGTCGGCTAGGCTCGACTTCGCGTCCTAGCCGGCACCCTGCGCGATCGCCTTGTCGGCGCGCCCGCGCGAGACGCCTTGCTCCGCGAGCAGGCGCGCTGCCGGGCTTCGCGATTCGGTAAACAAGGCAACAAGCGCATTGGCGCCGGTCACCGCGGCATGGCCGACCTCCTGGGCGTGGAGCGCGGCGCGTTCATCGACGCGCTTGAACGCCGCCGTCGGCTCGGCGTTTCGTAAGCATCCGGCGAAGACCGCGCGCGGGTCATTTTGGCTCAGGCGGCTTGATCAACGTTCCGGATGGCAGAGCGCCAAGTCCATGGCAGCAGTTCGTCGAGCCTTTGGACGGGATGCTCTGCGAT
>JAUEPE010000013.1 GCA_030403585.1 Frankia sp. RB7
GGGGATGTCGGCCTTCTTCGCGGCCTCGACCGCATCCATGATCGCGGTGAGCTGCGGCACGCCGACGCCGGCGACGATGCGCGTGGTGCAGATCGAGCCCGGGCCGATGCCGACCTTGATGCAGTCCGCGCCCGCATCGATCAGCGCCTGCGTACCCTCCGCGGTCGCGACGTTGCCGGCGACGACCTGCACGGAATTGGAGAGACGCTTGATGCGGTTCACCGCATGCAGCACGTGGCGGGAATGGCCGTGCGCGGTGTCGACCACGACGAGGTCGACGCCGGCATCGATCAGCCGCTCGGTGCGCTCGAAACCGGTGTCGCCGACCGTGGTGGCGGCGGCGACGCGGAGGCGCCCCTGCGCGTCCTTGCAGGCGAGCGGATGGGCGACCGCCTTCTCCATGTCCTTGACGGTGATCAGGCCGACACAGCGATACTGCTCGTCGACGACCAGCAGCTTCTCGATGCGGTGGTGATGCAGCAATCGCCGGGCTTCGTCCTGGCTGACATTCTCGCGGACCGTGACGAGGCCCTCATGCGTCATCAGCTCGGAGACTTTTTGCCGGCGGTCGGTGGCGAAACGCACGTCGCGGTTGGTGAGGATACCAACCAGCTTGCCTGGCACGGCCTTGCTGGCGCCGGTGACGACGGGAATGCCGGAGATACCGTGGTCGCTCATCAGCTTGAGCGCATCGTCAAGCGAGGCCTCGGGGCTGATGGTGAGCGGGTTCACCACCATGCCCGACTCGAACCGCTTGACCTGCCGCACCTGGGCGGCCTGGCCTTCGGGATCGAAATTGCGGTGGATGACGCCGAGGCCGCCGGCCTGCGCCATGGCGATCGCCATGCGGGCCTCGGTGACGGTGTCCATGGCGGAGGCCATGATCGGGATGTTGAGCGGAATGGCGCGGGTGACGCGGGAGCGGATATCGACTTCGCCCGGCATGACGTCCGACAGGCCCGGCTTCAACAGCACGTCGTCGAACGTGAAGGCTTCGCGGATGCCTTGAAGTTGCACCGTGGCCATTTGCCAACTCCTTCCTGCGGCCGTGCCGCAAATAAGTATGGATGAGCGCCGCCCTCGGCGTGCCTTGCGGCATCGCCGGAGATTCGGAGCCCATCGGTGGGGTTGACGCGGGTCGATAGCACGGCCGCGTGACGAATCAAAGCAAATCGGACCGCTGGCCAGCCATGCACAGGCTTTTTAGGTAAATTCAGCGGGGATAGCCCGGCCGCAACCCACCCACCGTCATTCGGGGGCGCGTCGAAGGCACGAGCCCGGGCTGACGAAGGAACGAGCGCAGGATTTAGGTGCTATGCGTTGATCCGCAATGGTCCCGGCCGAGTCGTGGTGTTAAGCCGCAAGTCCACCCCTCCTTCTGATTTTCATTACCAATCCGTCATGGTCGACAAGCAACGCATCATTCCGCTGATCGTGGCCACTGCTCTCTTCATGGAGAACATGGACTCCACGGTGATCGCCACCTCGCTGCCGGCGATCGCGGCCGACATCGGCACCAGCCCGCTGACGCTGAAGCTGGCGATCACGTCCTACCTCCTGTCGCTCGCGGTATTCATCCCGGCGAGCGGCTGGACCGCTGACAGGTTCGGCGCGCGCATGGTGTTCGCGATCGCCGTCGGCGTTTTCATGGTCGGCTCGGTTGGCTGCGCGCTATCGACCTCGGTCACCGACTTCGTGTTCGCGCGCATCCTCCAGGGCATGGGCGGCGCGATGATGACGCCGGTCGGGCGCCTCGTGCTGCTGCGCTCCGTCGACAAGAGCGCGCTGGTCAACGCCATGGCCTGGGTGACGGTCCCCGCCCTGATCGGTCCCGTGATCGGCCCGCCGCTCGGCGGCTTCATCACCACCTACGCGACGTGGCACTGGATATTCCTGATCAACATTCCGATCGGGCTGCTCGGCATCTTCATGGCGCTGAAGTTCATCGATCCGATCAAGAGCGACGAACGCGAGCCGTTCGACCTCTACGGCATGGTGCTGGCGGGCGTCGGGCTTGCCGGCATCGCGTTCGGTCTCTCCGTGGCCGGCCTCAATTTGCTGCCCTGGAGCATCGTTGCGGCCCTGGTTGCGGGCGGCGCGATCTCGATGACGCTCTACGTCATCCATGCCCGGCGGACGGGATCGCCGGTGCTGGACTTCTCGCTCCTGAACCTGCCGACGCTGCGCGCGGCGGTGCTCGGCGGTTTCCTGTTCCGGCTCGGCATCGGCGCGCTGCCCTTCCTTCTGCCGCTGCTGATGCAGATCGGCTTCGGGCTGTCGCCATTCCATTCCGGCCTCGTCACCTTCGGCTCCTCGCTCGGCGCGATGGGCATGAAGACGCTGGCCGCGCGGATCATCCGCACCTTCGGCTTCCGCAACCTGATGACGGTGAACGCCATCATCAGCGCATTTTTCCTCGGCGTCTGCGCGCTGTTCACGGTGACGACGCCGCTGCTGATCATCCTGGTGATCCTGGTGGTCGGCGGCTTCTTCCGCTCGCTCGAATTCACCGCGATCAACACGGTGGCCTATGCCGACGTCGAGAGTGCGCAGATGAGCCGCGCCACCACGCTGGTCAGCGTCAATCAGCAGCTCGCGGTCTCCGCCGGCGTCGCGGTCGGTGCCGCCTCGGTCGAGACCACGATGTGGCTCAGCCATGTCAGCGAGCTCAACGCCACCGTGTTCGCGCCGGCCTTCGTCGTGGTGGCGCTGACCTCGGCGGCGTCGAGCTGGTTCTTCTGGCAGATGCCCGACGACGCCGGCCACGAGATCTCCGGCCGCAAGGTCGGCGACATCGCAAGCCGCAAGGGCGCGGCCAAGAGCGCGGCAACCGCCGCCGTCAAGGTGGCGACGGAAGACACGCAGGACATGCGGGATCAGCGGCTGGGGTGATTATCCCCTCCGTCATTCCGGGGCGATGCGCAGCATCGAGCCCGGAATCCATTTGCCTCAGGAATGCGCGGAGAAATGGATTCCGGGCTCGCCTCTTCGAGGCGCCCCGGAATGACGAGCTTACGTCTTCGCCTCGCCGCGAAACCCCGTCGCGAGCACGTAGCGCTCTGAGGAATCCTGCCGGCTCGCGGCCGGCTTGACGTGACGCACGGACGCAAAATCGCGCTTGAGCTGGGCAAGCAGCTCGGCGTCGGCGCCGCTCTGGAACGCTTTTGCGAGAAACGTTCCGCCGGGCTTCAGCACATCACAGGCGAACGCCGCCGCGGTCTCGATCAGACCGACGATGCGGAGCTGGTCGGTCTTGCGGTGGCCGGTGGTGTTGGCGGCCATGTCGGACATCACGACGTCGGCGCCGCCGCCGAGCATGGCGTTGAGCTTCGCCGGGGCCTCGTTGTCCATGAAGTCGAGCTGCGCGAAGTCGACGCCGGCAATCTCGGGCATGTCCAACAGATCGATCGCGACGACCTTGCCCTTGCCGTCGATCGAGCCGACGCGCTTGGCCGCGATCTGGCTCCAGCCGCCCGGCGCGGCACCAAGATCGACCACGGCCATGCCCGCTTTCAGCAGGCGGTATTTGTCGTCGATCTCGAGCAGCTTGAACGCCGCGCGCGAGCGATAACCCAAAGCCTTCGCCTTGACGACATAGGGATCGTTGAGCTGTCGCTCCAGCCAGAGTTTCGACGACAATTTGCGCTTGCCGTGGGTCTTGACCTGGACGTGCAAGCGGCCGGTGGTGTCTTTGGCCATCTCACCAGCTCCTGAGCGCGCCGTCCTCGCGCATCATCTCGACCAGCATGCCCTCGCGCAGGCCCCGGTCGGCGACGCGCAGGCGCGGCAGCGGGAAAGCGCGGCGGATCGCATCGAGGATGGCGCAGCCGGCCAGCACGAGATCGGCGCGCTCGATGCTGATGCAGCTATTGTTGGCGCGGTCCTCGTAGCTCATGCCGAGCAGCTTGTCGATGGTCGCGGTGAGGTCGGAATCGTTCATCCAGATACTGTCGATGCGGCGGCGGTCGTAGCGCGCGAGATTGAGATGGATGCCGGCGAGCGTGGTCACGGTGCCCGACGTGCCGAGCAGATGCATGTCGGCCAGATCGCGGCCATGCGTTTCCGCGAACGGCGTAATATGGTTGGCGACCTCCTGCTCCATCGCAGCATAAATCTCCGGCGTCACGTCGCGGCCGCCGAACTGCTCGGCCAGCGTCACGACGCCAAGCGGGATCGACATCCAGGCCTTGATGCGCGGCTCCGGATTTTCCGGGTCGCGCTCGATCCGCACCAGCTCGGTCGAGCCGCCGCCGATATCGAACAGGATGGCGCCGCGCCCCTTCGGGTCGACCAGCGGCGAGCAGCCGAGCATGGCGAGCGAGGCTTCGGTCTCGCGGTCGATCACCTCGAGCTCGATGCCGGTCTCGGCCGCGACGCGGCCGCGAAAGTCCTCCGCATTCGAGGCCGCACGGCAGGCTTCGGTCGCGATCAGCCGCAGCCGCTTGGCTTTGCGCAAATTGATCTTGTCCCGGCAGATGCTGAGCGCGGCGATGGCGCGATCGATTGCGGCCTCGCTGATCGAGCCGGTCGCCGAGACGCCCTCGCCGAGTCGGATGATGCGTGAGAAGGAATCGACCACGCGAAAGCCGTCGTGGGTCGGACAGGCGATCAGGAGCCTGCAATTGTTGGTACCGAGGTCCAGCGCCGCATAGACGCCGGTTCCCGCTTGCGCAGGGACAGCCGGTTCGGGGGCCAACGCCACCGCCGCCATCGACCCCTCCAGCTCACCGTGCGGCGCATGGCCGTCGCGGAGCCGCGTGTGGTCATTCATACAAACTGTCTTTCCGCGGCCGGTCGGGCCGGTCTGGAATTGATTTTTCGCCTGAAACATTAGCAGCGCGGCAGGTATGCGCAACAACGCATCACATGGGACCATGCCCATTCGTGCGTTGTCGTGAACGGGTCGGTGGGTTATTTCAATGGGGTCCGGTCCCTCCACGCGCCCACAAACCGCGCAATTGCCGGCTTTTCAGGTCATTTCCATGCAAGAACACACGAAATCCTCGACGCTCGAAAACGCTATTGCACTGCAAAAATATGGCGTCGGGCAGCCGGTCCGCCGCAAGGAAGACGACACGCTGGTGCGCGGCAAGGGCCGTTACACCGACGATTTCAACCTGCCCGGCCAAGCCCATTGCGTGGTCGTCCGCTCGACCCATGCCCATGGCATCCTCCGCGGTATTGGCACTGACGCCGCCAAGGGGATGCCGGGCGTACTGGGCGTGTGGACGGGCAAGGACCTCGACGCGGCCGGCTATGGCCCCTTCACCTGCGGCCTGCCCTTGAAGAGCCGTGACGGCTCGCCCCTGCTCCAGACCAACCGCCAGCCGCTGGCGACCGACAGGGTCCGCTTCGTCGGCGATCCCGTCGCCTTCGTGGTCGCCGATACGCTGGCCCAGGCGCGGGACGCGGCCGAGGCCGTCGAGCTCGATATCGAGCCGCTGCCGGCGGTGACCGATCCCGAGGAAGCCACCAAGCCCGGCGCGCCGCAGCTCTACGACCACATCCCGAACAACGTCGCGCTCGACTATCATTATGGCGACATGGAGAAGGTAAGCGCCGCTTTCGCCAGCGCCGCCCATGTCACCAAGGTCGACATCGAGAATACCCGCGTCGCCGTGGTCTCGATGGAGCCGCGCGTGGGACTTGCCTCCTACGACAAGACCACCGAGCGCTACACCATCCAGATGCCGACGCAGGGCGTCGCGGGCAACCGCGCCAACCTCGCCAAGAACCTGAAGGTGCCGAACGAGAAGGTGCGCATCCTCACCGCCAATGTCGGCGGCTCCTTCGGCATGAAGAACGTCAACTATCCCGAATACATGTGCATCCTCTACGCGGCGAAGGCGCTGGGACGCCCGGTGAAGTGGCTCGACGAGCGCTCCACCAGCTTCCTCTCCGACAGCCACGGCCGCGCGCAGCGCATCCACGCCGAGCTCGCGCTCGATGCCGAAGGACACTTCCTCGCGGCAAAGCTCTCCGGCTACGGCAATCTCGGCGCCTACATCACCGGTGTCGCGCCGGGGCCGCTCTCGCTCAACACCGGCAAGAACTTTTCCAGCGTCTATCGCACGCCGCTGATGGGCATCGACATCAAGACGGTGCTGACCAATACTACGCTGATGGGCGCCTATCGCGGCGCCGGCCGCCCCGAGGCGAACTACTACATGGAGCGGCTGATCGACCGCGCCGCCGACGAGATGGGCATCAACCGGCTGACCATGCGCAAGCGCAACTTCATCAAGCCGAACCAGATGCCCTTCCCGGCCTCTTCCGGCGTCACCTATGACAGCGGCGACTTCCAGGCGGTGTTCAACAAGGCGCTCGACATCTCCGACCACGAGAATTTTGCCAAGCGCAAGAAGGAGAGCAAGAAGGCCGGCAAGCTGCGCGGCATCGCTGTCGGCTCCTACCTCGAGGTCACCGCGCCGCCGAGCCCCGAGCTCGGCAAGATCGTGTTCGATCCCGATGGCAGCGTGCAGCTGATCACCGGCACGCTCGACTACGGCCAGGGCCATGCATCCGCATTTGCGCAGGTGCTTTGCGCGCAGCTCGGCGTGCCCTTCGAGAGCGTCAAGCTCGTGCAGGGCGACAGCGATATCGTCCACACCGGCAACGGCACCGGTGGCTCGCGCTCCATCACCGCGACCGGACAAGCCATCGTGGAATCCTCGAAGCTCGTGATTGAAAAGGGCAAGCGCGCCGCCGCGCACATGCTGGAGGCCTCGGAAGCCGACATCGAGTTTGCCGATGGCGCCTTCACCATCGCCGGCACCGACCGCAGCATCGACATCATGGAGCTCGCCAAGAAGCTGCATGACGGCAAGGTGCCGGACGGCGTGCCTGACTCACTCGACGTCGACCATACCAGCGCGCCGGTGCCGTCAGCCTTCCCGAACGGTTGCCATGTCGCCGAGGTCGAGGTCGATCCGGAGACCGGCGTGGTGCAGATCGTGCGCTACAGCGCCGTGAACGATTTCGGTACGGTGATCAACCCGATGCTGGTTGCGGGCCAGCTCCATGGCGGCGTCGTCCAGGGTATTGGACAAGCGCTGATGGAGCACGTGCGCTACGACGAAGGCGGCCAGCCGATCACGGGTTCACTGATGGACTACGCACTGCCCCGCGCCGAGGACGTGCCGTTCATGGAGGTCGGCGACCATCCGGTGCCGGCCAAGAGCAATCCCTTGGGTACCAAGGGTTGCGGCGAGGCCGGCTGTGCCGGCAGCCTGTCGACCGTGGTAAACGCGGTGGTCGATGCGCTGTCGGATTACGGCATCAAGCACATCGACATGCCGTTGACGCCGGAACGGGTGTGGCGCGCGATCCAGGACGCCAAGGGCGCGGCGTAAAGCTGCCCTTCTGCCTCCACATGCACACTGTCATCGCCCGGCTTGACCGGGCGATCCAGTACTCCGCGGCAGTCGTGATTCACGGATGGGCCGCGGCGTACTGGATTCCCCGCCTTCGCGGGGAATGACAGTGAATGCGGGGATACGCCGAAACCCTACTCCACCGCCCGCTCGCGCGGCTGATAGATCGCGATGTGCTGGCAATGCGCCAGCGGCGTCGTGCCGTTGGCCACGACCAGCGCGTCGAGCTCGACGAAGCGGTGGCCCTTCTTCTCGTAGTTCGCGGTGACCTTGGCCCGCGCGACGATTTCGTCGCCCGTGCGCACCGGTGACAAGAGTTGCATGCGGCTGCCGACATGGATCCACGGGCCGAGGATCGTATTGTCGACCAACACGCGGTTCATGACGCGCTGGATCAGGCCGGGATGGCCGAGGCCCTCGCGCGCGAAAATCGGATCGGCCTCCCTGACATCGGCGAGATAACCGGTCGCATCCTGCCCGGCCCAGCGGCGCGGCATCGTGCCCAGCCATTTGCCGACCTCGAAGATGGCAGGGCTGACCGGCTTGCGCACGGACACCGCGGGCACTTCGACATAGTCGCCCAATGACACCGCTGGCGCTGCCGCTGGCAGCGACGCCGTTCCGGTGGCGCAAAGCTCGGTGCGGCTGAAGACCTCGATCGTCAGCAGACCGTTGTGCTCGGTCGCATCGATATCTGCGGTCTCGCCGTCATAGACCGGCTTGATGAAGCGCGCCTCGACCAGCCCGCGCGCGAGGAAATCACGGCCCCAGCGCGCCACCGGCACATGCATCATGTAGGCGAACACATCGACGCCCGGGACGAGGCCACCGGAAAAGCCGAAGCGGCGCGCCACCGTGTCGTCATGCATCTTGTTTTCGGACTGCTTGGCGGTGTTGTAGGCCTCGACGCGGTAGGTTTCGAGCCGGTTCGGCATGGCTGGCTTTTTCCTAAGTTTTTGATCTTTCAGGGCAGATCGTAGGCCTCGCGGAACAGGGGTCAATCCCCTCGCCTTTGCGGCCCGAATGGGGTACCACGCGGCGAATGACTGACATCCCCACCCGCATCTATGTCGACGCCGACGCCTGCCCGGTGAAGGACGAGATCTACCGCGTCGCGAGCCGGCACGGCGTCCCCGTGAGCGTAGTCGCCGGCAATTTTATCCGTGTGCCGCAGGACCCACTGATCGAGCGCATCGCCGCCGGCGCCGGCATGGACGCGGCTGACGACTGGATTGCAGAGCGGGCCAAGCCCGGGGACGTCGTCATTACTTCCGACATTCCGCTGGCGAGCCGCTGCGTGAAAGCCGGCGCCGACGTGATCGCGCCGAACGGCAAGCCGTTCACGGAGGAGTCCATCGGCATGACGCTGGCGGTGCGCAATCTCATGACGGATCTGCGCTCAGCCGGCGAAGTCACCGGTGGCCCAAGATCGTTCGCCCCACGCGACCGCTCCTCATTCCTCTCGGCGCTCGACCAGACGCTGCGCCGGATCCAGCGCCGCCGCGCCGATCAGGCCGCAACGAGCCAAGGTTAGTCATGGCGCCGCCGCTGATCCAACTGAAAGACATCCGGCTGACCTTTGGCGGCACGCCGCTGCTGTCGGGGGTCGAGCTCAATGTCGCGCCATCCGAGCGCGTCTGCCTGATCGGCCGCAACGGCTCCGGCAAGTCGACGCTGCTGAAGATCGCGGCCGGCATCGTCGAGGCCGACGGCGGCACACGCTTCGTGCAGCCCGGATCGACGGTTCGCTATTTGCCGCAGGAGCCTGATTTCGGCGAGCACAAGACCACGCTGGCCTATGTCGAAGCGGGACTCGCGCCCGGCGACGATCCATATCAGGCGCGCTATTTAGTCGAGCAGCTTGGGCTCACCGGCAACGAGAACCCGGCCAATGTCTCCGGCGGCGAGGCCCGTCGTGCGGCTCTGGCGCGGGTGCTAGCGCCCTCGCCCGACATCTTGCTGCTGGACGAGCCGACCAACCATCTCGATCTCTCCACCATCGAATGGCTGGAAAAAGAGCTCGACAGCCGCCGCAGCGCGCTGGTGATCATCAGCCATGACCGCCGCTTCCTCACCAACCTCTCGCGCTCCACCGCCTGGCTCGATCGCGGCAAGATCAAGCAGATCGACCGCGGCTTCGCCTCATTCGAGAGCTGGCGCGACGAGGTGCTCGCGGAAGAAGAGCGCGACCAGCACAAGCTCGACCGCAAGATCGTCGACGAGGAGCACTGGCTGCGCCACGGCGTCTCCGGCCGGCGCAAGCGCAACGTCAAGCGGCTCGGCAATCTGCATGCACTGCGCGACCAGCGCCGCAATTATCGCGGCACCGCGGGCACCGCCAGTCTCGCCGCGTCCGAAGCGGAGCAATCCGGCAAGCTGGTGATCGAGGCCAAGGGCATCACCAAGGCGTTCGGCGATCGCATCATCGTCGATAATTTCTCCACCCGCATCCAGCGCGGGGACCGGCTTGGCATCATCGGTCCCAACGGCGCCGGCAAGACCACGCTGGTCAATCTGCTGACCGGCGGCGCGCAGCCGGATTCCGGCACCGTGCGGCTTGGAGCCAATCTCGAGACGGCCACGCTCGACCAGCACCGCGAAAGCCTCGATCCCAAGTCGACGCTGGCCGAAGCGCTCACCGGCGGCCGCGGCGACCAGATTATGGTCGGCGGCAAGCCGAAGCATGTGGTCGGCTACATGAAGGACTTCCTGTTCGCCCAAGAGCAGCGCGGCACGCCCGTGGAGGTGCTATCAGGCGGCGAGCGCGGCCGGCTGATGCTGGCCCGCGCCCTGGCGAAGCCCTCTAACCTGCTGGTGCTGGACGAGCCGACCAACGACCTCGATCTCGAAACGCTCGACGTGCTCGAAGACATGCTCGGCGACTACGAGGGCACTGTCATCCTGATCAGCCATGACCGCGACTTCCTCGACCGAATCGTCACCTCGGTGATCGCGCCCGAGGGCAACGGTAAATGGACCGAATATGCCGGCGGATATAGCGACATGCTCACGCAACGCGGCGCCGACCTGAAACGCGACACTGCGAAGGCGCAGGCGCCCGTCGAGAAGAAAGAGGAGCGCGCCGCGGCTCCCGCGTCCGCGTCCAGGCGCAAGCTGAGCTTCAACGAGAAGCACGCGCTGGAGACGCTGCCAAAGAGGATGGAAGCGTTGCAAGCCGATATCGCCAAATTGCAGCGCGTGCTCGACGATCCCAACCTCTACACCAAAGATCGCAGGAAATTCGACGATACCTCGGCTGCCATCGCCAAGGCCCACGACGAATTGTCAACCGCTGAAGAGCGCTGGCTTGAACTCGAAATGCTCCGCGAAGAAATCGAACAGGCTTAATCCATGACCACACCCCTCGCCGCCAAGATCGCCCGTGAATACGGCACGCCCTGCGCCGTCATCGACATGGACAAGGTCGAGCGCAACATCGCGCGGATCCAGAAGGCCTGCGATGACGCTGGCGTTGCCAACCGTCCCCATATCAAGACGCACAAGAATCCGACCATTGCGAAGATGCAGGTCGCGGCCGGCGCCAAGGGCATCACCTGCCAGAAGATCGGCGAGGCCGAGATCATGGCCAATGCCGGCATCGACGACATCCTGATCAGCTACAATCTCCTGGGCGAGGAAAAGATGGCGCGCCTCGGCGCGCTGAATGCCAAGACCAACATGACGGTTGCAGCCGACAATTCGACCGTCGTCGCTGGACTGCCGAGGGCGGCCGCGGCCTCGGGCCGACCGCTCTCGGTCGTGGTCGAATGCGACACCGGCCGCAAGCGCGCGGGCGTCGAGACGCCGGCGGAAGCGATTGCGCTCGCACGCGAGATCGCAGCGTCTAAGGGACTCGCGTTTGCCGGCTTCATGCTCTACCCAACCGAGACCGGCTGGGGCGATGCGCAGAAATTCTTCGACGAGGCGTTGGCCGGCGTGCGCGCGCACGGGCTCGATGCCAAGATCGTCTCGACCGGCGGCACGCCGAACCTCAAGAACATCGGCAAACTCAAGGGCGGCACCGAGCATCGTTTCGGCACCTATATCTACAATGACCGTATGCAGGTCGCAGCCGGCTCCGCCAGCTGGGACGATTGCGCGCTGCACATCTATTCGACCGTGGTGAGCCGCGCCGCGCCCGAGCGCGGTATTCTGGACGCCGGCTCGAAGACGCTGACGACCGATACCGGCGGACTCGACGGTCACGGCCTGATCCTGGAGCACCCCGAAGCCAAGATCGCGAAATTTGCCGAGGAGCACGGCTTCCTCGACCTCTCCCGCAGCAACACGCGACCGAACGTCGGCGACGTCGTCCGCATCGTGCCCAATCATGTTTGCGTCGTCGTCAACATGATGGACGAGGTGGTGATGGTCCGCGGCGAGGAGATCATCGGCACGCTGCCGGTAGCGGCGCGGGGCAAGCTAAGGTAGGCCGCTACGCTCGCAATGACGGTGGTTAGCGCCTCAGCCAATCCAGCGCGCCCCTGCCCGCAGCAGCGCCGGTCGCAAACGACGCCTGTAGCAGATAGCCGCCGGTCGGGGCTTCCCAATCCAGCATCTCACCTGCGGCGAACACGCCCGGCAGTTTGCGCAGCATGAAGTGATCGTCGAGTTCGTCGAAGGCAATCCCGCCCGCCGTTGAGATGGCGCGGTCGATCGGCGCTACTCCAGTAAGCTGAACCGGAATCGCGTTCACCAGATGCGCAAGCTCCGCCGGCGAGAACGAAGCCAGCGGCCGGCCGGATGCAATGGCCGCTTCCTGCATCAGGCCGATGCCGACCGGCGACACTTGCGCCGCTTTGCGCAGAAAATTCGCGAGCGACTGCTTGCCGCGCGTGCCCGACAGGCGCGCGGTCAGCGCAGCGGCGTCGAGATCGGGCCGCAATGCGATCATCAGCGTCGCCTGCCCGATCCCCAGCACCGCCTCGCGCAATTCTGCCGACAGCGCGTAGATCGCGCCGCCTTCGATGCCGCTGCGGGTGATCATCGCTTCGCCGCGCACCGTGTGCGCGCCGATCGTGAGCGCCACGCCCTTGAGCGGCTGGCCCTCGAACCGATCCCGAAACACGTCGGACCAAGCGACCGTGAAGCCAGAATTAGCCGGCCGGAGCTTCGAGACGGCAACGCCCTTGGTGGCGAGACAATCGACCCACGCGCCATCCGAGCCGAGCCGCGGCCAGCTCGCGCCGCCGAGCGCAAGCACGGTTGCCTTGGCGCCGATGGCAAGCGCACCATCGGGCGTTTGAAATTGCAGCTCGCCCTTCGCGTCCCAGCCGGTCCAGCGATGCCGAAACGCAAATTGCACGCCGGCCGCATCGAGCCGCCGGAGCCAGGCACGCAACAAGGGCGAGGCCTTGAACGTTTTGGGAAACACCCGCCCGCTGCTGCCGACGAAGGTCAGCTGTCCAAGAGCCGCGCTCCACTCGCGTAGCGCGTCGGGCGGGAACGCTTCCACCGCTGCGCGCAGATGCGGCATCGCCTCGCGGTAACGGGCGAGAAAATCCGGCAGTGGCTCGCTGTGGGTCAGGTTGAGACCGCCACGGCCGGCCATCAGGAACTTGCGACCCGCCGACGGCATAGCGTCATAAACGGTGACGCGGGCGCCGCCCTGCGCCAGCACCTCCGCCGCCATCAGCCCGGCGGGACCGGCACCGATGACGGCGACGTCAGTCAGAGCTTGATCCCCGCCCGTGCCGCGGCCTGCGCCACATATTTCTGCGTCTGCTCGAACGCGCCGGTTAGCGCCCTCGCCTTCGACATGTCGCTGATCTCAGCAAAATGCGCGGCGACCGCGTCGGGGGTCCAGTCGGACTCCGGCAGGTTGATGCCTTCGCTCTCGAGAATCTTGATCACGGCGAAGGAGCCGGCACCGGCGCCCATGATGGTGCGGGTCGGCGCGTCCTCGCTCAGCATGTATTCGACGGCGGGCGTGATCGCGTTCGGCTTCATCAGCTGCAGCGCCTGCGGCGGCAGCAGCTCTTCGGTCATGCGGGTCGCTGCGGTCGGCGAGATGATGTTGACGCGGATGTCGGTCTTGCGGCCTTCCTCGGCGAGCACATTCATCAGGCCGACCATGCCGGACTTGGCCGCGCCGTAATTGGCCTGGCCGAAATTGCCATAAAGGCCGGAGGACGACGTGGTCAGCACGATGCGGCCGTAGTTGCGGTCGCGCATGCCGGCCCAGACCGCCTTGCAGCAATAGAAGGTGCCAACGAGATGCACGTCGATCACCTTCTGGAAATCGGCCGCTTCCATCTTGCCGAATGACTTGTCGCGCAGGATGCCGGCGTTGGCGCACATCAAATCGACGCTGCCCCATTCCTTGGTCGCGCGCTCGACCATGGCGGTGACCTGCTCGAAATTGGAGACGTCGGCGCCGTCGGCCATCGCGGTGCCGCCGGCCTTGCGGATCTCCTCGACCACGGCTTCAGCCGGCGAGAGCGAACCGCCGCTGCCGTCACGCGCGCCGCCGAAATCGTTCACGACAACTTTCGCGCCGCGGCTCGCGAGGCCCAGCGCATGCGCCTTTCCGAGACCGTTGCCCGCGCCGGTGACGATGGCGACGCGTCCGTCGAACCTGATTGCCATGAGTGTGCTTCCTGGATGTTAGATCGTCATGGCCGAGCTTGACCCGGCCATCTATCAAAATTGATGGGCTTTTGAGCAGCGATGAGTTGCCGGGTCAAGCCCGGCAACGACGCCTCAAGTTACGCGAAATAGGTCAGGCCGAGCCATTCCGCGACCAGCGCGGGCTTGTCCTCGCCTTCGATCTCCACCGTGACGTTGGTGCGGGTCTGAAATTCGTTCGGCTTGCGCAGCTTGGCCTCGGCCAGCACGAAACGGCCACGGACGCGCTTGCCTGAGCGCACCGGGGAGATGAAACGCAACTTGTCGAAACCGTAATTGACACCCATCGTCGCGCCCGCGATCGCTGGCATCACCTCGTAGGACATGATCGACAGCAGCGACATCGTGAGGAAGCCGTGCGCGATGGTGGTGCCGAAGGCAGTTTCCTTTTTGGCGCGCTCGGGATCGACATGGATGAACTGGTGGTCCTCGATCACGTCGGCATAGGCGTCGATGCGGGGCTGATCGACCAGATGCCACGACGACACGCCGATCTCGTTGCCGACCATGGCATGATAGGTCTCCAGCGTGATCGGCGGCTTCTTCCAGACTTCGTTCACTTAGGTCTCACTCCGTGTTTTCGAAAACTCCGGAAAATCCTCCTCACGGAATTCCCGGCCGCGCAGCGGATCGTTGCGATCATCGTCGCGTTCGAGCCGTCGTAGCTGCACGCGGCGGATTTTGCCAGAGATCGTCTTCGGCAGCTCGGTGACGATTTCGAGGCGGCGGATGCGCTTGAATGGCGCAAGCCGCGCGTGCAGGTGCCTGAAGATGGACAGTGCCGTCTCCGGCGTTCGCTCCGCGCCGGAGGTCAGCAGCACGAACGCCTTGGGGATCGCGAGCCGGATCGGATCGGGGCTCGGCACCACCGCGGCTTCCGCGACGAGTTCATGCTCGAGCAGCACGCTCTCCAGCTCGAACGGGCTGATGCGATAGTCCGAGGATTTGAACACGTCATCGGAGCGGCCGACGAAAGTGAGATAGCCATCCTCGTCTTCGAATACGACGTCGCCGCTGCGATAGAGCGCGCCTTCGGCGCCGGAGAGCTTGCCGTCGTCGCTCTGATAGCCCTGCATCAGACCGGCGGGACGATCAGCGCCCAGCACCAGCGCCACCTCGCCTTCCTTCGCCGGATGGCCGTCGGCGTCGCTGACCTGAACGCGATAGCCCGGCAGCGGGCGGCCCATCGAGCCGACCTTGATCTTCTGCCCCGGCGAATTACCGGCGAGCGCCGTGGTCTCGGTCTGGCCGTAGCCGTCGCGGATGGTGAGGCCCCAGGCGGCCTGCACCTGGTCGATCACCTCTGGATTAAGCGGCTCGCCGGCGCCGCAGACTTCGCGCAAGGCGACCTTGAAGGCCGAAAGATTCTCCTGAATGAACAGCCGCCACACAGTCGGCGGCGCGCACAGCGTGGTGACGCCGCAACGGCCGATGGTGGCGAGCAGGCCCTTGGCATCGAAGCGCGGCTGATTGACCACGAACACGGTCGCACCCGCATTCCACGGCGCGAAGAAACAGCTCCAGGCGTGCTTGGCCCAACCGGGCGAGGAGATGTTGAGATGGACGTCGCCGGGCTTCAGCCCGATCCAGTACATGGTCGAGAGATGGCCGACCGGGTAACTCCGCTGGCTGTGCAGCACCAGCTTTGGTTTCGCCGTCGTACCCGAGGTGAAATAGAGCAGCATGGGGTCGTCGGCTTTGGTCGGGCCGTCAGCCACAAAACTCTCCGACGCTGTCGCCGCTTCTCCATAGGCAAGCCAACCGTCGGAGGCCGCACCGACGACGATACGCACGACATTCTCGGCACCAAGGCTTGCGAATTTCGCGACCTGATCTTCGGCCGCCACCACTGCCTTCGCCTTGCCGCGATCGAGCCGGTCGCGCAACTCCTCGGCCGTGAGCAGCGTGGTTGCAGGGATCACGACGACGCCGAGCTTCATCGCGGCGAGCATCGTCTCCCACAGCGGCACCACATTGCCGAGCAGCAGCAAAAGGTGATCGCCGCGCTTCAGGCCCTGCGCGCGGAGGAAGTTTGCGACCTGGTTCGAGCGGTTCGAGAGCGCGGCAAAGGACAGTTTTGTCTGCTTGTCCTGCGCGGCATCGACAATCCAGAGCGCAGGTCTGTCCCTGGCCTCCGCGTCTTTCGCCAGCTCATCGAACCAGTCGAGCGCCCAGTTGAAGGGAACCGGATCGGGCCAGCGGAAATCCCTGACCGCTGTCTCGTAATCCGTGCGGTTGTGCAGCAGAAACGCGCGCGCTTCGTGAAATGTCGTCATTAAGCTTTCCCGGCGAGATCCCTAACGTGCTTGATAATTCCGGAAAAATCCACCCCGCCCTGCCCCGCTCTGTCGAAGGCCTGGTAAATCTCCTGCGCATGCTGGCCGAGCGGCGTCGCGGCGCCCGCGGCCTTTGCGGCGTCCTGCGCCAGGGTCAGATCCTTCACCATCAGCGCCGAGGCAAAACCCGGCTTGTAGTCGTTGTTCGCCGGCGATGTCGGCACCGGGCCCGGAACCGGGCAATAAGTCGTGAGCGACCAGCACTGGCCCGACGAGGTCGAGGCCACATCGAACAGCGCCTGATGCGAGAGGCCGAGCTTCTCAGCCAACGCAAACGCCTCGCTCACCGCGATCATGGAAATGCCGAGGATCATGTTGTTGCAGATCTTTGCCGCCTGGCCTGCGCCGCTGCCGCCGCAATGCACGATCTTCTTGCCCATCTTCTCCAGCACGGGCTTTGCCGCCGCGAACGCGCCCTCCTCGCCACCGCACATGAAGGTGAGCGTGGCGCCCTTGGCGCCGCCGGTGCCGCCGGACACGGGCGCATCGACCGAGAGCACGCCGTGCTTGGCTGCGAGCGCATGCGCTTGGCGCGCGCTCTCGACGTCAATGGTTGAGCTATCGATGATCAGTGCGCCCTTGGCCATGGCGGGAACCACCTCGTTCCAGACGCCCAGCACGTGCTTGCCGGCCGGCAGCATGGTAACGACGACATCGGCACCTTTCACCGAACTCGCGGCACTCTCCCCGATGCTGGCGCCGTCGGCCTTGGCCTGATTGCGTGACGCCTCGGCGAGATCAAAGGCCACCACCTTGTGGCCGGCCTTGACCAGATTGGCGGCCATCGGGCCGCCCATGTTGCCGAGACCGATGAATGCGATCGTGGCCATCTTCGTTTCCTCCGCTTGAACGTTGTTAGTTGAACTTCAATTCGTCGGCGCCGATCTCGGCGAGATAAGGCGCAAGCACGTCCGGCGTCACGTCTTCGATCCGTGGTGGCGACCAGATCGGGTTGCGATCCTTGTCGATCACGGCGGCGCGCACGCCCTCGCGGAAATCGTCGCTGCGGAAAACCTCCAGCGCGGCGCGATATTCGCGCACCAGACATTCTTCGAGACTCGACGCGCTGCGCGCCAGCCGCAGCAGCTTCAGCGTCACCACCATGCCCCGCGGCGATTTTTCGTTGAGTGTCTTGAGCGTAGCCAGTGCGAACTCGGAGCCGTCGCGCTTCAACGCCGCAAAAATGTCTTCCATGCGGTCGAAGCCGAACAGCGCATCGATCATCGGCTGCTTCGCCGCGACAGGACCGGCGGCATCGTCTGTCGCGAAGCTGTTGATGAGCTTACTGACCTCCGCCGCAGTCGCGTCTGATCGAACCTTCGTCAGCGCTTCGCGCAGCTCCGGCCACTTGGCCGCCGGCACCACCGCATCGGCGAATTTCGCATGGATCGCGTCAGGCCCATTCATGGTCTGGCCGGTGAGGCCGAAATAAGTGCCGATCTCACCGGGCGAGCGCGACAATAGCCAGGTGCCGCCGACATCGGGGAAAAAGCCGAGCCCGACTTCAGGCATCGCCAGCTTGGTGCGATCGGTGACGACACGATGGCTGGCATGGCCGGACAGGCCGACGCCGCCGCCCATCACCAGCCCATCCATGAACGCGACATAGGGTTTTGGGTACTTCGCGATCCGCGCATTCATGACGTATTCCTGACGCCAGAACCGCGCGCCGAGATCGCCGCCTTCGCGCGAGTTCTCCCAGAGGCCACGAATGTCGCCGCCGGCGCAGAGCCCGCGTTCGCCGGAGCCTTCGAGCACGATCACCGCCACTTCAGGATCGGCTTCGAACCGGTCCAACGCAGCGTCGATGCCTTCCGACATCCCCAGCGTCATGGCGTTGATCGCCTTGGGCCGGTTGAGCCGAATTACGCCCGCCGCGCCCTCGCGACGAACGATCAGATCGCCCTCCTCCATCATCGCGCGCCCTCGATCAATTTGCGCGCCACGATCAGCCGCATGATTTCGTTGGTGCCTTCGAGGATCTGGTGCACGCGCAGATCGCGCACGATCTTCTCGATGCCGTACTCGCTGAGATAGCCATAGCCGCCGTGAAGCTGGAGCGCCTGGTTGGCGACCTCGAAACCGGCATCGGTGCCGAACCGCTTTGCCATCGCACAGAGCATGGTGGCGTCGGGGTCTTTCCGATCCAGCGCCGCCGCTGCGCGCCACAGGAAAGTGCGCGCGGCCTCGAGCTCGATCGCCATGTCAGCGAGCTTGAATTGCAGCGCCTGGAATTCGTCGAGCCGCTTTCCGAACGCCTTGCGCTCCTTCATGTAGGCGCGCGCCTTGTCGAGCGCGGTATGCGCGCCGCCGAGTGAGCAAGCCGTGATATTGAGGCGGCCGCCGTCGAGGCCGGCCATCGCGATCTTGAAGCCGATGCCCTCCTCGCTGAGCCGGTTGGCCACCGGCACGCGCGCGTTCTCGAAAATGACGGCGCGGGTCGGCTGCGCGTTCCAGCCCATCTTGCGCTCGTTGGCGCCGTAGGACACGCCCGGCGTCTTGCCGTCGACGACGAGGGTCGAGATGCCGCCGGGACCATCGCCGCCGGTGCGCACCATCGCGACCAGCAAATCGGTGCCGCCAGCGCCCGAGATGAACTGCTTCTGTCCGTTGAGCACGTAGTGATCGCCGTCGCGCACCGCGCGGGTGCGCAGCGCTGCCGCATCGGAGCCGGCGCCCGGCTCGGTCAGGCAGTAGCTTGCGATCAGCTCCATGGTGCAGAGTTTTGGCAGCCATGTGTGGCGCTGGGTGTCGTTGCCATAGGCATCGATCATCCAGCTCGCCATGTTGTGGATGGAGATGAAGGCCGAGGTGGTCGGACAGCCCGTCGCCAGCGCCTCGAAAATCAGCGCCGCGTCGAACCGCGTCATCGCGGAGCCGCCGACATCCTCGCGGATGTAGATGCCACCCATGCCGAGGGTGGCGGCTTCGCGCATGACGTCGACGGGGAAATGCTTTTCCTCGTCCCAGCGCAGCGCATGCGGCGCGATCTTTTCCGCCGCAAACGCCAACGCCATGTCGCGAACCGCGAGCTGATCTTCGTTCAGAGCGAACTGCATGCTGGGCTCCTCACCTCCCTCGTCATTGCGAGGAGCAAGGCGACGAAGCAATCCAGGATGCCTGTGCGGAAAGATTCTGGATTGCTTCGCTGCGCTCGCAATGACGGGCTGGGCAACAGCCCTACTTCATCAGCGGGATCGAGAACTCCGCACCTTCCTTGACGCCGGACGGCCAGCGCGAGGTGACCGTCTTGGTCTTGGTGTAGAAGCGGACCGAGTCCGGGCCGTGCTGGTTGAGATCGCCGAAGCCGGACTTCTTCCAGCCGCCGAAGGTGTAATAGGCGATCGGCACCGGGATCGGCACATTGATGCCGACCATGCCGACATTGACCTTGGCTGCGAAGTCGCGCGCGGCATCGCCGTCGCGGGTGAAGATGGCAACACCGTTGCCGTAATCATGCTCGGACGGCAGCGCCAGCGCTTCCTTGTAATCGTGCGCGCGCACGACCGAGAGCACCGGGCCGAAGATCTCTTCCTTGTAGATCCGCATGTCCTTGGTGACGTTGTCGAACAGCGAACCGCCGAGATAGAAGCCCTTCTCGTAGCCCTGCATCTTGAAGCCGCGGCCGTCGACGGCGAGCGTTGCGCCTTCCTTGATACCGATGTCGATGTAGCCCTTGACCTTCTCGACGGCCTCGCGCGTGACCAGCGGACCGTAATCGGCGGACGGATCGATCGAGGTGCCGATCTTGAGGCTCTCGACGCGCGGGATCAGCTTTTCCATCAGGTGATCGGCGGTGGACTTGCCGACGGGGACCGCGACCGAGACCGCCATGCAGCGCTCGCCGGCCGAACCGTAGCCGGCGCCGATCAGCGCGTCGACCGCCTGGTCCATGTCGGCGTCGGGCATGATGATGGCGTGGTTCTTGGCGCCGCCAAAACACTGGCAGCGCTTGCCGGTCTGGGCGGCGCGCTCGTAGATGTATTGCGCGATCGGCGTGGAGCCGACGAAGCCAACAGCCTTGATATCGGGATCGTCGAGGATGGCGTCGACGGCTTCCTTGTCGCCATTGACGACGTTGAGGATCCCAGCCGGCAGGCCTGCCTCGATCATCAGTTCGGCGAGCATCATCGGCACGCCGGGATCGCGCTCCGACGGCTTGAGGATGAAGGCGTTGCCGCAGGCGATCGCGGGCGCGAACTTCCACATCGGGATCATCGCCGGAAAATTGAACGGCGTGATGCCGGCAACGACGCCGAGCGCCTGGCGCATGGAGTAGATATCGATGCCGGGGCCGGCGCCCTCGGTGTATTCGCCCTTCATCAGGTGCGGGATGCCGCAGGCAAATTCGGCGACCTCGAGGCCGCGCTGGATGTCGCCCTTGGCGTCGGGCACGGTCTTGCCGTGCTCACGGGCGAGCAGTTCGGCGAGCTTGTCGTAATCGCGCTGCACCAGCTCGACGAATTTCATCATGACGCGGGCGCGGCGCTGCGGATTGGTCGCAGCCCATTCCGGCTGCGCGGCGCGGGCGTTCTCCACGGCGGCGCGGACTTCGGCCTTGGACGCCAGTGCCACCTTGGCCTGGACGTCGCCGGTCATCGGCTCGAAGACGTCGGCGGTGCGGCCCGAGGTGCCCTTGACCTCCTTGCCACCGATGAAATGTCCGACTGAACGCATGGAATGATCTCCTTGAGGCCTGATCCGCTTTGACAAATCCTATCGACCTGCATTTTATAGGATTCAAGTCTGAGATAATGCACCATAGATGTGCGAAAATGCTGGATCAAGGCGCTATCGACTGGGATGACTTTCGCTTCGTGCTGGCCATCGTGCGGGGCGGCTCGGTTTCGGCTGCGGCCAAACAGCTTGGCGTGGACCACGCCACCGTGATCCGCCGCGTCGACCGGCTTGAGAAGCACCTCTCGGCCAAGCTCTTTGACCGCCGCAAGACCGGCTACCTTCTCACGGAGGCCGGCCAGCGCGTCGCCGACAGCGCCGAGGCGATGGAATCCACCATCGTCGCCAACCAGGAGCAGGTCGGCGGCTCCGTGGCGCGGCTGACCGGTACGGTGCGGATCGGAGCGCCCGACGGGTTCGGCACCGCCTTCCTTGCGCCACGGCTGGCGCCCTTCGCCGACCGCTATCCTGATCTCGATCTGCAACTTGTAGCCACCGCGCGACTGTTCAGTCTCTCCAAGCGCGAGGCCGACATCGCCATCAGCCTGACCATGCCGAAGGAAGGCCGCATCGTCGGCCGCAAGCTGCTCGATTATCGCCTCGGACTTTATGCCTCGCCGGCCTATCTCGACCGCTTCCCGGCCATCACCTCGCGCGAGGTGCTGCCGCAGCACCGCTTTGTCGGCTATATCGAGGAACTGCTGTTCACACCCGAGCTCGACTATCTGCCTCAGGTGTCGCCGCGGATCTCGGCACGTCTCCGCAGCGCCAATCTGATCGCTCAGCTCAACGCCACCCTTGCAGGCTTCGGCATCGCGGTGCTGCCGGACTTCATGGCGGCCGACTATCCGCAGCTCGTCGCGGTGCTGCCGGAAGAGGTTTCGATCACGCGGACGTTCTGGATGCTGATGCACGCCGACAGCAAGGATCTCGCGCGAATTCGGGCGGTGGCGGATTACATCGGCGAGATCGTGGAACGCGAGCGGGCATTGTTTGCGGGGCGGTGAGCGTGAATTGCCAAACCCTCATGGTGAGAAGGCGCGAAGCGCCGTCTCGAACCATGCAGGACCGCATGTTCCCCGCGGCCATCCTTCGAGACGACCGCTACGCGGTCTCCTCGGGATGAGGTCCTGAGCGTGTAGCTGGGGTTAATTCTGCTTCGCCTTCTTCGCAGCCGTCACCTTCGGCTCCCGCCGCGCCCCCTCCAGCGCACTGTCCTTGCCCGCCTTCAGCACCTCGTCCGACAGTTCGCTCGAGCCCGCGATACGGGCCAGCAGCATGGTGCCGGCCATCGTGGCCAGCGTCGCGATCGCCTGCTTGCGCGCGGTTTTGCGCGGCAAATTGGGGATGAAGTCGGTCATCATCTCGACCATCTCGTCAAGCTTGCCGGCAAAGGCTTTTCGCGTCTTCGGGCTCTCGCGGGCGATCTCGGCGCCGAGTGCGGGAATCGAGCAGCCGTGGCCGGGATTGTCGCGGTGGAGCACGGAGAGATAGGTCTCGACCATCTGGGCGAATTGTTTCTCTGGAGAAACCTGGCCGGACTGCTTGCGCCAATGCTCCATCGAGCGGTCCATGGCGTAGGCAAAGGCCTCGATCACCAGCGCCTCGCGGGAATCGAAATGCGCATAGAAGCCGCCATGGGTCAGCCCCGCCTCCTTCATGAGGTCGGCGACGCCAATGCCGTGGGCCCCCTTTTCGCGCAGCCGCACGGACGCCTTCTTCACGATGCGGTCGTGGGTTTCCTGCTTGTGTTCCCGAGAATAGCGCATGCGGCTCTCATTGGATGTCGGAGGTCATCTCATAACACGGATATCCGTCCGGCGGCGCATTAATTCCCGGTAAAATTGTTGCCGATCATGGAAAAGGTTGCAGTTGCATGGACTGCAAGCGCCCCCTTGCCGTCGCGCACGAAGCCTTCGGTGTAGCTGGTCTGGCGCCCCAGCTTGATGATCTTGCCCTCGGCCGAGATCAGCCCCGAACGGACCGAGAGCGGACGCAGGAAGGTGATCTTCAGGTCGAGGGTAACCGATCCCTGCCCGGGCTCCAGCCGCGTCGAAATCGCACAGCCCATGGCGGTGTCGAGGAGCGCAGCCGCGGTCGCGCCATGCAGGAGCCCGATGGTATTTTCGAGATCCTCTCGCGGCGTCAGTTCCATCACGATCCGGCCCGGCTCGACCACCGCCATGATGAAACCGATCAGCTTGGCGAACGGCGGCGGCGGTAGCCGGCCGTCACGGATGCCGAGCATGGCGTCGATGCCGGACAGTCCCATAGCCACCTTCGCGACCGGTGCAGGCACCTGCCAATCCACCACGCGCTCACGCCGCTGCTCTGGTGAAAACAGGTCAAGTTGAGCGGGTTCGGTCATGGGCGGCCTCTTTGTATTATTTTCATCATACTATGCTGCGGACTTCGCGATGGCAACTCCGCCCCACCCGCTTGACAAGCCGGACGTTTCGGCACGGAAGTGATCTTGACCGGTGCACCTCGCGCCTATCCACGAAACCTTCGAGATTCCACGATGGAAATGCTCAACAATCATTGCGGCGTGACGCGTGATGCGCGCGGCGTCGTTCATGTCGCGATCTGCAATGCGGGCTCGCTGAATATCCTGGGCTCGCCCGTGACCGATGCGGTGCGCGAAGGCCTGCAAAAGCTCGCCAATGATCGCAGCATCCGCGTCGTTATCCTGCGCGGCCAGAGCGAGAAGAGCATGATCGGCGGCGCCGACATCAAGGAGATGGCCAAACTCGACCAGAAGTCGGCCGAAGCCTTCATCAGCCGCCTGCGCGATCTCTGCGAGGCCGTACGCCGGTTCCCTGCCCCCGTGATCGCGCGCATGCCCGGCTGGTGCCTCGGCGGCGGGCTCGAGGTTGCGGCGGCCTGCGACTTCCGCATCGCGGCGCATGATGCGCATTTCGGCATGCCCGAGGTCCGCGTTGGCATCCCCTCGGTCATTCACGCCGCCCTGCTGCCGCGGCTGATCGGCTGGGCCCGCGCGCGCTGGCTGGTGATGACCGCGGAGAATATCGACGCGCCGACGGCGCTGGCCTGGGGCCTGATCGACAAGGTTGCACCGGCCGGCGGACTGGATGCCGAGATCGAGCACCTCGTGACTGCGCTGCTCGAATGCGGCCCCGAGGCGCTGCGCTCGCAGAAGGCATTGCTGCGGCAATGGGAGGAACTGCCGCTGACGGAGTCAGTGAACCTCAGCGTCAAGGTGTTCGGCGAGTCGTTCCTGACCGACGAGCCGACGCGACTGATGCAGGCGTTTGTGAACCGGAAGCGGTAGGCCCCTCCTCCATTCGAACGATCAATTCTCATCCAATCCACGACAATTTCTCATGCCGGGCGCGGTTGCATTTTTTGCGCCGCATCATATGATGACCATAATCTCAATCGTCATTGCCAGGGAACCTTGTCATGGCCGAAGCCGCCGATCCCGTCGTCATCGTCTCCGCCGCCCGAACCCCGCTCGGTCGCTTCATGGGCGAATTGTCGCCACTCGCCGCGCACAAGCTCGGATCGCACGTGATAAACGCGGCGCTGGAACGCGCCAGGCTTGCGCCCGAGAAGGTCGACGAGGTGTTCATGGGCTGCGTGCTGCCGGCCGGCCAGGGCCAGGCACCGGCACGCCAGGCCGCACGCGCCGCTGGTCTCCCTGACGCGACCGGCGCGACCACGGTCAACAAGGTCTGCGGCTCCGGCATGAAGGCGACCATGCTGACGCACGACATCATCCGCGCCGGCTCGGCCGAGATCGTCGTCTCAGGCGGCATGGAGAGCATGAGCAACGCGCCGTATCTTCTGGCAAAAGCTCGCGGCGGCTATCGCGCCGGTCACGACCGCATCATCGACCACATGATGATGGACGGGCTCGAGGACGCCTACGAGACCGGCCGCTCCATGGGCGATTTCGGCGAAGCCACGGCCGAGGCTTATCAGTTTACCCGCAAGGACCAGGACGCCTATGCGATGGAAACGCTGAGCCGCGCGCGCAAGGCGGTCGAGGGTGGCGCCTTCAAGGCCGAGATCGCGCCGATCACGCTGACCGAAAAGGCCGGGCCGCGCATCTTCGCCAATGACGAGCATCCGCTGAAGGTGGATCCCGCAAAAATTCCCGGATTGAAGCCGGCGTTCCGCGCCAACGGCACGATCACGCCCGCGGCCTCCTCCGCCAACGCCGACGGCGCCGCCGCGCTGGTGCTGACCAAGCGCTCCCTCGCCGACCGCAACGGCCTGCCGGCACTCGCCGTGATCAAAGGGCACGCCACCCACAGCCAGGAACCACAATGGTTCACCACGGCGCCGATCCCGGCGATCCGCAAACTGCTCGACAAGGTCGGCTGGAGCGCAGGTGATGTCGATCTCTTTGAGATCAACGAAGCGTTCGCGGTCGTCGCGATGGCCGCGCAGCGCGATCTCGGCATCCCCCGCGAGAAGCTGAATATCAACGGTGGCGCCTGCGCACTCGGCCATCCCATCGGCGCCACCGGCGCGCGGCTGATCGTGACGCTGCTGCACGCGCTCGAGGCCAACAACCTCAGGCGCGGCGTCGCGGCACTCTGCATCGGCGGCGGTGAAGCCACTGCGATCGCGGTAGAGCGTCTCTTGCACTAGCCGTCGCGATGTCCTGAATTGAGGGAAGTCTGGCATTTCAGACTTCCCGTTTTCGTGCCAGACTGCAACAACGACGCGGGTGTTCCAAAACCCGCCAACCTGGATTGAGGGGCAATGATTTCGAACTGGCTTTCGGCCGCGCTCGGCCGTCGCAACATCCACTACGGCTGGGTGATGGTCGGCGTGACCTTCTTCGCCGCGCTGATCAGCGCCGGCACGGTCGGCGCGCCCGGCGTGTTCATCGTTCCGCTTCAGAAGGAGTTCGGCTGGAGCACGGCGCAGATCTCGTCTGCGCTCTCGATCCGCTTCATCCTGTTCGGGCTGATGGCGCCGTTCGCAGCCGCACTCCTCAACCGCTATGGCCTGCGCAATGTCACGCTGACCGCGCAGCTCATCGTCGTCTCGGCGCTGGTGCTCTCGCTCGGCATGACCGAGATCTGGCAGCTCGTCGCTCTCTGGGGCGTAGTGATCGGCATCGGCACCGGCATGACCGCGCTGGTGCTGGGCGCCACCATCTCCACGCGCTGGTTCGCCGCGCGGCGGGGCCTCGTGGTCGGCATCCTGACCGCGAGCGTCGCCACCGGCCAGCTCGTATTCCTGCCACTGCTCGCAAGCCTGACCGAACGTTACGGCTGGCGCCTGGCGCTCGGCTTCGTCTGCATCATGCTCGGCGTTTCCGCAGTGGCAGTGCTGCTCGTGATGCGCGATCGCCCGAGCGATGTGGGCCTGCGTCCCTTCGGCGACGAAGGCACCGAGCCGCTGCCCGTACCGCCGGTGAACCACGGCTCGATCACGGCCGTTGCGCTCGGCACGCTGCGCGACGCCTCGAAGTCGCGCGCGTTCTGGATCCTGTTTGCGACCTTCTTCGTCTGCGGCGCCTCGACCAACGGCCTCGTGCAGGTGCATCTGATCCCGATGTGCCTCGATTTCGGCATCCCGCAGGTACAGGCCGCGAGCCTGCTGGCGGCGATGGGTATCTTCGACTTCTTCGGCACCATCATGTCGGGCTGGCTGTCGGACCGCTACGACAATCGCTACCTGCTGTTCTGGTATTACGGCCTGCGCGGGCTCTCGCTGATCTTCCTGCCCTTCAGCGATTTCTCGTTCTATGGATTGTCGATCTTCGCGATGTTCTACGGCCTCGACTGGATCGCGACCGTGCCGCCGACGGTGCGTCTGACCGCGCAGAAATTCGGACCCGAACGCGCCAATCTGGTGTTCGGCTGGATCTTCGCCGGCCACCAGCTCGGCGCCGGCACGGCCGCTTTCGGCGCGGGCCTGTCGCGGACGCTGCTGCAAAGCTACTTGCCCGCCTTCTTCGTGGCCGGGGCGCTCTGCGTGTTTGCCTCGCTGATCGTGCTGGCGCTGTCGCGGCAACCGAAGCCGCAAGCAAAGCCCGCGATGGCCTAATACCGGAGCGTGGTGGTGACGCCGAACACAGCGGCGTCACCGATCCGCGACACGCCGGTAGGATCGTTCGGGTTGGCGATGCCACCGGAGGGACGCACCACATACTGGAAATAAGGCGCGATCAGCCAGCCCGGCTTGATGTGCGCCTCGTAAATGATTTCGAGCAAGGCCTCGCTGCTGCGTACCGGGCTCTGGATGCCGTTGAAAAACTGCGTATCGACGTCGAGGCTTCGTGCTGCGCCCGAAATCCGCATATAGGCCACCCCGATCCCGAACCGATCGAGCGGACGGCCTGGCGTAAAGCCGACAAAGCCGACGCCGCCGTCGAGATAGAGATCGATCAGATTGCGGTCGGGCGGGCTGTAGGCGATCCGGCCGAACGCGGTGACGCCGGGGATCGAGGCCGATACGGTCTTTTCGGTTTCTGTCCCCGGCGGCCGCCAGAGGGCCTGTTCGACGACCGCGTAGATTCCGTAATTGCCGCGAAGCTTCGCTGGAATGCCGGACCCGGTCGGGTCCGCGAGCGAGAAGCCGTCCGCAGTGAAGCGCTGACTGTCGAAGTCGCCGAAATGATACCAGCCACCGGGCGTGAAGTTACCGGCAAGCGAGCTTCCGCCGATATCAACATGATAGTCGAAGTGAACCTGGCCGATGACCCAGGGCGGATCATTGACGCGGAACGCCAGACCGTGATTGTCACGCGTCTGCGGATCTCCGTCACCGGGCGCGGCCGGATTGCCGTTGAACACCGCACCGAAGACGGTGACGTTGTCCGCGATCTGGGCCTTGACGCGAATACCGGGCACCGCGATCGGCGGCGCCGGGCCGCCGGCCGGCAAATTGGTGGCCTTGATCGCGGGCCAACCGAAGGTGCCGTTGATGAAGAGGTCGTCGGTCTGGCTGTCGAAGAACTCGACGTCGGCCGCCTGCTGACCGGCGCGGATGTTCAGGCGATCATTGAAGAAGCTCTGCTCGAAATACGCGTTGTAGAGCCGCTGGTCGGGCAGCGCCTCGATCTCGCTGATGGTGGCGAGATTGTAGATGTAGTTACGGCTGAGCCCCCGGCCGTAGATGATGTAACCGTTGGCAAAGATACGGCCGCCGGTCCAGCCGACGAGCTTGTCGAGATCGGCGTCGACTGACAGATCGAGCCGGCCGAAATGGATGGCGCCGCGCGAGACCCCGCCCGACACATTGCCGATATTGTCGGCGATGTAGGTCGCGCCGAAATTCAGCCCCTTGTTGGCGAGCCCGTCATGCCACTCGTTGAACCATTTTGGGAACAGCCAGTCGGCGGCGCTCTCATCCTTGGCGCCGGCGAATGCGCTGGTGGTCGCGAACAACGTCGCCGCGATCACGAGCGAGCGTCGCAATGTAAATGTCTGGGCGATCGCACTCACGGCTGGCACCGGCTGTCATGCGCTATTTTTTGAAGATGCCGGTGCGCCGCATGAACAGATAGGCAAGGCCGATCGAGCTCACCATCAGCGCCGCCGCCCAGATAAACCCCTCGTCGACGTCGGTGAACGGCAGGCCCTTGGTGTTCATGCCGAAGATGCCGGTGATCAGCGTCGGCGGCAGCAACAGCGTCGTCACGATCGAGAGCGTGTGGAGGTGTTTGTTGCTCTCCTCCTCGTTCTTGAAACGCAGCTCCTCCTCGAGCAGGCGGCTGCGCTCGCGCAGTTCTACGATGTCATGATCGAGACCGTCGAGCCGCTGCGCGAGTTTGCCGGCCTGAATGCGCAAGCCCGGCGACAGATGATCGGTATTCTTCTGGTCGAGGCGGTGAAACAGCACGCGCAGGCCGGTGAGCTGGCGGTGCAGTCTGACGCAGGTCCGGCGCAGCCGGCCAAGCGTGCGGCGCATCTCCGGCTTGGCGTCGTCGGCCAGGATCCGCTCCTCAATGCCGTCGATTTCCTGGCCGAGCTTGTCGGCCATGCGGTCGAGTGTGTCGGCGACCTCGTCGACGATCTTCTCCAGGAGATGGGCGACATTGTCGACGCGATAGCCGCCTTCGAGCACGCGCCGCGTCGCGTCCGCCGAGCACAGCGCCTGATGCCGGCCCGAGACCAGCAGATGCTCGGTCATGGCGAAGCGCAGGAACGCGGTCTCTTCCGTGGCGGCGTCGATGTCGCGGACGAGATCGGAGAACACGCCATAGACGCAGTGGTCGATGACGTGCAGCTGCTGAAACGTGTCGCTCGACAGCAAGAGGTCACGCGCCAGCGGCGGCAGCTGTGACGCCGCGATCCACGGCCGCGCGCGACCATCGGTCAAATTGAAATGCAGCCAGAGCCGGCCATCATGGCTGAACTCGATCGGCTGGTCGATCGGCAGCGCCTCGGCGCTGCCGTCGTCGTGCAGGCGGAACGCCCAGACCAGGCCGGGAATGGCGGGTTCAGCGCTCGATATCGCGCCGACAAGCTTCGCCGGCTCAGCCATGCCTACCCCCACGTCAATGCAGCCCATGCCCGGGCGGCCGTTAGCGGCCTCCTCCGGGTCCTCCTGCAGTCAATTACGCCAGTGTTACAGTTTGATGATGGGGCCGCCCTACTCCGCGGCCAGCCCCGTCGCAGCCTGGGCTTCCTTGATGTAGTCGTGGACGACGCGGCCGAACGGCAGCGTCAAATCGGCGATGTAGTGATGCGCGCCGATGCAGCGGCGGACGGGGAAATCCGCAACCGGGGCGTTGACGTGCGGCACCAGATGCAGCCGGCCGGGGCCCATCCAGGAGCCCTTCGGCACGATGTCGATCAGGTTGATGGCGACGAGCTGGCAGACCTCGAGATGGCCGTCGACGCCCGGGATCATCTTCAGATTGATCTGCGTCTTCGACAGCGTGGCGCGGGTGAGATCGCCGTTGCCGGCCATGCTCTCGTGCTTGTAGCCCATCGTGCCCATGGCGACGAGCTGGCCGGCATATTCAAGCGTGCCCGTCAGCGTGTCCTTGACGATCTCGAGTTTTGGATGGGCGTACTTCTTGGGGAAGCCCCAGATCTCGCGGCCGGCCGCGATCGGCGGATCATCGTCGAGATACATCTGCGAGACGAAGTTGACCTCCTCGCCGTGTAGCCGCGCCGGGATCACCAGGCCGGACTCGGTGTAGCTGCCGAAGCCGGAGGAGTCCGGCATCCTGATCCATTCATAGTGCACGATCGGCTGGTCGATCGGCTCGAGCGGCTCAGGCAGGCCGGCACGGATCAGGTCGGGATCGGTCTCGTAGGTGATGACCAGGAATTCGCGGTTGACGAAGCGGTACGGGCCGGCCGGATAGCTCGGCCCGGCGGCCGGCATGGACGGAAGCCTCAGCACGTCTTCCCTGCGCATCGTTGTCTCCTGTGGTGATGCTGTGATGTCCGGCAAGTTCCGACTTTTCGCAAATTGCTAGCCGCCGTCCTTGACTGCGATATGACCGATTTCCGTCAGCCACACGACCTGGTGCCATTCCCGTTGCGGTTGACCTGCATGCAAAGGATGCATCGGCCTGCTTTGTCATCACGCCGTCACCACCGGCCGCAATCGTCCCATGAAGGCAGGAGGCATCACTATGGACGCTCGCACGTCGCAACCGACACATCAGACCCATCAGCCTCCCGCGCGGGGCTGGCGGCCCGAGCGCTGCGACCGTGTCGCGCTGGTCCTGCAAGGCGGCGGCGCGCTCGGCGCCTACCAGGCCGGCGTCTACCAGGCGCTGCACGAAGCCGGCATCGAGCCCGACTGGGTCACCGGCGTCTCCATCGGCGCGATCAACTCGGCGATCATCGCCGGCAACAAGCCGGAGAAGCGGCTCGATGCGCTGCGCGTGTTCTGGGAGCGCATCACCAATCGCAAGATCTGGCACTACACGCCCGACGGCGACGTCTTTCGCCAATGGCGCAATCTCTACAGCTCCTGGATGACGTCGGCGATGGGCCAGCCGGGCTTCTTCACCCCGCATCAGGTCAACCCGTGGCTCAGCCCGGCCGGCGCCAAAACCGCAACCAGCTATTACGACACGGCTGCGCTGAAGGCGACGTTGCTCGAGCTCGTCGACTTCGGCCTCATCAACGAGAAGAAGACCCGCTTCGCGGTCGGCGCGGTCAACGTGCTCTCCGGCAACTTCATCTATTTCGACAACGCCCATGACGAGATCGAGCCGGAGCACATCATGGCCTCCGGCGCCCTGCCCCCCGCGCTGCCGATGGTACGGATCGGCACCGATCATTTCTGGGACGGCGGCATCGTCTCCAACACGCCGCTGCAGCATCTGCTCGACCAGGAGGACGCGATCAATTCGCTGGTGTTCCAGGTCGACCTGTTCAGCGCGCGTGGCGTGCTGCCGCGCTCGATCCAGGACGTGATGGCCCGCCACAAGGACATCATGTATTCCTCGCGCACCCGCCACAACACCGACGTCTACCGCCGCACCCATAATCTCAAGGTGCTGCTCTACAAGGCGCTGGCAAAAGTCCCGGACGAGCAACTCTCAGACGAGGACCGCAGCCTCAAGGCCAGCCTGCGCCGCATGCCGGAAATCGCGATCCTGCATCTGATCTACCAGCAGAAGGCCTATGAGGGCGACGCCAAGGACCACGAATTCTCGGGCACCTCGATGCGCGAGCACTGGACCTCCGGCTACGAGGACACCAAGCGCACCCTGAAGCGCCGCGACTGGATCAAGATGCCGGACGAAGGCATGGGCCTCGTCGTGCACGACGTGCATCGGGAGACGGAGAGCGCCTGAGACGGCGCTCTCGACAAAACGCGAAAACAACCCCATGCACAGTAGAAATCGTTCAAGAATTTAGTCGCGACGACTCGACCCATAGCACGGCGTTTGACACGTCGGGCAAAACACCTGCATGATGGCATCATTGTAAAATCGCACGACTGATCCGCTCTGCGCCAACGCGCGACATGGCGAGCTCGCGCCCGACGCCGTACATTGAGCGTTGAGAGCGTCAGTTAATCCGAGCGGTGCAGACAGTCACGATCCTCTGTGCCTCCAGTTCCGTAACGCCGCTGACCTCGCCGATGCGCGGGAGACAATCATGATTCAAGTCGTACAGGCCTTCGACCGAAAAGAGATCACCGAGCTCGCCAGTGACGACGCCGCCGCGCTCGAAGCGAAATTCGAGACCGCGCGAAAACTGCTCGCGGACCGAAAGGCCTGGCTGAAGCCGCATCAGCGGATCGCCATCCTCCACAAGCTCGCCGATCTGGTTGCCGAGAAGCGGCAGGATTTCGGTATCCTGATCGCACGGGAGGGCGGCAAGCCGCTCACGGATGCGTTGATCGAGACCGATCGGGCGATCGACGGCATCCGCTCTGCGGCGGATTTCCTGCGAACCCGCGCTGGCGTCGAGATCCCCATGGGCCTCACGCCCGCGAGCGACGGCCGCCGGGCATGGACCATCAAGGAACCGATCGGCATCGTCGCGGCCATCTCGGCCTTCAATCATCCCCTCAACCTGATCGTTCACCAGGTCGCGCCGGCGATCGCGACCGGTTGCCCGGTGATCGTGAAGCCGGCGGGCACAACGCCGCTGTGCTGCGTGGAACTGGTGAAGCTCGTTCACAAGGCCGGCATGCCCGAAGGCTGGGTTCAGACGTTCTTACCCGACGATCCGAGCCTTCCGGAAAAATTTGCGACCGACCCGCGCGTCGCCTTCCTGAGCTTCATCGGCTCGGCACGTGTCGGCTGGCACCTGCGATCTGTCATCACGCCCGGTGCGCGCTGTGCTCTCGAGCACGGTGGCGTCGCCCCCCTCATCGTCGACCGCAGTGCCGACCTCGAGAAAATCATCGAGCCGGTCGTCAAGGGCGGTTACTACCACGCGGGACAAGTCTGCGTGTCGGTGCAGCGCATCTACGTGCATTCCGCGCTTCAGAAGGAATTCATCGACCGGATGGCGGCAAGGGTCGAGGCCCTGAAGGTGGGAGATCCGACCCTCCCCAGGACGGAGGTCGGGCCGCTGATCACACCGCGGGAGGTCGAGCGTGTCGAAGGCTGGATCGCCGAGGCGACATCCGGCGGAACGCGCCAGATCGGCGGCGGACGGTTGAGCGAGACGACACTCAAGCCATCGATCCTCGTCTCGCCACCGCGCGACGCAAAAGTCTCGACCCTGGAAGTCTTCGGGCCGGTGACCTGCGTCTATCCGTTCGATCGCATCGACGATGCTATCGAAGAGGCCAACTCACTTCCCGTCTCGTTCCAGTCCGCCATCTTCACGCGCGATCTCGCGGTCGCACTCGATGCCGCGGAGCGCCTCGACGCGGCGGCGGTGTTGATCAACGACCACACCGCCTTCCGTACCGACTGGATGCCCTTCGCAGGCCGCCGCGTATCAGGCCACGGCGTCGGCGGCATCCCGTACACGATGCACGAGATGACCGCGGAGAAGATGATCGTTTTCAAGTAGGCGGCGACCGCTCTTAGTCGGCGTCATTTCCGCGAAAAAAAGAAGCCCACTGCGAAACGAGAGTTCTCCAGTGGCTTGGTTGCTCGTCCCCCCGGCTCGCCAGCTTGAAGCCATATTTGCCGTTAGACTTCGCGGCCCAAACGTGGACAATACCCCCAAGCGCTTCGCGCGCGCAGTGCACACAAAGATGCGCCAAGGGGAAACAAAATGCCGACTGCCTTCCCGTCGCCCGTACCCGCCATTCCGACCACGCCTTTGACCGCCCAGCTCCGCGACGCCTTGCGCGCGATCGTAGGCGAGAAAGGTTTCATCGAGGACGAGCACGGCAAGCAGCCGTTCGTCACGGACTGGCGGGGGCTGCTGGTTGGCGGCGCCGGGGCGGTCATACGTCCCGGCAATACCGAGGAAGTCTCGAAAGTGGTCCGGCTTTGCCATGAGCACGGCGTCGCGATCGTGCCGCAGGGTGGCAACACCGGGCTGATGGGCGCCGCCACGCCCTGGCCTGTGCACACCGGCATCGTGCTGTCACTCGGCCGCATGAACCGCGTGCTGGAGGTCGATCCCGTCGGCTATGCGATGACGGTCGAGGCCGGCTGCGTCTTGCAGACGCTGCAGGAGACCGCGGCTGCGCACGACAGGTTCCTGCCGCTGAGCCTTGGCGCCGAGGGCTCCTGCATGATCGGCGGAAATCTCTCGACCAACGCCGGCGGCGTGCAGGTGCTGCGCTACGGCAACGCGCGCAACCTCGTATTCGGGCTCGAGGTCGTCCTGCCCAACGGCGACGTCTGGAACGGCTTGCGTGCGCTCAAGAAGGACAACACCGGCTACGACCTCAAGCACCTCTTCATGGGCGCCGAGGGGACGCTCGGCATCATCACCAAGGCCGTTCTCAAACTATGGCCGGCGCCGAAGGACGTCTGCACGGCGTGGCTGGCTGTCCGCGATCCACGCGCGGCGCTGGAGATCCTCTCGGACGCGCATGCGGCATCCGAGGACAATGTGGGGTCTTGCGAGCTGCTGAGCCGCGCGGCCGTCGACCTCGTGATGCGGCACATTCCCGGTGTCCAGGATCCGCTCAAGGCGGATTCGCCGTGGTACCTGCTGCTCGAATGGTCGTCCTCGCGCCCACGGCAGGACGGGGCCGACGGCATGTCGGAGAAGCTGGAGCAATTTCTCGCCGACCAGCTCGAGGCCGGTCGCGTGGTCGACGCGGTGATCGCGCAGACCGTCGGCCAATCACGCAACATGTGGCGCATCCGGGAAGCCATGGCCGAGGCCTCCCGCGCCGAGGGACCGGGGATCAGCTACGATATGTCGGTGGCGATCTCCAGAATTCCGGAGTTCATCGACAAGGGGCTCAAGGCCGTGCTCGATATTCTCCCGAGCATTCGCCCCTATCCTTTGGGGCATATCGGCGACGGCAATCTGCATTTTTCGTTCATGGGGCCGAAGGGGATGGATCAGCAGACGCTGAACCAGTACACGGCCGCGATCACGCGGGCCGTGAACGACATCATCACCTCCATGGGCGGCTCGATCTCGGCGGAGCATGGCATCGGCATCGACAAGCTCGACGAGCTCAGCCATTACCGCTCCAAGACCGAGCTCGACATCATGCGCACCATCAAGCGCGCGCTCGATCCGCAGAACATCATGAATCCGGGCAAGGTGCTGCGGGTGTAGCTCGTCATCGCGAGCGCAGCGAAGCAATCCTGGCTGTCTCCGCGGAGGGAATCTGGATTGCTTCGTCGCGAGGGATCCTCGCAATGACGGTGGAGGGAGTTGGGCCGTCTGCGGGTGCCTTGCTCCGCGATGCACGGGGATGCGGTTCACGCAGGATGCTGCCACACGCTCCGTCATTGCGAGTTTGGACCGGCCTTGAGGGGCCGACGCGCGCTGAATGCCAGACTGCCTCCGCGGAGGGACTCTGGGTTGCTTCGTCGCAAGAGCTCCTCGCATTGACGAGGATCAAGGCCTGATCGAAAAATTCTCCGGCGGCCCCGCTTTGCGCAGCGGCTCGGCAAGACGCGCGAACTCGCAGAGCAGCGAGCGCGTCTTGCGGGGATCGATGATCTCCTCGACCCAGAATTTTTCGGCCGAGCGGAACGGCGAGCGCAGCTTGTTGAGCCGCTCCTGGATCTCGTTGAGCTTGGCGGCCTTGTCTTCGGCAGCATCAATGTCGGCGCGGTAGGCGGCCTCGATGCCGCCTTCGAGCGGCAGCGAGCCCCAATAGGCCGACGGCCAAGCGTAGCGGATCGAGAAGCGATCGGCCGGCTGATGCACGACGCCGGCCACACCAAAAGCGTTGCGCAGGATCACGGTGCACCAGGGCACGGTGGTCTGGTTGACCGCGGCCATGGCGCGGACGCCGTGGCGGATGGTCGCCGCCTTCTCGGCATCGAGACCGATCATGAAGCCGGGGCAATCCATGAGATAGACGATCGGGAGATGGAAGGTCTCGGCGAAGTCGACCCAGCGCACCACCTTCTGGCAGGCATCCGCCGTCCAGGAGCCGCCATAGTGAAAGCTGTCGCTGGCGAGCAGCATCACCGCCCTGCCCTCGAGCCGTGCCAGGCCCACGATGATCGGCTTGCCGAAATTGGAGGCGACTTCGAAGAACGAGCCCTTGTCGACCACCTGCTCGATGATCGGCCGTATCTTGTAGACCTGCTTGCGGTTGCGCGGCACCGCATTCATCAGCGCCTCTTCGCTGCGCTCGGGATTGTCGATGCAGGGCAAGGTCGGCGGCAGCTCGTAGACGGATGACGGCAGATAGGACAGGAAGCGCCGCGCGCAGGCAAAGGCCTCCTCCTCGGTGTCGACGGCATGATCGACCGCGCCGGCCTTGGTCTGAATGTCGGCGCCGCCGAGCTCTTCCTTCGAGAGATTTTGGCCCAGCGCCTTCACCACCGGCGGACCCGCGACGAACATCGCGGACTTCCGCGTCATGATGGAATAGTGGCTGGCGGCCAGACGCGCGGCACCCAGGCCTGCTACCGAACCAAGCCCCAGCGCGACCACCGGCACGCGCGAAAGATTCTCCGTCGTGAAGCGATACCAGCGGGTGCCGCCGATGCCGCCGGGCAGGTTCGCCGCGCCCTTGGTCTCGATGGTCTTGACCGAGCCGCCGCCGCCGGAGCCCTCGATGATGCGGACGATGGGCAGACGAAAATCGTGTGCCATCTCCTCCGCCATCAGCGGTTTTGCCGAGATCGACGCATCGGCAGAACCGCCGCGCACCGTAAAATCGTCGCCGACCACGACGACCGTGCGGCCGTCGACGCGCGCGCGGCCGAACACACAGTTCGCCGGCGTCACGGTCTTGAGTTCACCGGATGGATCGTATTCACCGATGCCGGAAACGGCACCGATCTCGTGGAAGCTATTCCTGTCGATCAGTTTGTCGATGCGCTCCCGAACAGTCAGTCGGCCCTGGTCATGCTGTCGCTTGACCTTGTCAACGCCGCCCATCTCCCGCGCGAAGGCTTCGCGCCGGGCGAGCTCGTCGAGTTCCGGCTTCCAGTTCATCCACTCCCTCCGAATTGATCGGCTTGTTATTGTTATGCACAGCCATTGCGACCGGTTTGCGCGAAATGCGGTTGTTGAAGGCGTCGCCTTCCGCGCCCTCCATCAGGCTGCCGAGCGAACGGCCGAGCGCGACCATCACCGGGGCAACTTCTGCATGCAGACGCTGCTCGTCATACATCGCCGAAAGAACGCCGATCGTGACCACCACGAAGGTCTGATATTGCGGCGACCAGATCGGCACCGCCAGGCCATTGATGTGCGGGCTCCACAGGCCGCAGGCCGTGACATAGCCCCGCTCCTGCAGCGATTGCCGGTTGGCCTCGATGCGGGGCCGCAGGATTTTTGCAGCCTCGGGCGCTTCGCGCTCCATTTCCGCGATGTAGGCATCGCCGACTTCCGGCGACAAGGCCGCGGTGTAGGCCGCGCCCGCGGCGGTCGAGGCCATCGAGATGCGGCTGCCGGTGCCCTCGTGCAGGCCGAGCGCAGAGGCCGAGCGCGCGAACTGGAGATAGACGAGATGGAAGCGATCCGGCACGACGAAGCCGACGGTGCCCGGCAATTGCTCGGCGACTTCCTGCAGCCGCTGCCGGATCATGCTGCGCAGCTGCGCGCCCTTCATCATCGAGGCGCTCATCGCCACCGCGCTCGGACCGATGCGATACTTCTGGTCACGCGGCAGGTAAACTAACTGCCCCATGCGCGTCAGCGTGTGCGTGAGCCGCGACACCGTCGAGCGCGGCAAGCCGCAGCGATTCGAAATCTCGAGATTGCCGAGCCTGGCCTCGTGGCCCTCGAAGCATCGCAACACGTCGAACGCGCGCGACACCACCTGGATGACATCACCTTCACCGGCATCGCCAGCGAGTGCACCTTGCCTACTCAACCGCTCAGAACGTCGTCCCATGATCCCTACCGTTTGTTCCGCTGTGCGGAATTAAATTCCACTTGCAGACGACGCTACCTCAGGCATTTTGCCACCACAACAAAAAGGCGATGGCATGCCAGAAATTAAGATCGTCACGGAGGTCGCCGGTCGCATCTGCGCAACTCCCGTGCAAGTTGGAGGAACCGTCGCCGATGGCGATGAAATTGTGCTCGTCGAAGCCATGAAGATGGAGATACCAGTGTCCGCACCTGCTGCAGGCACGCTCACATCATTGCTCGCAGAGATCGATGACCTCGTCGCCGAAGGCCAGACCATCGCGATCGTCGCGAGCTGAGCACGCACCGTTGCAGCTTCTGATCCGCGACAATCTGAAACAGATCATATTGCGATGCTGCGCGGCGTCTTGCGTTCGGGCGTTACGACGAACGCAGGTGCCGGACGGGTTGCGCGTGCCCTGATTGCGTTGCACAAGGGAGGCGATGATAGCGCAACCGCCGCCCGCCTCCGCCTGGACCCGCTCGAAGCCGCCGCTGCTGCGGTTTCTCGACACCTGCCTGAATGAATTCTCCGCGGAGACCTCGGGCCACGTCGCGGATTATATTCCCGAGCTGAGCAAGGCCGACCCTGCCTATTTCGGCATCAGCCTCGCGACGCTCGATGGTCATGTCTATGAAGTGGGCGACAGCCGGGTGCCCTTCACCATCCAGTCAATGTCAAAGCCGTTCGTGTTCGCGCTGGCGCTGGATCTTCTGGGCGCAGGCAAGGTCGAGAGCGCGATCGGCGTCGAGCCGTCGGGCGATCCCTTCAACTCGATCCGGCTCAATGCGGACAACCATCCGTTCAACCCGATGGTCAATGCCGGCGCGATCGCTTGCACCGGGCTGATCTACGACAGCAAGGGCCCCGAGGCGTTCGAGCAGATCCGCCTGGCGCTCAGTCGCTTTGCCGGACGAGACCTTGCCGTCGACGAGGCGGTCTACAACTCCGAGAGCCAGACCGGCGACCGCAACCGCGCCATCGGCTATCTGCTCAAGACCAATGCGGTGATCTCGGACAATGTCGCAGGCGTGCTCGACGTCTATTTCCGGCAATGCGCCGTGCTGGTGACCGCGCGCGACATCGCGGTGATGGCGGCGACGCTCGCCAATCGCGGCGTCAATCCGGTCACGGGCGAACAGGTGCTGACGCCTTACGCGATCTCGCGCACGCTGTCGGTGATGACGTCGTCGGGCATGTACGATTATGCCGGCGAATGGATCTACCGGATCGGCATCCCCGCCAAGAGCGGCGTCGGCGGCGGCATCCTGGCGGCGCTCCCTGCGCGTCTGGGGCTCGGCAGCTATTCGCCAAAGCTCGACAAGCACGGCAACAGCGTGCGCGGCATCAAGGTCTGCGAAGCGCTGTCCTCGCATTACGATCTGCACATGCTCAACCGCAGCGACGACGCCCGCAACGCCGTCATCGCCGACTACGACATCGGCAAGAGCCCGTCGCGCCGCGTCCGCCGCCAGCAGGAGCGCGACATCCTCGCCGCGCATGAGCAGGAGGTGCGGATCATCGAGCTGGTCGGCACGCTGTCGCTCTCGGCGGTCGACTATGTCTCGCGCCGGCTGGCGGACCGGCCGCGCCCGCAATTCGTGATTTTCGATCTTCACCGTGTCACCTCCACCACGCGGGCCGGCGCCCGGCTGATCGCGGAGGCCTTCGAGGACCTCGCCGCACTGAATGTGACCGTGGTGATCTCCGGCGTCCGCCGCGCCTCCAAGGAGTGGAACACGCTGCGGGAATGGACCGCCGAGCTGAAGAATGTCCGCGACTTCTATCTGCTCGATACCGCGATCGAATGGGCCGAAGATCAAATCGTCTACCGCTATGGCGGCTCGATCGATTTTCACGAGACCACCGAACTGTCCGAACAGCCGCTGCTCGACGGCCTCGGTGCCGAGGAGCTGACCGACCTCGCCTCGATCTGCACGATTCGGACCTATCAGTCCGGTGCAAAGATCCTCACCACAGGCGATCCCGCGGACGCCCTGTTCTTCCTGCGCAGCGGCGCAGTGCATGTTACGTTGCCTGACGGCGTCAGGCTTGCGACGCTGACTGCCGGCATGGCGTTTGGCGAGATGGCCTTGATCGAGACCGCCCGCTCCGCCGACGTGTTCGCGGACATGGCCGCGACCGCGTTCGAAGTGCCGCTCAGGGATTTCGAGCGTTTTCGCAGGCAGCACCCGCGGGCGTCAGAGCGCATCATGCGCAATCTGGCACAGCTCCTGGCCGATCGGCTGATCGTCGCCAACACCAAGGTCGATATCCTGACTTCGACGTAGGCTACGCCGAGCGGCTTGCCGCCTCGCTGATCCGCCGCTTGATCTTGGCGGCGCTGGCCGCGAGCAATTCGGATGGCTGCTGGCCGGTCGCGGCGCACAGGCAAGCCCAGTAATAAATGACATCGCCGAGCTCTTCGACGAGACCCGCCTTGTCGAGCCAATCGTCGCGCAACAGCTTCTTGATGTGCTCCGCGACCTCGCCGGATTCACCGGCGAGGCCGAGCCCGAGATAGGACAGGCGCTCGTTCGAGGGATGCGCGTCGACTTTCGCAATGGTCGCGGCCCAGGCCGCATATTCATCGATCGTCATGATCGTCCCTCGCAAGCCCAACTTTGGATCAGCCCACCACTTCGGTGGCGGGCTGGAGATCGATCTCGAAAGTCTCCAGGAATTTTGACGTCATGATGTAGAAGCCGACCGAGAGCTGCAGCTCGACGAGCGCTGCCGGCGTCAGTTTTGCGGCAATCGCCTTGAAGGTCGCATCCGTCGGCTTCCTCAGCTTCACGATCTCGTCGGTGAAGGCGAGCGCGGCACGCTGGGTCTCGTCGAAACAGTTAGCGGCCTGCCAGTTGTCCAGCGCCTCGTTCTGCGCGTCGGTGACGCCGGCGTTCTTGCCGATGCGCTTGTGCGCGACGATCTCGTACGGCGCCTCGCACAGAATGCCGGTGCGCGTGATCGCGAGCTCGCGCACGATCGGATCGAGCTCGCCCTTGTGGCGGATGGCGCCGCCGAGGCGGCAGTATTGCTCGAAATAGCTCGGCGAATGCGACATCATCCGGAAGATGTTGGCATTGCGGTTCTTGTCGAGGATCTCGCGGGTGCGGTCGGATGCCTTGGAGGAATCGCTGTAGTCGATGCGGGCCATGAGGGAATTTTTTCCTTGAGCTTTTGATGCTTATTGTCGTTGTCGCGGCAAGTTCCCAAAAACTGTATTCGTGCGGCGACGCAGGAGCAACAACATCGAGTCAAAATGCCGCCGCATTGCTGATCGACCTTGGTACAATCGATATTCGCCGCGTGGGGACACATTGCAGCGAATACTCGAAGTGGGGTGTTCCGAGTAAAATAATTGGCCGTCGGGTGTGCGAGTAGCGCACACGATGAGTCACGCCCAGGTCTAGGGAGAAAACGGCATGAAGGAAGCCACCAAGGGGGCGGCCTCGGAAGCGCTCGCGCATATGCTGGCGGTGATGGCAATGCTCGTCATCGCCAGCATATTATTCTACGGGCGTTGAGTTCGCGTTTCAGAGTTTTCGTCATTCCGGGGTGGCTCTCCCGGGACCGCGCATTGCGCGGCCCTAGCAAGCCAGGCCCAGAATACCCGTTCCAGGCTCGGTCTCTTGACCGCCCCCGAATGACGAAATCCCACTACGTCTTCTTCGCAAAGAACGGGACCAGCTTACCGGCAAACGGCTTGAAGCCTGCGGTCACCTCGTCGCCAATGGCAAGATCATTCTCGCCATGGGCCATCATGCGAAATCCCTCGGCGCAATCGACCAGCAGGATGTTGTAGGGCACGTGCGCCCGCGTCTCTGGCGTCGCGGCGCGGCAGACCAGCGAAGTCGCGTAGACCCTGCCCTTGCCGCTGGCGCGCTGCTCGTGGGGATCGGCGGTTCCACACGCCGCGCAAAAGGCGCGGTGGAAATATTGCACATGGCCGCATGCGGCGCAGGTCTGGTACGTGATGGCCTGCTCGCCCTTGGTCCAGTCCGCTAAACGCTCGCTCATCGCACCCGCTCCAGAAACATGCTGACGTGGGACGACAGCACGCCGCCGTCGCCGTGCAGCAGCGCAATCGAGGCGTCGCGCACTTGTCGATTCGCGGCACGCCCCGTGATCTGCAAATGCGCCTCGACCAGATGCGCCATGGCGCCGCCGACGCCGCAATGGCCGTAGCTGAGCAGGCCACCATGGGTGTTGAGCGGCATCGCGCCGTCTCGGCCAAAATGACCGGCGCGTACGCGGGCAGCCGCCTCGCCGCGGCCGGCAAGGCCGAGGTCTTCCAGCAGCATCGCGAGCGTGATGGTAAAGCTGTCGTAGATCGCGGCGTAACGCACGTCGGAGATCGCAAGGCCGGTGGCCTCCCTGGCGCGCGCGATGGAGATTTCGGCGCCGAGTTCACTTAAGCTTGGCGCAGCCGTGACGTGCTGATGGGTATGCGCCTGGGCGCAGCCGCGGATGCGCACGCCGGCCTCGCCGGTTCGCTCGCGGCTGATGACGAAGGCCGCGCCGCCATCGGACACCGGGCAGCAGTCCAGCAGCTTGAGCGGCATCGCGACCGGCTTCGAGGCCATGACGTCGGCGACCGCAATGGGATCGTGGAATTGCGCGCCGGGGTGGGTGCAGGCGTGGGCACGCATCAGCACCGCGAATTCGGCGAGGTCCTCTTCGGTCACGCCGTATTCGTGCATGTAGCGCGTGGCGACGAGACCGTAATAGGCGGGGATGGTTGGACCCAACGGCACCTCGTAGTCGGGGTGACCGACCTGCGCCAGCGCCAGGATCGAGGCATCGCGGCTCTGCCCGGTGAGGCGGTTCTCGCCGGCGACGACGAGCACGTTGCGGCAGACATCGGCGTCAACGAGCTGATGCGCTAGCATCGTCATCGCGAGCCCGGTGGCACCGCCGACCTGGACGGCGTGCGCATAGGACGGACGGATGCCAAAATGTTCGGCGAACACGGTCGCCAGCATGATGTGCGGCGAGACGGTCGAGTAGCCACAGAGAATGCCGTCGATGTCGGCCCGCTTCAGCCCGGCATCGTCGAGCGCGGCTTGCGCCGCCTTGCTCATCAGGTCGAGCGAGGACGAGCCTTCGTGCTTGCCGTAGGACGTCAGGCCGACGCCGGTGATGAAGCTCATGATGCCCTCCCTACTCCGGCATCGGGCGCGTGACGCCATCGCGGACCATGGCGGCGATCTCGTCGGTGGAGTAGCCGATCTCGCGCAAAATCTCCGCGCCGTGCTCGTTGAGGCGTGGCGCGAGCCTGACAGTCTCGGCCTCGGTCTCCGACCAGGTCGCCGTGACCTTCATGCTGCGGATCGGGCCTTCGGTCGGGTGATTCACGACCGGGAAGAAGCCTGTCGCCTCCAGATGCTCGTCATGCAGGATCGATGCGAGATCGTGCATCGGCATCACGGGCACATCGGCCTTGGTCAGCAGGTCGATCCACTCGGCCGTGGTGCGTGTCTCAAAGATGCGCGCGAGTTCGGCGTAGACGACGTCGATATTGGCGGCGCGGCCGGCGAAGGTCGCGAACTTCGGATCGGCGCGCAAATCGTCGCGGCCCGTCGCCTTGAAGAAGTTTTCCCACTGCTTGTCGTTGTAGACGATGACGCTGAGATAACCGTCCGATGTCTTGTACGGCCTGCGGTCGCGCGAGAGATGGCGGGCATAGCCGCCCTTGTCGAGCGGCGGCTCATAGGTGAGCCCGCCCATGTGGTCGCCCATGACGAAGCCTGCCATGGTCTCGAACATCGGGATGTCGACGCGCTGGCCGCGGCCGGTGCGGTCGCGATGCACGAGGCTGGCGCAGATCGCGCCAACGGCGGTGAGGCCGACGATGCGGTCGACCAGCGCGTTCGGCACATAGCGCGGCACGCCATCACCGGTCTGCGCCATCAAGGCGGGCAGCGCGGTGGCGCCCTGGATCAGATCGTCATAGGCGGGTTTTGCGGCATAGGGTCCGTCCTGGCCGAAGCCGAACACGCCGGCATAGACCAGGCGCGGATTGATTGCGGAGACGACGTCATAACCAAGCTGAAGCCGCGCCATCGCCTGCGGGCGGACGTTGTAGACGAGAACGTCGGCATCCCTGAGCAGCCGCAGCACGGCCTCGCGTCCCTCAGGCTTCTTCAGGTCGAGGCAGATCGAGCGCTTGCTGCGATTGGTGTTGAGGAACACCGGACCCATGCCGGTGTGCCGCATCGGGCCGATCAGGCGGGTGACGTCGCCGTCGAGCGATTCCACCTTGATCACGTCGGCGCCATAGTCGCCGAGCATCTGGGTCGCATAGGGACCCATCAGCACGGTGGTCATGTCGACGACCTTGATGCCCTTCAGCGGCCCCATTCGTTCGCTCCCGATTGCGCGGGCTCAACTTGCGCCTCGCGATTTCGGTCCAGCTAAGGACAGCGACGCCGCGCGCGCAAGGGCCGGCCGGCGTATGGCCGCATGCGCCGCGCGGCGCCGGCTATTTCTTCTGGCGGGATTCGCGGACCTTGAGGAGACGGTCGAGCTCGTCGTTCTGCTGATTGATGCGGTCGGCGATGCGCGACTCGTTCTGCTCGCCCGAGGCGGCCGCGGCCTGCTCGATCAGCTGGCGGATATTGTCCTCGAGGATCGCGATGCGATCGTTGAGTTGGTCCAAAGAGAGGTAGTCGTCGCTGCTCATGATGCATCCCCTGCAAATCAATCAGGAGCGGTAGGGTGGGCAAATCGAAGCGTGCCCACCATGATCTAGCGCAAGAAAAAAGGTGGGCACGGCGCAAGTGCGCCTTTGCCCACGAGATCTACTTCAGCGGCTCCAGGACGGAGACGTAGTTGGCAACGGCGGCGCCGCCCATGTTGAAGATGCCGCCGAGCTTTGCGTTCTTGAGCTGCATACCCTCGGGCGCCTGGCCGGCGAGCTGCATCGCGGTCATCACATGCATGGAGACGCCGGTGGCGCCGATCGGATGGCCCTTGGCCTTCAACCCGCCGGACGGATTGACCGGCAGCTTGCCGTCCTTGAGCGTCCAGCCCTCCTTGATGGCGCGGGCGCCCTGCCCCTTCGGCGTCAGGCCCATCGCTTCGTACTCGATCAGCTCGGCGACGGTGAAGCAATCATGGGTCTCGACGAAGGAGAGATCGGACAGCGTCACGCCCGCCTGCTCCAGCGCGCGCTGCCAGGCGACGGTGCAGCCCTCGAACTGAAGGATGTCGCGCTTGGACATCGGCAGGAAGTCCTGCGCGTGCGCGGTGGCGCGGAAGCCGATCGACTTGCCCATGCCCTTGGCGGTCTCGGGATCGGCCAGCACCAGCGCGGCCGCGCCGTCGGAGACCAGCGAGCAGTCGGTGCGCTTCAGGGGACCCGCGACATACGGGTTCTTCTCGCTCTCGGCGCGGCAGAAGTCGAAGCCAAAATCCTTGCGCATCTGGGCGAAGGGATTGGCAACGCCGTTCTTGTGGTTCTTGGCCGCGATCAGCGCCAGCGCATCGGACTGGTCGCCGTATTTCTGGAAATAGGAGCTGGCGATCTTGCCGAACACGCCGGCGAAGCCGCCGACGGTGTCGCCGTCCTCAGGCAGATAGGACGCCTTCAACAGGTTCTTGCCGATCTCGGCGCTCGGCGTGCGCGTCATCTGCTCGACGCCGACGACCAGCACGATTTTGGCGGCACCTGCGGCAATCGCACGCACGCCCTGGTGCACCGCGGCCGATCCCGTGGCGCAGGCGTTCTCGACGCGGGTCGTCGGCTTGAAGCGCAACTTCGGATCGGCCTGGAGCACCAGCGAGGCGGTAAAATCCTGTGGCGAGAAGCCGGCGTTGAAATGGCCGAGCACGATTTCGTCGACGTCGGAGGCCGAGATGCCGGCATCGGCCATCGCCTCGTTGGCGACGCGGGTGACGAGGCTCTCGACGGTTTCGGTGTCGAACTTGCCGAACGGCGTATGCGCCCATCCGACGATGCTGGCGGTCATGGTCTTTTCTCCCTGGCGGTCTCTTGCTGACCTAAGTCTTAGCGCAGCGATGGCAAGACTTCACGCAGGTTTAAGGGCCTGGAGGGTGCGTTGGCAGATGGCAGTTATGCCGGCCCAGTTCCCGGCCCTGATCTCCGCCGTCGGGCACAGCCAGGAACCGCCGACCGCGACCACATTGGGCTCCGCGAGCCAGGTCGCCGCATTGGCCTCGCCGACCCCGCCGGTCGGGCAGAACCGCACGTTCGGGAACGGCCCGCCCAGCGAGCGCAGCCCCTTGATGCCGCCGGCCTGCTCGGCCGGGAAGAATTTTGCGACGTCGAAGCCGTGAGCCAGCGCCATCATCAGTTCGGACGCCGTGGCAATGCCCGGCGCAAACGGCAGGGAGCTATGGGTGGCGGCCTTGAGCAGATCCGGGGTCAGGCCCGGGCTGATGCCGAAAGCGACGCCGAGCTTCTCGACGCGGGTAAAGTCGGCCGGATTGAGAATCGTGCCGATGCCGACGACCGCCTCGGGGACTTCGGACATCATCGCCCTCGCCGCCTCGATCGCAACGGGGGTACGCATGGTCACCTCCAGCGTGCGGACGCCGCCGGCAACCAGCGCACGCGCCAGCGGCACGGCATCCTGGATCCGCTCGATGGTGAGGACGGGAATGACGGTCGCGGCCTTGAACAGCGCGACGAGGTGGTTCTGTTGGGCAGTCGTGGTCATCTTGGCTTTCGTTTCGCTCGATCGCTTCTCACTTGGTCGCTTGACGCGTGGTCGCTGGCCGATGCCGTTTCTTCGGCGGCATGGCATAGCCCGGAATGATGGCACCGGGATAGCAGATCACGAGGCTGGCGAGGCGATGCCCGGCATGGGCCGCCTCGACGGAATCGGAACCGCCGAGCCGGGCCGCGATATAGGCCGCGGCAAAGCTGTCACCGGCCGCCGTGGTGTCAACGACCGGCTTGGTCATTGGTTCGGCGCGGACTTCGCTGGTGCCGCCCGGGAAGCGCAGCAGGCTGACGGGCTCGGTGAGGCGGAACACCAGTTCGGGCGTCGGGATGTGCGCCATCAATTGCTCGGGGCTCTCGCCGGGATAGAGCGCGAGCAGATCCTCGGTCGAGGTCAGCACGATATCGGCGGCCGCAAAGGCTGCGGCAAACACCTCGCGCGCGACGTCGCGGTCCGGCCAGCCACGTGCGCGAAAGTTGGTGTCGAACACGAAGCGGGTACCGAGCAGGCGCGCGCGCTTGATCGCCGCGAACAGGCGATCACGGCCGGAGGCGTCGTAGATCGAGAGCGTGATCGCGGAGAGATAGATGATGTCGTAGCTCATCAGCGAGTTGAGCAGCTCGTCGGTCTCCGGCAGGTTCATCAATTGCCGCGCCGCCGCACTGTCGCGCCAGTGGAAGAACTGGCGCTCGCCATTGGCATCGAGCTGGATCATGTAGAGGCCGGGCAGCTTGCCCGGCAGCCGCACCACACGGCGCGTGCCGACGCCCTCGGCGTTCCAGGCTGCGATCATCTCCTCGCTCATGCCGTCGTCGCCGAGCGCGGTGAGATAATCGACCTTGACCTCGAGCCGCGCCAGATACACTGCCGTGTTGAGGGTGTCGCCGCCGAAGCCGCGCGAGAACAGGCCACCGCCCTGCCCACCCTGGGCCTGCCGGAGCTCGACCATGCATTCACCGATGCAAGCAACGCTCGCCATCGCCATATCCACGCGGTTCACGGTTGCGATCAGGCGACGAAATTGCCGCCGAGCTCGTCGTCGATGTGGATGCGGATGATATCGTCAAACGTCTTCTCGGCGGTGGTGAAGCCGAGCTCGAGCGACCGCTTCGCATTGAAATTGCGAGGCCAGCCGCCGACGATGCCGATGATGAAGGGATCCGGCTCCCGCTTGATGCGGGCCGCGACCTTGTCGCCGGCAACCCGCTTCAGGGCCGCGATCTGCTCTCCGACCGTGGCCGACAGGCCCGGCATGGTCAGGTTGCGGCGCGGGCCGACGGTCGCGAGATCCATGGTGCCGGCGTGGAGCAGGAAGCCGACCGCGGAGCGCGGCGTGGCGTGCCAGTGGCGAACGTCCTCGGACACCGGGAGCACCACATCCTTGCCGGCCAACGGCTCGCGCAGGATGTTGGAGAAGAAGCCCGATGCCGCCTTGTTGGGCAGGCCGGGCCGGATGCAGATGGTCGGCAGGCGGATGCCGATGCCGTCGAGGAAGCCGCGGCGCGAATAATCCGCCAGCAGCAGCTCGCCGATCGCCTTCTGGGTGCCGTAGCTGAGCAGCGGCGTATGGAAGAACTCGTCGCCGATCGCATCCGGGAACGGCGCGCCGAACACCGCGATCGAGGACGTGAACACCACGCGCGGCTTGTAGCCGCCGCCGACGAGCCTGACAGCGTCGAGCAGCATCCGCGTGCCGTCCAGATTGATGCGGTAGCCCTTGTCGAAATCGAGCTCGGCCTCGCCCGAGACGATCGCGGCGAGATGGAAGATCACGTCCGGGCGGCCGGCTATCAGCTTTTCGGCAGCACCGGGGACTGCGAAATCGCCCGAGACGGTCTCAACGGGGAAACCGGCCTTCTCCGGCTTCTTGGGCTCGACCACGTCGTGCATGGTCAGCTTGGTGATGTCGCTCTTGCCGAGACGGCCGTCGCGCAAGAGACGTTCACACAATTTGCGGCCGACCATGCCGGCAGCGCCCAGAACCAGAATGTGCAAGAGCCTACTCCTTCTTATTGGCCGGAACGCGCCGCTCATGGATTGACTGGCGCGTTCTCAGGCAGGCCCCGCGATCATTCCTTCACGGCGCCGGTCATCGCCGACACATAGTACTCTACGAAGAAGGAATAAAGGATAACTACGGGGACCGAGCCGGTCAGGGCCGCCGCCATCAGGGCGCCCCAATGGTAGACGTCGCCATTGACGAGCTCGGTGATGGCGCCGACCGGAATCGTCTTGTTTTCCGACGAGGAGATGAAGGTCAGCGCGTAGATGAACTCGTTCCAGGACAACGTGAAGGCGAAGATGCCCGCCGAGATCACCCCCGGCAGCGACAGCGGCAGTGTGATCTTGGTCAGGATCTGAAGCCGCGTCGCCCCGTCGATCAGCGCGCATTCCTCGAGCTCATAAGGAATGGTGCGGAAATAGCCCATCAGGAGCCAGGTGCAGAACGGGATCAGGAAGGTCGGATAGGTCAGGATCAGCGCCAGATTGCCGTCGAACAGGCCGAGCTGGAACACGATCGCGGCCAGCGGAATGAACAGGATCGAGGGCGGGACGAGATAGCCGAGGAAAATTGCCAGGCCGACATAGCGCGAGCCCTTGTAGCGCAGGCGCTCGATCGCATAGGCCGCGCAGACGCTGGCGAACAGCGAGATGAAGGTCGAGCACACCGAGACGATGACGGTGTTCCACATCCACAACGGATAGTCGGTCTCGAAGAACAGTTTTGTGATGTGCTCGAACGTCGGATGCAGGATCCAGAACGGATTGTACTTCTCGTAGTCGTACATCTCCGCGTCCGGCTTGAAGGTCGCGACCGTCATCCAGTAGAACGGAAACAGCAGGAAGACCATGATCAGGCCGAGCGGAAGGTAGACGCGGAGGAACTTCCGCGGAAAACTTTCCAGATAGTCCATTCCGACGGTTTGGTCGTCAGCGGTGCTCATGGTCAGTCCCTTCCGCCCTGCTGCCAGCGGGAGCGCTGAAGTCCGAAGAAGCTCAACAGGATCGCCGCGACCAGGAACGGGATCATCGCATTCGAGATCGCCGCACCTTCGCCGAGATTGCCGCCGGTGATGGCGCGCTGGAACGACAGCGTCGCCATCAGATGCGTGGCGTTGATCGGGCCGCCGCGGGTGATGGTGTAAATCAACTGGAAGTCGGTGAAGGTCATCAGCACCGAGAACGTCATCACGACCGCTATGATCGGCGACAGCATCGGCAGCGTGATGTGACGGAAGCGCTGCAGATTGGTCGCGCCGTCGAGATTGGCGGCCTCGTAGAGCGAGGGCGAGATGGTCTGCAAGCCCGCGAGCAGCGTGATCGCGACAAAGGGCACGCCGCGCCAGATGTTGGCCACGACCACCGACCAGCGTGCGTTCCAGGGATCGCCGAGGAAGTCGATGTAGTGCGAGATGAGACCTGCCTTGATCAGCACCCAGGAGATGATCGAGAACTGGCTGTCATAGATCCACCAGAACGCGATGGCCGAGAGCACTGTCGGCACCACGAAGGGCAGCAACACGATCGCCCGGATCATCGACTTGAACGGCAGCCGCTCGTTGAGCAGTAGCGCCAGGTAAAGCCCGATCGCGAATTTCACGATGCTGGCGGCCACCGTGTAGAAGATGGTGTTGAAGACCGACAGCCAGAAGACCGAGTCCCTGGATAGCGAAACAAAGTTCTTGAAGCCGATGAAGCGCCCGACCCCGCCGATCTTGGTATCGGTCATGCCGAGCCACAAGCCCAGCACCAGCGGGTAAGCCAGAAACAGAATGAGGATGGCGATTGCCGGCACCATGAACATGGCGCCCAGGAAGTTTCGGCTTTCGAACGCCCTGCTCCACAAACTGCTGCGCTTGATCTGCGCAGCGACGGGCTCGGCCATAACCGCCATGTCGGACTCCCCTCCACAAAATGACAGCGGCGTCCGGCAAGCCGGACGCCGCCCGACGGCGCATCAGACCTGATAGTAACGCTTGGCGCGCTCGGCGGCACGCGCCGCAGCTTCCTTCGGCGTGGCCTGTCCGGCGGCGGCTTCCGCGAACATGTCGACCACGACGAAGTCGCCCATGACGGCGGCCGAGGCGTAGCCGAGATCGCCGGCGTAGCCGTTGTCACGGCAGCGCTTCAGACAGTCGCGATACGGTGTGATCTTGGGATCCGAGGTCCAGACCGGGTTGTCGTTGTAGGCCGGGAGCGGCGGCGAGACATAGCCGTTGGAGGCGACTTCCCACGCGTCGTAATTCTCCTTGTCCATCATGAACTTGATGTATTCCTTGACCGCCTTCGGATACTTCGAATGCTTGTAGCCGTAGTAGACCAGGACGTTCTGCTGCTCTGTCGACACGCCCACGGGCCCGATCGGCATCTGCGCGTGGTTCATGTCCTTGGCGATCTCCTGCTGCTTGGGATCAGTGGAGTTCTTGCCGACGGTCCAGATCGAGATGCCGTTCAGGGTCAGACTGAGTTCGCCGTTCAGGAACGCCTTGTTGTTGTTCGAGTCGTTCCACGACAGCACGCCCGGAATGAACGTCGCATAGAGCTGCTTGACGTATTCGATCGCGGCGATCGTCTCCGGCGAGTCGATCACGACCTCGTTCTTGTCGTTGACGACCTTGCCGCCGAACGCCCACAGCGCCCACTGGCACCAGCCGTTGGCATCGCCCGTGGCATGGCCGAGCGCGAAGCCGGCCGGCGTGTTGTTCTTCTTCAGCGCCTGGCACAGCTTGAGGAAGCCGTCGGTGTCCTTGGGGAATTCCTCGAAGCCCGCGGCCTTCATGTGGCTGATGCGGTAATTCAGACAGCCGCCGGTCGCGCCCTGGGGAATGGCGATCCAGTTGTTGCCCTTCTTGCCGTAGCGCTCGGCAACCGGATACCAGCCGCCATACTGCTTGCCGAGATAGTCGGCGACGTCGGTCACGTCGATCAGCTTCTCGGGGAATTTGAAGGGATCGTCGAGCGTGCCGACGATGAGATCGGGGCCTGCGCCGACGTTGGCAGCGACCGCGGCCTTCGGCCGGATGTCCTCCCAGCTCTCGGCCTCGAGCTTCACCTTGATGCCGGTCTTCTCGGTGAACTTCTTGGTCTGCTCGGCGAACTTGTCGAACTCGGCCTGGATGAACTGCTTCCAGCGCAGCACGCGGATGGAGGCATTCGGCTCCGGCGTGTTGGTCCACTCTGCGGCACGCACCGGGACGATACCCGGGCCAGCGAGCAAAGCTGCGCCGCCCAGGCTGGCTTTAAGCACACTACGCCTGTCGAAATGGCTCATCGTTCTCTCCCTGAATTTTATATTTTGTATTTGGTAGTCCTACGTCACGAAACGCCGCTACATGCGTTTACCCGTCGCCTCGTCGAACAAGTGAACCAGTGACGGGTCCGGCTTCAGCCTGACCTTGTCGCCCGGCTTGAACGTATGACGCTCACGGAAGACCGCGACGACCTGCTCGCCACCGACCTTCGCAAACACCTGCGTCTCCGAGCCGGTCGGCTCGACCACGACGATCTCGGCGTCGGCGCCGTCGTCGGCAATGGTGAAGTGCTCGGGACGGACGCCATAGACCACTGGCTTGCCATCCGAGTTAGCCGGCGCGCTCTTGAGCGGCAGCTTGACGCCGTTCGGTCCCTCGAAGGTCGCAACGCCGTTGACGCGGACATGCCCCTTCAGGAAGTTCATCGCGGGCGAGCCGATGAAGCCGGCGACGAACTGGTTTTCCGGCTTGTCGTAGAGCTCGAGCGGCGTGCCCATCTGTTCGACGATGCCGTCATGCATCACGACGATCTTGTCGGCCATGGTCATGGCCTCGATCTGGTCGTGGGTAACGTAGACGGTGGTGGTCTTGAGCCGCTGGTGCAGCTCCTTGATCTCGGTGCGCATGGCGACGCGCAGCTTGGCATCGAGGTTCGACAACGGCTCGTCGAACAGGAACACCTGGGGATCGCGCACGATGGCGCGGCCCATGGCGACGCGCTGGCGCTGACCGCCGGAGAGCTGGCGCGGGTAGCGCTCGAGCAATGGCGTCAGCGCGAGAATTTCGGCGGCGCGCTTGACGCGCTTGTTGATCTCGTCGGAGCCGGCGTTGCGCAGCTTCAGCGAGAAGCCCATGTTTTCGCCGACCGTCATGTGCGGATAGAGCGCGTAGTTCTGGAACACCATCGCAATATCCCGCTCCTTGGGCTGGATATTGTTGACGACGCGGTCGCCGATCGAGATCGTGCCGGAGGTGATGTTCTCGAGGCCCGCGAGCATGCGCAGAAGCGTCGACTTGCCGCAGCCGGAAGGGCCAACCAGGACGACGAACTGGCCATCCTCGATCGGAATCGAGACGCCGTGCAGGACTTCAAAATTGCCGAACGATTTCCGCACGTCGCGGATTTGCACAGACGACATCTAGCTCCCTCCTCCGACTTAGACGACGCAACTGTGGCGCCGCCACCGTCTTGTTTTTTCTGAACTTCGCCGACCCGAAGCCCCTCTTAACAGGCGACATTGTCGGCAGTTTCTGCGGCTTTGGCAATTTGTCTTTGGTTAGTCTTTGCTGGTAGCGCTGTCAACGATCCTTTGTTTGCGGGAGTGGCTGTGTTAAGAGCGATAAATGGGTCGAAAGCGCACCAAGTCTGGCAAGATTCGGCTGGCGGAAGTCGCCGAACTCGCCGGCGTCAGCCCGATTACCGCCTCCCGTTTCTTCCGCAATCCCGAGGCGCTGTCGGTCGCCAAGCGGACGCGGGTCGAAAGCGCGGCTCGCGAGCTCGGCTATGTGCCTAACCTTGCGGCACGGGCGCTGGCCTCGCAGCGCACCGAGGTGATCGGTGTCTTGATTCCGTCACTGACCAACAACGTGTTCTCAGACGTGCTGCGCGGCATCTATGACGCCTCCGAAAGCAGCCGTTACTCGATCCAGTTGTCCAACACACGCTACTCCATTCTCCAGGAGGAGAAGCTGTTGCGCCTGTTTCTGGCGCAGAAGCCGGCGGGACTGATCGTCACAGGCATCGACCAGACCACGGAATCGCGCGCGATGCTGGAGGCGGCCGACTGCCCGATCGTGCAGATCATGGAGATCGGGCCCAATCCTGTCGACATGATGATCGGCTTTTCCCATTTTGAAGCAGCGCGGGCGGCGATTGCTCATTTGTTCGCGCAGGGCCACCGCAGGATCGGCTTCGTCGGCGCACGCATGGACCCGCGGGTGCAGCGCCGGCTCGACGGCTATGTCGCGGCCATGAAGGACGCCGGCCTGTTCGACCAAAGACTGATCGTGACCACGGCGACGCCGACCTCGGTGACGCTCGGCGGCGCACTTTTCGCCGACCTGCTCGCGCGCGAGCCCGGCATCGACTCGGTGTTCTGCGCCAATGACGACCTTGCGCTCGGCGTTCTCTTCGAATGCCGGCGCCGGGACATCGCAATCCCAGAGCAGATCGCGATCGTCGGCTTCAACGACCTCGAATTCATGGCCTCCTCGGTGCCGACGCTGACGAGCGTGCGGACCAACCGTTATGAGATGGGCAGCACTGCTGCCGCGATGCTGATCGAGGCGATCGAAGGCAAGCGTCCCGAAGAGCCCGTGCTCGATCTCGGCTTCATGGTGATCGAGCGGCAGAGTTCGCAGATGCAGCGGCCGGTAGCCAGCCCACGCGCGCCGGAATGGGCGCCAGCCGTACAAAATGATAGCGTTACCAACGACCCATGATTAGTATCGCTACGATGAGGAAACGTTCGCCAGCAGACGGGTCGTTGTTACATGCTCGCGCTGCCGGGCATCGCACCGATCGGCATCCCGGATGTCGGCCCGCGCGTTTGCATTGAAGGAGAAACCAATGACAAAAAAGCCAACCAATGGGCATGCGCCCGCCGGTAACGGCACCCGCCGCCACCTTCGCTCGCAGGAATGGTTCAACAACCCGCACAATCCGGGGATGACCGCGCTGTATCTGGAGCGCTATTTGAATTTCGGCCTGACCCGCGCCGAGCTGCAGTCCGGCAAGCCGATCATCGGCATTGCGCAAACCGGCAACGACCTCTCCCCCTGCAACCGGCATCATATCGAGCTGGCCCATCGTGTCCGCGAAGGCATCCGCGAGGCCGGCGGCATTGCGATGGAATTCCCGACCCACCCGATCCAGGAAACCGGCAAGCGTCCGACCGCGGCGCTCGACCGAAACCTCGCTTATCTCGGCCTGGTCGAAATCCTCTACGGCTATCCGCTCGACGGCGTGGTGCTGACCACCGGCTGCGACAAGACCACGCCCGCCTGCATGATGGCGGCCGCGACCGTCAACCTGCCCGCAATCGTGCTGTCGGGCGGACCGATGCTCAATGGCTGGCACAATGGCGAGCGTACCGGCTCCGGCACCATCGTCTGGAAGTCGCGCGAGCGGCTCGCTGCGGGCGAGATCGACTATGAAGAGTTCATGGAGATCGTGGCGTCCTCGGCGCCCTCGGTCGGCCATTGCAACACCATGGGCACGGCATCAACCATGAACGGGCTTGCCGAAGCGCTCGGCTTCTCGCTGCCGGGCTGCGCGGCCATCCCCGCCCCCTATCGCGAGCGCGGCCAGATCGCCTACGAGACCGGAAAACGCGCCGTCGAGATGGTCTGGGAAGACCTCAAGCCGTCGGACATCCTGACCCGCAAGGCGTTCGAGAACTGCATCGTGATCAATTCGGCGATCGGCGGCTCGACCAACGCGCCGATCCACATCAACGCGCTGGCCCGCCATATCGGCGTGGAGCTGTCGATCGACGACTGGCAGAAATTCGGCCACGACGTACCGCTGCTGGTGAACATGCAGCCAGCCGGCTTCTATCTCGGCGAGGAATTCCACCGCGCCGGCGGCGTGCCAGCGGTGGTGCGCGAATTGATGAAGCACAAGCGCATCCATGAGGACGCGGTCACGGTGAACGGCCGCGGCATCGGCGAGAACTGCAAGGATGCGCCCGCGCCCGACAACGACGTGATCCGGGCCTACGACAAACCGCTGGTGAAGGACGCCGGCTTCCTGGTGCTGAAGGGCAATCTGTTCGATTCCGCGATCATGAAGACCTCTGTGATCTCCAAGGAATTCCGCGACCGTTACCTGAGCAACCCGAAAGACCTCAACGCCTTCGAGGGCCGCGCCATCGTGTTCGAGGGCCCGGAGGATTATCACGCGCGGATCGACGACGCCTCGCTCGACATCGACGAGCGCTGCGTGCTGTTCATCCGCGGCACCGGCCCGATCGGCTACCCCGGCGGCGCCGAGGTCGTGAACATGCAGCCGCCGGCTGCCCTGATCAAACGCGGCATCCACTCCCTGCCCTGCATCGGCGACGGCCGCCAGTCCGGCACCTCGGGCTCGCCGTCGATCCTCAATGCCTCGCCGGAAGCGGCCGCCAATGGCGGGCTCGCGATCCTCAAGACCGGCGACAAGGTGCGCGTCGACCTCAACAAGGGCAGCGCCAACATCCTGATCTCGGACGACGAGGTGAAGAAGCGCCACGCCGAGCTGAAGGCCAGTGGCGGCTTCAAGCATCCGCCGAATCAGACGCCGTGGCAGGAGATCTATCGCAACACCGTCGGCCAGCAATCGACCGGCGCCTGCATGGAGCTCGCCACGCGCTACCAGAACGTCGCCGGCACCTTTGGTGTGGCGCGGGATAATCACTAGCAACCACACCGTCATTGCGAGCGAAGCGAAGCAATCCAGAGATATGTCCGCGGAGGCAGTCTGGATTGCTTCGTCGCACCAGCGCAAAATTGCCTTGCAATTTTGTCGCGGGCTCCTCGCAATGACGCGCCGATAGATACATTCAAGGTGAGGAGAAATACAAATGGCAGACCGCCTCAAGGGTAAGCGCGCCGTCATCACGGCTGCAGCGGCAGGCATCGGGCGCGCATGCGCCCTCGCATTCGCGCGCGAAGGCGCAACCGTCATCGCGACCGACATCAACGAGGCCGGCATCGCGGGCCTGACCAAGGAAGGCATCGCCGAAGTTGCAAGGCTCGACGTCCGCAACACCGCCGACGTCAACGCTTTTGCAAAACGAGTCGGCAAGATCGACATCCTGCTCAACGCCGCCGGCTTCGTGCATCACGGCACCATCCTCGAATGCTCGGAAGAGGATTTTGATTTCTCGTTCGACCTCAACGTCAAGTCGATGCACCGGACCATCAGGGCATTCCTGCCCGATATGCTCGCCGGCGGTGGCGGCAGCATCGTCAACATCTCGTCCTGCGCAGCACTGCGGCCGCCGGCCAACCGTTATGTTTACAGCTCGTCGAAGGCGGCGGTGTCGCTGCTGACCCGTGCCGTCGCGCTCGACTTCATCACCAAGGGCATCCGCTGCAACTCGATCTGCCCCGGCACGGTCGAGACCCCCTCGATGCTCGACCGCGCCGCCGCGCAAGGGCCGCAGGGCAAGGAGATGTTCGTCTCCCGCCAGAAGATGGGCCGGCTCGGCACCGCCGACGAAATCGCCAACATGGCGATCTATCTCGGCAGCGACGAGAGCGCCTTCACCACCGGCGTCGACCTCGTCGTCGACGGCGGCTACATGCTCTGACGCCAAAGGCCCCAGCATGAACAAGATTGATCTCAACGGCCGCGTCGCAATCGTCACCGGCGGCGCGCAGGGTTTTGGCCGCGCCATCACCGAGCGCTTCGTCGCCTCCGGCGCCAAGGTCGCGATCTGGGATTTTGACTCGGCACTGGCCGAGAAGACCGCCAAGGAAATCGGCGACAACGTCCGGGTCTTCAAGGTCGACGTCACCGACACCGCAGGCGTCGAGCAGGCGCGCGACGCAACGCTCGCCGCCTTCGGCAAGATCGACATCCTCGTCAACAATGCCGGCATCGCCGGCGTCAACAAGCCGGTCTGGGAGACCGATCTCGATGAATGGCGCAAGGTGCTGCGCATCAACCTCGACGGCCCCTTCATCGTCTGCAAGGCGATCGTGCCGACAATGCTCAAGCAGAAATACGGGCGGATCGTGAACATCGCCTCGATCGCCGGCAAGGAAGGCAATCCGAATGCCTCGCACTATTCGGCATCCAAGGCCGGCCTGATCGCGCTGACGAAGTCGCTCGGCAAGGAGCTCGCCGCACACGACATTCTCGTCAATGCGGTGACGCCGGCGGCGGCGAAGACGGCGATCTTCGACCAGATGACGCAGCAGCATATCGATTTCATGTTGTCGAAAATCCCCAAGGCACGTTTCGTGCTGGTGCAAGAGCTTGCAGCGATGGCGGCGTGGCTTGCATCCGAAGATTGCGCCTTCTCCACCGGCGCCGTATTCGATATCTCCGGCGGACGCGCAACCTATTGAGACAGCCATGATCCGGGAAGGTGGATGCCTGTGCGGCGCGGTGCGGTTCAAGGCGGAGGGCGAGCCGCTGAACGTGCGCATCTGTCATTGCCGCATGTGCCAGAAGGCGATGGGCTCGCCGTACTTCGCCCGCGCCCAGTTCGACCAGAAAGCGCTGACTGTCGAGGGTGACACCGGCCGCTATGCATCGTCGGAAAACATCGACCGCGTGTTCTGCAAGAATTGCGGTACGCGGCTGTTTTCCTGGCGGCGCAACGGCACGTTGGCCGGCGTGGCGCTGACAACCTTCGACGACCGCAATGCCTTCGCGCCGACCGAGCACATCTGGGTCTCGGAAAAGCTGGCGTGGCTGAAACTCGACGACGGCCTGACGCAATATCCGGGGACGATCCCGGTGTGACTTCAGGCTTGGCTTGAAACCGCCTTGGTGCGCCGTCCCGCCGTCGTGGCCAACCAGATCCCGGCGAACACCGCGACGATGCCGGCCGCGAGATTCCAGCGCAACGGCTCGTGCAGCAGCCAGGCGCCGACCAGCGAGGCCGTGATCGGATTGACCGTCACCGAGATCGCCACGCGCGTCGGCGTGGTCCGCTCCAGCGCGAAGGCCCAGAGAAAGAACGTCAGCGCCGCGCCGAAGGCGCCGAGATAGAGCGCGGCCAGCCATTGCGACGCACCGAAATTTGCGACGGGCGCGAAGCTGCCACGGAAAAGCGACAGCAGGATCAGGCATGAAGCGCCGGCCGCCATGCTCATGGTCGTGAAGGCGATCGGGCAGGAGCGCCGGATCAGCGGCTTCGACCAAATGCCGTACAGCGCCATGCACAGCGCGGCCGCCATCATCAGGAGATCGCCGCGCCAGGCGCCTGATGGCGCCGAGTTCAGGTCCGTGAGCAGCGCAACGGCAACGCCGAGTGTTGCCACCACGACGCCGATCGATTTGCGCCAGCTCAGGGCCTCGCTGCCGAGCGCAGCTCCAATCACGAGCGTCAACAGCGGCAGCGTCGACAGCGCGAGCGCTCCGCGCGCGGCTGTCGTGAAGATCAGCGATGCGTTGAACAGGATCGGAAACAGCCCGAAGAACAGGATGCCGAGCCCGATCGCAACAGCCCAGTCGCCGCGCCCCGGCCAGCGATCGCCACGCAGCCATGTCAGCGGCAGCAGCAGGAGAAAGCCGATCCCGAACCGGAACGAGCCGATCGCCAGCGGATCGATGCTGGTCACGAGATAGCGCGTGGCGCCGATCGAGGTGCCGCCCAGCGCGCTCGACAGCACCGCAGCCAGAACGCCAAAAATCTCGCCCACAATTCCTCCCGTTCAACGCCCGGACGACCAGCATACGGGCCGTGCGGAAACTGGGAATGGAATTTCCGTCATGCTGGGATAACGTTTCGTGATGACCGCGCCCGACCTCGATCCCGATCTGCTCAAGGCCTTTCTCGCCGTCGCCGAGCATCGCTCGTTCACGCGCGCGGCGGATCAGCTCAACCGGACCCAGTCTGCCGTGAGCGTGCAGGTCAGGCGCCTCGAGGAGCGGCTCGGTACAAAACTGTTTCAGCGCAATCGGGCCGGCGTCGTGCTGACCGCCGCGGGCCATGAGCTGCGGGCCTATGCACAGCGCATCCTTGCGCTCCATGCAGAAGCAGTCGGCGCGTTGCGCGCACGCAAGCCGGAGGGCGTCATCCGCCTCGGCGTGATGGACGATTATGGCACGATCGTCACTCCGCCCCTGCTGGCGAGCTTTGCCAGGGAGCATCCGACAATGCGGGTCGAAGTCGAGACCGGGCTGACGGCGACCATGCCGGCCCGGCTCGGCGAGGCCTATGACCTCGTCATCGCCATGCATCCGCAAGGGCGCGGCGATGGGGAGCTGCTGCGGCGCGAGCAGGCCGTCTGGGCGGCCGCCGCCTCCTGCCGCGCCACGGCAGAGCACACCCTGCCCGTCGCGCTCTATCCGCCCGGCTGCCTGTTTCGCCAATGGGCTGCCGAGGCACTCGATCGCGCCGGCCGGCCGTGGCGGCTCGCCTTTGTCAGCCGAACGCTGGCGGCAGTGGAATCGATCGCGGCGGAGGGACTTGCTGTCACCGTGGTCAAGGCCGGCACCCTGCCGCCCCGCCTGCGCCCTCTCGGCCCACGTGACGGCCTGCCGCCGCTGCCGATGGCCGACATACGCCTCCACCGCGCACGCCACCTGTCGCACCCGGCGGCATTGCTCGCCGATCATTTGCAGCGTGGCATTTCGGAACCGGCCACCCTATGTTGAGCTGAAGCGTTGCTGCACCGCCGGTTTGGTCGTCTGCAAGGCGACAGGCAAAACCGGGCGAGATGCGACGTGAACATTTCCTACTACGACCTCTCCGTCTGGGTGCTGCCGCTGCTGCTCGCAATCACGTTTCATGAGGCCGCGCATGGCTTCGTGGCGCACCGTCTCGGCGACAACACGGCTTTCCAGCTTGGCCGCGTCAGCTTCAATCCGCTCCGCCACATCGATCCGTTCGGCACCGTGATCCTGCCGGCAATGCTGCTGTTTGCGCATTCGCCGTTCCTGTTCGGCTACGCCAAGCCGGTGCCGGTGAACTTTCGCAACCTCAAAAATCCGAAGCTGGATATGGTCTGGGTCGCCCTCGCCGGCCCCGTTACAAACATCCTGCTGGCGCTCGTCGCGGGCCTCGCCCTCCATGGCCTGCCCTGGGTACCCGCCAGCTCGGCGCAATGGATCTTCGACAACCTCAAGAATGCGCTGCTGATCAACGCCGTGCTGGCCGTCTTCAACATGATGCCGATCCCGCCGCTCGACGGCGGACGGGTCGCAGTCGGGCTGTTGCCCCGGCCGCTCGCCCTGCCCCTGTCACGACTTGAGCCGTACGGCATGATGATCCTGATCGCACTTCTGATCCTGCTGCCGCTGGCGGGTTCCCGGTTCGGTCTAAATCTTGATGTTATTTCAGCAATACTGCGAACGTTGACCGGTTATGTGATTCAAGCTGTTCTCTTGCTGACCGGCAATGCGTAGTTGATGCCGGTACAGTTTAATCTCCTGCACTTGAACATAGAGCCGAAGGGCTAGAGGCCAACTTGGTCAAAGCTGCCGATATGCTGATCGCGCGACGCGCCGACACCCGTGCCCGCGCCGATTTCGCCACCTGGAAGATGATGGCCAAGCTGAATGGGTTGTCGGCGCTGCCTCCGGACGCACAGGGCTTCCTCGACGGCTACAAGAAGCTCTTGGACCGGATGAGCGAGGGCGACGCGGCCGAGGCCACCATCGCCGAGGTTTACAAATCCTATTATCTGGAGATGGGCGGCACCGGGAACCCGCCCGATGTGCGTACGCGGCCGCCTGAGCCCGCGGCGGACAATGTTACCGCCTTCCGGCGCCCGGCCCCCAAACCGAAGAAGGCGGGTAACTTCTTCGGATCGACGGCGGGAACCGCAAAACGGCCGTTGCCCGTGGCGCTGATCTTCGCCTGCCTGATCGTGGTCTACGTCTCGATCAAGTTCTACTGGCGCTGACAGTCACGCCGCCTATTTCGACGGCTTCTTGAAATTCACCGGCAGGCTGAAGGCGAACTGATCATCCGTGAGGTCGGCCGGCGGAGCCGGTACGGGATCCGAGCGGCGCACCATGGATATGGCCTCGCTGTCGAAGGCGGGATCGCCCGAGGATTCGGCCACGTCGACGGACACGACATTGCCGCGACGATTCAGGACCAGGCTGAGCTTGACCGTCGTGGTCTTGCTCTTGTCCTTGGGATAGCGCTTGTGCAGCTCGAAATAGGCGCTGATGCGCTTGCCCCACTCGGCCGTCAGCTTGCGAAGGTCCTTGCCGATGCCCTGGTTGGGGGCAGCCGCCTTCTCATCCTCGCGCGCGTCTTCGTTCAACGCTTGCCTTGCCGATTCCTGGGCGTTCGGCATCTCCTCGACCGCCTGGGTCTCGACCTTGGCCACCTTCGTGGTGTCCTCGACCGGCTTCTTGGAGTCGTTCTCGGTGACGAGGCGGTCCGGGTCTTCGGCTTCCTGAGGTATTTCCTTCGGAAGATCGGTCTCGTGGACCTCGGCCTGCTGCTGCATCTGCTGCGGCTGGAACTGCGAGGCTTCGCTGTCCGGTCCCGGCGGCAGATCCGTATCGGGCAGCTTCGGCGAGGTCATCTCGACGGCGTATTCCGCACCATTGGCGCCGAGACCATCGTCGCCGTCGTCGGCGCGCAAATTGGCAAACGCCAGCGCGGCCCCGCCGAGATGCAGGCCAATCGCGGCAATCGCGGCCAGAATCCAGAGCCGCCGGGATGGTTTCGCCTCGATTAAAGGGTCGGACATCGCGCTGCCGTCAGGGTTGGACCGCTCCCTGCGCCGGCCCAGCCGCCGCAGGAGGTGCTTCGAGCGCCACCAGCTTGATCCGAGAATAGCCGCCGGACCGCAGGATTTCCATGACGCCCATCAACTCGCCGTAAGGCACCGCCTTGTCGGCGCGCAGGAACACATATTTGTCCTTGCTCATGTCGGAGATCCCGTCGAGCGAGCTGACCAGGTCGGTCCGCTTGACCGCGTTTTCGCCGATTGCGAGCGTCAAATCGGGCTTGATGCTGACATAGGTCGGCTTGTCCGGCTTCTTCTGCGGCGTCGCGCTCGAGGTCGGCAGGTCGATCGGAAGATCGACCGTCGACAGCGGTGCCGCGACCATGAAGATGATCAGCAGCACCAGGATGACGTCGATGAACGGCGTGACGTTGATGTCATGCGTTTCCGAGAACTCGTCGTCGTCATCGTTGTCGGTGAGCGAAACAGCCATTGCCTACTCCGCCGCGCGCGAATGCGCGCTGCCGTGGCTGCGATCGAGATCGCGCGACAACAGCCGGGCGGCCGCGCCCGAGGCGCGGCTGACGAGCTCGAGATAGCTCCTCGTCACGCGCGAGAAGTGATTGTAGATGATGACGGCGGGGATCGCCGCGACGAGACCGATGGCGGTTGCGAGCAGTGCCTCGGCGATGCCGGGCGCGACCACCGCGAGGTTGGTGGTCTGCGACTTCGAGATGCCGATGAAGCTGTTCATGATGCCCCACACGGTGCCGAACAGGCCGACGAAAGGCGACGTCGAGCCGATGGTCGCGAGCACGCCCATGCCAATGCGGATGCGCCGTGCTTCCGCGCGCACGATCTCCGAAAAGCTCGAGGCAGCACGCTCCTTGATGCCGGTATCGCTGGACAGTCCGGCCGACATCCGCGCCTCTCGCAACGCAGCCGCAAGCAAGGACGGCAGGATGCCCCCCTTGGCGCCGAGTGCCATTTGTGCCTCCGCGAGCGACCGCACGTCCGCGATTTTCTTAAGCGCCGAACGAAGCTTTGCGGAAGCGACCGACAGCTCGATCGACTTGGCGATGAGGACAGTCCAGGTCATCAGCGACGCAAAGGCGAGTCCGATCATCACCGCCTTCACGATGATGTCCGCCGACATGAACATCATCCAGGGCGACAATTCCTTCATGGCCGGCGCGATGCCGGCCTTCGCAGCGCCACCGGCGTCGGATGCCGGGACCACGGCAGCCTCGGTCGCGCTGGGCGCGACGGCCGCAGGCACCGCGGGGGCGGCAGTCGATGGCGCGGGCGCCGCAATCGCGCTGGGCTGCGCCGCGACAGCGGGAGCCGCCGGAGCCGGCTGAGCCGTCACAGGTGCCGTTGCCGCAACGGGCCGTGCCGGGGCGGCTGGCTGGGTTTGTGTCTGGGCAGAAACAGGAACCGCGAGCCAGGTGGCCGCCAGCAGCACGGCTGCAGCGAGGCCTGCTTGGAAAGATGTGATCTTCATACTTCGGCCCAGATGCGAATGAGGTTGTGATAGATACCCGTCAATTTGACCGTTTCGGGATCGTCACGCCCGAGCCGGGCCACCAAAGCCTGAATGGCGGTGTCGAGGTCAAAGATCATGCTGCGGGCTTGATCGTCCCGTATCATGCTCTGAAGCCAGAAGAAAGACGCAACCCGTGCCCCCCTGGTCACAGGGGTGACCAGATGCAGGCTGCTGGCGGGATACAGCACACAGTCCCCGGCTGGCAACTTGACTTCGTGCGAGCCGTAGGTGTCCTCGATCACAAGTTCGCCACCGTCGTAATCCTCGGGCTCGCTGAGGAACAGCGTGACCGAAAGATCCGTGCGGATACGAAGGCCGGTCAGCCGGTCGCCGCGGATCGCGTTGTCGACATGCAGGCCGAAATGGTGGCCGCTGTCCGCCGCATAGCGGTTGAACAGCGGCGGAAAGATCTGGAGCGGGATTGCGGCCGCCAGAAACCGCGGGTTCGCCGTCAACGCCGAGATGATGCGATGGCCGAGCTTGCGCGCGACCTCGCTATCCGGCGGCAACTGCTCGTTGCGCTTGACCATTGCTGACTGCGCGCCCGCGGTGGAACGGCCGTCTTCCCATTCGCTGGCGTCCATGATGCGACGGAACTCCGCCACATCTTCCTTGCTCAGGACACCGTCTATGCATGTCAGCATGGCACCTCGTCATCTCTCCATCAGTAGCGCGCCGAGATCGTCAGATAAGCGGCACGTCCTGGTGCTTCGAGCACGAAGGGCGCGGTGCTTTGATACAGCGCGTCATAGTAGCGCTTGTCGAAGATGTTGTTCACATACACCTTCAGGCGCCAGTTCTTGTTGATTTTCGCTTCCGCGAACGCATCGAACCGCCAGTAGCTGGGGATGGACGTACCCGCGTTTGCGGCGAGCAAGGTGCCGCCGTAAATCTGGGATCGATACACCGCCTGTCCGCCGAGCTCCCAAGTGTCGTCAATCTGGTACTTCGACAGCAGGCTAAACGACTGGTGCGCAACATTGGCGAGCGGACGCCCGACATTGGTCGAGTAAAGCAACGGTGCCGGCATCGCCGCCGCCGGCTCATTCGACTGCGTCACTCGCGACTGCATCAAGACCAGTCCGCCGAACACGCTCCACTTGTCGGTGATCTTTCCGCCGACGCCCAGATCAATGCCGCGGACATAATATGCCGAGCCCGCCGTGATGCATGCGGTCGTCGCGCCAGTATAGGGACAGTTCGCGGTTGCGGCCGCGGCGCTGGCGACGTTGAACGCCTCGCGCGCATTTTCCTTGTTGGTCTGGAACAGCGCCGCGGTGAGCAGAAGGTGGCGGTCGAACAGCTCCCATTTGGTACCGATCTCGATGGCCTTGTTCTTCTCGGGCCCGAAGATCTGGATTCCGTTACCGGCGACCGCGGGAGCTAGGCCGCCATAGGCGGTGCTGGTCCCGTCGAATTCGGCGCCGACCGGATTGGAAGAGGTCGCATAGGCCACATAGACGCTGCCATTCGGCAGCGGCTTCAAAGTGAGGCCCAGGTTAAAGCTCGGAAGCCCATATTCGGCTTTCTGCTGGCCAAACACGCTCTTGCCGCTGACCGTGCTGTAGCCGGCGGTGTTGACGCTGTAATCGTCGTAGCGGAGGCCACCATTAAGGATCAGCAGATCATGATAGTTGGCGCTGTCGACGACATAGCCACTGACAGTGTCGATTCCAATATTGGTTCCCAACCCGGACAGGCCGCCCGGTATCGGGAAAGGAAGATTGGTGTATTGCGGAGAGAACACGCTCACGTCGGTCTTCGATCCGGTCCCGCTGAAGGGAGTGCCAGTTACGAGCTCCGAGCTGAGCCCCGTGTATTTGTCGATGAACGAGCGCTCACGGTCGTATTCGATACCTCCAAGCAAGGTGTGCTTGAAGCCAAGCCCATCGTTGAATTTGTAGGTCGCCTCGGTCTGATTGGCGAAAACGTCCGTGACTTGGAAGCGGCTCTGCGGATTGGCGCTGAGCGTCGAAAGCGAGAGTGGGTTCGCCAGCACCGGCGCTTCGGGAAGCGTACCGATGTAATTCTGCGTCGAACGTGATTCCCTGACCTTGTTGCTCAGCATCAGGTCAGGCGTGATCTGCACTTCCGCGTTGATCGTGCCGATATCCTGACCGGTCCGATAGAAGTCGCGATTGACGAAGCCATAGAAATTATTTCGGTTGACGCCGAAGTCCGGGAACGGCCCCCCCGCGGTGGTCGCCGTGCTCGGCCGGTAATAGGGCACGCCGAAGTCAGGGATGCCGGTGAGCTCGGTATGGATGTAGTTGCCGGTAATCTTGACGGCGTCGACCGGCTTCCACGTCGCCGCGACGAAGCCACCATCGCGATTGTCCTTTACATAATCACGCCCCGCGACATTCGCATCCTGGAACAAGCCGCCGGCGCGGATGGCAAGAGATGGGCTGACCACCTGATTGACGTCGAGCGTCACACGCTTGGTCTGGTCGGTGCCAAACATGGTGTCCATGTTGTAGAAGCTCTTCTCCGTCGTGGCCTGCTTGGTCACGATGTTGATCGCGCCGCCAGCAGTGCCGCGGCCGGCAAAGGACGACGCCGGGCCGCGCAGGATCTCGACCTGCTCGGTGAAGAAATTCTCTCGCACGCTGACGCCGGCATCGCGCACGCCGTCGATGAAGACGTCGTTACGCGCGTCGAAGCCGCGGATGAAGAAGCGATCGCCGAAGGCGTTGCCGCCTTCGCCGGAGCCGAGCGTAACGCCGGCGGTGCTCAGGATCGCCTGCTTCAGCGACGTGGCGTTCTTGTCTTCGAGCAGTTCCTTCGACAGCACCGTCACCGACCGCGGCGTGTCGACCAGCTTCTCCGGAAACTTGCCGCTGGCCTGGACATGATCGACCTTGTAGGGCGCGGCGGGGTCCGCATAGGGATTGCGGTCGGGCGCCGGAGCGGCCGCATCGACGACCGGCGCCGTCGCAGCCTGTTGCCGCTGTGCGGCACGGCGCAGCGCATTGCGGGCGCGGATCTGCTCGGGCGTCGGCTTCGCGGCGGTGGAGCGCGGACGTTCCTTGGGCGCATCGACGTTCACGGGCGGAAGGTTGGACTGCTGTGCCTGCGCGCCGGTGGAAACTGACGCGACCGCAATCAAACTCGCGACGGCCGACACGGTCTTGCCGGTCGCGCCTTCGAGATTGCCGCCAAATGATTTCCGAACCGCGACCGAACGCAACGACCTCGGTGTTCTTGTAACGCCCATCACACGCCCCACTGTGCTTCTGCTTCCAATCGTCGCGTTGCGACAACGCGACGCATTGGTGCTATCGAGCGTGCTTATGGGGGTCAACGCGATCACGGCAACACTGCGCAACAAACCAGCCACTTCATAGCGATTCTAAACTTGCTTGCGCACTCCAGTTTTAAACCGTTCTAAACTGAAATTTGTAAGCGTTCTAAACTGGTACCAAGATGCTGATGGCGCGCATCGCGGTCGATTGCTGAAGAGACGGGATGCCTGCCGTGGCAGACATCCCGATTTGGGTCGGCGCAATCAGAGCTTCATCAGAACTTGGCCGTCGTGATGATATAGAACGCCCGCCCGGGCGCGACCGCGACAAACGGCACGGCGCTGCGATAGAGCGTGTCGTAGTAGAGTTTGTTGGTGAGATTCTGCGCGTAGAACTTCATGGTCCAGTTCTTGTCGAGCTTCTTCTCGACGAACGCATCGAAGCGCCAGTAGCTCGGCAGCTCGTTGCCGGTATTGGCCGCGAACGTGCCGCCATAGACCTTGGAGCGGTACACGGCCTGCCCGCCGACTTCCCAATCGCCGTCGAACTTGTACTTGGTCAGCATGCTGAACGACTGGTGTGCGACGTTGGCGAGCTGCAGGCCGAGATTGGAGGCGATGTTGCTCTGCGTGACCTTGGACTGCATCAGCACCAGGCCGCCGAAGATGCTCCAGCGATCGGTAATCTTGCCCTCGGCCTCGATGTCGATGCCCTGGATGCGGTAGGCCGCATTCGAGGTGAGCAGGCCCGCAGCGTTGGTCTCGCGCGCGTTGTCCTTCGTCGTCTGGAACAGCGCGGCGCTGACCAGCAGGTGACGATCGGCGAGCTCCCATTTGGTACCGAGCTCGGCCGCCTTGTTGCGCTCGGGCCCAAGCAGAACGGTCGAGTTGGCGGGAACGCCGCCGTAGTCGGTGCCGGTTGCGTCGAGCTCCGAGCCGAACGGATTGGCCGAGGTCGCATATGCCGCGTAGATGCTGCCGATCGACGTCGGCTTGTAGACCAGGCCGACGTTGTAGTTGACCAGATCTGAGTTCATTTTCAGATAAGCCGCGTTGGTCGACGAGCTCATGTTGTAGCCGTCGTAGCGGATACCACCATTGACGATGATGGTGTCCTGCCAGTTCGCGGTGTCCATGACGTAGACGCTGCTGGTGTTGACGCCATAGCGCGTTGGATTGCCCGTCAGTGTCGGCGTGCCGAAGCCGCCGACATAAGTCGACTGAGGGGAGTAGAGATTGATCCCCGAAAGAGCCCCGTTGCTCGTGAAACCGGAGCCGGCCAGCTCCGATGCGAGACCCGAGTAACGGTCGATCGAGATGTTCTCGTTGGTGTATTCGACGCCGAGCACCGCGGTATGCTTGACCCCGCCGGTGTCGAGCTTGAACGTGGCCTCGTTCTGGTTGGCCCACACGTCCACGGTCTGGTAGCGGCTCTGCGCACTCGCCGTCGTGGTCCAGAGCAGCGGATTGACGTTGGTCGTCACCGGGTTCTGCGGCAGCGTGCCGATATAGTTGAGCAGCGAATGCTCGCCGCGAACCTTGCTGCTCAGCGTGATGGCCTCGTTGACCTTGTACTCCGCGGTCGCCGTGCCGAAATCCTGCCGCGCGGTCTGGAAGTCGCGGTTGAGGAAGCCATACCAGGTTCCCCGCGGAATGCCGGCCGACGTCACCGGCACATTGCCCTGCTTGTAATAGGGCACGCCGAAATCGGGCAGGCCGCTGAGATCGGTGTGGACGTAGTTGGTCGTGATCTTGATGTCGTTGGTCGGCGTGTACCTGGTCGACAGGAAGGTGCCCCAGCGATCGTCGGTCACGTAGTTGCGGCCGGCGACATTGGCGTCCTGGAACAGGCCGCCGGTGCGGACCGAGAACGAGGGATCGACGACCTGGTTGACGTCGAGCGTGACGCGCTTGGTCCTGTCGGTGCCGAACTCGGTATCCATCCGCTTGAAATTGACGTCGCCGGCCTGCTTGGTGACGATGTTGATGGCACCGCCGGCAGTGCCGCGGCCGGCATAGGACGATGCCGGTCCGCGCAAAATCTCGATCTGCTCGGTGAAGAAATTCTCGCGGATCGACACGGCGGGATCGCGGATGCCATCGATGAAGACGTCGTTGCGCGCATCGAAGCCGCGGATGAAGAAGCGGTCGCCGAAGGCGTTGCCGCCCTCGCCCGACCCCAGCGTCACGCCGGCGGTCGAACGCCCGATCTCCTTGAGCGTCGTCGCGTTCTTGTCCTCGAGCACTTCCTTGCTGAGCACCGTGATCGTCTTCGGCGTGTTCAGCATCGGCTCGGGAAATTTGCCGGAGGCCTGGACGTGGTCGACCTTGTAGGGCGCGGCCGGGTCGGCATAGGGATTGCGATCGACGGCGCCGGCGGGTGCCGGTGCCGCGGCGGCAGCCTGCTGCTGCGCCTGCTGGCGCTGCGCGGCGCGGCGAAGCGCGTTGCGCGCACGGACCTGCTCCGGCGTCGGCTTCGAGGCCGCCGGACGCGAACGCTCGACGGGCGCGTCGACATTCACCGGCGGCAGGTTCGACTGCTGCGCCTGCGCGCCGCTCGACACCGACGCCACCGCAATCAGTCCGGCAACGGCCGACACCGCCTTGCCGGAATTGCATCAAGTTCAAACGAATTTCTTGCCGCGATCGCACGCAGCGATCGCGGAGCTACCGCCAGCCCCATTCCAACGCACCCCATTTATAGTTCGTCGATCCGCAACATGCGCGACGAACGATGAGGTGGTGCTATCGGCCGCGAAAAATCAGGTCAATGCGAGGAGACGCGCGCGACCACTTGAATCGCTCCAGTTCAAATCGATTCTAATATTTCGAAATTGAAATTGCTAAAATGTCGCGCGACGTATTGAAGCAGTCGGACACAGCAGCGCTTGTCTTCGCGCATTATTTTACGCAGCCGTCAGTCGCTGCTCGGCGGCTTCATCAGCGAGAACAATTCGTCGACGGTACGCTGCGCGGTCGCACGCACGCGATCGCTGTTGTCCATGCCGGCGATATTGATACCGCTGACGACGGCTTTGATCTCGTCGCGGAAATCGGTGAGGAAGCGCAAGGGATCGCGCTGCTCGTTGGCAACGCGCGCGATCAACCCCGTGATCAGAATCTGACACGCGATCAGCTTGCCGTTCAGCTCGTCCATCATATGCTCCCGTTGTGGCGGGCCGGTATGGACGACGCTGATTTTCCTGACAACCGAAACGGCACGCAGCCGGTTTAGAACCGTCCTAACTGCGATCAATCCGAGACATCGAAGCTGCGTCCAACCGCGTGCAAACGCCACGCGCATGATCGACCGCTCACGCGGTCCGCGGGTACTGCCTGGCTTTTGCACTTTGCCGGCTTGCGTCGGGAAAATGCAGCACTGCACACCGCCGCGCCACCCGGTTGCCTGCGGAGTGCAAAGCTTTCCAATTGTTTAGGATTCTCAGCCGATAGTGCTGTTTACACTGGAACTTGGCGTGTATTATACAACACGCGCCGGGACCCCGTTTGCTGGCACCGCAATTCGTTCCTTTGGGCATACAAGCCGAACCGAATAGATATGAAAAAGTCACGGCCGATCCTGTGGATTGTCATCATCGCAGCTGTGGCCGGGGGCGGCTATTACGGCTGGCAGCGATTCTCGGCGTCTGAAGCCGCGAAAGCCCAGATCGCGCAGAAGGGTGCGCCGCGGGCCCCCGCCGTACCCGTCAGCGTTGCGCCGGTCCAGAAGGCCGACTTCCCGGTCTACCTGACCGGCCTCGGCACCGTGCAGGGCTTCAACACCGTACAAGTCCGGACCCGGGTGGACGGCCAGATCGACAAGATCGCCTTCACCGAAGGCCAAATGGTCAACCAAGGTGATCTCCTGGTCGAGATCGATCCGCGCCCGTTCCAGGCCGCCCTCGATCAGGCCAAAGCCAAGAAGGCGCAGGACGAGGCCAATCTCGCCAACGCCAATCTCGATCTGCAGCGCTACACCAAGCTCGGTGAATTCGCGACGCGGCAGCAGACTGATACGCAGCGCTCCACCGTTGCCCAGCTCACCGCCCAGATCGCCGCCGACGAAGCCGCGATCGCCAACGCCCAGACCCAGCTCGACTACACCCAGGTCAAGGCGCCGATCACCGGCGTCGCCGGGCTGCGCCTGGTCGACATCGGCAACATCGTCAACGCCTCGACCCAGACCGGCGTCGTCAGCATCGCGCAGGTCGAGCCGATCACGGTGATCTTCACCGCGCCGGAAGACCAGCTGCCCTATATCAGCGAGGGCCAGAAGTCCGGCGAGCTCAAGGTGATCGCGTTCACCACCGACGGCAAGAAGACGCTGGCCGAGGGCAAGCTCGCGGTCATCAACAACCAGGTTGATACGACCAGCGGGACTATTCGGCTCAAGGCGGTGTTCGCCAACAAGGAACACACGCTGTGGCCCGGACAATCGGTGTCGACACGCCTGCTGGTGCGAACCCTGAAGGATGCGACCATCGTCCCCGATGACGCGGTGCTGCATTCGACCAACGGCCTCTACGCCTATACCGTCGGCCAGGACAACAAGGCCGAGGTTCGCAAGATCAAGGTCAACTACGCCATCGACGGACGTTCGGTCGTCGAGGAAGGTTTGAGCCCCGGTCAGCAAGTCATCACCGGCGGTCAGTATAAGGTGCAGCCCGGCAGTCTCGTTTCGACGGCTGTGGCGAGTTCGGATCCGGTTCAGAAAAGCAAGGTTAAGCAGGAATGACCGAAGGCGGGATTTCGGCACCTTTCATCCGTTATCCCATCGGCACATCGTTGCTGATGGCCGGCATTCTGTTTGTCGGTCTTGTCGCCTATCCCCTGCTGCCGGTCGCACCGCTGCCGCAGGTCGACTTCCCGACCATCCAGATCACGGCCAATCTGCCGGGCGGCAGCCCGGAGACGATGGCCTCGTCGGTCGCGCAGCCGCTGGAGCGCCAGTTCGCCCAGATTCCCGGCATCGCCCAGATGACCTCGACGAGCTATCTGGGTACCGCCTCCGTCACCATCCAGTTCGACCTCAACCGCAGCATCGACGGTGCCGCGAACGACGTGCAGGGCGCCATCAACGCCGCCAGCGGCCAGTTGCCGAAGAACCTGCCCTCGCCGCCGACCTATCGCAAGGTGAACCCGGCGGACTCGCCAATCCTGTTGCTGTCGGCGACATCAGACACGCTGCCGCTGACCACTGTCAGTGATTCGATTGATGCCCAGCTCGCCCAGCAGATCAGCCAGATTTCCGGCGTGGCGCAGGTGTTCATCGGCGGCCAGCAGAAGCCCTCGGTTCGCGTCCAGATCGATCCGGCGAAACTCGTGGCCAAGGGCCTGTCGCTGGAGGACGTGCGCAGCGCGATCGCGATCACCACGGTCGACAGCCCCAAGGGCAATATCGACGGCGACAAACGCGCCTACACGATCTACGCCAACGATCAGTTGTTGCAGTCCAAGGACTGGAACGACGTCATCATTGCCTACCGCAGCGGCGCCCCCCTTCGGATCAAGGACATCGGCCAGGCCGTCACAGGCGCCGAGGATGCGAAGCAGGCGGCCTGGGCCAACGGCAAGCGCGGCGTGTTCCTGGTGGTGTTCAAGCAGCCCGGTGCCAACGTCATCGAAACCGTCGACAGGATCAAGGCCACCCTGCCCCGGCTCGTCGCGGCAATCCCGCCCGCGATCAAGATCGAGCTGATCAGCGACCGCACCACGACGATCCGCGCCGCCGTCGAAGACGTCCAGTTTACGCTGCTGCTGACCATTTTCCTCGTGGTGATGGTGATCTTCGTCTTCCTGCGCAGCTTCTGGGCCACCGTCATTCCTACCATCACGGTTCCGCTGGCGCTGCTGGGCGCCTGCGCCCTGATGTGGGTATTCGGCTATTCGCTCGACAATCTGTCGCTGATGGCGCTTACGATCGCGGTCGGATTCGTCGTCGACGACGCCATCGTGATGCTCGAAAACATCACGCGCTACATCGAGGAAGGCGAAAAGCCGCTCGCCGCCGCCTTCAGAGGTTCCAAGGAAATCGGCTTCACCATCGTGTCGATCAGTATCTCGCTGGTCGCGGTGCTGATTCCGCTGCTGCTGATGGGCGGCATCATCGGACGTCTGTTCCGCGAGTTCGCCGTCGTGCTGGCGATGACCATCTTCGTTTCGATGTGCGTGTCGCTGACCCTGACGCCGATGATGGCCTCGCGCTTCCTGCGCTCCCACGGCGAAGTCACCCACGGCAAGTTCTACCGGTGGAGCGAGAGCGCGTTCGACGCGATGCTGCGCGGCTATGAATACGGACTCGACCACGCCCTCGCCTGGCGCCGTACCACGCTCGTCATCTTCTTCGCCACGCTGGCGCTGTCGGTCTATCTGTTCGTCCTGATTCCAAAGGGCTTCTTCCCGCAGCAGGACGTCGGCCTGATTACCGCGACCTCCGAAGCCTCCCAGGACATCTCCTTCGCCGAGATGCAGCGACGGCAGGTCGAACTCGGCAAGATCGTGCTGGCCGATCCTGACGTTGCGACCACGGCGATGAACATCGGCGGCAGCGGCCGGGCCGGCAACAACGGCAACATGTTCATCACCCTGAAGCCGCGCAACCAGCGCCAGGCGTCGGCGCAGCAGATCATCGCGCGGCTCCGTCCGCAGCTCGAAAAAGTGTCGGGCGCACGCCTTTACATGCAGGCGGCCCAGGACGTCCGGCTCGGCGGCCGGCCGACCCGCACGCAGTTCGAGTTCACCTTGCAGGACGCCGATCTCGGCGAGCTTAATTCTTGGGCGCCGAAGATTCTCGCCAAGATGCAGACGCTGCCGCAATTGCGCGACGTCGCGACCGACCAGCAGACGCAGGGCACCACGGTCCAGCTCAAGATCAACCGCGACACCGCCTCGCGCTACGGCATCCAGCCGCAGCTGATCGACGACACGCTCTACGATGCCTTTGGCCAGCGCCAGGTCGCGCAGTATTTCACACAGCTGAACAGCTATCACGTGATCCTGGAAATCCTGCCGGAGATGCAGGGCAATCTGGACAGCCTGAACAAGCTCTATCTGAAATCGCCGCTGACCGGCGACCAGGTGCCGCTGTCGACCTTTGCGACCTGGTCCACCGATCCGGTCCGGTCGCTCTCGATCAGCCATCAGGGCCAGTTCCCGGCGATCACGATCAGCTTCAACCTCGCCCAGGGCGTGGCGCTCGGCCAGGCCACCGAGGCCGTACAGAAGGCGATGGCCGATCTCGGCGCGCCGCCGACGCTCAATTCGAGCTTCCAAGGTACCGCACAGGCGTTCCAGCAGTCGCTTGGCACGGTGCCGCTCCTGATCCTCGCCGCGCTGGTCGTGGTCTACCTGATCCTCGGTATCCTCTATGAGAGCTACATCCATCCGATCACGATTCTATCGACCCTGCCCTCGGCTGGTGTTGGCGCACTCCTGATCCTGATGGCCGCGGGCTTCGACTTCAGCCTCATTGCGCTGATCGGCATCATCCTGCTGATCGGCATCGTGAAGAAGAACGGCATCATGATGGTCGACTTCGCAATCGCCGCCGAACGCGACGGCAAGACGCCGGAGGAATCGATCCGCCAGGCCGCGCTGCTCCGCTTCCGCCCGATCATGATGACGACGATGGCAGCACTACTCGGCGGCGTGCCGCTGATGCTCGGCCACGGCACCGGCGCCGAGATCCGCCAGCCGCTCGGCTACGCCATGGTCGGCGGCCTGATCGTCAGCCAGGCACTGACGCTGTTCACCACGCCGGTCGTCTATCTCTATCTCGACAAGTTCTCGAACCTGTTCAAGAGCCATTCGGCCGAGGACGAAGGACAGGAGACGTCAGAACACGGCACCGTCAAGGAAGCCGCCGAGTAGTCTTGCGCCGCGGCTTCCACGACGCTACAGCGAGGCCCTCGGTTCACGCCAACGCGGTCTCGCCATGCCCATGCAATCCAGACTTGTCGCCCTCGCCGCCGCTGTCCTGTTGTCGACGGGCGCCGCGTATGCCCAACAGGGCGCCAAGAAGAACGCAGCTCCCCCGGCACCCGCCCCTGCCGCGCAGCCCGCGCCCGCACCGACCCAGCCGCAGGCCGAAGGCACTCCGGCCCAGCCCGGCTGGATCGCCCGCTGCACCAGTGCGAGCCGCGACGCGCCGCTCGAATGCGCGATCGAGCAAAATGCAGTCCTGACCAAGACCGGCCAGACCATCGTGCTGATCAATATCCGCATCGCCCCCGACACCCGCACGCCGGTCGCCCTGCTCCAGCTGCCGCTCGGCCTCAACCTCCCGGTCGGCGCCAAGCTTCAGGTCGACGAGGGCAAGACGGTCGATCTTCAGATCCAGACCTGCGAGAACCGCGGCTGCTACGCCTCGACGCCGATCGCGCCGGACCTGCTCGCGAGCCTGAAGTCGGGCAAGCAGCTGAAGGTCTCCTTCCAGAACATGGCCAAGGAAACCATCGCGATCCCGATGCCGCTCAGCGATTTCGCGACGGCCTACGACAAGATCAAGTGAGGGGCTCGGGGCCCCTTACTGTCGCGCCATCTGGGCATTGCCGACGGCCTCGCCGTCGAGCGTCTGATCGTCGTGCATGGTGACGGTGACGCGCAGCAGTCGACCCTCAAATTCAAACGGTGCCGCATAGTGCGACACCGGGCTGCCGCGGTCGCGGCCGATGTCGAGGCCGGACCACGAGATCAGCGTGTGGAAGCCGAGCTGGGTCTGGAGCGAGCCGGCCTTCTCGCCGTCGATCAGCAGCGTGTAGTCGGTGATTCCGGTGCGCGAGCCCTTGGCCGGCGCCTCCTTGCGAACGAGACGCTCGACATGGACGCCCAGCCGCCGCGCGCCTGACGGCACCTTACGGTCGGAGCGCACGATCTGGTGGCTGCCGCCGATGTTGAGATCGTGCACGAGGTGGCCGTCCTTGATGTAAAGGCAGTAGCCCGACGTCGCATCGCCGTGCGAGATCAGCACGCCGTTCGCGCCCGCTTCATCGATCTCGACATCCGCCTCGATGGTGTAGCTGCGGCTGCGCACATCGGGCGCGACGTCGGTCGGCACGTGGCCCATGCCGTGGTGGAAGACGAAGTGGTGCCGCGCGCCGTGGAAGCGCGCGGCATTCTCCGCAAAGCGCGGCCCGAAGCGATCGTCGAGCGGCAAAACGTTGTGCTTCTCGGCCTCGGCCCACCATGCAGCGATCATCTGCGCCAGCCGCTCAGGCTCCTTCGCCGCAAGATCGTCGGTCTCGGAGAAATCGCGGTCGAGATGAAACAGCTCCCATTTGTCTTTCTCGAACGGCGCGCCCGGCGGATGGTAGGCGACCGCTTTCCAGCCGCCTTGCCAGAGCCCGCGATGGCCGAACATCTCGAAATATTGCGGCAAACTCTTTGACGGCACCGACGCATCCGTGATCGAGCGCGCAAAGCTCTCGCCTTCGAGCGGCATCTGTCGGCAGCCGGCGATCTCGCGCGGCGCCTCGATCCCGATCAACTCGAGCAGCGTCGGCGTCAAATCGCAGGCATGCACGAACTGATGCCGCAGCTCACCGTCGGCGGCAATCCGCTTCGGCCAGTTGATGACGAAGGGATCGCGGATACCGCCGCCATGGGTATTCTGCTTGTAGCGACGCAGCGGCGTGTTGGATGCCATGGCCCAGCCATGCGGGAAATTGCTGTGGGTGTCGGGCCCGCCGATGTCGTCGATGCGGGAGAGCTTCTCCGCGATCGGCTCAGGCTTGAAATTGAACGGCCCCATCGCGTTGACGAAACCGAGCGGGCCGCCCTCCTGGCTCGCGCCATTGTCGGACATCACGATGACGACCGTGTTGTCGCGAATATCAGCCGTCTCCAGGAACGCGACGAGGCGCGCGAGATGCCGGTCGGAATGGTCGAGCATGCCGGCGAAGGCCGCCTGCAGCCGTGTGAACACGCGGCGCTCGTCGGTGGAGTGATCCTCCCAGGCTTTTACGCCATCATTGCGCGCCGGCATCCGCGTCTCTTGCGGCACCAGCCCAAGCGTCTTCTGACGGGCGAGACGCTGCTCACGCTCGACGTCCCAACCATGCGCAAACGCCGCGTCATAGCTCCTGATGATATCGGCCGGGGCCTGATGCGGCGCATGGCAGGCGCCGAGCGCGACCCAGGTGAGCCACGGGACATCAGGACGATCAGCGACGTGATCGCCGATGAAGCGGATGGCCTGGTCGATCAGGTCCTCGGTGAGATGATAGCCGTCGGCGTATGTGCCGGGAGGATCGATGTGCGTGTTGTCGGAGACGAGCTCGGGCGCGTATTGGTCGGTCTCGGCGTCGAGGAAGCCGTAGAAACGGTCGAAGCCGCGCCCCAGCGGCCAGCCATCGAACGGGCCGGTCGCGCCGCTCTCGGTCAGCGGCGTAACGTGCCATTTGCCGATCATGTAGTTGCGATAGCCATGCACACGCAGCATTTCGGCGAGCGTGCCCGCCTCGCGCGCGATCTTGCCGCGGTAGCCGGGATAGCCGGAATCGAAATTGGCGAGGCACCCCACGCCGACCGAATGATGGTTGCGCCCGGTGAGCAATGCGGCGCGCGTCGTCGAGCACATCGCGGTGGTGTGGAAACCGGAGTAGCGCAGGCCTTCCGCAGCGAGCCGATCGATGGTCGGCGTCTTGATGCTCGAGCCGTAGCAGCCGAAATCGGAGAAGCCGACATCGTCGAACAGCACGACGAGAATATTCGGTGCGCCTTCCGGCGGCTTCGCGGCCTCCGGCCACCAGGGTTTTGACTCCGCAACCGTCTTGCCGACGGTGCCGCGAAACGGCGTGCCGCTGCCTGCGCTCATCTGTTGCTCCCTGTCCCGGCCATTGCGGTTGACCCGCGGCTCATCTCATCCTAAATTATAATCCGAATTATGATTATGATTTAGGGCGGATGCAAGCACGAACGCGCCCATCTTCCGGTGAGCCCGGGTTTCGCGATTTCGACCTGCCGGGTGTCGCCCCGTCACGCCAGAAGCGCAGCCGCGAGACGACGCTGGCGCTGCTGCGCGCCGGCGCCGACATGCTACGGATGCGAAGCCTTGCCGAACTCTCGATCGAGACGCTCTGCGCTGAAGTGGGTGCCACTGTTGGCGCCTTTTACAGCCGCTTCGAAAGCAAGGAAGCCTATTTCAACGCGTTGATGGCGCTCGCCGCACGCGACGGCGAGCAGCGACTCGGCGAAATCAGACGCCCATCGCCCGAGACGGATCTCGACAAGCTCTGCCAAATCATCGTCGGCGGCATCATCGCCTGGATGCGCCACCACGAGGGCGTGCTGCGCGCCGCCCTCCAGCATGACGACACCCGTCCGGACACATGGACACCATTCAAGGCGCTGGCCAAGGCGACCACGATGCGTGCCACCCCTCTCCTGCTGCCGGCCATGGGCAAGGGCCGCAAAGCGGCAAAAACGCGCGCCATCGCGTTCGGCTTCCAGGTGGTGCTGGGCACGCTGGTGAACGCGATCCTCAACGATCCCGGACCGCTGTCGCTTCGATCGAAAGAGATGGAGACGCGGCTCGCGGGCTGCCTGTTGCTGCTGCTGCAGGCGGACATCAGTCAGTCCACGCCCAGGTAAGCCTTCTGCACCTGCGGATCCTCGGCCAATGCCGCCGCGGTGCCGGATAGCACGCTTTTGCCGACCTGGAGCACCGTGGCGAAATCTGACACCTCAAGTGCGAGTTCGATCGACTGCTCTGCGAGCAGGATGGTCAGGCCTTCGCGATGCAGCCGACCAAAGGTTTCGTACATGGACTCGACCACGGCCGGCGCGAGGCCGAGCGATGGCTCGTCCAGCATCAGGAGTTTCGGATCGCTCATCAACGCGCGGCCGACTGCGAGCATCTGCCGCTCACCGCCGGACATGGTGCCGGCGCGCTGGGTGCGGCGCTCCTTCAGACGCGGAAAGAATTCGTAGACGCGTTCGAGCAGCATGGCCTTGCGCGATTTGTCGTGCAGCGGCGTCGCGCCGAGCATCAGATTGTTCTCGACACTCTGCTGCACGAACAGCCGCCAGCCCTCCGGCGAGAGCGCAAGGCCCTTGCGCACGATCGCAAAGGCCTTCTGGCCGGCGATGTCCTCGCCGCGAAAGCTGATCGTTCCAGAGTGCACGGGGATGAGGCCGGCGATCGCATTCAGCGTCGTGGTCTTGCCGCCGCCATTGGAACCGAGCAGCGCGACAACGCTGCCCTCGGGCACCTCCAGCGAGACATCGGAGACGCCGATGAGGTCGCCATAGCGCACCTCGAGATGCTCGATCCTGAGCAATGCTCCGCTCATAGATCTAGCCCGCCCATGAGCTCGACCGGGGTGTGGCCGGCCGCCGCCTTCGCCGCGCGCTTGCCGAGATAGGCCTCGATCACAGCCGGGTTCGAGGTGACCTCGCGCGGGCTGCCGCGGGCGATCTCCTTGCCCTGGTGAAACACCATCACCCGGCTCGCAAGCGACATGATCACTTCCATGATGTGCTCGACGATGACGAGCGTGATGCCGGAGCGATGGATGTCGCGGACGAGATCGATCGCGAGCTTCACCTCATGGGCGTTGAGGCCGGCCATGGCCTCATCGAGCAGCAACACTTTTGGCTCGGTCGCAAGCGCCCGAGCGATCTCCAGCCGCTTGCGCCCGGGCGTGCCGAGTGAGCGCGCCGGTGCATCCGCAAGCCGGCTCATGCCGACGCGCTCCAGTACGGCCCGCGCCTTGATCTCGGCTTGCTTGCGATGCGCGGTGCGCAGGAACGCACCGATCATGACGTTTTCCAGCACCGTCATGCCCTCGAACGTCTGCGGAACCTGGAAGGTGCGGGCGAGCCCGAGCCCGGCGCGCAGCTCCGGCGTGAAGTCGGTGATGTCGCGGCCCTCGAAGAGGACGCAGCCGGAACTGGCTTTGAGGTCGCCGGTGAGGCAGTTGAAGAAGGTCGACTTGCCCGCGCCGTTCGGGCCGATCAGGCCGAGAATGTCGCCCTGCTCCAGCGTCACGGAGGCATCGTCCACCGCCTTGAAGCTGCCGAACGCCTTGGTGATCCCGCGCGCCTCAAGGAGCATGGGTTGCTCCCGTTTCGGATGTTGGCTTCCTGGGTCGCGTAAACAGGGCGAGCAGGCCGCCGGGCTGGAAGCGCGCAATCAGCACGATGATCGCGCCATAGAGCACGAAGGTGAGGCCTGCGCCCTTGCCGCCGAGCCAGTTGTTGGAGATCTCCTCCAAGGGCACCAGGATCGCCGCGCCCACCAGCGGCCCGAACAGCAGCCCTGCCCCGCCAAGCGCCGCCATGATCAGGATTTTCACCGAGATCAGGATGCCGAAGCCCGACTCGGGATCGACAAAGCCGAACATCATCGCATAGAGCGCACCGGCGACGCTGGTGAATGCCGCGCTCAGCATGTAGGCGTAGAGCTTGGTGCGGCTCGCGGGTGCGCCGAGCGAGCGCGCGGCGCGCTCGGAATCCTTGATCGCGCGCAGGTAAAATCCCATCCGGCTGTTGGTCATCCACCAGGTGATGAACAGCGTGATCGCGAGGATGACAAGAAAGAGATAGTAGTACGGCAGCGACGACAGGAACGAGAGATCGAAGATGTTGCGCGGCACGGTCGGGCCGGAGAGGCCAACCGCCGCACCCAGCCAGTCGGTGTTGGTGACGATCAACCGCATCGTCTCGGCGACTGCGATCGTCGCCATGCTGAAATAATGGCCCGACAGTCGCAGCGTCGGCACCCCAATGATCGCAGCCAGGCCCACCGCAATCACGATGCCGCCGGGGATGCCGAACAGCGGCGACAAGCCGAACTTGGAGTAGGACCCCATCGCGGCATAGGCGCCGCAGCCAAAGAACACGACATGGCCGACAGAGACCTGGCCGGCATAGCCGCCAACGATGTTCCAGGCTGAGGCCGCAATCGCATACAGCAATACCAGCGCGCCGAGGCGTTGTTGGAACGGCGAGGACAAGAGCAACGGATAGGCGATCGCAGCGGCCAGGACGACCGACAGCCAGATCAGGCGCCGCATCACATCTTCCCCATCAGGCCCTGTGGCCGGAACCAGAGGAAGAGCAGGAACAGCACATAGACGACGATATCCTTGTAGATCGCGCCGATCAGATAGCCTGAGAGCGATTCAATAACACCGATCAGAAGACCCGCGACGAGCGCGCCGGGCACGCTACCAAAACCGCCGAGCGAGACCGTGACGAAGGCGACGATGCCGAGCGTCTCGCCGACCGTCGGCACAATGTAGAAGAAGTTCGCGATCAGCGCGCCTGCGAGCCCGGTGGCGCCGGCCGCGATCCCCCAGGCGATCGCCTGCATGGTGTCGGGCCGGATGCCCATCAGCTGCGCTGCGGTCTGATCCTCCGCCACGGCCAGCATTTTCGAGCCGAGCGAGGTTCGCGTCAGCAAGAGATGCAGGCCGAGCGTCACCAGCAGCGCGACCACGCCGGCCAGCAGCCGCGAGGCCTCGATGCGCAGGCCCGCAAACGCATAGGTGCCGCCGACGATGTTTTGCGGCATCGACAGGAAGTTGGCGCCGAACCACCAGAACACGGAATAGCGCAGCAGCAGCGCGAGACCGAAGGTGCCGAGGATCTGCGCAAGCATCGGCCCCTTCATGATGTCGCGGATCAGGGCGAAGTAGACGACGACGCCGACGGTTGCGAGCACCAGCGTTGCGAGCGGCGCGCCGAGGAGCGGCCCGCCCCCCATCAGGGTGTAGACGACGTAGGCGACATACATGCCGAGCATGACGAAATCGCCATGCGCGAAATTGACGATGTTCATCATGCCCCACACCAGCGTGAGGCCCGAAGAAAACAGGGCGTAGACGGCGCCAAGCAGAAGCCCGCCGACAATCACCTGCACGAGGACAAAGGACATGAGCCGCGTTGCTCTGATCAAATCATCTTGGGACAGGCGGGGCGCGCAGCCCCGCCTTCAAAAAAATCACCAGCCCTTGTAGGGCAGCACCGGCGGCTTCTCGGCGTTCGCCTTCGGCCACACCGAGACGTAGTTCTCGCCGTCCTGAAGCTGGATGATGGCGCCGGCCGCCAGGATGTTTTGGCCCTTGTCGTCGAACTTCACGCCCTTGTAGCCGATCATGAGCTGGTCGGCCTTCAGCTCCGTCGCCTTCAACGCGGCCTGGACTTTTGCCGGATCGGTCGAGCCGGCGCGGTCGATGGCGTCGGCCAGCACGAAGAAGCCCTGCATCTGGCGGGCGACCGTGTCGTCCATCTCCTCGCCGCTCTTCTTCTTGTACATGTCGGCGATGACGGCCGACGCCGAGCCCGGCGGTCCGACCACCCAGGACGAGCGGTTGAAGACGCCTTGCGAGATCTTGCCGACCGCCTTGATGAAGGAGGGGTCGGAATAGCCGGCATCGTCGGCAAGCAGGATCGCCGGCTTGTAGTCGAGCGACTGCATGGTCTTGGCGAACAGGATCGCATCCGACGTGTAGGAGATCATGATGATCACGTCGGGCTTCTTGTCCTTGAGCTGGAGCACCTGGCCCTGCACGTCGGTCGCATTGACGGGATAGGCGACGTCGAGCGCGACCGGCTGCCCCTTCTCCTTGAAGGCGGCGCTGATCGTGTTGGCGACCGAGGTGCCGTATTCGGTGTTGTCATGGACCAGCGCGATCGCGTCGGTCTTGGCGCCGGCCGCCTTCATGTCGGCGAGGAAATCAACGTAGATCTTGGCGAAATCCGTCGCGATCGGCGTGGTGCGGAAGAACCATTTGAAGCCGCGCTCGGTGAGATTCGCGGCGACAGATTCCGAGTTCAGATAGGGAATGCCGTATTTCTCAGCGATCGCACTCGAGGTCAACGTAATACCGGACTGGTAGGCGCCGAACACGGCTGCGACCTTGTCCTCCGTGATCAGGCGCAGCGCCTGGTTCTGCCCCGTCGCCGGATTACCCTGGTTGTCGGCGAAGACCGCATCGATCTTGGCGCCGCCGAGGCCGGCAAGGCCGGTGTTCTTGGCCAGCGGCAAATTGCCGAGCTCTGGATGGGCGTTGTTGATGATGTTCATCGCGACTTCGAGCGCCGCCTTGGCATGCGCGCCGATCGAGGCGGTACCGCCGGACATCGGCAGGATCACGCCGATCTTGACCACCTTGTCCTCGGCGCGCGCGCCGGCAGCGAGCACAAGGGACATCGCGGCCGCGCAAAGCAGCCCCGTGACGTGCTTCAATGTCATGAAATCAGACCTCCCAAAGGGTTTCCCCAACCAAGATTATTTGGAAAGCTTGGGCGAAGCGCCCGCTTCCGTTTGATTTATGCCTGGCGACGAGAGGATGGCATGCCAGCGGGACACCGGCAAGGTGAAACGAATTGCGACAATGCTGCACAGGCACGCACCGATTACGCGACGTGTGGGCGACGCGCGTTCTATCTGGCGTCGTTTATTGCGTACGAGACAACTGCCGCGGCGCGCCTCCTGGCTTAAGCAAGCCTGGCCTCTTTCAAGCTCCTCTTCAGATGGGCGACCCCCTTCCTGGCATAGGTCAGCGGATGCGCCTTCTGCGGATCCTGCTCCGCCTCGACGACAACCCAACCGGAATAGCCCGGCAGCTCGCGGAAGACCGCCGGGTAATCGACCATGCCGTCGCCGGGCACGGTGTAGACACCGAGATCGCTGCCCTGCCCCAACACCGCATCGAGGAAGCTCCAATCCTCGCGGCGCGCCTGCTCCATCACCGCCCGACGCACATCCTTGGCGTGGAAATGGCTGATGCGGGCGCGGTAGCGCCGGGCCAGCGCAGCGGGATCGGCACCGCCCCAGGTGGCGTGGCCGGTGTCGAGCAGGAGGTGAGCCGCCTCGCCGGTCGCCGCCATGAAGGCGTCGATATCCGCTGCGCTCTCGACGACGGTGCCGATGTGATGATGATAGACCAGCCTGACGCCTTCGGCGTACGTGCGCTCCGCCACCTCTGTAATGCGGCGGCCGAACTCCGCCCAGTCGCCCGCCTTCATCACCGGCCGCTGCGATAGCGGCTTGCTGCGGTCGCCATGGATCGCATTCGAGGTCTCGGCAAAGACCAGCACGGTCGATCCCATCGCCTTCAGCAGATCGAGATGCGGACGCAGACGCCGCATCTCCTCATCGGCATCGCGCCGCAAAAGCTCCGCCGAATACCAGCCGGAGATGCAGGCCATGCCGAACGGCGCGAGCGCGGCCTTCAGCGCTTGCTGCTCGCGCGGAAATTTGTGGCCAAGCTCCATGCCCTCGAAGCCCGCCTCGCGCGCCTCGGCGAGGCAGGTCTCGAGCGGCGTCTCGCCGCCAATCTCCTGCAGATCGTCGTTCGACCAGCCGATGGGGTTGGCGCCGATACGGATTGGCATGTCGTCCTCGTTCGATCAGGTATTGCAGCGCGCGAGCGCCTCGACGTAATTGTGCCTTGCAGCCTCGACCTCGGTGCGATCCGAGACCTCGGGCACCGCCACGTCCCACCAATGGCCACCAGCATCGGTCGAGCGCAGCGGGTCGGTGTCGATCACGACGACGCTGGTCCGATCGTGCCGTCGTGCTTCGTCGAGCGCCGCTTCCAGCTCGGTGATATCAGCGACCTTGCGCGCAATTGCCCCCATCGCGGCGGCGTGGGCTGCGAAGTCGATGGCGGGCAGCGTCTCGTGACGGGTGTCGCGCAGGAGGTTGTTGAACGAGGCTCCGCCGGTCGCGTTCTGGAGCCGATTGATGCAGCCGAAGCCGCGGTTGTCGAGCACGACGATGACGAGCTTGGCACCGAGCATCACCGACGTTGCGATCTCGGAATTCATCATCAGGTAGGAACCGTCGCCGACCATCACGACGACCTCACGCGCCGGATCGGCGAGCTTGACGCCCAGCCCGCCGGCGATCTCGTAACCCATGCAGGAATAGCCGTATTCCATGTGGTAGCCGCCGGGCGCGCCGGGCTGCCAGAGCTTGTGCAGCTCGCCGGGCAAGCCGCCGGCGGCGCAGAGCACGACGTCGCTCGGCCGGCTGCGACGCTGAACGGCGCCGACGACCTGCGCGTCGCTCGGCAAGGTCTCGTTGCCGGCCGCGGTGTAGCGTGCAGCCGTTTCCAGCCAAGCCGTGCGGCCGCTCTTGGCCTGGCCGGTCCAGCCGGCAGGTGCTGCCCAGCCCTGCAGCGCGGCGTCAAGTTCCGCCAGCGCGGCTTTGGCATCGGCGACGAGCGGATGCGCACGGTGCTTGCCGGCATCGAAGGTCTGCGTATTGAGGCCAACGATGCGGCCCGCGGGATCGGCGAAGAGCGAGCGCGAGCCAGTGGTGAAATCCTGCAGCCGGGTGCCGATCGCAAGCACGAGATCAGCCTGCCGCGCCGCTTCGTTGGCCGCGCCGGTGCCAGTGACGCCGATCGCGCCGAGATTGAGCGGATGGTCGTGCGGCAGCGCGCTCTTGCCGGCTTGCGTTTCCGCAACCGGGATGCCGTGCGCCGTGCAGAAGGCTGTGAGATCGCCTTCCGCCTCACTGTAGAGGACGCCACCGCCGGCGACGACGAGCGGACGCCTGGCGGCCTTGATGAGGTCGACGGCTTGCGCCAACTGCGTCTTGTCGGCGCGCGGCCGGCGCGGCTGCCAGACGCGTTCGGCGAAGAACCAGTCGGGATAGTCGAAGGCTTCGGTCTGCACGTCCTGGCAGAGCGCGAGCGTCACGGGACCGCATTCGGCCGTATCCGTCAGCACCTGCATCGAGCGCTCGAAGGCGGGCATGATCTGCTCAGGCCGGGTGATGCGGTCGAAATAGCGCGAGATCGGCCGGAAGCAGTCATTGGCGGAGACGGTCGCGTCGCCGAAATCCTCGACCTGCTGCAGCACCGGATCGGGGCGGCGTCCGGCAAAGACGTCGCCCGGCAGCAGCAACACCGGCAGGCGATTGACGTGCGCGACGGCAGCAGCGGTCACCATGTTGGTCGCACCCGGCCCGATCGAGCTCGTCACCGCCATCATGCGCCGGCGGCGCGAGGCTTTGGCGAAGGCAATCGCGGCATGTGCCATCGCCTGCTCATTATGGGCGCGCAAGGTCGGCAGACGGTCGCGCGCGGCATACAGCGCCTCGCCGAGGCCCGCCACATTGCCATGCCCGAAGATCGCCCAGACCCCGGCGAAGAGTGGCAGCTCCTGCCCATCGATCACCGTCTTCTGCGCGGCCATCGCAGCGACGAGCGCCTGCGCCATGGTGAGCCTGATCGTCGCCATCACCTGCTCCCGTTCAACCGCGCCGCCCGACTTGGACCAGCCGGCTGAAATGTTCCATCATCGCGAAGACCGCGCCTGCGTCGTCGTCCAATCTGATACGATCTTGTAACGCGGCTGATGGCATCGAGAAGGGCACGCTCCGACCTTGACTAGGCGGCGCAGAGAATGGAATGCTTATTCGAATAGTCAAGCAAGACGAAGAAAATATGCCACCCAGGGAGTGCTTCCGTCTGAGACGGACATGATGATGACAATGCAGTTCGGACTTCTCGGCGCCGGCAGGATCGGGCGCATTCACGGGCTCAATGTCGCGGCGCGCGACGATGCACGGCTCGTCGCTGTGGCCGATGCCTCGGCCGAGGCCGCGTCCTCGCTCGCGCAGGCTGCAGGTGCAAAAGTGGCCGATGCGAAAACCATTATCGGCGATGCCGGCATCGATGCCATCCTGATCTGCACGCCGACCGACACGCATGCCGAATTGATCGAAGCCGCCGTCACGGCCGGCAAGGCGGTGTTCTGCGAGAAGCCGGTCGATCTCGATTCAGACCGTATCCGGCGCTGCCTGGCCACGGTCGAGAAGACGGGCAAGCCCCTGATGATCGGCTTCAACCGCCGCTTCGATCCGAACTTTGCGGCGTTGGAGAAGCGGCTGCGCCAGGGCGAGGCCGGCGAGATCGAGATCGTCAACATCATCTCGCGCGATCCCGGACCGCCGCCGCTCGACTATGTGAAACGATCGGGCGGGCTCTTCCGCGACATGATGATCCATGATTTCGACATGGCGCGATTCCTGCTGGCGGAAGAGCCGGTCGAGGTCTTCGCGCTCGGCTCGGCACTGGTGGACAAGGCCATCGGTGAAGCCGGCGACGTCGATACTGCCGCGGTGCTGATGAAGACGGCGAGCGGACGCATCGCGCAGATCTCGAATTCGCGTCGCGCCACTTACGGCTACGATCAACGCGTGGAAGTGCATGGCTCGAAGGGAATGCTGAGGGCCGGCAACATCCACGAGACAACCGTCGAGATCGCCACCGGCGCGGGCTTCCGTGCCGATCCGGTGCAGAACTTCTTCCTCGAACGCTATGCCGGCGCCTATCGCGCCGAGCTTGCTGCCTTCATCGCCGCCTGCACCGGAAAAGCGGCCCCCTCGCCAACCGGTCTCGACGGGCTGCGCGCCCAGATGCTCGCCGATGCAGCGACAGAATCGGCCCGTACGGGCCGCCCTGTCGCCATCAAGGCCGCCTGACCATGACGCCCGCCGAACTCATGCTGCGGCGCTACGCGGCCCAGGGCCTCGTCGTCGACGCGGGACGCATGGCGCTCGACTATTTCGGCCGCAAGGAAAGTCTCGGCGTCACGATGAAGGGCGCGCAGGATTGGCTCACCGTCGCCGACGGCGCCGTCGAGGACTTTTTGCGTGCGCGGCTCAAAGAGCTTTTCCCCGGCGACACGGTGATCGGCGAGGAAGGCGGCGGCGAGGCCAGCGATGCGGTCTGGATCCTCGATCCGATCGACGGCACATCGAACTTCGCACGTGGCGATCGCAACTGGTGCATCTCGATCGGATTCCTACTGAACCGCAAGCCGACGATCGGCATCGTCGCCGCACCCGCACTGGACGAGCTCTATGTCGCGCAACGCGGCCAGGGCGCGACGCTGAACGGGCAGCCGATCGCCGTCTCAGGCGCCGATGACATCCGCCGCGCCTATGTCGAACTGGGCTGGTCGGCCCGTATACCCGCGCAGCGCTATCTCGACATGATCGGCCGCGGTTATGCCGCCGGCTGCTCGATCAAGCGCGGGAGCTCGGGCACGCTGGGCCTCTGTCATGTCGCGAACGGGCGCACCGACGCTTATGCGGAGCTGCATATCAACGCCTGGGACGTCGCAGCCGGCATTGTGATCGTCGGCGAGGCTGGTGGCTGGGTCAACGACTTCTTCGCCGGTGACGGCATCAGCAAGGGAAACCCGATCCTGTGCTGCACGCCGGCGCTGGCATCACAGCTCAGCGAAATCACGGGGATTTCCTAGCCGCCGGCGCAAAGTCTATTGCGCTGGTGCGAACCGCGCTTCGTACAATCGCACGGCTAACTCACCTATGAGGCCCGCTCATCACGTGCCTGAAGCAGTGTCGTGAAGCCACCATAGATCATGCGCTTGCCGTCGAACGGCATGTCGGAGCCCTTGAGACGCGGATCGGCCATCACCTTGGCGTTGACGGCATCGCGGCTCGCGCGATCGCGGTAGATGATCCACGAGAACACCACGACCTCGTTCTCCGTCGCCATCACCGCGCGCGGAAAGGATGTGAGCTCGCCATAGGGCACGTCATCGCCGATGCATTCGACATAGTCGAGCGCACCGTGCTCCATCCACACCGCGCAAGCCGTTCGGGCCAGCGCCTTGTAGGCCTCCATCTTGTCCTTCGCCACGGCGAGCACGAAACCATCGACATACGGCATCACAGATCTCCTTGGGTTGTGTGTCCCAAGGACGATCGGACGCACGCCGATACGACCGGCGATGTCGGGATGAGGCAAACCGTCGCGAGCGGTGACGAGGCGCACGGGGGATGATTCAGACCTTGGGGAAGCGCCGGAAATTGGCTGGGGAACTAGGATTCGAACCTAGACAAACAGAGTCAGAGTCTGTTGTGCTACCGTTACACCATTCCCCAACGGAATAGTCGAACAAAACCAATATCTTACTGATCTGTCCGACTTCGGCCGGAAGCGCAGTTTGCGCAAATCACGGCTCAGGCGTGGCAGCGTTCTACCTGCTCAGCCCTAGGCTGGCAAGCGCGGCTGTGCAGGGATCAAAGCGCCGCCGCCCTCACCTCAGACACACGCGCCGTCCCCTACTCCATCTTGATATTCGCGGCCTCGATCACCTTCTTCCACCGCTGCGTCTCGGAGGCGATGTAGGCGGCGAACGGCCCGGAATCGACCGCGACTGCGGTGGCGCCGAGCTCGGCCATTTTCTGCACGGTCTCCGGCTGCTGCATGTAGGCGCGGATCTCGGTGGAGAGCTTTTCGATGATCGGCTTCGGCGTCGCGGCCGGAACGAAAAAGCCGTGCCAGGCGACCGCCTCGAAACCGGGGAGGAATTCGGCCACGGCCGGCACTTCCGGATCGAAGGCAGCACGCTTCGGCGTTGCGGTCGCGAGCATCGCGAGCTGGCCGGTCTTCACCTGCGGCAGCAGCAGCGGCACGTTGTCGAAGGCGAGATCGATCTGGCCGCTCAGCAAATCCGTCAGCATCTGGCTGGAGCCCTTGTAGGGCACGTGCACCATCTTGGTGCCGGTCATCTGCTGAAACAGCTCGCCGGCGAGATGCTGCGAGGTGCCGACGCCGGCCGAGCCGAACGAGACCTTGTCCGGGTTCGCCTTCAGATACGCGATCAGCTCCGGCACGGTCCGCGCCTTGATCTTGTCGGGATTGACGACGAGCACGTTCGGCACGACGCTGATCTGGGCGACCGGCGCCAGGTCTCTATCCGGCTGATAGCTGAGCTTCGGCCCGTACAGCGACGGGTTGATCGCGAGCGCCGACGTGCTGGCAAGCCCGAGCGTGATGCCGTCGGGGGCCGACTTTGCCAGCCGCGTCACGCCGAGGATCGAGCCGGCGCCACCGACATTCTCGACCACGAACGGCTTGCCGAGCTTCATCTGCAGATGGTTGGAGACCATGCGCGCAAAGATGTCCGCAGTGCCGCCGGCGGAGAAGGGCACGATCACCGTCACCTGCTTGGACGGATAACCATCCTGCGCGCTCGCCGGCGACATCGCCAGCAAAATTGCCGAGGCAAGACCAAGCCACATCGATCTCATCGAAGTTTCCTCTACTCTTACAGTTGTTGTTGGTTGAGTGCCGCTCGCGGCGGCGATGGCTAGAACGCGACCTCATACATGTTCAGAATCGCATCCCGGCTCAAATCGCGCGGATTGTTGTCGAGCAGCCGGCGAATGGCGTGCGCCTCGTCGGCCATCACACCGAGATCATTCTTGGGCACGCCGAGCGCCGACAGCCGCATCTCGACGCCGAGATTCTTGCAGAACGCGTAGGTCGCATCGAATGCAAGCTTCGGATCGCTCTGCTCCGGTAGCCCGAGCGCGCCCAGCACCGCGACCGTCTTCGCCCCGACCGCCGACATGTTGAACGCCAGCGTGTGCGGGAAGATCACCGCGCAGGCGAGACCGTGGGCAATGTGATGACGCGTGCCGAGCGGATAGGCCACGGCATGCCCCGCGGTCGTATTCACCGGCCCGAGGCAATAGCCGCCATACAGCGAGGCCAGCGACAGGCCGGCGCGCGCCTCGCGATCGCCGCCATCGGCCACCGCGCGCTTCAGATAGCGCCCAACCAGCCGCGCGCCTTCGAGCGCATAGAGGTCGATCATCGGATGCGCCTTGCGGCTGGTATAGGCCTCGACGCAATGCGCCAGCGCATCGACGCCGGTGGCTGCGGTGATCTCCTTCGGCACGGTCATCGTGAGATCGGGGTCGACGATGGCGATATCGGCCAGCATGAAACGGCTCTGCACCGCCTGCTTGTTCTGGCGAACGGGATCGGTGACCAGCGCGCGCGTGCCGGCCTCGCTGCCGGTACCCGATGTGGTCGGGACCTGCATCAGCGCAACGCTGCGGCCGGTGACCTTCTCCGGCCCGACGATGTCGGCAAAGGGCACATCAGACGTGCACATCACCGCGACCAGCTTGGCAAGATCCATCGCGCTGCCGCCGCCGAAGCCGACGACGAGATCGGGCTTGGCCTCTTTCGCCATCGCGACCGCCTTCTCGAGATTGGGCAGATCCGGCTCCGGCTTCACCTCGCCGAACACTTTGACTGCGCCCGGCAGCGCCAGCGTATCGACGCGACGCGCATTGAAGGGATCGGAGATCACCAGCGGCCGCCTGGCATCGATCCGCTCGGCGAAACGCGCTGCAGCGGTGATGGTGCCGTTGCCGAACTCCAGGATGGTCGGGCGGAGGATTTCGATGGGCGTGAAGGCGTTGGTCATCGTGGGCTCGATCTCAAGACTTGGACGCGGCGGCGCCGACGGCAAGCCGCTCGGCATAGTCGATGGCCTCGATCAGGCTGTGCTCGTTGGCAATGCCCTTGCCGGCAATGTCGAAGGCCGTGCCATGATCGACGGAGGTACGGATGATCGGCAGGCCCAGCGTGATGTTGACGCCGGAGAGCTCCTGCCAGCGGCCGGTGGCGGGATCGACCTGGAAGCCGAGCAGTTTGACCGGGATGTGTCCCTGGTCGTGATACATCGCGACCACGGCATCGTACTGGCCGGCGCGCAGCTTGACGAAGATGGTGTCGCCGGGCACGGGACCGACGACGTCGAGACCATCGGCCACCGCCTTCGCGATCGTAGGCGCCGAGACGTCGATATCCTGCCGGCCGAACAGGCCGCCCTCGCCGGCATGCGGGTTGAGCGCGGCGATCGCGATTTTCGGCTTAGCGATGCCGAGCCGCAGCAGCGCATCGTTGGTGAGATCAATCACCATGCGCAGACGCTCCGGCGTCAGACGCTTCGGCACGTCCTCCAGCGCGACATGGGTCGAAACATGGCTGACGCGCATGTTGCCGTGGGCCAGCAGCATCACCGAGCCGCGCACGCCGGTGAGATGCGCCAGCATCTCGGTGTGTCCGGGAAAATGATAGCCGGCCTTGTTGAGAGCTTCCTTGTTCAGCGGTGCCGTGACGATGGCGCCGGTCCGGCCGGCCTGCGTCAAACGCACGCCCTGCTCGATCGCCTTGTAAGCAAAGCGGCCGCCGTCGGCGCTGAGCACGCCGGGCTTGATCGGGTCGCCTTCGGCGTCGGCTTGCAAATAGCAGAGGTTGGGCCAGTCGCGATCGTCGGCCTTGACTTGCGGGATAGCAACGTCGCTGCCTAGCGCGGCCTTCGCGCCGTCCAGCGCAACGCCGCTGCCGATGATCAGCAGGCGCAGATCGCCGCTCGCGAGCCGGTCCTTCAATCCGACACAGGCTTTCACGATGATCTCCGGACCGATCCCGGCCGGATCGCCCATGGTAATGGCAAGATGACGAGAGGTCATGACGGACTCCCCAGATTGAGCAAATGATTGTCCCGGAGCAGATCGCGCCACAGATCGCGCCCGCCAAACGCCCCGGATTTCGAGATGACATCGACGTCAGCCCAGCGGCCGCCTTGCAGCGCCGAGCGCGGCAGGCCCGGCACGATACGCCCCGTCACCTGCAGCGCGTGCGCGCCGAGGGCAAGGCATACGGCCTTCAGCGTCTCTCCGCCAGCAACGATCAGGGTTCCAGGCGGATCCAGCGCAGTGATCAACGATGTCAATTCACGCGCGATCCGTTGCGCGGCATCGGCGCGCGACAGCCCTTCGACAAGCGAGAATTTTACCAGCGCCACGCCGTCGTCAGCCAGCTTGCGCTGAACGACCGCGCTGCCGTCACCCTCGGCGAGCGCAACCGTGGCGTCGCCACATGCGTCCAGCTGTGAGGCGGTGGCGGCCTGGTCCGAGCCGAACAGCCCAAGCACCGGGCGCTTCAATTTCGAAAGCGCATCTGCACGGTGGCCCCGCGCGAGTGCACCGGCGAGCCCGCCGCTTCCGCACCACAGCACGGGCCCGGGCATCTGCCGCGCCATCTCGACGACGCGATCGAGATCGAGGTCACTCTCGGCATCGAAGACCTGAACGCCGCCCTGCGCCAACGTATCGGAGCCGCCGCGCCGCGCCTCGATGCCATCCTGTCTCAACTGGTCCAACAGATTGTCGCCGACGCGATGCCAGTCGCCGTCCACCGTACGCGCGTATTGCTGGGCATCGATGGTTCGGCGTCCCTGATAGTCGAAGGCAGGCGCGACCACGCATGACGCCCAGTGGCCGGTGTTCAGGCAGGCGCCGAGCTCGGCCGCCCAGGCGCCACGGAGCAGGCTGTCGACTTTCTTGTAGGCGATCGTGCCGTCGCGAAGCAGCGGTGCCAACCGGCCGACGATTGCGACGCTTTCGGCTTTCGAACGTTCCCTCGTGCCGCTGTCGATGGCGAGGCTCGGGGAGCCTGACGCCGCGCGCGTATCCTCCCAGATGACGTCGAACGGTCCGCACAGGCCAACGAACTCCGCCGCAGTGTCGAGCGCGCCGGTGAGGTCGTCGGCAAGCAGGCGGACGCTGGTCATCGTCATGCCGCTCCCGCCTCCGCCTTAAGCGGCAGACGCAAATGCCGCGGCATTCGCGAGCAGCTCTTTCAATTGAGCCGCCGGCAAGGTTTCCAGCGGCGGCCGCAGGCGCTGCCAACCGGCGTGACCGGTGCGCTCAGCCATCAGCGCCTTCAGCGACGGCATCTGCGCGAAGCGCGAGACCAGCTCACGCGCCTTCACGATGCGCGCCTGTGCAGAAGCGAGCTTGGCGTCGTCGTCGCTGTCGCGGAAGTGCTTGAAGACATAGGCGAGATCGCGCGCGATGAGGTTCGAAGTCGCGGTGATGCAGCCCGCGCCACCCTTGCGCAGCAGCGGCAGCAACAGCGGGTCGGCGCCGGTCAGCACCGCAAAGCCCGGGAATCGCTCGACCATCGCGGTCATGTTGGCGAAGTCGCCCGAGGAATCCTTGATGCCGACGATGGTCGACGGATAGGCCGTGCGCAACCGCTCGATCAGCGCGTGCGAGATCGGCTGCATCGACATTTGCGGAATGTGATAGAGCACGATCTTGAGGCGCTTATCGCCGATGCGCTGGATGATCTCGCTATAGGCGGCATAGACGCCGTCATCGCTGACGTTCTTGTAGTAGAACGGCGGCAGCATCACCACGGTGTCGACGCCGACCGACAGCGCATGGCGCGTCAACGCGATGGTTTCGGTGAATGCGGCAACGCCGGTGCCCGGCAGCAACCGGTTCGGCTTGATGCCGCCGGCGACCACGGCCTCCAGCAGCGCGGTGCGCTCGGAGACCGAGAAGGAGTTCGCCTCCCCCGTGGTGCCGAGCATCGCAATGGCATCACAGCCTTCGTCCAGCAAATAGCGGCAATGCGCAATGAACCGCGCATGATCAGGCGCTAGCTCGGCGTCGAGTGGCGTCAACGCGGCGGAGAACACGCCATGTGGGTGCAAGGACTGGGGGTGCAGCGATGATGTCGACAAAGCTTCCTCCGACCGTCAGATCGATGTTGTTCGGAATGCGAACATTTGTTATAATCTGACCCGTTCGTAAGATCAGGCTGCCGCCGCGTCAAGGGCTGTAGCTGTCATGGCAGGGCATACAGGCATGGCCAAGGGCGAAAAGAAGACGACGAAACGCGCACCGGAGGCTACACCGAAAAATCCCAAGAATTATGTCGCGTCCGTCGGCAAGGCCTTTGCCGTGCTCAAGAGTTTCACCAGCGAGGCGTTCGAGCTGACGCTGAGTGAAGTTGCCGCACGCGCCGATCTCGATCGCGGCACGGCGTTCCGCCTGATCCAGACCCTGATCGAACTCGGCTATCTCCAGGCCGTGCCGCAGAGCCGCCGGTTCCGTCTCGGCCTCGCCTGCCTCGACCTCGGCTACACCGTGCTGTCGCACGGATCGTTGCGCACCATCGTCGAGCCCTTGTTGCGCGATCTCGTGCCTGAGGTCGGCGATGCCGCCTCGCTCGGCATCCTCGATGGCGGCGACGTGATCTATCTCGCGCGCGTCGGCGCCGGCCTCGACCGCCACAAGATGGACCGCCGGCCGGGCACGCGCATCCCCGCCTACAGCGCCGCGCTTGGCCATGCCATGCTCGCACACCTTCAGCGCAACGAGCAAATCGAGCGGCTGGAGTCGCGACCGCGCGTCAAGCTGTCGGAGCGAACGCTGACCGATCTCGACGCCCTGCTCGCCCGACTCGACCAGGTGAAGAAGAAGGGCCATGCCGTGTCCGACGGCGAGAACGCCTATGGCCTGCGCACGTTGGCGATGCCGATCCTGGACGCGCAGGGTTTCGTGATCGCCGGACTGAGCGTCACCGTGGATGCGATGCGCATGGACATGCCGACCTTTCGCGATCAGGCGCTGCCGAAACTGATGCGACTGACGGACACGGTGCAGGAGATCACGATCAAGTCGGGCCTGCTGAGCTGAGCGCGCCGTCGGCCGAAGTGCGATCTCCGAAGACGGCTATTCCGGGACGAGCGTCGCAAGTCCGGCTTCGATGATGGTGATTTCCTCGCTCACCTGCGCGATGGAGTGCTGCGGGTCGACGCCGGTCACGGCCACCAGCTGCCGCAGCAGGTCCTGGCGATGCGCCAGAATATCTTCCAGGGCATCGCGATCGTTCAGCCTCACATAGCCCTCAACGATCAATTCAACGGAACGCGACATGATACTCTCGATACAAATCTGATTTCTGATCTCGCGAAAATATCGCGCTGGCGCGCGGCTGCGGAAATGAAGTCACGTCAACCTTGACAGGTAAGATTAATGGCCGTGCAACGCATTGCCTAAACAGTGATACGATCGAAATCTGTGGCGATCCGGACGTTTGGAAATATCTTTGCCGCTTCGGCCAGTATCTCGTCGTCCTCATAGCGGCCCGACAAATGGGTCAGCACGAGCTGCCGGACGTTATTCGTAGCCGCGAGGGTAGCCGCCTCCGCCGCGGTGAGATGGCCGTAGTCCCGCGCGGTCGGCGCGTCCCGATCCAGGAACGTCGCCTCGATCACCAGCAGGTCGGCTCCCACGACATGTTTCGCTAGCCCCTCGGTGGTCTCGGTGTCGCCGATCACGACCAGCTTCTTGCCGCCACCCGGCGGGCCCAAAACATCCTCCGGATCGATCGTCCGGCCACCCTCGATCGTGACCGGCCGACCTGCGGCCAGCTCGCCGCGCATGGGACCATCGGGCACACCGAGCGCAGCAAGGCGATCGGACAAGAGATGGCGCCGCGTGGGACTTTGGAAAGCGAAGCCAAAACTGTCGGTGTCACGATGACGGACCGGAAAACAGTCGATGGTGAAGTCGCCGGCATCGACGACATGTCCTTCCGACAGCGGCGCGAACGCCACAGCAATCGGCGCGCGGCCCTCGCCCCACAGGCCCGCAAGCATGCGGATGACGATATCGAGCGTGCCCGGCCCACCATGGATGGTCATCACATCGGAGGTCTGCCGCAGCCCCAATGTCGAGAACAGACCGGGGATGCCGAGGACGTGGTCGAGATGCCCGTGCGTCAGCAGAATGCGATCAAGCCGCCGAAAGCCGGCGCCGCTTCGCAGCAGCTGTCGCTGCGTGCCCTCGCCGCAATCGATCAGCATGCGCTGGCCCGCAGTCTCCAGCAGAAGCGCCGGATGGTTGCGCTCTGCGGATGGAACGCTGGCCGAGGTCCCGAGAAATGTCAGGGCGAACATTGTTGACTCTTGTCCAGCGGGCCGAAGAGCTTATCCGCTCTGGGCGGCTTACCCGCGCGCCGACTGCATCTCGACCGCCTGCACGGCGACATCAGCCACTTGCCGCAGCGCCTCGCGGTCGGAGCCCGAGGATGCCATCACGCCCATGCCGACCGACACGGCCGACACATAGCGCGCGAGCGCCGCAGGATCCGACGTCGGCTTGAGATCACCTTCGGCCTTGGCGCGCACAAAACGGTCGCGGAGCTGGTCTTCGTTCTGGGCGCGGCGGGCGGCGAGCTCGAAGGGGACGTTCTCGGAGCCGGTGCCGGTGGCGATGCCGCCTTGCACGAGCAGGCAGCCGGGCGGATTGGCGGGATCGGTCTGCTTTTCGGCAATGCCCATCAGCATCCGCTCGGCGACGTCGCGTGCGGTCGGTGCCGCGACCACCCCGTCCATCCAAACGTTGCGCAATTTGGTGTAGCGGTCGAGCGCGGCCTTCAGCAGGCCTTCCTTGTTGCCGAAGCAGGCATAGAGGCTCGGCGGGTTGATGCCCATCGCCTCGGTGAGCTGGGCAATGGTGGCGCCCTCATAGCCATGGCGCCAAAACACTTCCATCGCCTGATCCAACGCCACTTCAGCGTCGAATTCGCGGGGGCGTCCCATGCCCATATGCCTGTCTCCTTGGAATCGGCGTCGTCCCTCAACCTAACGCCTGATCCTATCTATTTGTTCTGTCTTTCTTTTCTCTTCCGCCTTCCAATTCTTGCGGTAAGCGGCTACAATTTTCTTAGTGAACGGTACATAAGTATCTTGCGCTGCGATATCCAGCTCCACATCTGTAGTGAACACTACAATTCTGGAGCGCGCAAATGCCCCCGTCCCAAAACACCTCTCGCCCTGGCCGTATCCGCCGTCTTCTCGGCGGCGTTGCGATCGTGGGCGCCCTTGCCGTGGCCGGCTCGATCGCGACCGGCCACTATTTCCGTGCCGCGCAGGCAACTGCGACGGCGGCTGCCGCCGAGCAGGCCGTACCCGTCACGGTGGCACTGATCGAACCCAGGCAGACCGTGCTGTGGGACGATTTCTCCGGCCGGCTTGAAGCCATCAACCGCGTCGAGCTTCGACCACGCGTCGCCGGCGCGATCATGTCCACCAACTTCACCGAAGGCGCGCTGGTGAAGGCCGGTGACGTCCTGTTCAAGATCGATCCGGCGCCGTACGCCGCCGAGGTCGACAAAGCCAACGCGCAGCTCGAAGCCGCAAAGGCGCGCGTGGTGTTCACCCAGAGTGAGCTCGAACGCGGTGCGCAGCTGGTCGGCAACGCCGTGGTCACGCGGCGTGACTACGATCAGCGCGACAATGCCAATCGCGAGGCCATCGCCAACGTGAAGGCGGCCGAAGCGACGCTGCAGACCGCAAAACTCAATCTCGACTATACCGAGGTGCGCGCGCCCGTGGACGGCCGCGTCGGCAAGTTCGAGATCACGGTCGGCAATCTCGTCGCCGCCGGCACCGGCTCCCCGATCCTGACCTCGCTGGTCTCGGTCAATCCGATCTACGCGTCCTTCGATGCGGATGAAGAGGTTGTGCTGCGCGCGCTGAACTCGATTGCCGATGCCTCAGGCAAGCGCGGTAATCTCGACCAGATACCTGTGGAGATGGCGACCTCCGGCGGCCTCTCGGCCAAGGGCCACATCCAGCTCATCGACAACCAGGTCAACGGCCAGAGCGGCACCATCCGTGTCCGCGCGGTTTTCCAGAACGACGACGGGCGTCTCATTCCCGGCCAGTTCGCCCGCGTGCGCATGGGCCAGCCGAAACAGCAGTCGCTGGTGATGATCGACGAGCGCGCGATCGGCACCGACCAGGACAAGAAGTTCGTGATGGCGGTTGGCGATGACAGCCGTGCGGTCTACCGGCCGATCACGCTTGGCGGCTCGGTCGACGGACTGCGCATCGTGACAGCCGGTTTGAAAACCGGAGATCGCATCGTCGTCAACGGCCTGCAGCGCGTACGCCCGGGCGCTCTCCTCAAGACCGAGGTGGCAGCGATGGGTGCGCGCGGGCAGCAGGCCTCCAACCACAGCAACCAGGACGTGGTGCAACGCTAGTGTTCTCAGTCATTCCGGGGCGCGCGACGCGGCCCGGAATCTCGAAGTTACGAAACTCCGAGCACATCACCTCTGGATTCCGGGTTCGCGCTTCGCGCGCCCCGGAATGACGGCGGAGCTGTCTGGAGACAGGCAAGATATTGCCCAGGGGCAAAGCCATGAATCTCTCAAAGTTCTTCATTGATCGTCCGATTTTTGCAGGCGTTCTTTCAGTCCTGATCTTCCTCGCAGGGCTCATCTCGCTGTTCGCGATGCCGATCTCGGAATATCCGGACGTGGTGCCACCATCGGTGCTGGTGCGCGCGACCTATCCCGGCGCCAATCCCAAGGTGATCGCGGAAACGGTGGCCACGCCAATCGAGGAGCAGATCAACGGCGTCGAAGGCATGCTGTACATGTCGAGCCAGGCCACCACCGACGGCGCGATGACGCTGACGGTGACGTTCCGGCTCGGCACCGATCCGGACAAGGCGACGCAGCTGGTGCAGAACCGCGTGCAGCAGGCCGAGCCCCGCCTGCCGGCCGTGGTGCGCCAGCTTGGCATCATCACCAAGAAGTCGTCGCCCGACCTCACCATGGTCGTGCATCTCTTATCACCTAACAACCGCTACGACATGACGTATCTGCGCAACTACGCGGTGCTCAACGTCAAGGACCGGCTGGCGCGGATCGACGGCGTCGGCGATGTCCAGCTCTACGGCGCCGGTGACTATTCGATGCGGGTCTGGGTCGATCCGCAGAAGGCGGCCGAGCACGGGCTGACCGCGAACGATATCGTCAAGGCGATCCAGGCGCAGAACGTCGAGGCCGCCGCCGGCGTGGTCGGCTCCTCCCCCAACGTCAAGGGGATCGACCTGCAAATGTCCGTCAATGCGGAAGGCCGCCTTGCGAACGAGGAGCAGTTCGGCGACATCGTGGTCAAGACCGGCGCCCGTGGCGAAGTGGTGCGGCTGCGCGACGTCGCACGCATCGAATTGGGCGCTTCGGAATACGGCCTGCGTTCGCTGCTCGACAACAAGCAGGCAGTCGCGATCCCGATCTTCCAGGCGCCGGGCTCCAACGCGCTCGAAATCTCCGACCACGTCCGTGCCACGATGGCCGAGATCAAGAAGAACATGCCCGAAGGCGTGTCCTACCAGATCGTCTATGATCCGACCCAATTCGTGCGCTCCTCGATCGAGGCTGTCATCCACACCCTGCTCGAGGCGGTCGCGCTGGTGGTGCTAGTGGTGATCCTGTTCCTGCAGACCTGGCGCGCCTCCATCATCCCGCTAATCGCTGTGCCGGTGTCGATCGTCGGCACCTTCGCGGTGATGCATTTGTTCGGCTTCTCCATCAACGCGCTCAGCCTGTTCGGCCTGGTGCTCGCGATCGGCATCGTCGTCGACGACGCCATCGTCGTGGTCGAGAACGTCGAGCGCAACATCGAGGGCGGGCTGTCGCCGCGCGACGCCACCTATCAGGCCATGCGCGAGGTCTCCGGCCCGATCATCGCGATCGCGATGGTGCTGATCGCCGTGTTCGTGCCGCTGGCCTTCATCTCCGGGCTCACCGGGCAGTTCTACAAGCAGTTCGCGCTGACGATCGCGATCTCGACGGTGATCTCGGCCGTCAACTCGCTGACCTTGTCGCCGGCGCTATCGGCCCTGCTGCTCAAGGGCCACAACGAGCCGAAGGACCGGCTGACGCTCATCATGGAAAAGGGCCTTGGCTGGTTCTTCCGCGGCTTCAACAAGGCGTTCACGCGCTCTTCGGAGAATTACAGCGGCACCGTCACCAAGGTGATCTCCGGCAAGGCCGCGGTGATGGGGCTCTATGTGGTCCTGGTTGGCGTAACCGCCTTCATGTTCCAGCAGGTCCCGAGCGGCTTCGTGCCGGGCCAGGACAAGCAATATCTGGTCGGCTTCTCGCGGCTGCCTGACGGTGCAGCGCTCGATCGCACCGAAGAGGTGATCCGCAAGATGAGCGACATCGCGCTGACCCAGCCCGGTGTCGAGAGCTCCGTGGCGTTCCCGGGCCTGTCGATCGCCGGCTTCACCAACTCGTCCAACGCCGGCATCGTGTTCTCGACGCTGAAGCCGTTTGACGAGCGCAAGGGCCCGGCCTTGAGCGGCAATGCCATCGCGGCCGATCTCAACAAGAAATATTCGGGCATCCAGGAAGCCTTCATCGCCATGTTCCCGCCGCCGCCGGTCAACGGTCTCGGCACCATCGGCGGCTTCAAGCTGCAGATCGAGGACCGCGCCGGTCTCGGCTATGAGGCGCTGAATGAGGCGACCAAGGCGTTCATGGCGGCGATGCAGAAAGCGCCGGAGATCGCCGGCGTGTTCTCGAGCTTCCAGGTCAACGTGCCCCAGCTCTTCGCCGACATCGACCGCACCAAGGCGTTGCAGCTGGGCGTGCCCGTGACCGAAGTGTTCAACACGCTGCAGATCTATCTGGGCTCCTACTACGTCAACGACTTCAACAAGTTTGGCCGCACCTACTCCGTCTATGTCCAGGCCGATGCGCCGTTCCGCGCACGCGCCGACGACATCAGGCAGTTGAAGGTGCGCTCATCCTCGGGCGACATGGTGCCGCTGTCGGCTCTGCTCACGATCCGCCAGAGCGCGGGGCCTGAGCGGGCGATCCGCTACAACGGCTTCCTGTCCTCCGACATCAACGCGGCGGCAGCGCCCGGCTTCTCGTCGGGCCAGGCGCAGGAGGTCGCGACGCGGATCGCGGCGGAGACGTTGCCACCCGGCTTTGCCTTCGAATGGACCGACCTGACCTATCAGGAGTTCATCGCCGGCAATTCCGGGCTCTGGGTGTTCCCGCTGGCGATCCTACTGGTGTTCCTGGTGCTCGCCGCGCTCTACGAGAGTCTGACGCTGCCGCTCTCCATCATCATGATCGTGCCGATGGGCTTGCTGGCCGCGATGTTCGGCGTCTGGCTCTCCAAGGGCGACAACAACGTCTTCACCCAGATCGGCCTGATCGTGCTCGTCGGCCTCTCCGCCAAGAACGCGATCCTGATCGTCGAATTCGCGCGCGAGCTCGAATTCGCAGGTCGCACGCCGATCAGGGCAGCGATCGAGGCGAGCCGCTTACGGCTTCGCCCGATCCTGATGACGTCGATGGCCTTCATCATGGGCGTGCTGCCGCTGGTGCTGTCGACCGGCGCCGGCTCGGAGATGCGGCGCGCCATGGGCGTTGCCGTGTTCTCCGGCATGATCGGCGTCACCGTGTTCGGCCTGTTCCTGACGCCGGTGTTCTATGTGCTGCTGCGCACTGTCACCGGCATGAAGCCACTGGTGCATCATGGCAGCGAGACCAGTGCAGCGCCCGTGCAAGGCATCGGGCACTAGATCAGGGAGATCCCCGAGATCAACAACAGAACGAGCACGGTCTTGCGAAAGACCGTCTCGTTCACCCGGTGAAACGCGATCACACCGAGCGCGGACCCTGCGAACAGCGCCGGCAGGCTGGCCGCGAGGTCGACGAAGACTTTTGACGACAAGTCATGATGCCCGACCAGCAGGATGATCGCAAAGACCTGCATCGCGGCAATGAACGGCTGCACCAGGCCGCGCTGCTCGCTCTTGGGCATGCCGCGCATGTCGCACCAGATCGTCGGGATCGCGCCGGGCATGGCGGTGAGCCCGCCGACGAGCCCGCCTCCGAATCCGATCAGTGCAACCCAGTGGCGGCCGACGGCCACAGTGGCAGTCACCAGCGTCGGCCGCAGCAGCATATAAGCGGCATAGAGTGCCACGACGACACCAAAGCCGCGCCGAAGCAGATGCGTGTCAGTGCTCTGCAACAGCGAAACCGCAATCGGGACGCCGATCAATCCACCGATGATCAGGAACAGGCTTCCCTCCCAGCGGATGCTGCGCCGGAGCGCCCACAGATTGGTCGCCTGCACGCCGATGCTGCACGCCATCATCAGCGGCACGGCCTCCAGCGGCTGGAACACCCGCAGCAGGATCGCACCCGCCACAGCGGAGAATGCGAAGCCCGAGAGCCCCGAGACGAAGGCTCCGGCGAATACGGCGGCGCTGAGGAGCAGCAGTGTCGTGATGTCAGGCACAGTCTGCCCTCCGCTCAATCATAGAGAATCTGCGAGACCGGTACGGCGGCGCTGTCTGCGCAACTTGCAGGCTCGCGCGGAAACGACACCTGCATCGCATGCGCGTGCGATCGTTCCAGCATGACGAGGCCGGCCAGCTGAAGGGTGACGAGCGCGGCGGTGAGCACTATCGCGACAACGTTGCCATTACGCGCGCGCGAGACTGGGGTGGCTGGCTCCGCGCTCGCGCGCATCAGATTGATGGGCATTTTCAGAAAATTCCTCTTCACTGCAGACAAAATCGACTTCATTCAAAGGCAATGTTTCGGGCTGCGTTTCCAGCAGGTGGCGATAGCGCTGCAATACCCGTCGCGCCTCGATTGCACGCTGCTGATGCAGCGTTGCGATCATGCGATCGACGACGTCGTGGAACTTCCCGACCAGGCTCCGTACCGTTGTTCGCATGCCGATCTCCTCTCAACCTGAAAGCGAGGATGATGGAATTCACTTCCAGCTGCTGTGAGTTGCTTCACAAAAGAATCGAACGCGACGAACAACAAGTCGTGTGTGCTCTCGTAGGAGAGAACGCAGCAGATCGCGTCACCCAAACGAATGACGCGCGATAACATTCTGATGATGAAATTGCGGGCGCGGCGTTGATGCTTTGTTCAGCGCCGACGATGCGTCAGTGAACCAGCGGGTTGGAAAAACCCGCCGCGAGCTTTACGAGGTCGGCCTGGCGGCTCGTACCGGTCTTGGCGAATACGCGATGCAGATGCGTCTTCACCGTTGTCTCTGCGATACCGAGCGCGTCGGCCGTCTCCGGCACGCCGCCGATTTCGACGATGGACTGCAGAACCCTGAGTTCCGCAGGCGTCAGCTCGAACGTGCGATCGATCAGCCCGGCGCAAGAGCGCGCATCGAGCTTCGCCTTCCAGACGAACAGGGCGCCGATGGCGCCACAGGCGAGCCCTGCGCTCCCTTCCCGTAAGAGCGATGGCAGCGCGATCACACGGGCGATGTGATGCGATCCATCGCTCGATGTCAGCAAGATGTTACGGTCCGCGGCCGCCGCTGCGACCACTTCCGCTTCGCCACGAAAGGCGTTGCGCAGCGCTGCGTTCGCGTCGGGCGATCTCGCCAGCAGGCGGCCGTTGACGGACCGCAAGACGTCGTCCCCGTCCAGGATAGCCTCGGCCGCCGGATTGCTGTGGACGATGTTGCAGGCGGCGTCGAGCAGGATCACGCCGGCGCTCAATCGATCCACGACATCGGCCAGCGCGATTGCCTTCTGCTGCTTCCGCTCGATTGTCCGGTTGATCATCACGGCGCGGCTTGCATGGGGAACGACGAGCTGCATGCGCGCACGCATCTTCGCGTCCAGCATCTCCCTGCCCGGGATCACGGTCATCAGCATCGGGCACGGCGAATTCGCCTGTTCCAGCACCACATTGGCGACATCGGCACAGCCCTGGGGGCGCAGCCATTCCTGATAGAAGCGCCCACGGCGATATTCGTCGAAATCCACGAGGTCCGGGATGTTGCGGACCTCGCCGTAGCGCGGCAGCCTGGCGAGCGGGTCATGCTGCGCGTACTCGCCGGCGTAAAGCTGGATGAAGTGCGGATCGACCCCGCAATAATAATGCGTCGATCCGGATCTGCTGACCTTGTCCTTTGAGATCAGGCCGCAGGCCCGGCTGCCGAAGAATCTGTTGAGCATGACGACGACGTCGGACCACAACTCAGGATTGACCCCGGCGTCGTAGATGCTCTCGATCAACTCGGAGTGTTGTGCGGTCAGCTGCATTGAAAGAGCCAATAGTCCGGCGCGGCTTTGAGACGTTGATACCCTGGGGCTTTTCCATGGAGTCGGCCGAGACACCAATAGGTTCAACGGTTTCACGCCAATTAACCAGCTAGTTGACAAGTGGATTGGAGAATCCGGCCGCCAGCTTGACGAGATCCGCCTGGCGCGCGACGCCGGTCTTGGCGAACACGCGATGCAGATGCGTCTTCACCGTCGTCTCCGCGATTCCGAGAGCGATGGACGTCTCCGGAACGCCACCGACCTCGACGATCGACAGGAATACGCGCAGTTCCGCCGGCGTCAGATCGAAGGTCCGTGCAATCAGCTCGCCGTAGGACTGCCCACCGAGCGTGACCTTGCGCAGCAGCAGCGCGCCGACGGCATCGGACGACCGCTCGTTGCCGTTCCGCAGCACCGACGACAGCGGCAGGATGTGCGCGACATAGCGTTCGCCCTTGGCCGAAAGCAGCGGAATCGCCTGCCCGCTTGCGAGAAGCGAGGCAGCATCTCCGCGGGCAGCAAAAGTCTCGCGCAGTGTCTGATTGGCCTCGGTGCCCCTGGTCACGAGCTGGCCGGTAACAATGCGGACCACGTCGTCAGCCTCGAGCATCGCGTAGCCGCTCGCATTGGCGTGGACCAAATGGCAGCAGGAATTCAGCAGGAAGATGCCGGATGACAGATTGTCCAGGACATCCGCGAGCGCCGTGGCCAGCGTCAGCTTCGAGCTGATGGCGCGGTTGACGAGCAGCGCGCGACTGGCATGCGGCACGATCAGCGACATCCGATGCTTCATCCCGGCGTCGACCATGCGCCGGCCGGAGAGCACCGTCATCATCACCGGGCAGTGCGCGTTCGATTTCTCGAGCACGACGTTGGCCGCATCGCTGCACCCCTGCGGCCGCATCCATTCCTGATAGAAGCGCCCGCGGCGATATTCGTCGAAATTGACGAGATCGGGGATGCTGACGATCTGGCCGTGTGGCGGCAGGATCGTCAGCGGATCGAACTTGGAATGGGTCTCCGAATAGAGCTGGATGTAGTGCGGATCGGCCCCGCAATAATAATGCGTGACACCGAACTTGCTGATCGAATCCTTGGAAAACAGCCCGCAGGCCTGGCCACCGACGAAATCGCGGATGCCCACGACGACGTCGTTCCACAGCGAGGGGTCGAGACCGGCATCGTAGATGGACTCGACCAGATCGGGCAGCTTCCGCGGTCTGTGCATGGCGTTGAATGGCTTTGGATGAACAATGCCGGGCACCATATCACAACCGAAGCATGCCCTCATCCTCCGATCGGAGGATGGTGCCGGCCGGGTGGATGGAGCCCGGCCGGCCGGCACCGCGTTCAGGCCGCCAGGGCTTATGCCGGCTCAGAACGCGACGCGAAGCCCCCCCTTTGCCGTTCCGCTCACGCCTGGTCCCAGCCCGCCCTCTCGGCGCTCTTGGCCCAGACCGCGGCACGATAGATCTCGCGCCCGCCATCGTCCCTGACGCGGATCCAGGCATCGCAGTCGCGCAGATCGTCGCGCCAGACGAAGAGGTGCTCTGCCATCTCGTCGGCGACCACGAACGTCGCTCCGGCATGCTCGAACACCATGCCGCCCGGATCGATCTTCACGACATTGCCGACCAGGAGGTCGAAGAAGAAACGGCGCATTCAACACTCCAACGGACGGCGCCGCACGCAACGCTGCGTCATGACCTACTCCACGCGCCAGTCATGACTCGACGATCGAGGATCATGCGAAAAATTCCATTTCCCGAATCGAAATCGATCGCGCGCTCAAATTCGTCGAGATGCGATCACTCCGCTGTGCCGCTCCTGACGTCGCTCGGCGTGGCGCCGTAGGCCCGCCGGAAAGAGCGGTTGAAATAAGAGAGATCGCCGAATCCGACGTCGTAGGCGATCGAGGAGACCGGGCGCTCGGCGAATTCCGGCTCCCGCAACATGCGATGGGCGCGTTTCAGGCGCTGCTCGATCAGGAACGAGGAAAACGTCTTGCCGTCGGCCTCGAACAGGCGCTGGAGGTAACGCGGCGTGACGCCGAGTTCCTGCGCAACGCCGGCCACCGACAGGTCCTGCCGCCAGCAATTGTTGACGATCAGGAATTTTGCCTTGCGCAGGCGGGCAGCCTTCGCGCCGCGTGGGCCGGCGCCTTCCCTGACCTCATCGGTCGGACCGAGCACGAGCGCCAGGAGATCGTGCAAATGCCCGACACCGAGTTCGCGCAATGCGGGCGTTGCCAGCGCATTCTCCCGCACCAGCGACGTGGCGTAGTCGACGAGCACCCTGATCTCGGTCTGACGGTCCCGGATGACGCGCATCACCGCATCGTCCACGTCCATGATGATCGGCGCGAGAACCCGCCGCGGCACGCGCAGCGAGAAGCAATCTCCGGCCACGAACCGTTCGAAGCTCGTGACGTCGTCGGCACTGGTCAGCACGGCATCGCCGGGACCGAGCAGCAGGTCCCGTCCCCGCCCCGTGACCCCGACGGTTCCGGACCGGTTGAAGACCAGCGCCAGACTGTCATCGCCGTCGACGACGATCTGCCGGGTGCGAACCACCTTGGCGCCGAACAGCGTGCCGAGCAGCAATTGCGCATCCGGCAGCGAATGCGCGGTAAGGCTTGCCACGATGGGCGCGCCATCCCGAACATCGAGCTCGGCCTTGAGCACGCCGCGGCAGTAGAAGTCACGCAACGTCGTGACGCGCTCGCTTTCCGGAATGTCGTTCGACGAAACCTTCAGAATGGAAACATCATCCTTGCCGCTCACTGCAATCCCTCCAATCGACGAGCAGGCTCGGCCACGCGCTGTTGTTTCCCGGTGCTCATGTCCGGTGCCGCGCATTGTTGTGGTGGCGCACATCGCCGCTCTCATTCCAGAAAGTGCCTATACGGAAGTGTCAAATGACAAGCGTCATACGTTTGGAGGACGAATGCAGCCTGGCCTTCACAATGGATTGAGATCGCCCAGTCTCGCTGCGCACGATGTGAATTGGATCACACGGCGTCGTCCGGGCCGATCGCCTGCACGAACGGAGCAGCAAAGCCCGCCGCGATCTTGACGAGGTCGGCCTGCCTGCCCGCGCCGGTCTTCTCGAACAGGCGACCGAGATGCGTCTTCACTGTCGTCTCGGCAATTCCGAGCTTTACCGCGATGTCGGGAACTCCACCGAGCTCGACGATGGCCGTCAGCACGCGCTTTTCAGACGGTGTCAGCCTGAACGCGGCAGCGATCGCGTCCGTTGCAAGCTGAGGCACCATCGACGCTTTTTGCAAGAACATCACCGTGGCTGCAGTATCGCGTTGCAGGCTAATTTGGTGCGTCAGCGAAAACGCGTAGGCCAGATAGTGCTGGCCATCGGCCGACGTCATGATCTCGATTTTTCGGCGATCGGCCGGATTGATTCCGCCATCGGCAACGACATCGAACAAGCTGCGGAATATTTTGTCGGCCTGGACGTTGCGCGCCACGATGCGATCACTGGCCATTGCGAGCAGATCGCCGTCGGCGAGCATTTGCCGGCACGACGCGTTGGCATGAACGACCCGTCCGTCCGCGTCGAACAGGCAGATCGCCGTGCTCAGGGCGTCGAGGACCTGCGCGAGGTCGGCCACGGTGTGGGAGCGCGCCCTGATCTGCCGGCCCATGACGCGCGAGCGCTGGATGTGCGGCGCAAGCAACCGCATGCGCTCGCGCATCGAATCATCGACGGTTCCGCGTGACCGGCCCCGCATGACCTGCAGAATCGTCGTGCGCGCGTTCGATCGCTCGAGCGTGACGGTCGCGAAGTCGACGGCGCCCTGCGGTTCCACCCACTCGCGATAGAAGCTCGTGGCCACGAAGTCCGAATAGGGCATGACGTCGGTCACGCCAATGGTCTGTTCGACGGGCCGATCGAGGTGGCGATCGAGCAATGGATCCAGCTCGACATAGCGATCCCGATAGAGCTCGCGGAAGCGGGACTCCGTTCCATAGTGCTGGTGGATTTCGATCGAGAGCCTGGCTGCGTCCCGCGAGAGAATGGTCACGGCCGAGCCGCCGACAAAACCCGCGACCTGCTCCAGTGCGGCGCTTCGCTGTGCGGGATCGACCGCCGCATCGTAGATCTCGCCGACGAGCGAGGAGAACCTGTTCGCCTCGGGGATCGTCATCGGCGGGTCGTGGCCGACGACGAGAAAACGTCAGAGAAAAATGCTGGAATCTCGAACATCGTCCTTGCGTAACGTCAACCGCAGGGTGCGGCTTGGACGTTTTCGCCAAAGACTGGGATAAATGCGAACAGCGAGCGGGCTGTGTGCCGTGCATCACGCGCCGGCTCGCTGCTTGCTCAATCAGCCGCGCCTGAGGCGCGCGGCATTTTATTTCCGGTTCTCCTCGCAGAACTTCAGCGCAGCGAGCGCCTCGCCGGCGCGCGGGATCTGCATCTCGATGCTGTCGTCGTCATCATCCTCGAAATCGAGCGTGAGACGCTTGGCCTTCGACAGGCGGTCCATCATGGATTGATCGTACTCGAAGATGCCGCGCACGGTGGTCTTGTCCATGACTTCCCACTTCGCCTTCGACATGATGTCGGAGTCGTCGGTGCCGACGTCGGCCTTCAGGATCTCGCCGACCTTGTCCCACTCCCAGCCGTCATAGATCATCACGATCACGATGGCTTTGTCGGAATAGGTGATGACGATGACGTAGTCGCGGTTCTCGTCGTCCTTATCCTTGTAGCCGCGGCTGGCGTTGCAGTGGGTGTCCTGGGTGCGCTTCTCGATGGTCCAGTCACCGACCTTGGACTGTTGCGCGACCGCAGGCCCGGCACTCAAGGCACCGGCCAGCAGCGCAGCGGCAAGAAGGAGTCGTTTCATATCAGCCTCCAGCGTTTTCCCCGGAGCAAGCTGACCACCTCTCTCCACAAGCCGCAAGGGCTTCAGCCGGCTCGCCCCGGCTGCCCTACGGTCGCCGTGGCACGATCGCGATCGGCGTGAAGGTGTAAACCTCCTCGCCGTTCTGGTTGAACATCGTCCATTTCACCAGCGCGATGCCCTGCGGCTTCGACTTCGACGGCGTCAGGCTCATGACCTCGCCGACCAGATGCAGGCGGTCATTCGGCCGCACCGGGATGGTCCAGCGCAGGCCGTCGACGCCGGCGCCGATCAGCGGGTGCGGCCCGAAAGGTCGGGTCTGGATCGCGAGGTTCATGGCGATCGCCGCGGTGTGCCATCCCGACGCAGCCAGGCCATTGAACAGGGTCGCCTTGGCGGCCTCGTGATCGAGATGCATCGGCTGCGGGTCGAACTCGGCGGCAAACCGCTTGATGTCGGCCTCGGTGACCTCGACCTCGGGGGATTTGAAACGTATGCCGACGGTGAGATCGTCGAACCAGGCGACTTGTGCCATGATTTTGCCTCGAAATATGATGCGGCGCGCACGCGATTTGCACGTCCAAAGCAATGGATTGACGATCCGGATGTAGCGATTTGGCCGCTCCCAGGCCAGCCCCGGGTTCCCCGCGAAACCCCTTTCCCAAATCGACGAAACACGCCTGAAACAGATGGCCGGTTATCTGGTTGTCAAAATCAATACAGGAACGTGCGTCATGCAATTTTTCCTCGACCTGATCAGCGAATACGCCTGCTGCCAGCATCTCGTCGCCCAGCCGCTTAGGGAGGACGAGCGATGATCGAGCTTATCTCAGCCCTCCTCGTCCTTTGCAGCATCGGCGTCTTCGCTGCGCATGCGGTGGATGCCTATCGCACCACGCACTTCTGAGCAAAGTCCCAGCGTACGCGCCGGCTAGAACGGCCGCCGGTAAAAATGCTCGGAATGTGTTGCCGGTGGAAACCGGTTGGCGAGCGCCAGGGCCCCCTTCTCATCCGTCTCGAGCGCGATCTTCTGCGCCAGCATCACGTCGCCCGGCACGAGGAAGCCTGACGGGACGAAGCACCATCCCATCGTTGCATTGCCCGCGTTGTCGACCTCATGGACGTTGGCGGCGGTGCCGTAGTGAATGCGATAGCGCTTGCCGCTGTCGCAACCGACGACGTCGAAATGCCGGTGCTGCTCGAATTGTGCGCGCTGCTCTTCAGACAGCCATTCGGACAGAAGCCGGCGACCGCGCGCCTCGGGCGTGTTCTCGCCGAAGAAGCGCCGGTAGAGTTCGCGGAGCGCGTGCAGACGCGCTCGCGCGGGCGCGCGAAGCCTGAAGACCGCGATCATCGGCCGTTCAGATCAACCGCCGACCAGGCGGGGATAGAACAGCGTTTCCCGCGCGGTCGGGTCAAACGATTTGATACGCGTGACTTCGCCTGGCCCGGTCCGGTACGCAGCGGTAAAGCCCGCGCCGGTCAGCTCCCGAAAGCGTTGTTCGGCCCGCGCCAACGCTTCGGCATTTTCAGGATCAAACTCGTGGCGTGTATCGCCGGTCTGGTCCATCACGATCTGGGTAGCCATGTTGAGTTCTCCTCATGCCAGCCCCGAACTTGATCTAAGCAAACCTCATGCCGTCGGTTCCTGAAAGCAACAACTTTCTCTGACAAGCAGGTCACGCCTTGCGGAGCACCTCAGCGCACTGCTGCCGCCCCGCCACCCCCGTCGATCTGCCGCCCCATCAGCGCGATGGCCTTCTGGTAGACGCCCGCCGCATTCCAGGCCTGGATGGCGACGAAATTCGCCTCGCCCGGCTGGTAGCCGGCTCCCGCACGCCAGCCATTGGCTTTCAGGAAATTCGCTGTCGAGCTCAATGCGTTGGCGGCGACCTCGAGATTGCCGGTGCCGTAGGCCAGGATGTTCTTGGGCATGAACTGGGTCTGGCCGACCTCGCCATGCATGGAGCCGCGGGTGGACCCCGACAGCGTACCGCGATCAACCAGCTTCAGCGCCGCATAGAGCTGCTCGGTGAAGAATTCGGGACGGCGGCAGTCATAGGCGAGCGTCGCGATCGACGAGAGCATGTTCTGGTTGCCGCGCTGGCTGCCGAAACCGGTCTCCATGCCCCAGATCGCGATCAACGGCCCCGGCGGCACGCCGTAGCGCTGCTCGATCGAGGCGAACATCGCCGCCTGCGACTGCTTCAGCGATCGGCCGCGCGCGACGATGGTCGTGGCGCCGCGCTTGGCCAGGAACTGGTCGAGCGAGAGCGAAAAGCTGTGCTGGCTGCGATCGGCGCCGATGGTCGCGCTGGCATAATTGGTCTGCATCAGCGCCGAGATCGCGCTCTGACCGATGCCCTTGCCCTGCGCCTCCGCGCTGAACTCACGCTTCCAGGCCTCGAAGCCGCCGGGCCCGTTGCCGCACTGCGCAGCATGGGCGGCAGGCATCAGGGACAACAGCAGCGCAGTCACGCCGATCATCGCCGTCGCAGCGGTCCTGCCCTTGGTCATTCCGTGGTCCCTTCCCTCGATTTTGCGCGACCGGCTCGCGCGGACGCATAATCCTACGTCAGTCGCGCACGCTCAAGCCCCGAGCGATGCTATCAATGCAGGCAATGTGCTTGACATGAATCAAACGCTTAGCGTCCGCGATCGGTCCCGAGCAGGAAATCCACCATGATGCCCTGGTGCTGCCAGTACATGTCGGTGCCGGTCGCCGTGACGCAGCCGCGCTTGCGGGCTTCTGCGATGAACGGCGAAATTTCGGGCATGGTGACCACGCAGCCGCAATAGGCCGACGGCGCCAGCCGCGTGACATCGACCGGCAGCGGGTCGCCATCTTTCATCCCGGCGGGCGTGGCATTGGCGACGAAGTCGAAGCCTGCGGGATCGATAGTGCCTGCTCGCACGGGCGCTTTGCCGAGCCCGTTGAGCCGGCCGATCAGCGCGTCGCGGCGCTCTGTCTCACTGTCGTGAACCGCGAGTTCGCTCACACCGGCCTCGACCAATGCGAGCGCGATGGCCGAGCCGGCCCCGCCCGCGCCCACCAGCAGCGCCCGCATGCCGCGGGGATCGATCCCCTTCGCCCGCGCGGCGCCGAGGAAACCGAGGCCGTCCACCATGTCGCCGTGCCACGAACCATCGGCGCGACGGCGCATCAGGTTTACGGTGCGGAGGAAGTGCGCGCGCTCCGTCGCGCTGGCACAGGCCTGGTAGCAGGCGAATTTGTGCGGAATGGTCACGACGATACCGTCGAGGTTCTTCAACCGCGTCGCGACCGAGAGAAACTCCGGCAGATCGGTCGTCGCAACCTGAACCGGAACGAGAATGCCGTCATGGCCGCGCGCTGCGAACGCGGCCGAGACTCCCGCGGGCGAACGCACCTGGGCAATGGGATCGCCGACGATGATGGTGAGCCGCGTCGCACCTGATGGCGCCGGGATCATGCCACTCACGCCGGGGCCTCGGAGGTCAATTCCAATCCGTCCAGATTGCCCTCCTTCCGCCATTTGGCGAGCAGCCGGAGGAACGCCATCGGCCCGCGCCAATACTGGCTGTTGCGCGCCGCGATCGGATCGAACACGCCTTCATTGTTGTAGTAGCCGGGCGTGCATTCGGCGAGATAGGTCTGGCGGCCGACCGCGGCCTTCACGACTTCGTCGACCCACGCATTCTCGGCCGCGACCGTTGGCTCCAGCGTCCTCGCACCGCGCTTGCGTGCCTGATCGATGACATAGGCGATGTGCTGCGATTGCTCGTCGATGATGTGCGGAAAATTGGCGCTCTGGCCGGCCTGCACCGTCACGATCATGAAGCAGTTCGGAAAGCCGCGGCTGTAAAAGCCGTGCATCGTCTTGACGCCATCGCGCCACCGTTCTGACAAGCTCATGCCGTCGCGGCCATGGACCTCGAAACCCATGCGGCGTGCATAGTCGGTGCCGACCTCGAAACCGCTGGCATAGATCAGACAGTCGAGCTCGTAGGCCTTGCCGTCGACGACGACCGCATTTTCGCTGATGCGCTCCACGCCCCTGCCCCCGGTGTCGACGAGATGCACGTTGGGGCGATTGAAGGTGTCGAGATATTCGTCGTGAAAGCACGGCCGCTTGCAGAACGCCTTGTACCAGGGTTTGAGCGCAGCCGCGGCCGCTTCGTCCTTGACCACGGCGTCGACGCGAGCCCGGATCTCCTCCATCTTGCGATAGTCCGCCTGCTCGATCACCTTCAGCGCCTCTTCCATCGAGGTCACGGGCTGTGGCTGACGACGCGGCGCGAGCAGGATCTCACCGAGCAGGCCGGTCCAGCCGTCCTGCACCAGATCCTGCTCGAACGGCTCGCCAGAAATCACGGCGGTGAAATTGTCCATGCGCTCGCGCTGCCAGCCGGGCTTCAGGCTTTCCGCCCAGGACTGATCGGTCGGCTTGTCGTCGCGCACGCCGATCGCTGAAGGCGTGCGCTGGAACACGTAGAGCTCCTTCGCCGAACGGCCGAGATGCGGCACGCATTGCACGGCGGTGGCACCGGTGCCGATGATGCCGACGCGCTTGTCGGCAAGACCGTCGAGAGCGCCCTCAGCGCTGCCGCCGGTGTAGGCATAGTCCCAGCGGCTGGTATGGAAGCTGTGGCCCTTGAAACTTTCGATACCGGGAATGCCAGGCAGCTTAGGCCGGCTCAACGGACCTCCGGCCAAGATCACAAAGCGCGCACGGATGCGATCGCCGCGGTCAGTCTCGACCAGCCAGCGTCCCTCCTGCTCCTGCCACGCCATGCGCGAGATGACGGTCTGAAACAGCGCACGCTCGTAAAGACCGAAGTGACGGCCAATGCGGCGCGAGTGTTGGTAGATCTCCGGCGCACGCGCATATTTACGCACCGGCATGTAGCCGGTCTCTTCCAGCAGCGGTAGATATATGTAGCTCTCGGTGTCGCAGGCCGCGCCGGGATAACGATTCCAGTACCAGGTGCCGCCGAAATCGGCGGCCTTTTCCACGATGCGGAAATCAGTGATGCCGGCCGCGCGCAGACGCGCGCCACACAGCAAACCGCCGAAGCCACCGCCGACGATGACGACCTCGGTCTCTTCGCTGACGGGCTCGCGCGCAAATCCGGCATCGGCCCAGGGATCGTCGAGATAGCGGGCGAAGCCTGCGGTCATCTCGACATATTGCGCCTTGCCTTCGGAGCGCAGACGCAGGTCGCGCTCGTCACGATAGCGCGCACGCAAGGCCTGAATGTCGATGCTAGGCGCGCCGGCTGCACCGGTCTTGTGTCTTTCCGCTGACATCGATGTCCTCCATTGCGGCCCGGTGCTTCGGCCTGCATCTCGCGCCAGTTAGCCCTTAAAAAGTGACGCATGCAATCTCATCAGCCGCTTTTTGCGTGGACGTCGCGCGGCGTTCCGCTACCTTGAAAGCAAGCGCAAACGCGTCATGCAACGACATGACTATAAGCGACTTGGCTTTCGGAGGGGACCATGCAGGGATTGATGATGGACATGCCGCTGCTGATCAGTGGCTTGATCCAGTATGCGGCCGACTATCACGGCGAGGCGGAGATCGTCGCGCGCGAGATCGAAGGCGACATCCATCGCACCACCTATGCCGAAGCCCATCCGCGCATCAAGCGCATGGCGCTGGCGCTCGAGCGGCTCGGCATGAAGCAAGGCGACCGCGTCGGAACGCTGGCCTGGAACACGCATCGTCATTTCGAGATGTTCTACGCGGCGCCCGGCATGGGCTATGTGCTGCACACCGTCAATCCGCGGCTGTTCCCCGAACAGCTCGTCTACATCATCAACCACGCCGAAGACCGGCTGCTGTTCGTCGACCGCGCGACGCTGCCAATCGTCGAGGCGATCGCACCGCAATTGAAGACGATCGAAGCATATGTCCTGATGTCCTCGCGCGAGCGCATGCCGGAGACGATGCTTGCGAACGTGCATTGCTATGAGGAGCTCCTGGACAAGGAGAGCGATGTTGGCTTCGCCTGGCCGGAGTTCGACGAAAAGTCCGCATCCACCATCTGCTACACGTCGGGCACGACGGGCAATCCAAAGGGCGTGATCTACTCGCACCGCGCCGCCCTGCTTCAGACCATGGTCTGCTCCGGCCTCGACTTCCTGCCCGGGCATATGGAAGGCGTGCGCGAGGTGATGATGCCGATGGCACCGCTGTTTCACGGCAATGGCTGGAACATGCCGTTCACCGCTCCCTACACCGGCTCGAAGCTCGTGCTGCCCGGCCGCAACTACGAGCCAGACAAGCTCTACGAGCTGCTCGAAGGCGAGAAGGTGACGGTGTCGGCAGGCGTGCCGAGCTTCTGGCTGATCCTGCTCGACTGGCTGGGCCGCACCGGCAACAAATTCTCGACCCTGCGCGCAACACTGTCGTCGGGCTCGGCGCCCCCGCGCGCGATGATCGAAAAGCTCAAGCGCGACTACAGCATCGACTATGTTCAGGCCTGGGGCATGACCGAGGCGCTGGGCTGCTCGATGCCGGGATTGCGGCCCGGCTCGGAGCATCTCAGCGAAACCGAGATATTCGACCGGCGCCAAGTCTCGGGCCGCGCCTGCTTCGGCACGACCTTGCGCATCGTCGACGACGGCGGCAGCGAACTGCCACGCGACGGCAAGTCCGTCGGCCATCTGCGCGCCCGCGGCCCCTGGGTCTCCTCCGGCTACATGAAGCTGGATGAAGGCCTCGATCGCGACGGCTGGCTGATCACCGGCGACATGGCCGTGATCGACCAACACGGCCATGTGACGCTCACCGACCGCTCCAAGGACGTGATCAAGTCGGGCGGCGAATGGATCTCCTCGATCCAGCTCGAGGACATCGCCCTGTCCCATCCCGACGTGCTGCAGGCCGCCGTGGTCGCCATTGCGCACGACAAATGGCAGGAGCGCCCCCTGCTTCTGGTCGTCCGCAAGAAGGGCGCGACCGTCGACGGCAAGACCCTGCTCGACCATATGCGTCCCAGGATCGCGAGCTGGTGGATGCCGGATGCCGTCGAATTCCTAGACGAATTCCCGATGACCGGCACGGGCAAGGTGCTCAAATCGGCGCTGCGCGAGAAGTTCAGGGGGTATCGCGTCGGGTAGTGTCAGCCCTCCCGGTACGCGATCATCTTCACCTTTTGGTAGATTCGGGGGCGATATATCCGAGGCATCGCTAACCCCTCATCGAGGACATCATGGCGTTTTCCGGATTGGGCCTGCATCTCGGCAATCTGTCGCGCCTGTCGAACGCGCAGACGCGTTCGATCAGCCCCGAGAATTTCACCGGCGAAAAGGGCAAGGGCGGCATGTCCGTCGACGGACCCGCGGCCCCTCAGGCCCGCGATCTCGGACAGGGCTGGAAGGTTTCGCCCTTTGTCGTGATCGAGCCCGGCGCCACGTTCACACTCGCCGACATCGAGGGCCAGGGCGCCATCCAGCAGATCTGGATGACGCTGGCGCGCGGACGGCTGCGCCATTCGATCCTGCGGGTCTACTGGGACGACCAGGAGCATCCGAGCGTGGAATGTCCGGCCGGCGATTTCTTCGCCTGCGGATGGGAGGAGTTTGCGCAGGTGTCGTCGCTCGCGGTCTGCGTCAATCCCGGACGTGCGTTCAACTGCTACTGGGAAATGCCGTTCCGCAAGCGCGCCCGCTTCACGATGGAGAACCGCAGCGAGGAAGCGCTCACCGTCTACTACCAGATCAACTACACCCTGACCGAGGTGCCCGAGGACTGCGCTTATTTCCACGCCCAATTTCGCCGCACCAACCCGTTGCCCTACAAGGACGTCTACACCATCCTCGACGGCGTCAGCGGGCGCGGCCAATATATTGGCACCTACATGGCCTGGGGCGTCAACAACAACGGCTGGTGGGGCGAAGGCGAGATCAAGTTCTTCATCGACGGTGATGGCGAATTCCCGACCATCTGCGGCACCGGCACCGAGGACTATTTCTGCGGCGCGTATAATTTCGATCCCTATGTGGCGCATTCCGGCCGCGGCGCCGTACAGCAATCGCATTACCAGGAATTCACCACGCCCTACGCCGGCCTGCCTCAGGTGATCCGTCCGGACGGCGTCTACAAATCGCAGCAGCGCTTCGGCATGTATCGCTGGCACATCCCCGATCCCATCCGCTTCCAGAGCGATCTCCGCGTCACCATCCAGGCGCTGGGCTGGCGAACGGGCCTCAAGGAGGCAAAATATCTCCCGCTGCAGGACGACATCGCTTCCGTGGCGTTCTGGTACCAGACGCTGCCGGCCGCGCCGTTCCCCAAACTGGCCGACCCGGAATATCTCGAGATCGACTAGCCCGACGCCTGAGGAGGTCCAGCATGCTCTACCCGATGTCGCCAAAAGTCGTCGAGCTCAAGCGCAAGCTCGAGAGTTTTATGGACCGACACATCTACCCGAACGAGGAGCGATTTTATCGCGAGGCGGAAGAGCTCGGGCCGTGGAAAGTCTATCCCGTCGTCGAGGAGCTGAAGCCGCTCGCGCGCGCCGAGGGCCTCTGGAACCTGTTCCTGCCGGAGTCGAGCCACGGCGCTGGCCTCACCAATCTCGAATATGCCCCGCTCTGCGAGGTGATGGGCCGCTCGCATCTCGCGCCGGAAGTGTTCAACTGCTCGGCGCCGGACACCGGCAACATGGAAGTGCTCGAGCGCTACGGCTCGAAAGAGGACAAGGAACGCTGGCTGAAGCCGCTGCTCGCAGGCGAAATCCGTTCCTGCTTCGCCATGACCGAGCCTGCCGTCGCCTCGTCCGACGCGACCAACATCGAAAGCTCGATCGTGCGCGAAGGCGACCATTACGTCATCAACGGCCGTAAATGGTACACGACCAACGCCACCGACCCGCGCTGCAAGATCTGCATCTTCATGGGCAAGACCGATCCTGGCAACGCCGACCGCCACAAGCAGCAATCGATGATCCTGGTGCCGATGGAGACATCAGGCGTCGAGGTGAAACGACCCCTGCCCGTATTCGGCTTCTACGGTGTCCCCGACCGCGCCTCGGAGGTGATATTCACCAATGTGCGGGTGCCGAAGGAGAACATGCTGCTCGGCGAAGGCCGCGGTTTCGAGATCGCGCAGGGCCGCCTCGGCCCCGGCCGTATCCACCATTGCATGCGGTTGATTGGCCTGGCCGAACGCACGCTGGAAAAGATGTGCCGGCGCGTCCGCAGCCGTGTTGCCTTCGGCAAGCCGGTGTCCGAGCAAACCGTGACGCAGGAGCGCATTGCCGAATCCCGCATCATGATCGAGCAGGCCCGCCTGCTGACGCTGAACGCCGCCTACGCCATGGACACGGTCGGCAACAAGGTCGCGAAAGCCGAGATCGCGATGATCAAGGTCGCCGTGCCCAACATGGCCTGCCAGGTCATCGACTTGGCCATCCAGGCCCATGGCGGCGGCGGCACCTCGAACGATTTTGGCCTGACGCAGGCGTATGCGACGGCACGCCTGCTGCGTCTTGCCGACGGACCGGACGAGGTGCACAGAAACCAGATCGCGCGGTTCGAGCTGAAGAAATATTCGAACGCGTAGGAGAGAGCGCTCCGCTCGCAAGGCGACCAGAGCGTCCTCTTCCCTTCTCCCCTTGTGGGAGAAGGTGGCGCAATGCACAGCGCAAAGTACGCGCCTAGTTCAACACCTCGACCGTCGCCGAACGCCCTGCGACCAGTGACATCCCGTCGGGCACCGGATCGAGCGCGATGCGCACGGGCACGCGCTGGGCGAGCCGCACCCAGCTGAAGGTCGGGTTGACGTTGGCGAGCAGGCTTGCGCCCTCGGCGCGATCGCGGTCCTCGATGCCGGCGGCGATGCTTTCGACATGGCCGGTGAGAGTGCCCTTCTCGCCCATCAGGCGAACCTGCACCTTGTCGCCCACACGGATGCGCGCGAGTTTCGTCTCTTCAAAATAGCCCTCGACATGCAGCGTGTCGCTGTCGACCAGCGCCATCACGCCCTTGCCGGCGGTGACGTAAGCGCCCGGCCGCAGATCCATGTTGGTGATCACGCCGTTCACGGAAGCCCGGACTTCGCTGCGATCGAGATTGAGCTGGGCGACCGCACGGTCGGCAACCGCCGCATCGAAGGCCGCCTTGGCCTGGAGCTGGATCGCGAGTACCTGCTCCTGCTTCTGCTGCGAGACGGCATCGGTCGTCAGCGTGCTGTAGCGCTTCAGATCGGCATTGGCCAGATCCAGCGTGGCCTGATGACCCGCCACCGACGCGTCAGCCTGCCGCAGCGCCAATGCGAACCGTTCGCGGTCGATCTTGAACAGCACGTCACCACGATGGACTTTCTGGTTGTCCTTGACCAGCACGTCGGTGACGAAGCCGGAGACGTCGGGCGCAACCTGCACCACGTCGGCACGCACACGGCCGTCACGGGTCCAGGGCTGCTCCATATAATAGACCCACAATTCGCGGCCGACGCCGAGCGCGGCGACGACCACGATGACCGTGACCGCGAGCCGACCGATCCAGGCAAAGTTTCCTTTCATGAGAGATACTCCGAGAGATAGACGACGCCGCCGAGAAGGCAGACGAAAATCGCGAAATCGAACAGCGCACGGTGCCAGACCAGCCGATAGAGGTCGAAACGCTGCATCAGCCGACGCAGAAGCGCGCTCAGCACGTAGGCGACGATGATCCAGAGCAGGAGCGCTGGCACCAGCACGCCGTAGATGTCGATCACATATCTCATGCCGCCACACTCGCATCTGCGCGCGACCGATAGGCCGGCGCATCCGGGAACAGGCCGCGGCGGATGCCGACAAGGCCGATCAGCGCATCCTCGCGCGCGCTGTCGTTGGGATCCTTTACCGCCTGGGCCAGGGCCCGGTCGACGCTGGTCAGGAGTTCGCGTGGCATTCCCCCGCCCGTATAGTTGCGGCAGGCAATGGCGAGCTGATCCAGCATGTCGTCGATGACGGCGATGGTCGATGCCGCAAGCCCGTAGCGTGCGCGGCGCAGGTCGATGATGTTGATGCCGATGCGGAGCTGCACGAGGCTGTCGGCGTCGCGCCGGTCGCTCTCCGACAGGAAGGCGATGCGCTGCACCAGAAGCCCGAGACGATGCAGCATGAGGCCGGCGAACTCCGCACGGTCGCGCTTGCCCCGCCGTTCGGCGGCAACCGCGATGGTAATCCAGCTCGATAGCACCAGACGATTGGCGATCCATTCGGCGCCCACCCCGCGCGCGATCCGCGTCACGATCTCCGCTATGAGGACGCCGACGAAGAACGCGACGGCGGAATTGGCGTAGGACGCGAAATCAGCGATGTAGGTCGATTGCAGCGCGAGCAAGGTCGCGGTATTGGCCGCGAGCGCCATGCCGGTGCCCGCCGTTGTCGGCCGCGCGATCAGGAAACCATAGAACAAGAAGGTCGGCGCCAACGCGACGACCAGAACCTCGATATGGGAAATTGCAGGCACCAGCGCGAACAGATAGATCGCGACCACCACGATGGCGACCAGCGACCACAGGCCAAAGCTGCGGATGAAGCGCGCGGGCTCGTCTTGCGCGGCAAAGAACGAGCAGGCCACCGCCGCCATCATCGGCGCCGACGCGCCGTCCGGCCAGCCCGTGCCGATCCAGAACGCGCAGCAGATCAGGATCGCCACGGCTGCACCGGCCGCCGACCACAGCGCCAGCCCGCGATCTCTGTGGCGGACGGGCGCCGCGCCGGCTTCGGAATGGAAAGCCAGATCGAGGGTCGAGACGTTGCGGTTCTCGGCGATCGCCTCGGTCAGTTCGCGGCAGTCGCGCGAGAGATCGACGAGCTCGCGCAGCCGCGACAGCAGGCTCGTGATGATGATCCGCTCCCAGGACGCGCTGTCATCGAGCACTGCCTGCCGCTCGACGATCATGGCGCGAATCCGCTCGGCCGGTTGCCGCGCGCCGATGTCGCTGACGATCCATTGCGCGAGCCCCTCCAGAATTTGCTTCAGCTCTGGTTGCCGCCGCAACGCTTCCTCTCCTAGCGCAGCCAGCCGATCCTCCAGCGAGGCGATCACCGGCAGCAGCATCAGCATCCGCAGCCGGATTTCACCGAGGCCGGTCACCGCGTTGCGATCGGTCAGTTGGTCGTAGGCGAGATGGGTGGAGAGCGTATCGATCTCGACGATATCGGTCGCGAGCTTCAGGCGCTTGCCGCGGCGGGTGTCATTGGTGCCTTCGCGCAGCAGCACGACGCTGCTGAGACGGCGTGCATCCGACAGCCAGCTGTCGACGCGGTGGGCCACGGCGGGCGCGACGCTGCGCGGAAACACGATGGTGGAGACCAGGCTGGCGCAGATGATGCCGAGCGAGATCTCCTCGAGCCTTGCCACCGCGGTGTCGAAGATCGCACCGGGCTCGGACACCGAGGGAAAGCCGATCAGCGCGACGGTATACCCGGCCAGCATGAAGACGTAGCTGCGCGGCGTGCCGTCGAGCAGCGACAGATACAGGCAGAGCCCGACCCAGAGCGCGATGGCGAGGCACAACAGTTCGGGCGCGTTGACCAGGTTCGGCACCAGCGCCACCGTCATGGTCGCACCGGCCAGCGTGCCCATCACACGGAAGAAGGCCTTTGAGCTGGTCGCGCCGGCGAGCGGCTGCGAGGTGATGTAGACGGTCGCCATCGCCCAATAGGGCCGCGGCAGGTCCATGGCGAGCGCAATGACCAGCGCCAGCATCGACGCGGCAAACGTCTTCAAAGCGAAAATGAGGTCCGCATGGCGGACCAGAAATGGCTCTTCCGCGCGCATGGCTATTTCGCCTCTGGAAGCGCCTTTGCCTCGAGCAGGCTCGCCCGCCGCTCGATGCGCTGGAGCGTCTCGAAAGTTATCGCAAGTTCCTCCGGCGCGATATCCTTCAGCAGGCTCGCCCGTACGCGCCGCAAGATCCGGTTGGTCTCCTCGACCTTGGCCTCGCCTGCCTTCGTCAGGTGCAGCGTCTTGGCACGCCGGTCGGTCGGATCCTCGCGACGCTGCACCAGGCCCTCGGCCTGGAGCAGGTCGAGCAGCCGCACCAGCGATGGCCCTTCGATGCCGAGCTCGTCGGCCAGCACGCCCTGTCGTACGTTCTCGCCCTGCCGGGACAGCACCAGCAGCGGGATCGCGGTGGCATAGGACAGGCCATGATCGGACAGCGCCTGATCCGACTCGCGCCGCCAGATGCGGCCAAGCCGCGTGATCAACCGGCCGATTTCGCCGTGGATGAAGCCTTGCGAGGGTGCCATGCAAATTAGATAGGACACGAACTATTAGCCTGCAACTATATAACCCCTCATATTCGGATCGATCACGCAAAAGCGAACGAGGACAACGCGATATGGGCCCCGGTTCCACGACAGAGGCACAGGAGGCGATGGCGGGCGACAGCACGTTGACGCTGGTCCCGACCTTCGTCGTCGTGGCCGTGGACGCCACGGGAATGGGGATCATCCTGCCGCTGCTGCCGTTCTATTCGCAGCGCCTCGGCGCCACGCCGTTCCTGATCGGCGCGCTGATCTCGGTCTATGCCGTCTGCCAGCTCATCGCCGGTCCCGTGGTCGGCATCCTCTCCGACCGCTACGGACGGCGCAAAGTGCTGGTGGTCAGCCAGATCGGAACCCTGATCGGATTTGTCCTGCTCGCGTTGGCCGGCAATCTGACGCTGGTGTTTCTGGCGCGCATCATCGATGGCCTGACATCAGGCAACATCTCGGTCGCGCATGCCTATGCCGCCGAGCACAGTGCGCCGGCGACGCGCAAGCAGGCGCTTGGCATGACCAGCGGCGCGATCGGAACCGGGCTGCTGCTGGGGCCTGCGCTCTCAAGCTTCCTCGTCCATTACGGCCAGACCGCACCAGTTTGGGCCGCGGCCGCGCTCTCGCTCATCAGCATTCTCGCAACGATCGCCCTGCTTCCGCCGGATCATCCGGCGTCCGAGCCGCTCTACCAGCATCGTGTGCCGGAGCCGACGGTGGTGCGCAGCCTGTTCGGCATGCGCTACGCTTGGCGCCTGCTCGGCCTGCTGATCGTGTTCTTCTTCATCAACTCGATGTTCCTGTCGCAGATCGGCTTGTTCCTGTCGGCGCGGTTCTCCTGGGACGGCCATCCCTTCGGCGCACGCGAGCTCGGCTGGATGTTCGCTTATGCCGGCTTCATCAACATGGTGGTGCAGGGACTTCTGATCACCCGCGCGAATCTCGTCGCCTCCGACCGGACGATCGTGATGGCGGCGTTCGCCTGCATGGGCCTTGGATTTTCCGGGCTCGCAGCCGGCAGCAATATCAGCCTGCTCGCGCTCTATCTGACGCTGATCATCGTCGGCACCATGTTTGCCCGCAGCACGCTGACGGCGGAATTGTCGCGGTCGACCGCGATCAACCGCCAGGGCATGATCATGGGCCTCAACCAGTCGCTGATGTCGGGGGCGAACATCAGCGCACCGCTGCTGAGCGGCGCGCTGATCGGCCATCGCCTGTTCGTGGTCTGGGCGCTCATCATGACCGCGATTGCGGCAATCGGCGCGGCGCTGGCGGGCCAATTGCTCGACACGCCGCGCGCCCGCTAGCGCCCTCGCCTCACTTCACGAGGTACACGTCCGGATCGGCGCTCGAGCTCGGGCTCTTGAAGGAATTGCGCAAGGCCGCCGAGATCGGAACGTTGTAGTTGATCCCGTTCGGCGGCGTCGGCGATTCCAGCCACTTCCTGTAGAGCACCTCGATCTCCGGGCTCGCATAGAGCTCTGCGGTCGCGCGATCGGCCAGCGCCTTGAACGGCGCGTCTTCCCGCCGCAGCATGATCCCGAACGGCTCGGCCTTCGCAAACGTCTCTTCGCTGATCATGAACAGGGCCGGCTCCTTCGAGCGCGCAATGGCGACTGCGAGCTGAACGTCGTCGAGCGCGTCGGCCTGCGCGCGGTCGGTCTCGAGCAGCAGGAACGCTTCGGCCTGATCCACGGCCGGCATGATCTTGATGCCGAGATTGCGCTCGGTATTGACCTTGGCGAGCTGGTTCAAATTGACCGAGCCTGCCACCGCGGTCACGGCCTTGCCCTTGAGGTCGTCGATGGTGTTGATGTTGGCGGCTTTCTTGGCGGCAAATCGCGTCGCGCTGAGGAAATGCGTGTTGGTGAAGGCGACCTGCTTCTGGCGGTCGGCATTGTTGGTGGTCGCCGAGCAGTGAAGGTCAAGCGTGCCGTTGACCATCAACGGGATGCGGTTCGACGAGGTCACGGCAACATAGTCGACGGCAATGTCAGGCATGCCGAGCTGCTTCTTCACGGCGTCGACGATCTTGAGGCAGATATCCATGGCGAAGCCGACCGGCTTCTGGTTGCCGTCGAGATAGCTGAAGGGCACGGAGGCTTCCTGATAGCCCAGCGTGATCTTCTTGGTCTCCTTGACCTTCTGAAGCGTGCCCGACAGATCTTCGGCGGACGCTGCGCCGGCAAGACAAGTGACGGCCAAGAGAACGGCGGGTAGACGCATCGGGGGCTCCTGAAGGCGGGCTGCGCCTCCATGCCGGGCGCAAGCGAGGGGTTGATAGCCCAGCCGCCCGCCTGCCGCCAGACCAGCCTGCGTCTATCAGCTATCACAGCTTTCGATATGGCGGCGGCCCCTTCGTCTCCGCTACATTGCCGCCAACCTGCAATCCCACCGACCGCTATAAATCGACCTCGAAGATTCCCCGCCATGACCGTCCAGACCGCCTTCGACCTGATCTTCCGCAACGCCCTGTTGCGATCATCTCCGACACCCGTCGATATCGGCGTGAAGAGCGGACGGATTGCCGCAATCGAACCCAGGCTGGCCTGCGAGGCGGTCGAGGTCGATCTTGGGGGACGGCTGGCTCTGCCCGGCTTCGTCGACACCCACATCCATCTCGACAAGGCCTGCCTGCTCGAACGCTGCGGGCACATTCATGGCACGCTCAGTGATGCCATCCGTGCCGTCTCGGCCATGAAACGGGATTTTAGCGTCGACGATGTCTATGCACGCGGCGCAAAGGTGCTCGAACGCGCCATCGTTCACGGCACGACGCGGATGCGCACGCATGTCGAGATTGACCCGCGCATCGGCCTGCGCAGCTTCGAGGCGATCAAGCGGCTCAAGCGCGATTACGCCTGGGCGATCGATCTGTCGCTTTGCGTCTTCCCGCAGGAGGGCCTGACCAACGATCCCGGAGCCGACGAGCTGCTGGTCCAGGCCTTGCGCGACGGCGCCGAGGCGATCGGCGGCTGCCCCTATACGGACGCCGACCCGAACGCGCATCTCGCGCGCATCTTCGACCTCGCCCAGCAATTCGACCTCGAGGTCGATCTCCATCTCGACTTCGATCTCGACCCCTCCTGGTCGCATCTCGACGAGGTCTGCCGGCAGACCGAACAGCGCAATTACGGCGGTCGCGTCGCGATCGGGCACGCCACAAAACTCTCGGCCCTGCCGCCGGAACGGCTGAAGGCCGCCATCGCACAATTGGCGAAGGCCGGCATCGCCGTCACCGTGCTACCCGCGACCGATCTCTATTTGATGGGACGCGAGGCCACCCACAACGCACCACGCGGACTGACGCTCGCGCACAAGCTCGCCGGCGACGGCATCGTCTGCTCGGTCGCGACCAACAACGTGCTCAATCCCTTCACGCCGTTCGGCGATGCCTCGCTGCTGCGGATGGCGAACTTCTACGCCAATGTCGCCCACGCCTCGGTCGGCGACTTCGACACCTGCCTCGATCTCGTCACCGAACTGCCCGCGCGGCTGATGAACCTCAATGACTACGGAATCGCGGTCGGCAAGCCCGCCGATCTCGTCGTGCTCGACACGCAGGACAGCCGCTTCGCCATCGCCGAGCTGCCGGATGTCTTGATGGGCTTCAAGAGCGGGCGGCAGACTTTTCAGCGGCAGCGACCCACGCTGTTTAAGCCGCAGAACTGAACCAACGGAGCAACCGGATGGCCTTCGACAAGATCTTCCTGAACGCCCGCTTCGACGGCGGGGCTCGCCATCACATCGCGGTCAAGAACGGGCGCATCGCCGCGATCATGCCGGCCGACGCACCCGCCGGCGGTGCCGAGACGGTCAACCTCGGCAACGCCCTCGTCGTTCCCGGCTTCGTCGAAGGCCACATCCATCTCGACACCAGCTTCTATGGCGACGCCTGGCGCCCGCACAAGCCATGCACCAATGGATTCAACGTGCACGAACGCGTGGCCTTCCAGGCCCAGAACATGGCCGAGGCTGCACCGATGGACGTGCGGGCACGCAACCAGCTCGATCTCTGCATCGCCCACGGCAGCACGCAGATGCGCAGCCACGTCATGGTCGACGGCTCGGTCGGCCTGAAGTCGCTGGAGACGATTTTGCGCGTGCGCGAGGAATATCGCGGTCTGATCGACATCCAGCTCGTCGCTTTCCCCCAGAGCGGCATTTTGGCGAGCCCGGGCACGCCGCAACTGCTCGACGAAGCGATCGGGCTCGGCGCGAACCTCGTCGGCGGGCTCGATCCCGCGAGTTTCGACCGCGATGTCGAGAAGCACCTCGATGTGGTGTTCGGCGTGGCCAACAAGCACGGCATCGATGTCGACATCCACCTGCATGACATGGGCACGCTGGGCGCCTTCGAGATCGAGCAGATCGCAGCGCGCACGCGTGCACTCGGCATGGAGGGCCATGTCGCCATCAGCCACGCTTACGGGCTCGGCGATATTTCCGCAGATCAGCTCAGGACAGTCGCCGACATCCTCGCCCGCTCCGGCGTCGCGATCATGACCAATGCACCGGGCGCGCGGTCCTTCCCGCCGATCCTGGCGCTACGCAGCGCCGGCGTCACCGTGTTCAGCGGCAACGACAACGTCCGCGATTCCTGGTGGCCGTATGGCGACGGCGACATGCTGCGCCGTGCGACCACGCTCGGCTATCGCTCGGGCTTCAACATCGATGAGGAATTGCGCGTCGCATTCGATGTCGTCACCGAGGCTGGCGCCAAGGCGTTGCGGCTCGAGGGCTACGGCCTGCGCGCCGGCGCCAAGGCGGACTTCGTGACGCTGAATGCAGCCCATGTCCCGGAGGCCATCGTCGCGGTACCGCAGGGGCGCTCCGTGTACAAGGAGGGGAAACTTGTTGCGGTAAACGGCCAGGTTGTCGGCAAGCGCGCCTAACCGTTCAATCGTACCGCTGATCCCAGCCAATCCGAGTCCAGTAGAATCCCGGTCCGTAGCCCAACGCGTTGCGAGAAGGGTCAGGTAATCTTACTAAGACCTTGCACTGACCATCTGCGTTCACTGGGAGTTTGGTTATGTTCAGCGCATTCAGCAGCATTGATTATCAGTCCATTCGGGCCAGCACGCCCGCCGAAACCGCCGTCAAGCGGCTGAACGGCATCGGTGAAGTCCTGTCAGGCCTCGACATCTCGGCGATCCATTCGCAGGACGACATGGCGCGCGCACTTTGGACGCTCGACACCGCCGACAAGTGCATACGCATGATCCTGACCGAATTCAGGACCGAGCGCACCAGGGACGTCGTCCGCGAAGCCACCAGCCTGATCGACTTGATCGAGGCCGCCCGTGACGAGATCTCGGGCTATCGCGACGGCGGCAGAGTCCTGAGCTGAGCGCTGTGCTCCGCGCTAACGCTTGATCTTCGCCAGAATACGATCCGCCTCGGTGCGCCAATCGGCGCTACGCGCAAACTCCTTCGTCCCCTTCGTGCCGAACAGGCCTTCATCGGCGAGATCAGCCACCCAGGCCTGACGCTCGGCCGTGCCCTGCGCCGACCACGGCGTCAGGCCCGCCTCGCGCACGGTTTCGGCGACCTCGCGCACCTCTTCGGCTCGGCGCCGGCCGTGTTCGATCACGCGCTGGAAGAAATAGGAGCCCTGCTTCTCCCAATTGATCGCGGGAAACGTTTCCGTCAGCGACGCCAACACGGCATCCTCTACGCCATAGGCGCGCGCTGTCGTAAAACTTTCGATGACCATGGCCTCGAGGCCCTTGATCATGATGCTGCGGCACATCTTCACGGCCGAGGACACACCGAGCTTGTCACTCGCAACCTTGGCCGCAAAGCCGATCGCATTCAGCAGGGGCTCGAGTTCCCTCGCCCCGGGACCGCCGAGCAGCAGCGGCACTTTGATGCGATAAGGCGGCACCGAGGTCATCACGGCGCCCTCGACATAGCGCCCCGCGGCCCCGTCGATCAGCGCCGCCGCGCGCTGCTTGGCACCGGGCGAGGCAGAATTGAAATCGAGAAACCAGGTGCCCTGGTTGATCGCCGCCGCGCAGGCCTTTGCGACCGGAACGGCCTGGCTCGCGGTGACGGCCGAGATGATGAAATCGGACTTTGCAGTCAGCTCGGCGTGAGAGGCTGCGAGCATCACGCCAAACTTCGCCGCATGCTCCTTCAGCGCAGCGCCCTGCTCGCTGTCGAGCTTGACGTCATAAACGGCGACCTTGATGTCCTGCTGGCGCAGGTCTTCGGCCAGGATCCTGCCGACCTCGCCGTAGCCAACCAGCCCGATCTGCCACCGCCTAGGATCAGCCATCAGTTCAGTCCTCGTGTCGTCGCGTCGAACAGCTCCTCGACCGCATAGCGGCGCGGGATCAACCCCTGCTGGAATGCGTAGTCGACGATCAGCTCCAGGGGCTTTCTGTTGGCCTCGATCCCGAACGGAACGAAGTCGGGCGTCGCCGCCGGTCCCACCTGTTCCTTGTTCCGCTTGAGCAGATCATAGACGCCCGCGACTGCGTCGGGGCGCGATTTTGCGAGGCTCTCGGTCACGACCACGAGATGATTGACCGGCACGACGCCACGACGCGCATACCATTTGGCCGCTTCCGCGGCTGGATCAGGGAATAGCGATTTCAGCTTGGGATTATCGGAGGTCTCGCCGAGGACGGCGTCGACCTCGCCGTCGAGCAGCATCTGCAAGACCTTCTTGTCCTTCGGCGCGCGCTGGGTGGTGTCGACATATTCGGCGACATGCGGATCCTCGAATGTGACCCAGCGGATCTTGTCGAGATTGACGCCATAGTCGTTGGCAAGGATGCCCCTGATCCAGGCGCCCGTCGTCGTCGTGAACGAGCGGATGCCGACGCGCTTGCCTTCGAGATCGGATGGTCCGAGCGTTCCCTGCGCGGGGTTGTACAGCGCATGGGTATGCTGGAAGCGGCCCATCATGGTCGCCGGCAGCAGCACCAACGGCTTGCCGTGCGCCTTCGCCATCAGATAGGTGACGATCGCCATCTCGCAGACGTCAAACGCCTGCTCGCGCACCATCGGCTTGAACGCCGCGTTGGTCGGCGTGTACTCGATGAAGTCGAGATCGAACAGGTCGGAGCGGAGCTCACCGCTCTTCACCGCCTTGACGTGAGGGTGACTGCCGAGCACAGCCTTCAGCTTGAGACGATCCATCCGCCCGCTCCCCTTCGCTTCAGACGTCTTCGGGATTGTCGACGTAGACCAGCCCGGCCTTCGCCAGCGCCTCGCGCATGCTGTACATGTCGAGGCCGAGTTCGCCGGAGCCGAGACGCTTGCGCTTGCCGCCCTCGTCGGCGTTGCGCTTCTTCGCCTTCTCGGCGACCTCAGCGGCATAGCGCTTCGCTACCACCACGACCCCGTCGTCATCCGCGACGATGATGTCGCCGGGATCGACGTTGACGCCGGCGCAGACCACGGGGACATTGACCGAGCCGAGCGTGGCCTTGACCGTACCCTTGGCAGAGACCGCGCGCGACCACACCGGAAAGTTCATCTCGTGCAGCGCCCGGACGTCGCGGCAGCCGGCATCGATGATCAGTCCCTGCACGCCGCGCGCCTGCAGCGAGGTCGCCAGCAGCTCGCCGAACATGCCGTCGGTATTGTCGGTGGTGCAGCCGACGACGAGGATATCGCCTTTCCTGCACTGTTCGACCGCGACATGGATCATCCAGTTGTCGCCTGGCTGCGCCAGCACGGTGACGGCGGGACCCGCGATCGACGCGCCCGCCCAGACCGGTCGCAGATAAGGCTTCATCAAGCCGATGCGGCCATAAGCCTCGTGCACGGTCGAAACGCCGTATTCCGCCATGCAGGCGGGATCGGCACGCTTGATGTTGCGAACGACCACCGGTTTCATGCCAGCACCTCCGCAACGGTCGGGAACAGGCGCTGATAGGCCTCGCCGTATGTCATGGGAATGCCGGTGTTGCGGCTGCCCTGGATGCCGCGATTGAGCGCGACGCGCTCGTAATAGCCCCAGAGATGCTTTTGCGCGGCGAGGATCTGGAACGCCTCGTACTTCTCCTTCCAGACCTCGTCGATCTTGAGCAGCAGGTCCGGCTTGTAATTGCACTGCTCGGGCTGGTGCGGCTCGAACAAGAACACCGGCGGCGCCGAATATTGATACTGCGCGCCGGGCTTGTGACCCATGGCCTGCGCGACCACACGGGTCTCCTGCGCGAAATGCGCCGCGTTCGGATGGTCGAAATTATAGGGGTCTTCCAGCGCATGGGTCAGCACGAAACTCGGATTGAGCTCACGGTAGATGTCGACCATGCGGTCGAAATGCGCTTCCGTCAGCTTGAGTGGGTAGTCGCCGCAATCGAAGAACTCGATCTCCGCGCCGAGCAGCTTTGCCGCCCGCTCCGCTTCGTCCTTGCGGCCGGCCTTGACTGATTCCAGCGTCGCGCCCTTTTCCTTCCAGGCGAATTGGCTCTCGCCGCGCTCGCCGAAGGACATGCAGACGATCTTCATGTGATAGCCCTTCTTCGCATGCAGCGCGATGGCGCCACCGGCGCGCCAGACGAAATCGCCGGGATGGGCGGTGACGACAAGACCTGTTTTCATGGGAGAACTCCCCTCTTTCGTTCGTCGACATCATAGGCTGCCTGCGTCATGCCGGCAGCAATTTCATCAAGTGGCGGTGGCCACCGGCTCCTCACCGTCGAGCACGCGCTTCAGGCGCTCGCCATCGAGCGCCCCTTCCCATTTGGCAATCGCGATGGTCGCGACCGCGTTCCCGATCAGATTGGTCGGCGTCAGCCCCTGCGACATCAGGCGATGGATGCCGAGCACCAGCGCGACGCTCGTCACGGGAATGGAGCCGGTGGCGGACAGCGTCGCCGCCAGCACAACAAAGGCAGCACCCGCGATGCCCGCGGCGCCCTTGGAGGTCACGAGCAGGATCAGCAACAGCTCGATCTGCTCGGCGAGCCCTAACGGCGTGTTGGTCGCCTGCGCCAGGAACACCGAGGCAGCGGCCAGATACAGACAGGTGCCGTCGAGATTGAAGGAATAGCCGGTCGGGATCACGAGGCCGACCACGCTCTTTTCGCAGCCGGCCTTCTCCAGCTTGGTCAGCATCCGCGGCAGCACCGTCTCGGACGAGGTCGTGGCGATGCAGATCAGCAGCTCTTCCCAGATGTAGCGGATCAGCTTCAGGAGCGAGAAGCCGCAGAGACGCGCCACCGGGCCGAGCGCCACGATGATGAAGATGACGCAGGTGAGATAGAACCCGCCCAGCAGCTTGCCGAGCGAGGCCAGCGAGCCGACGCCGAACTTGCCGACCGTAAAAGCAATGGCGCCGAACGCACCGATCGGCGCCGCCCACATCACGAAGCCGACAACGGCAAACACCATTTTTGCGGCGATGTCGATGAGATTGACCAGCGGCGCAGCACGCTCGCCGAGCTGCACCAGCGCAAAGCCGCAGAGAACGGAGATGAACAGGACCTGGAGGATATTGCCCTCGGCAAAGGCGCCGATGAAGGTCGCAGGCACGATGTTCATCAGGAACGGCACGAAGCCGATCACGGCGGTCTGCTTGACGTAGGGCTCGACCGCGCTGGCATTGATGCTGGCGGGATCAATGTTCATCCCCGCGCCGGGCTTGAGCACATTCACCGCGATGAGACCGATGATCAGCGCGATCGTGGTCATGACCTCGAAATAGATGATCGCCTTGGCGGCAACCCGCCCGACCCGCGCCATATCGGCCATATGCGCGATGCCGTGCACGACGGTGCAGAAAATGATCGGCGCGATCAGCATCCGGATCGCCTTGATGAAGGCGTCCCCGAGCGGCTGCATCTTGGCGCCCGCCTCGGGATTGACGATGCCAAGCGCGATGCCGGCCGCCATGGCGATGAGCACCTGGATCCAGAGCTCCTTCCACCAGGCCCGCCCGCGCGGCTTGTCGATCGCCATCGCGGTCATTCGTCGAATCCAAACAGGCGCGCGGGATTGCCGACCAGGATCTTCTGCTGGAACTCCGGCTCCGGCGCGAACAGCGGGATCAGATCGACGAGATCGCCGTCATTCGGCATCACCTTGACGTTGGGATGCGGCCAGTCCGTTCCCCAGATGACGCGCTCCGGCACGGTCTCGACGATTTTCCGCGCAAACGGCACGGCGTCGGTGAACGGCGGGCCGGCCGAAGACACCCGTTCCGAGCCGCAGATCTTGACCCAGCATTTCTCGTCGCTTTGCATCAGCTCGATCAGGATCCTGAAAGGAAGCTGGTCGAGCCCCTCGGACGCCTTCACCCGCCCCATATGGTCGATGGTGTAGCTCAGCGGCAATTTTGTCAGCATGTCGGCATATTCGGGCAAATCGATCGCATCGAAATGCAGGTCGATATGCCAGCCGAGCGGCGCGACCATGGCGATGATGCGGTTGAACACGAGCTTGTCGGGGACGCCGCCGAGATGGCGGACGAAATTGAAGCGGCAGCCGCGGAAGCCGCCGTCATGCAGCACCTGGAGCCCGCGCTCGGTGATGGTGTCGTCGATATTGGCGACCGCACGATAGGCCCCGTTGCTTTGCGCTATGGCGTCGAGCGCGACCGTGTTGTCGATGCCGTGCACGCTGGCATTGACGATGACCGCGCGCTCCACGCCGAGCTTGGCGTGCAAGAGCTTGAAGTCTTCAAGCGGCGCATCCGGTGGCGTGTAGGAGCGGTCCGGCGAATACGGATATTTCGCGCCGGGTCCGAAGATATGGCAATGCGCATCGCAGGACAGCTTTGGCAGCTTGAACTTCGGCGTCCGCGTGTTCGGATCTGGCGGCGGAATGGTCGGCGTGTACATCATATTCGTCAATTGAACTTAAACAGGCGGGCAGGATTGTCGACCAGCAGCTTGTGCTGGATCGCCTTGTCGGGCGCGTAGAGCGGGATCAGATCGACGAGATCGCCGTCATTCGGCATGATCTTGACGTTGGGATGTGGCCAGTCGGTGCCCCAGATGACGCGGTCGGTCGCGTTGTCGATCAACGCCTTCGCAAACGGCACGGCGTCGTGGAACGGCTTGCCGGCCGCGGAGGCCCGCTCGAGGCCGGTGATCTTGACCCAGCACTTCTCGTCCTTCTTCTGAAGGTCGAGCAGTGCCGTGAAGCCGGGATCGCTGAGCCCCTTCCCGGCATCCACCGTCCCCATATGATCGATCACGTAAGGCGTCCGCAACGCGGTGAGAATAGGCGCGAATTCGGCGATCGTGCCGGGCTCGAAATAGACGTCGATGTGCCAGCCGAGCTCCGCAACCCGGTGGACGATGCGCTGGAACTTGGTCATATCGCCGACGCCACCGAGGCGCTTCAAGAAGGCGAAGCGGCAACCGCAGATGCCGCCCTTGTCGAGCGCCGCCAGCTCCTTTTCGGTCATCTCGTCGCTGACATTGGCGATGCCCTTGTAGGCACCCTCGCTCTGCGCGATCGCATCGGTGACGACGCGATTGTCGGTGCCGTGGACGGTCGCATTGACGATCACGCAGCGCTCGACGCCGATCTTCTCATGAACGCTGCGGAACATCTCCAGCGGTGCATCGGCCGTGTTGTAGGGGCGCTTCTCCGAGAAGGGATAACGGGACGCCGGGCCAAAAATGTGGGTGTGGCTGTCGCAGGATTTCGGCGGCAGCTTGAACGACGGTGTCTTTGGATTTGGATCCGGCGGCGTGATCGTCGGCATCGCCTTGGGTTCGGCTTTGGGCTCAGCCCCTTGCGCACGCGCTTCGCTCGCGAGCGCGGCGCCGGCCAGTCCGGTCAAGAGATGCAAGCACTCCCGCCTGTTCATTTCCAAACACCCCATCACATGTCCGCTTGCGAGCGGAGGCGCGGTTACGCGCCTCCCCTCGGGCGATTTCTTTCAAGTCTTGCTGCTTGCAACGGTCTTTCGCCGCGCCGGCGCGGCCTGATCCAGGGCCGGCGCCTGGAACGCCGCAACAGTGGCCTGCACCAATTGCTCGATGGCATTGGCGGGATCGCCGCCATCGGCCTCGCCGCGCGACAGGCGCGAGACGCGGTCCGGCGTCACCAGCGAGTAATAGAGTGCGCCGAGCAGGAAGTGGCTGCGCCAGACGATGTCGGTGCGCGGAATATGCGGCAGGCTGTCGTGGATCGCGTCGATGAATGCGTGGCTGGTATCGTCAAAGGTCTGCGCGATGATTTTTCGCGCGACCTCATTGCCCTCAGCCGACATCACCGCGCGCAACCGCGTGAAGCGCGCCCCGCCGCCGGCGAGATCGCTGCCCGAGGTGAAGGCCGGCAGCACATAGGCGCGCACGATCGCCTCGAGCCGATCCTGGAGATCGCGTACGCGCTTGGCGGCGGCGAGCAACTCCGAGCGGCGGAGGTTCATCGGCCCGCAATGGCGCCGATAGATCTCCAGCAGCAGGCCGTCTTTCGTCTTGAAATGATAGGTCACGCTGCCGGGATTGGCCCCTGCGGCCTGCGCGATGTCGCGCACCGAGACGGCGTTGAAGCCGTTGGTGGCGAACAGCTCCTCAGCCGCGGCGAGGATCGCCTCGCGCATGTTCGGCTTGCGGGTCGTTTCCTTGCTGGTGGGCTTGCGTACCATGTGATTTGTACTATCGTACAAAAGATCAGGTCTCGTCAACAAAAACCACGGGCAACGTCCGGAAGCGGCTCGGAACACCACCGCACGGACGCGAATGCTTCAAGGAGTGCTGAATAATGCTGGGTTTGAACATGAAGGTCGGCGCTTTGATGCTCGGCGCCGGCCTGCTGCTCGCAGGCAACGTCGCGCACGCCGCCGACAACTATCCAAGCAAGCCGGTCCACATTCTCGTGCCCTACGCCGCCGGCGGCGCGGTCGACGTGCTCGCCCGCACGCTCGGACAGGCACTCGCAAAAACCTGGGGCCAGCAGCCCGTGATCGACAACCGCCCCGGCGCCGGCGGCATCGTCGCCTCGCAGGCGCTGACGCAGGCCGCGCCCGACGGCTACACGCTGATCCTGGTCGCGAGCGGTCATCCGCTGAACCAGTTCATCTATCCGAGCGTGCCCTACGACACGTTCAAGGATTTCACTGCGATCAGCGAAGTCGCCTCCTCGCCGCTCGCGATCGTGGTGGCCAAGGATAGCCCCTACAAGACGCTTGGCGATCTTCTGGCCGAGGCGAAGAAGGAGCCGGACAAACTCTCCTACGGCATGTCCGGCAACGGCACCTCGGCGCATCTCGCCGGCGAGCTGTTGAAGCACATGTCCGGCACCAAGATCGTCGCGATCCCCTACAAGGGCGGCGCGCCGGCGCTGACGGCCGTGATCGCCGGTGATATCCCGCTCAGCATCAATCCGCTTGCGGAGGCCATCAGCCAGATCGATGGCGGCCCGGTGCGCGCGCTCGCAGTGACCTCGGCCGGGCGCTCGAAGGCGCTGCCTGATGTTCCGACCGTCGCCGAGTCGGGCGTGCCCGGCTACGACGTCTCGGTCTGGTGGGGCGTACTCGGGCCGGCGAAGATGCCGCCGGAGATCGTCGCAAAACTCGAGACCGATCTGAAGGCGGCGCTGCAGGATCCGAACGTGCTATCGACGCTCGGCAAGATCGGCGCAGCCCCGGTCGGCTCCTCCGCCAAGGACTTTGACGCCTACATGCACACCGAGGCGACCAAATGGGAGCCGGTGCTGAAGGCCGCCGACATCCGCGCGCAGTGAGGTTTTTCATATGAGAATCTCATTTGGCCGGGTTGCGCACACTGCCCTGCTCGCCTTTGCAGTCGTCAGCCTGTTCGGCGCGCCCGCGCGCGCCGACGGTGAAGCAAGACTGCTGGCACCGAGCGGGACCTTGCGCGTCGGCATCTATCCGGGCAGCCCGACCTCGATGGTCACAGACGCAGCCGGCAAGCCGCACGGCCTCGCTTACGATCTCGGCGGCGAGCTGGCAAAATGGCTCGGCGTTCCCATCGACTATGTCAGGTTTCAGCGTGTCGCCGACATCGTCACCGCGATCCACGACGGCCAGGTCGACTTCACCGTGACCAACGCCACGCCGGCCCGCGCCAACGAAGTGAGCTTCAGCCAGCCGGTGCTGGCGATCGAGCTCGGCTATCTCGTTCCCGCGAATTCCCCGATCTCAGAGATCGAGGATATCGACAAACCCGGCGTGAAGATCGGCGTCACCAAAGGCTCGACCTCCGAGCGTACGCTGCCGATGAAATTCAAGAACGCGACCATCGTGCCCGCCGAGAGCGTCAAGGTCGCGATCGCGATGTTCGGCCGCGGCGAGATCGATCTCTACGCCACCAACAAGCCGACGCTGTTCGAAATGTCCGACCAGATGCCGGGTGCAAAAATCCTCGACGGCAATTGGGGCGCAGAGCACATGGCCATCGCAGTTCCGAAGGGACGCGAAGCCGCACTTCCCATGCTCAACAGCTTCGTCACAGAGGAGCGGTCGTCCGGGGCGCTGGACACGATCCAGCAGCAGGCTGGCTTGCGCGGCGCGACGAAGGCTAAATAGGAGGGCCGCCCCCTCAATTGCGCGCGTTCGCCCGCATCTTCTCCGGTGCGGTGGCGCGTTGCAGGAACTCGGTGTCATCGCCGCCTCCCTGCGGGATCAGGATAGCGCGCTCGCGCGGCAGGGCCTCCGGCATCTCGTCGCGGATGAAGGCGATGAGCTTCTCCCGCACCTCGCAGCGCAGGTCCCAGGACTGCGGCGCATTGCGCGCGCTGACCAGCGCCCGCAGCTCGATGGTGCGGGAATCCGCGTCGATCACCTGGAGATTGACCACCGCGCCGTCCCACAGCCTGGACTCCTTTACCGCGCCTTCCAGCCAGCGGCGGATGCGCGGCACGTCGGCGCGATAGTCGACATGGAGCGCGATGACCCCGATCAGGGACGCGGTGTCGCGGGTCCAGTTCTGGAACGGCTTTTCGATGAAGTAGGAGAGCGGCACCACCATGCGACGCCAGTCCCACAGCCGGATCACGACATAGGTCGCGGCGATGTCCTCGACCCAGCCCCACTCGTTCTCAATGATGACGGCATCCTCGATGCGGATCGGCTGGGTGACGGCGATCTGCACGCCCGCGATCAGATTGCTCAGCAGCGGCCGTGCGGCAAGACCGACGATGATACCGGCAGCACCGGCTGAGGCGAACAGACTGACGCCATATTGCCTCACCGAATCGAACGTCATCAGCGCGGTCGACACCGTGATGATGACGATGATGATGTCAGTCACGCGCTTGAAGACGCGGACCTGGGTGACGTGCTTGCGCGCGACGAAATTCTCGGTGACATCGCGAAAGTTCTGCAGATAGCGCGCCGCACTCATGTCGACGATCCGGATCGAGATCCAGCCGATCAGCGCGATGAAGGCGACCACGAACAGGCTCGTCAGCGGCGTGCGAAAGGCGTCATCGAGCGGCGCCAGCGGCAGCACCAATGCGACGGCGGCGAGACACAGCGCCAGCTGGGCCGGCCCGGATGTGCGCTCGATGAACACGCCCAGCAGCGGAAGCCGGGTTCCAAAAGTGCGGTTGAGCAGCCAGACGGCGAGCCGATAAAACGACAGCGCAAGCAGCATCGCCCCGGCCACGAGACCGAGACCGATGATCCACGACGGTATCCACCCGAACATCCTGTCGATGTCGGTCATGACGGCTTGGCGATTCATTCATGTCCCCGCAATTGCGTTCCGTCTCAACGCATTCCCTGCGGCTTCGCTCCCCCCGCTCCGTGCAATGCAGCATCCCTCTGGTGCAACTGCCGCCGAACTGCGCTAATTTGGAGCAATCATGACTCGACGAACCGGCAGCGCCGATCTTCCCCTCCACACCGGACGAGTTCCGCCGTGGCTGGCGAGCCGTATGGCTTCGCTGGGTGCGATCGTCACGCAGGCGATCGTGCATCATTACGGCCGCGATGCCTTCATGCAGCGCCTCTCGCATCCGTTCTGGTTCCAGTCGTTCGGTGCCGTGATGGGGATGGACTGGCACTCCTCGGGCATCACCACATCCGTGATTGGAGCCTTGAAGCGCGGGCTTGGCCCGCTTCAGGACGAGCTCGGCATCTATGTCTGCGGCGGCCGCGGCCAGCACTCGCGCAAAACCCCGGACGAGCTGTTGCAGCTCGGCGACCGCGTCGGTTTTGACGGCGCAAAGCTCACGCGCGCCAGCCGGCTGGTGGCCAAGGTCGACAGCGCCGCTGTACAGGACGGTTTTGACCTCTATCTCCACGGCTTCTTCGTCACCGCCGATGCGAAATGGACGGTGGTGCAGCAGGGCATGAACGGCGACAAGCGGCAGGCCCGCCGCTATCACTGGCACTCGGAAGCGCTGAAGAGTTTCGTCGAGGCCCCGCATAGCGCGATCGACGGGCCGCAGCAGGGCGAGATCGTCAATCTCACCGACCATCGCGCCGACGTTTCGCGCCATGCGCAGCTCGAGCTGCTCAGCGACCTCGGCCCCGATCGCATCCTCACCGAGTTCGAGCGTCTGTCCGGGACTGCGCCCGAGCCTGCGCAGGCGATGCTGCCGCATCTGATCATGCCGGCGCATCACGATGTCAGGCCGAAGGACGTGTTTGCGCGCCGCCTGCACGGCACGCTGGCCGCCGCGGCCGAGCGCGGCCCGGTCGACTTCCCCGAGCTGTTGCTGACGCCCGGTGTCGGCGCACGCACCGTGCGGTCGCTGGCAATGGTCGCCGAAGTCGTGCACGGCGCCCCCTATCGCTTCAATGACCCGGCGCGCTTCTCGCTCGCCCATGGCGGCAAGGACCGGCATCCCTACCCCGTTCCGATCAAGGTCTATGACGAGACCATCCGCGTGCTGAAGGATGCGATCCAGAACGCAAGGCTCGGGCGCGAGGAAGCGATGCAGGCGATCAAGCGCCTCGACGACCAGGCACGGCGGCTGGAGCGGACCGCGCACGGGCCGTCAGTGGAGTCGTTCATCGCGACTGAACGCGCCGCATCACCGGACCTGGACGGCCGCTCCGTATTCGGCTGGGAACGCGACCTCGTCGCGTCGAAGAAGCTGACGGGATCTGGTCCCTAGCCGCGCCCGGGCGAGCCGGGCTTGCGCTGCCGTTGCGTCGTGTAGGCGTCCCAATGGCTCCAGCTACCATTGCTCAGGCTTTGCATGTCGGTGCCGAGCGGACGGCGCGTGCGCTTGTCGTGGTCGGCGATCACGCGCTCGGACTGCGCGATCTTGCGCTTGAAGTCCGCGACCGCCTTCTGGGCCTGGCCGTCGCGCTTCGAGGACGCGATCTCCCCCATCGTGAAGCGCGCGGTCTCCAGCGCCTTCAACTCGGCGCGGTTCTTCTTCAACTGGACCCGGTGCCAGGCGATGTTGCTGTCGCTGTCCGCAACCATGTGGGAACTCCGCTGATTCGCTCCCACAGTGTATCGCGCGCCGAATCGGCGCCGCAACGCCCGTGCGGCGGCGGAAATACGGTGTTATTGCGCGAGAATTCCCGGCTTAGCGCTCGGCAAAGGCCTTTTCGACCACGAACTGCGCCGGTTCACCGTGGTTGCCTTCGACAAAGCCGCGCTCGCTGAGGAGCACGCGGGTGTCGGCGACCAGCGCCGGGCTGCCGCAGATCATGACGCGGTCATGGGCTGCTTCCAGCCCCGGCAGGCCGATATCGTCGAAAAGCTTGCCCGAGGTGATGAGGTCGGTGATGCGGCCGCGGTTGCGGAAGGGATCGCGGGTCACGGTCGGATAGTAGATGAGCTGAGCGCGGATATAGTCGCCGAGCATCTCGTCCTTCGGCAGGTGCTCGTTGATCATCTCGCCATAGGCGAGTTCCTTGACGTGCCGACAGCCGTGCAGCAGCACGACCTTCTCGAAGCGCTCGTAGGTCTCGGGATCCTTGATCACGCTCAGAAACGGCGCGAGCCCCGTGCCGGTGCCGATCAAATAGAGGTTTCGCCCCTCTTCCAGATTGTCAATGACAAGCGTGCCGGTGGCCTTGCGGCTGACGATGATCTCGTCGCCTTCCTTGAGATGCTGGAGCCGCGAGGTCAGCGGGCCGTCCGGCACCTTGATCGAGAAGAATTCGAGGGTGTCCTCGTAATTGGCGCTGGCGACGCTGTAGGCCCGCAGCAGCGGCTTCTCGCCGACCTTGAGCCCGATCATGGTGAACTCGCCGTTACGGAAACGGAAGGTCGGGCTGCGGGTGGTCTTGAAGGAGAACAGCGTATCGGTCCAGTGGTGGACGCTCAAAACGCTTTCCTGATTGAAATTGCTCATCTCAGCTTCCCTGTCGCGTCAATTGCGGTTCCGAGGCCGGCAGCTATGCGTCGTTTGTACACGATCATTCGTATACTAATGAATAATCCTGCTTGATCCCGCCGTCAAGGCTGCCCAAGATCGAAAGCGTTGCAGTTAGGAATAAGGAGACCCTTCCATGGCGCATGACGCACCCCAGGCCACCGGACCCTCGAAGCTCGTGATCCGCAATATCGGCCTGATCCTGTCCGGCGCGATGGAAAAGCCGATCCTGGACGGCGACACCATCGTCGCCGAGAACGGCAAGATCACCGCGATCGGCCGCTTCAAGGATCTCGACACCGAAGGCGCGACCACCCTCGTCGAGGCCAACGGCACCACCGTCGCGCCCGGCCTGATCGACAGCCACGTCCACCCTGTCGCGGGCGACTGGACGCCGCGGCAGAACCAGATCGGCTGGATCGACAGCAACCTCCACGGCGGCGTCACCACGATGATTTCCGCCGGCGAGGTTCACATGCCCGGCCGTCCGCGCGACGTCGTCGGACTGAAAGCCATGGCGATCTTCGCACAGCGCGCCTTCTGGAATTTGCGGCCCGGCGGCGTGAAGGTTCACGCCGGTGCGCCCGTGATCGAATGCGAGATGGTCGAGGAGGATTTCAAGGAGCTGGCCGCGGCCGGCGTCAAGCTGCTCGGCGAAGTCGGCCTCGGCGGCGTCAAGGACGGCCCCACCGCGCGAAAGATGGTCGGCTGGGCCCGCAAATACGGCATCCAGAGCACGATCCACACCGGCGGCCCCTCGATCCCCGGCTCCGGCCTGATCGACAAGGACGTGGTGCTGGAGGCCGACACCGACGTGATCGGCCATATCAACGGCGGCCACACCGCCCTGCCCGACGATCAGATCCGTTGCATCTGCGAGGGCTGCAAGCGCGGCCTCGAACTCGTGCACAACGGCAATGAGCGCTCCGCCCTGTTCACGCTGCGCATCGCGCGCGAGATGGGCGATCTGCATCGCGTCATCCTCGGCACCGACGCGCCCGCCGGCTCCGGCGTGCAGCCGCTCGGCATTCTGCGCATGGTCTCGATGCTGTCCTCGCTCGGCGATCTGCCGGCCGAGGTCGCCTTTTGTCTCGCCACCGGCAACACCGCGCGGATGCGCGAGCTCGATTGCGGCCTGATCGAGGTCGGCCGCTCCGCCGACTTCGTCATCATGGACAAGGCGCAGCATTCAGCCGGCAAGACCATCCTGGAGAGCGTCCAGCTCGGCGACCTCCCCGGCATCGGCATGACCATCATCGATGGCATCGTGCGCACGCAACGCAGCCGGAATACGCCGCCGGCGGGCAGGGTGCCGGAAGTGGTGGCGAAATAAGCCGGGGAAACAGTGCCGTAGGGTGGGTTAGTACTACTGAGTCATTCGGTCGCGCCCGCGGGGGCGGAGAATCAAATATTTGAAGAGATTCACAGATTGGCACGTGGAGGGCCAGATGGATCTCAATCAGGGTGAAGGCAGCGAGGCACGGTTTGCGGGGTATGTAGCTGGGCTTGGAAGCGTGATCGGTCA
>JAUEPE010000070.1 GCA_030403585.1 Frankia sp. RB7
TCAAGGCTTCGGTGGGCATCGATCCGATCGATCGGCGGCCCAGTTCGGGCGGCCACCCGGGCTGGGCCATTCCTCACGGAACGAGGCCATACTACTCCGGCGCGCTAATACAAGGGTGGGCAAAGCGAAGCGTGCCCACCATCTTGACTGCGTGTGTTGCGAGACGGTGGGCACGGCGCAAGCGCGCCTTTGCCCACCGCACCGATGTTGTGGTCGCCTACCACCCCTCGAGCACGATCTTGCCGCGCGACTTGCCGCTCTCGAGCAGCGCATGCGCGCGCTCGAGGTTGGCTGCGTTGATCGTGCCAAAGGTCTGGTCGAGCGTGGTGCGCAGCACGCCCTTGTCGATGAGGTCGGCGACGTCGTTGAGCAGATGATGCTGCGCGATCATGTCGGGCGTCTGGAACGAGGAGCGCGTGAACATCGATTCCCAATGCACCGAGATCGCCTTGCCCTTGAATGCACTCACGGTGAATTCCGCGGGATCGTCGATCAGGCCGAACTTGCCCTGCGGCGCCATCAACTCTGCGATGGCCTTGTAGTGCTGTTCGGTGAAAGTGAGGCTCGCCACCAGCGCGACCGGCGGCAGCTTGAGCTTCTCGATCTGCTCCTTCATCGGCTTGCCGTGATCGATCACGGCATGTGCGCCGAGATTGAGGCACCATTTTTGCGATTCCGGCCGCGTCGCGGTCGCAACCACGGTGAGGCCGGTGAGGCGGCGCGCGAGCTGGATCAGGATCGAGCCGACACCGCCGGCGCCGCCAGTGATGAGAAGCGTACGCGGATCGACGCTCTTGCCGGGGACCGCGCCGAGACGGTCGAACAGCAACTCCCAGGCGGTGATGGAGGTGAGGGGAAGGGCGGCGGCTTGCGCGAACGACAGCGACTTCGGCTTGTTGCCCACGATGCGCTCGTCGACCAAGTGGAATTCGGAGTTGGTGCCTGGGCGCTGGATCGAACCCGCGTAAAACACCTCGTCGCCCGGCTTGAACAGCGTGACCTCGGGGCCGACGGCATCGACCACGCCGGCGGCGTCATAGCCCAAGATCTTGGTCTCGCCCTCGGGCGGGGCCGCGCGCTTGCGCACCTTGTAATCGACCGGATTGGCCGAGATCGCCTTCACGGCAACGCGGATGTCGCGTCCTTTGGGCTCGGGTTTGGTGGTCTCGAAATCGATAAGCGCGTCCTGATCCTCGATCGGAAGCGATTTTTTGTAGCCGACGGCCTTCATGGCTTGTCTCCATCAGATGGCATATTTGCCTGCCGCTCTAACTGTCGCCCCGGCTCCCGTTTGGCAAGTACTGCAAATTCGGGGACATAGTACCCGTTTGGATACCATGCGCCGGGAGCGGCTCGTGCCGCTCCCGGTGCTTTTCCTGAGAACGCGACGTCAGGTCAGAATGCGACCTGGGTCCGCATCGCCACCGCATTGAACGTCGAGCCCGTGTTCACCGCGGAGACGGCGCTGGCCTGCTTGGAGATGTCGCCGTGCAGATAGTCGAGCATGAAGCGGACGTTGTTGTTGACGTACCAGTTCAGCGCGGCGGTGTAGATGGTCTGCCGTCCCCCCGCGATGCCGGCTGCGGTCGCGAGCTGATCGTTCAGATTCATCGTGCTCACGCGTCCGGCGATTTCCCAGGCACCCCAGCCGCCGCCGGCGAGTGAGAAGGGATTCGCCGGCTTGACGCCGCCGTACGAGGCGTTCGCCGGATTGTAGGCACGGCTCTCGCCAGTCAGGATGTAGCCGACCTGCGCGTAGCCGCCATCGAATTTCAGGCTCGACGCGCCGAGCGGCGGCAGGCCTGTGTTCGCTGTGCGGTCGACGTTGAACCAGTAATATTCGCCCTGCGCGATGAACGAGCCATAGGTCGCGGCCGCCTCGACACCGTAGACCTGCGCTCCTGACACGTTGGCGATCGCACCGGTCGAGATCAGCGTCGTCGGGTCGATCCGCAACTCGGGCCGGTCACTGAGCGTGAGCGTCTGCGCTTGCGTCACCAGATTACGTGGCGGCTGGATCAGCCACTCCGCATCGGCGCCGATATGCACCGAGTAGCCGTTGCCGCTGATCGGGTTGCCGGCGACGCGAACGACCGCGCCATATTGCTCGCTGGTGGCGGGCGGAGAGACGCTGGACGCAGAGTGGATCTGGCCCGTGGTCGGTCCGGTGACATAGGCGCCCATCCAGAGCTGGTCATTCCACCAGCGGGTGCCGACGGCCGAACGGAAGTCACCGGCTGCGATGTTCTGCGCGATGATGCCGGCCGACGCTCGTTCCATGAACATGACGTCGTTCGAGCTGGTGGATTCGTCGAGCGTCCAGGCGATGTCCATGACGCCGGCTTCGATCGCCATCTTGCCGCCGAACGGCTTGAGACCGGTGTAGCTGAGATAGGCATTTTCAATGCCTGACGTCCCGCCGCCCGGAAGGAAGCCGACCGGGGTTGCGCCGGCCGCGCCGGTGCCGCCAAAACCGTCGGACGAGCCGCCGAAGTCGTAGATCAGGGAGTAATTCCAGTCGCCGAAGAACTTGCCGACGATGCCGATACGGGCACGGCGGACGTTCTCACCGCTGTCGAGCTGTTGCGGCGCCGTCGATGCGGTGTTGGGACGGTAGTTGTAACCGCCGACATCCCAGTGCACGCGACTGGTGATGGCGACGCAATTCTGCTCGTCGGCGGTACAGATGGTTGGCCGGTTGTTCGGCATCGTCACCACGACGCCGGACGGCGCGACCGGTCCCTTGACCGGGATGGCGGCGTTGGCATTGGCGACCACGGCCTTCGCCTCCGAACGCGCTTCGGCCTTTGCTTCGGCTTTCGCTTCAGCCTTGGTCTTCGCGGTCGCTGCCGTGTTGGCAGCGGTCTGACTCTGGAGCTTGTCGAGCTTCTGCTCCAGCATCTTCAACTGCTGCTTCAGAAGCGCGATCTCCTGATCACTGTTGCTTGCTGATTGTGCCTGGGCCTGCGAGACCGCCAGCGCGCCGGCGAGACCAATCGCCGCGGCTGCAATTCTTGTCCTGCTCACGTCACCACTCCATCGGTTAGACCAACTTCCCCAAGTCGCAACGGGAGAGCCTAAGAACGATCGATGACTGTCCCGCGACGGCGCGCCACGGCTGCAATGGTTCCGCCTGATGCAAATTCGCCGCAGCCGAATCCGCCATTGAGCAGCATGCAAGATGACGCGCGTCATGCCAATGTGCGCCGCCTCCCAAATTGTCATTTTGCACGCGGAGCTTGCGTCCCGGCCACACCGGCAAGGGCCGAATATTGCCGCCCGGCGCCCTTCTATTGGGGGGCGAACGCGCCTATATTCCGGCGTCTTTTCCGAGAGGTAGGAATGTTTCGAGCGAATTGGACCGCCGTCGTCACGGCATTGTGCATAGGCTTTTCGGCCAACTTCAATCCGACTGCGGCGCAGGACCGTCGCGTCCCGTCGTCGCCGGCCGAACTGCGGCTGTCTTATGCGCCGATCGTGCAGCGGGTGCAGCCGGCCGTCGTCAACGTCTATGCCGCCAAGGTGGTGCAGAACCGCAATCCGCTGCTGGACGACCCGATCTTTCGCCGTTTCTTCGGCGGCGGTCAGCAGCAGGAGCAGGTGCAGCGGTCGCTCGGTTCGGGCGTGATCGTCGATTCTTCCGGGCTCGTCGTCACCAACGTCCACGTCATCGAGGGCGCCGACCAGGTGAAGGTGTCGCTGTCGGACAAGCGCGAGTTCGAGGCCGAGATCGTGCTGAAGGATCCCCGCAGTGATCTCGCGGTGCTGCGCTTGAAGGACACCAAGGAGAAATTTCCGGCGCTCGAATTCACCAATTCGGACGAGCTGATGGTCGGCGACGTCGTCATGGCGATCGGCAACCCCTTCGGCGTCGGCCAGACCGTGACCCACGGCATCATCTCGGCGCTCGCGCGCACGCAGGTCGGCATCACCGACTACCAGTTCTTCATCCAGACTGATGCGGCGATCAATCCCGGCAATTCCGGCGGCGCGCTGGTCGACATGAACGGCCGGCTTGCCGGCATCAACACCGCGATCTACTCGCGCTCCGGCGGCTCGCAAGGCATCGGCTTTGCGATCCCCGCCAACATGGTGCGCGTCGTGGTCGCTTCCGCCAAGGGCGGCGGCAAGGCGGTGAAGCGGCCATGGTTAGGGGCAAAGCTGCAGGCGGTGACCCCCGAGATCGCCGAGAGCCTCGGTCTGCGCTCGCCTAGCGGAGCACTGGTCGCGAGCGTCGTCCCCAACGGGCCCGCCGCGAAGGCGGGGCTGAAATCCTCCGACCTCATCACCGGGATCGACGGCCAGACCGTGGACGATCCCAACGCGTTCGACTACCGCTTCGCCACCCGCCCGCTCGGCGGCACGGCGCAGATCGACGTGCAGCGCGCCGGCAAGCCGACGAAGCTGGCGGTGGCGCTGGAGACCGCGCCGGATACCGGGCGTAACGAGCTCGTCGTCACCGCGCGCTCGCCGTTCCAGGGCGCGAAGGTTTCGAGCATCACGCCTGCGGTGGCCGACGAGTTGCATCTCGACGCCGATACCGAAGGTGTCGTCATCACCGAGCTCGGTGACGACTCGCCGGCCGCCCAGGTCGGCTTTCAGAAAGGCGACATCATCCTGGCCGTCAACAACCAGAAGATCGGCAAGACCGGCGACCTCGAGAAGGTGGCAAGCGTAAGCCAGCGGCTCTGGCGCATCACGCTGGTGCGCGGCGGCCAGCAGATCAACGTCACGCTGGGCGGATGAGTCCGAAACGACCACAGGAGACGCCAACTCTCTTTGCCGCGGCGGGGCTCGATCACGAAGCCCCGCATCCGCTGCCGGACCGGCTGCGGCCCCGCGCGCTCTCGGAGGTCGTCGGGCAGGATCACATCCTCGGCCCCGATGGCGTGCTGACGCGCATGCTGGAGACGCGCACGCTCGGCTCGCTGGTGTTTTGGGGACCGCCCGGCACCGGCAAGACCACGGTGGCGCGGCTGCTGGCGGATGCGACCGATCTGCATTTCGAGCAGATCTCCGCGGTGTTCTCCGGCGTCGCGGACTTGAAGAAAGCGTTCGACGCCGCGCGTGCCCGCCGCGAGATGGGCAAGGGCACGCTGCTGTTCGTCGACGAGGTGCATCGCTTCAACCGTGCCCAGCAGGATTCGTTTCTGCCGGTGATGGAGGACGGCACCGTCGTGATGGTCGGCGCCACCACCGAAAATCCGTCCTTCGAGCTCAACGCCGCGCTTTTGTCTCGCGCGCGCGTGCTGGTGTTTCGCTCGCTCGATGCAGCCGCGATCGAAAAATTGTTCGCGCACGCCGAGGAGGTCGAGGGTCGCAAGCTCCCACTCGATGACGAGGCGCGCGCCGTGCTTGTACGCATGGCCGATGGCGACGGCCGCGCGTCGCTGACGCTTGCCGAAGAAGTCTGGCGTTCGGCGCGGGCGGACGAGATTTTCAACGCCGCACAGTTGCAGGACATCCTGCAACGCCGCGCGCCGATCTACGACAAGTCCGCCGACGGCCATTACAACCTGATCTCGGCGCTGCATAAATCGGTGCGCGGTTCCGATCCCGATGCCGCGCTGTATTATCTCGCACGCATGCTGGACGCCGGCGAGGATCCGCTGTTCCTGGCGCGTCGTGTCGTGCGCATGGCGGTCGAGGACATCGGCCTTGCCGATCCGCAGGCGCTCGTCATCGCCAATGCGGCCAAGGACGCCTTCGACTTCCTCGGCCATCCCGAAGGCGAGCTCGCAATCGCGCAGGCGGTGGTCTATCTCGCCACCGCGCCGAAATCGAACGCGGTCTACACCGCCTTCAAGGCTGCGATGCAGGTCGCCAAACAGGCCGGCTCGCTGCTGCCGCCCAAACACATCCTGAACTCGCCGACCAAGCTGATGAAGTCGGAGGGCTATGGTGCCGCCTACGAGTACGACCACGACACGCCCGATGCCTTCTCCGGCCAGGACTACTTTCCCGAAGCTCTGGGCCGCCAGACCTTTTACGACCCGCCCGAGCGCGGTTTCGAGCGCGAGATCCGGAAGCGGCTGGATTACTGGACCAAGCTGCGCAAGGAGCGGGGCGGTTGAGGCGGAAATCGCCATTTCGTCGTGACGGAAGGGCGCTTTTGGGCTAGGCAGGCATTATGAGCCGCCGCATCAAGAGAATGAACCCAAAGCCCCGTTCGCGCGATGAGCGCGACGATTCGCGTCCGTCCAAGGCGCGCGGCGCGAAGACAGCTGGGCCGCGGCCGGGCAGCAAACCGGGTCCGAAGCCGCCACGCTTTGCGGCCGAGCGCGCCGAACGGCGTGCGCCCAAGGCTGTAATGGAAGAGCCGGCTGCGGCAAAGCCGGTCGAGGTGCTGCTGCCGACGAAGGTTCAGACCGTCAAAGTGACGGCCGACGAGAACAACATGCGCGTCGACCGCTTTCTCGAAGCGCGCTTTCCCGGCCTGTCGTTCTCCCACATCCAGCGCGTCGTCCGCAAAGGCGAGTTGCGCGTCGACGGCAAGCGGGTCGACAGCAAGGACCGGCTGGAGGAGGGGCAGAGCGTCCGCATTCCTCCGCTGAAGCTCGACACGCCGAAGGCCGTCGGCGAACTGTCGGAAGGCGCACAAAAGACACTCGCTGCGTTGAAGGAGATGACGATCTACGAGGACGATGATGTTCTCGTGCTGAACAAGCCGTTCGGACTTGCGGTGCAGGGCGGCTCCGGCACGACGCGACACATCGATCAGATGCTGGAGGTGATGCGCGATTCCAAGGGCCAGAAGCCACGGCTTGTGCACCGGATCGACAAGGACACGTCGGGCTGTCTCCTGATCGCCAAGACGCGCTTTGCCGCCTCGCATCTGACCGGCGCGTTCCGCTCGCGCTCGGCGCGAAAGACCTATTGGGCGCTGGTACCGGGCCTGCCGAAGCCGAAGCAGGGCCGCATCTCGACCTTCCTTGCCAAGGAGGAGAGCGAGGACGACACCATCATGCGCATCGCGCAACATGGCGACGAGGGCGCGAGCCACGCGGTGACGTACTACGCGGTGGTCGAGACCGCCGGCAACAAGCTGACCTGGGTGTCGCTGAAGCCGGTGACGGGGCGCACCCATCAGCTGCGCGCCCATATGGAGCATATCGGCCACCCCATCGTCGGCGATCCCAAATATTTCAACATCGAGAACTGGCAGCTGCCGGGCGGCCTGCAAAACCGCCTGCATCTGCTCGCGCGCCGCATCGTCATCCCGCATCCGCGCGGCGGCGTGATCGACGCCACCGCGCCGCTGCCGCAGCACATGCAGCAGTCGTGGAATCTGCTCGGGCTGGACGCGAGCCGGTTCGACCCGATCGAGAACGCGCCGGAGGAGTAGGTCGAGGTGCATCTCCAATGTCGTCCTGGCGAAGCAGGCTGTGTGAAAAGTCGGCGCTGTCATCTTGAGCTAGAATCAAATTCTTTCGCGGACGCTTCAGAGAAAGGAGTTTTCTCGCGAGACGCTGATAAACGATGCGGCATAGAGTCTTATTCTATGGAGTCTTGCCGCGATCGACTTTTCACACAGCCTGCTTCGCCAGGACGACGGCGGAATGTTTGGCGACCAGCTTCGCCCACCGCCCCACTCAATTCCGAAACTGCTCCAGAAACATCCGCAAACTATCATGCGGACTCTCGACATCCGCAATCAGCCAGCCTTCCGGACCGTTGACCAGGATGAAGTTCAGCGTCACAGGCCGGCCGTGATTGTCGAAATTCGCCGCGACATAGGTCTTGTCGTATTGCTTGCGGAGGATCGTGATCGCGATCGGGCCGAGCTTCCAGTTCGGGCTCTGCACCAGGAAATCATAGGGCTCGGTCCGCGGGGCGGACCACGCTTTGCGCAAGGAGGGGTCGAAGAACTTCCGGGCGGTCGCATCATCCCGCGGCAGGCCCTTGGACAGCTCCGGCGCGCCCTCGCCATAATAGGCGTAGACGTTGCGGACGAGCGATTCCGGGGTACGAAAGCCGGCCTCGGCCGCGGCCAGCCAAAGCCCGGCGAACACAGCCACAATGCCCGCAAGTTCCCTCATGCCCGCTCGCTTTATCGTCCGCCGATCTTACCTTAAAAGCCGATCTTACTTTAAAGGCCTGCATTCAGCGGCGGAGACCGAAAACTCACATGCGCGAATTGTTCGAAGAAGCAGCTGGCCACCCCCCGCGGGAATCGTCGCGTGCGTCCGCACGCACGCCGCTGCGCAAGCGCTTCTACAAGGAGGTGGGCGCAGCTGAGGCCGAGGGCGGCTTCGCCATCACGCTCGACGGCAAGCCGATCCGGACGCCGTCCGGCCGCCAGGTGGTGATCCCGGCGCGGGCGCTGGCGGATGCCGTGGCCGCGGAATGGGCAGCCCAAGGCGAGGCGATCGATCCCGTGACCATGCCGCTGACGCGGATCGCCAACAGCGTGGTCGAGGGCGTGGTCGACCGCGTCGCGCTGGTCACCGATGACCTCGCAAAATATATCGAGACCGACCTGCTGTTCTATCGCGCCGGCCACCCCGAGGGCCTCGTCGCCTGCGAGGCCGCACATTGGGACCCCGTGCTGTTCTGGGCCGCGGAGGCGCTGGGGGCGCATTTCATCCTGTCCGAGGGCGTCATGCACGTGAAGCAGCCGGACGAGGCGCTCCGGGCCGCCCGCGCCGCGCTGCCGGGGGATGCCTGGTCGGTCGCGGCTCTTCATGTGGTGACGACTTTGACCGGCTCGGCGCTGCTGGCACTGGCGCTGGCCCATGGCGCGCGTGACGCCGGCCAGGTCTGGGCCGCCGCCCATGTCGACGAGGACTGGAACATCGACCAGTGGGGCGTTGACGAGGAGGCGGTCGCTCGCCGGGCTACCCGGTTGCGGGATTTCGAGGCCGCCGTGGCGGTCTTGACGGCCGTGAACCCGCCTCGGACCAAAGGTCCTTAACGAGAGGTTTACGACGCGGCCCTAGGGTGGGATTCGCACTCCCGGGGCCCCTTAAGATGCCGACGCCGATAAGCTCGATCGTTCCCGTCAATGCTGCCAGCCCCGTGGCTGATGCGGCGACGCCCGATCTTGCGCTTCAGGCCGGCAGCGTGGTCGATGCCAGGGTCGTCAGCGTTCTCGCCGACAATCTGGTGCGGATCGCGATCGCCAATCTCTCGATGGACGTGATGTCCGAGGTGGCGCTGACGGCAGGACAAAATCTTCAGCTCGCGGTGTCGCAGAACGACGGCACCATCCGGCTCGCCGTCGTCAACGGGGCAGGCGAGGCGAGCGCGGATCAAGTCACGCTGACGCCGACGGCGGCGTCGCTAGTCACCAGCCCGCCGCTTGCGCCATCCGCGACCGCGGTCCGCAATCCCCTGACACCGACGGAGCAGGTCGCCGTCACCGCAGCATCGGCCGAGGCCGTGACCAAGCAGGCCAGCCAAGCGCCGCTGTTCGCCAATCTGGCCTCCGTCGTCACCGGCAGCGATTTGCCGGCCGGCCTGAAGCAGGCCGTGCTGGATGTGCTGGCGCAACAGACGCCGCTCAACACCGCGCTTGATGGCGGCGATATCGAATCCGCCTTCCAGAAGTCCGGCCTGTTTCTCGAGGCCTCGCTTGCCGCAGGCACGCCGCCGCCGTCAGGCGCGGTGCCGGACCTGAAGGCAGCGCTGCTGGTGCTGCGCCAGACGCTGGCCGCCACATCAGGCACGCTCGAGACTGCCGCGCCACCGACACAGGCCGTTGCGGTTGCGACCAACGCCGTCGCCACGGCGCAGGCAGCAAACACGCCGCCTCAGGCTGCAGGCGAGGCTGTGCAAGCGACGTTGCCTGACGCAGAGACAGCCCAATCGCCGCAAATGCAGCGCAGTGCCAATGTCGTGGCCGCCGTACTTGCCGACATGGTCGACACACCGCAGGCAGCGCTGCCGCGGACGATCTCCGCAGGCCTTGCCGCGAGCCTGCTGCAAGAGGTCACGCAGAACCTGCCGCGCATGACCGGCAATGTGCCTGGCTCTAACAAGGCCGTGCCTGACGGCCACGTCTTCGATGCGGCCGCGCGTACGACCACGCCGCCGCCGTTCCGCGGCGCGCTGCCATCGCCGCAAGCGGTCGCCTCGCCATCGCTGACACCCAACACGCCGCTCGCCGCGACCGTGCATCGCCTGCTCGACGACACCGATGCCGCGATCGCGCGGCAGACGCTGCTGCAGGTCGCCTCGCTGCCCGACCGCGTCGATGCCAGCGGCCATCGTACCGATCCGACCGTGCCGCAGTGGAATTTCGAGATTCCGTTTGCGACCCGGCAAGGCACCGCGATGGCGCAGTTCGAGATCTCGCGCGACGGCGGCAACGAGCAGGCCGATCCCGCCAAGCGCGCCTGGCGCGCGCGCTTCACGCTCAATGTCGAGCCGAGCGGACCTGTGCACGCGCTGATCACGCTCAACGGTGACAAGACTTTTGTGCGGATGTGGGCCGAGCGGCCGGCGACGGCGCAGCAGCTTCGCGCCGGTATCGCCGAGCTCAATCAGGCGCTGACCAAGGCCGAGCTCAAGCCCGGTGACATCGTCGTGCGCGACGGCACGCCGCCGCAGCCAACGCCGGCGCGCGCCGGGCATTTTCTGGATCGCGCCACATGAGCGAGAATTCCAAGCTCGCAATTGCGCTGCAGTACGAGAAAGGCAGCGGTGCGCCTGTGGTCGTCGCCAAGGGCAAGGGCACGATCGGCGCCAAGATCGTCGAGATCGCCAAGGCCAACGACATCCCGATCGAGGAGAACGAGATCCTGGCCGGCGCGCTCTCCAAGGTCGAGCTCGGCGAGGAGATTCCGCCTGATCTCTACAAGGCCGTGGCCGAGGTTCTCGTATTCGTGCTGCGGCTGTCGGGCCGGGCGCGGTAGCGCATGATGCTGGCGTGCGAGCGCGTCTCTCTCCACACGTCATTGCGAGCGCAGCGAAGCAATCCAGAATCCCTCCGCGGAAAGACTCTGGATTGCTTCGCTGCGCGCTGCGCTCGCAATGACGGAGAATGTGACCGCCTATCCCAGCTTGAACAGCGCCTGCAAGAAATCCACCACCGCTTTCCGTGATTCTGCGGCCGTTGTGGGATTACCGCCGACATGCGGGTTGAGCTCGATGCAGGAATCCTTGTAGGTGAACGGCGCGTTGGTATCGCCGTTCATCAGCACGCCGCCGTCGCCTTCCTTGATGTGGCAGTTGCGCGCGGTTTGCGCGTTGGCCGACACCGTGACCGTGGTGACGCCGAGCAGGCCGCTGTCGAAGCCGTGCGCGCTGTCGGGGTATTCGGTGAGCACGACGTCGCGCCCAGCGGCCTTGAGCCGCTCGACAAAAGCCTTGCAGCTCTTCACGGGATTATAATCGTCCGGCGTGCCGTGGAAGATGCGGATCGGGCGCGCCGCGACCTCGGTGTCGGTCTGATAAGTCGTCGAGCAATCCGGATAGAACGGAATATAGGCCGCGAACTGCACGCCGGACTTGTTCCAGAGCTTGTTGAAGCGGTCGAGGCTCGCATACAGGGCCGCCTGTCCTCCGCGTGAGAAACCCATCAGCGCGATGCGGTCAGGATCGACGCGAGGATGCTTCGCCAGAATGTCCAGCGAGTGATAGATGTCGATGATCAGATTGAGCCGGCCGAGCAGGGCCTGGTTCGGTCCCGTCACCGTCAGCCCGCGACCGGTAAAACCGTCGATCACGAAGGTCGAGATGCCCATGGCGTTGAACTCATGCACCCATGCGTCCGTGGTGGCGCCGACGCCGCTCGAGCCGTGCATCAGCACCACGACCGGCATCTTGCCTGACCCTTGCGCGCCGCGGAATTCGCCGGCAACCGTGACCGGCTTGCCGGCCGCGGTATCGCCGCTGAGGAATTGCTGGTCGGAGAGGGTGAGTGACGAGATCGGGAAGATCTCGGTCCGGGCCGGAGCGTCCTTGGGGAGCGATTGAGCGCTGGCGAGTGCGGTTGAAGCGCAGAGCGCAATGAGCGCCGCAGCGACGCGGAATACCGTCGGCATCGGATCCTCCCTTATGATTTTCGGGAAGTAGATCAACGGGCGTGCGCGCTGTCAATTTGCGCGCGGCAGCTTCACGCCTTGTCGGCCGTCTTCTTCGCCGTCAGCGCCTGGTCGATGGCGAAGCCGCCGATCTCGCTCATGGCCTGCGAGATCACGTCGCCCTTCTGCTCAAAACCCCGCGAGAGATAGTCGAACTGGGTTCGCGCCAGCCGCAGCACCTCGATCGGCACGGAAATAACGGTCTCGTTGAAACTGTCGACGGAGGCGCGCAACGTGTCGAGCTCGGTGGTGAGCTTGCCGATGTGGCTTTCCGCATCCTGCATCAGGCCAAGCAGCTTGCCGCGCTCGGTATCGAACGCGGACCGCTCGGCGGCCGCGGCCGACGTCACCTCGGAAAGCTGCGCCCGCAGCGCGGCGATCTGGCTGACCATGGCATCGGACGCGAGCTCGGCGGCCTCATGCCGTTCGGCATGGCGCTTGCTCTCTTCCTGCTGCTCGTGAAACAGCCGTTCGGCCGACATCGCCCGCTGGGTCAGCGATTCAATCAGGCTTGCCGCGCGCAGCAGCATCTCGCCGTTCCGCCCGGACACCATGCTGGCCATTCGCCGCAGGAAGTCGGTGGCTTCGGACGATGGGTTCGGCGGGAGAGGGACGACGTTCGCGGACATGAGGTGATGCTGGAGCCAGGGCATAGTGACCGCCGCCGTACCGACTGGGCTCACGCAACATTCGGCGCCTGATCGTAAGTTTGGAGCAAGCCTGAATCGCCCGGCCGGGTCAACCGACCAGCGCGGGCAAATCGCAGGTCGTCCCCGCCGACGATCAGGCGTCCTTCTGCCGGCCAATCCGCCCCAGATGGGTGAAGCCGAAGCCGGCGGTATATTTCAGGCCATAGCCCAGCGCCCGGTCGATGCCGATATGGGCAAGCCAGATCAAGGCGATGGACAAGGTGAGCGGCGAGGCGAAGCCGAAGCCCAGCGTCATCAGCGTCATCGGTGCCATGTAGCTATGAGCGGTATTGTAGACGATCGCTCCGAACCGGGCGTCCGACAGATAGGCCAGGAAGCTCAAATCCGGCACCAGGAAGAGCAGCAGATAGACCGTCCAGGACCCGCCCCAGGCCGCGTAGAGCATCGTCATGCCGATGAACAGGGTCAGCCCCTCGAGCCGCAGCAGCAGCTTGACGCCGCCGGTCGCGCTGCCAGCGTCAGTCGCTCTCTCGTCCATCGTCGCCTCCCAGGCAAAACTTTGTAATTCCTTGCGCTTTCACGCTGCGGCAAGGCAGCCCTGCGGCGCCGAAAGCGGCTTCCCGGTCCGCAAAATGCCGTGTTAGAACCCCGCATCACTTAAGGCTCAAGACCTGGCGGGAGCAAATGAAGAATATCCTGGACGCCCTTGAAGACCGTCGTGCCGGCGCAAAGCTCGGCGGCGGCGAGAAGCGCATCGAGGCGCAGCACGCCCGCGGCAAGCTGACCGCCCGCGAGCGCATCGAGCTGCTGCTCGACAAGGGATCGTTCGAGGAATTCGACATGTTCGTCGAGCACCGCTCCACCGAGTTCGGCATGGAGAAGAACAAGGTGCCCGGCGACGGCGTCGTCACCGGCTGGGGCACCGTCAACGGCCGCAAGACGTTTGTCTTTGCCAAGGACTTCACGGTGTTCGGCGGCTCGCTCTCCGAAACACACGCGCTGAAGATCACAAAACTCCAGGACATGGCGATGAAGGCGCGGGCGCCCATCATCGGCCTCTATGATGCGGGCGGCGCCCGCATCCAGGAAGGCGTCGCCGCGCTCGCCGGCTATTCCTATGTGTTCCGCCGCAACGTGCTCGCCTCGGGCGTGATCCCGCAGATCTCCGTCATCATGGGCCCCTGCGCCGGCGGCGACGTCTACTCGCCGGCGATGACCGACTTCATCTTCATGGTGAAGAACACCAGCTACATGTTCGTCACCGGCCCCGATGTTGTGAAGACCGTGACCAACGAGGTCGTCACCGCCGAAGAGCTCGGCGGTGCCTCGGTGCATGCCACGCGCTCCTCGATCGCGGACGGCGCCTTCGAGAATGACGTCGAGACGCTGCTGCAGATGCGCCGCCTGATCGACTTCCTGCCGTCCAACAACACCGACGGCGTGCCGGAATGGCCGAGTTTTGACGACACCGCCCGTATCGACATGTCCTTGGACACGCTGATCCCCGACAATCCGAACAAGCCCTATGACATGAAGGAATTGATCCTCAAGGTCGTGGACGAGGGCGACTTCTTCGAGATCGCGGATTCCTTTGCCAAGAACATCGTCACCGGCTTCGGTCGCATCGCGGGCCGCACAGTGGGCTTCGTCGCCAACCAGCCGATGGTGCTGGCCGGCGTGCTCGACAGCGACGCATCACGCAAGGCGGCCCGCTTCGTGCGCTTCTGCGATGCCTTCAACATCCCGATCGTCACCTTCGTCGACGTGCCGGGCTTCCTGCCGGGCACCGCGCAGGAATATGGCGGCCTGATCAAGCACGGCGCAAAACTGCTGTTTGCGTACTCGCAGTGCACCGTGCCGCTGGTCACCATCATCACCCGCAAGGCCTATGGCGGCGCCTTCGACGTCATGGCGTCCAAGGAGATCGGCGCCGACATGAATTACGCCTGGCCGACCGCCCAGATCGCGGTGATGGGTGCCAAGGGCGCGGTCGAGATCATCTTCCGCAGCGATATCGGCGACCCCGACAAGATCGCCGCCCGCACCAAGGAATACGAAGACCGCTTCCTGTCACCCTTCATTGCCGCCGAGCGCGGTTACATCGACGACGTCATCATGCCGCACTCGACGCGAAAGCGGATCGCGCGTGCGCTGTCCATGTTGAAGGACAAGAAGGTGGAAACGCCGGCGAAGAAGCACGACAATTTGCCGTTGTGAGGAAGGCTATTCTTATCCCCCTCTACGAGCTATATTGAATTCAAGCGCCTCAGCCGCGCCCCGAGGACTCTCCAGATGTCTGAAAGCGTCAAAGGATCAGCGAGCATCACCGAACGTAGCTCCAAGGATATTGCAGATAGGGGCTTGGCTATCTACGATCGCCTCTATCGTACAGAATTTGAGAGGAAATGGCCCGGGCGATACGCCGCGGTCGATATTGTCTCTGAGAAGGCAGTAGTGGAAGATTTTCCTGAACTAGCGTTAGCCGAGGCGCGGTCCACTCTCCCAAATGGCGTATTTTATTTGGTTCGGATCGGCTCGAGGGGCGCATTTAGGATAAGTCGCCGGATCATCAATGTTGATACTGGGCTCCTTTGACGAGTACGGAAATGCGACGGTTGATATCACGGTTGCGGGTGCTTCCGGATCAAAAATCTATAGAGCGATCATAGATACAGGTTTTAGTGGCTTCGTCGCGCTTCCTTTAATCGACATGATTGAGCTTGGGCTATCGACTCAAGGTGCGGCCAACGTAACCTTGGGCAACGGGAGCGTAATTTCCAGTCTCATTTCCACCGGTGCGGTCACACTCGGTAACCAAACAGAGAGCGGGACCATCATATTAGACGATACGTCCACCGATGTATTGGTGGGGATGGCGTTGTTGCGAGAATTCAAGGTTGCGCTCATTGTCACCAACACGGCTATCGTTCTCTACGATGAGCACGAAACGCTAGAAGCGATCGCTAGCTTCATCGGGAGAGCTCCCCAAGGGCAGCCCAATACTGCCCCGTCAGCGAGCACTTGAGAGAATGTCGTGAACAATCAAATTCTCTGCGTTAGCAAGTCAAATCGAACAAATCCGCACGAGCGAATAACGCACATCGGCGGATTGAACGATAATGGGCAGAGGTGGCGGATTACGCAGGAAGACGCTATTCGAGGAATCGAAAGCAATCAGTGGCAGTTCCACGTTAGAGTAGGATATCGGAATGTCCGCGTAATCGTTGCGGTAAGTCCCCATGGCAACAAGTATATCAAGACGGAGTCCGACGGTTTTCAGCCCGATAACTTGTTGAGCCTGCCGGAGTGTTCGAGATAGTTCCGGACACCTCATGACCGAAGACGATCCGACTGACGCGATTTCAGACATCGAAGCCCGTATCGAGGCGCTTGCCGAGATCGCCGAGCGCTGTCGGAAGTACATTCTGGCGTCCAAAATTGCTATCGGTGCGGGTGCCGCGCTACTGTTGATCGCGATCCTCGGCCTGTTTGAGGCAGGTCAAACCGCCGCGCTCGGATCGATCGCTCTGGTCCTCGGCGGCATCGTCTCGCTCGGCTCGAACGTCAGCACGCTGCGGCAGACGGATGACGCGATCCATGCCGCGGAAGCGCTTCGTGCGCAATTGATCGGCGGGATCGAGCTTCGCGTGGTTGAGGATGCGCCGATGAAGCTGGTGTGATGCCTCAGATTGGAATGCGTGCGACGACCAAATTTGCATGCACGAGCGTTGACTAGATTGGCCTGGACCACCTCGTTCGACACCTAGCGCGCCGCGAAAATTACCCGGGAAAACGCATATAGGTCAGCGGTTCGATCCTATTAATTTCGTCTGATGGAACCCACTTTCGATTGCGTTCATGAAAGGAGTTCCTACGGATGAAGAGCCCAAAAGATACACTCTTTCGCGGCGGTCGGATTCGAGAGCGAGATGCTCGGATTCCAGCTTTGCGCGCTGCCGCCGCGCGGAGAGATGGGTACATATCTACGAGTGATCTGATCCAGCTGCTTGAGGATGAATTTGCTCCAACAGGAGAAGATGCTGAAATTCTCGACGGGCGCAATGATACAAAATTCAGTCAGATCGTGCGCAATCTGAAGTCACATAAGGACGCATCGACCAACATTTTCAAGCGAGGGTTCGCTGAGGAGGTCGGCGACGGCATTCGGATTACCGAGGCTGGTCTAAGATTTCTAAATCAGCTGCGCGAATAACGCGCTTTGTAGCCGGGGCTCAGCCACTTCAATTCGGTATTGCTAGGGGCATCCTTGTCCCAGACGAACCACGCATAAGCGGTGGTGCCTGAACCCGTTGCCGTTGCCCCTTTCATGTAGAAGGTGATCCGTTCGCTAAACACATAGACACGAGCGGGAGGCGAAACTTTGAAAATTGTGTTAGCCCGATTTGCGCCCTCTAGAAAAGCAAGTCTGAGTAGTAGTGCAAACTTCCTCCGCGCGCGCACGGAGCCGGCGCGCACGAAGCCTTCCGCACTGTTATAGGGCGGGTTTGTTATGACGTTATCCGCATGGCGCTTGCAAGTCAGGAAGTCGACGCCTGTTTTCCCAAATCCGCGATCATAAAGGTCCGAACTGAACACGGGTCGTCCTGTCTGTTCTAGCACCTTGGTCATTGCGCCGTCCCCGCAAGCGCATTCCCAAATATCGCCTTCGAAACTTTCGTTGTCGATCAGTGCATGAGTGGCCCAAGCGGGCGTTGGGAAAAAATCCGGGCCCGCCAGATCAGCGCTGCGCTTCGCAGTGGGCTTGAAACCGCCGTTGAGGTTATAGGTCGAGTCAGCCATTCGGTATCTATAGAGTGATCGCTTGATTCTGACGAGTCCGTGGAAGTTCATCCTGGTTTCCAAGACCGCCATCAGCAACGAGGTCGCGGTGTCGTTGATTGCGAATTTCGTCCTGTTGGGAGCGTGGTAAACCGCCGCGCTCGGATCGATAGCGCTGGTGCTGGGCGGCGTCGTGTCGCTCGGCTCGAACATCAGCACGTTGCGGCAGACGGATGACGCGATCGGTGCTGCGGAGGCGCGCCGCGCGGCGTTGATCGGCAGGATCGATTTACGCGTGGTCGCGATACGCCGATGAAGCTGGTGTGACGCGCTGTCTTACGCGGCAGTCTTGAGAGACAGGCCTTGCATTTCCGTGCGGCATTCGGCGGCGAAGGCTTGAAGCCGTTCCGCGGTTTGCCGGTCGAGGATCGCCTTCGCCAGACGCTCGGCACGGGCTACTTGCTCTCGGAGATAGTCGATGCGGGCCATGTGTCACCTTCCGCCGGGATAATTTGAAGCAAATTGCTTCGTTCCAGTGGCCGTGAGGGTATGCCTAACCCGGGGTTAATTATGTGCGGTGGGTCACGCTCCGCGAGCCGCATCCGCAGCCGCGAAATGCGCCATCTGGTCTGCGCGCGCCTTCGCGAATGCCGGACGGCCCGTGGCGCGCGCGACATAGGCGCGGCAGGCAGGACTGTCGGCGAGCCCGCCGAAACGTTCGACGACGCGCAGCACGTCCGCCATCAGAATGTCGGCGATGGCGAACGAGCCCGCCAGCCATTCGCGGTCGGACAGCACCATCTCCATGTGCTTGAGGCGAAGCTTGAGGAAGTCGTCGAAGAACTTCGATCCCGGCTCGCCCATGAACTTCAGCATCGTCCACGGCAGGCTCGCCATCTCCACCGAATTGAGCGCGGCGAACACCCATTCCGTCGCTTCGCTGCGGCCGCGCGGATCGGCCGGCAGCAGCGCGTCGCTGAGCCCGCCGAGATGCAGCAGGATTGCGCCAGTCTCGAAGATCGAGAGATCGCCATCGGTCAGCCATGGCGCCTGGCCGAACGGCTGGTGCGCCAGATGCGCAGGCCCGCGGTTGTCGAACGGCACGCTGGCGACGCGATAGGGCAACGCAGCCTCTTCGAGCGCCCAGCGCACACGAAGATCGCGGACATAGCCGCGCGGCGGCGGGGGAACCCAGTCGTAGGTGATCAGGGTGAGGTCGGGCATGCGGTGTCTCCGTGCTTTCTCAAGCATAGGACGGACGGAGGCGCCGCGTTCCGACAGGGGGGCGCGAATTTTTGCAAGGGCCGCGGTGCGGCGGGTTAGGCGCAACCGTAACCCGCCGCACCGCGCCGGCTACTTGCACGCCGGATAGCCGAAGCGCTTGATGATCTCGCTTCCTGAAATCGAATGGAAGGCGAAGGTGTCCATGTAATGGTTGTCGGTGACGTATTGGCGCAAGGCGGCGTTGTAAGTGCTGGCCATTTGTTGCGTGCGCGAAGGGCTGATGATGCCCTTTTTCATGGAGCCGCCGGCGTGAAACAACAACGTGGCGCCGGGCGTGACACAGACATTGCGGATCGAAAGGAACATCGTGCAGGCGGATTGACAATGGCTCTCGATGCGAAAGCGCTCGCCCGAGGCGTTGTACTGCGAAATCACCGCCAGGAATTGGTCAAACTCGGCCGGAGTGGCGGCGCCGTGGCCCATATGCAGGGACGATACGGAGCCATCAGCGTATGCCGACTGCGCCGCCAGGCCGCAGAACATGCCAAGAAATCCGAGCGCTCGCGCCAATCGATGCCATCTGTTCAAAGTGCTCTCCCGAATCAATTGAGTTTGTATGAAAGCGGTAACTTCATCACTTCGGTAGATAAGGCTCCGCCAATCCATCCGCCGTGCGCGCGATCACGGTCCAAGTTTCGCAAGCCTCCCTTGCTTCGCGGCCTCAACCGCGCGCTCCGCATCCTCCGGCAGCAATATCCGCTCCGCGACCTGCCGTGCCGCCTCGCGCTTCACCGCGGCCACATAGGCGCCGTCATCGGCATATCGCTCGGCAATCGACAGCCTGGGATCGTGCACTTCCTTCCGCGCGGCTTCGGTCGGTGCGAACGGCACGACTGCGCCTTGCAACGGATAGAGCGCCGTAGGGCCAAATCCTGCCGCGCGCGGATTCCAGGCGGTGTAGGTCGCGCGCGGTACGGCCAATGCGAGCTGGCGGATGCCTGCGATCGCCATGCCGTCATCGTCTGCCTTTGGCACGAACACGGGATAGCGGCCGGTCTCCTTCGGCGGCAGCACGCTCTGGTCGGAGAAGGCGGCGAGCGTATGGATGCCGGCGTAGGGCAGGCCGGGAATGTCGGTCGGCACCGCGCCTTGCGCCGCGACCAGCGTGCCATGGGCGCGCATGGGGACGCGGCTTGCGGGCGGTTTTGTGCCGTCGCTGATCCAGGCGTTGAGGTCGGTGAGCAACGCGCGCATCGGCATGCCTGCATGCATCGGGTTTTGCGGCAGGGACATCGCGGGCAGTCCCTTCTTCATCACATCAGTGGCTTCCGCGAAATGCGGCGTGCCTGCGATCATGTAGGCGCGGACGTTGTCGGGGAGGTCGAGGTGGTTGCCGGCGAGGTCGGTGACGAGAAGCGAGGCGTGCGAGGCCCACCATTCGTGCTCGCTGTCGGTATGCATCACCTTGGGGCAGGTGACCGAGAGCGAGCAGCGGCGCAGCACGCCGTCGGTCTTGCCGGAATAGGGATCGCTCAGCGTCGCATAGGTGAAGGGGAAGAGATCGGCCTGCCATGCCGGATCCTGCATGTGGCGCGGGTTGCGGCCGGGCTGGCCGAAACGGACATTGGTCGCCATGCGCCGCGTGCCGGCGACATGCGGCATCAATCCGTCGAACACCATGCGTCCCCCAAGATCCTCGTTGAAGCCGAGGTAGAGGAAATCGCGCAGGAAGCGGCCGGACTGGGAGACGCCAAAGCCGATGGCGCGGCTGACGGACGGATGAAGTCCGTCAAGCAGCGGGTTGGCCTTCGTCTCGTCGTGGCGGAGGAAGCTGACGACGTCGCGCACCGCGGCATAGCCCATGCCGAGCGGTATCGGATCGCGCGCGGTGTAGGTGATCTCGTAGAGCGCGCCGGCGTCAAAGCCGTCGGGCCGGGTGATCTCCACTGTATTGGGATCGACGAGCTTTGCGGCGAGGCCAGACGGCGTCTGCCGCGGATCGGCCCAGGCGGCGCGCACGGTGACGTTGAGGTTCGCAGCATCAGCGGCGGGCCAGGTCAGCGTCGCGCGCGCCGGACTTGTGGTGTTGTCGAACACGAATTCCTCGCGCGCAGGACCGGTGATGGTCTTGATGACAGGCGCGGTCATCGCGAGCTGTCCCGGCTTGGAGGGGATGTCGCCCTGCCAGCCGACCCAGACCATCGTAAAACCCTGGCGGTGCAGGAAGCCGATGCCGGCGTCCTCGGCCTTGTCGGCATTGTTGGCGCCGGGCTGGGCGGAATCGTCGAACAGTTGCGGCGCGAGCTTTCTGCCGCGATTGGGCACATCCAGCAGCAGCGTGCCGTTGCCGTGGGTGGGATCGGTCGGCCGGAGGATCACGACGTCGGCGGTGGCCTCGACCTTGCCGTCGGCGTTGCGCGGCGCCAGCGCGAGATCGGTGATGACGGCGTTGCGGTCGTCGGCCGGGTTCAGTGCGAGGGTCGCGCGCGCGGTGATGCGCTCATAGTTGCCGACATTGCCGAAGCTGCGCCCGGCAAACGCCGGCACGCGTTCGGTGATATCGAAGCGGACGATCTCGGCGTGCGAGGCGAGGGGGAAGAGGCTGGCGATCGCGATGATGCCCGTGATGATCCTGCGCATGGCCGGTCCTTCCCCGATGTCGCGCGCTTCTCATGTTCCGTCGCGCGGGTTTTTTGTTGCGGCCACTATAACCAGCTATGCTGCGGCCAAACAACAGGAGGAAATCCGATGCCCGCCGCCTATTTCGTCGTCCGCGCCACCGTCACCGATGCCGACAAGCGCGCCGCCTTCGACAGATGGTACGAGACCGAGCACGTCCCCGACGCCGTGAAGGCGTTCGGCGTAGCCAAGGCCTGGCGGTTCTGGAGCCTGGACGATCCCTCGCTGCACCAGGCCATGTATCAGTTCGATGACGAGGCCAAGCTTCAGGCGATGCTGAAGGGCGATGCGCTGACAAAGCTCGTCGCCGATTTCAACCGCGACTGGCCCGAGGTCAAGCGCTCGCGCGAGACGCTGGTGCTGGCGCAGGAGTTTGCGAGGTAGCCAGCCTTCCTGTCATCTTTGCAATGAACCTGAACGCACGATTCAGCGGCAGCTCATGTCGCGAGCCCGAGACTTCCTCTGCATCACTTGATCGATCAAACAGAGGACATGCCATGGAGCGCCGAAGCTTTTTGAAACTTGCATGCGGTGTTGCGGCGGGAGCCGCCGCGTTCACCGCCGCCGCACAGGCCGCGCCATTGGCGCCGCCCCCGCTCAGCAATGGCGGCATGCCGCTCGCCAATCCGGATGCTCATCCCGCCGTCACCAGCAGCGAGGAAGCAGCCCAGCTCAAGCCGGAGCAGGTGCACTGGCATGGCCACTGGCATCACCGCCATTGGGGTTGGCGCCGTCGCTGGCACCGCCGCCATTGGCGTCACTGGTAACGCCGCGCCTGGACTGAAAAGGGGATCGCGATTGCGATCCCCTTTTTGCTATGCGCCAAGCCTCTTAAGCGAAACAAGCCTCTTAATCGAAACAAGCTTCTTAAGCGAAACAAGCCTCCCAACGAAAATGGCCGCGCAGGTCGATCCCGCGCGGCCATTTCGCAAGTGCAAGGTCAGAACGGACGGCAGCGGCCGGCGTACCAGCGGAAGCCATAGGGGCACACGCGCGGACGCACGACGACGACCGGCGGGGCGACCACGACGGGAGCCACGACGACGGGCCCGCCCATGCGGCGGCAACCGCCAGCTGGGCCACGGTACCAGCCAGGACCGCAGCCGCCCATGGCGCTGGCGGACTCGCTAAAACTGACGGCCGCGCTGGCGAGCATCACGGCGGCGAACAGATATTTCATTTGATCTTCCTTCTCGTCCTTGGGGGCAAGTCTCTGGGGGAGACTCCAGGGGGCTTGGCGCTTGCGGCGCACAATGAATCAAAAGATACGATTCGACATGTTAATTTTTGCGACATGTCGGCACGGCGCGATCCAAACCTGCCAATCATGACCTGAATGCGGCATGAACATTTCCCGCGTACGGCCTCAGGCGACAGGGGTGGCGCTAGCGGCCGAGAAAGCCCAGCACCAGCTCCTTGTACTTCTCCGGCGCCTCCAGGAAGACGAGGTGGCCTGTATCCGGAATGATTTCAGCCCGCGCATTCGGCATCTTAGCCGCGAACGCTTTGGCCAGCTCGGCGTTCTGCCCCATTTTTGCGCGCAGTGCCTCCGGCGCATTCGGCCGGCCCGGTGCGTTGTGGTCGTCGGCGCCCATGATGAACAGCGTCGGCTCGATGATGAGCGGAATTTCGTGCGCCACCGGCTCACGATAGATCATCTGGCCGGATGAGACGAAGGCGCGCAGCCAGCGCGGATAATCGGGACTGCCTTTGATGTTGAAGCGGGCGTCGATGAATGGCGTGATCGCGTCGCCCGGCAACTTGATCGCGTAATTGGTCTGGAGCTGTTTGCGATAGCCGTCGGCGGTGAGCTTGTCCTCGGTCTCGATGATCTTTTCGGTCGGCGTCGGCGGTACGTAGAGGCGATAGTCCTCCAGGCCGATCGGCGCGGTCAGCACCAGATGCGCGACGCGATCAGGGTATGCGCGGGCGATGCGCACGCCCAGCATGCCGCCGAGCGAATGGGCGACGACATCTGCCTTGTCGATTTTGAGATGATCGAGCAGCGCGATGGTGTTACGCGCCAGCGTGTCGAAATGCAATTCGCCCACGGGCTTCGACGATTTGCCGAAGCCGATCTGGTCCGGGACCACGACACGATAGCCGGCCTCGTTGAGCATCTTGATGACAGGCGTCCAGTAGCTCGACGGAAAATTGCGTCCATGCAGCAGCACCACGGTGCGGCCGTTCGGCTGCGCCGGCGCCACATCCATATAGGCCATGCCGAGCTGCTCGCCGTCGTTCACGACCGGCAGCAGGTGCACGGGATAGGGATAGGCAAAGCCTTCGAGCGCGATACCGTAGGGCTCGCGTTGGGGCGTGTCGGCGGCGTGGGCGGTGAATGGGGAAGCGAGCAGGGCGGCGGCAAGGGCGGCTGGGAGGATGCGGATCATGGAGGTCTCTGACGGTCACGGAATGACCGTTCGCATAAGCGCGTGGATGGCCGGGTCAAGCCCGGCCATGACGAGAGTCCATATTCACACGCAAACGTGTGATCAGTCCTTGCCGTTCCCGAACAGCACGGCAAACTGCTTCTCGCCGATACGAGTGAAGTTCACCACGCGGCTGCCGGGCGTGGCATCGCGCGCGGCCCATTTCAGCTCGGCAAAGCGCTGCATCATGGCGGCGCCTAGCGTGCCGGCGAGATGGTGGCGCCGCTCGCTCCAGTCGAGGCAGGCCTTGCAGACCGGACGGCGCGGATGGCTGAGCATGTCCGGCGAGATCTGCAGATTCTTGACGAGAAAGCGCTCGCCTTCGGCGGTCAGCTCGATGTCCTGCTTCTTCTGTTTGACCAGGTTTCGCGTGCGCAGTGAATCAAGCATCTGCACGCCGAGATCGCCGGCGAGGTGGTCGTAGCAGATCCGCGCACGGCGCAGCGCCGGATCCTTCGGCCCGGTGCGCACGCGCATGTGTCCCGTGCGCGCGGCTAATCCTGCAAGTCCCTCGAGCACGCCGGCGACGTCGTCGTCGGTGAGGCGGTAGTAGCGGTGGCGGCCCTGCTTCTCCGGTTCGAGCAGTCCGCCGGCCTCGAGCTTGGCGAGATGCGAGCTTGCGGTCTGTGGCGTGATGCCCGCCTCCTGCGCGAGCTCGCTTGCCGTGAGCGCGCGGCCGTTCATCAGTGCCGTGAGCATGTTGGCGCGGGCGGGGTCGCCGACCAGCGCGGCGATCATGGCGATGTCGGGTCCTGATTTCATGCTTCGATGGTAGCCGAAGCATTGTGGTCGGGCAAGCGCGTAATCTCTCAACACGTCGTCCTTGCGAGGAGCGCAGCGACGAAGCAATCCAGACTGTCTCCGCGGAGGGATTCCTGGATTGCTTCGCTGCGCTAGGAAGAAACGTCGAGCTAACCCATTGATTCCATTTGTGTCGCTAAACGTCGTTTCATTCAGCGCGCGTCGGCGCCTCAAGGCCGGTCCCAACTCGCAATGACGAAAGAAACAGGAGAGCCCAACATGTCCGTCACCGTCTTCATCCGCTACCAGCTCGATCCGTTCAAGCGCGCGCAGTTCGAGGAATACTCAAAACGCTGGCTCACCATCATCCCGAAATGCGGCGGCGATCTGATCGGCTATTTCATGCCGCATGAGGGCACCAATAACGTCGCGTTTGCGCTGATCACCTTCGAGAGTCTCGCCGCCTACGAGGCCTATCGCGCGCGGCTGCGGCAGGATTCAGATGGCATGGCGAATTTCCATTTCGCCGAGGACAACAAATTCATCCTCGCGGAAGAGCGTACCTTCCTGCGCAAGGTGGTAGTGTAAGCGCACGACGCGCACTAGCGTGTTTGCCGCAGCGTGCCTATGTTCGCGCGGCCAACAAGGGAGAGAAACATGCATGTGACAACTGCTGACAAGCGCGCGACGTTCAGGAAGATGCACGACAGCGGCTGCTTCATCCTGCCCAATCCGGTCGATATCGGCAGCGCCAAGGCGTTGCAGCATCTCGGGTTCAAGGCGCTGGCGTCGTCGAGCGCGGGCTTTGCCTGGACCATCGGCAAGGCCGATAACCGTGTCACCGTCGAGGACGTCTGTCAGCATCTGGCAGCACTGAGCTCTTCCGTCGACATCCCCGTCAATGCGGATTTCGAGGGCGGTTTTGCGGTCGAGCCGGACAAGGTCGCCGACAATGTCGAGCGCTGTGTGCGCACCGGCGTCGCCGGCCTCTCGATCGAGGATTCCACTGGCGACAAGGACAAGCCGATCTATGAGCGCACGCTCGCGGTCGAACGCATCAAGGCCTCGCGCAAGGCGATCGGCGACAGCAATACGCTGCTGGTCGGCCGCTGCGAGGCATTCCTCTGGGGCGTCACCGATCTCAAGCTCGTCATTGACCGGCTCACAGCCTATGCGGATGCCGGCGCCGATTGTCTTTACGCGCCGGGCCTGAAGACGCGCGAGGACATCGCCGCGGTGGTGAAGGCTGTCGCACCAAAGCCGTTCAACCTGCTGATCGGCGGCTCCGGCCTGTCGTTGCAGGAAGCCGAAGATCTCGGGGTGCGCCGGATCAGCGTCGGCGGCTCGCTCGCCCGCGCCGCCTGGGGCGGTTTCATGCGCGCCGCAAAGGAGATGGCGGAGAAGGGGACGTTCGGCGAGCTGGCCGGTGGCTATCCCGGTGGCGAGCTGAACAAGATATTCAGCTAGATCCAAACGAAAAGCGGCGGGACCTTTCGATCCCGCCGTTGTTGCATCGTGTTGTAAATTGTTACTTCGCGCCTCCAGACGGCGGAGCCGGATCCGGCTTTGCCGCAGGCATATCCGGAGCCGGCGCGGCCGGCTTGCTCGGCGCGGCGCCCGTGGTCACGCCGGGCTCGGTGTTGTTGCGCGGCGTCACGTCACGCATGCCGGGAGGTGCGGCCGGATTGGCCGGAGCCGTCTGCTGCGCTGTCTGCGTTGTCGGCGTAGTGCTCGCCTGGTTGCTCGTGCCGCTGTTGTTCAAGCCATAGAACACGGCGCCCAGCACGAGGGCGATAGCCACCGCGAACAGCGCGACCTTGCCGCTGGACGCGGGACCTTCGCCCAGCTCGGGATCGGCCTGAAGATTGGCATCCTGGCGCGCCGCGCGAAAGTACTCATCGTCGGCGAGGTTGGGGCGATACGGATCGTTGGGAAAACGCTCGTCAGCCATTGTGGGGTCTCCTCGTTTATTGAGCGTGGACAACCCGTAGATGAGAGATTCTGTTCCGCGTGCGTTATGCTTTCGTCGCATGTTGCCCCCGCATCGGGAATCGGGAACTTGTTCATCGGGGAACCCCGCGCGTAAGTTCCATGGCTGGGAGAAGGGAACAAAGCGATGTGGAGCCTGCCGCCAAGCGATAGCGTGCTGCATTTCCTTTCGCTGGTGGCAGTCGCCGCGCAAGGCATGACGGCTGCGCTCGCTGCGGGGCGGCGCAGCATGGACTGGCTAGGAGTCTGCTTCCTCGGCTGCATCACCGCACTTGGCGGCGGCACGCTGCGCGATCTCCTTCTCGGACATTATCCGCTGTCCTGGGTGCAAAACCCGATCTATCTGGCGCTCGCCGGTGGCGCGGCCTTCCTCACCATTCTGTTCGCGCGCCTCGTGCACCGCTTGAAGCTCGCCTTCATCGTGCTCGATGCCATCGGCCTCGTCGTCTTCACCATGACCGGCTGCGACATCGCCTGGCAGATGGATGCGACGCTGCCGATCGTCATCGTCTCCGGCATGGTCACGGGCTGCGCTGGCGGCGTGTTCCGCGACGTACTCTGCAACGACGTGCCGCTGCTGTTTCGCTCCGAACTCTATGCCACCGTCTCGGTGGTGACGGGGCTGTTCTACGCCACCGCGTTCGGGCTCAACCTCAACGCCGAGCTCTGGACGATCCTGACCTTCATCCTCGGCATCAGCCTCCGCCTGCTCGCTGTGCGCTACAAATGGGAGATGCCGAAATTCGTGTTCACGGGGGATGAGGAGAAGTAGTGCTCTTTCTTACCTCGCCCCGCTTGCGGGGAGGGGTCGGATTGCATCGAAGATGCAATCCGGGTGAGGGGGAGTCTCCACGAGTCCCACTGTCACTATTTTCGCCGAAGCGGCCCCTCACCCCAACCCTCTCCCCGTAAGAACGGGGCGAGGGAGCGGACCGTCCTCGTGGCGGTGCGGGAATTACGGCTCTTGCCCACGCGCCTTCGCCACTTGCGCGGGCGTCACCAGCGGGCCGGCATTGCCCCAGGAATTGCGGATGTAGTTCGTCACCGCCGCGATCTCGTCGTCGGACAATTGCCTGGCATAACCCGGCATTTCCCCGGTATTCGGCGCCCGCGGTGTCGTCACGGTGTGGGCGCCGTCGAGGATGATGCGCAGGGTGGAGGACGGGTTGATTGACTGCAGCAGCGCATTCCCCGGCAACGGTGGATAGATCCGCGGCGCGCCGGAGCCGTCGGCCTCATGGCAGGCGATACAGAGCTTCGCGTAGACCGCCTGGCCCGCTTTCATCTCGGCCTCATCAGGCGGCGTCACCTTCGGCTCGCGCCGTACCGGCGGCAGGTCTTTCAGATACGCTGCCATCGCGCGCACATCAGCATCGCTCATCTTCGAGGTCGAATTGACGATCACCTCGGCCATCGGTCCGCCGGCATGGCTCCTGGCGTTGCGGCCGCTTTGCAGATACTCGGCGATGTCGTCGGCACTCCACGATTGCAGTCCGGCGCGGGTGGCGCCATCGAGCCGCGGCGCGTACCAGCCGCCGATCTGGCTGCCAGCCAGCGCCTGCGCGGTCTTGTCCGCGCCAAAATAGTTCTTCGGCGTGTGGCAGGCGCCGCAATGGCCGAGCCCGGTGACGAGATAGCCGCCCCTGTTCCACGCCGCGCTCTTGCTCTGGTCCGGCTCGAACAGGCCGGGCGTGAAGAACAGCAAGTTCCAGGCCCTCATCAGGCCGCGATAACTGAGCGGCCAGCGCAGCTCCGGCGGCTTGTTGCGGCTGGCGACCGGCGCGAGCGTGCCGAGATAGGCGCGGATCGCCAGCGTGTCGTCCTTGGTCATCCGCGTGAAGTAGGGGTAGGGGAAGGCCGGGTAATACAGTGAGCCATCCGGCGCGGTGCCATAGCGCACGGCGCGGGTGAAATCGGCATCCTGCCAGGCGCCGATCCCGGTCTCGCGGTCCGGCGTCAGGTTCGGCGCATAGATCGCGCCGAACGGCATATCGATGCGCTTGCCGCCCGCAAACGGCTTGGCGGGATCGGCGGTGTGGCAGCCGGCGCAGTCGCCGGCCTCGACCAGTATCTTGCCGTAGGCGATCAGCTCGGGCGACGGTTCAGCGGCAAACGCCGCGCTCGTAACCGCACCGCACAAGACCAAACCTACCAGAGCCTGGCCAGCCAGAATCCTCCGCATCGTCGACCCTTCCGCTGCGACTCATCAGCCCCTTCGCATCATACGGGCGTCACGTCGTTTCGTGACGCCGGGCTATCGTGACACAAATTGAAAATCGCCCATGCCTTTCCGGCCACGAAATTGCGTTTTTTCCCGCCGCCGCGGAAGCGCCAGATTTGTGATGCGCCGCGTTAAATATCCGACATAGAGTGGCGGAGGTGGTCGGCGCGCCCTAGCTGAAAACAACGGGCAGGCAACGGCTTAAGCAGCCAAACGCTCAAAAGGGCGGAAGAGGACAACATGGGCATCAACCAGGGTCCGATCAGTCTCGATCAAAAATACACCCAGGACACCGGCCATATCTTCACGACGGGCATTCAGGCGCTGGTCCGCCTGCCCATGGCCCAGATTCGCCGTGACCGTGCCGCAGGCCTGAACACCGCGGGCTTCATCTCCGGCTATCGCGGCTCGCCGCTTGGCGGCTACGACCAGCAACTCTTCGCCGCGCGCAAGCATCTCGAACAGTACAACATCAAGTTCCAGCCCGGCGTGAACGAGGATCTGGCTGCCACCGCCGTCTGGGGCTCGCAGCAGCTCAACCTCTCGCCCGGCGCCAAATATGACGGCGTCGTCGGCATCTGGTACGGCAAGGGCCCCGGCGTCGACCGCTGCGGCGACGTGTTTCGCCATGGCAATGCCGCCGGCTCCGCCAAGAACGGCGGCGTGCTGTGCCTGGCCGGCGACGACCATGGCGCAAAGTCCTCTACCGTCCCGCATCAGTCCGACCACGCTTTCATCTCGGCGCTGATGCCGTATCTCTATCCCTCGAGCGTCCACGAGATGATCGAGATGGGCCTGCTTGGCATCGCGATGTCGCGCTATTCCGGCTGCTGGGTCGGCATGAAGGTGATCACGGAGACGGTGGAAACCACCGCCGAGATCGACCTCACCGACGAGATGAAGCCTTTCATCATCCCCCCGGATTTCGAGCTGCCGCCCGGCGGCCTCAATCTGCGCTGGCCCGATGATCGTTTCGAGCAGGACCGCCGCCTGCAGGACTACAAGGGCTTTGCCGCGATCGCCTTTGCCCGCGCCAACAAGGTCAACCGCATCACCATGGATTCGCCGAACGCCCGCTACGGCATCATGGCGTCCGGCAAGAGCTACGAGGATATCCGACAGGCGCTGCGCGAGCTCGGTATCACGCCCGAGGTCGCCGCCAAGATCGGACTTCGATTGTACAAGATCGGCATGCCCTGGCCGCTCGAGCCGGAAGGCGTCAGGCAATTCGCCGTGGGTCTCGAGGAAATATTCATTATCGAAGAGCGCCGCGAGATCGTCGAGAACCAGGTCAAGCAGGAGCTGTTCAACTGGCGCGACGATGTCCGTCCCCGCATCATCGGCAAGATGGACGATCACGACAAGCGCTTCCTCCCCTTTGCCGAGGAGCTCAGCGTCGCCTCACTGGCCAGTTCGCTGACCGAGCGCCTGCTTCGACTTGATCTCAATCCCGAGATTGCCAGCATGCTGCGCGCCAAGGCCGATTGGTTCAACGGCCGTCAGGCCACCCAGATGCAGGCGACCGCGCCCGTCTCCCGAACTCCCTACTTCTGCTCCGGCTGCCCGCACAATACCTCGACAAAGGTGCCCGAAGGCAGTCGCGCTTTCGCTGGTATCGGCTGCCACTTCATGGCGCTGTGGATGGATCGTTCCACCGAGACCTTCACCCATATGGGCGGAGAAGGTGTGCCGTGGGTCGGCGTTGCCCCCTTTACCAAGGAAGAGCACGTGTTCGCCAATCTCGGCGACGGCACGTATTTCCACTCCGGCAGTCTTGCGATCCGCCAGGCGATCGCCTCGGGTGCCAACATCACCTACAAGATCCTCTACAACGACGCGACCGCGATGACCGGCGGCCAGCATGTCGACGGCGAATTGTCGCCACAGCAGATCACCTTTCAGCTCCACAGCGAAGGCATCCGCGAGATATACCTCGTTTCAGAGAATCCCGACGCCTATCCGGCCAACGAGATCGCGCCTGGCGTCAAAACTGCCCATCGAGATGAACTCGACACGGTTCAGAAAACGCTGCGCCAGGTGAAGGGCGCATCCGCGATCGTCTTCGTGCAGACCTGCGCGGCTGAAAAACGCCGCCGCCGCAAGCGCGGCACGCTAGAGGATCCGGCACGTCGTGTGCTCATCAATCCCGCCGTGTGCGAAGGCTGCGGTGATTGCTCGGTGCAATCGAACTGCATCTCTGTCGAGCCGCTGGAAACGGCGATGGGGCGCAAACGCGCCATCAACCAGTCGACCTGCAACAAGGACTATTCCTGCGTCAAAGGCTTTTGCCCGTCCTTTGTCACCGTCGATGGCGGCAAAATGCGCAAGCGCGCTCCCGCCGGCGTTGGCGATATCGGCGATCTGCCGGAGCCCGCCTCGCAGCCGACACTTGAAAAACCCTACAATATCGCGGTCGGCGGCGTTGGCGGCACCGGCGTGCTCACCATCGGCGCGCTGCTCGGCATGGCCGCTCATATCGAGGGCAAGGCCTCGATGATCCTCGACATGTCCGGCCTCGCGCAAAAAGGCGGAGCGGTGCTGAGCCACGTCCGCCTGTCCGATCATCCGGCCGAGGTGACCTGCTCGCGCATCGTCACCGGCACCGCCGACGTCGTGCTCGCCGCCGACGAGGTGGTCGCGGTCGCCAAGGACACGATCTCGCTCTGCGACACCACCCGCACCCGCGGCATCATCAACAGCCACGTGATCCCGACCGCCGATTTCGTCCTCAATCGCGACTTCAACTTCCAGACCCGCAAGCTGAACGGACTTTTGGAAACGGCGCTGCACAAGGACTCGGTGTTCTTCGATTTCACCAAGCCGGCCGAGCAACTGCTCGGTGACTCCATCGCCACCAACATGATGATGATGGGCTATGCCTATCAGAAGGGCCTGCTGCCGCTGTCGGCAGAAGCGATCGAGCAGGCGATCGAGGTCAACGGCGTCTCGATCAAGATGAACAAGGAAGCCTTCCGCCTCGGGCGTCTCGCGGTCGCAGACCCCGCACGTCTCGCCGACATGCTGAAGGGGACGGACGAGGTCGCAGCACCCAAGACGCTGGACGCGATGACGCTCGACGAGGTCATCGAGCATCGTGCCAAGCATCTCACCGCCTATCAGGACGGCCGCCTGGCAAAGCGCTATCGCAAGCTGGTGGACCAGGTCCGCGATGCCGCGGCGAAGGGCGGCTATGACGATGCGCTGCCGCGCGCAGTCGCGATCAACTACGCAAAACTGTTGGCCTACAAGGACGAATACGAGGTCGCGCGGCTCTTCACCGACGGCGGCTTCGAAAAACAGCTCCGCGACCAGTTCGAGGGCGACTTCAAGTTCAACTTCAACCTGGCTCCGCCGATCCTCAGCAGTGGTGTCGACGCGCTCGGCCGCCCGAAGAAGCGCGCCTTCGGCTCATGGATGCTGAAGGCATTCCGTGTGCTGGCAAAGTTCAAATTCCTGCGCGGCACGCCGCTCGACATCTTCGGCCGCAGCGCCGACCGCAAACTCGAGCGCGATTTGATCGTCGGCTACGAACAGGACGTCGCCACCGTGCTCGGCCTGTTGTCGCCCGTCACGATCGACACGTCGGTCGAATTGCTCTCACTGCCCGACCGCATCCGCGGCTACGGCCCGGTCAAGGAGAAGGCGGTCGCAGACGCCAAGGCCCGCTACGCACAGCTCGCCGCCGATCTGGCGAGCCCGCCGCCGGCGCCAAGGCAGATCGCGGCCGAGTAGGGCAGTCCCGCAGGGTGGGTTAGCGAAGCGTAACCCACCACGTTTGTCACCGCGGAAACTAAAGAGGTGGGTTACGCCTTCGGCTAATCTTACTGCGTCATGGGCATCGACGTCCATTTGATGCTGCGCTGGCGCCACAGCACGGACATCGCGGCAAGGTTTTGATGAGTGCGCGGATCAAGTGGGCGCGCATGGTTGCGATCGAGTTCGGGAT
>JAUEPE010000014.1 GCA_030403585.1 Frankia sp. RB7
CAGCCCTTCAAGGCTTCGGTGGGCATCGATCCGATCGATCGGCGGCCCAGTTCGGGCGGCCACCCGGGCTGGGCCATTCCTCACGGAACGAGGCCATACTACTCCGGCGCGCTAATACAAGGGTGGGGAGAGAGCCTACCGCCTCTCCGGCGGCACGTCCTTGACCCTCGCGCAATGCGCCGCGACGTCCTCCACGCTGTATTTCAAATGCACCCGCTTGTCGGACGGCGCCTGATTGCTTGTGCACACGCCGGGGCGCCACTCGTGCGTTGGCCTGATCGGGCGCGGGGCGAAGCCGCCGCCGCAGTTCGGGCAGACGTTGGAGAGCTTTGTCTCGACGCAATCTGCACAGAACGTGCATTCATAGGAGCAGATCCGCGCATCCGTCGCATCAGGCGGCAGGTCGCGATCGCAATATTCGCAGTTCGGTCGAAGCTGGAGGGCCATGGTTGAATCTCCGAAAAGCTGGCCGGGATCATCGCAGATCGCGCGCGCGACGCGAATGGCGTAGTTCCCTCGATTTCAGCCAGCCTTGATCTCCTTCAGCGGCAGCCGTGAGCTTTCTTTCAGCCTGTCCAGGACGATCGAGGAGCGTACATGCGCCACACTCTGGTGCGGCATCAGCACGTCGTTGACGAGATTGGAGAGTCCCTTGAGGTCGCGCAGCACGGCCTTGAGCACGTAGTCGGCGTCGCCCGTGAGCGAATAGGCCTCCTGGATTTCGTCGATGCGGTTCACCAGGGCGCGAAAGCGTTTGGAATTATCCGGCGAGTGGGTCGCGAGTCCCACCTGGATGAAGGCGATCACGCCAAAGCCGAGCACCTCGCTGGAGAGGTCGGCGTGGTAGCCGGCGATGACCTTCTCCTCCTCCAGCCGCATCCGCCGCCGCGAGCATTGCGAGGCTGAGAGGCCGGCGAGCTCGGCAAGCTCCTGGTTGGTGAGGCGGCCGTCATCCTGGAGTGCGCCCAGGATCTTGAGGTCGAAGACATCCACGGAAATCATGCGTCTTTTGTCCATTCCATGCACGGATCGTGCATATGGTAGCCAAAACGCATCCCGTTTGCACGCTCATTGCACGCCCCGTGAAGGATAGTTCAGGGCAGCAGCAAATTGGGAGAGCAGCATGGGTCCGTTTCCGCACGATGCACCGCCGGCCACGATCACGGTCGACAATCCGATGGGCACCGACGGGTTCGAGTTCGTCGAATATGCGCATCCCAATCCGCGGGAGTTGCATGATCTGTTCAAGCTGATGGGCTATGCGCCCGTCGCGCGCCACAAGACCAAGACCATCACGGTCTATCGCCAGGGCGACATCAACTATCTCGTCAACGAGGAGCCAGGTACTCACGGCTACGAGTTCGTCGCCGCGCACGGGCCCTGCGCGCCGTCGATGGCGTTCCGCGTGGTCGATGCGAAGGCGGCCTATGACCGGGCGATCGCGCTCGGCGCCGAGCCTGCGGATGTGCCTTCCGCGCAGAGGACGCTCGACGTGCCCGCGATCAAGGGCATCGGCGGCAGCCTGCTTTATTTCGTCGATCGCTACGGCGCCAAGGGCTCGGTCTATGATGCCGAATTCGAATGGTTGGGCGCACGCGATCCCCGGCCTGTCGGCGCCGGCCTGTTCTATCTCGACCATCTCACCCACAACGTTCATCGCGGCCGTATGGATGTCTGGACCGGCTTCTACGAAAAACTCTTCAACTTCCGCCAGATCCGCTTCTTCGACATCGAGGGCCGTGCCTCCGGCCTGTTCTCGCGCGCGCTGACTAGCCCGGACGGCAAGATCCGGATTCCGATCAACGAGGACGCCGGCGATGCCGGCCAGATCGAGGAATATCTGAAGATCTATCGCGGTGAAGGCATCCAGCACATCGCCTGCGGCTGCCGCGACATCCACGGCACCATTGAGGGCCTGCGCGCGGCCGGCCTGCCTTTCATGCCGTCGCCGCCCGAGACCTATTTCGAGAAGATCGACGCGCGCCTGCCCAAGCACGGCGAGGACGTCGCGCGCCTGCAGACGAACGGCATCCTGATCGACGGCGAAGGCGTGGTCGACGGTGGCCAGACCAAGGTTCTGCTGCAGATCTTCTCGGCCAATGCGATCGGCCCGATCTTCTTCGAGTTCATCCAGCGCAAGGGCGACGACGGTTTTGGCGAGGGCAACTTCAAGGCCCTGTTCGAGTCGATCGAGGAGGATCAGATCCGGCGCGGGGTGTTGAAGGTGGATACTGCGGCGTAGGTCGCGGCCGTCAGGCACACTGCCGTAGGTGGGCAAAGGCGCAACGCGCCGTGCCCACCATCTCTCTGCGAACTCCATCAAGGTGGTGGGCACGCTTCGCTTTGCCCACCCTATGATACTACGAGAGCGAGCCTAGCTCGACGAACCCGCCATCGCTGCGCCGGCCGTCGCGCGTTGCTTCCGCCCGACGTCTTCGGGCACCCGCATCGCTATCGTGGCGAGCAGGCTGACGATGCCCATGGCGACGACGTACCAGACCCATGAGAGCTTGTCGCCCGTCGCCCCGATGATCCCCGTGAACACGAGCTGTGCCGTACCGCCAAAGATGGTCACGCCGAGCGCATAGGCGATCGACAGCCCGGTGGTGCGGACAATCGCCGGGAAGATCAGCGGGATGAGGATGATGCCGGCGCCCCCCGACATCGCATGGAACGCCATCAGCACGGCGACGGTGACCACGTACACTGGCGGCGAGCCCGATGACACCACCAGAAGCAACGCGGGATAGAACAGCAACGTGACGATAATGCGCGGGACCACGGCGATGGTCTTCAGGCTGTATCTGTCCGCGAGCGCGCCGCCGAGCAGCGCGAAGATCGTACCGACTACGAAGGTGGCGAAGTTGGCCGTCATCGCCCAGCTCTGGCTGTAATGCAGCGTGTTGATGGCGTAGGTCGCGGTGTAGAGGAAGAAGTACTGGCCGATGGTCGCGCCGGAGATCAGCAGGATGCACAGCACGATCTTGCCCCAGTGGTTGGCCAGGATGTCGGAGAGCACGCCGCCGACGCTGGCATGGGCCGTCTCGGTATCCAAGGTCTCATCGAGATTCTTGCGGATGAAGTAGCCGACCGGTGCAATCAGGATTCCGAGCAGGAAGGGAACGCGCCAACCCCAGCTGTCATTGGCGCCGGGCGTGATCAGGAACGCCAGACCAAGGCCGACGAGCGCAGAGAACAGGCTGCCCAGGTTCTGGCTGGCGAGCTGCCAGCTTCCGAAGAAACCTTTGCGGTGCGCAGGCGCGCTCTCGAGCAGATAGGTCGTCGCCGGCCCCATCTCGCCGCCGGTCGAAAAACCCTGCAATAGCCGCGCGAGCACCAAAAGGACGGGTGCTAGCACTCCGATCTGGTCGTAGGTGGGCAGCAGGCCGATGATGCCGGTGCCGAGCGCCATGAGCCAGATGGTCAGCGTCATCGCGGGCTTGCGGCCATAGCGGTCGGCATAGGCGCCGATCAGGATACCGCCCAGCGGCCGCGCCACGAATCCGACGCCAAAGGTCGCAACCGTCAGCAGCAGGCTCGTGTTCGGATTGTCCGCCGGAAAGAACGCCTTGGCGAGCCAGACGGCGAACGCCGCGTAGACGGTGAAGTCGTAGAATTCGAGCGCGTTGCCGAGAATGGCTGCGCCGACGCGCATGGTTTGAGAGGGACGCGGGCGGTCAGTCTGGTTCACGGATTAGCACCTTGTGTCACTGGCATGACCGCGAAGTGACGCAAAAAGGTGCCTGCTTGCAACCCTTAAGCCTGCCTTAGTGGTCCGCTTTCCACGCAGCCGTCACCGCCCCGATCTCCGCGCCCTCCGGCTCGCGAACCGCCGACGGCGTACGCGAGAAGCGTGGCGCCGGCGCGGGCTGTTTCACGCCGTGGCGTTCGATGAAGACCTCGCGGGCGACCATGTGTGGATGCCCGGTTGCTTCCGACATGGTCAGCACCGGCGCAAAGCAGATGTCGCTGCCTTCCATGATCTTGCACCAATCCTCGCGCGTCTTGCTCTTGAACACGGCCTTCAGCTTCTCCTTCAGCGCGGGCCACGCCTTGGGGTCCATCTGCGCGTCGAAATCGGCATCGGAGAGGCCAGCGTGCTCGCGCAGCAGCGCGTAGAACTGCGGCTCGATCGAGCCGATCGAAACGAAATGGCCGCAGGCGCATTCATAGACGCCGTAGAAATGGGCGCCGCCGTCGAGGAAGTTCCGGTTGCGGCCTTCGGTCCAGCGGCCGAGTGTTTTCATGTCGAAGAAGAACGACATCAGCGATGCCGCGCCGTCGCACATCGCGGCGTCGACCACCTGGCCCTTGCCGGACTTTGATGCTTCCAGCAATGCGGCGAGCACGCCGACGACGAGATAGAGCGCGCCGCCGCCGAAATCGCCAACGAGATTAAGCGGCGGCACCGGCGCTTCCTTGGTGCCGATCGCGGCGAGCGCACCGGTGATGGAGATGTAGTTGATGTCGTGGCCGGCGGCATTCGCCAGCGGGCCTTCCTGGCCCCATCCGGTCATGCGGCCGTAGACGAGCTTTGGATTGCGCGCGAGCACGATATCGGGGCCAAGGCCGAGCCGCTCCATCACGCCGGGACGAAAACCTTCGACCAGCGCGTCGGCGCTGGCGAGCAGGTCGAGCACTTGGGCGATGGCCGCCTTGTCCTTGAGATCGAGCTCGATCACCTTGCGGCCGCGGCCCGCCACCGACTTCATGCTCTTTTTCGCGCCGACGCGGTCGAGCGTGACGACATCGGCGCCCATGTCGGCCAGCATCATGCAGGCGAACGGGCCCGGTCCGATGCCGGCGAATTCGACGATTCGAAAGCCCGCGAGCGGGCCGGTGGCGCGGATGGATGTGGTCTGGGCTGGCTTGTCGAGCACGTTGTTGCTTCCTCGGGTCGCGGGCGGATGCCGATGGTTCGGCAGGCGCCTCGGACGTTCCTCTCTGGGGCGAGTTAATTGGCTGATTAACTTTTCTCGCCTTCACGCCAGCGAGGCAAGCGCTTTTCATGCATGGGCGCATAATAAAAGCGGCGCGCATTGCTGCGCGCCGCGGAAGATTTGTGTTGAGACGCTAGAGAAGGATCTCAGCCCGCAGCAGTCACTGCACGCTGTGCCATCACCTTGACGAGGTTGGCGCGATATTCCGCAGTGCCGTGGATATCGGCCAGCAGATTGCTCGCCGAAACGCTCACGCCATCGATTGCTGCCGGCGACCAGTTAGCCTTCAGCGCCGCCTCGATTGCAGGCACCCGCATCACGCCGCTCTGCGATGCTCCGGTCGCGGCGACGCGGATCTCGCCGGACTTCGTCTGTGCGACGAAGACGGCGGTGAGCGCGAAGCGCGAGGCCGGATGCCGCATCTTGGCGTAACCCGCTTTCGCCGGAACCGGGAACGACACGGCGGTAATGATCTCGCCGTCTTCAAGTGCGGTCGTGAACAGGCCCTGGAAGAAGTCCTCCGCCGAGATCGACCGCTTGTTGGTCTTCACGGTGGCGCCGAGCGCGAGCAATGCGGCCGGGTAGTCCGCAGCGGGATCGTTGTTCGCGATCGAGCCGCCGATCGTGCCGCGGTAACGCACCGCGGGATCGCCGAGCACCGAGGTGAGATAGGCGATCGCGGGGATCGCCTTCTTCACATCGGCATTCTGCATGATGTCGAAATAGGTCGTGCCGGCCTTGATGGTCAGCACGTCGCCCGAGAGCTCGACGCCCTGCAGCTCCTTGATCTTGCCGAGGTCGATGACATCCGAGGGGCTGGCAAGGCGCTGCTTCATCACCGGCAGCAGCGTCTGGCCGCCGGCAAGAAATTTCGCCTCAGTGCCCTTGGCGAACAGGCTGGCAGCCTCGTCGACCGAAGAGGCGCGATGATAAGTGGTCTGGTACATCTTGTTGCTCCTCTCAGGCCGCGTGGATCGTGCGCCAGACCCGGTCAGGGGTCGCGGGCATTTCCAGATTGTTCTTGCCGATCGCATCCGTGATCGCATTGATAACGGCCGCAGAGGCGCCGATTGCGCCGGCCTCACCGCAACCCTTGATGCCCAGCGGATTGCCCGGGCACAGCGTCGTGGTGTGGGAGAGGTTGAACGACGGCAGATCGTCGGCGCGCGGCATGGAGTAATCCATGAACGAGGCCGTCACGGGCTGGCCGTTGGTATCGTAGATGGCGTGCTCGAGCAGCGCTTGTCCGATGCCCTGGGCAAGGCCGCCATGGACCTGGCCTTCGACGATCATCGGGTTGATCAGCCGGCCGAAATCGTCGGCCGCGACGAAGTTGACGAAGGTGGTCTTGCCGGTGCCGGCATCGACCTCGAGCTCGCAGATGTAAGCGCCGGCCGGGAAGGTGAAGTTGGTCGGGTCGTAGAAGGCGCTCTCCTTCAGGCCCGGCTCCATCCCGTCAGGCAGATTGTGCGCGGTGTAGGCCGCGAGTGCGACCATCGGGAGCGCAATCGCCTTGTCGGTGCCGGCGACCTTGAACTCGCCGTTCTCGATGACAATGTCGCCCTCGGACGCTTCCAGCGCATGCGCCGCGATCTTCTTGGCTTTGGACTCCATCTTCTCCATCGCCTTCAGGATCGCGGTGAGGCCGACGGCCGCGGAGCGCGAGCCGTAGGTGCCCATGCCGAACTGCACCTTGTCAGTGTCGCCATGGACGATCGAGACCTGGCTGATGGGAATGCCGAGACGTTCCGCAACGAGCTGGCAGAAGGTGGTCTCGTGACCCTGGCCATGGCTGTGCGAGCCCGTGAGGATCTCGATGGTGCCGACCGGGTTGACGCGCACTTCGGCCGATTCCCACAGGCCGACGCCGGCGCCCAGGCTGCCGACGGCCTTCGACGGCGCGATGCCGCAGGCCTCGATGTAGCAGGACAAGCCGATGCCGCGCAGCTTGCCTTCCGTCTTCGCCTTGGCCTTGCGGGCAGCGAAGCCGGCATAGTCGATCGCCTTCATCGCGGCGTCGAGCGAGGCATTAAAGTCGCCGACGTCATACGCCATGATCACAGGCGTCTGGTGCGGGAACTCCGTGATGAAGTTTTGCCGGCGCAGTGCTGCCGGATCCACCTTCAACTGCCGCGCCGCCGTCTCCATGAGCCGTTCGATCAGGTAGCTCGCCTCGGGGCGGCCCGCGCCACGATAGGCGTCGACCGGCGTGGTGTTGGTGTAGACGCCGATCACTTCGGCATGGATCGCCGGGATGTTGTACTGGCCCGACAGCAGTGTCGCGTAGAGATAGGTCGGCACCGACGACGAGAACAGCGACATATAGGCGCCGAAATTGGCGTAGGTCTTCACCTTCAAGCCGGTGATCTTGTTGTTGGCGTCGAACGCCATCTCGGCATGAGTGACGTGGTCGCGGCCATGCGCGTCGGTGAGGAAGGCCTCGGTGCGGTCGCCGGTCCATTTCACGGGACGGCCGACCTTCTTCGAGGCCCACAGCGCCACCATCTCTTCGGGATAGATGAAGATCTTTGAGCCGAAGCCGCCGCCGACGTCGGGGGCGATGACGCGCAGCTTGTGCTCGGGAGCGATGTTGTAGAACGCCGACAGCACCAGGCGGGCGACGTGCGGGTTCTGCGAGGTCGTATAGAGAGTGAAGTGCTCTTCCGCCGCGTCGTAATCGGCGATCGCCGCGCGCGGCTCCATCGCGTTCGGGGCGAGGCGGTTGTTGGTGACGTCGAGCTTCACGACATTGGCGGCTTTGGCGAAAGCGGCATCCGCTGCGCCTTCGTCGCCGATCACCCAGTCATAGACCTGGTTGCCGGGGGCTTCGGGGTGAAGCTGCTGTGCGCCGGCCTTGATCGCGGCGTGAACGTCGGCGACGGCCGGCAGCTCTTCATAATCCACGACGACGGCTTCCGACGCGTCGCGCGCGAGATTTTTGGTATCTGCGATCACGACCGCGACGGCCTGACCGACGAAGCGCACCGTCTCCGGCGCCATGGCAGGCCATGCGCCCATTTTCATCGGGCTGCCGTCCTTGGAGGTGATGGCCCAGCCGCAGATGAGGTTGCCGACCTTGTCGTCGACGATCTCCTGGCCCGTGAGCACCGCGACCACACCCGGCATCTTCAGCGCGGCAGAAGAGTCGATCTTCTTCACCTTGGCGTGCGCGTGCGGGCTGCGGATGAAATGGGCATGGGTCATGCCCAGCAATTTGATGTCGTCAACGTACCGGCCCTTGCCGGTAATGAAACGCTTGTCTTCCTTGCGCACGACGCGCGCGCCGATGCCTTCAACACCCATGTCTGGTCCTCCCGACCGGAATTGTTTTCACTGAGCTTTCCCTCGAAAACCGCAGCGGTGGTTCTTTTTTCGAGGCGAGCCGTTTTACTCGGCCGCCTGCGAGACCTTCATGCGTCCGGCTGCATCGAGCACGGCTTTGACGATGTTGTGGTAGCCGGTGCAGCGGCAGATATTGCCTTCCAGCTCCTGGCGGACGGTGGCCTCGTCGAGCTCGCCACCATGACGGTGCACGATGTCGATCGCCGACATGATCATGCCGGGGGTGCAATAGCCGCACTGCAGGCCGTGATTGTCGCGGAAGGCGGCCTGCATCGGGTGCAGTTCGTCGCCCTTGGCGATGCCTTCGATGGTGGTGACGTTGGCGCCGTCGGCCTGGCCGGCCAGCATGGTGCAGGACTTCACCGCCTTGCCGTCCATGTGAACGACGCAGGCGCCGCACTGGCTGGTGTCACAGCCGACATGGGTTCCGGTGAGGTTGAGGTTTTCGCGCAGGAGCTGGACCAGCAGCGTGCGGTCCTCGACGTCGACGGCAACGGCCTTGCCGTTCACCGTCAGTTTGACTGTAGACACGGAACATACCTCCCGGGATTGATTTTGATTGTTTCTAATTAGAGACCGCGGCCCCCGGGCTTGGCAACTAGGATTTTGGTCGCCCCCGTCCGGGCGGTCGGCCTTTGGCCGATAAGGCCCTCGATTGCGCCCGTCTGGCGAATTTACCGCCCTTTATCCATTGTGCCCTAGTTTTGCGCATCCGGGTCTGGGGGCGGGGCGCCTCCGGACGACGGCTGAAGAGAAAATGGGGGTTGGGAATGTCCGGGCGTACCGCGTCGCCGTCGAAGCGCAGCATATTTCCGACCCTCCGGTTCCGCGCCAAGATCATCCTCGGCTTTGCCGCCGTGCTGGTGATCTCCGCCGGCAGCATGGCCTTCGCCTATTTCGGCTTCGAACGGGTCTCGTCCGGCGTCGGGTCCTATCGCTCGAGCGTCTCAGAGGCCGATCTCGCCCGCAACATCGACCGCGAGCTGCTCGGCTACCGCTCGGCCGTCAAATATTTCGTCGTCACCGGCAAGGAAGATGACGCCAAGGCGGCGCTGGATGCCGAAGCCAGCCTGAAGACGGCCATCGACCAGGCCGTCAAGAGCGCCAAGACGCCGGCGCGGCAGGACAGCCTCGACAAGCTCGCCAAGGAGTTTGCGAATTTCTCCGCGACCTTCGCCAAGGTTCTCCAGGCCAAGCGCGACAGCACGCTGCTGGTGCAGAACCAGCTCTCGCGCCAAGCCAATCTGCTGAAGTACAAGCTCGACGACATCGGCAACAACGCCTCCGATTCCGAGGCGCAGGCGATCGAGTTCGGCACCAAGCAGGTCAACGCCCAGTTCCAGACCGCAAGCGCGGCGGCGACCAATTTCGTGCTGACGTCCGATCAGACGATCGCGACCAGTGCGCTGGCCCGGCTGAAATTCGTCGAGAACTCGCTCGGTGCGGTCTATTCCATGGACGACAAGATCGTCGCCGGCCTGAAGGACGCCAAGACCATCCTGGTCGCCTATCGCGAAGCGCTCGAGAAGCTGATCGCCAACGCCAAGCTGGTCGACGAGCTCGTCACCGAGATGAGCGGCTCGGCGGGCGCGATCCTTCGGGGCGCCACGGCCATGAAGGCGGATCTGGTCGCTGAACAGCAGCGGCTGGATTCGGAATCGGCAGCGACCATCGGCAAGACTGAGCAATTGGTGCTGATGCTCGCTGTCGGCGGCACGCTGCTCGGCGCGATCCTCGCCTTCCTGCTCGGCACCGGTATCTCGCGGCCGATGATCGCGATGTGCAAGGCAATGCGCGAGCTGGCCTCGGGCAATTTCGACGTCGTGCTGCCGGGCCTCGGCCGCAAGGACGAGATCGGCGAGATGGCCGGCGCGGTCGAGGAGTTCAAGGTTCAGGCCGTCGCCAAGGCCGAGCGCGATGCCGCCGCCAGCGAAGCCCAGAACAAGGATCTGGCCACGGCGCGTCGCTCCGAGCTGATTCGCTTTGCCGATGATTTCGAGAGCGCGGTCGGCGCGATTGTGTCCAACGTCTCTGCCTCTGCCGTGCAGCTCGAATCCTCGGCCTCCACATTGACCCGCACCGCCGAGACCACGCAGACTCTGTCGAGCCAGGTTGCAGGCGTTTCAGAGCAGGCCTCCAGCAACATGCAATCGGTCGCAACCGCGACCGAGGAATTGTCGGCCTCGGTCGAGGAGATCGGCCGCCAGGTTCGCGATTCCAGCCGTATTGCCGAGGCCGCCGTGGTGCAGGCCAAGGAGACCGACGGCCGCATCGGCAAGCTGTCGCACGCGGCCCAGCAGATCGGCGAAGTCGTCAAGCTGATCACGGCGATTGCCGAGCAGACCAATCTTCTGGCGCTGAACGCCACGATCGAAGCCGCCCGTGCCGGTGAAGCCGGTCGCGGGTTCGCCGTGGTCGCGAGCGAAGTAAAATCCTTGGCGAGCCAGACCGCGAAAGCCACCGACGAGATTTCCTCCCACATCACTGGCATGCAGGGCGCGACCGCCGAGTCGGTCGCTGCGATCAAGGAAATCGGCGCGACCATCGGCAAAATCTCGTCGATCTCGACCTCGATTGCGAGCGCGGTGGAAGAGCAGGGCGCCGCGACCCAGGAGATCGCCCGCAGCGTCCAGAACGTCGCGCAAGGTACCCAGGCCGCCGCGACCGACATTGGCCAGGTCAATCGCGGCGCCGCCGAAACCGGCTCGGCCTCGGAAGAGGTGCTGAACTCGGCGAAGACGCTGTCGTCCGAAAGCACGCGGCTGCGCGCCGAGCTCGACCGCTTCATGGCGAATATCCGGGCGGCGTAGGGTCCCGGCTCGGGCTACCCGCGTCAGCTAACCGCAAGTTGCGACGGCGGTAAATTTACCGCCGCTTATCCTTTGCCATTTACCGTGCATTCGAGTCGGGGGCGGGCTGCTTCCCGGCCGCGCCTGGTTTTCCGCGAATGGAATGGGGTGGGGGAATGTCCGTGAAGTCGAAGCCGAGCTCATCGCAGCTCTTCACCTTGCGTTTTCGTGCAAAAATCATCCTCGGCTTCGTGGCGGTGCTGGCCATCCTCGCCGTCAGCATGGCATTTGCCTATTTCGGCTTCGAGCGAGTCGCGGGCGCCGTCGCCTCCTACCGGACCAGCGTGGCGGAAGCCGACCTGGCGCGGACCATCGATCGCGAATTGATCAGCTATCAGGGACTGACCCGGGCCTACACGCTGACTGGCGCCGCGGACGACGAAACCGCGGCCAAGGCGGCCGAAGAGAGGTTGAAGGCAGCGATCGCCAAGTCGATGTCGGCCACGACGGGCGCGGCGCGCCGCGAACAGATCGGCAAGCTCGAGGCCGACTTCCAGCGCTTCGCAAAGGTTTTCGGCGAGATCATCACGCTGACGCGCGAGAACAACAAGATCGCGACCGACGAGCTGAACAGCGTCGGAAACAAGATCCGCTTCAAGTTCGACGACCTCGCCGATACTGCGGCGCTCGCCGGCCTTGCATCGGTCCAGACCACGGCCAAGGACATCACCTCGCAATATCTCGCGGTCTCCACCTCGGTCAGCGCCTTCGTCGCCAAGCCCGAGCCGAAGACCGCGGACGGCGTGATTGCCCGCATCAAGTTCCTGGAGACGCTGCTGGTCTCGATCTACGCCAATGACCAGAAGATCACCGACCGCGTCACCGAGATCGGTGGTCTGCTGAAGCAGTACCGTGCGTCCTTTGCAAAGCTCTCCGACAACGTGAAGATCATCGTCAAGTCGAACGGCGAGATGACCAAGACGGCTGCATCCATCCTCAAGCTCTCGGGCGAGTTGCGGTCGGACCTGTCGGCCGATCAGCAGCGCATCGAGACGAACGCCAATGCGACGATCGGGGAAACCGAGCGGCTGATGCTGATGCTGGCGCTGGGTGGTCTTGCCATCGGTGCCGTGCTGGCCCTGATGCTCGGCAATGGCATCTCGCGGCCGATGATTGCGATGTGCAAGGCGATGCGCGAGCTGGCCTCGGGCAATTTCGACGTCGTGCTGCCGGGTTTGGGGCGCAAGGACGAGATCGGCGAGATGGCCGGCGCGGTCGAGGAATTCAAGGTGCAGGCGGTGGCCAAGGCCGAGCGCGATGCCGCCGCCAGCGAAGCCCAGAACAAGGAGCAGGCCGCAAGTCGCCGCGGCGAGCTGATCCGGTTTGCCGATGATTTCGAGAGCGCCGTCGGCGCCATCGTGTCGAACGTCTCGGCCTCGGCCGTGCAACTCGAATCCTCGGCGTCCACGCTGACCCGCACCGCCGAGACCACGCAGACCCTGTCGAGCCAGGTCGCCGGCGTGTCAGAGCAGGCTTCCAGCAACATGCAATCGGTCGCAACCGCGACCGAAGAGCTCTCGGCCTCGGTCGAGGAGATCGGCCGCCAGGTCCGCGATTCCAGCCGCATCGCCGAAGCAGCGGTGGTGCAGGCCAAGGAGACCGACAGCCGCATCGGAAAACTCTCGCATGCTGCCCAGCAGATCGGCGAAGTCGTCAAGCTGATCACGGCGATCGCCGAACAGACCAATCTTCTCGCGTTGAACGCCACCATCGAGGCGGCGCGCGCCGGTGAAGCCGGCCGCGGCTTTGCGGTAGTCGCGAGCGAAGTGAAGTCGCTGGCGAGCCAGACCGCTAAAGCCACCGACGAGATTTCCACGCACATCATGGGCATGCAGGGCGCCACCGCCGAATCGGTCGCCGCGATCAAGGAGATCGGCGCCACCATCGGTCAGATCTCGTCGATCTCGACGTCGATTGCGAGTGCCGTCGAACAGCAGGGCGCCGCGACCCAGGAGATCGCCCGCAGCGTCCAGACCGTCGCCCAGGGCACCCAGACTGCCGCCACCGACATCGGCCAGGTCAATCGTGGTGCCGCCGAAACCGGCTCGGCCTCGGAAGAGGTGCTGAATTCGGCGAAGACGTTGTCGAGCGAAAGCACGCGGCTTCGCGCCGAGCTCGATCGGTTCATGGCGAATATCCGGGCGGCGTAACGCTCGCCGCGCATCGGTCCGCGTCTGAAGACCTCGCTGCTGCTGCCTCATACTCCGCTGTCGTCCCGGCCTAGTGCGCAATTGCGCACGGGGGCCGGGACGACAGCGGAGTAAAGATCGTCGTCCGAGGCCGGAAACGGTCGGCATTCGCTGCAGTTCCCATGGGAACCCTCCCTTGCCGCAGACGTTGTCGCAGGTGGCAGGCGGAATGCCGCACCCCATGACCCAGCAACGCGATGGAATTGCAGCAGAGCCGAGCGCTGAATGATGGACTTGTCGTCTCGGCGGCGGCCGCGACCGATCGCATCATCGAGACCAGCATCCCCGCGCGACTCGATGCGCTGCCCTGGAGCGGCTTTCACACCCGTGTCGTGCTGGCGCTTGGCATCACCTGGATTCTCGACGGGCTCGAGGTGACGTTGGCCGGCGCGCTCTCGGGCGCGCTGAAGCAGAGCCCGACACTGCACTTCTCCAACCTCGACCTTGGTGTTGCGAACTCGGCTTACCTTGCAGGCGCCGTGCTCGGCGCGCTCGGCTTCGGCTGGTTGACGGATCGCATCGGCCGCAAAAAGCTGTTCTTCATCACGCTCGCGCTCTACCTCTCCGCGACGGCCGCGACCGCTCTCTCGTGGAATATCGCAAGCTACGCGCTGTTTCGCTTCCTGACCGGCGCCGGCATCGGCGGCGAGTACACCGCGATCAACTCGACCATCCAGGAGCTGGTGCCGGCGCGCTACCGCGGCTGGACGGATCTGGTCATCAACGGCAGTTTCTGGATCGGCGCGGCGATGGGTGCGGTCGCAGCCATCGTGCTGCTCGATCCCGCGGTGATCGACCCCGACCTTGGCTGGCGTCTTGCCTATCTCATCGGCGCGACCATCGGTCTCGTCGTGCTTTTGATGCGGATGTGGATTCCGGAAAGTCCGCGCTGGCTGATGATCCATGGCCGCCCGGACCAGGCCCACAAGATCGTCGACGACATCGAGCGCTCGGTGATCGGGCATGATCAGGATGCGAGCGACGGGCGCTTCGCCAAGATGCGGCTGAAGATGCGCGACCACACCCCGATCAGCGAAGTCATGCACACGCTGTTCGTCACCTATCGCCAGCGTTCGCTGGTCGGCCTGGTGCTGATGGTCGCGCAGGCCTTCTTCTACAACGCGATCTTCTTTACCTTCGCTCTGGTGCTGACCGATTTCTACGGCATCAGCGCCGGCCATGTCGGCTGGTACCTGCTGCCGTTCGCCGCCGGCAACTTCCTCGGTCCGCTGCTGCTCGGCCGCCTGTTCGATACGCTCGGTCGCCGCACCATGATCGCGTTCACCTATGGTGTCTCCGGCCTGCTGCTGGCGGTGTCAGGCTATCTGTTCTCGATCGGGGCGCTCAGCGCGCAGGGGCAGACCATCGCCTGGATGGTGATCTTCTTCTTTGCCTCGCCTGCGGCGAGCGCGGCCTATCTCACTGTCAGCGAAACCTTCCCGCTCGAAGTTCGCGCGCTGGCGATCGCGGTGTTCTATGCGGTGGGCACCGGCATCGGCGGGGTCGCGGGCCCCGCATTGTTCGGCGCGCTGATCGATACGGGATCACGCAACAGCGTGTTCGCCGGCTATTTGCTGGGAGCCGTCTTGATGATTGCGGCTGCGATCGTAGCGTGGCGCTATGCCATTTCCGCGGAACGCAAATCGCTCGAAGAAATCGCGCGGCCGCTCGCCTCCATGGAGTAGACTATGAAATCGGAACTCGCTGAACTGGACCAGAAGCGCGCCATGCTCGTCGATGAAACGCCTGACGCTGTACCGGTGCCGCACGCGCTCGTGCCGCATCTCGGCGAGACCGCGATCCTGCTCGACATCGACGGCACGTTGCTCGATTTGATGCCGACGCCGCGCGAGGTGTGGGTGCCGCCGGGCCTGTCGGAAACGCTGCAGCATCTGACCGAGCGCACCTCGGGTGCGCTGGCCATGGTCAGCGGCCGCTCGCTCAACGACATCGACCTGATCTTCGCGCCCGATGTTTTTCGCGCCGTCGCCGGCCACGGTGCGGAGATGCGGCTGTCGGTGGGCAATGAGGCCGACGACGTGCACGCGCCGCCGATGGACAAGGAGCTGAAGCGGCGGCTTGCCGCAATCGCAAAGCTCAGCCCCGGCATTCTGCTCGAGGACAAGGGCTATTCGCTGGCGCTGCATTACCGCCTCGCGCCGCATGCGGAGAAGGCGATCTATGAAGCCGTCTCGCTGATCCGGGCCGATCTGCCCAATGCGCCGATCGAAATTTTGCCTGGCAAGTTCGTCTGCGAGATCAAGCATTCCGGTTTCACCAAGGCGACCGGCGTGCGCGAGCTGATGAAGCATGAGCCCTTCAAAGGACGCCGCCCGATCTTCATCGGCGACGACGTCACCGATGAAACCGTGTTCGCGATCATGCCCGACATGAACGGACTCTCCTTCTCGGTCGGCCGCCGCGCCATCGGCGTCAACGGTCACTTCGATGCGCCGAAAGATGTGCGTGCGTTCCTCGCGCGTCTGCTCGACGATACGAGGTTGGAATAAGGCCGCGACATCTCGGGGCCACATTGTCCTCGCGTTGGTTCCGTTGCGCGCGTCATTCGTGCGGCCCATCTCCGTCACGAAAGCTGCCTTTGTTGAATGAAATCGCCGGGTTCCCTTAAGGAAAAACGGGTTCCAACGCGCGCGCCCGATTTTGGTTTCAATCCGAAGAAATGATGACAGGAACCATATTGATGAACATCAGTTAAACAGGGTGGAATGAACAGGAGGGGACGGCCTGTGAAATTAGTCGTCGTTTCGAATCGAGTTGCGCGCGGTAAACCCAACGAACCCATGACGGGCGGCCTCGCTGCGGCATTGCTTCCGGTGGTGGAGCATTCGGGTGCTATCTGGGTGGGTTCCTCCGGCCGCGTGCGTGACGGCCATCAGAAGGAGCCTTTCGCCGAGATCGAGGCGTTGGGCTCTGGCGCGATTGCGACACTGGATCTGCCGGCGGCGCATTACGGCGGTTACTACGAAGGCTTCGCCAATTCGGCGCTGTGGCCGGCGCTGCATTCGCGCAGCGATCTGATCCGCGTCTCGCGCGACGACTATGTCAGCTATCGCGAGGTCAACGCGTTCATGGCGCGCGCCTTGATGCGCTTCCGCAAGCCGGAGACTGCGTTCTGGGTGCAGGACTATCATTTTCTCGCGCTCGGGGCGGAGTTGCGCGATCTCGGCGTCGATGACCCCATCGGCTTCTTCCTGCACACGCCGTGGCCGGTCGCGGCCGTGATGCAGGGCGTGCCCAATCATCGCGAGCTGATCACGGCGATGCTGGCCTATGATCTGCTTGGTTTCCAGACCGACGAGGATTGCTTGAATTTCCTCGCCTATGCCAGCGGCGAGCTCGGCCTCACGATCGAGGATGGGGTCGTCGTCTCCCAGCATGGCCGTACGCGCTGCGAAGTGTTTCCGATCGGCATCGATGCGGAGAAGTTTGCAGCCTATGCCGCGAAGTCGGTGTCGCATCCCGATGTATCGCGGCTGCGCCGCAGCCTCAACGGCGAGCGGCTCGCGATCGGCGTCGATCGGCTCGACTATTCGAAGGGACTCGTCAACCGCATCAGCGCGTTCGATCGGCTCTGGACCGAGCAGCCGCAGTTTGCGCGCAGCATCTCGCTGCTGCAGATCGCCAACCCGTCGCGTGGCGCGATCGAAGCGTATGGCAATCTCCAGAACGAAGTCGCGCGCCTCGTCACCGACGTCAACGGCCGCCATGGCGAGGTCGACTGGACGCCGATCCGCTATCTCAACAAGGGTTTTAGCCAGGCCGTGCTGGCAGGCCTCTATCGCACCGCGCAGGTCGGCGTGGTGACGCCGCTGCATGACGGCATGAACCTTGTCGCCAAGGAATATGTCGCCGCGCAAAACCCGGCCGATCCCGGCGTGCTGGTGCTGTCGAAGTTCGCCGGTGCTGCCAACGAGCTCGAGACCGCGCTGCTGGTCAATCCGCACGACATCGACGGCATGGCCCGCGCTATCGCGGTCGCCGCCGCGATGCCGCTCACCGAGCGCAAGATGCGCTGGGAGGCGATGATGAAGACGCTGCGCGGTCACACCATCCAGCAATGGTCGTCCGATTTCGTCGCCGCGCTGGAGAAGTGCCGTACCGAGAAAGTCGCGGCCGCCCCGCTCGCCGCACAGCCGCCGCAAGCGCTGCGCTGGCTAAAGTCGGCGATCTCGGGTGTGCGGTTGATCTGACTTTCTTCTTGCTCGCCCCGTTCTTACGGGGTGAGGCAAGCCTCAATAGCAACAAGCCTCAATTGCAATACGACACGCCATCCAGAATCGCGCACTGCCGCTTGTTCGGCGCGTTGGGATCGTCCATCGGCACCATGCCCTTGCCCTGGCCGACGAACACGCCGGGCCCGACATGAACCGAGCTCTTGTTGCCGATGATCACGCTCTGGTGCGGCGTCGAGCTGGAGCGGGTCCCGTCCGGCCAGAGGATGGCATCGCCCGAAAGCATCCCGCGCCGCCCATCGTCGCAGGTCACATCGACGCCCTGCCGCGTGCAGGCCTGTGCGTTGGCCGGCGCGGTCAAGGCGGCGCCAAGGGCCAAGATCAGGCTCAGCGCGGCAATGGTTTTGCAGATGGTCATGGCGTCCCCGGTCGTGTTTGGCGTCCTCGGATGAATCGTCGCGCCAAACCCGCCACGGGTTCAGCCCGTAACGGGTTCCGGGCGGCCTTTCGTTGCGCGATATTCCTTTGTAAATACAATATGTTGCGGAAAATTAGCCCGATTTACCCGCGATCTCTTGCAAAATCACCGGCGCCCCTTCAAGAGAAGGCGCTCCGGAGAGATGGCCGAGTGGCTTAAGGCGCACGCTTGGAAAGCGTGTGTGCGGGAAACCGTACCGTGGGTTCGAATCCCACTCTCTCCGCCAGCGCGCGATTTCGTGCGCGATCGGGCGCCGAGATACGCCGCGCCCTTTGCATTTCACCAGATAAGGCAAAGCCCGTTCTCGGGCGTAGAACTCTTGCCGCTGGAGGTCGCGACGGATCTAATCGATATGTGTCGCGTCAAAGCGTCGCGGCGACTTCGTCGATGATTTTCCGAATACGCAGAAAAACCTGCCGACGAGGTCGATTTTCAATCCATCCTCATCGTGAAGCGTCTCGTCCGCCAAGCGTGACCAGCTTCTCGCCTCGGCCATCCAGATAGATCGGTTGGACGGCTCCTGACTTGCAAGCTGCCGGCAAAGTGCAGCGCGAGAACTCAGTTCGAACTGACTCATCATCGGCCCTCCCTGCCAGAAGCGCGATGTACGCGAGCAGAGCTTTACGCCCTGCGTTGTGCCCGGCCAATTGCCCTCGTGGTCATTGTCCCAAGGGACAGGTCACCGGGATTGACCAAGCCGCGATGCGACGCTGGGCAATGTTACGAAAATTCAATTCGTTGATCTGGCTCAAGCGATGCCTGGCAGGAAGACGATGAAAATCGACCGCTGAAGTATGTGCGCGTGCCAGATGGAACGTTTCGCAAGCGTCAGCAAACAGTGCTTCACAAAGGACGCGCCGCGGCGAATGACGGCGGGTTCGAGTTTTAGGCAACCACGCCCATGCAGGTTGCATTGCTTCGCCCATTTGGCCGCCGTCGTCCATTGCTCGCCAGACGAAACTCTGCAGCGGCGATGACGCCGACGATGCCCGTCTCGCGATACCTGCTCTATGTCGGGAGCGCGTTGCTTGTGCTGCTCTTCGTTGCGGACGCCGGTCTTACGGATCGCCCGGCTGGACGCGGCGGACTGCGGCCCTCGGCCACCATACGCATTCATTCCGATCGCAAATTGCCCGAGCTGGTCGTTCTCGACACCAGCCAGCGCACGATCGTTCCGGCGGAGATCGCGAAGGTCGAGCTTGGTGCCGCGCCGGCTGATGATTCCCCGCAGACGCGGGCGCGCGAGGCATTTGCGCAGTTGCAACCGCCTGACGTCGATCGAATTCAATCGCGCCAGTCAGCGAAGCCTGAAGCGAAGCCGCAGCGTCAGAGCAAAATTTCAAGGAGGCACGTCGAAAGACGCATCCGGCTCGTGGCGCGACAGCAGCAGTCTGGCTGGTTCGGCTACCAGGTGTGGTGAGCATGTTCGATCTCGCCTCGCGTCGTCGCCGCCTGCTGAAACATCCTCAAGGTCGGGAGTTGCCGTCATGCGTGAATTCTCAAGGTCCGAACGTATCGCACGTCGCGACGCTCTTTCGTTGCTGGGATGGGCCGCCGTTCTTGGAATAGCGACATCCGGCACGTTCCTGTTCGCAACTGAAGCGCCGGCGCAGACCGTCGGCATGGAACGACGGCATGAGAGGCGGGGAGTACGCCACGAGCGGCGCCATGAGCGACGCGTGGGACGTACCGAGCAGCGCGAGGACAGGCGTGAAGGGCGCACCGAGCGACGCGAAGAGCGGCGCAACCAGGCCTCGGACATGATCTTACCGGTCATTATTGGTCGGCAGATGTCCGCTTGATCGTGATTTGAAAGCTGGCGGATGCCGCAGACCTGGTACGTCACGTTTGAAGTGCACAAGCGCGGGACCTTGCCGAAGCGGCGAAGTCCCCGGGAGACACGCACGTTCGAGAACGAGGCCGACGCGAGGACTTTCGCACGAGAGAAATTCAATGAGGGATTGATCGTCTTCGCGGGCACGCTCAATCCCTTCTTGCCGCGACGGCTGGTTCCCTCGAGCGAGGTTCCGTCCTGGATCGAGCAAGGCCAGGGCGAGGAGGTTGCCGGTCACGAGGCCAAGCGCGATCTTGAAAAGTAGCCGGCGCGATCGTGGGCGATCCCTGCTGATGACGAGAAACGAAGCTCGGCGAGGCGGGCGGTTCCGCTGTTGGGACACCAGGTCACTGCCGGCGAGACAGATCAGCGCGGAGTTTCAACTTCGCATTCGAAACCTCTTGGGTGTTGCCATTATGGCACGTGGAGATTGCATTCTCGCCCGTAGAGTTTCAGCTGGAAGTTGGGGGATGATTGCATTGCAACAACCCGCCGTTTCGACAATCAGAAACGGCCGGCAAGGAGAAAGCACGATGAAAAGGCTTCTGCTGACGACCGTTTGTTTGGTGGCATTAGGCGCCGTGGGGCCCGCCATGGCTGCCGATATGGCCGTGAAGGCGCCGCCGCCGGCGCCGATTATTCCGATCTACAACTGGACCGGCTTCTACATTGGCGGCAATGGTGGGTGGGCGCAGAACCACAACTGCGTGGATTTCCTTGACGCGGCCGGCGTAGCCGTCGCTTCAGGCTGCCGCGATCGGTCCGGTGGCGTCATCGGTGGTCAGCTCGGTTATCGCTGGCAAGCCAGCCAGTGGGTGTTTGGCCTGGAAGCTCAGGGCGATTGGGCGGATCTCAGCAATCAGCGCGTCAGTCTCATCGACCCCACGCTCTCCACCCGCACCAAGACCAGTGGCATCGGCCTCTTCACCGGCCAGATCGGCTACGCCTGGAATGCGTCCCTATTCTACGTGAAGGGCGGCGCGGCGGTCACCGACAATCGCTTCAGCATTCTTGATACTCCCTCCGGCACCGAACTCGCGGCGCAAAGCGCAACCCGCTGGGGCGGCGTTATTGGCGTTGGATTCGAGTATGGCTTCACGCCGAATTGGTCGGTGGGCCTCGAATACGACCATTTGTTCATGGGGCACCGGAATAATTCGTTCACCGTCGCTGATCCGCGACTTGCCGCCTTTGTGAATGATCGGATCACCCAGGACGTGGATATGGTCACCGTGCGCTTCAACTACCGCTTCGGCAGTTATGGCAGCCCGGTCATCGCGAAGTACTGACGTCTCCCGGTCCGACTTCTTCAGGGGGCCGGCAGCAGTGCCGGCCCTCATTTTTCCCGATGTGATCGCGCCAGGCGCGAGCAAAGGAAATTCTGAGACTGAATCGTATCAATCTCGGATTATCGCGCTGGTTTATTGACTTAGGAGCCGGCAATCGTCGCCAAGCGCCCGAGCAGGGTCGCCTCGGCCTTGGGAGTCAGACGGTAGCCTTCCGCCATCTCGACGATGTCGCCGCCGGCGACGCACGCGTCCCACCAATCCCTCACAAACCCCTCGGCGTACCCGCGCGTGTTGAAGTCATAGGGGGCGGCGACAAGGTCGAAAATGATCATCAGCTCGAAACAAGGCGAGTCGTCGTAGGAGGTGCCCGTCTTGGGACGGATTACGAAAGCTTCGAAGGAGCTGGCGGTACGAAGGCTCGAATAGAGCCAGAACATCAGTCCATACATCAGGTGCGAGCGCTCGTCGTCGTGCAAGGCGAAGAAGCCCTTCTCGTCCACGATCTGCCGGGCCAAGGCTCGCAATATTCGCTCGCCGTTCGGCAGACGGTCGCTGACGGCGGTCAAAGCCCGCACAACGATTGGTGATAACGTTCCCCGGTCGACGCTTGCGATCGCAGCAGCCCGATCCTCCTCAGCGGTGTCGTACTCGGACTCCTCGACCAAGCCTCGAATGAAGGTTTCGAAGTCGGGTGCAACGACGGTGATGCTGTAGTTATCCTCCTGGTCGACGTACACGACCTGCGGCTCGCCTCGTTTTCCACAGGCCCGGTAGTCCAGCATAATCAGTTCGTGGCCCGCGGTCGGCGTGTTGGCAATGCCGACTCCGATCGGCGGGTAGCCCCATTCCTCGATCATGAACTTCGCGCCCAGTCGCCCGGCGAGCGAATATTTGGACGTGCGGCCGATGGCGTAGAGACCGGTGATAGCCACGTGGTCCTCCGCCCAGCCTGTACGTTCCGTCATCGGGTGGCAGTTACGCTTGACTAGTCCGCCATTGTGGCGCCGCGCGAGGTCGACATAGGCCGCTGGCAGCCGATACCCACCCAATTCCTGCTCAAGGGAGGCGATCAGCTCGTCGCTCGGCGGAGGCTCGACATAATTCTCCAGGGAATACGGACAGTCGTTCCAGAAGCCTTCGAAATCGAATCCGTCAAAGGGCCGTTTCGACGTCATCCTCATTACCCCATCATGTTACGAGGCGTGTCCAAGCGCCCAGCAGCCAGCACCGTTGGTTGCCACCTTCCGGAATGAAAAACAACTTATACGTCAATCAGGATTGACTGACACTCTCTCCGCCAGCACATCGACTTGGCGAGAGAGCAGAGATGACTAGCGCGTCGACTGCCACGCCAATAGCCTGCGCTCAGCCAGGGACATGGCAATCGACGTCACGTAGCCCGTCGCCCCGAGCAGGATCACGCCGGCAAACAAATCGGCAGAGCGGAATGCGCGTGCTGACAACAACACCCAATGGCCGAGGCCGTCGAGCCCGGCGAGCACTTCGCAGACCACGGAGAGGATCAGGGCAACCGTCAAGCTGAGCCGCATGCCGGCGAGGATGTCGGGCAGGGCCGACGGCAGCGCAATCTTGAAGACGATTGCGGGGCGCGACATCTGCAACGCGCGCGCGACCTCGTAGAGGCGCGGCTCGACTGCGGCAAAACCGTGAATGGTCGCAAGCATGATCGGCCAGATCGCACCGAAGGCGATCACGAACAGGGCCATCCCCTGCGTCAGGCCGAGCATCGCGATCGCGACGGGGATGATCGCGGATACCGGCAGCGGACGCAGGAATTCCAGCGATGGGGCGATGTAGATGCGCATCAGGCGAGACGATCCGATGAGGGCGCCGAGCGCAATGCCTGCAACCGAGGCGGCGAGCCAGCCATAAGCCATGTGTTCCAGCGTGCCGATGAGCTTGCCGGTGAGATCGCCGGTCGCAAAGCCACGCATCAGTGCGGTCCAGGCGCGGTCGGGTCCTGGCAAGAACACAGGTGAGATCAGCTTGAGATCGGCAATGAGCTGCCAGAGCCCGACAAAGCCGGCTGCGACTGCAAAACTCGCAATACGCCAGATCATTGCGGTGGCGCTCAAGAACCTGCTCCGGCGATTGCGGCACGGCCGAACATGCGGCGCTGGACGACGACCAGGGCGAGGTTGAGCCCGTAGCCTATGATGCCGATCCAGACGAGATAAGCGAGCATCAGGTCGGCGCGCAGTGCCTGCTGCGCCTGCATGATGCCGGCGCCGAGGCCGAGCGGATTGATCGCGATCTCGACCGTCACCGCGACGATCAGTGCGATGCCGGCGGACAGCCGGAATGCGACGAAGATCCGCGGCAAAGCGGCCGGAATGACGATCTTGACGATCCGCTGCACCGGCGTCAGGCGCAGCGCCCGTGACACCTCCATCAATCGCGGCTCGACGCCGCGGACCGCGGTGCGGCTCAGGATCAGCATCGGCCAGACGCAGGCAAAGGCGACAATCACGATCTCCATGCGATAGCCGAAGCCGAGCGCGATCAGTGCGATCGGCAGCAGCGCGATCGACGGAATCGGTCGGACCGCCTCGATGGTCACTTCCATCAGCCGGTCGAGCATGTTCGAAACCCCGAAGGCTATTCCGAGCGCAAGCCCGATGACGCTGCCGATCGCGAGCCCTGCAAACGCCGCGAGCAAAGTGTCACGGGTGGCGATCGGGATCGTGAGGTCGGCGAGTGCTGCGGCCAGAGCAGCGAGGACTGCGCTCGGAGGCGCCAGGCTGTCGCTTTGCAGATGCGCGAGGCGGATCCAGACTTCGAAGACGAGCAGTGCCGCAAGCGGCAGCAACAGCGGTTTGGCGCGTTCGAGGCTCAATGTTCGGTCGCCTTGATGAAGTCGAACAATTGCCGGCGCAGCCGCAGGAATTCCGGGTGCTCGCGGGTGGCAAGCTGGTCGCGCGGGCGCGACAGGTTCACATCGAGTTCGATTCCGATCCGCCCGGGATGCGGCAAGAGACCGATGACGCGGTCGCCGAGATAGATCGCCTCGTCGAGATCGTGGGTCACGAAGACGACGGTCGTGTTGCTCGCCGCCGTCAACGACAGCACCTCGTCCTGGAGACCTTGCCGCGTCATCGCATCCAGCGCGCCGAAAGGCTCGTCCATCAAAAGCGTGGTTGGTTCCTGTGCGAGACAGCGCGCGATCTGCAAACGCTGCTGCATGCCGCCGGACATTTCCGCCGGATATTTCTCGGCATGGCCGGGAAGGCCGACCTTGCGCAGCAACTCGGCGATCCGGCCGGGACGCTCGCGGACGGGAATTCCGCAAGCCTCCAGCGCAAGCGAGATGTTGCCGGCTGCGGTCCGCCAAGGCAGCAGCGCCTTGCCATAGTCCTGGAATACGATCGCGACCTCGCGGCGCGGTTCGAGCATCGGCTGGCCATCGAAGGTGACCGCGCCGCCGCTCGGACGATAGAGGCCCGCCGCGAGCCGCAGCGCAGTGGTCTTGCCGCAACCGGAGGCGCCGACAATGCAGAGGAATTCGCCGGGCCGCACCGCGAGATCGAGATTCTCGATAATGGTCTTGCCGCCAAGCCGAAGCGTTGCGCCGTTGAAGGTGATCAATGGCTGTTGCCGCCGCGCCACCTTTGCTTCATCAAGTCTTGCAAGAAGGGTCATCGGTCACTCTCGCTGCCGGGCGGATAGACGAAATTGATGGTCGAGTGCAGGTGTCCCTCCAGCATTTCTTGAGCGCTTGGGACGTCCCGCGCCAGCACGCGGTCGGCGAGCATTTGATGGCTGCGGATGAATCCTGCACCGCTGTCGATCGCGCGCATCATCACGCGGCGGTAGCGGTAGGCCTGGTCATAGAGGTCTGAATGCGCACCGAGCATCCGCTGCGACCCGCAGGCGGCGAGCAGGGCGGTGTGAAAGCCCTTGTGCAGGCGGTCGAAATCGGCGGCACCTTCGCGGAATTCGTTGCCGGTGCGCTCGATGTGGCGACGCATCTGGTGCAGCGCGCTGACGATGCCGGCCTCCCAGGCGTCGTCACCATGGATGATGGCGAGCCGGACCGCCTCTTTCTCGACGGCGGCGCGCATGCAGGTTATGTCGGCCAGGTCCTCGCGGCTGACTTCGGCAACGCGAAAGCCGCGCTGGCCGATGCCGACGATCAATCCGCGTGACATCAGGCGCGACAATCCCTCGCGGAGCGGCGTGGCGCCGATCTCATAGCGCTGCACGAGATCGACGATGCCAAGCCGCGCCCCCGGCGCCAGGCGCCCGGCGAGAATGTCCTGCTCGAGGAGGGTGGCAGCGCGCTCGCTCAAGGTGCCGGCCTCGCCGTTCGGACGTTCGACAGTGCGTTCGGAAGCCGGCATCGTATGGGTCCTCAGTTCAGCACCAGTTTGCTCGTATCGAGCTTCGATTGCAGCATCTTCTGCGACGACATCACGTCGATCCACCAGGCGAGGCTTTCCGGCTTCAAGCCCGGCTCGGATTGATTCGGAGGCGTCGCCTTGACGAGATCGAGCGGCTGTTTGGTGAACTTTGCGATCGAAGCGGAGGCCTTCTCGCGGTCACCGTTGACGATCACTGCCGCTTCCGCAATCGCATCGCGAAACTTCGTCACGGTCGCGACGTTCTTCTCCGCCCATTCACGCGAGGCGGCATAGAAGATGATCGGGTCGGTGCGGGCGAGGTCGACCGCGTAGCGCGCACCGACTGAGCCGAGGCCCGCATTGGTCATGCGGGTTACAAATGGCTCGGCGGTGAGGACGGCATCGACGCCCCCGGACTTGATGATGTCGGCCATGGTCGGGAAGGTCACCTCGACGAACTTGACGCTCTTGGCATCGACGCCTTTCTCCACCAGCCACTTCACGAACAGCACATGCAGGAACGCGTTCAGTCCCGGTGCGCCGACTTTCTTGCCAACGAAATCCTTGGGCTCTTTGATGGTGATGCCGTTTCGGACGAAAGCCGTAATGGCGTTGTTCGACGTCGTGTTCATCACGGACGCGCCGGCGATGCCGACCAGATCGAGGCCGCCGTCAACCGCCTGGAGGAATACGGTCGAAGTCGGTCCGCCAATCTGGATCGAGTTAGACAGGATCGCGGCCGGGATGTTCGAGTTGATGGCAATCGGCGTCATCTCGACGTCAAGCCCGTGCTTTCTAAAAATGCCCTCGTCGACCGCGATCATGGCGGACGCACAGTCGGAGGTGGCCGTGCAACCGACCTGGATTTTCGATTGTGCCGCCGCCGAGCCTGCCAATGCGCAGGACATTTCAAGCGAAATTCCGAGTGTGATCGCCAATCTTGCCAACTGCCTCTTCAAACCACCCTCCCAGCTCGCATTTTTTTATCTTGATTATCGATATTTTATTTGATCATATATTTTTATCGAGAGCAAGAGGTGTCCAAGGTGAAACTCGCTACATTCAGGTCGGCTGGTCAGGACAAGATCGGCATCGTGCATTCCAATGACAGCCGGATCTTCGACATCGCGGCGGCCTCCGCGCGCGGTGGACAGGATCCTGCCTTTACCTCGATGCTGGCGCTGATCGATGCCGGGCCGCGCGCGCTCGAGCAGGCGGCGGCGCTGTTCGAAAAGCACGGCGAGGATCCGGCGTTATCGTCGGCGACAAGTGCAGTGGACATCCTCGCGCCGGTGCCGGAGCCCCGGCAGATGCGCGACGGAATGTCGTTCCCGCTGCACATCCTGCAAGCGCCGCGCGGGCAGCGGAAGCTCGCGGCGCGCGCCAAAGGCGACATCGCGGAACTGGCGCGGATCGACGCGGAGCCGCTCGGCGAGCTGCCCGAAGTCTATCGCAAGCAACCGATCTTCTACATTACCAACCGTTTCAGCGTCCGCGGCACCAACACCACCGTCAAATGGCCGCGCTACAGCAAGGTGATGGATTACGAGCTTGAATTCGGGATCATTACCAGGAACAGGGGCGCGAATATCTCTGCGGCGAAGGCGAAGGATCACATCTTCGGCTACACCATCTTCAACGATTTCTCGGCGCGCGACGCGCAGCGCATCGAGATGGAAGGACGGCTTGGCCCCGCCAAGGGCAAGAGCTTTGACGGCGGCAATGTGATGGGGCCGTGGATCGTGACGCCGGATGAGATCGGCGATCCCTACGAGTTGAAGATGGAAGCGCGCGTCAACGGCGAGACCCGCTCTACCGGCGTCTCGGACGGGATGCTGTTCTCGTTCGAGGAGATCATCGCCCATGTCACGCAGGACGAGACGCTGATGCCGGGTGAATTCATCGGTTCGGGCACGGTGGGCAATGGCTGCGGACTCGAGCTCGGCTGGTATCTCGAGCATGGCGACACGGTCGAGCTCGAGGTCGAGAAAATCGGGGTCTTGAAGAACAGGGTCGAGCGGCAGGACGCCTGAACTCGAAGACGCTTGAGCTTTCAACCGACAAGAACGGTTCACGAGGAAACACCATGGCGCGCAGACTGATCGATATCTCCGTACCGCTGCAAAACGACGTGCCGGCCGATCCGCCGGGCAATCATCCGACCATTCAGTACATCGATCATCAACAAGGCTTGCCGCGCATGCTCCAGTTCTTCGATGGGCTGAAGGCGGAGGATCTGCCCGACGGCCAGGGCTGGGCGGTGGAGATGGTCAATCTTTCCACCCATAACGGCACTCATCTCGATGCCCCCTGGCACTTCCATCCCACGATGAACCGTGGCGAGCGCTCGTGGACCATCGACGAGGTGCCGCTCGATTGGTGCTTTCAGCCTGGCGTGAAACTCGACTTCCGCCATCTGCCGGATGGATATGTTGCGACTGCCGCGGATGTCGAGGCCGAGCTGAAGCGGATCGGGCATACGCTGTCGCCGCTCGAGATCGTCGTGGTCAACACCAGCGCCGGCGCCAAATATGGTCGGCAGGATTACGTCACGTCGGGCTGCGGCATGGGTTATGAGGCGACCATGTATCTGCTCGAACGCGGCGTACGGCTGACCGGGATCGATGGCTGGAGCTGGGACGCGCCGTTCGTCTACACCGCGAAGAAATATGCCGAGACCAGGGACGCCGGCTTGATCTGGGAGGGTCACAAGGCTGGACGCCACATCGGCTATTGTCATCTGGAGAAGCTGCACAATCTCGAGCTTCTGCCCTCGACCGGCTTCATGGTCTCGTGCTTCCCCGTGAAGATCGAACGGGCATCCGCGGGCTGGACGCGGGCGGTTGCCATCGTTGAGGGCTAAAGGCGGACCGACGGATCCGCGCCTCGTTCAGGGTAGCGTGCGGGCAGGGTCTCAGGATGCACGCGGGCGTTCTCCGATGCCGGCGCTCGAGTTGCTTCGTCTCCGCTTGCGGAGGCGTTCCGCCACGATGACATCATGCCTCTGTTTTGCCCGACGGGTCAAGTTGATTTCGTAAAATCAAAAATCTTGAAAAGCGCAATGCCGCCAATGGGCCGGCTACTGTGCATGGGGTTGTTTTCGCGGTCTTGTGCTCGCGACGAGGCGCAGTTGCGCGACAATCTCGGCGCGGTCGGCTGGTCGCTGAGCGTGGATCAGCTCAGGCGCCTCGACGAGGTCAGCGCCGTGATGCCGCCCTATCCCTATTATCCCTATCGCATCCAGGACGGATTCGCGCGACTGAACCCGCCGCCGGTATGAGCGGCGGCGGCCCGTGGACAACGGTTAGTAGAAAGCAGCGATCGCGGCGCCGATCCCCGCTGGAAGATTGGTCTCGCCGGTCAACGTGGTGATGAAGACGGGATCGTCGACCACGGCGAGGCCATCCAGCTTGATCGGATGCAGCGGTGCGGCTGCAGCCGTCACCGCATGCAGATCGGGACCGGTCCGCATGCCGTTATATTCGAGCCGTGGTCGCAATTGGACATTGTTGCCGAACTGCTCGTCGAGCGCGAGGCGCCAACCATGTCGTGACACCTTTCCGCTGGCGATCGCCGCACTCATGGCGAGACTATGGTGCTGCAACGTGCCAAGGTCGCCGAGCGCGGCGCTCAACCGGCTGGTCGCCTCCGCCAGCGTGATCTTCTCGATGCCGGGATCCTGGTCGGGCGAGGTGAAATCGATCAGCCGCGCCGTCCCTCCGATCACGAGCTCCTCGCCGGTCCCTCCGGCCTGTTGCATGGCCTTCTTCGATCCGTAGTGCGGTTGCCCACCGATCGTCACCAAAGCGATATCCTGCTCGCGCGATTTGATCAGATGATCGTAGGGATCGCCATCCTGGCCGTTCACGACGAGGAGATCGGCAAACTTGCCGCTGGTGATCGTGCCAAGCTTTCCATCCCATTTCAGGATCGCGGCCGGATTGCGCGTCGCCATCGAGACGATGTCGTAGGCGCTGAATCCGAGCCCGAAATGTCCGGACACGACCTTCGCAGCCTTCAACTCGCCCAGCAGGTTCTTGCTGCCCGACGGTGACCAGTCCGAGCCGAGCGCGATGGTGAGGCCGGCCGCACGCGCGGCGACGACATCCGTCGTCTTCCCATACAGCAGCAGATTGCTCAGGGGAGACCACACGACCTTGGCCTTGTGCTCTGCCATGGTGGCGAAGTCGGTCGCGTCGAGCGCCGTGCAGTGAATGCCGGCGAGCGACGGCTCGATCGCCCACGTGCCTGCGGCATTCTTCAACGCAAGGAAATGACTATGCGCCTTGGCATCGATGCCCTCGCTGAGATGGAGCAGGAAGCACGACGACGATTTGAGCTCATTGTCGAACTTCGTCCAATCCTGGGCGTCTACGTCGGGAATCTTCGAGTGGGCCCGAGGCAGATCGGGAGGGCTGCCGATCTCGACGGCGCGCAACGCGCCCTTGTAGTATTTGTGGATCGTCCCGCTCCAGTTCGACAGCGTGATCCCCTGGCTCGTCGTCGTACCGGCAACCAGACATTTGGCCTCGACATAGCGAACCAGCGCCGGCAGCAGCGAGCCGTTGTCGGCAAGCGCAATCGCGCTCATTGGGCCGGTCACCGAGGTCTTGTACGACGCCGCGTTCTGCCACTTGTCACGGTTCTGGAATAGCTGCGGCACGTGCCAGAGCGGCAGGATGTTGTAGCTCAGGTGATTATGCAGCTCGATCAGGCCAGGATAGATCGTGCCGCCGGTGTCGATCGCATTGACGGTCTCGAAGCCCGCCGGCGCGGGCTGTCCCTTCGGCGTTACCGCGGCGATGCGACGATCCTCGATGAAGATCGTTCCGCTGTCGATGACGTCACCTTTGGCGGCCATGGTCACGATCCGCCCGGACAGGGCCCATCGTTTCGGCGTGGTCGGGGCCGGGCTCATGGGATCACTCCATCGGGGACGGTGATCGCGATCGTGCGCCGCTTGGCCGCCGCGTCAGCGCCCTGGCGTGTTGCCCATGCCGCATCTCCGCGCATCCAGGCCGGCAGGCCCGCCGGAAGATCTTTTGCGATGATGTCGACCAGCTCGGAGGGCTTGAAAGCGTCGCCATACGGCACGAGCGCGGTTGCCGCGTCGGGATGCTTGATCTGCGGTCCGAGCGCCGTGAGTGCGGCATTCCACTTGGTCAGCATCGCCTTGGTATTTGCCGCCCGCGTCGCGGCATCGGGTGCGGAGCTCTCCGGCCAGGTCGGATGAGGAATATGCTGATATGCAAGGGTCTTGTAGGCCGCGCCGTCGGCGGTCTTGAGCCAGGCGTGCCAGGCCTCGTCCGCAAGGCTGCCAAGCGAGACGACGGCCTCGATGTTGCCGAGCTCCAGCACGGCCTTGAACCATTTGTTGCGATAGAGGACGATGCCTGGCTCGTTCTTGTGCTTGTTGCCGCCGCTCTGCCCGTAGACGCTGTACAGGAAGGTGTTCACCATCACGTAGCTCTGCGTGATGCCGAGCTTCGCCAGAAAGCCCTGGGTCCGCCGGCCCGCAGTGCCAATCAGGATTCTTCGCGCGATCGTTTCGTGTTGGGCGGGATCCTGACCGACGACGAGCACGCGCGCCGACCCGTCGAGCCGGCCGCGGTGAAAGATCGGACCCCACTCAACGCGGAAATCGTGTGGATCGTAGGCCTCAGGGCCGGGGTAGTCGGCACACAGATCGTGAAATGGCTGCTGGCCGTATCCGCTATCGAAATCAACGAGCATGGGAATGCTCCAATCTGTCGATGCAAAGTAACTGCGTCAAAATAACTCGGTCGCTATGCGGCAATCTTAGCGCTAGTACACCGCGCCATTCAACCCTTTTATAGGCCAAGAGCGCCGACCTAAGCGCTCTTCGTCGAGCGCGCGCGACGATGCGTCGCGCCAGCGCGCCATGCAGAATCGCACCTGTACAGGCGCGTATGCCCTCCGTAACCTTCGCCGCGCAATTTCAGGAGATGCGGCGTGGCGAAGAAGACGGCGAAGACAAAAAACGTTTCGAAGAAGGCAGCGAAAACCTCTGGCGAGAAGAGTCCGGTCCGCAAGGGGGCCGTCGGCAAAACGATCAGGAAGACGACAAGGAAGACCGCGTCGTCAGCGCGCAAATCGGCCGCCGCGCGCCGCCCCAAGGGGTCGGCTTGGCAATGGTCGGCAGTGGAAACCGCGGCTGCGATCCGCTCCGGCGCAATCTCCGCCGTGGAGACCGTCGAGGCGCATCTGGAGCGGATGCATGCGGTCAATCCCCGGCTGAATGCGGTCGTCGTCGATCTCGGCGAGGATGCGCTGAAGGCCGCGCATGCGGCCGACAAGCAGCGCGCCAAGGGCGGTGAGCTCGGCCTGCTGCACGGCGTGCCCGTCACCATCAAGGAGAACGTCGACTACGAAGGGCGGCCCAATTTCAACGGCGTTCCCGCCAACAAGGACCTCGTCGCACCGTCGGATTCGCCTGTCGTGCGTAACCTGAAGAAGGCCGGCGCCATCGTCATCGGCCTCACCAACACGCCGGAATTCTCATTCCGCGGCTTCACCGACAATCCGCTGCACGGACTGACGCTCAATCCCTGGGACCCGAACATCACCTGCGGCGGCTCCTCGGGCGGCGCGGGGTCGGCGGTCGCTGCCGGCATCGGCACCATCGCGCATGGCAACGACATCGGCGGATCGCTGCGCTGGCCGGCGCATTGCAATGGTGTTGCCACCATCAAGCCGACGCAGGGCCGCATTCCTGCCTTCAACGGAAGTGCCACCGCCGAGCGGCCGATGCTGGCGCATCTGATGTCGGCGCAGGGGCCGCTCGCCCGCCACGTCGGCGACGTGCGATTGGCGCTGGAGGTGATGAGCCAGCGCGATCCGCGCGATCCCTGGTGGGTGCCTGCGCCGCTGACCGGGCCGAAGCCGAAGGGCCCGATCAAGGTCGCGCTGGCCAGGATTCCCGACGACATGGCGGTCGATCCGGCGGTCAGCGCGGCGCTTCGCCAGGCCGCGGATCATTTGGCGCACTCCGGCTATCGCGTCAGCGAGGTCGAGGTGCCCGACATCAACGGCGTCTGGCAGACCTGGTGCGACATCATCACCAATGAGACGATGGTGATGCAGGAGGCCGGCATGCTGAAGGTCACGTCGGAAGACTTCCACAAGGCGTGGGGCGGCATGAAGGCCAAGGCCAACGCGCTCGACCTCAAGGCCTGGATGCAGGCGACAGCCGCCCGCAACGGCCATATCCGGGCCTGGCAATTGTTCTTCGAGGAGTATCCGGTGGTGCTGGCGCCGACCACGGTGAAGCCGACGCCGGGGCCGCGCGACGACACCGTCAGTGCCGAACGCGTGCAAGAAATCTTCTGGGGCGAGATCCGCTTCATCTCCGCGGTCAACGTGCTGGGACTGCCCGGCGCCGTGGTGCCTGTGGCCGTGCACGACGGCAAGCCGATCGGCGTGCAGCTCATCGCGGGCCGCTATCGCGAGGATCTGGCGCTGGACGCTGCCGCCGCCATCGAGAAGCGCGCCGGCGTGCTGACCCACCGGCTCTGGGAGACAATGGCCTGATCTTGCTCTCGGGACCTCGCGCAACACACGCGAAGCCCCGATGAGCCGGCGAGATCAGTTCGTCAGATGCGAGGCCGCGATCGCCTTCTGGAACAGCGCGTTCAACGCGGTGGTGATGCTGGAATCGACGGTCTTGCTGCAGGTCGAGGGATAATAGTAGTCGGCCACGCCGTCAGAGACGAAGAACAGCCATTTCTGCGGCGAAGAGGACGAGCCGTCGCCGGGTGTCGGGATCGTGCTGTTCATCGACGACATCGTGCCGTCGAAATCGGTGCACATGTCGTTGTTGTAATTGGTGTAGGGGATCGTCATCAGGTCGACGCCGGCAACCGCCGTCTTGACGGAGGACATGCTCGAGCTGAGCGCCGAGATCGTCGTCAGGCCCATCGCGCTGCAATCGCTGCCCATGGTGTAGACCGCCATCCGATACTGGTTGCTGACGAGCTGGCTCGCGGTGGCGGTGTCGGTGAGCGACTGCGTTGCGTCGCGCACCAGGTCGATTCGCATCTTGATGCCGAGCTTCTTCGCGATCGAATAGTAGCTGTTGGTTTGGAGCGTCTTCTTCGTGCTGGACGTGTAGGTGTCGTGACAAGCGAAAGCGCAGCTGTCGGGGGTCGCATTCTGCAAGGCCGTCATGTCGGCCGTCGTCGCGCCCAGTCCCTGCGAGGGGGAATTGTCCAGCAGCACGTAGAAGTCGATGTAGGCCGGCAACGAGGCTGCAGAGGCTGAGGACGCCGAGATTCCGAGGGCTTTGTAGCCGAACATCCCCATGAAATAGGTGGTTACCGTCGCGGTCGCCGTCCCCGACGCGGTTCGGGTCGTGACGCTGTCGGTTACGTTGATGGTCACGGAGGTCGAGCTCATGCTGAGCGCGGCCAGCTGTCCGGTGAAGGTGTTCAGCGCATCGCTCTGCGCGGTCGAGGCGCTCTTGGTGATCTCAGTCTTGGCGGTGGCGACCAGCACGGCGGTGTCGAGTGCAGACGTCAGCTTCGCTTTGGCCCGCGTGGCCATGGAATAATCGATGGCGGCACCGACAAAGGACAGAATCGGCAGCAGCGCGAGCGCGAAGATGACGGCGATATTGCCACGGCGGTCGGATGCAAAAGACGAGAGCAGGCGATGAGCATTCCGGGGGGCAAGGTTCAAGCAGGCATATCCTTACGCGAACGAATGCGTGTACGCTAGCACCGTGGAACTTACGCAAGGGTTGACCGGGTTCCGCTAACGCTGTCCGTATGTTGCTGATCGTGTCGTCGACGGAATGAAATTCCCGAAAAAAATAGCCGTTTCTGCGCGTCGAGCTCGACGGATCCCGTAATATTGCGGGGTGCGTGCTTGACCCGCGTCGACGTTTGCTCCCAACATGCACGGAAGCCGCTCCGCAGCAGAGCGCATCGACCTGCAATAGAAGGGGTGACATGCCGGACAATCTTCCGATCATCCTGCATCACTTCGACGAGTCGCCATTCTCCGAGAAGATCCGCCTCATCTTCGGCCTGAAGAAGATCGCCTGGACCTCGGTCCGCATCTCCAGGATCATGCCGCGTCCGGATCTGATGCCGCTCACCGGCGGGTATCGCCGTACGCCGGTGATGCAGATCGGCGCGGACATCTATTGCGACACCCAGCGTATCATCCGCGAACTCGAGCACCGCTTTCCCGTGCCGAGCGTGTTTCCCGGCGGAGGCGAGGGGCTCGCCTGGGCCAGCGCGATGTGGACCGACAAATCCTTCTTCCAGAACACGGTGAACCTCGTGTTCGGCTCGCTCGCCGACAAGGTGCCGCAGAGCTTCATCGAGGATCGCGAGAAACTGCGTGGCGCGAAGTTCGACATCGCGGCGATGACGGCAGCGATCCCGCAGATGCGCGACCAGTATCGCGCGCATGTCGGCTGGATCGAGACGCAGCTTGCCGAAGGTCACCCGTGGCTCAGCGGCGCCGCGCCAGGGCTCGTCGACATCAATGCTTACATGAATGTCTGGTACGTCCGCTCCAGCCTGCCGGTCGCCGATCAGCTGCTGGCCGAATGTCCCAAGGTGCGCGCCTGGGAGGAACGTGTTCGCGCGATTGGCCATGGCACGCGGACCGAGATGTCGACCGCGGAGGCACTCGAGGTCGGTCGGACAGCGACGCCGCAGACAGGAGAGGTCACCGACCCGCACGATCCGAACGGCCGGAAGGTCGGCGACCTCGTCGACGTCAGGCCCGACGATTACGGCAAGATCGCCGTGCGCGGACGGATCGTTTCGCTGTCAGCCCAGAGCATCGCCATTCGCCGCCACGACGATCTCGCAGGCGACATCGCCGTCCACTTTCCGCGCGCGGGCTTTTCGGTCACTTCGGTAAGCTGAGAGCAATTGATTAATGCAAATTGATTCAAATTTTAGCCAATTCACCAACAACCATTAGGGTTACTTCCTCGATCTCTAAGCGAATTATTGTCCGCTTTACCACCCGCCTCTAACAGAGGGACGGCGGACAACGCACATGCCTCATACAGGCCAATAAGTGCGGCCCGCTCCACGCGGAGGTGGTACGATGCGCAACGAGACGATTGCTATTCACGCTGGCTACGAGCCCGAAGCCACCACGCACGCGGTTGCCGTGCCGATCTACCAGACCGCCGCCTATGCCTTCGACAGCGCCGATCACGGCGCGGCCCTCTTCAATCTCGAGGCCGAAGGTTACCGTTACAGCCGCATCGCCAATCCGACTAGCGCCGTGCTGGAGAAGCGCATCGCCGAGCTCGAAGGCGGCGTCGGCGCGCTCGCGGTCGCGACCGGCCAGGCTGCGCTGCATTTCGCCTTCGTCAACGTCGCCGACCATGGCGGCAACATCGTGTCCGTGCCGCAGCTCTACGGCACCACCCACACGCTGCTCTCGCACATTCTGCCGCGACAGGGCATCACAGGCCGTTTCGCCGAGAGCGACAAGCCCGAGGCCATCGAGAAGCTGATCGACGAGAACACCCGGGCGGTGTTCGCCGAGACCATCGGCAACCCGGCCGGCAATGTCTGCGACATCGAGGCGCTGGCCAGGATCGCGCATGCCCATGGCGTGCCGCTGATCGTCGACAACACCGTCGCCACGCCCATCCTGCTCAAGCCGTTCGACTACGGCGCCGACATCGCCGTGCATTCGCTGACCAAGTTTTTGGGCGGCCATGGCACCACGCTCGGCGGCGCCATCGTCGATTCCGGAAACTTCCCCTGGGCCAAGCACGCCGATCGCTTCCCCGGCTACAACAAGCCGGACGCCTCCTATCACGGCCTCGTCTATGCCGAGCGCTTCGGCAAGACCGCCTATATCGAGCGCGCGCGCAGCATCTATCAGCGCACCATGGGTTCGGTGCTGTCGCCGTTCAACGCCTTCCTGCTGCTCCAGGGCATCGAGACGGTGGCGCTGCGCATGGAGCGCCATTGCGAGAACGCTCGCAAGGTCGCCGAATTCCTGCGCAACGATCCGCGCGTCGCCTGGGTCAACTACACCGGCTTCCCGGACAGCCCCTATTATCCGCTGGTCCAGAAGTATCTCGACGGCAACGCCTCGTCGCTGTTCACCTTCGGCATCAAGGGCGGCATGGAGGCCGGCAAGAGTTTCTATGATGCGCTGAAGCTGATCACGCGCCTCGTCAATATCGGCGATGCCAAGTCGCTGGCCTGCCATCCGGCCTCGACCACGCACCGGCAAATGTCGCCGGAGCAGCAGCGCACAGCCGGTGTGCTGCCGGAAACGATCCGTCTCTCGATCGGCATCGAGCATGCTGCCGATATCATCGAGGACCTCGACCAGGCATTGGAAAAGGCCTGTCCTGCCGCGCGTCTTCAGGCGGCGGAGTAGGCAATCGGGCCGATGAGCGTCTTGATCGACAGGGATCAAGGTATCGCAAGCCCGGCGCTGGTGCCGGCCGAAGGCGATCTCGCGCGCAATCATGCCGGCGCCCAGCTCAACATCGGGCTGATCAACAACATGCCTGATGCGGCGCTGAAGGCGACCGAGCGACAGTTCATGAAGCTGCTCCAGGCTGCCGCAGGGCCGCGCCGCATCCGCTTTCATTGCTTCTCGCTGCCGTCGGTGAAACGCTCGCCGGAAGCGAAGTGGCATGTCGAGAGCGAATATTCCGATCTTTCCAATCTCAAGCGCGAGAGGTTCGACGGGCTGATCGTGACCGGTGCCGAACCGGTCGCGCCCGAGCTCGACCAGGAGCCGTACTGGCGCGACCTCACCGCACTGATCGACTGGGCGAGGACCAATACCCGCTCGACGATCTGGTCATGTCTTGCGGCACATGCGGCGGTGCTGCACCTCGATCGCGTCGAACGGCAACGCCTGCCATCGAAATGCCATGGCATCTTCGACTGCGAGGCCGTGACCGGCGACGCGCTGACGCGCGATGCGCCGGCGCCGCTCAAGGTCTCGCATTCGCGCCTGAACGAAGTCACCGAGGGAGATCTCACGCAGGCCGGCTATCAGGTGCTGACCCGGTCGGCCCAGGCTGGCGTCGACGTCTTCGTCCGTCAGTATGACAGCCGCTTCGTGTTCTTCCAGGGTCATCCCGAATATGACGCGCTGTCGCTCCAGCGCGAATATTTGCGCGACGTTGGCCGCTTCCTCGCGCGCGAGCGGGAGGCCTATCCGGCGCTTCCCGTGAGTTATTTTGACGCAGCGACGGAGGAGAAGCTGGTTCGATTCGAAAAGCGGGCGAGGCATCAGCGGCACCCGGCACTCTCCAATGAATTGCCGGCGCTGACTTTGCGCACCGATATTGCGGCCGGCAGCGCCGCGGCCGCGCTTTTCCGCAATTGGCTGCAATATCTCGGCACGGACACGGAGGTTCCGCTGCCCGCGCGTTAACCCTGGACTGTTGGTCCTGCGTTAGGATTACCCAAGCGTTAAGCTTGCCTCGGACGGCGCGCAAATGTTTCAGTACGGAAATATGGAATCACAGGGAATGCACTCGTGCTGTCGGTACTCCAGGAGCGTGTGAGCAATCGACTGGCGCGGCATTTACGCGCCTCGCCGCACCGGTTGCCGGGGAATGCGCCGATGGTGAGTTTCACCTTCGACGATGCCCCCGATAGCGCCGCCGGTGAGGGCGCCTCGCTGCTGGAGGCACATGGCGGTCGCGGCACGTATTACATTGCCGGCAGCCTGATCGACCAGCCAGCGGATCATTGGCATGGCCTGTCGAATCGCGAGCTCGTGCGGCTTCACCAGGCCGGTCACGAGATTGCTTGCCACACTTTCTCGCATCAGAGTGCGCCTCATCTCGACGAGACTGCCATGGCGCGGGAGATCGAGCGGAACCGCAGCCATATTCGAGGCATCGATCCCTCGATTCGGCTTGAGAATTTCGCCTATCCCTATGGTCTCGCCTCGGTCTGGCGCAAACCACAACTCGCCCAAAACTTCCGCTCCGCGCGTGGCATTCTTCCGGGCGTCAACAGCAATGTCATTGATCTCCAGTTCCTGCGCGCTTCGCCGCTGGTCAATTGCGAGATCGATATTGCGGGCGTTGACCGTTATTTCGACGAGGCGGTCGCAAGCGGCGGCTGGCTGATCTTCTACAGCCATGACGTCGTCGACGCGCCGAGCCCCTATGGTTGTACGCCGGCCCTGCTGCGCCATGCGCTGACGGCTGCGGAAAAGCGCAACATGCCGGTTGTGACGGTTGCCGAGGCCTTGCGCCGGATCGGGGCGTAGCTTTTCGCTTGTGCCCCGCTTGCGCGGAGAAGATGGACTTGCAACGCCAGCGCGGTCATGCGACTGGCCTTGTGACGAATCTCGCAAACCCCCGACACGCCCATGGCCGCCCCTTCCACCGCTCCGCTGCCAGCGCCGGCCGATGGCCGCGATGCGCTGTCGGTGCTGCATTCGGTGTTCGGCCTGCCGGGTTTCCGAGGCGCGCAAGGCGAAATCATACGGCACGTCACCGACGGCGGCAATTGCCTGGTGCTGATGCCGACCGGCGGCGGCAAGTCGATGTGCTATCAATTGCCGTCCCTGTTGCGCGAAGGCTGCGGCATCGTGGTCTCGCCGCTGATCGCGCTGATGCGCGACCAGGTCGCGGGCCTGCTCGAAGCCGGCGTCAATGCCGCCGCGCTGAACTCGTCGCTGACGTTGCAGGAGGCTTCCGACATCGAGCGGCGCCTGATCGCGGGCGATCTCGACCTGCTCTATGTCGCGCCGGAACGCCTGGTGACGCCACGCTGCCTGTCGATGCTGGCGCAAGCCAAGGTGGCGCTGTTTGCGATCGACGAAGCGCACTGCGTTTCGCAATGGGGACATGACTTCCGACCCGAATATGTCGGCCTCTCCATCATCGCCGAGCGCTTCCCGGACGTGCCGCGCATCGCGCTGACCGCGACCGCCGACGAACTGACGCGGAAAGAGATCGTCCAGCGGCTTCAGCTGACAGACAGCCCGCAATTCGTCTCGAGCTTCGATCGGCCCAACATCCGCTACGAGATCGTCGACAAGCGCAATGCGGTGTCGCAGCTCAAGGAGTTTATCCGGGAGCGCCATGCCGGAGACGCGGGCGTGGTCTATTGCCTGTCGCGCAATCGTGTCGAGGAGGTCGCGGGTGCGCTCGCGGATGCCGGCATTGCGGCGCTGCCCTATCACGCCGGGCTCGACAGCAGCGTGCGCTCGCGCAACCAAGACCGCTTTCTCAACGAGGACGGCATTGTCATCGTCGCGACCATCGCCTTCGGCATGGGCATCGACAAGCCCGACGTGCGTTTCGTCGCCCATCTCGACCTGCCCAAGAGCATCGAGGCCTACTACCAGGAAACCGGGCGAGCGGGGCGCGACGGCAAACCGTCGGCGGCGTGGATGGCCTACGGCCTCTCCGATATCGTGCAGCAGCGCCGCATGATCGACGAGTCCAGCGGCTCCGATGACTTCAAGCGCGTGTCGATCGGCAAGCTCGATGCGCTGGTGGGCCTCGCCGAGACCGCGCAGTGCCGGCGCAAGCGACTGCTCGGCTATTTCGGCGAGACCTTGCATGGCGAGACTTGCGGCAATTGCGACAATTGCCTGACCCCGCCGCAAATGCGCGACGGCAAGGTGCTGGCGCAAAAGCTGCTGTCCTGCGCCTACCGCACCGGACAACGTTTCGGCGCGATGCATCTGATCGATGTGCTGATCGGGCGTCTGACCGAGAAGGTGACCCAGTTCGGCCACGACAAGCTCTCCGTGTTCGGGATCGGACGCGAGCTCAACGAGAAGCAGTGGCGCACCGTGCTCCGGCAGCTGGTGGCGATGGGGTACTTGCAGAGCGACAGCGAAGCCTTTGGCGCGCTGAAGCTGACGGAGACCGCGCGCGGTGTGCTGCGTGGCGAAACGGAGGTCTGGCTGCGCGAGGAGGCGCCGGACACCCGGGTCCGGTCAAGTCGTGCGAAATCCCGTCGCGGCGACCTCGCGCCGGCGGCCAATGCGCCGCAGGGCGATGTCGATCCCGAATTGCGCGCGCGGCTGCGCTCCTGGCGCTCGGATATCGCGCGCGAACGCGGCGTGCCCGCCTATGTCGTGCTGCACGATGCCACCATCGACGGCATCGTTCGGGCCTGGCCGACCACGCTGGACGAGCTGCGCAACGTCCCCGGCATCGGCGACAAGAAGCTCGAGCACTACGGCGACGAGTTGCTGCAGATCGTCAAGACGCGGTAGGGGATCTCCGGTGTCGTCCCGGACAAGCGAACGAAGTGAGCGCTGATCCGGGACCCATACCGCGTGATCTGACTGTTGCGATCGGTGCTGGTACCGAACTGCAAGTCTTCGCCAAACATCTCGCTGCGGTTATAGGTCCCGGGTCTGCGCTTACGCTTGCCCGGGACGACAGCGGAGGGGAGGCGCGAGGTGCGGCCTGCCTCAGCCGTTCCGGAACGCGTAGCCGTAGCCGTTCAGCGCCGGCGCGCCGCCGAGATGGGCGTAGAGAATCTTCGCGCCCTTCTCGAAATGGCCCTTCTGGGTCAGGTCGATCAGGCCCTGCATCGATTTGCCTTCATAGACGGGGTCGGTGATCATCGCCTCTAGCCGTGCGGTGAGGCGGATCGCCTTCTTGGTCTCTTCCGAGGGTACGCCATAGGCGGGATAGGCGTAATCCTCGATCAAGACGACGTCGTCGGCAACGATGTCCTGGCCGAGCTCGACGAGCTTTGCGGTGTTCTGCGCGATCGAGAGCACCTGCGCTTTGGTCTGCGCCGGCGTGAACGACCCATCGATGCCGATTACTTTTCGCGCGCGGCCGTCGGCGGCGAAGCCGACCAGCATGCCGGCATGGGTCGAGCCGGTGACGGTGCAGACCACGATGTAGTCGAACTTGAAGCCGAGCTCTTTCTCCTGCATGCGCACTTCCTCGGCGAAGCCGACATAGCCGAGCCCGCCGAATTTGTGCACGGAGGCGCCGGCCGGGATCGCGTAGGGCTTGCCGCCGGCGGCTTTCACGTCCTCGATCGCCTGCTCCCAGCTCTTGCGGATGCCGATGTCGAAACCGTCGTCGACCAGGCGCACGTCGGCGCCCATGATGCGCGAGAGCATGATGTTGCCGACGCGGTCATAGACGGCGTCCTCGTGCGGCACCCAGGCTTCCTGCACCAGGCGGCACTTCATGCCGATCTTGGCGGCGACCGCCGCGATCATGCGGGTGTGGTTCGATTGCACGCCGCCGATCGAGACCAGCGTGTCGGCGTTCGACGCGATCGCGTCGGGGATGATGTATTCGAGCTTGCGCAGCTTGTTGCCGCCATAGGCGAGGCCGGAATTGCAGTCCTCACGCTTGGCGTAGATCTCGACATTGCCGCCGAGGTGCTTCGACAGCCGCTCCAGCTTCTCGATGGGCGTCGGACCGAAGGTCAGCGGATAGCGCGCGAATTTGTCCAGTCTCATTGGATCATCCCGATTGGCGTTGGTGTCTGGGATGTGGCTAGCATTCACCTGCAAAAAGGTGCTCTCGAATATTGCGCCTATGTTGCACGTAATATTGCAGAGATTGTAGAATTGGATAATATTCCTTCCGTAATATTGTCAATTTCCGGAAGCTTCTTCCATGTCCGCCCGTCTCGATCGGATCGACCTCAAGATGTTGAGATTGCTGCAGAATAACGGCCGGCTCAGCAACGCCGAGCTGGCCGAAACCGTCGCGATCAGCCCCGCCACTTGCCATCGTCGTACCCAGCGCCTGTTCGAGGACGGCTTTATTGCCGCGGTCCGCGCCATGGTGGCGCCGAAGAAGGTGGCCAAGGGCACGCTGGTCATGGTCGGGGTCGTGCTCGACCGCTCGACGCCGGAGAGTTTTGCGGCCTTCGAGCAGGTGATTGCCAGGCTGAAATTCGTGCTCGACTGCCATCTCGTCGCCGGCGATTTCGACTACTTCCTGAAAATCCGCGTCGGCGACATGGAAGACTTCAACCGCATCCACGGCGAGCTGCTGATCGCGCTGCCCGGCGTGCGCCAGACCCGTACCTTCTTCGTGATGAAGGAGGTCGTCGACAACGCGCCGCTCGAGTTTTGAGCGGGAGCTATTGATGCGCGGTACCCATCATGAGAGATTTATCCGATGCAGCCGCTTCCCTTTCGCCAGCATGATCCCGTCGCCCCGGCCTACCGGCGCGGCTGGGTTGACGAGGCCGTGGCCGCGATCGAGGCCGATCAGTGCCGCACGGCCGATACGCATCTGATCCGGCTGATCGTGCCGGCGCTCGCCGGCATCGATATCTATCTGAAGGACGAGTCCACGCATCCGACCGGCAGCCTGAAGCACCGGCTGGCGCGCTCGCTGTTCCTCTACGCGCTCTGCAACGGCCATATCCGCGAAGGCACGCCCGTCGTCGAGGCGTCATCGGGATCGACCGCGGTGTCGGAGGCCTATTTCGCGCAGATGATCGGCGTGCCCTTCTATGCGGTGATGCCGCGCACGACCTCGGCGGAGAAGATCGCCGCGATCGAGCATTATGGCGGCAATTGCCATCTGATCGACGATGGCCGCGCGCTCTATGCGGAAGCCGCCGCGCTCGCCAGCCGCCTGAACGGCCACTACATGGACCAGTTCACCTTCGCCGAACGCGCCACCGACTGGCGCGGCAACAACAACATCGCCGAATCGATCTTCACGCAATTGAAGGGTGAGCCGCGCCCGCTGCCGGACTGGATCGTGATGGGCGCGGGCACCGGCGGCACCTCGGCCACCATCGGTCGTTATCTGCGCTATCGCCAATATCCGACGCGGCTGTGCGTGGCCGATGTCGAGCATTCCGCCTTTTTCGATTGCTTCCGCTCGCAGGACCGCTCCCATGTTTGCGAGAGGCCCTCGCTGATCGAAGGCGTCGGCCGTCCAAGGTGCGAGCCGTCGTTCGTACCGGGCGTCGTCGACCGCATGATGAAGATTCCGGATGCGGCTACGATTGCCGCGATGAACGTTTTGTCGCGCCGGCTGCGGCGTGCGGTCGGCGGCTCCACCGGCACCAATTTTCTGGCGCTTTGCCTGCTCGCTTCGGAGATGCGCAAGGCAGGCCAGACGGGATCGCTGGTGACGCTGATCTGCGATTCCGGTGAGCGCTACCGGCAGACATATTATGAGCCCGCCTGGCTCGCCGCGCGCGGTCTGGATCCGGCGCCAGTCGAGGCGGCTTTGTCGTCGTTCCTCGACGCCGCGCAGCCGCTGGCGCTTGCAGTTGACGATGTCGTCAATCCGCAGAGCCCATGACACCCTGAAGATTTCATAGCGGCGTACGCTATTTGTGAAATTGCACGGTCGTCACGGCAACTTCACTTGCCATGCACGCATACGCGGGCGAGCCTCGCTTCTTCTCAATGAGGAGATCCTGTCGTGCGCCTTCCCATTCTCGATCCGAAAGACCTGAGCGCCGAACAGCAGCCGCTCTATGACGACATGCAGGCCGGCATCAAGGACCACTTCAAGGGCTTCGTGAACATGCGCGACGACGGCGCGCTGCTTGGCCCCTGGAATCCCTGGATCCGCGAGCCACGTTTCGGCAAGCCGGTGTGGGAGCTGGTCAAGGCGATCGCGTCGAACCCGCTGCTTCCGGCGCCGGTGCGCGAGGTCGCGATCCTCGTCACCGGTTCGCATTTCCGCTCCGGCTACGAGCTCTATGCCCATGTGCTGGTGGCCGAGCAGCGTGGCCTCTCCGACGAAAAGCTCGCGACCATCGTTGCCGGACAACGGCCGGTCGATCTGACCAAGCAGGAGGCGGTCGCCTACGACATGGCATCTGCTTTGGTCAGTGGCGGCGTGCTGCCCGAGCTGACCTATCGGGCAGCGGTGAAGGAGTTCGGCGAGCACGGCGCGGCCGAACTGTCCTATCTCGTCGGCGTCTATTGCATGGTCTCGGTCACGCTGAATACGTTCGACGTCCCGGTGCCGGAGTAACCAGTACCCTAGTTGCGGACGGCATAAAGCGGCGTACGCAGCGTCACCTGGTAGGACGGCTTCGGCATCCAGGCGATCTGTGCGGTGATGCCGAACAGACGGTTGTCATTGTCATCCATGCGGTCGAGGTCGAGGCGCAGGATCGGCTGGGTGAACGGCTCTGCAAGCGTCCGGCCTGCGAGCTGCGCACCGCCGAACGACTGCACGCCGAGGCGCCCGGTGAATTTCCAGTTGCTCGGCCATTGGTAATAGCCGCCGGCGTAGAGGATCGTGTTCGGCCTGATCCGGGCAACCAGGCTGGCAATGTCGGTGTGGGTGTATTGCACGCCGGCGAGCCAGCCGCGCGTCTCGTCCTCGTCGAGCGCGTAGTCGAATTCCAGGACGTTGTTGAACGAGTTGGTCATGCCCTGTTCGTTCGGCACCGATTGGGTCAGCGTGGATTGCAACGTGATCGTCGGGATCCTGCCGCCGTTCTGCTGGTAGAGGTCGGCCTGCACGCCGATGTTCCAACTGGTGATGCCGAATGTCGACCAGCCGCCGCCGATATCCGTCGTCGAGCCCGATACACCGCCATAGAGCGATACGCGATCGCTGACGTCCACCGTCAGCGGCAGGTCGAGGGCAATCGATTTCGCGGCAGGCAAACCGTTCGGCAGCGTCACGCCGCGTTGTGCCGCCAGCGCTTCGAACGCGGCCGAGAGTGAGGTGTTGCCGAAACCGAGCCCGAGCGTGCCCGCAGGGATCGTTGCATAGGTCGTGCGAAGATCGAGGTAGATGTTCGGGACGACAGGCTTTGCCGCCGTGTCCTCGTCCTCATCGGCAGCGCAGGCGGCGCCCGCCGGGATCGTCAGACACAGCAATCCCATTGCGACAGCACGCAAGACCGAGTTGGACGCTGGGCTGCGGTGGGACACGTGACAATCCGGCGCATGGCGCTCTGGTGACGGAACTGCTCGCCAGATGGAACGTGATCGTCAGTGTGGTCAAGGTCTATTCGCGGGCAATGGACGATGCGCGTGTGCGGGGTTACCCTGCCGTGATCGCACTGACACACTCGCCCGCCACTGTGCAGGGCGGACAATGAGGACGACAGCCATGAATACGTCACGCCGCATCCTGCTCGCTGGAATGGCGGGGCTCGCCGTGGCTCCGACCGCAATGGCCGCCGCGCCGGCACCGGCCGTTGGCGATGCGACAGTCGCCGAAGAGCGCTTCGCGCGCGTGATTGCCGCCGCGCATGCGCCCGACGTCACCTGCGCACGCCAGGCCGAACGTTATGCGGATGCGCGTTGGCCGGACTATGTCGTGGCAGCCAGGGCCGTGCTCGCCGCGCGCGCGTGAGTCGCGCCTTTACTTCTCCACCGCGCGCCTGACCTGCTCGCCGATCTGCGACAGCACGAGTTGCGCCTGCGGCAGGATCGCGCCCATGGCGTGGAAATTATGGACCATGCCGTCATGGCAGACGTGCTCGACCGCGACGCCCGCGGCGAGCAGCTTGCGCGCATAGGCATTGCCCTCGTCGCGCATCGGGTCGAACTCGGCGGTGTGGATGATGGCGGTCGGCAGGCCCGAGAGACGCGTCGCGCGCAGCGGGGAGATGCGGGGATCGGCGGCATCCAGGCCCTCTGGCAGGTAGTCGGCGAGATCGGCCTCGATCGTGACGCGATCGATCAGATGGCCTTCCGCAAACGTCTCGCGCGAGGGCGAGGTCTCCTCGAAATCCAGCACCGGGCAGATCAGGCATTGCGCGACGATGGAGAGGCCGGCGCTTTGCGCCGCCTCCTGGCATACGATCGCAGCCAGCGTCGCACCGGCGGAATCGCCGCCGACAACCAGTCGCTCGGCGTCGATGCCGAGAGACGGAGCTTCGCGCGCAACCCATTCGGCGGCCGCAATTGCATCGTCGACGGCAGCAGGAAATTTGTGCTCGGGCGCGAGGCGGTAGTCGACCGAAACGAGGCGGCAGCCGGTCACATGCGCCAGTGCCGCCGCGATACGGTCATGCGTCGCAATGCTACCGGCGACGAGCCCGCCGCCGTGAAAGAACACGAAGCCCGGTGCATATTCGCCCGCAGACGCCGGCGAATAGAGCCGATAGGGCAGCTCTCCGCCAGGGCCGGGCAACTTGCCATCGGAGGTCGCCACATCGGGCGCATCAGTGCGCGCGAACTGCATCAGCTTCGCCAAAGATTGCCGCCGCGCCTCGACGCTCGGCCGGCTCCGCGCCTGCGGCGTAGCCGCAGCCATCATGGTCAACAAGCGCTTTGCGAGCGGATCGATCGGCATGGGAAACTCCGTGACGTGCCCGACATTATAGCCGGTTTGGTCGTGCTTTTGTCTCTGCTTCCTGGGATGGGAGAGTTGGTGCTTCGCAGCAGCAAATCGTTTAGAAATTGGGACAATAGTGCCCGGATGTTCTTCGAGGGGAGGCCGGTCATGGCCGAGAACAGGAAGCCGATCGAATATTCGCCGAGCTGGACCTTCTTCGAGGGCAACTGGCACGACGGCAACGTGCCGATCATGGGGCCACGCACGCATGCGGCCTGGCTCGGCTCGGTGGTGTTCGACGGTGCGCGCGCGTTCGAGGGCGTCGCGCCGGATCTCGACCGCCACGTCGCCCGCGCCAATCAGTCCGCGATCAATTTTGGGCTGAAGCCGGTGGTCGACGCCGGCACCTGGCTCACGCTGGCCAACGAAGGCATCGCGCGCTTTGCGCCGAATGCCGAGCTCTATGTCCGTCCGATGTATTGGGCGCAGAACGGAGCTGGCGGCGGCGTGCTGTTCGACCCCGAAACCACCAATTGGTGCCTGTGCATCTACGAGGCGCCGATGCCGAAACCGGTCGGCAACGCGATCACGCTGTCGCCGTTCCGCAGGCCCACCGCCGAATGCGCGCCGGTCGACGCGAAGGCCGCCTGTCTCTACCCGAACAATTCGCGGGCGCTGGCGGAGGCCGCCTCTCGCGGCTTCCAGAACGCGCTGATGCTCGACATGCTCGGCAATGTCGCGGAGTTCGGTAATTCCAACGTGTTCATGGCGAAAGACGGCGTCGTCTTCACGCCGGTGCCGAACGGCACCTTCCTCAACGGCATCACGCGCCAGCGCGTGATCGGCCTGCTCCGCGGCGACGGCGTCTCCGTGGTCGAGAAGACGCTGCGCTATGCGGATTTCCTCGCCGCCGACGAGATCTTTTCAACCGGAAATTTTGCCAAAGTCGCGCCGGTGATTCGCATCGACGCGCGCGAGCTGAAGCCGGGCCCGCTCTATAGCAAAGCGCGAAAACTGTATTGGGATTTTGCGCACGCGGTGAAGCCGGCGGCGTAAGCCCAATGTCGTCCCGGCCCTCCTGCGCAATTGCGCACCAGGCCGGGACGACAGCGGAGATGTGGCGGCAGCTTGGGGACGAGAGACCTACTCGTCCTTCTTCGACATCTTTTCGAGGCGTTCCTGCATGTCCTTCATCTGCTGGCGCAGATCGTCGATGTTGGTGTCCTTGGCCGGCTCGGCGCCGGCCTCGGGTTCAGGCTCCGCCGTGCCCGCCGGGCGGCCCGCGGTGGGCACGAACGGCTTGAACATCGAGAAGGTCTGCTGGAACAGCTCCATGTTGCGGCGGACCTGTTCCTCCAGCGGCGCAAACGGAGTTCCAGACAGCGAGTTGGCGATCTGCTTGCGAAACTTCTCCTGCTCCTGGGTCAGCGACGCGATCGCCTGCTCCAGATATTTCGGCACCACCATCTGCATGCTGTCGCCGTAGAAGCGGATCAACTGGCGCAAGAAGGTGGTCGGCAGCAGGTTCTGGCCGGCCTTGTTCTCTTGCTCGAAGATGATCTGGGCGAGCACGGAACGGGTAATGTCGTCGCCGGTCTTGGCGTCGTAGACCAGGAAATCTTCGCCGTCCTTGACCATGGAGGCGAGGTCTTCCAGCGTCACGTAAGTGCTCGTCCCGGTGTTATAGAGCCGGCGGTTCGCGTATTTCTTGATGGTGGTGGGTTGGTCTGATTTCGCCATGGGCTCTCACTTGCAAACGCTGAGAACGGGAACCTGCAGGGCCAATGCCGCAGGGCGGGAAGAGTACGCAACGCAACAAAATAAGCATTTTCAACGGGCTCACGCTACCGTTTTGTGCGGCACGGTTAATTGCACAGCAAAAACGTGCTTGCGAAATCGCCAAGAACGCTATTTTGAATGCGTTGCGGCATGAATTCGGCGACCTGCCGATTGACATGCCGCAATGACGTTAACAGGATGCCATCCGAGACTGGCGAGCCGTTTCCCAGCCCCGTCTGCCCCCATTCAACCCCAGGAGATGCCCATGTCAGACGATGTCGTCATCGTCAGCGCCGCCCGCACCCCGGTCGGAAGCTTCAACGGAGCGTTCGCGACCCTTCCCGCCCACGATCTCGGCGCGATCGCCATCAAGGCCGCGCTGGAGCGCGGTGGCATCGAGCCCGGCCGGGTCTCCGAAGTCATCATGGGCCAGATCCTGACCGCCGCTCAAGGCCAGAACCCGGCCCGCCAGGCCTCGATCATGGCCGGCATTCCCGTGGAGAGCCCGGCTTGGGGCGTCAACCAGCTTTGCGGCTCGGGCCTGCGCACGGTTGCGCTTGGCTATCAGGCGCTGCTCAACGGTGATTCCGAGATCGTGGTGGCCGGCGGCCAGGAGTCCATGAGCATGGCTCCCCACGCCCAGTATCTGCGCGGCGGCGTCAAGATGGGCGCGGTCGAGTTCATCGACACCATGATCAAGGACGGCCTTTGGGATGCCTTCAACGGCTACCACATGGGCAACACCGCCGAGAACGTCGCGCGGCAGTGGCAGATCACCCGTGCCCAGCAGGACGAGTTCGCGGTCGCCTCGCAGCAGAAGGCCGAGGCCGCGCAGAAGGCCGGCAAGTTCAACGACGAAATCGTCCCCGTCACCATCAAGGGCCGCAAGGGCGATGTCGTCGTCAGCGCCGACGAATATCCGCGCCATGGTGCCACGATCGATGCGATGGCGAAGCTTCGTCCCGCCTTCGAGAAGGAAGGTACGGTCACCGCAGGCTCGGCCTCGGGCATCAATGACGGCGCCGCCGCCGTGGTGCTGATGACCGCCAAGCAGGCGGCCAAGGAAGGCAAGAAGCCGCTCGCGCGCATCGTGTCGTGGGCGCAGGCGGGCGTCGATCCGAAGATCATGGGCTCGGGTCCGATCCCGGCCTCGCGCGCCGCGCTGAAGAAGGCCGGCTGGAGCGTCGGCGATCTCGATCTGATCGAGGCCAACGAAGCCTTTGCGGCACAGGCCTGCGCCGTCAACAAGGACCTCGGCTGGGACACCTCCAAGGTCAACGTCAACGGTGGCGCGATCGCGATCGGCCATCCGGTCGGCGCTTCCGGCGCGCGCGTGCTGGTGACGCTGCTGCATGAAATGCAGAAGCGTGATTCGAAGAAGGGCCTCGCCACGCTGTGCATCGGCGGCGGTATGGGTATCGCGATGTGTCTGGCGCGCGACTGAGCTTACACTTAACTGACGCGTGCGCTGCACGCGTTAGTGGGTGCGTTGCACGCGATTAAAAAGGCAGCGGTTGCAAATCAAATATTCTTCGCAACTGCGCTAGCCTCGACTAAATACAAACGCCCGGCTCAACGCCGGGCGTTTTGTTCTTGATGTCCGTCAAACCAACCGCATAATCCAACACTAAAACGATCGCTCAGAAACGTCCGAAGAGTCCAAGGGAAGGAATACGATATGGCACGAGTTGCATTGGTGACGGGTGGTACGCGGGGCATCGGAGCTGCGATCAGCAAGGCGCTGAAGGCGGCCGGCTACAAGGTTGCGGCGAGCTATGCCGGCAATGATGCGGCGGCGGAGAAGTTCAAGGCCGAGACCGGCATCGCCGTCTACAAATGGGACGTCAGCAATTTCGATGCCTGCGCCGAAGGCGTGAAGAAGGTCGAAGCCGAGATCGGCCCGGTCGACGTGCTGGTCAACAATGCCGGCATCACCCGCGACACCGCCTTCCACAAGATGACGCTCGAGCAGTGGAACGCCGTCATCAACACCAATCTCGGTTCGCTGTTCAACATGACCCGTCAGGTGATCGAGGGCATGCGCGCGCGCAAATTCGGCCGCGTCATCTCGATCTCGTCGATCAACGGCCAGAAGGGCCAGTTCGGTCAGGTCAATTATTCCGCGGCAAAGGCCGGCGACATCGGCTTCACCAAGGCGCTCGCCATCGAGAACGCCAAGGGCGGCATCACCGTCAACGCCATTGCGCCTGGCTACATCAACACCGAAATGGTGCAGGCCGTGCCGAAGGACGTGCTGGAGAAGAACGTGATCCCGCAGATCCCGGTCAATCGGCTCGGCGAGCCCGAAGAGATCGCACGGGCGGTGGTGTTCCTGGCCGCCGACGAGGCTGGCTTCATCACCGGCTCGACCCTGACCATCAATGGCGGTCAGTATCACGCCTGATATGGCACCAAGCCTGTAGCGTCGGGCGAGACAAGGCGATAGTGAAGACGAAAATGCCCGGCCTCGTGCCGGGCATAAGCGTCCTCAGAGCCCTTTGATCCATGACCCCGCGCACCGCCACACTGATCGGACTGACCGCGATCCTGATGTGGTCGCTGTTGTCCGTGATGACGGTGGCGACCGGAAAGATCCCGGCGTTCCAGCTCGCTGCGATGACCTTTGCGATCGGCGGTCTCGTCGGCCTGCTCACCTGGATCGGCCGCGGCGATGCCGCGAAAAGCCTGCGTCAGCCGCTCGTCGTGTGGCTGGTCGGCGTCGGCGGCCTGTTCGGCTATCATGCGCTCTATTTCCTCGCGCTGCGTTTCGCGCCGCCGGCCGAAGCCGGCCTTCTGAACTACATGTGGCCGCTGCTGATCGTGCTGTTCTCGTCCTTCCTGCCGGGCGAGCGGCTCGCCGTGCACCACGTCATCGGCGCCGTGCTCGGCCTCGTCGGCACAGTGCTGCTGTTTGCCGGCAATACCTCCGGCTTCGCGCCGGGCGCGGTGCCGGGATTGGTCGCGGCCTTCATCGCCGCCTTCGTCTGGGCGGCCTATTCGGTGCTGTCGCGGCGATTGAGGGCGGTGCCGACCGACGCGGTCGCAGGCTTTTGCCTCGCCACATCAGTGCTCGCCGCGCTGATGCATGGTCTGCTCGAAACCACGGTGTGGCCCGAGACGTCGTTGCAATGGCTCGCCGTAATCGGGCTCGGCATCGGTCCCGTCGGCGCTGCCTTTTACGCCTGGGACATCGGCATGAAGCGCGGCGACATCCGCGTGCTCGGCGCCGCCTCCTATGCGACGCCGCTGCTCTCCACCGGCTTTCTCATCGCCGCCGGCTTTGCCAAAGCCAGCGCCAACATCGCTATCGCTGCGATCCTGATCGCCGGCGGCGGCCTGATTGCGGCAAAGGACATGGTGCTGCGCAAGCGGTGAGAGTCCAGGGTTACGGCTCCCAGCCTTTCGGCGCGAGCTCGAATTTTGCGAACTCGAATGCGGGCGCCACGGTGCAGCCGACCAGCGTCCACTCGCCGGTGGTCTCCGCCATCTGCCACGCATCCGCCGGAACGATGGCCTGCGGCCGCTCGCCGCTGACGAGGTCCGTGCCGAGCCGTACCTCGTGCTGGGAGCAGCCGTCATGTGCGATGCGCAGCGTCAACGGGCTGCCGGCATAATAGTGCCAGGTCTCGATCGCATCGATCCGATGCCAGTGCGAGCTCTCGCCGCGCGCAAGCAGGAAGTAGATGAGTGTCGAGCGCGAGCGGCCGTTGGCGTCGGTGGTCTGGTCGCGAAAGGTCTCGCGATAATGTCCGCCCTCGGGGTGCGGGCGGAGCTCAAGGCGCGCGATGATCTCGGCTGCGGTCGGCATCGATCCCCGTCAGGACTTGTTTTTGCGCTCGCGCAGCTCGCCGAATATTGCGGCGGCATCCGCGCCCTTCATGTGTAGCCTGGCTGCGACCGACGGTTCATCAGCGCGCAGGAACACGTTTGCTCGCTTCTCATCACCAAGCAGTGAGGGAATGGTCGGCTTGTTCTCCGCCCGCAGCCTCGTCACTTCCGCCGCGCGCGCCTGGAGGGCCGCGTTGTCGGGATCGACGGTCAGCGCGAACTTGACGTTGGAGGCCGTGTATTCGTGGCCGCAATAGAGCTTGAAGTCGTCGGGCAGGGCCCGCAGCTTCAGCAGCGAGTCCCACATCATCGGGTAGTTGCCCTCGAACACGCGGCCGCAGCCGATCGAGAACAGCGTATCGGCGGCGAACAGCGTCTTCTCGGTGTCGAACACGTAGGAGATATGGTCGAGCGTATGGCCGGGCGTTTCCAGCACGCGCCCGAGCAGCGTACCGACCTTGACCACATCGCCATTGGCGACACGCAAATCGACATCGGCGATCTTCGTCGTCCTGTCATGCGGCGCGACGACGCGGCAATTGTATTTCTGCTTGAGTTCGGCGACCCCGCCGACATGATCGCCATGATGATGGGTGATCAGGATATCGGTGAGCTGCCAGCCCTCGCGCTCCAGCGCCTTGATGATGGGACCGGCTTCCGGTGCGTCGATCGATGCGGTTGCCTTGGTTTCCACATCGTGGATCAGGTAACCGAAATTGTCGTTTAAACAGTTGAAAGTACGAATTTCGGCGGCCATGTCATCTCCATCGCGCTCAACCCCGTCAGACAAATATGGCGTTAACGTTGCGCAGGCAATGCAATATTCCGCGCGCAGCCGCCGCCTTGTGCATGTTACATTGCCGTCATGACCATCGATGTCGTCGACCTTCGCGAGTTCTATTCCCGTCGCCTCGGCATCGTGGCGCGGCAGATGATCAATCGCGGCATCCGGGAGCGCTGGCCGAATGCCGATGGCCAGCGCGTGCTCGGCATCGGCTATCCAACGCCCTATCTCGGGCTGTTCCGCGAGGACGCGGAGCGCTGCATCGCCTTCATGCCGGCGGCCCAGGGCGTGTTGAAATGGCCCACGGGACGCCCCGCGCTGGCGTCGCTGGTCGACGAGTTCTCACTGCCGCTTCCCGACGCTGCGGTCGATCGTATCCTGCTGGTTCATGCGCTCGAGATGTCGGATGACCCGGCCGCGCTGCTGCGCGAAGTCTGGCGGGTGCTGTCGCCGTCCGGCCGCGTCATGGCGGTGATCCCGAACAGGCGCGGCGTGTGGACGCGCAGCGACAACACCCCGTTCGGCCACGGCCGACCCTATTCGCGCTCGCAGATCACGGACCTGTTGCGCCAGACCTGGTTCACCCCGACCGGCTGGGGGGAGGCCTTGTTCATGCCGCCTTACGCGGGCCGCTGGGTGCTGAAATCGGCGCAGATGTGGGAGCGTGCTGGTGCTGCGCTGGCGCTGCCTTTTGCCGGCGTCCACATCGTCGAAGCAACCAAGCAGGTCTATCGCGCGATCCCCGCCAAGCGCGAACGGGCGCGACTGATTCCCTCGTTGGCAAAGCCGGTGCTGGTGCCGTCCTCGACGACGGTGACGCAGGGCTAAAAACAAATCGTCCCGGCAAAGGCCGGGACGATCATGCATCGTCAAACCAGAACCAGGTTGCAGCCTACTCGCTGGGGGCGAGATCGTCGCCGGAAGCGGCAGGAGCAGCCTCGCGCTCGGGGCGCGGGCCGTTATGCGGCCGGCGGCGCCGTCGCGGGAAACGCTCGCCACCACCACCATTGCCAGCTTCGAAGCCGCCCGGAGCGCCATTCGTCTGTGGCGGCTGCGCGCCGGTGATGAAGGAGGGCAGGCGATCGACGTTGCCGGCGTCGGCGACGACGACAGGCTGCGGCTGGCTCGGCGGTTGCGGCTGGGGTTGGTACTGCGGCTGCGGACGGTGCTCGCGCTCGCGGTGCTCGCGCGGTTGCTGCTGGTCGCGAACATAGGGCTGCTGGTTGTTGTCGCGCTGCTGGTAGTCACGCTGGTGATCGCGCTGGCCGTCACGCTGATAGGGCTGTTGTTGCTGCGGAGGCTGCGGAACGAAGCCCGGCTCCTGGCCGAAATTCGAGAAATTCTCACCGTCGTCCTCGCCGTCGTCACCGCTGCTGGTGCTGATCGGCTCGTCGCCGCGCGGTTGCTGGTTCTGGCGGAACTGTTCCTGCGCCGTCGCGATCAAGCGGAAATAATGCTCGGCGTGCTGGTAGTAGTTTTCAGCGGCGACCGGATCGCCCGAGGAGCGCGCGTCACGCGCAAGCTGAAGATATTTTTCGGCAATGTGTGAGGCGGTGCCGCGGATCTTGATGTCGGGGCCGTTCGATTCGTAGACCCGGGTCATCGGGTTCTGGCCGCGCCGGTTATTATTGTTGTTGTTGTTGCTATTGTTGTTGTTGCGGTTGCGCATCCGCTGCTTGTTCTGACCGTTTCTCATGTCCTGCCTTTAATTCCAGCCCTAAAGGTTGCACGCATTACTGATTGCTAGGAGTGACCCGATGACAGCGGTTCACATCTCTCGCGCGTACCGCGCGCAAGAACGGATTGAACCCTGCCGATGTTCGTCGACCGTCGCGTTCAACAAAGACGCGTCCCCACCCGCCAGCGTTCATTGCCAGCGAACCCATTCATATCGCCTGCCGAAACAAGCCCTGCTTTGTTGCGTAAGTCTTCAAGCGCAATATCAGGCTTTCGTTCACGTTGCGGTCGGAAAGCAGCGTACCTCAATGGGCCATCGCGCTTAACAGGACCTGCGGCTTGGAACCTTAAATCAGTGAAGCTCTCGCCCGAGAGCCCGGCTTTCGCCCGTAGGTCTACGGGGCCGACACTGATGTGCTGACCGGAAGGTAGTCGTTCCCAAGGGATATTCCAAGAGGTTTTTTCGAGCCCAATCCGGCTTTTATGGGGCCATTTTTCGGGCCGAGACGGCCCTGGGAATGCCCGCCAGGTCGGCCCTGGGCGGCCTGTCGATCGATAACATGGCGGCCGCCATCAAGGCCTGGATATCACCGGCCTGGCCTTGTCCGGCCTCGACGATCAGGGCGCCGCCGGGCACCAGCCGCTCGGCGGCCTGCGGAATCAGGGCGCGATACGCGTCGTAGCCGTCATTGCCGCCGTCGAGCGCCAAATGCGGATCGTGCTCGCGCACCTCGATGCTTAGTTTCGGAATTTCCCCGGCGGGAATATAGGGGGGGTTCGACACGATCAGGTCGAACGGACCGTGAAGCGCCGATGCATAGGAGCAGGCGACGAACGCCGCGCGATCGGCAAGGCCGAGGGCCGCGGCATTGCCCTTGGCGGTGCCGAGTGCGGTGAGGCTCAGATCGGTGCCGACGCCGAATGCCCCTGGAATCTCGTGCAGCAGCGCGAGCAGGATCGCGCCGGATCCGGTGCCGATATCGGCGATGCGCGGGCGCTGTCCCGCGTTCGTGCGTTCGCGAAAAATCTCGAGCGCGAGCTCGACCACCGTCTCGGTGTCCGGCCGCGGTACCAGCGTCGCCTCGGACAGCCGGAACGGCAAGCCCCAGAATTCCCGCGCACCGAGAATGCGGGCGACCGGTTCATGCGCGAGCCTTCGATGCGCATATGCTTCGAGCCGTGTAGCCTCCTCGGGTGTGAGGTGTCGTGCCGCCTGCGTGATCAGGCCGGTCAGATCGAGCCCCAGCGCGGCGCCGACGAGCAGGCGCGCATCGAGAGACGGCTCTTCGATGCCGGCCGATTGCAGTCGCGCCGCGAGCGCCCGCCGCGCACTCTCGATGCTGTGTCCGGATTCGAAACCTGTCGCCAAGGGAGCCATCCTGCCTGGCATCGTGGATAGATCGTCGGCCTTGCTTGCGTCAACGGAAAGGAGCGCGTTTGATCGCAGCGCGCAGCGAAGGAGGCATCCATGACGGCCTATGACGATCAGAACGCCTTCGCAAAGATCCTGCGCGGCGAGATTCCCTGCTTCGAGGTGTTCAGGGACGACCGCAGCTTCGCTTTCCTGGACATCATGCCGCGCTCGCCAGGGCACACGCTGGTGATTCCGAGGGCGCCGGCGCGCGGCATTATCGACATTACGGATGACGATCTCGCCGCGGTCGCCCGGACCGCCAAGCGGATCGCGGCCGCGGCGATGAAGGCGTTCGACGCGGAAGGGATTATCCTGCAGCAGTTCAGCGAGCCGGCCAGCGGGCAGGTGGTGTTTCACCTGCACATGCACGTCATGCCGGTCAGGGCCGGCATCGAGCTACTGCCGGCGCAGACGCGCAAGGAGGACATGGCCGTGCTCGCTGAGCATGCCAGGCGGATGATCGCGGCGATCGGCAGTTAAACGCCGAGATAGCGCTGCAGAAGCTCCGGCTGGGCCTTGAGTTCCTGCGCCGGTCCCTCATGGACGATGTGGCCGTTGTTGATGATGTAGATCCGCGTCGCCAACGCAAGCGTTGCCGCCAGATTCTGCTCGACCAGCACGATGGTCTGACCGGCGGCCGCGAGTTCGCGGCACGCTTTGACGAGATCGTGGACGATGACGGGTGCGAGCCCCTCGAACGGTTCGTCCAGAAGGACGATCTTGGGATCGCGCACCAAGGCGCGTGCGATTGCGAGCATCTGCTGCTCACCGCCGGAGAGCTCGGTGCCGCGATTGCTGCGCCGCTCTTTCAGTCGCGGAAACATTTCGTAGATGCGCCCGAGCGGCCAGCGTTTCGGGGCGGTGATGCCGGCGAGGACGATGTTCTCCTCCACCGACAGGCTGCCGAAGATGCGGCGTTCCTCATGCACGAGCTGCATGCCCGCCTGCGCGATCTTGTGGCTCCTGCGGCCGGCGATATCGGTGCCGTCGAACTTCACGCTGCCGCTGCGCGGCGTCACCACGCCCATCAGGCTTTTCAGCGTGGTGCTCTTGCCGGCGCCATTGCGGCCGAGCAGCGCCACCACCTCGTGACGCTCGACATGCATGGCGACGTCGAACAGGATGTGGGAATCCCCGTAATAGCTGTTCAGGCCGTTGACCTCGATCAGGCTCATGCGGCGATCTCTCCGTGCACGCCGCCGAGATAGGCTTCCTGCACCGCGGCGTTGGTCTTGATTTCCTCGGGCGTGCCGGAGACCAGCACACGGCCCTCCTGCAGCACGGTCACGCGCTCGACCAGCTCGAACAGCGAATCCATGTCGTGATCGATGATGATCATGGTGCGGCCGCGCGCGATCGATTTGAGCAGCTTGACGGTCTCGACCCGCTCGCGCGGGCTCATGCCCGCCAGCGGCTCGTCGAGCAGCAGCAGGCGCGGCGAGGTGGCGAGCGCGAGCCCGATCTCCAGCCTGCGCTTCTCGCCATAGGCGAGCTCGGACACGGGCGTGTCAGCGCGGCGTGTCAGGTTCACCAAAGCGAGCGTGTGCTCGACTTGCTCCGTCAGGCCCTTGACGCCGGAGAGCGTGCGGAACAGGTCGAGCCGGAATTTTCCGCGCAGCTCCGCGAGGGCGGCGATCGTCAGGTTCTGCCGCACCGTCAGGCCCGTGAACAGCTGGTTGACCTGATAGCTCTTGGTGAGCCCGAGCTGGCAGACTTCAGTGACCTTCAAGCCCGTGATGTCGCGCCCCTCGAACATGATCTGGCCGGAGGTCGGCGCGACCTCACAGGTCAGCATCTTGAAGAAGGTGGATTTGCCCGCGCCGTTGGGGCCGATGATGCCGCGCAGCTCGCCCTGATCGACGCTGAAGTCGATGTCGCTGTTGGCGACGAGGCCGCCGTAGCGCTTGGTGAGGCCGGTGGCCTTCAGGATCGGCCCCGAATAGGCGGGGTGCTCGACCTCTTTGGCCTGCATCGGTGCGGGCGGAGCTTGCTGTGGCGTCTCAATTTCGGCTTCCTCCGTCTCCGCAGCCTTCCGCGCCCGCTTGCCGGACACGAGGCCGTAGAGATCGGCGAGGCCGCCGATGATGCCGCCGCGCAGGAAGCAGACCAGCAGCACGAACACGACGCCGAGCACGAGCTTCCAGGCCGCTCCCAAGCCGAGCGCGGACTGGAGGAAATCCTGCAGGAACAGCCACACGGTTGCGCCGACCAGCGGGCCGAACAGCGTGGCCCTTCCGCCGATCGCCGTCTGCATCACGAGCTGGCCGGAGGTGTCGAAGGTGAAGGCGTCAGGTGGCATGAAGGCCTGGAGTACGCCGAGCAGGCCGCCGGCGAAGCCCGCGTAAGCAGCCGCGATCACGAACGCGGTCAGCTTGTAGCCGTGGATGTTGTGGCCGACCGCGGTGGCGCGCAGCGGATTGTCCCGGATCGCGCTCAGAATCGCGCCGACCGGTGAGCGCACGATCCTCAGCGCGATGATGACGCCGATGAAATAGCACAGCGCGATGAATTGATAGAGCGACCAGCCATTGGTGAAGTGGATGGTGGTGAAGCCGAGATTGAAACTCGGGGTCGGCACGCCCGGCAGGCCGTTCTCGCCGCCAGTGAAATCGGAGAGCGGATTGAACTCGACGAAGAAGAACACTTCCGCGATCGCCACCGTGATCATGGCGAAGTAGATGCCGGTGCGGCGCAGTGCGATCAGGCCGATCAGATAGCCGGTCGCCGCCGCCGCGATCATGCCGATGACCAGCGCGCCCAGCACGTTGCTGAAGCCGGTGCGAGTCAGGAGGTAAGCGGCGACGAAGCCGCCGGTGCCGTAGAAGGCGGACTGGCCGAACGACAAGAGCCCGGTGAAGCCGAACAGGATGTCGAAGCCGAGGCCGAACAGGCCCCAGACCAGGATCCGGTTCACCGTGTTGGGCGCAAAGCCGAGATGAGGCAGCACGAAGGGAGCCACGATCAGGCCGATCGCTGTCAGTGTCTCGATCAGGAACGGGCGTTGCTTGAGCATCAGCGGATCACTTACTCGCGGCCCTGGACGCCGAGCAGGCCATGCGGTCGCACCACGAGCACGAGCGTCATCGCCGCAAACAGCATCACATAGGCGTAGCCGGGATTGAACATGGAGGTGACGCTGATGATCTCGCCGGCGATCAGGCCGCCGAGGATCGCGCCGGGGAACGAGCCGACGCCGCCGATCACCACCACCACGAAGGTCTGGACCAGGATGTCGTCGCCGATGCCCGGTGTCAGCGACACCACCGGCGCGTTGACGATACCGGCAAAGCCCGCGGCCATTGCACCGATGCCGAACACGACCATGAAGACGCGGTAGACATTGATGCCGAGCGAATCGACCATCACCGAATCCTCGATGCCGGCGCGCACGATCATGCCGAGCCGGGTGCGGTAGAGGATGATGAAAAGCGCGCCGAGCGCGACCGCAACGATGCCGACCACGGCGAGGCGGTAGGTCGGATAGAACATGAAGCCGAGATTGGTGATGCCCTGGAATATCGCTGGCGGCGGCACCAGCTGAGACTGGCTCGAAAAGATCAGGCGCACGATCTCGACGAAGCAGATGCCGAGCCCGAAGGTCACCAGCAGCTGATCTTCGTGCGGGCGATGATAGAAATGGCGGATGATGACGCGCTCCATCACGACGCCGAGCAGCATCACGAACAGCGAGCCTGCGATGACGGCGAGGATGAACGATTCAGTGTACTGGAAGGTAACGAAGCCGGCATAGCCGCCGATCATGAACATCGCGCCATGCGCGAGGTTGAGCACGCCGAGCGTGCCGTAAATGATGGTAAGGCCGGAGCTGATCAGCGCAAGCAGGGCGCCGAGCGCGAGCCCGTTGAAAAGCTGCGAAACGAGATTGGGCCAACTAATCATGCGACGATCGCTGTTGTGACGCGCGATGGCGTCAAAAAAAGGTGACGCCGCAGGTCCAGAGTGCGGCCTACGGCGTCACAGGGGTTAGCACGAGATCAGGTGTAGTCGCCGAGATGGCAACCGAAAGCATCCGGCTTCTGCATCAGGCCTTCACCCGGGACGATCTCGACGACGTCGTACCAGTCTTCCTTGTTCTTCATGTCCTTCTGCTGCTTGCCCTTGACGATGATCACCGGGCGAATGCACTGGTGATCCTCGGGGCGGTAATGCACGTCGCCGACCAGGGAGGGGATCGTCTCGCCCTTCTCGTAGGCCTTGATCACATCGGGCGGATTGAAGCTGCCGGCCTGCTCGCACATGTGGGCCCAGTGCGCGAAGCTGACATAGGCGTTCTCAGCGCCCCATTCCGGCTTGTAACCGTACTTCTTCTCGAAGGCTTCGTTGAACATCTTGGCCAGCGGGAACTTGTCTTCGATCGTCCACCAATAGTCGGTGGCGGCAAAGACGCCCTGCATCAGGCCGCCGGTCTCGCGCGCGATGAACGGCACCTGGTAGGGGACCACCAGCTTCATCTTGTCGAGCACGCCGAACTGCTTGGCCTGCTGGGTCGAGAGCACGGCGTCGTGGCCCCAATTGACGTTGATGAGCACGTCGGCGCCGGAGTTGGCGACGTTCAGCAGATAGGAGGAATAATCGGGCGCGCCGAGCGGGGCGACCTGGTTGGTCACGGTGGTCCAGCCGGCGGTCGCGAGGAAGTCCTGCATCGACTTGGTGACGGTGTGGCCGTAGGTGTAGTCCGGCGTGAGATAGGCGGCCTTCTTGCCCTTGCCGAACTCCCGCACCATCACCGGGCCGATCGCGGCCGCGGCGGTCTGGCCGAAGAAGTTCTGACGGACGCCGTAGCGCACGCAGTCCTTGCCGGTGGTGTCGTTCGAGCCGGAGATGCCGCACACGAACAGCACGTGCTCGCGCTGCGCGAGCTTGTTCAGCGCGACCGCAACGGCGCTCGACGTGCCGCCGGTGATCATGATCGCCTTGTTCTCGCTGATGAAGCGCTGCTGCGCCTGCACCGCTTCGTTCGGCTTGGCCGCGGAATCCGCGACGCCGAACTTCAGCTCCTTGCCGAGCACGCCCTTGCTGGTCTTGGGCGAGATCTTCTTGATCAGTTCGTGGCCTTCATTGATGTGTTCGATCGCGAGCTGGTAGCCCTTGAGCTCGTCCTCGCCCTGCACGGCATAGGTTCCGGTACGCGGCACCGAGATGCCGATGAAGGCGGTGGAACCCGACACGCCGGCGGGATAGGAGCCGATCGCCGGCTTGTCCTCGGCAAACGCCGGCATCGCGGGCAGCACCGAGCCGCCGATGAGGCCCGCTGTGGTCTGGAGCAGGCCACGGCGCGAAAGGCCGCGGCGGATGAGATCGTCAGTCATGGTCGTTTCCTCCGAACATCGTTCTTGTTTGCAGGCAAAACACGACTTGTCCGGCGGCGGCCGGCCTCACAGGCCTGCCCACGCCGGGCACGTCACATCCGCGTGTAGCTCTTGGCCGTAAGCATTACTTGTGAAGGCCGTCTGTCAAATTCGCCTTTGGTCGAACGAGGAAAATTATGTCGTGAAAACATATCGGATCGCGATATATATTAGTCTTTGTAACTATGAGGCTGGCGGGTTCGGCGAAAGAAATGGCGCGGCAGACGACAGTGGCAGGTGCCCGGAAGCGACGATCCTGGCCGCAGGAGGCGGAGCGGCCCGAGGCGGCGTGGCCCGCGGAGGGCAACGACCAGCGCGAGACGCCGGAGTCCGGCGAGGCCTCTCGCACGCCCGAGCCACGCAATCGGCCGACCGGCGAACGGAGATCGGCCATCGGCTCCACTCAGGCCAAGCGCGTGCCGGTGCCGATGAAGAGACTGAGCGTGCGGGCCCAGAATGTCCTGAAGGAGCTCGCGGTCGAACTCACCGGCGAGCAGCCGCCGAAGGGGAATTGGTCGCCTTCGCGCGATCTCCTGCGCGCGTTGACGGCCGAGCGCCTCGCGACCGCGCGCAATTGCGGTCCGCATACGATGCGGGAGATCGTCGACTGGGCGCAGGGCTGCGGCGTGACCATCAAGCCGGTGATTCCGCCCGGCGGCTCGCTGTCGCAGATGTGGGCGGACCTGATTGCCAATGCGTCGGCCGGTGCCTTGACCAGCGCGGAGATCGCCGGCGCGTTGCAGCGTTCGATCCGGCGGAAGAGCGTCCGCATCCCGATCGCGTTTCAGGTCATCCTGGTGAAAATTCTGCTGTCCAGCTTCGAATAGGCGATTGGATAGCTGTGCATCCGCGACACCGGCCGGTTGGTCCGGCTGTGCCCGCTTGCAACTTTAGGCTATGTCTCCCGCAACGCCGGGCGGCATGGTCGAGGTGGCATGGTTCAGGCGAAGAAGGCGCAGCGGTCCAGGGTGGCGACGTCGGCCGGGCACACCGGCAGCGCGATGCATGATTCCGACTACGCAGCGCTGGCGCAGTTTCGCTACCAGATACGGAGCTTTCTGGCATTCAGCGAGGCGGCGGCCGCCAAACATGGGCTGACGCCGACGCAGCACCAGGCGCTGCTCGGCATCAAGGGGTTTGTCGGCCCCGGTCCCGCGACCGTTGGTGATGTCGCGCGGTTCCTGCTGATCCGGCATCATTCCGCCGTCGAACTGATCGATCGACTGGTCAGGCTCGGGCTGGCCAGCCGTGTGGCCGACCCGGAGGACGCCAGGCGCGTACATCTCAAGCTGACGAAGAGGGGTGAGCAGAAGCTCCAGGCGCTCTCGCGGAAGAATCTCGAGGAACTCCGCCGCGCCGCGAGCCCGGCGCTCAGCCGCCTGTTGAAATCGTTCGGAGCGTCCGGCAAGGCCTGATCGTCACGCTGCCGCGCCTTGCGCGGCGAGCTGGGCGGCCTGGTGCTCGGTGGTCAGCGCATCGGTCAGTTCGCCGAGCGCTTCGCCCGCGATCACCTGCGGCAGCTTGTAGAGCGTCAGATTGATGCGGTGGTCAGTGACACGGCCTTGCGGGAAATTATAGGTGCGGATGCGCTCGCTGCGGTCGCCGGAGCCGACCTTCTCCTTGCGCTCGGCCGAGCGCGCGGCATCGAGACGCTGCTGTTCGGCGTCGTAGATGCGCGAGCGCAGGATGTTCATGGCGGAGGCGCGGTTCTTATGCTGCGAGCGGCTGTCCTGCATCATCACCACGATGCCGGTCGGGATGTGGGTGATGCGGATCGCCGATTCGGTCTTGTTGACGTGCTGGCCGCCCGCACCTTGCGCGCGCATGGTCTCGATGCGCAGATCGTCGTTCTTGATGTCGACGTCGACCTCCTCGACTTCGGGCATCACGGCGACGGTGGCGGCCGATGTATGGATGCGCCCCTGCGTCTCGGTGTCGGGCACGCGCTGCACCCGATGCACGCCGGATTCGAACTTCAGCTTCGAGAACGCGCCGCGGCCCTGCACCTCGGCGATGATTTCCTTGTAGCCGCCGACCGTGCCTTCGCTCGCCGAGATCACCTCGACCTTCCAGCCCTGCAGGCTCGCGAAGCGCTCGTACATCCGGAACAGATCACCGGCGAACAGAGAGGCCTCGTCGCCGCCGGTGCCGGCGCGGATTTCCAGCACCACGTTGCGGTCGTCCATGGCGTCCTTGGGCAGCAGCGCGACGCGGATCTTCTGGACCAGATCCTCGATCTTCGGATTGAGCTCGGTGCGCTCGGCTTCCGCCATGCTGCGCATCTCGGCATCGGTCGTGGGATCGGCGATCAGCGCCTCGGTGTCGGCGAGTTCTTTCACGGCGGCACGATAAGTCTTCACCGCCTCGATCAGCGGGTTGATCTCGGCGAGCTCGCGCGTGACCTGCACGTAGCGTTCGGAGGAGAGCTGTCCCAGCGATTCGGCCTCAAGCGAGGCGTGATGCGCGAGCAGGACGTCCAGTTTGGCTTCGGGGAGTGACGACATCGGTTTGGTCTCAAAAGGCGGAGGGAAGCGAGGCGGCGAAGACGGGCGGCAGGCCCGCTACAACGCCAGGCCTTCGGCCTCGGCAAATTCCGTCAGCTTCTGCCGGATCGAGACGCTGCCGGTCGGCGCATCCAGCAGCGGGCCGAGCATCGCTGCGGCCTTCTTGACGTCGAGGTCGATCACCATCGCCTTGACCGGGCCGAGCGCCGTCGCCGAGAGCGACAGCGAGCGATAGCCCATGGCGAGCAGCGCCAGCGCGCCGATCGGCTTCGAGGCCATCTCGCCGCAGAGCGACAGCGATTTCTTCGCGTCCAGCGACTTGCGGGCGATGTCGCGCAGCGCCCGCAGGATCGGCGTCGACATGGTGTCGAAGCGCTCGGAGACCTTGGCATTGCCGCGATCGACCGCGAACAGGAACTGGAACAGATCGTTGGAGCCGACCGAGATGAAATCGACCTTCTTCAGGAGCTCGTCGAGCTGGTAGAGCAGCGCCGGCACCTCGACCATGGTGCCGATGTCGATGCGCTCCGGCAGCGTGTGGCCGTGCTGGCGCAGATAAGTCAGCTCGCGCTCGACCAGGGCCTTCGCCGAATCGAACTCGGCGACCTCGGAGATCATCGGGAACATGATGCGCAGCGCGCGACCGCCGCCGGCGCGGAGCAGCGCGCGGATCTGGCCACGCAACAGGCCGGGTCGGTCGAGCCCGAGCCGGATCGCGCGCCAGCCGAGCGCGGGATTCTCCTCGATCACCGTCTCCATGTAGGGCAGCGCCTTGTCGCCGCCGATGTCGAGGGTGCGGAAGGTGACGGGCTTCGGGCCTGCGGCATCCAGCACGGCGCGGTAGAGCGCGAGCTGGTCGCTGGTGCGCGGCAGGCTCTGGCCGACCATGAATTGCAGCTCGGTGCGGAACAGGCCGATGCCGGCGCTGCCGGTGTCCTCGATGTGCGGCAGGTCGATGGCGAGACCGGCGTTGATCAGCAGCTCGACCTTCTCACCGTCCTTGGTGACGCAGGGGCGATCGCGCAGCGCCAGATATTGCGCCTGGCGGCGGGCGCGGAAGCGCACGCGCTCGGCATAGGCGGCCTCGACTTCCTGAGATGGACGCACATAGATCGCGCCCGAGGTGCCGTCGACGATGATGGCGTCGCCGGGGTCGGCGATGCCCGTCGCGTTCGGCACTTCGCCGACCGCGGGGATGCCGAGCGCGCGCGCCACGATCGAGACGTGGGAGTTGGCGGTGCCTTCCTCGAGCACGATGCCGCGCAGGCGCTTGCGGTCGTAGTCGAGCAATGCCGCCGGTCCCATCGCGCGGGCGATGACGATGGCGTTGTCGGGCATCTGTTCGCGCGAGGGCGCATGGTCCTGGCCGACCAGCTGTCGCATCAGGCGGTAGCCGAGATCCTCGAGATCGTGCAGCCGGTCGCGCAGATAAGGATCGGTCACGCGCAGCATGCGGGCGCGGGTGTCGGACTGGACGCGCTCGACGGCGGCTTCCGCGGTGAGGCCGGTGGCGACTGCCTCGTGCAGCTTGTGCGACCAGCCCTGGTCGTTGGCGAACATGCGGTAGGCTTCGAGCACGTCGCGATGCTCGCCGCCCTCGGCGACGTCGCCGCGCTCCAGCATCCGGTCGAGATCCGAGCGCAGCTTGGCAAGCGCGGTGTCCAGCCGCTTGATCTCCTTCGGCAGATCCTCGGCGATGTAGTCCTTGATGACGACGCGCGGCTCGTGCAACACGACGTGACCGAGCGCGATGCCTTCTGACAGGATGGCGCCGGCCTTCTGCGTGGAATGGCGCGCGGCCGGCTCGGCGCCGGGCTGCGCGAGCGCGGACAATTCGCCCGACGCGATCAGCTCCGCCAGCACCATGGCGGTGGTCTGCAGCGCCTCGAGCTCTTCCTCGACATAGGTGCGCTTGGCGCGGTTCTGCACCACCAGCACGCCGAGCGTATTGCCGGCGCGCAGGATCGGCACGCCGAGGAAGGAGTGATAGATCTCTTCGCCGGTCTCCGGACGGAACGAGAATGCCGGATGGCTTTGGGCGTCATTCAGGTTGAGCGGCGTCGCCTCGCTGGCGACGAGGCCGACCAGGCCCTCATGGGCGCTCAGCACGGTATGGTGCACGGCCTCACGATTGAGGCCTTCGGTGGCGTAGAGCTCGAGGGTGTTGTCGATGCGCAGCACATAGACCGAGCAGACCTCGGCCACCATGTTGGCGGCGATCAGCACCACGATCTTGTCCAGCCGCTCCTGGGCCGAGACCTGCTCCGCCATGGTTTCGCGGAGCCGTCTCAACAAGACGCGGGGACCTCCCGACGCGCTCCGCATGAACCGTCAATCTCCTCCGTCTGCCCGACCCGGCGATAATGGCCGGCGGCTGGCCTAAAATTCCAGAAAAACAATCAAATTGTCTGTCCGGCGCAGGCGCAAACGACTGCTTGCACCGAATCAGCGGCCTGAACTGGGACACAGTCTGCGGCAGCCCACCCTGTTCGCCGTATAGCGAATTGAGGCTTGTTTTGCCAAGCAAAACGCCTGCCAAACGCGAAGGTGTGTACACCTTCGCGTTTGCTGCGACCGCTAAGAGAAAATTAGCCTAAGCTTGGTCCGGAAAAGTGCGAAGCGGTTTTCCGGAAAGACCATGCTCTAACAACAATCTAAAGCGCTGTCGCGCTTTAGGCCTGATCGAGGCCGTAGAGCGTGTGCAGCGTGCGCACTGCAAGCTCGGTATAGGCGGTGTCGATCAAAACCGAGAACTTGATCTCGGAGGTTGTAATGGCCCGGATGTTGATATTCCGTCCGGCGAGGGCCGAAAACGCCTGGGCGGCGACGCCGGCATGGCTGCGCATGCCACTGCCGATCACCGAGATCTTTGCGACATCGGTGGCGGTATCCAGCCTCTTATAGCCGATTGTGGCCTTGGCGGCGGTGATCGTGTCCTTGGCCCGGGTGTAGTCGGCGGCCGGCACCGTGAAGGTGAGGTCGGTGGTCTTGCCGTCCTCGGACACGTTCTGAACGATCATGTCGACGTTGATATTGGCATCCGCGAGCGGGCCGAAGATCGACGCCGCCACGCCGGGCTTGTCCTCGATCTGGCGCACCGAGATCTGGGCCTCGTCCTTCGAAAAGGCGATGCCGGTGACGACGTGGTTTTCCATGATCTCCTCCTCGCCGCAGATCAGCGTGCCGGGCGGCTGGTTGGCATGCGGGTCGATATCCTCGGGCTTGTCGAAGCTCGAGCGGACGAAGATCGGCATGTTGTGGACCATGCCGAGTTCCACCGAGCGCACCTGGAGCACTTTGGCGCCCTGGGACGCCAGTTCCAGCATGTCTTCGAACGCGATCTTGTCGAGCCTCTTGGCCTTCGGCACGATTCGCGGGTCGGTGGTGTAGACACCGTCGACGTCGGTGTAGATGTCGCAGCGGTCGGCCTTGACGGCGGCGGCGATCGCCACGGCCGAGGTGTCGGAGCCGCCGCGGCCGAGCGTGGTGATGCGGTTGGTCTTGGGATCGATGCCCTGGAAGCCGGCGATGACCGCGACCTCCTTGCGATCCCTGAAACGGGTGATGATCTCGCTGCCGTCGATGTCCTCGATCCGGGCCGAGGCATGGGCATCGCTGGTCTTGATCGGGATTTGCCAGCCCTGCCAGGAGCGGGCCTGGATACCCATGCCCTGCAGCACGATGGCCAGCAGGCCCGAGGTCACCTGTTCGCCGGAGGCGACGACGGCGTCATATTCGCGCGCGTCGTGCATCGGCGAGGCCTCGGTGCACCAGGCCACCAACTCGTTGGTTTTGCCCGACATCGCCGAGACGACCACAGCCACTTCATGGCCGGCGTCGACCTCACGCTTCACATGGCGTGCGACGTTGCGGATACGTTCGATGTTGGCGACGGACGTGCCGCCGAATTTCATCACGAGGCGGCTCATGACGACGCGTGCATTCCTTCATAAGGATCAGTATGGTGGCCCGCGCTGGACGGGTGCCTGCGGACACCGACCGCGCGTATACATAGCGGCGGGGCCGGGGGCAAGCGGGTTCCTGCGGGGCCAATCCGGGCAATGGGTTAATCGAGGTTATGGCGCGTTATATCGACGACATTCTTCAGCCCGGCGAGAAGGTGCTGTATTCGACGAATGCGCACTGGATTTTCTATTTTCCGGCCATCCTCGCCTGGATCGTCGCCCTGGCGCTGTTCGTGGCCTCCCGTCAGATCGATATCTACAGCGTGATGGTGCTGTGCCTGTGGGGCTCGGGCCTGGTGGCGCTGGCCGCCCTGTTCTGGACCTTGAAGGGCTGGTTCCATCGCTTCACCACCGAGACCGACGTCACCAATCTCAGGGTTGTGCACAAGACCGGCTTCATCAAGCGCCGCACCTTCGAGATGGCGCTGGACAAGGTCGAGAGTGTCGATGTCAACCAGTCGATCCTTGGACGTATTCTCAACTATGGCGACGTGACCATCAACGGCGTCGGCGAAGGTCGCGAAACCATCCGGACCATCGCCTCACCACTGGCCTTCCGTAGTTCGATCACCACGCGGTAGGACCGCGCGTAACCATGAGCATGCAGCAAGATACCTCCGCAACCGCAAGCCCGCAGCCGGCCTCGACTGTCGACGCCGCCGAGATCGCGAAATTCTCAAAACTCTCGGCCGAGTGGTGGGACCCCAAGGGCAAGATGGCGCCGCTGCACCGGATCAATCCGCTGCGGCTCGGCTATATCCGCGACGCCGCCTGCCGCAAGTTCGAGCGCAATGTGCGCAGCCTCAACTGCCTCGGCGGCCTGCGCGTGCTCGACATCGGCTGCGGTGCCGGCCTGCTGTGCGAGCCGCTGTCGCGGCTGGGTGCACAGGTCATCGGCGTCGATCCGTCGGCCAGCAACATCGCGGCGGCGAAGCTGCATGCCGACAAGAGCCATCTGTCGATCGACTATCGCTGTACCACGGTGGAGGAGATCGACCCGCGCGAGCGCTTCGACATCGTGTTGGCGATGGAGGTGGTCGAGCACGTCGTCGACGTCGGCGTCTTCCTGAAGCGCTGCGCCGCGATGCTGAAGCCCACCGGCCTGATGGTGGTGTCCACCCTCAACCGCAATTGGAAGAGCTTTGCGCTCGCCATCGTCGGCGCCGAATACGTCCTGCGCTGGCTGCCGCGCGGCACCCACGAGTGGAACAAGTTCGTCACCCCTGACGAGCTGACCAAATATCTCCTCGACAACCGCCTCGTCATCACCGAGCAGACCGGCGTCGTCTACTCCCCCTTCGCCGACAAATGGACCCTCTCGTCGGACATGGACGTGAACTACATGGTCGTGGCGGAACGGATGGTGTGAGGGGGCGCGTTAGGGGCTAGCTGCATCCACAATCTCGCTGTCGTCCCTGCGAACGCAGGGACCCATACCGCGGAATCTATCGGTGGGGCGCGGTATTGGATGTGCGGGTTGGCAGCCTTCGCACAACTGCTCCCTGGGGTTATGGGTCCCTGTGTTCGCAGGGACGACAGTGTGCTTGTTGAGAGAGCATCGCACCCATGACATTCGTGTGATTGACCTGCTTGAGCGCTGACGGCAGGTTGCCCGCAACCTCATCCCACACCCGATCGCACCACCCCCATGTTCACCGTCACCAGCCTCTGGATTCCCTTCACCGTCGTTGCTGCGCTCGGCCAGGTCGCGCGCAATGCGATGCAGCGATCGCTGACGAAGCCGCTGGGGACGTGGGGTGCGACCAATATCCGCTTCTTGTTCGGCTTTCCGTTCTCGCTGCTGTTTCTTGCCGTGGTGCTGGTTGCGACCGGCGATCACATCGGCATGCCGCCGACCGTGTTCTGGCCGTGGCTGCTGCTGGGTGCGCTCAGCCAGATCGTCGCAACCGGGCTGATGCTGCTCGCGATGAACGACCGCTCCTTCGTGGTGACGACGGCGTATCTTAAAACCGAAGCGATCCAGACCGCGATTTTCGGCTTCGTCTTCCTCGGCGATCACCTGACATGGCTGAAGGTGCTGGCAATCGTGATCGCGACCGTCGGCGTCGTCATCACCGCGCTGCGGCCCGGCGGCGAGAAGAGTTTTGCGGAATTGAAGCCGACCATCACCGGCCTGGTTGCGGCCGCGGCCTTCGCGCTCTCCGCTGTCGGCTTCCGCGGCGCGATCATCAACGTTCCCGGCGTCTCGTTTGTGACCGCGGCCTCATTCACGCTGGTGCTCGGCCTGTTCGTGCAGACGCTGATCCTGACGATCTATCTCCTCTGGCGCGCGCCAAAGGTGCTGCAGTCGATCCTGGGGCTCTGGCGGCCGTCGCTGCTCGCGGGCTTCATGGGCGCCTTTGCCTCGCAATTCTGGTTCCTGGCGTTCGCACTGACGGCCGCCGCCAATGTCCGCACCCTCGCGCTGATCGAGGTGCTGTTCGCGCAAGGCGTGGCCTATTACTCTTTCAAGCAGCCGATCGCACCGCGCGAACTTGCAGGCATCGCGCTGATCATCATCGGCGTTGCGGTGTTGGTAGGGGTTTAGTTCCGGTCTTCGGGCAGTGTCGGCAGCGGCGACACTTCGATGCCTTCGTCGATCAGCGATTTTGCCTCGTCCGGCGAGGCCTCGCCGTAGATAGGGCGGTGCTCCTTGTCGCCATAGTGCATCGCGCGGGCTTCGTTCGCAAAACGCTCGCCGACATTGTCGGCGTTCTTGACGATGTGGTCGCGCAGCTCTTTCAGCTTGGTACGCAGCTCGTGCTCCTGCGCCATCATCAGCGAGGTGGATTCCGGCTGCGCAGCCTCGGGCGCTGGCGTCGCGGCCGGCTCCGGCGGCGGTGCTGCGCTGCCGCGGCCCTTTTTGCCGACGATGCGCGGCGCCATGATGGCCTTGTCGACCTTGGCCGAGCCGCAGATCGGGCAGGTCACGAGCTTGCGCTTCACCTGCGAATCATAAGCGGACGAACTCTGGAACCAGCTCTCGAACTCGTGGTCGCGGTCGCAATGGAGCGCGTAGCGGATCATGCCGATCCCCGCACCAGGTGCAGGTGATCCGGCCCGGCCTTGGGATCGGAGACGCCGAAGCGGCGGCCGTGCTGGAGCGAGGGGATCGCGCGGCGCGCGGTCTCGACCTTGGCGGGGTCGATCTTGGCCATGATGATGCCGGGCTCGACATCGCCCTCGGCGAGAATCTCGCCCCAGGGATCGATGATCAGCGAGTGACCATAGGTTTCGCGCTTGTTCTCGTGAGTGCCTGCCTGTGCAGCCGCGAAGATGAAGCAGCCGGTCTCGATCGCGCGTGAGCGCAGCAGGATGTGCCAGTGCGCCTCGCCGGTCTTGCGGGTGAAGGCGGAGGGAACGGTGATGAAATACGCTCCGCTCTCAGCGAGCGCGCGGTAGAGCGCGGGGAAGCGCACGTCGTAGCAGATCGTCAAGCCAACGCGGCCCCAGGGCAGGTCGGAGATCACGGCGGTCTCGCCCGGCTGGTAATTGGCGGATTCGCGATAGCTCTCGCCGTCCGGCAGCTCGATGTCGAACATGTGGATCTTGTCGTAGCTCGCGAGCAAATTGCCCTCGGGCCCGATCAGGAAGGAGCGGTTGACCGCCTTCTCCGGCGAGAAGCGCAGCGCCAGCGAGCCGACATGAATGTGGATCTTCAGCTCGGCCGCGAGCGCGCGATACGCCTTCAGCGAGGCGTCGTCCTCCTCGCTCTGCAGATGCTCGAACAGCGCCTTGCGGTTCAGCTGCATCATGTTGCTGACTTCGGGCGTCTGCACGTAGTCGGCGCCCTTGGCCGCCGCCTCCCGGATCAGTTTCGTTGCCTGTACGAGGCTCGGCTCGGGCATCAACCCGGTGCGCATCTGCACCATGGCGGCGGTGAAGGTCCTGTTGTCGCTCATGAGATCGCCTTGACGCTTTCGAGGAGGCCGTCGAGCTTGCCTTCGCGGTCGAGCGCGTAGAGGTCGTCGCAGCCGCCGATATGGGTTCCGCCGATCCAGATCTGCGGGAAGGTCGAGCCCTCGCCGGCGCGGTCGTACATCTCGTCGCGCCAGGACGGGTTCTGGGCGACGTCGAATTCCGTGAAGCTCGCCTTCTTGCGGGTCAGAAGCGACCGGGCAGCGGAACAATAGCCGCATCCCGGCCTGGTGTAGATCTCGACAGCAGCGGTCATGGCGTCCAGCGCTCTCATGTCATGAATTTGTTGAATTATATGGGAGTTTACCGGCTCTCGACAACCCGGGCAAAGACCAGCACGTCGACCTGGGCCGCCTTGGCGCGAAGCAGCGCGCGTGCGCAGGCATCCAGCGTCGCACCTGATGTCAGGACATCGTCGACAAGGATGATGCGCCGGCCCTGGATTTCGGCCTGACGGTCTGGGGATACCTGGAATGCTCCCTGCACATTGGTGGCGCGCTGGGCCCGCGACAGCCCGATCTGCTGCTCGGTGGCGCGCACCCGGCGCAGCACCTCGCCCCGCACCTTGACCCCGCTCTGCCGCGCGATGATGTGCGCCAGCGCGCCGGACTGATTGTAGCGGCGACGCCAGGCGCGGCGCCAATGCAGGGGCACCGGCACCAGCATGTCGGCGCCGGCAAGCACCTCGCCGCCCGCGCGCGCCATCCAGCGGCCCATGGCGGGCGCCAGATCGGTGCGGTCCTGGTATTTCAACGCATGCACCAGGGTGCGCGCGACATCGTCATAGCGCACCGCCGCGCGTGCCCGCTGGTAGGCCGGCGGACTCGCGATCGCCTCCATCGACAGCATGTCGGGGCCGGGATCGTAGACAAAGGGAATGCCGAGTCGCGGGCAGTAAGGCCGTTCGATGAACGACAGCTTTGCCCAGCACGCCGCGCAAACGCCCTCGCCATCGACCGGCTCGCGGCAGGACACGCACAAGGTCGGCAACGCAATGTCGAGCGCAAGCCGCGCCGTGCGCGATAGCAAATGGCGGCCAGCCGTCCATGCGGCACGCAAGGGTGCGGCGATGGAGCGGGTGGGGGCGGCGTCGGCGTCCATAGGGGGAGGCTAGCGCCGCACGCACCGGATTGCCAGAACCGCCGTGATCGGCGTAACCAGCGGCATGGCCCAGAACCCGCAGACCCCGCCGGCTTTGTTCGATCGCGCATTGCTGCGTGCGCGGCAGCAGCGTGCGCAGGCGCAGGGTGCCGTGAGCTTCCTGCTCAATCGGGTTGCCGAGGACATGTCCGACCGGCTGGCCGCGGTGACGCGTGAATTTCACGCGCCGGCTGATCTCTGGACGCCCGGTGAGGGGCTCGCGGCGCTGCGCGCGCGGCTGCCGTCCATCGAACGGATCGCGCTCGACGCCGCCGGTGCGGAGAAATTGCCCTTCGCGGCCGAAAGTCTCGATCTCGTCGTTTCCGCGCTGGCGCTGCAATTCGTCAACGACCTGCCGGGCGTGCTCGCGCAAATCCGGCGCGCACTGAAGCCGGACGGGCTGCTGCTGGCGGCGATGATCGGCGGCGACAGCCTCACGGAGTTGCGGCAGGCGTTTGCCGCGGCGGAGGCCGAATGCGAGGGCGGGGTGTCGCCGCGCGTGGCGCCGTTCGCCGATCTGCGCGACATCGGCGCGCTGCTGCAGCGGGCGGGCTTTGCGCTGCCGGTCACCGACGTCGATCGCGTCGTGGTGCGTTATTCCAATGCGTTTGCGCTGATGCAGGATCTCCGCCGCATGGGCGCGGCCAATGTGCTGATCGAGCGGCGACGCATGCCGAGTCGTCGTGTGACCCTGCTTCGCATGGCCGAAATCTATGCCGAACGTTTTGCTGACGCCGACGGCCGCATCCGCGCGACCTTCGACATCATCTGGCTCTCCGGCTGGGCCCCGCATGCGAGCCAGCAGCAGCCGCTGAAGCCGGGTTCGGCGAAAGCAAGCCTTGCGGAGGCGGTTAAGAAGGCGGGGAAGGAGTAATCCTCAGGGTGAGGTCCGGCCTCACATCAGCAAATCAATCAGATGCGGGATCAGTGGAATGTCCGCCGGCGGCATCGGGTATTCGCGCAATTTGTTGGCGCGGACCCAGGCGAGGGTCTGGCCTTCGCGGGCCTCGACGGTTCCTTCCCAGCGCCGGCAGATATAGAGCGGCATCAGGAGATGAAAGGTCTCGTAGCCGTAGCTCGCAAAGGTCAGCGGCGCCAGGCACGGCTCGGCGACGGTGATGCCGAGCTCCTCGTTGAGCTCGCGGATCAGGCTCTGCTCCGGCCGCTCGCCGGGTTCACACTTGCCGCCGGGAAATTCCCAGAGGCCGGCGAGCGTCTTGCCTTCGGGGCGCTGCGCAATCAGGACGCGCTTGTCGGTGTCGACCAGCGCGCAAGCCACCACCAGTGTGAGCTTGAGATCGGTCATGGGGATTACGACCTGTAATCCCCGTTGATCGCGATATACTCCTTGGTGAGGTCGCAGGTCAGCACGCGGTCGCGGCCCTTGCCGAGGCCGAGCGAGACCTTGATCGCGATCTCCGGGGCCTTCATCGCCTCCGACACCTGCGCTTCGTCATAGGATGGATCGCGCGCGCCGCTCTTGGCGACGCGGATGCCGTTGAAGGCGATCGAGAGCTTGTCGCGATCGGCCGGCTCGCCGGCCTTGCCGACCGCCATCACCACGCGGCCCCAATTGGCGTCCTCACCGGCGATCGCGGTCTTCACCAGCGGCGAGTTGGCAATCGACATCGCGATCTTGCGTGCGGAGGCCTTGGTCTTGGCGCCCTCGACGGTGATTTCGACCAGCTTGCGCGCGCCTTCTCCGTCGCGGGCGACCTGCTCGGAGAGGTTGGCGAGGATCTGGTTGAAGGCCTTGGTGAAGGCCTTCAGGCGCGGATCGCTGGCACGGCTGATCCTGGGTGCGCCATGCTCGGCAGCGGCACCCGTCGCAAACGCCAGCAGCGTGTCCGAGGTCGAGGTGTCGCCGTCGATGGTGACCGCGTTGAAAGTGTCCTCGACGCCGGCCTTGAGCAGCGCCTGAAGCGCAGCAGGCGCGATCGGCGCGTCGGTGAAGATGAAAGAGAGCATCGTCGCCATGTCGGGGGCGATCATGCCGGCGCCCTTGGCCATGCCGTTGATGGTGACCTTGGCCTTGCCGAGCTTCACGGTCACGGTCGCGACCTTGGGGAAGGTGTCGGTGGTCATGATCGCCTTGGCGGCGGCGAGGTAATCGCCGACCTCAGCGGTCTCGGCGAGGCGTCCCAGCACGCCGTCGAACTTGGTCGCGTCCAGCGGCTCGCCGATCACGCCGGTCGAGGCCAGAAAGATCTCGCTCTCGCTGCACCCGACGGCCTTGGCCGCGATCTTTGCGGTGAGCGCCGTGGAGCCGCGGCCGGTCTTGCCGGTGAAGGCGTTGGCATTGCCGGAATTGACGACCAGCGCGCGCGCCTTGCCGCCCTTCAACTTAGCGCGGCACCATTCGACCGGCGCAGACGGGCATTTCGACTTGGTGAAGACGCCGGCGACCGCGGTGCCCTTGTCCATGATCGCCAGCAGCACGTCGGTGCGGTTCTTGTAGCGGATGCCGGCCTCGGCCGTCGCGAGACGGACGCCCGCGATCACGGGCATGTCGGGATAATGCTTCGGGGCGAGGGGAGAGACGGCTGAGGACATCGTTGGGCGCGCCTTGGTGAGGTCTGGATATGCAGATGGCCGGGACGTCCAGTGCGAAGACGTGCTTCGCACTTTCGGCCCGGCCATTGCGATGCTTAGATACTCTTGGCGTCACCGAAGTGACAGCAAATTTTTACTTCTTGGCGGGCGGCGCCATCTTGCTGTCGGAGGGCTTGGCATCGGAAGGCTTGGCATCGGAAGGCTTGGCATCGGAAGGCTTGGCATCGGAAGGCTTGGCATCGGAAGGCTTGGCCGCGTCGGCCGGCTTGGCGTCCTTCGACGCGTCCGCTGCCGGCTGGTCCGTCCGCTCGACCTTGGCTTCGGCGCGCAGCTTGGCGACGTAGTCGGCCTGGGCCTTGCGGGTGACGTACTGCTCGATCTGGGGCCTGACCTGGTCGAATTCCGGCGCCTTGCGGTTGCGCTTTTCCTCGACCTTGATGATGTGCCAGCCGAACTGCGACTTCACGGGGTCGGAGATCTTTCCCGGCTCCATCGCGAAGGCGACGGCCGAGAATTCCGGCACCATCTGTTCCTTGGTGAAGAAGCCGAGGTCGCCGCCGTCGGCGGAGCCCGGATCCTTGGACTTCTTCTTGGCCAGCTCGGCGAAATCGGCGCCCTTGTCGAGCTCGGCCTTCACCGCCTTGGCCTCGTCCTCGGTCTCGACCAGGATGTGGCGGGCGCGCACTTCCTGCTCGCCGGTGATCTGCTTGGACGCCTCCTCATAGACCTTCTTCATGGCGTCGTCGGTGGTGGCGGCCTTGCCTTCCTGGGCCAGCAGGCTGTCCATCAGCAGGCGGTTGCGGGCAAACGCCATCCGCTTCTTGAATTCCTCGCCGTCGGCGACCTTCTTGTCCTCGGCGGCCTTGGCCACGATCTTCATGTCGATCAGGAACGACAGGACGTTGTCGTCCTTGGTCGCCGGGTCCATCTGGGCGAGGCTCGGTCCGAGTTCCTCCTCGGCCATGGCGACGTCGCTCTTCTTGATCTCAACGCCGTTGACCTTCGCCAGGACCGGATCGTCGGCCGCCCGGAGCGGGCCGGCGAACGCCAGGGTCAGCGCCAGACAGGCGGCCAAGCCAAAGCAGCCAGCCAGGGCGGACGCGTGGCGGAAACGCTGGCCGGTGGTGACCGGGAACGAGGTGGTCATGCAAAATCCTTATGTTGAAGCAGGGGCTGCTTAAGCGGGGCGGACACTCGCCCAATTCAGGGGGGCTTGGCAACGCGAAAAGTCTGTCAAAATGATGAATTAGCCGCAATGCGCCCGCCGTTGACAAGGCCCTGACCGGGCCATATCTCTGCCCGGTCGCGACCATGGCGATGGCGTTTATTTTGCTGCGTTTTTGGCCGTTGAACCCAGACTAGCCCAATTCCCACCCATATGGCGGATGACCCCCGCAGTCCGGGCTCTGACGCCGACAGGCGTCACGGTGAGTTGATAGTCAGGCGGGTGACAACTTCTTGGCTGCAACGCGGTTAAATCGCGAACACAGGAACTAGGCATGATCGGCGCGCTCGCCCGCAAGTTTTTCGGCTCCGCCAACGACCGGCGGGTGAAGGGATATCAATCCCGCGTCAGCGCGATCAACGCGCTGGAGCCCGAGGTCTCGAAACTCTCCGACGAGGCGCTCAAGGCCCGCACGGCCGAGTTCAGGAAGCAGCTCGCCGAGGGCAAGACGCTGGACGACCTGCTGGTGCCCGCTTTCGCCACGGTGCGCGAGGCCGCCAAGCGCACGCTCGGACAGCGCCATTTCGACGTCCAGCTGATCGGCGGCATGGTGCTGCACGAGGGCGACATCGCCGAGATGAAGACCGGCGAAGGCAAGACGCTGGTGGCAACGCTCGCGGTCTACCTCAACGCGCTCGCCGGCAAGGGCATCCACGTCGTTACTGTCAACGACTATCTCGCCCGCCGCGACTCAAGCTGGATGGGCCAGATCTACGGCTTCCTCGGCCTGACCACCGGCGTGATCGTCCATGGCCTCGACGATGCCGAGCGCAAGGCCGCCTATGCCTGCGATATCACCTACGGCACCAACAACGAATACGGCTTCGACTATCTGCGCGACAATATGAAGTACCGGCTCGAGGACATGGTCCAGCGGCCGCACTTCTATGCGATCGTCGACGAAGTCGACTCCATCCTGATCGACGAAGCGCGCACGCCGCTGATCATCTCCGGCCCGCTCGACGACCGTTCGGATTTCTACAACACCATCGACGGCTTCCTGCCCAAGCTCGACAAAAGCGACTACGACGTCGACGAGAAGCAGCGCACGGTGACGCTGACCGAAGCCGGCATGGAGAAGATCGAGAAGTTGCTGCGCGATGCGGGCCAGCTCAAGGGCGAGTCGCTCTACGACGTCGAGAACGTCTCCGTCGTGCACCACATCAACCAGGCGCTGCGCGCCCATACGCTGTTCACCCGCGACAAGGACTACATCGTCCGCGACGACGAGGTCATCATCATCGACGAGTTCACCGGCCGCATGATGCAGGGCCGCCGCTATTCGGAAGGCCTGCACCAGGCGCTGGAAGCCAAGGAGCACGTCCAGGTCCAGCCCGAGAATCAGACGCTGGCTTCGATCACCTTCCAGAACTATTTCCGCATGTACGAAAAGCTTGCCGGCATGACCGGCACGGCGTTGACCGAAGCCGACGAGCTCTTCGACATCTACAAGCTCGAAGTCGTGGAGATCCCGACCAACGTGCCGGTAGGCCGCCTCGACGAGGACGACGAGGTCTATCGCACCCAGAACGAGAAATACGCCGCGATCCTGGCCGAGATCGAGCGCGCCAATGCCCGGCTGCAGCCGGTTCTGGTCGGCACCGCCTCGATCGAAAAATCGGAAGTGATTGCCGAGTACCTCAAGAAGCACGGCTACCGGCAGATCGATTTCGGCAACGAGAACTCGATGCAGAAGCTGTACGCCGCGGCGCGCGCCAACAAGCCGGCCAAGCTGTTTGCGGTGCTGAACGCGCGCTTCCACGAGCAGGAAGCCTACATCGTCGCCGAGGCCGGCGTTCCCGGCGCGATCACGATCGCGACCAACATGGCCGGCCGCGGTACCGACATCAAGCTCGGCGGCTCGCTCGAAATGCGCATCCAGCAGGAGACCGCAGGCATCGAGGACGAGGCCGAGAAGGCCAGGAAGATCGAGCAGATCAAGGCCGACATCGAGCACTTCCGCGAGATCGTGCTGAAGGCCGAGGAGATCGTCGAGATCGAGCCGGCCAAGGGTAGCAGGCCGGCCAAGACCGTGAAGAAGCCCGGCGGCCTCTACATCATCGGCTCGGAGCGGCACGAATCCCGCCGCATCGACAACCAGCTCCGCGGTCGTTCCGGCCGTCAGGGCGACCCCGGCCGCTCAAAATTCTTCCTGTCGCTGGAAGACGATCTGATGCGCATCTTCGGCTCGGACCGTCTGGACAGCATGCTCCAGCGTCTCGGCCTGCAAGAGGGTGAGGCGATCATTCATCCCTGGATCAACAAGGCGCTGGAGAAGGCGCAGCAGAAGGTCGAAGCCCGTAACTTCGACATCCGCAAGAACCTGCTCAAGTTCGACAACGTCCAGAACGACCAGCGCAAGGTGATCTTCGACCAGCGCGTCGACCTGATGAAGGACGACAGCGTTGCCGAGACCGTCACCGACATGCGCCACGCCTTCATCGACGACCTCGTCGCCAAGCATGTGCCCGAGCATGCCTATGCCGAGCAGTGGGATGTCGCCGGCCTGAAGGAAGAGCTCAAGCGCGTGCTCGATCTCGACCTGCCGGTCCATGACTGGGCCAAGGAAGAGGGCATCGCCGACGAGGAGCTGCTCAAGCGCATCGAGACCCGCGCCGACGAGCATATGGCGGCCAAGGTCGGGCAATGGGGCCCCGACGTGATGCGTTACGTCGAGAAGACAATCCTGCTGCAGACGCTCGACCATCTCTGGCGCGAGCACCTGATCATGCTCGACCATCTGCGCCAGGTCATCGGCCTGCGCGGTTACGGCCAGCGCGATCCGTTGCAGGAGTACAAGACCGAGGCCTTCAACCTCTTCCAGGAAATGAGCGCGCATCTGCGCGAGGCCGTCACCGCGCAGCTGATGCGGGTCGAGATCGTCCCGCCGGAGCAGGAAGCCCCTGTGCTGCCGCAGATGGAAGCGCACAAATTCGATCCGAACACCGGCGAAGACGAAATGGCCGTCGCCAACGTGTCGCTGGCCCCGCAGGCCACCGACGCCGCGCTGCGCGATCCCAAAAACCCGGCCAGCTGGGGCAAGATCGGCCGCAACGAGGATTGCCCCTGCGGCTCAGGCAAGAAGTACAAGCACTGCCACGGGCGGTACGGCTAACCGCTAGTTCTCTGTCATGAGCTGAGGCGCGATGGTCGCGCCTCAGCTTCCGCCGTCGTCGCCCGGCTCGACCGGGCGACCCAATACGCCGGGCTTCTCCGTTCAATCACATCAGTCTCTGGAACACTGGATCGCCCGATTTGATCGGGCGATGACAGTGTGTGCGTGGAAGCAGCTCCCGTCGCAACTCAATTCGAGCTGTCGATCAAGCTCTCCAGCAGCCGCTTCAGTTCGCTCGTCGACTTGTCGCCGTAGCTCTCGAGGATATGCTCCTCCTGGTCGACCGCGAGCGAGTTGAGCTTCCTGCACAGCACCTTGCCGCGGTCGGAGATGAACATCAAAACCTTGCGGCGGTCGTTCGGATCCTGCACGCGATAGACCAGCGCGTCCGAGACCATCCGGTCGATCATCTTGGTCAGCGTCGGATGGTTGAGCAGCACGGCATCCGCGAGCTCGCCCATCGAATGGCCATCGCCGTCCGACAGCACTTTCAGGATGCGCCACTGCTCGACGGGTACTCCCTCCTTGCTCAACCGCAGTTCGAGCTGGCGGTTGATCTCCCGGTTGGCTTGCGCAAGCAGGTAAGCGAGGTGTTCGGTGATTGGAACGTTCGGTTGTTTTGCCACGGCTAAGACTTCGTCTTGACCCAAATGAGTGAATGTCTTGCAATCGATGCTGCTTCTATATGCACTTCAATTCTTGAATATTCAATATTTTCAAAATAGGATGATTGCACAACAAAAGGGCGGAAGCCGCGGCCGCCTGCTCAATGTGCTTTCAGGTCTGGTACCGGACAGGAGTTGGCGTGCGCGCGACGGTAAACTTCCCGGCTCACAGCGGTCCGGCGTTGCCGCCGTCCTTGCTGTTCAGGAATCTGTCGTCATCGGCAGCTGATGGTGCGTTGTCGCCCAGCGATCATGCCTTTCTTCGGCGTCGCGGTACCAACAAGCTGCGCGTCGGCTGCTTCATCTGCTGCAGCGGCTCGCCCGGTATCTGGGGGCCGTGCGCCACCAACACCACGCAGCTCGCGGTCGCCGAGATCAACAGGCGTGGCGGCATTTTGGGGCGCGAGATCGAGCTGTCGATCTATGATGCCGGCGGCCCGCTCGACGGTGTCCTGCGCCGCGCCGAGCAGGCGGTCGTCGACGACGAGATCGATCTCATCATCGGCATGCACACCAGCGCGGTTCGAGTCGCGCTTCGCAAGATCACCACAGCAAACCGGATCCCCTATATCTACACGCCCGTCTATGAGGGCGGCGAACTGACGCCGGGCGTTATGGCGATCGGCGAAACGCCGCGCTGGCAGAGCCGCCCTTCGATTCATTGGCTGGCGGACGTCAAGAAAGCGGCGCGCTGGTACCTGATCGGCAGCGATTACGTCTGGCCGTGGCAGTCGCATCGCGCGGTGAAGCGCTACATCAAGGAAACCGGCGGAAGCGTCGTCGGCGAGGAGTTCGTTCCTCTCGGTGAGGACAACCACGAGCCGCATCTGGAGCGTATCCGTGCCGCAAAACCGGACGTCGTCCTGATCTCGCTGATCGGTACCGACAGCATCACCTTCAATCGCGCCTTCGGTGAGTGCGGTCTTGCCGCGACCACGCTGCGGCTGGCCGGCGCGATGGACGAGACCGTGCTGCTCGGCATCGGCGCCGACAACAGCGAGAACATGTTCTGTGCCTCCGGCTATTTCCCCGGTGTCGGTTCGCGCGCCAACGACGACTTCCAAAGCCGCTATCGCCAGATGTTCGGACCGAACGCAGCGCCGATCGGGTCGCTCGGCCAGTCCAGCTATGAGGGCCTGCGGTTCCTTGAAGCTGTCGCCAACAAGGCCGGTTCGTTGGCGATGGGGCCGATGCTCGCGGCCGGACGCAACATCGATTACGGCGGCGCGCGTGGCACGGTGGTCGTTCGCAACGGTCACGCCCGGATGCAGATGTATCTCGCCGAGGCCGATGGCCTCGACTTCAAGCTGATCAAGCCGGTCTGAGACACCAGCGGCAATCCGGACACGCGTAAACGCAAAATAATACTTGAAAAGGAAAATGTTTCCGTTTTGAATGTTTCGGCGAGGCCGGTGGTGCGTCGTCGTACCCGGGCGGCCGCGCGCCCAACGTTCGTTTCAAGAAACTTCAGGAGAGCGCCGTGACAGTTGTCCTTCCCACGCCAGCCCAGCTTCGCAGCGTCGCCGACCAGTGCGGACTCGCGCTCACCGACGACGACGTCGCCTCGTTCCGCGGCCTGATGCAGGGTTCGATCGATGCCTACAATCTCGTCGGCGCGATGCCGGACGAGGTGCCGGCGGTGAAATATCCGCGCACGCCGGGCTATCAGCCGTCGGCGGAGGAGAACCCGCGCAACGCCTGGTATCGCAAGTCCACCGTCAAAGGTGCCGCCAGCGGCAAGCTCAAGGGCAAGACCGTCGCGCTGAAGGACAACATCATGCTGGCCGGCGTGCCCATGATGAACGGCTCGACCACGCTCGAAGGCTATGTTCCCGATTTCGACGCCACCATCGTCACCCGCATGCTCGATGCCGGCGCCGAGATCGCCGGCAAGGTGCACTGCGAGTCCTTCTGCATGTCGGGCGGCAGCCACACCAACGCGGTCGGTGCCGTCCATAATCCCCACAAGATGGGCTATTCGGCCGGCGGTTCGTCCTCCGGCAGCGGCGTCGTCGTCGCGCTCGGCGAAGTCGACATGGCGATCGGCGGCGACCAGGGCGGCTCTATCCGCATGCCGTCCTCGTTCTGTGGCACCTATGGCATGAAGCCGACCTGGGGCCTCGTGCCCTATACCGGCATCATGCCGATCGAGGTTTTCGTCGATCACACCGGTCCGATGACGGCGACCGTCGCCGACAACGCGCTGCTGCTCGAAGTGCTCGCCGGCGATGATGGCTATGATCCCCGCATCAAGGCACCGAAGGTCGAGGAATACACCAAGGCGCTCGGCCAGGGCGTCAAGGGCATGAAGATCGGCATCTTGAAGGAAGGTTTTGAGCAGGCGACGGCCGAGGCCGCCGTCAACGAAAGCGTGCGCGAAGCCGCGAAGCGTTTCAAGGATCTCGGTGCAACGGTCGAGACGGTCTCGATCCCGATGCATCTCGTCGGTCCCGCGATCTGGACGCCGATCGGCACCGAGGGCATGACCCAGACCATGATGTATGGCGACGGCTACGGCTTGAGCCGGTCCGACCTCTATTCGACGTCGCTGATGGATTTCCATCGCGGCTGGCGTCGCCAGGCCGACTCGCTGTCCGAGACCACAAAGCTGTTCCTGCTGCTCGGCACCTACATCAACAACACCTTTGGCCCTCGCTACTACGGCAAGGCGCTCAACATCTCGCGACGCCTGACCGCGGCCTATGACAAAGCGTTTGGCGAATACGACCTCTTGCTGCTGCCGACGACGCCGATGAAGGCTACCAAGCTGCCGGAGCCGACCGCCAGCCGGGAGGATTACGTCGCTCGTGCGCTGGAGATGATCTCCAATACCGCGCCGTTCGACATCACCCACCATCCCGCGATGTCACTGCCTTGCGGCATGGTCGACGGCCTGCCCGTCGGCCTGATGCTGGTCGGCCGCATGTTCGAGGAATCCACCATTTATCGCGCCGCGCACGCTTTCGAGCAGGTCGGCGACTGGAAGAAGATGTGAGCGGGACATTGATGCAGACGGACGGAACAGCAAAGCGTTTTCGAGCGAAGTGGATACCGGTTCGCGTCAAGAAAACGCGTCAAAACAAGAATCCAGCGCATGGCTAACGCGTTCGTCGCGGCGTTCGAAATCCTGAGCTTCGGCGCGATCATCGTCCTGATCGTGCTCGGGCTCGGGATCATCGCCAGCATGATGGGCATCTTCAACTTCGCGCAGGGCGAGTTCGTCCTGCTCGGGGCCTACATCACCTATCTCGCTTACGCCAAGGGCATGCCGATCTGGGTCGGAATGGTCGCCGCGCCCTTCGTCGTTGGCGCACTCGGCTTCGTGCTGGAGGCGCTGATCATCCGCCGCTTCTACGCGGCGCCGATCGTCGCCATGCTCGGCACTTACGCGCTCGGCCTGATCATCCGCGAATCCGTGCGCGGCCTGATCGGCGGCTTCTATCTCACCGTGCCCGAGCCGATCGGTGGCTCGATCGATATCGGCACCATGCACATCTCGGCGTGGCGCTTCACCATCATCGTCATCACGCTGCTGGTCATGGTTGGCTGCTATCTCCTGCTGTCGCGTACGAATTTTGGTCTGCGCATGCGCGCCACGCTGGAGAACCCATCGCTGGCGCGCGCGTCGGGCATTTCAACGCCGCTGATGTACGGCGCCACCTTTGCCTTTGGATCGGCACTCGCCGGCCTTGCCGGCGCGCTGATCGTGCCGGTGTTCAGCCTCTACGCCGATCTCGGCATCCGCTTCCTGATCCAGGGCTTCGTCGCCGTCATGGTCGGCGGTGTCGGGTCCTTCATCGGGCCCGTAGCCGGCGCCGGCGTGATCGGCACGCTGAGTGCCGCGCTTCCTTGGATCATGGCGCCCGTGGTCGCCGACGTCCTCGTCTTCGTTCTCGCCATTGCCTTCATCAAATTCCGGCCGCAGGGCCTCATCGCTGGAAAAGGGGTTTAGTCATATGTTCGATCGTCAACTCTCACGCCGCCGCTTTATGTCCAATTTCGCCTTCGCGTCCGGTGCGGTCGCGACGGGTGTCGGCAGCTGGGTCATCCCGGCGCCCTGGGCCAATGCGGCCGAAGCGCCGATCAAGGTCGGCATCGCAACCGATCTCACCGGTCCGATTGCGTACGCTGGCACGGCGGACGCGAACGTCGCCAAGATGCTGGTCAAGCAGATGAACGATGCCGGCGGCCTGCTCGGCCGTCCGCTCGAGCTCTATATCGAGGACACCGCCTCGAACGAATCGGTTGCCGTCGGCAACGTGCGCAAGCTGATCCAGCGCGACAAGGTCGACATGGTGCTCGGCGGCATCACCTCGTCGATGCGCAACGCGATCAAGGACCCGATCGTGGCGCGCGGCAAGACGCTCTACATCTATCCGCAGCTCTACGAAGGCAAGGAATGCACGCCCTATCTGTTCTGCACCGGGCCGACCCCGGCGCAGCAGTGCGACGAATTCATCCCCTGGCTGATCAAGAACGGCGGCAAGAAATTCGCGCTGCCGAGCGCCAACTATGTCTGGCCGCACACGCTCAACGTCTATGCCCGCAAGGTGATCGAGGCGAACGGCGGCGAGGTCGTGTTCGAGGAATATTATCCGCTCGACCAGGTCGATTTCTCCTCGACCGTCAACCGCATCATCTCCAACAAGGTCGACGTCGTCTTCAACACCGTCATCCCGCCGGGCGTCGGTCCGTTCTTCAAGCAGCTCTATGAAGCGGGTTTCCTCAAGAACGGCGGCCGTCTGGCCTGCGTCTACTATGACGAGAACACGCTCAACATCAATCAGGCCGCCGAGATCGAGGGGCTCGCGAGCTGTCTCGATTATTTCAAGGTGCTGACCAAGGAGAGCCCGTTCGACGCAAAAATCCAGGCGGCCTACGAGAAGGACTTCCCGGGCAACTTCCTGTTTGCCGCCGGCAGTGCTGCGACCGGCACCTATCGCGGCCTCAAGCTGTGGGAGGCCGCCGTCAAGGAAGCCGGCAAGGTCGACCGCGACTCGGTTGCTGCCGCACTCGACCACGCCAAGATCGCTGAAGGTCCGGGCGGGCCGGCCGAGATGGTGCCGGGCAAGCGGCACTGCAAGATGAAGATGTACACTGCGGTCGCCAAGGCCGGGAACTACGAGATTGTCGGACGCAGCGACGGTCTCGTCGATCCCAAGGAATGCTAAGGTCAGATGCCGAAGTCGATGGGCGCAGTGAAACAGGCAATCCCCGCCGAGATCGGCGGGGAGGCGGACGTGGCAATGGCTAGCAGCGGGACGGCGGTGCAGACCGCCGCGGGACGAAAGATCCTGCCGATCGTGGAGGGCGTGGTGCTCGTCGCCGCGCTGGCTGCGCCGCTGGTGCTGCAGGATTACCTCACGGTGTTCGCGACGCGCGTGATCATCCTCGCGTTGTTTGCGCTGTCGTTCGACCTGGTCTGGGGCTATGCCGGCATCATGAGCTTCGGCCAGGCCCTGTTCTTCGGCTCGGCCGGCTACGGCGTCGCGCTGCTCGCGCGCGATCTGGACATCACCAACATTCTCTTGGTGCTCCCTGCGGGCACCATCATCGGTCTGACCTTCGCGCTGCTTCTCGGCGGCTTCCTGCTGCTGGGCCGGCACCCTTCCAGCGTGATCTTCGTCTCTTTGGGCACCTTGACCGGCTCCTACGCCGCCGATCGCCTCGCGCGCGGCTGGTATTATCTCGGTGGCCAGAACGGCATCCCTTCGATTTCGTCGATGACGCTCGGTGGCTACGAATTCTCGGAAGGACCTTCCTTCTACTATCTCGTGCTCGGCATCCTCATCGTCGTCTACCTGCTCTGCCGCTTCCTGGTGCGTTCGCAATTCGGGCTGGCGCTGGCCGGCCTGCGCGAGAACGAGCAGCGCATCGCCTTCTTCGGCTACAAGGTGCAGCACCTCAAGGCGATCATCTTTGCGATCGGCGGGGCTATCGCCGGCCTTGCCGGCAGCCTCTATGCCTTCCATGAAGGCTTTGTGTGGCCCAACATGGTCGGCGTCGTCGTCTCGACGCAAGTGGTGCTCTACGTGCTGTTTGGTGGTTCCGGCACGCTGATCGGCGCTGTCATCGGCACCGTCATCGTCGAGGGCGTCAGCTTCTGGCTGTCGGACAATTATCGCGACATCTGGCCGATCATTTTGGGAGTGTTGCTGCTCCTGGTGATCCTGTTCCGCCCGCTCGGCCTGATAAGTTTTGTCTTGGGCGAGCGTGAGCGTGTCGGTAGCTTCGGGGCCAAGGCCAAGGAAGGTGTCAAGGAGAAGCGCAATGCTCCTTGAAGCCGCCGGCATCTCGAAGATATTTGGCAAGCTCACTGCGCTCGATGGCGCAGCACTCACCGTCGGCGAGAACGAGTTTCATGGCCTGATCGGCCCGAACGGCTCCGGCAAGAGCACGCTGATGAAGTGCATTGCGGGTGCCGAAGTGCCGACGCAGGGCAAGGTGAGCTTCGTCAATACCGACATCACGGCCTTCACGCCGACCGAGCGGGCGCGGGCCGGCATGAGCCTGAAATTTCAGATCACCAGCGTGTTGCCGTCGCTGACGCTCTACGACAACATCCTGCTCGCGTTGCAGGCGCAATCTTCGCTGCTCGACCTCGTGTTCTCGCGCACCAGGAGTGCGCTGCATGATCAGGTCATGACCATGCTGACGCAATTCCGTCTCGCCGATCGCGCCTTCGATCCGGCAGCCGCGCTGTCGCACGGCCAGCAGCAATGGCTCGAGATCGCGATGGCGCTCGCAGGCAAGCCAAAACTTCTGCTGCTCGACGAGCCGACCGGCGGCATGAGCCTGGAGGAGCGTCGCGTCACCGGCGAATTACTCCAGCCGATCAAGCAGCATTGCTCGCTCGTTATCGTCGAGCACGACCTCGATTTCATCCGCGACATCTGCGATCGCCTCACCGTGCTCGACCAGGGCAAGGTGCTGGCATCCGGCACCGTGCCCGAGATCCAGGCCAACAAATCCGTTCAGGAGATTTATCTGCGCCGTGCCTGAATTTTTGGACATCAAGCATCTCGACGCCGGCTATGGCCGCAGCCAGGTCCTGTTCGACGTCAGCCTCGGCATTCCCTGGCGCGGCGGCGTCGCGGTGCTCGGGCGCAATGGCGCGGGCAAGACCACGCTGATGAAGACCATCGTCGGCGAGCTGCCGGTGTGGAAGGGCCAGGTCGGCTTCGACGGCCGCGATATCAGTCGCCGCGCGACCCAGGAGCGCGTCCGCGCCGGCATCGGCTACGTGCCGCAGGAGCATTCGGTGTTCGCGCGCCTGTCGGTGCGCGACAACCTCGCGGTCGGCTCGCTCGCGAGCAAGAAGGCCGACGCCGTCGACCACGTGCTGACCATCTTCCCGAAACTCGGCCAGCGCCTCGACCAGCCCGCCGGCACACTCTCCGGCGGCGAACGCAAGATGCTCGCCATCGGCCGCGCCATGCTGGGCGATCCGAAATTGTTGCTGCTGGACGAGCCGACCGAAGGCGTCTGGATCGGCGTGATCGAGGAGATCACCGAGCGCCTGATCGAGCTTGCCAAGAACATCGCCGTCATCATCGTCGAGCAGCACCTCGACCTCGCGCTGCGCGTCGCGGATTACGCTTATGTGCTCGATCGCGGAAGGGTCGCGCTGCAAGGGCAGGCGGGCGAGGTGAGGGACAATCCGGAGCTGGTGCGGTATCTGGCGCCGTAGGATTCAGTCGTCAGATTGCTCGGCTGATGTACTCACGGCGTGCTCCCGATAAACGGATTGACTATGGTGAGCCCACCAACTCTGCGGCCATGCTGCATGTCTTCACTGTAGAGGATATCGCAGCCCGCTTCGATCGCGGCGGCAACGATCAGCGCATCATAGAAAGCGAAGCCATCATCTCGCGCGAGCGCAAGGGCTGCAGCATGCGTGTCGGCGGTGAGCGGAGCGATATCCGGAAAGCGAAACCGGATCGATTGCACCGCAGCCTCGATAACAGTCCAATCCTGCCGCTGCTTCTTGCGCAATACGGTGGTGAACTCGTTCAACACCTGCGTGCTAATGATGCCGCCGCCTGCAATCGTGGTCAGCGCCCTTTGGCGCCGAACGTCGGTGGAGAAGGCGTAGACCAGGATGTTACTGTCGAAGAACGAGCTCACCGCTCGTTCGCTTCATCGCGGTCGAATTTGTAGCCATCGGGCAGGGGAAACCGGAATTGCTCCGCCTGCCGAAGAAATTCAGCCCGTTTGTCGACCTTCTCAACCGCGATCTGGCCTTTCGAGACCTCCACGACGTTGAGTTCGTCGCCGGGCGAGAGGTTCAGAACTTCAACGAGCCTCTTGGGCAGCCGGACCGCCAGGCTGTTACCCCATTTGGAAACCAGCATTGGTGGCCTCTTTGATCGATATGTATATCATACGTTGGATATCATTTGGTTCAAGAGGTCGCGTTCGACTAACTTGGCCGTGGGACCACCAGATATCGGATTCTTTGTCTCTGCAGGAATGACGGCGTGAGGCGTGGAGCCGCCCCTACTTCACCGCCCCAAACCGGCTGTCGAACGAGTTCGACTGCACCACCGGCGCGGCTCCCATGATTTGCGTCGCATCGCTTACACCGTCGTTCACCGACGGCTTCAGTGCCGGACGCGTCGCGGCGACCCTGGTCTCGGTGGGTTTCGCCGGCTCTGCGGGCTTTGCGGCAACCGCCGCTTTGTCCTTCGAGGCATCGTGGTGGACGAACCTCGTCACTGCGGCCTTCAGTCTGGAGGCCGTGCTCGGCGCTGCGGGCGCTACCGATGCGGTTGCTTGCGGCGGGGGCGTGGTCGCTGTCGTGTCGGCGGTGCCGAGGCCCATCTTGCGGCCGAGGTTCGAGAAGAAGCCCGACTTCTCAGCCGGTGCGGCCGAGGCGACGCGGGTGTTGGTCGCGGGTGCGGCGACCGCAACGACGGGCTCTTCCTGCGGCGCGGCTGCGACCGAGTCGAAATTCGGCTTCGGCGGATTGACGGTGCCGGGGATCGTGCCCGGCGCCTTCGACATCGCCAGCATCTGCAACGTATTGCCCTCGGCGCCTTCCGACAGGCCGGTCGAGCCTTCCGGAATCTTCGCGGCAAAAATCTTGTTCATGCCGCCGTCGATGCCGGTGTTCATGCGCGCCACCGGAATGCCCTTGGAGACGAGCTTGTTGTACTCGGCCTCGTCGCGCTGCTCTTTCTCGCGCACCGCGCTGGCGATGTCTTCGGGGATCACATAGGCCGGGCATTTTGCCGAGGCGTCGAACACGGGATCCCGCTTGGCGTCGGGTGCCTTCGCGGCGTCGAACACGTATTTCCGCTCGCAGAAATCGACCTTCGGCTCCTGCCGCGTCACCTCGAAATGATCATAGCCTTCCTTGATCATCTTCCAGAAGGCCATGTTCGGATTGTTGCGGTGCTTGGCCATGTTCACCGGCGTCATCCTGAAAGGATACGCCTGGAACTGGAACGCCTTCTGGCCGCCGAAGAAGGACTCGCGTCCCAGCGAATAGATCTCGGCGATCTGCTCGTCCGTCATCGCGTAACAGCCGCGCGACGAACAGTCGCCATGCACCATCAGCTGGGAACCGGTGCGGCCGAGCGCCTTGTCGAACGCGTTGGGGAAGCCGGTGTTGAACGAGAGGTAATAGGCCGATTGCGGATTCATCTGGCTCGGGTTGATCGAGTAGAATCCTTCCGGCGCCTGGCGGTCGCCTTCGCGCACCTTAGGTCCGAGGTCGCCCGACCAGCGGCAGATCGGATAAGTCTTGAGCAGCGCGAACTGGCCGGAGCGGGTCTGCTTCCAGATCTCGAGCTCGGCCTCCGACTTGAACAGGCGGATCAGGATCGGCGATTGCAGATCCATATCCTTCTCGCCCATCGCGGCGACGAGCTTTGGCGAGACCGGTTGGTTGGCCTTGGCGTTGGTCGCGAGCGAGACCTGGTCGGTGTCGCAGCCGGCCAGCACGATGCTGGCGGCAAGCGCGACCGAAGCCAAAAGCGCACGAGCAAGCGAACGAGAATTCAAGATGGACCCCACAACGTGCCGGACAAAGAGCGCGAACCCCGATTTTGGAGCGTGGCCTGACCGGAGAACCGGACTTTATTCAGACCAAGCCCCAGCGCTGATGCCCTGAAGCCATTGATTAAAATTCTAACCTCCGCGCCTGAGGGTCGCAACCCGACCGGGGATCACGAGCCCGTTGGCGAAGCGGCGTGGTCAACAGAGAATTAAACTGGGCCGGAACTTGGGCTTTGCAGCCAAACCAGTACTGAGATCGCCGATTTGGGCAAAAAAAGGGTTAACGCGGGGTTACCGGGGGCGCCCGGAACCGAAATCCGGCGAATCAGCCCAGTTTCCGACCGATATCGAGGAATTTCTGCCGGCGCTGCTTGCGGATGGCGTCGCCGTCCAGGCCGCGGAGCTCGTCGAAGGCCTTTGCGATGGCATCGCCCGTGGTGGCGATCATGGCGGCGGGGTCGCGATGGGCGCCGCCGACCGGCTCCTTCAAGATACTGTCGATCACCCCGAAGCGCAGCATGTCCTGGGCGGTGATCTTCATGTTGTTGGCGGCTTCCTGCGCCTTGCTGCCGTCGCGCCAGAGAATGGAGGAGGCGGCTTCCGGCGAGATCACGCTGTAGATCGCGTGCTCCAGCATCAGCACCTTGTTCGCCGTGGTGATGGCGATGGCGCCGCCCGACATACCTTCACCGGTGATGATGGCGACGTTCGGCACGGTCAGTGCCATGCAGGCATCGGTCGAGCGCGCGATGGCTTCTGCCTGGCCGCGCTCTTCGGCGCCGATGCCGGGATAGGCGCCGGCGGAATCGGCGAGCGACAGCACCGGCAGGCCGAACCGCTCGGCCATCTCCATCAGCCGCACGCACTTGCGATAGCCTTCGGGGCGCGCCATGCCGAAATTGTGCTTGATGCGGCTCTCGGTGGAATCGCCCTTTTCCTGCCCCATCACGCAGATGGCTTCGCCGCGGAAGCGGCCGAAGCCCGCGACCAGCGCCTCGTCCTCGCCGAACTTGCGGTCGCCGGCGAGCGGGGTGAATTCGGTGATCAGGCCCTTGATGAAGTCGTTGAAATGCGGCCGCTGCGGATGTCGCGCGACCAGCGTCTTCTGCCACGGCGTCAGGTTCTGATAGAGGTCGGCCAGCGCCTGCGCGGCCTTGTCCTCGATCCGCCCGATCTCCTCGGCGATGTCGCTGCCCGAGGCCGCAAGCGTGCGCAATTCGTCGAGCTTGGAATCGAGCTCGGCGACGGGCTTTTCGAAGTCGAGATAGCTGCGCATCTGGTCTGGCATCAACTCAATATAGGGGGACGGAGCGGAGAGGCGAAGCGGGGTCGGCTTCTCGTAAAGAAGTGCAGCTTCTTCAAGGGGTTGACCTGTGCGCTCCCAAGGGCACGCCAAATCACGAATGAGGCCACGGCTCTTTCTGCGGAGAAGTGGCCGAAGTCAAGGCGGTTTCGGCCACGGCTGCGCAGCGTCGGCTACTTCTCCGCCAGCGGGTGCAGGTCGCGCACCAGGCTTTTCAGCCGCTCCTCGACCACATGGGTATAGATCTGGGTCGTCGAGATGTCGGTATGGCCGAGCAGGGTCTGCACGATGCGCAAGTCGGCGCCGTTGTGCAGGAGGTGGCTGGCAAACGCGTGGCGCAGCACGTGCGGGGAGACGAGGCGCGCTTGAAGTCCCGAGGCCACCGCGAGCTCCTTGAGGTCGCGGGCAAAATGCTGCCGCGTTAGGTGCCCGCTCTCGCCGAACGAGGGAAACAGCCATTTTGTGGCGGCGACACTGCCCTTCTCGCCCTTCTTGTTTTCCTTGGCCGCCTCCGTCGCCGCGAGATAATCCGCCATCGCCTGCCGCGAGGCTTCGTTCAGCGGCACCAGCCTTTCCTTGTCGCCCTTGCCGCGCACCACGATCATGCGGGCGTCGCGCTTGGCCGCCGTGCGCGGCAGCGACACCAGCTCGGAGACGCGCAGGCCCGTGGCGTAGAGCACCTCGAGCAGGCAATAGAACCGCAACGCGCGCAGCCGCTGTGACGGCGAGACGTCCGCCGCCTCGCTCATCTCCTTGGCGCGTGTCAGCATGCGATCGACGTCAGCGATCGACAGCACCTTTGGCAGGCCGCGGCCACGCTTGGGGCCGGACAGGATCGCCGCGGGATCCTCGGCTCGGATGCGCTCGTTCAGGAGAAAGCGGAACAGGTGCCGCATCGCCGACAGCCGCCGCGCGACGCTGGAGGATTTGAAGCCGCGCGCATCGAGGTCGCCCAGATAGTCGCGCAGGACTTGCGTCTCGGCGTCCACAAAACTATGGCCGGCGCGGCTGAGAAACTCGGAGAAATCGGTGAGGTCGCGGCGATAGGCATCGAGCGTGTTAGGCCCGGCACCCTGTTCCGCCGCGAGCATGTCGAGGAACAGGCCGGTGAGTTTTGCATCTGAGGGCTTTGCACGCATGCCCCGGAGCTTAGCCCCTATTTCTTGAGAAACTTATCCGGCGGGATCGTCACCGTCATTTCCCGCGGCTTCGGATTGACGAAGTTGGCCAGCGCGAACACCACGCCATAGACGATGCCGGCAAGCACGGCGACGGCCGTCAGGAAGCGGAACAGGCTGGGCATCGGGCAAGGTCTCGGCGAGGGTCTCGAACGGGCAAATTAACCAATGAAATCATCCAACATGTTCGCCGTTTCGTGGCAAGAGTCCTCTGGCGAGGGCCCCGAGGGGGTCGTATAGGTTGGCCGGGATGCCGCCTTTGGCGGCAAATTGAGCGAGATTCATGTCCGACGCCGTGTTGCCAGCACAAGCGAGCCCCGAGGCCGACATCCTGTCGGCGCTCGGCGCGCGTTCGATCGTGCTGGTCGGCATGATGGGGGTCGGCAAGTCCACCATCGGCCGCCGCATGGCGGCGCGGCTCAAGCTGCCCTTCATCGACGCCGACACCGAGATCGAGGCAGCGGCCGGCATGACCATACCGGAGATTTTCGAGCGCCATGGCGAGCCGCATTTCCGCGACGGCGAGGCGCGGGTGATCGCGCGTCTGCTCGACGGCGGGCCGGTGGTGCTGGCGACCGGCGGCGGCGCTTTCATGCGCGAGGAGACGCGCAACCGCATCGCAGCCAGGGCGATCTCGATCTGGCTCAGGGCCGACCCTGACGTGATCATGCGCCGCGTGCGTCGCCGCGCCGACCGGCCTCTGCTCCAGACCTCCGATCCCGAAGGCACCGTGACGCGCCTGCTCACCGAGCGCGAGCCGATCTATGGCAAAGCCGACCTCACGATTGCTTCGCGCGACGTGCCGCACGACAGAATCGTCGATGAGACGATCGAGACGCTGCACGCCCATCTCTGCGGCGAGACCGCGTCCCAACCTCCAGCCGACGTCGCGAGTGCCGTTCGATGACTGCGCCTCTGAAACATTCCGATCCCGTCAATGTCGATGTCGCGCTGGAGAATCGCGCCTACAACATCGTCATCGGCCGCGGCGTGCTGGCCTCGCTCGGCGAACGCGTTGCCGCTTTGCGCCCCGGTGTGCGCACGGCCATCGTCACCGACCGCACCGTTGCAAAATACTGGCTCGAGCCGGCCGAAGCCTCGCTCGCAGCTAGCGGCATTCCGACCTCGCGAATCGTGGTCGAGGAAGGCGAGAACTCAAAGACCTATGCGGGGCTGGAAAAGGTCAGCGAGGCCCTGATCGCCGCCAAGATCGAGCGCAACGATCTCGTCATCGCGCTCGGTGGCGGCGTGGTCGGCGATCTCGCCGGCTTTGCCGCCGCGATCCTGCGCCGCGGCGTCGATTTCGTGCAGGTGCCGACCTCGCTGCTGGCGCAGGTCGATTCCTCCGTCGGCGGCAAGACCGGCATCAATTCGCCGCAGGGCAAGAATTTGCTCGGCGCCTTTCATCAGCCATTGCTGGTCATCGCCGACACCGCCGTGCTCGACACGCTGTCGCCGCGGCAATTCCGCGCCGGCTATGCCGAGGTCGCCAAATATGGCGTGCTCGGCGACGAGGCTTTCTTCACCTGGTTGGAAAAGAACCATTCCGACATCTTCAAGGGCGGCGCGGCCCGCGAGCATGCCATCGCGACCTCCTGCCGCGCCAAGGCGGGCGTCGTCTCGCGCGACGAGCGCGAGACCGGCGAGCGCGCGCTGCTCAATCTCGGCCACACCTTTGGTCACGCGCTGGAAGCCGCGACCGGCTTCTCGGATCGCCTGTTCCACGGCGAGGGCGTCTCGATCGGCATGACGCTGGCGGCGCAGTTTTCCGCAAAACTCGGCATGATCGACGAGGCCGACGCGGCCCGCGTCGAGCGGCACCTCATCGAAGCCGGCCTTCCAACGCGCCTGCAGGACATCGCCGGTTTCGCGCAGGAGGGCCTCGCCGATGCCGACGCGCTGATGGCGTTGATGGCGCAGGACAAGAAGGTCAAGCGCGGCAAGCTCACCTTCATCCTGCTGGAGGCCGTGGGGCGCGCGGTCATCGCCAAGGATGTCGAGCCGGCGCCGGTGCGCGACTTCCTGCAAGAAAAGCTGGAACACAAGCTCGCCCTCAAGGCGTGAGACGCGGCTCAACGGCGCTAAAACAAGAAACCAGAGTGGTTCATGGACTGGCTCGGCTTCACCATCGTTATTTTCTGCCTGCTCGTGTCCGGCTTCTTCGCCGCGAGCGAGACCGCGCTGACCGGCGCCTCGCGCGCCAGCATGCTGAGGCTTTCCAAGCAGGGTAACCGCGACGCCGATGTGGTCTCGCAATTGCTCAACATGCGCGAGCGCCTGATCGGCGCGCTGCTGCTCGGCAACAACATCGCCAATATTAGCGCGTCGGCATTGGCGACCTCCATCTTCACGGCCTGGTTCGGCGATGTCGGCGTGCTCTATGCCACCGGCGTGATGACCGCGCTGGTCGTGATCTTCGCGGAAGTGCTGCCCAAGACCATCGCCATCAACGCGCCGGACCGCATGGCGCTCGCGGTCGCGCGCCCGATGCGGCTGACCATGTACGTGCTGGGGCCGTTGCTGCGGGTGGTGGAAGTCATAGTCCGCCTGCTGATGCGCCTGTTTGGTTTGGCCGGCGAGCACCAGGCGATCCTGTCGCCGACCGAGCGCCTGCGCGGCGCGGTCGACCTGTTGCACCACGAGGGCAAGGTCGAAAAACAGGACCGCGACATGCTCGGCGGCCTGCTCGATCTGCGCGAGCTGCAGGTTTCCGACGTCATGATCCATCGCACCGAGATGATGATGATCAACGCCGATCTGCCGGCGGAAGAGCTGGTGCGCGAGGTGCTGGCGACCGAATACACCCGCATCCCGCTGTGGCGCGAAAAGCCCGAAAATATCATCGGCGTGCTCCACGCCAAGGATCTCTTGCGCGCGATCCGCGCCGCCGACGGCGACACCTCGCGCATCGACGTTTCCACCATTGCGCTGCCGCCCTGGTTCGTGCCGGAGATGCGCCCGGTGTCCGAGCAGCTCAAGGCGTTTCGCCGGCGAAAAACCCATTTCGCGCTCGTCGTCGACGAGTACGGCGAAGTTGAAGGTCTCGTGACGCTGGAAGACATTCTGGAGGAGATCGTCGGTGACATCTCCGACGAGCACGACGTCGTGGTCGCCGGCGTGCGCGCGCAGCCCGACGGCTCTGTCGTTGTCGACGGCTCGGTGCCGATCCGCGACCTCAACCGCGCCATGGACTGGCGCCTGCCCGATGGAGAGGCAACCACGGTTGCCGGCCTCGTCATTCACGAGGCGCGCTCGATCCCCGATCGCGGGCAGAGCTTTACGTTCCACAACTTCCGCTTCCGCGTCCTCCGCCGCGAACGCAACCGCATCACCGCGCTCCGTATTTCACCGGTCCCGCGCGATGCGGAGCTGGAAGAGGCCAGGCCGAAGCGGGCCGGGACGTCGTTTTGACGCATGACAGCAGAGATTACGTCCCGCCTTCCCCCGGTGCCTGCGCGTGGATCGCCAGCGCATGCACGCTGCTCGAAAGTTCCGCAGCCAGCGCCGCATTTATCATGCGGTGGCGATCGACCCGGCTCTTCCCTTTGAACGCCTGAGACACGATATAAACCCGAAAGTGTGTCTCGCCGCTCGGCCGATGGCCTGAATGGCCCTCATGCAAATGTGACTCGTCGACGACCTGCAGGCTTTCCGGCGTGAAAGCTTCCTGCAACTTGTTGCTGATAGTGTCTTTCATAACCATGGCTGCCATTAAAGTCCGCGATCGCACTCCGTCAATGCCATAGACCGCCTCTGGCGGCCGTTCTCAGGAACGCCGAAACGAAGTTTCGGCTACGGGTTTTGTCCTAATTGCAATGTCAAGACTTGAAGGTTTTTGCATTGCGTAGTCAAAGTTGGTCATGCCGATCGATTCATCAAAGTTCTTCGACTCCATCCGCGTCAAGCCGAACAAGGGCAAGCCGGAAGCGAAGCCGCGCGACACCGTGGTCAATTGCGAATGGACCGGGTGTCAGAACAAGGGCGCCCATCGCGCGCCCAAGGGCCGTGATAACCAGCGCGAGTACTGGCACTTCTGCCTGAACCACGTGCGCGAGTACAACCAGAACTACAATTTCTTCTCCGGCATGAATGCCGATGCGGTCGCGCGCTATCAGAAGGACGCGCTGACCGGCCACCGTCCGACCTGGAAGATGGGCGCCAATGGCGGCGTCAAGAAGGGCGCCGAAGCCGAGATCGACGGCGCCTTCGATCCGTTCAGCATGTTCGCGGAGCTCAACGGCCGCACCGGCTGGCGGAAGGGTCCCGATGCCGCCCAGCCCAAGGTCGAAACGCGCAAGGTGATGAACGCCGAGCGCAAGGCGCTCCAGGTCATGGGCCTCGGCCCAAGTGCGACGCTCGCCGACGTCAAGTCCAAGTACAAGGCCCTGGTGAAGCAGCACCACCCCGACGCCAATGGCGGCGACCGCTCCACCGAGGATCGCCTGATCGAGATCATCAAGGCGTATAATTATCTGAAGACCGTGGTGCGGGAGGCCTGAGCCTTCGCGTCGCCGTATTGGCATTCTGTTGGCGTCACACCCTCGGTGTCGTCCCGGACAAGCGAAGCGCAGATCCGGGACCCAGAACCCCAGGGAGCAGTTTGGGGAAGACTCGTCGTGAACGGTCTTCTCGCTGTACCAACACCGCCTCTCATCGATAAATCACGCGGTATGGGTCCCTGCTTTCGCAGGGACGACAGCGGAGTGATTGGCTCCGCCGTCGCACGTCGTCTGCGTGTCACCGCATTCCCTACTCCTCCGGCATCGCCCCCACATAGGACGAGCTCGGCCGGATCAACCGCCCCGTCCGCTGCTGCTCGCGCGCATGCGCGGTCCATCCCGCCGCGCGTGCCACCGCGAAGATCGGCGTGAACGCCTGCCTTGGGATCGCCAGCGCATCGAGCAGGATCGCGGTAAAGAACTCGACATTGGTCTCGAGCGGTCGCTCCGGATTCTTCTTGCGTAGCGCTGCGCGGATATAGGCCTCGACCTCGGCGGCAAACGGCAGGTCGGTCCCGTCAGACGCCAGCGCCTCGACCGCGGTCTTGAGTACGTCGGCACGTGGGTCGCGGACGCGATAGACGCGGTGGCCAAAGCCCATCATCCGCTCGCCGCGCGCCAGCGCCGCATCCACCCAGGGCTGGATGCGTTCGCGCGAGCCGATCGCATCGAGCATTTCCAGCACGGGCTCCGGTGCGCCGCCATGCAGCGGACCGGTGAGCGCGCAATAGCCGGCGGTGACGGCGGCGAACAGATCGGCCTGCGTCGAGGCCACCACGCGCGCGGTGAAGGTCGAGGCGTTCATGCCGTGGTCGCTGGCGGTGACGAGATAGGCGTCGAGCGCGCTGACCTCGCGCGCGGCCGGCACACGCCCATGCAGCATGCGCAGCGTATCGGCGGCATGGCTCAAATTCGGATCGGGCGCGATCGGGTCGAGCCCTTTCGCACGCCGGACCAATGCGCCTGCGATCACCGGAAATGCGCCGACGATGGTCGCCTCATGCTCCAGCCCGTGCTCGGCGCGCAGGCCCGCGACCGCCGCGCGAAACCCGTCGATGATGCCCATGCCTTGGGTCGCCGGCAGCAGGCCGGCAAGTCGCGCGAAGGCACGTTCGCGCGCCGCGCCAAGGCTCGACCGGACATTGGCTTCGGTGAGGGTGGTCTTGCTGGCGCCGTTCCAGAGCCGGGCGGTGACGCCCTCAAAGCTCGATTTGGCGGCGAGGCGGCCGACATGCTCGCCGGCGATGATCAGCTCGCCGCGCTCGCCGTCGACATGGCTCAGAACGGTCTCGGCCGCGGGAACGCCGTCCAGCCCGATCTGGCTTTTGGTGAGGTGGATGTTCATGGCCCAAATCTCCTTTGCACTGCACCAGGAGAAAATCGGGCCTCTCGACAGATGGATCAATCTTGATTACATCAATCAATATGAATAATTCTGAAGGCCTGTATCTTTCCGCCCGGGAAGCCGCGGCCGAACTCGCGATCTCGCCGGCCAGCCTCTACGCCTATGTCAGCCGCGGCCTGATCCGCTCCGAGCCGACGCCGGATTCGCGCAAGAATCGCTACCGGGCCGAGGACGTCCGCGCGCTGAAGGAACGCCGGGTGCCGTCGCCGGAGCCGCGCGGCCTGCGCAGCTTCGATGCCGATCTGCCGGTGATGGATACGGAGATCTCGACCATCACCGAGGAGGGGGCGATCTACCGCGGCGTCAACTGCATCGATCTCGCCGAGCGCGATACGCTGGAGCACACCGCAACGCTGCTTTGGGATGTCTCCGACGTCGATCCCTTCGCGCCGGACAATCAGCCTGCGATGTCCGACGAGATGCGTGCGATCGCCGACGCCGCGCGCCGCGCAGCTCCGATCGATCGCGCCATTGCGGTGCTCGCACTCGCGGCAAGCGCCGATTCACGAGCTTTCACCCGTGCGCCCGATGGCCGCGCGATGGTCGGCGGGCGCATCGTGCGGCTGCTGGTCGCGACCATGCTCAATGCGGGGTTTTCAGCCGAGCCGCTGCATCAGCAGATCGCGCGTATTTGGGCAGGCGACAACAAGCACGCGCCCGACCTCATCCGCCGTGCACTGGTGCTGCTGGCCGATCATGAGCTGAACGCCTCGACCTTCACCGCGCGGTGCGCCGCCTCGACCGGACTCAATCTCTACGACTCCGTCATCGCCGGCCTCGCCGCACTGAAAGGCCCAAAACACGGCGGCGCCGGCGTGCTGGCGTCGCAGCTCGTCAAGACGCTGGTCGATCGCGACGTCGAGCCGATGGTGCGCGAGCGCGTCGCGCTCGGCGAGCGTTTTCCGGGCTTCGGCCACGGCGTTTACAAGCGCGGCGATCCCCGGGCACAATCACTGCTGAACGCCTTGGCCCGCGCCGGCGCGCCACGCAAGTTCACCCGCGAGGTGCCTGAGCGGATCGCGGAGGCGACTGGAGAATTCGTCAACATCGATTATGTGCTCGCCGTGCTGGTGCACGCACTGCGCCTGCCGGGAGGCAGCGAGCTCGCATTGTTCGCCATGGCCCGCAGCGTCGGCTGGATCGCGCACGCAAGCGAGCAATTGCGGTTCGGCAAGCTGATCAGGCCGCGCGCAAGATATGTGGGACCGGCGCCGGGAAGAAGGACGGGGGCGGAGCCCAGAAATTAATCACAGTTGGAAACGTATTGCTTCATGTGCGGTGATTTTGTTCCGCGCCTAGCGCTTTGCCTAGCCGTCACTTACGGGTCTGGCCATGTCTATCCAGAGGTGATGGAGCCGTATGCTGGACAAGCCGTCGGTTCGCCTGTGCACGGACTCGAGCAAGGCAGATCTCGCAATGGTATTGCGACTCGCAATACGAAGGGCATCGTCGATCGTCCATCCCTCAACTGGGGCGTCAATTAGGCCCTGAAGCCAAGTGCTAATTTGAGCAGTCCAAAAATCGACGTCTCGATCTTGGATATAGCCAATCATGGCACCGACGGAATGTGCGGCGCCGTGATGGCCGGCCTTAAATCGCTGAACGCCGCCAGTCGAAGAGTGTGCGCTGAACAGATATTCGCGCTCATCACGGGTGGCGCCGGATGGGATGGGAAGACGCTTACACTCGATGGGAATTAGTGGTGCGTATTGCGAGTATTCACGCCCGTCGATCCATATTGTCGCGGCGCTCGCCGCAGGAACAAGATCGATCTTGCGGCCAGCAGCGACCTCGTCAGGCTCCTCTCCGCGAAACTGGATAAAGTCCCATCCGGCAGACTTTCTTGTTGCACTGTTCATGTGCGCGCAGAGGCGAGCTGTTAAGGATGTTTCTGCTGTATCGTCGGGTCGTTTAGGGTCATCTCTCCATTTGGGGAGTTCGCTGGCGATGAAATCTAGAAGAGCAAGACGCCAGGCGGTTGGAAGATGAATATTCCGGTCCAGGCTACCCGATTGAACTTTGGGTTCATCCTGATCCGCGAGCACGCTTAGAATCCTTGCGAACGGAGATCTGCGAGGACGTCGTCGGCGTCACGCAATGCCGTGGAACGAAGCCAATAACGAAGCCGATCAGGTTTTAGCAAAAAGACAAAGCTGCGATCATAGAGCCGAGCGATGCGCGTTACGGTGATGCTTGAGCTGCGTTGTTCGCGAAGCAGGGCGTCTAATCTACCTCGCAATTCTTCAACGCCAGTCCAGTCAACCTTGCCGCCACCAAAGACAAACGGTTGGCAGACAATGCCTGGCCAGCGTTGCGGCGCGAGAATGGACATCGTTGTTTTCGGATAGACGGTGTTGATCTGAGAGGCGAAAGTCCTGGAGAATGCGGGTAATCCATGACCCGCATCGAGCTTCATGACTTCGGAATCGCTGCCTTTGCGAACAAAGTCGCGACCATAGCGCACTACATCATCGATAAGTATCTGCTCGTTTGCGCTCAAGTCGAGCGAGCCGTCTTCTGGATAAGGTAAAGCCATGATGTCAGCGCTGGCGATAGATGTCGCGCGCTGAGTGAAGAGCCGGATGCTTGTTCCAGCAACGTAGGCTTGGAGTGCAGAGGTATTGGCTGCCATCCAATCGCGTAAGAGCCGCAGTTGCTTGGCGTCCTTCTTGGGAGCAGCAAACCCGACGATCTCATGCTTATAGGTGAGATAACTATCTTCCCATATCGCGTTGTATAGATCTTGGTGTTCCTTCACGAGCAGCATGGGTGGTGTGAAGCGCGCCTCGGACTTAGGATCTTTAATGGGTTGCTTAGGGACTTTCGTAAACGCAGATTTGTCGAGTCCTGCGGCAGAAAGTGCCTTGGTTGGTAGCAGCCGTTGTCCAACAACATGATTTGCCGGACGAGAGATCCCTTTTTGACCAGCGATGTAGCCTTCACCGCTGTTCCAGCCACGTTCAGTCGCGAAATCACCAAGGGTGCGATAAGCTCGCAGACGTTGGAGAAACGTTAGAAGCCGTTCACCGCCGAGCAAATTGGCCCGCCAGACATCGCTACTGCCTGACAAGGCGGATTGCGGTACCCGTTGAAGATCGTAGTAGTCGATCTCGAAGCCCTGTTCTGCATTGGCTCGACCGTTTCTGCGGAAAACCGCATGAAGCGTCTTGCTCATTGGGTTTGGTGTTTCGGCTAGCGCTACGACCACAACTACTTTCGGATCGGCTTCGCCTTTCTTGAAGAGGCCGCGCACGGATACGAAGTCGAGAATTTCGCGAACGCTCCAACGCTTGAAGAAGTTCGCTCGAAACTGATCCGCATGCTGATTGTAAAGAAATCCAGACGGCTGGATCATCGTGAGTACGCCACCTTTCGCGATCATTCTCATCGCTTCGTGAAGGAAGAGATAAGCGATCTGCTGGTCGGCAAGTTTGCCATGCTGCTTGACGTAAGCGCTGTAGGCCCGTTTGGCCGCAGGCGTGCTCAAGCTTGATTCGAAGGGTGGGTTGCCGATGATCACGCCCACTGGGATATTTATCAGTCCTACTTCTTTGGCTTCGAAGAAGCACCGGTTGTGCAATGACGTATCAGCAAGCCTCGGGAAGAGCTTGACGCTCGCGCGAATTTTTGCGGGTTCAAGCGCGTCACAAAGCGCAAGGCAGAGACTAAAGGCCGCCAATTCGACTGCGCCCGGCTCCAAGTCGATACCGTGAATGCGGTCGAGGAGCACGCGAAGCTCTTTCACGCCCGGCTTCGCCCAGTCATGCCGGCTTCGCCAATGAAGTACGAGGCGTTTATAGGCCTCCACGAGGAAGACGCCCGAGCCGCATGCGGGATCTAGGATGATCTCCTGGCCAGCCATCAGTCGATCAATGCGATCCCAGCTCAGCGCCTCATCTAGCATCAGGCGCACTAAAGTAGGGGGCGTGTAGACCGAACTATTCGTGTCGGTGACGAACAACTGATAAATGTGGCTGATCAGCTCGACGGGCAAGTCCCTGAAAGAATAGAGCCGCCAGAAGCTGAGTTGACCCGTGGCGTCCTCATACCCTTCTACCAGACTGGCGAATCGATCGAGCTGGTTGGTCGCCTTCAAAGCCGCAGCTTCATCGCCTGTCAGAGCGAAAACATGTCCGTTGAATCGCTCTTCTAGTGCCTTCAGCATTTCGACCAGTGCTTCTCCGTTGCGTAGAACCTGAAAGAAGTGGTGAGCGTCTTTCAAAAATCGTACGAAGAAATCTGGCCCGAGGACGCCTCGTTCCTCGAGATAGGCAATCAACAATGACAAGATGAGTAACCGTCGGCGCAGTGCTGCGGTAAGCAGGCGCTTAGTAGTAAGTTCATCGCTAAGGCCACGGACGGCGTCCACAAGGGTCCTGTGTGCTGCCTTTTGAGCAGAGAGCATCAGTTTACAGGCATCGGGGTCGTCCCAAAGCGTGCCGTTGCGTATGCGTTCGGCGTCCCACCATGCCTCCGTCGCGGCTATTCGCGAGCCGATGTCAAGAATTCGGAAAGGGTTGCAGATCTGTTCACCCTTTGGTGAGATGAAATCAGGATCGTGCGCGCAGCGGAAGATCTGGATCTGGCCCGGCGTCCGACGATAGAGGAGGGGAACGCCGCCCCAGCTCCAAAGGCGCTTGTGCAAGCCCGCGAAGTCCCCGTCGTCACTCCCATCCTTCGAAATGAAGATGAAGGCCTGCGCAACCGGTGCGCGGCCATTGCGTTCCGCTTCGAAGAAAACCGAGTGCGCATTGTAGGAGCGCGCCTTCTCCATGGCGGCCACTTCTTCGGGCGGTCGACCGGCTGGATCATAGCTGTCGACGACGACTAGACCATCGATCGATTGCGCGATGTCTGCCCGATCAATTTGGATAAGCCAGTGATCTCGCTCTCGATCGCTTTGGCTGAAAAGATCTAGCGTCATGGTGACGTTCGCCGTCGCATGAGAAATACGCGGCCTGCTATCGAATCGGTCGATCGATGAAGGAGTAAGGTCACTGGTTTCGCCGTTGTTTAGAAAGGGCGAAGCCTTCCTTGAGGAGATCGATCATGCTGATCCCTTGACTAACTGCGTAGCCTTTGAACTCCTTTTTAAACTCCGGAGTGACCTTGAAGTTGAGCGAACTGCCCTTGTCGCCTTCTTCTTCAGTCTCTTGTTTAACCGTGCGAATGGGGTTTCCAGCCATGGAAATTGCCTAAAGAGAGGCTTGCGATTCAACTTCAACGAGATCAATAAAGATTTCTGGCTTTCAAGCAAGCTAGAAATCCATAAAGCCAGAAAAACGTAAAGACGGAAATCCCGATTTTTGAGCTGGTGCGTTTCGAATTATTCGCCTGTGGCCATCCCTTGCCGCGTAAGCTTCTCGGATGGGAAGGAAATGCTTTTGAAGGCCTAACCCCTTGGCTTGGCCGCCGCGACAACGCCGTTCTGTCGGCGTCGATAGTACCAGACACCAAGGCCGCCGATGATCGCCACTGCCACCACCGACAAAATCCAGATGTGCTTGATCGGATGTCCATGGTGCGCCCCGAAATATTCGTGGAAGGCCGACACCGCCAGCACGCCCGGCAGCACATGGGCCGGGGCCCAGACCAGGATCGCCGGGATGTTGACCACGTAGAATTTTGCCGGCGTCATGCCGAGCGCACCGGCGGTGACCGGCACGAAGGCGCGGATCGGCGGGACGAAACGGGCGAAGAACACGGCCCAGGTGCCGAAGCGGTTGAAGAAGGTCTCGCTCTCCTCGACCACGCGCGGGTAATTGGTCAGCGGCCAGGTGTTGAGGATTTCGCGCTGCTGCCGGTGCCCGATCCAGTAGGCCGAGCCGTCACCGATCACGGCGCCGGTCGCCGCCGCCAGCAGCACCCATTGCAGCTTCAGGTCCCCGCCCGGAACCAGGGCGCTCAGCGCCAGGATGATGGTCGAGCCCGGGATCACCGACCCCACCACCGGGACCGCTTCGAGAAGCGCCGCCAGGAACAGGGTCAGATAGGCCAGCCACGCATGGACTGAGACGAAGGATATCAGGGGATCAAGGAAGGACGTCACGAGGTCTCTGTAGCGGGCTGGGGCATTCGGGTTCAGACCCTTACACAAGTAGGAAGAGGCGGCGAAAGTGCCATTCGCTTCGGCAGGGCTCTTTCGGCGCGAAATTCAGGCGAGATTTGCAGAGCAGCCTTCCAAAAATCGCGTTCCTTGCCTATCTAAATGAAAAGACAACGGAACTTTGATTGGCGCGCGGGCTTCTGCCGGCCCCTCGTCTCTGATAAGTTCGCAGACGCACCCAGCCGCAGCCAACGTGCAAATAACTGGTCTCGGGACCGCCCGTGGCCTCGGAGGATTGATGACGACCGCCGCTCTGTCCAAAGTTGAGGAAGTTTCCGGTTTGCCCGACATGAAGGTGTCGGTGCGCCAGGTGTTTGGGATCGACACCGATCTCGAAGTGCCGGCCTATTCCGAAGTCGATCCTCATGTGCCCGAAGTCGACGCCGACTACCGCTTCGACCGTGCCACCACGCTTGCCATTCTCGCCGGTTTCTCCAGGAACCGCCGCGTCATGGTCACCGGCTATCACGGCACCGGCAAATCCACCCACATCGAGCAGGTCGCCGCCCGCCTGAACTGGCCCTGCGTGCGCGTCAACCTCGACAGCCACATCAGCCGTATCGACCTCGTCGGCAAGGACTCGATCGTGGTCCGCGACGGCAAGCAGGTCACCGAATTCCGCGACGGCATTTTGCCTTGGGCACTTCAGCACAACATCGCGCTGGTGTTCGACGAATACGACGCCGGCCGCCCCGATGTGATGTTCGTGATCCAGCGCGTGCTGGAGGTTTCCGGCCGCCTGACGCTGCTCGACCAGAACAAGGTGATCAAGCCGCACCCGGCGTTCCGTATGTTTTCGACCGCCAACACGGTCGGCCTCGGCGACACCTCGGGCCTCTATCACGGCACCCAGCAGATCAACCAGGGCCAGATGGACCGCTGGTCGATCGTCACCACGCTCAACTACCTCAGCCACGACGAGGAAGTGGAGATCGTGCTGGCGAAGGCCAAGCACTATCGCACCCAGGAAGGCCGCGACATCGTCAACAAGATGGTCCGCCTCGCCGATCTCACCCGTAACGCCTTCGCCAATGGCGATCTGTCGACGGTGATGAGCCCGCGTACGGTGATCACCTGGGCCGAGAACGCCGACATCTTCGGCGATATCGGCTTTGCGTTCCGCGTCACCTTCCTGAACAAGTGCGACGAGCTCGAGCGTCCCCTGGTCGCCGAGTTCTACCAGCGCTGCTTCAACGCGGAGCTGCCGGAATCGGCAGTCAACGTGGCGCTCAGCTGATCTCTCGCAAGATGTCGTCCCGGCGAAAGCCGGGACCCATACCGCGTGATGTCTCGATTGAAGCGACGCCGATAATTTCCCTGACCGACTACGGCCGGTGGTTATGGTCCCGGCCTTCGCCGGGACGACGGATAGGGCGAGATGAGCACACCCTCCAACTCCAAATTCCGCAACACCAAGGAAGCGCCGACCGAGCCGTTCAAGCGCTCGGTGGCGTCCTGTCTCAAGGCGATCGCCAAGGCGCCCGAGCTCGACGTGAGCTTCGCCGCTGAGCGCCCGGGCCTCGCGCCCGGCAAGGCGCGGCTGCCCGAACCGGCGCGGAAAATGACCAAGCGTGACGCGGCGATCGTGCGCGGCCACGCCGACTCCATCGCGCTGAAGATCGCCTGCCATGACGCAAAACTGCATCGCAAGCTGATGCCGGGCAATCCGCAGGCGCGCGGCGTGTTCGAGGCGGTCGAGCAGGCTCGCGTCGAGGCGATCGGCGCACGCCGCATGGCGGGCGTTGCCAAGAACCTCACCGCGATGCTCGACGACCATTTTCACCGCGGCAAGTTCGACGAGATCACCGACCGCGCCGATGCGCCGCTCGCCGACGCGCTGGCGATGCTGGTGCGCGAGCGCCTGACCGGCATGGCGCCGCCGACGGCCGCCAAGAAGATGGTCGATCTCTGGCGCCCGATTCTCGAAGACAAGATCGGCAAGCGGCTCGACCGGCTCGACAACCTCGTCGAGGACCAGACCAGGTTCAGCGATGCCGTGCACGATCTGCTGACCGCGCTCGAGCTCGGCGACGAGCGCGGCGCCGACAGCGAAGACAATGACGACAACGACGAGAACCAGGACGGCGACAACGATCAGTCCGGCGCCGAGGGCTCGCCCGATTCCGACGCCGCGCAGGAGATGAGCGCCGACCAGGCGCAGGCATCGTCGGAAGAGATGAGCGACAGCGCGATGGAAAGCGCGCAGGCTTCGACCTCCGACACCTTCGACGACGGCGAGCTCGGCGACGACGAGACGCCGGGCGAGGCGACGCGTCCGAACGCGAACGGCAAGAACGAGCCGCGCGGGCCGGAATATCACGCCTTCGCGCCGAAGTTCGACGAGGTCATCGCCGCCGAAGACCTCTGCGACCATGACGAGCTGGAGCGGCTGCGCGCCTATCTCGACAAGCAGCTCGCGCATCTGCAGGGCATCGTCGCCCGCCTCGCCAACCGCCTCCAGAGGCGTTTGATGGCGCAGCAGAACCGCGCCTGGGAGTTCGACCTCGAAGAGGGCATCCTCGACCCCGCTCGCCTGTCGCGCGTGGTGACTGATCCCTATCATCCGCTGTCCTTCATGCACGAGAAGGAGGCGACGTTCCGCGACACCGTGGTGACGCTGCTGCTCGACAATTCCGGCTCGATGCGCGGTCGCCCCATTACGGTCGCCGCGACCTGCGCCGACATCCTCGCCCGTACGCTGGAGCGTTGCGGCGTCAAGGTCGAGATTTTGGGCTTCACCACGCGCGCCTGGAAGGGCGGGCAATCGCGTGAGGCGTGGTTGGCCGCCGGCAAGCCGGCCAATCCCGGCCGCCTCAACGATCTCCGCCACATCATCTACAAGTCCGCTGACGCCCCGTGGCGCCGTGCGCGGAAGAACCTCGGCCTGATGATGCGCGAGGGGCTGCTGAAGGAGAACATCGACGGTGAGGCGCTGGATTGGGCGCACAAGCGCCTGCTCGGGCGGCCCGAGCAGCGCAAGATCCTGATGATGATCTCGGACGGCGCGCCGGTCGACGATTCCACCCTGTCGGTCAATCCCGGCAATTATCTCGAGCGGCACCTGCGCCACATCATCGAGGAGATCGAGACCCGCTCGCCGGTCGAGCTGATCGCGATCGGCATCGGCCATGACGTGACGCGCTACTATCGCCGCGCGGTGACGATCGTGGACGCGGAAGAACTCGGCGGCGCCATCACCGAAAAGCTCGCCGAACTCTTCAGCGAGACCAACACGCCGCCGACGCAACCCTCCAATCGCCCGCGACGCAAATTGCATTCGTGAGCACCAGGCAATCCCGCCGCGGCTTTCTCGGCCACGCGGCGGCGGGATTTTCCACTCTCGCAATCCCCCGGCTCGCGCAGGCGCAGCCCGCGCCAAAGCCGGCGCAGCCCGAGCACGCCGTCACCGAGCCTGTCGGCATCGAGGTCAATGCGCGGCCGATTCCCGATTTCGAGCCGCGCGATCGTTCGCGCACGCGCTTCGGCTCGTTGCAATATCGCAGCGGTCTGGTGCTGACCTCGCCGCATCGCGGCTTTGGCGGTCTCTCCGGCCTCCGCTTTCTCGATGACAAGGGCGAGCGCTTTCTCGCATTGTCCGACCAGGGCAGCTGGTTCACCGGCACGATCCGCTATTCCGGCAGCAAGATGACCGGGCTCGACGATGTCGAGGCCGCGCCGATGCTCAACGCCGAGGGGCGGCCGATCACGGAGAAGCGGCTCTGGTACGACACCGAGTCGCTCGCGCGCGACGGCTCGCTTTTTTATGTCGGGCTCGAGCGTGTCAACCAGATCATGCGCTTCGACTTTTCCAAAGGCGGTACGCGCGCCCGTGGCGAGGTGGTGCCGACGCCGCCGGCGGTGCGCAAGCTGCCCTACAACAAGGGGCTCGAGGCGCTGGTGTTCGTCCCTAAGGACATCAAGGGCCAGCCGCTCGCGGGCACGCTGATCGCGATGTCGGAAGGCGGCTTCGATGCCGACGGCAATCTGATCGGATTTTTGATCGGCGGTCCCTCGCCCGGCCAGTTCAGCATCAAGCGCACCGACAAGCAGTTCATCAGCGACGCCGTGCTGCTGCCGTCGGGCGAGTTGCTGATCCTGGAACGCAAATTCTCTTGGTTCGCCGGCATCAACATCCGCATCCGCTCGATCCCGCTCAAGACCATCGCACCCGGCGCATTGGTCGACGGCCCCGTGCTGTTCGAGGCCGATCTCGGCCACGAGGTCGACAACATGGAAGGCATCGACGCCCACGTCACGGCGGAGGGCGAGACCGTGCTGACCATGGTGTCGGACGATAATTTCTCGATGCTCCAGCGCACCCTGCTGTTGCAGTTCACGCTTGTCGAGTAGGCGCCTCTTCCGTCACGACGGAGGCAGCGTCGCCGGTCGCGCCCGCAATGCATGGCCCGGCCTGTGGCCATGCCGCCCGCGCGACTGGCAATTCGCCATCGGGTGACTAAACTTCATGCAATCGCTTCCATCCCTCCATCCCTCCATCCCCGGATCCCCGCATGAGCGCCCTGTTTTCCCCGATCAAGCTGCGCGGCCTGACCTTGAAGAACCGCGTCGTGGTGTCGCCGATGTGCCAGTATTCGGCCGAGGACGGCGTTCCCACCGACTGGCATTTCACCCACATCAACAATCTTGCGCTGTCGGGCGCCTCGATGTTCTGCATCGAGGCCACCCATGTCGAGGCGATCGGCCGCATCACGCCGGGCTGCCTCGGGCTCTACAGCGACGCGTCTGAGGCCGCGCTGAAGCAGATACTCTCCTCCGTGCGCAAGCATTCGACGACGGCGATCGCGATGCAGCTCGCGCATGCCGGCCGCAAGGCTTCGAGCGCGCGGCCCTGGGACGGCGGCCAGCTGATCCCGCTCGGCGAGGGCGGCTGGCAGACGGTGGCGCCATCAGCGCTGCCGCACAAGGAGGGCGAGGCAGCGCCCGTCGCGCTCGATGCGGCGGGGCTGAAGCGCATCCGCGAGGCCTTTGTCGACAGCGCCAAGCGCGCGGAGCGCATCGGCATCGACGCGATCGAGCTGCACGGCGCGCACGGCTATCTGCTGCATCAGTTCCTGTCGCCGATCTCCAACAGGCGCACCGACGAATATGGCGGCTCGCTCGAAAACCGCATGCGCTTCCCGCTCGAAATCTACGACGCTGTCCGGGCGGTATTCCCGCACGAAAAACCGGTCGGCATGCGGGTGTCGTCGACCGATTGGGTCGAGGGCGGCTGGGACCTGGCGCAGACCATCGAGTTTGCGAAAGCGCTGAAGGCGCGCGGCGTCGATTGGATCGATGCCTCCTCTGGCGGCGTCTCGCCGCTGCAGAAGATCACGCTCGGCCCCGGCTATCAGGTTCAGTTCGCCGACGCCATCAAGCGCGAAACGGGATTGCCGACCATCGCGGTCGGTCTGATCACGGAGGGCAAGCAAGCCGAAGACATCGTCGCATCCGGCAAGGCCGACATGGTCGCGCTCGCCCGCGGCATGCTCTACGACCCTCGCTGGGGCTGGCACGCCGCAGCGGACGTCGGCGGTGAAGTCGAAGCCCCGCCGCAATACTGGCGCTCGCAGCCGTCGACGCAGAAGGCGCTGTTCGGCAAGACCAATTTCGGGGCGCGGTGAGGGAGTAAACTAGACCTCACGCATCCGTAACTCCCCCAACCTTCCACCGGTCGCAAAACAGGCCTAACCTCCGAGAGCCGTCAAAGCCGCGCGAGGCCCGCCATGCGATTTCGTGTCCGGAAGGCTGCCCATGTGCTGGAGCGGATCGGGCTTGCGATGGCGGGTGCCGCCTGCGGGCTGTTCGTCGGCGCCTATGTCGGGTCCGCAATCCCGTCGCTCACCACGCAGGGTTTTCTGCTGCTGATGATGCTGCTCGGTGCCGTCGGTTTCTACCTCGGCATCGACACGCCGCAACTGCCCTTCGACGAAGCTCACAGCCAGATCGACGCCGCGGAACTCCTGAGCTCCGCCGGCACCCTCTGCGCCACATTCGCCGCACTCGCGTCGGTCGCCGTCATCGTGCTGCGGCTCGATCCGCACGACGCGCTGACCTGGCTGGTGCTGATGGGCTGGATCGCCGGTGTGGCGATGCAGATCGTCGCGGGCGCGAAAGCGAGGATGCGGGCTGCGTGAGGGGCTTGTTGTAGTAAGAGAGATCGTGCGGCGAGGCTCGCTGTAACCTCTCCCGCTTGCGGGGGAGGTCGGCGCGAAGCGCCGGGTGGGGGCTCTCTCCTCTGGGGGAATCTCTCTGCGGAGACACCCTCTCCCCGACCCTCCCCCGCAAGCGGGGGAGGGGGCGCACCTCAAGCGTAGCGACGCTTGTGAATTCTACGCCCCTAAAACACCACGCCCACGCGCGTGCCGCGTTTCCAAGCGATCCTGCAGCGCTTCTTGGTGTTGACGTGCAGCAGCTCGAACCGGTCGGGGATCTTCACCTGGCCGCCGAGATCGAGGCAGGCGCCGCCGGGCGAATAGTCCACCAGCGTACACACGATGATCGGCGCGCGCGGGTCGGTGATGATCTTGGCCTGGCGGGACACCAGGCCGGCGGGTTTTACACGGGCATGTCGACGCGGATGCATTGGCACTCTCCTCCAATACCGCGGACAGCGCGGTGATCTCAGGCAGATGATGATCCAGGAGTTGATGCGATACGGCTAAGGCCGGCGCGAGAATTTTAATGAAAAGTAGCGGCGATTGCGGAAAATGACGGTAGTGGGGTGTGCGAGCCTGCCTCCTCACACTCCGTCATTGCGAGCGAAGCGAAGCAATCCAGACTGCCGCCGCGGAAAGATTCTGGATTGCTTCGCTTCGCTCGCAATGACGAGTTTGCCTACACCACCATCACCCCGTCACGATCTCCCCCGCATCTGCCTCGACACCGGGGCCCGGCGGCACCGGCATCGGCACCGTCACAAACTCCTTCGGCAGATTCACCGGCCGATAGTCCGGCTCCACCGCCATCCGCTTCACCACGCTCTCATGCACATGCGCGCCCTCGGGAATCAGCCGCGGTTCGCAATCGGGGATGTAGAAGCCGAGAAAAACCTTCCGCTCCGGCCATTCCCTGTACTTCGCGCTCTTCGGCAGATATTCCAGCACGCGCCAGGCCGCGCTCATCGAATCGTGCAGCACGCCCGCCTTGCCGGTAAAAGCCGGCGGGACATATTGGAACGGCGAGTTCTTGCGCTGAATGCCCCAGGCGAGCTGGTTCACGGTGCGCGGGTTGAAGTTCAGTCCCGCCTTCGCAGCCTCCTCGATCATCCAGATCAGCGGATATTTCGAGTCCGCGCTCTCGGCTTCGGGATAGCCGCCGCCGACGTCGCTGTGCACGCCGGCGAACCACACCTGCAGAATGTCCTGCGGCACCTTCTTGTCGTCGGGCACGAAGCGGTTGCTCCAGAACTCCTGCGGCTCCTCATACTCCTTCAGGCGGAACATGCAGCGCCGCTCGTCGATCGCGATCGCCTGGCGGAAAATGTTGACGCTCGGGTTGCGCAGCGTGAAGGCCAGCTCCTCCAGGCTGAAGACGAGGAAAAACACGTCGCGCCGCGGCACGATCACGCTCGCCACCGTGTCCCACACGCCGATGAAATGGATGGTCGGCCAGCGCGACGAGGTGATGCGCGCGAATTGGGCTGCGAGGTCGAACTTGTCCTGTGCGAGCGGCCCATCCTCATCGAAGCCGACATCCTTCATGTCCTCGATGTCGTTGCCGTGCCCGGTGCCGGAATATTGCTTGTAGGCGACGAGGCCGGAGCCCGCGAGATTCGCCTGCTCCGGCGAGATCAGCCCGATCTTGTGGACCAGCCCCGCCAGCACGCGAACCGTGTAGGCACCGCGCGAAAAACCGAACAGATAGATGCGATCGCCCGGCGCGTAATGCTCGACCAGGAAGAAATAGGCGTTGAGCACATTGTCATCGAGCCCGTAGCCGGTGGCGAGCCCCAGCACGAGCCTGATATTGGCCTTCCAGCGATTCCACGTCGACGGCTCCGTCACCGTGCCGACGCCGGGATCGTAGAACACCATCTGCCGCGGCTGCGTCTTGTCCGTCTTGCGCAGGCAGCGATAGAGCTTCAGGACGTTGGAGATGTTTTCCGAGATCTCGTTGCCGGTGCCGTCGCAGCAGATGACGAGGTTCTTCGGCTCTGGTTTGTGATCGTGCTCCACAGGTCGGCCCCTCCAGATGATGCTACCGGAGCGAGCATAGCAAAAAAGCGCGACGGCGGGGAGACGGGGAGCGGCGAGGGCGGTGCGCTCCCTCGCCCCGCTCTTCGCGGGGAGAGGGTGGGGTGAGGGGCATTTCCGCAATCACGGTGAGAGCTGGACTCGCGGAGAGTTCCCCTCACCCGGAATTTGCTACGCAAATTCCGACCTCTCCCCGCAAGCGGGGCGAGGCGAAGATGCACCTGCTTCGCCGCGACAGCTCGCTACTTCTTCTTCCCCTGCCCGATATCCGGCTGCCACGTCGCATCCTTGCGGGTCGGCGCCGCGGCGGTCACCTTGGCTTTGTCCTTCTTCGGCTTCTTGGTTTCGCGATTGCTGCGCTGCTGTCCCTTGGCCATGATTTTCGTCTCCTCTGGAGGTTTCGAATGAGCTCGGTTCGACCGATCGCAACACGCATCCAGCGTGGCGCGCAGGCGCACACGAGAGGTACGCCTGCGTCATGCCAATAGCGAGGCCTAAAACGCCGCGCACGCTCGATGTGGTTCACCTCTCCCCGCTGGGGAGAGGTGAACACCGAGCGCTGCGGCCCTGCACGCGCCGCGGCACTGATAGTGCTGGCTATTGCCACGCCGAGAGCGCATGGTCAGAACCAAGCTGGCGTCGGCTGGGGCCGCTGTCGCAAGGAAGGCAGGCGTGCATGACCATCCGTTCGCGACGGGAAACCGTCACGTTCAGGCATCCTTTCCGCATCCACGGCATCGATCGGATGCTGCCTGCCGGCAGCTATCGGGACCGCGCACCAGATCTTGCGGATGCGGTAGCGTCCGACGCGAGCGTCGCCCAAGAGCCCCGCCAATGACTGACATCCCCGTCGATCTCGACAAGCATCGCGGCATGGCCGCCCAGAAGGCGACCGACCTGCGTCGCGCGCTGGCCGAGGTCGAGAGCAATGTCAAACAGCTGCGCGAGCGCGAGGCCGATCTCGAGAACCGCCTGATGACGGTGCCCGCCACCTCCTGGGCCGAAGCCGCAGTGAAGGCGCGCTACCTCCTCAACCTCTACGCCGCCAGCCTCCCCACCGAAGACACCCGCCACCGCGCGCTGGTGGCCGCGTTGTTCGACGATTTCGCGAGACTTGGCGGAGACTAGCTGAAGCCGCCGCGAGCTCGGTGCTGCTTCACCTCTCCCGCGTGCGGGAGAGGTCGACACGCCCGGAGCGATGCGAAGCATCGTCCCCGGAGCGATGCGAAGCATCGTCCCGCGCGGCGGGTGAGGGCTCTCTCCGCATCGGGGTTCTCGCCTGCGGAGACACCCCCGCCCCAGCCCTCCCCCGCAAGCGGGAGAGGGAGCGAACCACCGCCGTAGCAGCGCGTTCAGTTCTCAGGACGCACCCCGCGTAACAGGAGCACCCCATGACCCTCACCAGCGGCCGTTTCATCGGCCACGAACAGGACCGCGGCATCGTCCAGTTCTCGATGCAGGACGGCGCCAAGGAGATCGCCTGCGCGATCTCGACCTCCGCCATGGACGATCTCGAACGCGGCCCGAAGGCCCGCCCGGCCGAGCGCGAAGCCCAGTTCACCCGCCTGCGCGACCGCATCGAAGCCTGCGTGGGACGCAAATATCAGGCGACGGAGTTCGAGGGCACCCCGCCGGGGATCGTGCTGCGGAGCATTGATTTTCGGGGGTAGGGGATACCGAAGTAATGCGGCTGCGATCCGTCAGTCCTGCGTAGGCAGCATTAGAACTTCACGCCGTTGGAAATGTTCTCCGAGGTCTCATTGCCTGAGCAGTCACAGCAGATAACGAGGTTCGCCGGCTCGGGATGCTAAGCAAAAACTCTCGGCGAAGTTTGCCTGATTTCATCATGTCAGTGAGATTGACGGGACATAATCTTTTGGATGGCAGTTATCTCGCGGTCTCTTACCATCGTGACAGCCACTCCAACCACAACACCTTCGGCCCCTATATCTTGGTAAGTCGCTCCGCCTGATTCAGGTAGAGTTGCTTTGCTCGGCGTCGGCTACGAGTACGGTGTTTCCCTCAACATCTTGGAAGCTCATGAGCCCGACATCAGCTTTATTTTCCGCCCGAACGGAATTGATGACCGTTTTGGGCAGGCCGGAAGAGAGGCAAACTTTGGCTTTGATTTTGGCGAACGTAATTATGAGATAGTTGATTATTTTCTGAACGACATCGCTGGGGCATACGATGACATCTCCAACCTTATAGTTTCGTCCAAGCACAACAGCACCATAATTGCCGTTCCGATGGGGCCGAAAATACTCAGCGCCACGATGATTCTCGCTGGTCGCTTACATCAACCCCAAGTTTCAGTCCTTCGGTATTCCGTCGCGTCTGCGGGACATTGCCCCGCGATTGCCGGGTGAGCAGCTGTCGAGTTTCTTATTGGGACTAAGTCTTTTGGGGGGGCAACGCCAACTACGACTTTGGATATCCACCGTTTCAGGCCGGTCTTGCTATTGCGCCGCACAAACAAAAACGGCCGGATCTTTCGATCCGGCCGCAACGCAAAACTCTACTTGGCTAAGCCTACGCCACGCGACGCAACCTAGCCCCCGCCCAATTCGGAAATGTCTTAGCTGGCCTTCTTGACCGGCGCGGTCGTCGGGCCGACCTTCTTCTGGATGGCGCGCTTCAGCTCGAGGGCGCGCGGCGACAGCACGTCGGACTTGGCCTTGAGCAGGAAGGCGTCGAGGCCGCCATTGTGGTCGACGCTCTTCACCGCGTTGGTGGAGACGCGCAGGCGCACGTTGCGCTCCAGGGCTTCGCTGATGAAGGTCACGTTGACCAGGTTCGGCAGGAAGCGGCGCTTGGTCTTGATGTTGGAGTGGCTGACCTTGTGGCCGACGAGGGGGCCCTTGGCCGTCAGTTCGCAGCGGCGAGACATCTCACTAATCCTTGTTCGAGCCCCCAACGATTTGCGGCCGCCATCCGGGGCGCCACGGGGGCAAATTCTTTCGTCCTTGCAGGGAGCGGGCGGACGTATAGGGGGGAAGGGGCGGGACGTCAAGGTTTTGGGCGGGGATTCATGCCCCGGGGAAGGTGCGCTCCCTCCCCCGCCTGCGGGGGAGGGTTGGGGAGAGGGTGCCTCCGCGGTGGGGACGTCGTTATCACGGAAAGTGTCCCTAGAGGAGAAAGCCCTCACCCGCGCTTTGCGCGACCTCTCCCGCACGCGGGAGAGGTGTCCGAGCCCGCGGCGGGGGCACGGGCCGATCACCAAAACGGCAGTGTTTAAAGCGCCTTACCATCACATAAAGGGCGCATTCACCGTCGAAAGAGTCCGGTGAGTTCCTTAGCTCTCGCGGCCTGGATACATTGCTTGCGGCCGTAACAGGCTTAAGTAACACCCACTCGCTTCCCGATTGGATCGTCTCGTGCACACGCCCTCCCTCGCATCCCCCCGGCTGCGGTCAGCCGGCAGGCTGGCCTTGGCCGCTGTTGGCGGGCTGGTGCTGGCGTGGGCGGCGGAGCCCGCTGCGGCGCAAGGCAAGCTCGAGGCGCAGTATGAGGCGACATTGGCCGGCATTCCGGTCGGCCGCGGCGCCTGGAACATCGATATCCAGGAGGACGTGTTTTCCGCCGCGGCTAGCGGCGGCACCACCGGCATTCTGAAATCGTTCGCGGGCGGGTCGGGCACCGGCGCCTCGCAGGGGCGAGTGGTCAATGGCGCGCTGGTGGCGTCGGCCTACCAGGCCTCCACCACGACGTCGAAGAAGACCGAAGAGATTCACATCACGCTCGACAAGGGCAATGTGAAGGAGTTCGGCATCATTCCAGAGCCGCCGGTCGATGCCGACCGCATCGTCGTCACTGACGCGCATCGCCGCGGCGTGTTCGATCCGATGACGGCCTCGCTGGTGCGCGTACCCGGCACCGGCGATCCCGTGTCGCCGGAGGCCTGCCACGGCAGCGCGCCTGTGTTCGACGGCCGCATGCGCTACGAGCTGAGGCTCGATTTCAAGCGCATGGAGACCGTGAAGGCCGAAAAGGGCTATCACGGCCCGGTCGTGGTCTGCGCGCTGTATTTCGTGCCGGTCGCTGGCTACATCCCCGATCGCCCCGTGATCAAATACCTCGCCGCCCAGCGCAACATCGAGATCGCCTTGGCGCCGGTCGCCGGCACGCGCATCCTGGTCCCGTTCTGGCTGAAGGTGCCGACGCCGCTGGGGCCGGCGATGCTGGAAGCGACCAGCTTCATCACCACCGCCCAGCCGCCAAAGGTCGCGAAGACGCAGTAGGGGGCGCCGCTACGACCCCCTTAGTTATATCAATGACTTACCTACTGTGCATGGGGTTGTTTTCGCGAAATGAGGTGAGCGGCCACAGCGTTCGGGAATCCATTTGACTCCTCCGCGATTCTGATTCGACTCCGCATCGTCCCCAACTTAACGAAATCCGTCACCACATCGTCGCTTGTGCGACGCCCCAAAACTCCATCTAGTGCGATGGAAACAAGAGTCCCGCGACATGTTGCGTGAACGTAACAGGACTCACCGGGGAGTCTGCGATTCGGCCGCGATTCGTTCTCAAGTCGTTCCGAAACTTAAGCGCACAGGGAAAAGCGTCGCAAAGTGAGACAGTTGCGCGGGATTTGGGGAGCACGTCCCGTCACCCTGAGGTGCCGGAGCGCAGCGGAGGCCCCAGGATGACGGATCCTGGCTGAGTCCCGGCCCCCGCCTCAAACAGCACTGACATTCGCCCTCACAGCCACTACCTAATCATTCAGACATGGCCTTTTCTTCCTCCCCCTTCGCCTCCGAGCGCGCGCTGTCCGATCGAGTGCCTGGCGCTGGCGTCACTGCGGTGCTCGGACCGACCAACACCGGCAAAACCCATCTCGCCATCGAACGGATGCTCGCGCATTCCTCGGGCATGATCGGCCTGCCGCTGCGGCTGCTGGCGCGCGAGGTCTACAACAAGATCGTCGGCCGCGTCGGCGCCGACGCGGTCGCGCTGGTGACGGGCGAGGAGAAGATCAAGCCGAAGAACCCGCGCTATTGGGTGTCGACGGTCGAGGCGATGCCGCGCGACCTCGACGTCTCCTTCCTTGCCGTCGACGAGATCCAGATCGCCTCTGACCTCGAACGCGGCCACGTCTTCACCGACCGCATCCTCAACCGCCGTGGCCGCGACGAGACGCTGCTGCTAGGGGCCGCGACGATGCGCCCGATCATCGAGCGGCTGTTGCCCGGCGTCTCCATGATCACCCGGCCGCGGCTGTCGCAGCTCGAATTCGCCGGCGACCGCAAGATCACGCGTCAGCCGCGGCGGACCGCCATCGTCGCGTTCTCTGCCGACGAGGTCTACGCCATCGCCGAGCTGATCAAGCGCCAGCATGGCGGTGCGGCCGTCGTGCTGGGCTCGCTGTCGCCGCGCACGCGCAATGCGCAGGTCGAGATGTTCCAGAACGGCGACGTCGACTATCTCGTCGCCACCGACGCCGTCGGCATGGGCCTCAATCTCGACGTCGACCACGTCGCGTTTGCCTCCGACCGCAAATTCGACGGCTACCAGTTCCGTCGCCTGACGCCGGCCGAATTCGCGCAGGTCGCCGGCCGCGCCGGCCGCGCCACGCGCAACGGCACCTTTGGTACGACGGGCCGCTGCGGCCCGTTCGAGCCTGAGCTCGTGAACGCGCTCCAGAACCACATCTTCGATCCCGTGAAGATGCTGCAATGGCGCAACACCAGGCTGGATTTCTCCTCCCTCGGCGCGCTCCAGGTCTCCTTGAACCTCGGTCCCGGCCATGAGGCGCTGACGCGGGCGCCCATTGCCGAGGACATGCGCGTGCTCGACCATGCCGCCCGCGACGTCGAGGTGCGCGATATCGCGCATGGCAAGGACGCCGTGGAACGTCTCTGGGAGGCCTGCCAGGTCCCGGACTACCGAAAACTGTCGCCTGCAGCCCATGCCGAACTCGTCACCACGCTCTACGGCTTCCTGATGCAGAAGGGCTGCATCCCCGATTCCTGGTTTGCGGCCCAGATCGACCAGGCCGACCGCATCGACGGCGATATCGACACGCTGTCGGCCCGGATCGCGCAGATTCGCACCTGGACCTTCGTCGCCAACCGCCCGGACTGGCTGAAAGACCCCGAGCGCTGGCAGGGGATCGCCCGCGAGGTCGAAAATAAATTATCGGATGCGCTCCATGAACGCTTGACTGAGCGTTTCGTTGATCGCCGTACCAGTGTATTGATGCGCCGCCTGCGGGAGAACACGAGCTTGAATACGGAAATCGGCAAGACCGGCGAAGTCATCGTCGAAGGCCATGTCATCGGCCGCCTCGATGGCTTCACCTTTGCACCGGATGCGGCGGAAGCCGGCTCCGATGCGAAAGCCTTGCAGGCTGCCGCGCAAGCGGTGCTCGCCGGCGAGATCAACACGCGCGCCGAACGGCTCGGCAACGCGCCGGACGATCAGTTCGTGCTGACATCGGACGGCACCATCCGCTGGACCGGCGACGCCGTGGCGCGACTGACTGCCGCAGAGGAAGCGCTGCATCCGCGCATCCGCATCATCTCGGACGAGCGTTTGACCGGTGCGCCCCGTGAGAAGGTGCAGGCGCGGCTCGACCTCTGGCTCAAGACGCATATCGAGAAGCTGCTCGGCCCGATGTTCGAGCTGTCGAAGGCCGAGGACGTCACCGGCATTGCCCGCGGCATCGCCTATCAGCTCGTCGAGGCGCTCGGCGTGCTGGAGCGGCCGAAGATTGCCAACGAGCTGAAGGATCTCGACCAGCCCTCGCGCGCGACGCTTCGCAAGTACGGCGTCCGCTTCGGCGCCTATCACATCTATTTCCCCGGCATTCTGAAGCCCGCCGCGCGTGCGCTGGCTGCGCTGCTGTGGGCGCTGAAGCAGGACAATGTCGATCTCTCGGCGCTGTCGGGTGCGCAGCATCTGGCCTCGTCGGGCCGCACCTCGTTCCCGGTCGACAAGCAGCTGCCGCGCGATGCCTATCGCGTGCTCGGCTACAAGCAGGCCGGCGAGCGCGCCGTCCGCGTCGACATCCTGGAGCGCCTGGCCGATTTGATCCGTCCGGCGCTGGCCTGGCGCGACAACGCGGCCGGCGAAAAGCCCGCCGGCGCGTTCGATGGCCGCGGTTTCGTGGTGACGCAGGCGATGACCTCGCTCACCGGTTCCGCCGGCGAGGATTTTGCCTCGGTGCTGCGCGCGCTCGGCTATCGCATGGAGAAGCGTGCGCCGCTGTCGCCGAAGCCGACGGTGGCTGCTGTGGAGACGCCGACGGCTGAAGCGGTTGCCGAGACGCCAGCGACCGACGAGGCGGCGGCGCCCGTGGATGCTGCGATCGAAACCGCAGCCGAGCCAGTCACCGTCGAAGACGCGCCCGGCATGGAACAACACGACGAGCCCGCGCACGAAGAGCCGGCGCTCAAGGCCTCGCCTGAAGCGCCCGTCACACCCGAAGACGCTCCCGGCATCGCGCCGCCGGCGGAAGAGACTGCTGCACCCGCCGAGGCTGCTGCTGCTAATGCCGCTCCCGCCGAGACTGCTGCATCTGAGACCGCAGCAACTGAGGCTGCCGCGTCGCCCGATGCTGCTGCGCCTGAGGTTGCGGCTGCGCCCGCCGAGCCGGAGCTCATCGAAGTCTGGCGTCCCGGCGGCCGTCACGACGACCGCAAACCGCGCCACGAGCGCCATCGCCATCAACGTCACAACAACAACCAGCGTCCGCAGGCCGGCGCAGAGGCAGGCGCAGCAGCGCCCGCTGAAGGCGAAGCGGCGCAGGCCGCCGACGGCGAGAAGCGCGGCGAGCAGCGTCATCGCCACGGCGGTCATCGCCGAGATGGGGCGAAGGACTTCCGCAAGCCGCGCGAAGGTGCTGCCGAAGGTGCGCCGCGCCCCGAGGGGCGCGATGACAGGAACCGCAGCTTCCAAGGTCGAGATCAAGGCAAGGACCGCGACAACAAGGATCGCAACCGCGACAACAAGAAGTTCGGCGGCGATCGCGACAAGGGTCGCGACAATCGTGGCCGCGACCGCGACAAGGGTCGCGATCGCCAGGGCGGTCCGTCGCTGCGTCCCTACGCCTCGAGCGCGAACCCGCGCGAGCGCGATCGCCCGGTCGATCCGAATTCGCCCTTTGCAAAGCTCGCTGCGCTGAAAGAGCAGCTGTCCGGTCGCAAGGAGTGATCCCACGACCGAGCGGCAGCGCCTCGACAAATGGCTGTGGCACGCGCGGGTGGTGAAGGCGCGCACCTCGGCGGCTGAGCTCGTCGAGTCCGGACACGTCCGCATCAACGGCACGCGCGAGAAATCACCGGGCCACGCGATCAAGATCGGCGACGTCATCACGGTCGCGCTCGATCGCACCGTGCGCGTGTTGAAGGTGACCGGCTTCAGTGAGCGCCGCGGCGATGCGGCTTCGGCACGCGTGCTCTATGAGGAGCTCGGTGAACGCAAAGAGTAATTAATTGCGCTTTGAGTTCATTTCTTGGTCGATCAGCCACATAAAGCCGTCATGATCGGGGTTTCCCGACCTTGCAGCGCCGGGCCATCCGCGCTACGCAAGCCGCGACTTTTAAAAGAGCTTTTCGGAGCGTTGGATGACTTACGTCGTCACTGAAGCCTGCATCAAGTGCAAGTACACCGACTGCGTCGAGGTCTGCCCGGTCGACTGTTTCTACGAGGGCGAGAACATGCTCGTCATCCATCCTGACGAGTGCATCGATTGTGGCGTGTGCGAGCCGGAATGCCCCGCCGACGCCATCAAGCCGGACACCGAACCGGGCCTGGAAAAGTGGCTCCAGGTCAACGCCGACTACGCCAAGAGCTGGCCGAACATCACCCAGAAGAAAGAATCACCCGACGACGCGAAGGAATTCGACGGGGTGGAAGGGAAGTTCGAGAAGTATTTTTCCTCGAACCCCGGCTCCGGAGACTAAATTCGGGCGCAAACTTAACCCTAATACCTTCGTCAGCGTCGAAAACCAGCCCTCAAGACCCCTAAATCATTGATTTTTGCGGGAAATGTGCTATATTGGGCACATTAAGCTGAACCCCCGTCAGCCCAGTTGGCCCCGTTGGGTTCCCGTGAAACCAAATGTCGAACAGGGGCGTGGCAGTTTCCGCGCGCAGGCTGTGTCACAGAAAACGCGTAAAAAGAGTACTTCAGCGAGGGCTTCCCATAAGGAGGCCAAAAAAGTCGCCGCGGCCAGCCGTAGCGCATCCAAGGGTCGGGCCGCTGCCAAGGCGCCGCCGGCTGCAAAGTCCTCGAAGAACAAAAGAAGCGCAATGCCTAACAAGACTGCCAAACCGGCCGCGAAAGCGACCGTTGCAAAGCCTGTTGCTGCCAAGCCTGCTTCGGTCAAGGCTACCGCTGCCAAGCCTGTTGCTACGAAGGCCCCTGTTGCTGCCGCCCCCGCCAAGGCCCCCGTTGCTGCAGCCAAGCCGGTCGTGAAGGCTGCTGCACCCGCGCCGAAGGTCGAGGAAAAGAAGGTCGTGACCCAGCGCCAGGGCTTCAAGGCCAATGAATTCGTCGTCTATCCCGCTCACGGCGTCGGCCAGATCCTGGCCATCGAGGAGCAGGAGATTGCCGGCGCGAAGCTCGAGCTGTTCGTCATCAACTTCATCAAGGACAAGATGACGCTGCGCGTTCCGACCGCCAAGGTCGCCAACGTCGGCATGCGCAAGCTGTCCGAGCCCGCGCTGGTGAAAAAGGCGCTCGAGACCCTCAAGGGCCGCGCCCGCGTCAAGCGCACCATGTGGTCGCGCCGCGCCCAGGAATACGAAGCGAAGATCAACTCGGGCGATATCGTCGCGATCGCGGAAGTCGTGCGCGACCTCTATCGCTCGGAGTCGCAGCCGGAGCAGTCCTACTCTGAACGTCAGCTCTATGAAGCGGCGCTCGATCGTCTCTCCCGCGAGATCGCGGTTGTGCAGCACTCGACCGAAACCGAAGCGGTCAAGGAGATCGAGGCCCAGCTCGCCAAGAGCCCGCGCCGCAACGCCAAGGCGGAAGCCGCTGAAGGCGAGGGCGATACGGATGCCGACGGTGACACCGACGAGACCGATGGCGACGGCACCACCGTCGCCGACGAGGCCGCGTAAGCGTCTCGCGTCGATTGCAAGCAATCAAAAGCCCGGCCGGTTGGCCGGGCTTTTTGTTAGTGATGCAGCGGCGGTCGAGCCTTGCCTTACGGCGCCGCGCGCGGCTGAGTCCAGAGCGCGATCGGCCGCTCGAGCCCGCGGATCGCTTGGGGATCCAGGGCGATCAACGATGCAAATATCTCGGCTGTGCTGCCGAGCTCTAGCTTGGCGCGGCTGACCAGATCGTGGCTTGCCACCAGCGCGCAGCCGAGCGTGCGCGTCAGCGCTTCGAGACGACTTGCGGCGTTGACGGTCGCGCCGATCACGGCAAATTCCAGACAGGTGTGCCCGATGTCGCCGAGCACCACCGGCCCGTAATGCAGGCCAAAGCTGACGGGCATCGGCGGTTCACCGGATGCTCTTCGCTGCGCGCTCCACCCGTCCGCTGCCGCAATCATGGCTTGGGCGCAGCGCAGCGCGTTGCTTGCGTCGCGCGTGCCGGCAAAGGGCGTGCCGAATGTCGCCATCAATCCGTCGCCCAGATATTTGTCCAAGGTACCGTCGTGACGGAAAACCTCCTGCTCCATCAATCCATGGAATTCGCGCAACGTCCGCACCACCTCCTCGGGGGGATGCACATCGGCAAAGGCCGTGAAGCCGACGATATCCACGAACAGCACCGCGACGTCCTGCGTGCGCACCTGCTTCAGTGGCTCGTCGTGCTTCGACAATTCCGTCACGACGTTGGGTGAGAAGTAGCGCGCAAGATTGCCGCGCTCCCGTTCCACCGCGGCATGCCGGATCAGCAGATCGTTGCTGCGACGGACGGCGAGCGCCAGCGTCACGGCGACAATCATGAAGACGACGATTTCCTGGATGCGGATGCCGAATCCGATCGCAGCGGGCGAGATCAGCGCGAGCAGCCTGTGATCGCTGCCTACCGCGTCCGCAATGCGGGCGGTCAGTGCGGGATCGCGATCGGGCTGCCACCACACAAAGGCTACGCCGATCACCCAGAGCGCTGCGGTCCATGTTCCGACCGCAACCACGGTTCGCCAGGAATGGGCCAGAGTGGCGCCTGAGAGCAGCACGAAGAAGTAGATGAAGTTGCCGAAATGGTATTGCATCGCCACCGGCCAGTGCGTCGTGCCGAAGGGGTTCGGGACGACGATGACGAATGTGAGAAGCGCCAGGTCGCAGAACAAAAGCGCCAATTCCGACCGCGACACGCCGACCCGCCCAACCCTGACCTGGGCCCAGCCGATCAGTGCGAACAGGCCGAGCAGCGCCACGTAGTAGAGCTGCTCCCAGGCCGGGTTGATGGCCGGCAGCAGGCAGGCGATGACGGCCAATGCGACATAGCGCGCCCGCACGGCCAGTTGCAGGCCGTCCTGCTTGGCGGATGCGAGTGCGGCCTGCGCGAACTGGACGGTTTCGGTCTCGCGCTGGCTGCGCGCGCGTAAAGGCGCGGCAGACGAGCCGAGGCGCTCGACGAGCATTGTCACGGGGCAGTCTCCTCGCTTGGGCCGTTGCAGCACAACGGCGGCCGTCAGCCGCCGCATTCGATAGTCTAGTGATGCATGGCCGCGGGGTCATCAGCTCAGGTGAGTGTGTTTCCCCCGCGCGTCGAGCGCGACTTGGGTGTTGCCTTCGACCTTAAAGCCGCTTCGATGTCGTCGATGTTCGACGGTTTTGCCAGATAGTGGCAGGCTCCAAACTTGATAGCTTCCATGGCGATGGAGATGCTCGATCATTGGTCCCCGGTGAACCGGGTGCCGGTTCGCAGGCGTTGCGCGGCCTCGTCAATGTGTTGACGGCCTTCCGCGTCGCTGCCTTGCATGACACCCGTCCGGCTAGGTGCCGGTACAAGTTACTTCCTGACCAGCGGAATCTGCAAATTGGTCGGCCGGTTCTGCTCGGTATCGAAGCCGCGGCCATCGATATTGCGGGCGCCCCAGAACAGGAGGTCGCCCCTGAGATAGACGAGATCGTATTCCATGAAGTTCGTGGCCTCGGCGAGGCCGAAGGGAGCGAAGGTCTTGCCGAAGATGCTCTGGGGCGCGTTGACGGCCCAAGGCGCGTACCCGGTCGCCGCAACCTTGTTGAGTACATCTGCAAATCCCTGCGCCAGCGGCGTGACCTCGTAGGCCTCGTCCGCGACGAAGTCGACCTTCTGCGCGCCCGGCGCGATCGGGTGTGCACCCTGCCACTGCATGTGCCCGCCGATCCTGATCCGCGCGAGCGGCACGGCGCCGTAAGGATCGGCCGAGTTGACGATCTCGAGCTCGAAGCGGTCGGACGGCTGATATCTGAAGCTGCGCTTGAGGTAGAACGGCTTGAGCGAACCATCGGGGTTCTTGGCTGCGCTTGGCCGAACCTCCGGTGCGATGCTCTCCCAGCTGCCGAGCAACGCCTGTTTCAATCCCGCAACGTCCTGTTCCATGCTGTTTGCCTTCGCTTGCGTGTTGGAGGATTGCGCGGCGGCGTTGCCAAATCCTGCCAGGGCGAGGAGCAACAGCGCCGCTCGGATGGTTCTGGACATGCGGAGCTCGCTCTCGTTCCGGCAGGCAATGCCTGCGATAGGTCCTGCCTGCAAGGCAGGCCCCGTTCGTGGTTGCTATATGGCCGGCTGGCCTTGCTGAAAAAGACTTTGTAAGCTGGCCCCATGCCTGCGAGATATGGGAGATCGTGATGGAGCTTCGGCATCTCCGCTATTTCGTCGCCGTTGCCGACGCGGGCAGTTTGACTGTTGCGGCCGAGCAGAAGCTGCACACGTCGCAACCGTCGCTCAGCCGGCAGATCCGCGATCTCGAGCAGGAGGTTGGCGTTCCCTTGATGAACCGCAGCGCCCAGGGCGTCGCGCTGACGGCGGCCGGCAAGGCCTTTCTCGAGCACGCCAGAATGGCGCTGCTTCAGGCGGAGGCTGCCAAGGAAGCCGCGCTCCGCGCCGCGCAGCCGCCGCACCCCGCTTTCTCGTTGGGCTTTCTGTCGGGCGCCGAAATCGACCTGCTGCCCGAGGTGGACCGCGTTCTGCGCGATGCATTTCCGGGCATCGACATCCGCCTGTCGAGCGATTACTCGCCCTCGCTTGCCAAGACGCTGATGCGGCGAAAGCTCGACGCCGCGTTCATACGGCTGGAAGAGCATATGGAAGATCTGGCCTACCGCCGCGTGCGCACCGATCCGCTGGTCTTCGCTTTTCCAAGCGACCATCGGCTGGCTTCGCAAGCCGCGGTAGCGCCGGAGGAGATCAGGGACGAGACCTTCTACCTACCGTCCAAATCCGCTCCCGCGGTTCGTCGTATCGTTCTGGATTATCTTGGCCGGGCCGGAATCGATCTCAAGCCCGATCGCGAAGTGCACAATGTCGTCCACGCGATCTCCATGATCGCGTCCACGCGCGGCGTCATGCTGCTGCCGGCCTACACGAAGCGATATCTGCCGGAGACGATCACCACCCGGCCGGTGCGGGGAGAAGCACCCAAGCTTGATCTCGTTGTCGCCTATCACAAGGCGAATAAATCCCCGATCCTGAAGTTGCTTCTCTCCGAGGCCGGCAAGCTCGCGACGGCGTCGTCCTAGGCCTACTTCACCGGCCGCTTCTCGAGCTTCCTTGCCAGCGTGCGCCGGTGCATCCCCAATCGTCGCGCCGCTTCCGAAATATTAAAGTCCGTCTCGATCAGGGTCTGGTGGATGCGTTCCCATTCCAGCGTCTTGATCGAGGTCGGCCGCACGTCGAGCGCGACGCCGGCGTTGCCTTCGGCCTTGTTGAAGGCGGCTTCGATGTCGTCGGTGTTGGAGGGCTTTGCGAGGTAATGGCAGGCACCGAGCTTGATGGCCTCGACCGCGGTCGAGATGCTGGCAAAGCCCGTCAACACCACGATCAGCATCTCCTCGTCGTGGGTATGCAGCAGCTCGACGCAGGCAAGGCCCGAGGCGCCACCGAGCTTGAGGTCGACCACGGCGTAGCCGAAGGATCGCTCCTCCAAAACCTTCCGGACCTCGTCGATCGAGGCGGCGAGCACGACCTCATAGCCGCGACGCTCGAACGAACGTTTCAGCGTGCGCGCAAAGCCATCGTCGTCCTCGACGACGATGAGCGAACGGTCAAGCGTCAAAGCTGCCTCCGATCGCGAGTGTAGCGAGCGGTAGCGTCAGGCGGACGGTGGCGCCGCGTTTCCTGTGGTTCTCGGCAGTCACGCTGCCACCTAGCTTGCGCACCACGTTCACCACCAGGAACAGGCCGAGCCCGCCGCCGGCGCGGCCCTTGCTCGACTGATAGGGCTTTCCGAGCTGCGCCAGCATTTCCGGGGCGAAGCCCGGGCCGCGGTCGCTGATCGACAGAACGAGATTGTCGCCCTCGCGTTCGGCGAGCAGCTCCACCCACTCGCGCGAGACTTCATAGGCGTTGTCGAGAACGTTGAAGATCACCTGCTTCAGCGCGATGTCCGAGGCGATCGCGACGTCCTCGCCGAAGGTGTTGACGAAATAGAGCGTTCGCGCCGAACGGGCGTCGCGCCATTCCTCGACCAGCGCGGTGACGAAGGCCGTCACCGTCGTCGGCGACGACCCTTCGCCCCGGGCTTCGCCGGCCGACACCAGAATGCCCGTCACGATGGTCTTGCAGCGTTGCAGCGAGGTTTCCATCTCGGTGAGGTCCTCGGCGAGCTCCTGATCGGCGGCGAGATCCGGCATCCGGCGCCAGTCGCTGAGGATGACGGAGAGCGAGGCAAGCGGCGTGCCGAGCTCGTGCGCCGCGCCGGAGGCGAGCAGGCCCATGCGGACGATATGATCCTGCTCGGCGGCGTGCTGGCGCAGCGCCGCCAGATGCGCGTCACGCTCGCGCAAATTCCTGTTGATGCGGGTGACGAACACGACCAGCAGCACCGCGTTGAGGATGAAGCCCAGCAGCATGCCGGTGACGGTGAGCGTGTAGGTCTCGCTCAGCGGATTCGGCGGCAGGTCGAGCGGCCGGTAGGCCATCGTCAGCCACACGAAGCTCGCGCAGCTCAGCGCCACCAGCGACCAGGTCGAGCGGGCATCGAGCAGCACCGCACCGAGCGTGACCTGGAGCAGGAACAGCGAGGTGAAGGGATTAGTGGCGCCGCCGCTGAGGTAGAGCTGCGCGGTCAGCGCGGCGACATCCAGCATCAGCGCGACCAGCAGCTCGTTGTTGGTGATCGCGGCGCGATGGCGCACCCAGACCAGGCTCGAGACATTGAGCAGCACCAGCGCACCGATCACCGCACCCATGCGGGTGAGGGGCAGGGGAATGCCGAGCCAGAAATGCACGCCGCCGATGGTGACGATCTGGCCGACCACCGCGGTCCAGCGCAGCTGGATCAGCAGTGCCATGTTCTTGCGGTTGGTCTCGTCGTCGGTTGGGGCAGCGCCGACGAGTTCGCTGCGCGCATCCGCCTGCGATTGCAGCGTGACGGCCAGCTCGCCGTAAGTGTTTCCGTCGTCAGGTCGGTTCGACGATCGTTCCAGCATCTGATCCCGCCCTGCGGGCGGAGGCATCCGAGCCGCCGGCCGGTTCGTGGACGAAGCGATTGCGGCGGAACATCCCGCCGCAGAATGTGACGAGAAGTCTACCGGCCAGCATGAAAGCCAGGGCAAACCACGTCAGTGCGTAGATCAGGTGGTTATTGGGAAAGCGGATCACGGTCAATCCGCCGATTGGACCGCCGCCGGATTGTGATGCGGCATCGGCATCGACGAAGAAGGGCGCGACGTTCTGGAGATCGCGCGCAGCCGCGATCGCGGCGACATCACGCGAATACCAGCGGTTGTGCTGGGGGACGTTGCCCCTGAGGAAGCCGCCCTTGGGCTCGGTGATGCGCAGGAGCCCGGTGATTTCGACCTGGCCGTCCGGATTGCCGCTTTGGCGCGTCGATGCGTCGCGCCGTTCGGATGGCACGAAGCCGCGGTTGATCAGGACAAGCGTGCCGTCGCCGCGCCGGAGCGGCGTCAGCACCCAATAGCCGGGGCCTTCCTCGGTGACGGCCTGGACCAGCGTTTCGCGGTCGTGCAGGAAGCGGCCGGAGACGCTGACATGCCGGTATTCGTCGCCCGCGGCGGTGATCGCCGGCCAAGCGGCGCGCGGGGGGATCGGCTGCGCCGCGGCTTGAACGCGCTGCTCGACGCGGTCGATCAAGGCGAGCTTCCAGGCACGGCGCTCGACCTGCCAGACGCCGAGGGCGATCAGAACAACGACGGCGGTGAGCGAGAGAATCGTGAGCCACAGGGATAGACGCGCAGTCCTTGCGGGGTCGCGCGGTTCGTTATCCTCGGGGCCCACGAGATCGCTCACTTCATTCCCGTCATCTCGTGGATCGGCATCATGTTGCTGTTGAGGTGGTTCATCACCCACAGCGAACCGGACAGCGCGATCACCACCATCACGATGGTGAAGATCAGCGCCATCATGCTCCAGCCGTTCTCGGATTTGGGGCTCATGTGCAGGAAGTAGATCATGTGCACGACGATCTGCACGACCGCGAAGGCCATGATGACCAGCGCAGTGATCTGCTTGCTCGGCAGTGTGCCGCTCATCACCAGCCAGAACGGGATCGCGGTGAGTACCACCGAGAGCACGAAGCCGAGCATGTAGCCCGAGAACGTGCTGTGGGCGTGGCCGTCGTCGTGGTGATGGTCGTGCGCGTGGGCGGCGTGGGTGTCGATGTTCATCGCAGAACTCCCAGGAGATAGACGAAGGTGAAGACGCCGATCCAGACCACGTCGAGGAAATGCCAGAACATCGACAGGCACATCAGGCGGCGGCGGTTGGCCTCGATCAGGCCGAAGCGCCAGACCTGCACCATCAGGGTCACCAGCCAGATCAGGCCGCAGGAGACGTGCAGGCCGTGGGTGCCGACCAGGGTGAAGAAGGAGGACAGGAAGGCGCTGCGCTGCGGCGTCGCGCCTTCATGGATCATGTGGGCGAACTCGGTCAGCTCGATGCTGATGAAGGCGACGCCGAACAGGCCGGTGATCGCAAGCCACATCTGCGTTTGGGCGATCTTGTTCTGCTGCATGGTCAGCATCGCAAAGCCATAGGTGATCGACGACAGCAGCAGCATCGAGGTGTTGACCGCGACCAAATTGAGGTCGAACAGGTCCTTCGGCGCGGGCCCGGCGGCGTAGTTGGCGCCGAGCACGCCGAAGGCGGCGAACAGCATCGCGAAGATGAGACAGTCGCTCATCAGGTAGATCCAGAAGCCGAGCGAGGTGCTGTAGCCTTCCGGATGCGGGTGTTCGTCGGCGACGTAGAAGACCGGCTCGCCAGTTTGCGAGGGATTGACAGCGACAGTCATTTACTTGGCTCCGGCGAGCAGTTTGGTACGCGAATCCTCGGCCCGGATGACGTCGTCAGCCGGAATGTCGAAGTCGCGGTGATAGTTGAAGGTGTGACCGATCCCGACGGCGAGCATCGCGATGAAGCTCGCAGCCGCCAGCCACCAGATGTACCAGATCAGGCCGAATCCCATCGCGGTGGCGAGGCCGGCGAGGATGATACCGGTGCCGGTGCTGCTGGGCATGTGGATCGGCTTGAACCCGGTGAGCGGACGCTGGTAGCCGCGCTTCTTCATGTCCCACCACGCGTCGTTGTCGTGAACGACGGGGGTGAAGGCAAAATTGTAGTCCGGCGGGGGCGAAGACGTCGCCCATTCCAGCGTGCGCGCATCCCAGGGATCGCCGGTGACGTCCTTGAGCTGCTCGCGCTTGAGGAAGGAAACCGCGAACTGCATCAGCATGCACAGAATGCCGAGGAAGACGAGGCCGGCGCCGATCGCGGCGATGACGAACCAGATCTGGAGCGAGGGGTCGTCGAACACGCGCAGGCGGCGGGTCACGCCCATCAGGCCGAGCACGTAGAGTGGCATGAAGGCCATGTAGAAGCCGGTGACCCAGAACCAGAACGACAGCTTGCCCCAGAACGGATCGAGCTTGAAGCCGAACGCCTTCGGGAACCAGTAGTTGATGCCGGCGAATGCGCCGAACACCACCCCGCCGATGATCACGTTGTGGAAGTGCGCGATCAGGAACAGGCTGTTGTGCAGGACGAAGTCGGCCGGCGGCACCGCGAGTAGCACGCCGGTCATGCCGCCGAGCACGAAGGTCAGCATGAAGGCGATCGTCCACAGCATCGGCAGCTCGAAGCGGATGCGGCCGCGATACATCGTGAACAGCCAGTTGAACATCTTCGCGCCCGTCGGGATCGAGATAATCATCGTGGTGATGCCGAAGAACGAGTTGACGCTGGCGCCCGAGCCCATGGTGAAGAAGTGGTGCAGCCAGACCAGGTACGACAGGATGGTGATGACCACCGTGGCGTAGACCATCGAGGTGTAGCCGAACAGCCGCTTGCCGGAGAAGGTCGAGGTGACTTCCGAGAAGATGCCGAAGGCGGGGAGAACCAGGATGTAAACCTCGGGATGGCCCCAGATCCAGATCAGGTTCACGTACATCATCGGGCTGCCGCCGAAATCGTTCGTGAAGAAGTTGGTGCCGACGTAGCGGTCGAGCGAGAGCAGCGCGAGCACGACGGTCAGTACAGGGAAGGAGGCGACGATCAGGATGTTGGTGCAGAGCGCGGTCCAGGTGAACACCGGCATCTTCATCATGGTCATGCCGGGGCAGCGCAGCTTGACGATGGTACAGATCAGGTTGATGCCGGATAGGGTCGTTCCGACGCCGGCGACCTGCAGCGCCCAGATGTAATAATCGACGCCGACATCAGGACTGTAGCCGATGTTCGACAGCGGCGGATAAGCCAGCCAGCCGGTGCGGGCGAATTCGCCGATGAACAGCGAGGCCATCACCAGCACCGCGCCGCCGACCGTCATCCAGAAGCTGAAATTGTTCAGGAACGGAAACGACACGTCGCGCGCGCCGATCTGCAGCGGCACGACGTAGTTCATCAGGCCTGTCACCAGCGGCATCGCCACGAAGAAGATCATGATCACGCCGTGGGCGGTGAAGACCTGGTCGTAGTGATGGGCCGGAAGGAAGCCTTCGGAACCGTTGAACGCGAGCGCCTGCTGCGCGCGCATCATCAGCGCGTCGGCGAAGCCGCGCAGCAGCATCACGATGCCGAGGATCATGTACATGATGCCGATGCGCTTGTGGTCGACGGTGGTGAACCACTCGCGCCACAGATAGCCCCAGAGGCGGAAATAGGTGACGCCGGCGAACAGCGCGCCGCCGCAGAGCGCGACCATCACGAAGGTAGCGACCAGGATCGGTTCGTGCAGCGGCAGCGAATCGAGGCCGAGACGGCCGAAGATGAGCTTGAGAAGATCAGGAGACATGCGAGCTCTCTTTAGGAGTCTGACTTCAGGAGTCCGACCTCAGGAGTTTGACTTCACGAATTTGACTTGGGACGTTGTCCGAGGAAGAAGGACGAGGACTTCAGCGGCGTGAAGGTCGGCCGCTTCAGGCCGGCGCCGGTAAGCGGCGCGGTGTCGAGCGGCGCCTTGATCGCGGCCGTGGTCTGGCCTTGCGGTGCATCCGGCGTGCAGGTGCCGGCGACGAAGGTGGGCTGAGGCCCGAGCACGGTGCCGCGGCGGGCGTATTTGTCGTAGGCCAGCGGCAGGGTGTTGTTCAGGCCCTCATGGCCGAGGCCGCCCTTGGCATCGATCGCCATCATTTCGCTCTGGCACATCTTGCCGGTCTCGACGCACATGTTGAGGATCAGGCGGTAGAGATCGGAATCGACCGTGCCCCAGCGGCGCACCGGCTCGTTCTCGCTCGGCTTCTCGAGCTGGAGATATTCGGCGCGGCCGAGCGAGCCGCCGGCTGATTTGGCCTGCGCGATCCAGGCGTCAAAGCCCTTGTCGTCGAGGCCGTGGAAGGTGAAGTGCATGCCGGAGAAGCCGGCGCCGCTATAGTTCGCCGAAAAGCCCTTGTAGGTACCGGCGTGGTTGATCACGGCGTGGAGCGACGTCTCCATGCCCGGCATTGCGTAGATCTGGCCGGCGAGCGCGGGGATGTAGAACGAGTTCATCACCGAAGACGCGGTGATGTGGAAGTTGATCGGGCGGTCGACCGGCGCGGCGAGTTCGTTGACGGTGGCGATGCCGTAATCGGGGTAGATAAAAAGCCACTTCCAGTCGAGCGCGACGACATCGACATCGAGCGGAGCCTTGGACTGGTCCACTGCACGTTCCGCATGGATGCGGCCGATGTTGCGATAGGGGTCGAGCAGGTGCGTGCCCATCCAGGTCAGCGCGCCGAGGCAGACGATGATCAGCAGCGGCGCCGACCAGATCACCAGCTCGAGGCTGGTCGAGTGGTCCCATTCCGGCTCATAGCGGGCCGAGGTGTTGGACTGGCGGTAGCGCCAGGCGAACAGCACCGTCAGCGCCATCACGGGGACGACGATCAGGAGCATCAGAACGGTGGAGATGATGACGAGGTCGCGCTGTTGCGCCGCGATATCGCCGGCTGGCGCCAGCACGACGTAGTTGCAGCCGCTGAGTGCAACCGCCAGGGGTAGCAGCGCCAGGATCTTGAAACGGGACACGGGCCGAGCCTTTGGGAATGAGTTTCTTTTGCGGGACCAATGGGTAGCTGCGACGCAGCAATCCGGACATTGGACAATTTGTCCAATGTTGCAGTGCGGAATGTTGCGCCAAACAGGGCGGCATTGCCCGGCGCCGCGCCGGGTGGTCGGCTTTGGTTTTCAGGACGTTAAGGGCGCACGCATGGCGACGGCACAGACCCCCGCAATGGCAGACCTCCACTCGGGCGAGCACGGCCACGACCAGGCCAGCCCCGGCGAGATCGCCATCGGCGTCATCATCGGCCGTACCTCGGAATTCTTCGATTTCTTCGTCTACGCGATCGCCTCGGTGATCGTGTTCCCGCGCCTGGTGTTCCCGTTCACGAGCGAACTGACCGGCACCCTCTATTCCTTCATGATTTTCGCGCTGGCCTTCATCGCTCGGCCGCTCGGAACCGTCATTTTCATGACGGTTGATAGGGAGTACGGCAAGACAACCAAGCTGGTCTCGGCGCTGTTCCTGCTCGGCACCGCCACCGTGGCGCTGGCGTTCCTGCCCGGCTATCACGACATCGGCGTCGCCGCGATCTGGCTGCTGGCGCTGGCGCGTATTGCGCAGGGTCTGGCCTGGGGCGGTGCCTGGGACGGCATGGCCTCGCTGCTGGCGCTGAACGCGCCGGCTTCCAAGCGCGGCTGGTACGCGATGGTGCCGCAGCTCGGCGCTCCGCTCGGCCTGATCGTGGCGAGCGCGCTGTTCGCCTATTTCGCTGGCAATCTCTCGGCGGACGATTTCTTCGACTGGGGCTGGCGCTATCCGTTCTTCGTCGCCTTCGCCATCAACGTCGTGGCGCTGTTCGCGCGCCTGCGCATGGTGACGACCGAGGAGTATGCCTCCTTGTTCGAGACCCGCGAACTGCAGCCCTCGCGCATCTCCGACACGGTCGCGCGCGAAGGCCACAACATCATGCTCGGTGCGTTCGCTCCGCTCGCAAGCTTCGCGCTGTTCCACATGGTCACGGTGTTTCCGCTGTCCTGGGTGTTCCTGTTCACCCGCGAAAGCCCGGTGCGCTTCCTGATCATCGAGATCGTCGCCGCCGTGTTCGGCGTCGCCGCGATCGTGGCCTCCGGCATCATCGCCGACCGGGTCGGCCGCAAGTCGCTGCTGATGGGATCGGCGATCGCGATCGCGATCTACAGCGGCTTCGCCCCGCAGCTGCTCGACGCCGGCGCGTTCGGCGAGACCATCTATATGGTGATCGGCTTCATCCTGCTCGGCCTCTCCTTTGGCCAGTCCTCGGGCGCGATCGCCTCGAACTTCAAGCAGATGTACCGCTACACGGCTTCAGCACTGACGTCGGACATGGCTTGGCTGTTCGGTGCTGGATTCGCTCCGCTGGTCGCGCTGCTGCTCGCCACCAATCTCGGCGTCATCGCCTCGGGTGCCTATCTGCTCTCCGGCGCGTTCTGGACCCTGCTCGCGCTCTGGCTCAGCGGCCAGCGCGAGGTGGGCGACATGGACGCGGGCGGGTGAAAGAAGGTAGGTCGCGGGACACACATTGCCGACCTACTCTGGACGCAGCCTATTCTGGGTTCAGGGAACGAACGTGAGATCGTACTAGCGTGAAGTCTCCCTCGTGGAACTCGATCAAGCCACTCAACGAGCTAGCGATGCTTTCGATTTCCAGCTTGTTCGCATCCCATCGCATTAATGGGTGGAGAGGCCGGGCGGGATAGGGATCCTGCTCAATTTCCTCTATAAGGAACCAGCCGCGTGAACTAGCGGTTTCGGACTTGTCCACCCTGACCGAGTAGAAAACGGTTTCTCCCATGCCGCACTCTTTCTTTGGAAGAGTGGCCTTGTACGCATGGTCGTCGGACCATGAGTTTGAAATCTCGCTTGTGGCACACTTGGATTCAGGCAGCCGTGCAGCGTTGAAACTCGAATAGGCAGTGATCCCCAAGAGGGACAGAACGCCTGCGAAATTCAGCGACCTTCTCATCCTGTGAATTCGCAGATTACCTCAATCCGTCACGATCTTCACGCGGTCACGCACCTTCACCTGCGCGGTGCGATCGAGGCCGTTCAGCACGCGAAATCGTTCGGCCGGGTGATCGACGCCGGCCATGCGGTGGGACAGCGATTCCACGGTGTCGCCGGGTTGCACGGTAATCACTTTGATGCGCAGCGGACGCGCGGCCTGGATTTCCTCGAGGGTCAGGCGGCGAAACGAATTAACGGTCTCGCGTGCATTGCGCTCGCTTTCGGTCGACTTCTGCCGCGTGGCGAAGATGAAGCGATAGACGTCGCTGCCGAAGCGCAGCGCATAGACCTTGAACTGCCACTGATCGCCCTTGGCGGTGGCGGACGCGGCCGGGAAGCCGTTGATGGTGATGTCTTCGGTAGACGCCTTCTCGACGCCTTCCATCCAGCCGGAATTGAGGTAGTCGCCGAGCGACTGCTCGGCCGGCACACGCACGACGTCGAAGCGCATCGCCTGCGCGCCGCCCTCGCGTACGCCGATCACCGCCTGCGCGGTGTTGTCGAGCGTGAAATTATCCGGCGCCTGGAAGGTGAAGCCGAGCTTTGGATGCAGGAAACGCCGGCCGCGGACAAAGCCCTCGCTGGGGTCCTCGCCAAAGACGAGGTTGTCGATCGCGGCGAGATAGCTCTCGCGGTCGCGCTCGCCGCCTTCCGGGGCAACGTATTGCCGCGCGATGGTCTGCGCATTCTGCACCCGCTCGGGCGTTGCCGGATGCGACGAGGTGAAATCCTGCGCGCGCGGATCGAGCGAGCTCTTGCCGGCCTTCAGCTCGGCATTGCGCTCCATCGCTGACAGGAAACGCGCGGCGCCATACGGGTCGAAATGTGCCTTGGCGGAGATGCCGACGCCGATGCCGTCAGCCTCGAATTCCTGGTTACGCGAAAAGCTCGCCATGGTCAGCTTTGTCTTGGCGAGCGCGAGCGCGGTGAGATCGGGATCGGTGCTCATGTCGGTGACGACGCGGGTCACGATCGCGGCCTGGCGCGCCTGGTCCTCGCGCATCGCGGCGTGCTTCGACAGCACATGCGCCATCTCGTGGCTGAGCACGGAGGACAATTCGGAGGTGTCGCTGGCCAGCGCGAGCAGGCCGCGGGTGACATAGAGCTGGCCGTTCGGCAGCGCGAAAGCGTTCACCGCGCCGGAATTGAGAATGGTGACCTTGTAGCCCTGGTCAGGGCGGTCGGAGGCGGCAACGAGCCGGTCGACGGTCTTGCTGACGAGCGATTCTAGCCTGGGGTCGTCATAAGTGCCGCCATAGCTCGCCAGGATGCGCTCGTGCTCTTTCTCGGTGGCGGGGGTCTGGGCGACGGCCGGCTTCGGCTTGGGTAACGCGACCGTCGGCGGCGCCGCCGCAGTCTGGAACCGGCCCATATCGCCGCAACCGGCGAGGGCTGTGCCCAGAACGAGGCAAAGCGCGGCCGGCGCAGCCCGAAGGCGGCGTCCTTCGCCCGTTTTGTGCTGTTCTAGCACCCCATTCACGTCGCTTAACCCGTGCCTGGCCCTTGTCAGGGCCTTACCCCAATTGGCTCGTTTGCGCCCAGCAACTCGACCTGTCCCACCCGGAGCACGTCGATACGCGGCCCCGTCGTCCCCTCAACCCAGCCCCGAACGCGAATACGCCTATTTTCCAGGGACTTAAGGGTCATTCCGGCGCTTTCAAACGCCGGTTGCGTTCGCTTTGAAATAGTCGCCGCAAAGCCGCGTGTCCAGTTCCGTCCGAAGTTGAGGTAGGTCATTGCCCCAGCTTGCCGGACCGACAGGACTTTGCCCTCGACCACCATAAAGCGCCCGATCCCGGCCAAAATATCGTCTGGACTTTCCGCGTTTTTTATGGCCGACGGGTCAGCCCAGTTGCCCTTTTTTTGACGCCTCGCCTCGGCCTCTGACGACATCAGGGCGGTGGCGCAGTCCTTGTCGGCGATCTCGGCCGAGACGAGGGCGTCGCCCTGGGCGAGCAGCATGGCCTGTACCGAGGTGTCGCTTTCGCCGATGAACAGCAGCGCGCCCTGGCGGCCGTAGCGGTCGGGTGTGTCGACCGCACTGCGCAGCGTCACGTCGCGGCCGGCTAGCAACGACGTCAGTGCTTGCCTGGTCGATGCGGCGGGCTCAATTCCGGTGAGGCGTACCTCGCGGCCGTCGTCGAGCCGTACGCTACGCGCATCGACGATTCCCACGACGTGGCCTTCGCCCTGTGCTTCGAATTGGCACGGTGCGGCGAACGCAGTGTGACCCGCGACGAGAAAGAATGCGACGATGAGGTGAAGCCGTTGCGTCACGAGACCCGGAGAGGTTGCGTTGTACTTCAGTCTTAGCCCATGCGCGGTGGGTCGCGAAGGGGCTTCCTCACACTCTGTCATTGCGAGACTTCCTCCGCGGAAGGATTCTGGATTGCTTGCCTGCGCCGCTGCGCTCGCAACGACACGGAAACATCTTGCGTCTTCCGACCATTCCGCTTTGCGGAAAACATAAGACCGTCGCGCGATGCGCATCGCGCTTCTGCTTGCTGCGCTCTTGCGCATGCGGCATGATTGCGGCAACAGCGTTTGCCAAGAGCAATAATCAAGCCGCCATTCAGAGTCAGGCAATCAAGGGAGGTCTTTTCGATGAAGCATATTTTGTCGGGCATTTTTGCCGCCGCGTTGGCTCTCAGCGCGAGTGCCGCGCAGGCCCAGGACAAGCCACCCCTGAAGATCGGCGGCATCCTCGACATGTCGAGCCTCTACGCCGACATCACCGGTCCGGGCAGCGAGACCGCGGCTAAGATGGCCGTGGAAGATTTTGGCGGCGAGGTGCTGGGGCGCAAGATCCAGGTGATCGCGGCCGACCATCAGAATAAGGCCGACCTCTCCGCCAACATCGCCCGCGACATGCTCGACAACCAGGGTGTCGAGATGATCTACGACGTCGCGGCCTCGGCGACCGCGCTTGCGGCCGGCGAGATCGCGAAGGCGCGCAACAAGATCATCATGTTCAACGGCCCGGGCTCGATCCGTCTCAGCAACGAGGCCTGCGGTCCCTACACCGTGCACTATGTGTTCGACACCTATGGCCAGGCCAACGTGACCGGCCTTGCGGCCGTGAAGTCGGGCCTCGATACCTGGTTCTTCCTCACCGCCGACTATGCCTTCGGCCAGGACCTGGAGAAGGACACCAGCGCCGTCGTCACCAAGACCGGTGGCAAGGTGCTCGGCAGTGTGCGCCATCCGCTCAACACGTCGGACTTTTCGTCGTTCCTGCTGCAGGCGCAGGCCTCCAAGGCCAAGGTGATCGGGCTGGCGAACGCCGGCGGCGACACCGTCAACGCCATCAAGCAGGCGGCCGAGTTCGGCGTCACCAAGGGCGGCCAGAAGGTCTCGCCGCTGCTCGCGTTCGTCTCCGACATCGACTCGATCGGGCTCGAGACCGCACAGGGCCTGCTGCTGGCCGAAGCCTTCTATTGGGATCTCAATGACGACACCCGCGCGTGGTCGAAACGGTTTATGGAGCGTATGAAGCGGATGCCGACCTCGGCACAGGCCGGCGTCTATTCCTCAGTCATGCACTATCTGAAAGCCGTGAAGGCCGCCGGTACGACCGACTCGGCCGCGGTCATGAAGGTGATGAAGGAGACGCCGATCAACGACTTTTTTGCCAAGAACGGCAAGATCCGCGAGGACGGCCGCATGGTGCACGACATGTACCTGTTCGAGGTGAAGAAGCCGTCGGAGTCAAAAGGCCGCTGGGACGACTACAAGCTGCTCGCCACCGTGCCCGGCAACGAGGCGTTCCAGTCGCTGGAGCAGTCCCGCTGCCCGCTGGTGAAGAAATAGAGATCGTCATTGCGAGCGCAGCGAAGCAATCCAGAGATGTTTCCGCAAGGACGGTCTGGATTGCTTCGTCGCTTCGCTCCTCGCAATGACGAGTGTGGCGAGAGACCGACCAAAACAACAACAAGGGGGACGTCCCATGAACGACATGGTCCTGCAAAAGCTCGAAGGCGGACTGCTCACCATCACCATGAACCGGCCTGAGCGAAAGAACGCGCTCAATCCCGAGATGGTCGCAGGACTGGTCGAAGCGGCGCGGCGTGCGGCCGACGATCCCGAAGTTCGCGCGGTGCTGTTCAAGGGCGCCGGCGGGTCGTTCTGCGTCGGTGGTGACGTCAAGTCGATGGCGGCCGGTCGAGCGCCGCTGCCGTTCGAAGTAAAGATGGCGAATCTCCGCCGCGGCATGGAAGTCTCGCGCATCCTGCATCAGATGCCGAAGCCGGTGGTGGCGCAGCTCGATGGCGCCGCGGCCGGCGCCGGCCTTTCGATGGCGCTGTCGTGCGACCTGCGCGTTGCGAGCGAGTCCTGCAAGATCACGACGGCTTTCGCCAAGGTCGGCTTCTCCGGCGATTACGGCGGCACCTATTTCCTCACCCAGCTGCTCGGCAGCGCGCGGGCACGTGAGCTCTATCTGACCTCGCCGGTGCTCACGGCGAAGGAAGCGCATGCGATCGGCATGGTGACAAAGGTCGTCCCCGACGCCGAGATCGACGCCGCAGCGCACGAGCTTGCACTATCGCTGGCGCAGGGTCCCTCGATCGCGCTCGGCTACATCAAGCGCAACATCAACAATGCCGAGCATCTGCCGCTGGAAGACTGCTTCGACGGTGAAGCCATCCATCACACCCGCTGCAGCGACACCGAGGATCATAAGGAAGCCGCGAAGGCCTTCGTCGAGAAACGCAAGCCGGCCTTCAGGGGCGCATGACGATGGCGCCCTATGTGCGACTGCGGCAGATTTGTCTCGTCGCGCCGCAGCTCGCGCCTGTCATCTCCGATATCGCCGAGATCATGGGCCTCGCCGTCTGCTACCGCGACGGCAATGTTGCCAAATACGGCCTGGAGAATGCACTGCTCCCGGTCGACACGATCCTCCTGGAAGTGGTGGCGCCGTTCCAGGACGGTACCACGGCCGGCCGCTTTATCGAGAAGACCGGCGGTCGCGGTGGTTACATGGCGATCTTCTGCTGCAATGATCCGGACGAGCGTGGCCGTAACGCCAATGCGCTTGGCGTGCGCACGGCCAACGTCATCGACCACGCGCCCTATCACGGCGTCCAGCTCCACCCCCGCGACTGCCGCGCCGCCTTCATCGAATTCAACCACACCGAAGGCAGCGACGACATTTTGGGTGCGTATCCGCCGGCCGGTCCAGACTGGCAAAACTTCATCCGAAAGGATGTGACGCAGGCGCTGACGGCCGTGGAGATGCAGAGCCCGGATCCGCAGGGATTGGCGGAGCATTGGGGAAAGATCATCGGGGTTGCGCCAAGTGGCGATGCCGAATTGAAGCTACCCAATGCGACTTTCCACTTCGTGAAAGGAGCCAGCGAGATCATGAGCGCGCTGGAGTTTAGGGTAGCTGATGCCGCGAGCGTATTGCACGCCGCAAAGGCAAAGGGGCTCGCGGTTGCGGGGAACGAATTCCTGCTGGGTGGAGTGACGTTCCGACTCGCTGTGTGAGCGGTTGCCACAAACACCACTGTCGTGCCCGCCCTCGCCGGGCCGGCCCCGGGGGGTGTTGGGTGCGCAGAGTTTTTAGGGGGAGCGTGGCCGGGCTGCATGTAGCATAAAATAAGGCCACCGCCCGTGGGGGGGGGGCGGCACCCCCTCCGGGGAAACTTGCGGTTGGGGGCAGCGGGGGGGTTGGGGGGGGGGGGGTTTTGTGGGGGGCCTCTTGCGGGAGGGCCCAGCGCGGC